>NZ_CP064923.1:0-1200000 GCF_018336915.1 Acaryochloris marina S15 | reverse complement strand
GCAGAGCCGATCAGGGCACCTACACCAATCCCAGCCAAGGTTAACAGTAGTGCCCGTCCCAATTTCTGTTCTTTACGGTTCAGCCAGTAGAGACTAAAGCCAACCCCTAGGGCTAACAGAAAAGCCAGGGTATCTACCGATTGGGACAAAAGAGCAAACCCAGCCAGGGCCGTATAGCAAGCCCCGACAATGGTGATCTCTTGCATGTCGGGCTGATCAATCGATTGCTGCAGCCAGTTGGGCGATGGGCTCAGTTGGGGCATGCTAAGCTTCGGGGTCTTTTTCTCCGCCAAGCGTTCGGCAAAGCGAATGCCTTCAGGCACCTTAATCTTGCCTTCTTGACGCTTACGCAAGCGGTCCATCAGGACAGAATCATAGGCCGCTTCTGCGGTTTGTCGGCATTTTTCGTCTTCCTGATTCTTGGCAATGATGCGATCTCGGGCATTTTGGATATCTTCAAAAGATGCGTTTTCAGCAACTTCCAGGATTTCATAAGGGTTTTGCTCGCTCATGCGTTTTTCTTCCATTGCCCTAAACTCTTGCCGACTCACATTCTGGGTTATATCGGGAACGTTAAAAAACGCTCTCATAAGAATCTAACAATAAAGATTCACTTCTACACCCTAATACGCTTAATTTACTCTTGCACACAACTTTCAGATTCTCTTCTAACTCTGGGGGTGCAATCTGGGAATTTGATGTGAAAACTTAACATTTCAGGTTTAGAAGGGGGCTTCATCAACATTGGCTTGGGATTGCAAAAAATCTAGGAATTCCAGCAATTCCTGATCCGTCAAATGTTGGCGGGAAAGCTTGTTATAGGTTTGCTGCAAATGCCGCCGTCCTTGGGTGCTCGTCCATCCCAGGCGCTTCAGCTCCACATCGGTTTGAGCAATGATATCCGACAGATCTAGGGGTGAGCCTAGGGCGGCGGTATCGACTACAGGAGATCGAGGAGCTTTGCGTTTTGAAGTAGTCGTCTTCGATTTCTGTCGCCGAGCTGCCGATCGGCGAGGTGGCGCTTCTTCTTCCACAATATCTGGGGCCTGCAGGTCTTGCATTTGCAGGCCGGGCTCATCCCACTCAGGTGCCGCATCAAGGGCCCGATTCGCAAGGGCCTGCAGGTCTTCTGATAAAGATGCAGGCTGCAGACGTGCTGGATCCCGTTCACCCATTAAATGAGCCTGGGTTTCAAAAGTCGCTGCTTCTATACCCAAAACCACTAAAGCCCGGGCTCGGGCATGGTCTTCTGCCTCTTCTATCGTCGATGCAGATGACAGTCCTGTTGCTAAGGTTGTGTCCCCTACTTGAATCAAGGCACGAACAATGTAGTGGTCTGGCTCGGCCTTCAGTAACTCAGAGGTGAGACTCCCCGTTGGATATTGAGACCGGAACTGCGAGTACATCAACTGCCTCCCAGCAATCATCTCGACTGACGAGCCTAACGTTAGCATGATCCGCAAAATTGCGTCTCACTAAATTTTTCAAGCCCTGATAGCCTGCATTAATGACCAGAGTGTATTTTGAACTACTAAAAAATTTTCAAATTTTGTTTAGACTCTATTTTTGGATCGTCCATCAACCTCAACGTTGAAGATAGCTGAGTGGGTAGATGTCTTCACCCTGTTTAACCTAGCGTTGACTTATACAACTTCTGATTTCCTATACTTTAAAGGATAATCAGATGTGGCTTGCCAAAAGCCCGAATTATCTATCTCCTATCAGCCATCTTCAATTGGACGCTGAATTTTAAAAGCTGGGTAACTTTAAAACAATAAATTTAAATCACAAGATCACCATCGACGTTTTGAATCAGTAAATAATAAAGAAATGTTAATTCAATCCTCTTCGCCTGGTGTGACAAAACCGATTCGCAGTCATTTTGAGCGACAAGTACAAGTTATCCAAGGTGATGTCTTACGAATGGGGGCATTAGTGGAGCAATCTTGTCGTTTTGCCCACACTGCTCTGTTTGGGCGTGATTTATCGGTGGTAGATACCCTCGCTAAGCAAGACAAGCAAATTGATCAGTTTTATAGACAAATAGAAGTGCAGTGCCTGCAGCTCATCGCGTTGCAGTCCCCAGTTGCCAGTGACTTAAGGCTGATCGGCACTCTGATGCAGCTCATTCGTGATTTAGAGCGGATTGGGGATTATGCTGAAGACATTGGCGAAGTTGCCGTTAAGTTATTTCCTTATCCAGTCGCCACTTACATGCCCGAGATCGAGCATATGTCGGAGCTCTGCCAAAGCATGTTAGCCCTGAGTTTATCGGCCTTAACCCAACTCGATGCTGAAGTTGGACTCCAAGTCAAAGTCGAAGACGATGCCGTTGATGACTGCTACGACAATTTATACGAGGTCCTAGCCAGCCAATCTAACTCGGGTTCGACGGAACCTTTGCTCCTGTCGATGTTAGTGATTCGATCCTTAGAAAGGATGGCCGATCATTCCACGAATATTGGCCAAAGAGTGGCTTTTATTGTTACCGGAAAGCGGTAAGGATCCGAATTTTCTAAATCTTTAAAAATTGAAGCTTGGTATCAGGAACGCATTGACAAATTTCGTTTGACAGTTGTTCCACTGTGAGGAACGATCAATAAGGCATACAATGTTCATAGGGCGCTTCCGGTTTTTACACTCAAGCACTCGATGCTCTAACTGTTTTGCTGCAGTTCCGTCAACGTCTCAGAGTCAATGCTGCCATCGCAAAAAACGGATCCAGGTTCATTACAAAACCTAATCCTTTTCTAAACAGCATTCTCTATCCCCTTAAGTTTGCTAGACCATTGCTTAAAGGGCCATGAGCTGAGATTTTTTTGGTGGGCATGAGCATTGGTGACCTAAGCGGTTTAGATCATGCTAAATCTTCTCAAGCTATTCCCTCCAGGAGAACAGATGCTCCTGGTGTTATGGCTAGAACGATAAACAAGATTGGCACTGAGTTGAAGCCGGGCCCTAGCCACAATGAAGGACTAAAAGTTGCATGGAATTTTCGATTAGTACTCTGCTGAACAACTTTGCAGATGATAAGTTACTCGCTCCAAAAGCTTTAGAAAAGAAATTAGATTGCCAGGCTTCTGATGGCATCAGACAATTGCAAATCACCTTAGAAGCCCTGGAGAAAGTCGGTATCCTCACCAAAGAACGGGGTAAATATAAGCGTCTTCCAGAAGAAGGGGTTGTCGAGGGCAAACTTCGCTGCTCCAGTAAAGGCTTTTGTTTCGCCATTCAAGATCAAGACGATACAGAAGATATTTATATTCGAGAGAGCCAGCTCAATACGGCTTGGAATGGTGATCGTGTCCTCGTCAAAGTCACCAAGGAAGGACGCCGCCGCCGCAGTCCTGAAGGTGAAGTCCGACTCATTCTGGAACGCTCTAACCCATCCGTCATTGCCAGGGTCAAAAAAACAGAAGCGGGGGAATATCGAGCTGTTCCCCTCGATGATCGCCTTTTATTTGAACTTGCTCTCCACCAAGAAGCAGATGGCCCCGACTTAGAAGCGGCCATTGATCAGCTGGTGCATGTGGAGATTGTTCGCTACCCTCTAGGACAGCTTTCCCCCCTAGGCCGGGTCACTCAGGTCCTAGGCAGTGATGCCCAATCAGCGGCTGATACAGAGCTAGTCTTTTGTAAGTACGATTTGCCTCGTTCTTTTCCTGAAGATGTTTTAGAAGAGGCTGAAGCGCTCCCGAAAAAGCTGCGAAAAGCCGATCAGAAAAAGCGGGTGAATCTGCTTAAGGTGCCAACGTTTACGATTTGCGATCGCACCCCCAATCCCACCCAGCTAGACCATGCCTTTTCCGTCGAAAAATTAAGAGGCAACAAATGGCGAGTAGGCGTCCATGTCACCGACTTAGTCTATTACCTCGATGCAGACTCCTCCATCGAACGCCAGGCCAGCCAACGCAGTGCCTCCATGTTCCTGGGTGATACGGCACTGCCCCTTTTCCCAGAGACCTGCATCGAGCGTATTGGTGCCCTCACCGCTGACAAAGATCACCTCACCTTTTCTGCATTGGTTACGCTGAATAACGATGGGGAAGTTTTAGAATTCGAAATTCAGCCCTCCGTGATTCATGTGGATCAACACTTGGCCTATGAGCAAGTGCAGGACATTCTGGATGGAGATAGCAAAGATAAGCCCCTCGCAGATGCCATTAAGCTATTTCAGACGGTCAGTGAGGCCCTGAAAAAGCAACGCTATGAACGCGGTGGTTTTGATCTATTGCTATCCACCGCTCCTCCCCAAGTCATTGGGGACGAAGGAGATCTAGGGGCAGTCATCTTAGCGCCACCCGCCCAGGCCCACAGTATCGTGGCCGATCTGTTAGTCCTCGCCAATCACCTTGTTCTTTCGCATCTACAAGAATTGGCTATTCCAGGGGTCTATCAAATTCAAGCCCCACCCGATGCTCAGGATCTCCAAGATCTGCTCAAGCTATCTGACAATATTCAACTTTCATTGAGCTTGCAGCAGGAAGACACCGTCCAACCCCAGGATTTCCAAACCTTTAGCCAGACCTTTCAGACTTCAGAACGCTCAGCCATCCTGTTTGAGCTACTGCAAACCACCCTCAAGCCCGTCCAGTACAGTGCGGTTTCAGGGCCCCATTTTGGCTTAGCTCTCGTCAACAACTATGGCCACTTCACCTCTCCCCTGAATCGATATGGCGATTTGCTCAATCAGCGCATTTTGCATGCCGTCTTTACGGAAGGGCGCGATCGACGAACCTCCCGTGCCAAGGAAAAAGTGGACTTACGCCATAGCTCTTGTCATGGACAGATTAGCTGGAATGTCTTACCCCCAGAAACTCAGCGGCACTTAGAAGCCCTGATTACGGATGCGATTCCCCAATTGAATGAGCAAGCCGACCTAGCACGTCAAGCTTGTCAAGATCTGACCGGGTTGCAAAAGACGAAGCAAATGCAAACCCATACGGGCGAAGTGCTGCAAGGCATTATCACCGGAATTCAGTCTTATGGTTTCTTCGTGCGCATTGAAACCCTAATGGTTGAAGGGTTAGTGCATGTTAGTTCCCTCAAAGATGATTGGTATGAATACCGATCTCGCCAACAAACCTTAGTTGGCCGCAAAAATCGCTGTCAGTATCGTTTGGGCGATCGCGTGGATGTCGAGGTCAAGAGCGTCGATTACTATCGCCAACAAATTGACTTAATTGTCGTCGGTGGCGGTAGCGAAGCCCCTGAAGATGAGGTGACCGAAGCCCCCATCAAAGTGAATGGTAATGGTAACGATGAAAGCGATCTCCCAGATGAAACTGAGGAGGAATAGCTCCGACTGATTGCACGAAAGCCCCCACTCGATCTAGCAAGCGCTAACATGAATGCCTTAGAATTTTTCCAACTCAGCGAAGGCCGGTGGCGATCCCATCGCATTACTCACCATTTGCTCCTCCGCCGGTCCGAGTCAGGAAATACGGAAATCGAGGTTCAGGTCTTAGCCCCAGATGACCCCAAAGTCATCGAAATCTGCCAGTTACATGATGCTCAGCCGCACCTGGCCATTGGGGGATGTTTTGTGCAGTGGCGAGGCGCAATGGCCTGGGATCAGGATGAAGACGATCCCCATCGGGGGTCGACGGTATTTGTGTTGGTCCCCCATGAGGGCAGCGATAACTCCGGTCAGTTACTGCGGGAGCGGGGCTATGCCGAGAGTGTTCCGGTCGTGGGTCAGTATCAGGTGGATGCTCAAAACGGCCTAGTCTTAACCACCGAATATGACACTATGAGTTCTCAAGAACGGTTTTGGTTTGCCAATCCCAACTTGCGGCTACGGACTACGACAGTCAAAAGCTTTGGTGGATTTAACACTACCTCTTTTTGTGCGGAATCGAAGCTCAGGGATCAGATGGCCACTGCCCCCACGCCGGAGGCGCCCCAACTGCAGCCCCTCCACTCTTGGTTAGGGTGGTAAACCTAGGCTTGAGCTGGCAGTTCCAAAGAGTCCGCTTCATCTGCCGCACTTCTGGCTAAGTCGTCACGATAAACGTTGAGGTCAAACCAGAAGGTCGTACCGATGCCTGATTCGCTGATCAAATGGACACTCGCATGATGTTTGTCCAGGATATTCCTGACAATAGAAAGTCCTAGACCCGTTCCTTCCAAGGTATGGACTCGATTTTCAACCCGGTAGAACCGATCAAAGATAGCTGCTTGATCATCCGGCTCAATCCCAATACCCGTATCAGCAATTTCTACCCGAATTTGACGGGTTTGTTCCGCTAGAGGATAAGCCCGAATCATCACTTTTCCTCCGTTGAGGGTGAATTTGAGGGCATTGCCAATCAAGTTCGTCAAGACTTGCAGGAGCAAATCATAATTTCCCCAGATCGGTGCAAGATTCGTCTGAATATCATAACTAAGCTCAATCCCTCGATCGCGAGCCGTCAGTTGATAGGTTCTTAGGGTTTGCTCCACGGGCTGGAGTAGATCAACGGCTTCAAATCGGTATTGCTTGCCCGACTCCAGCCGAGACAGATCCAACACATCATTCACGAGGCGAGTCAGCCGATCCGTTTCACGATTGGCCGTATCTAAAAACTCTTGGCGGTCCTCGACACTCAGGTCATCGCCATAGTCATGGAGGGTTTCAATAAAAGATTTGATATTGAATAAGGGGGTTCTGAGTTCATGGGAAATATTGCTAATAAATTGGCTCTTAGCTTCATTAAGCTCCACTTCCCGAGTAATGTCCTGCACCGTCATGGCGATCCCTTTGACCTTCTCCCGCTGCTGATCCAGCACCGTCGTCAGCAAGATGCGCACTGTTCGAGGAGTCGGCCCAGTTAGGGTAATCCGAAACTCGCTGCCTTCTTGTCCAGCAGCACTCTGGTAGAGCGGACGCGTTAACTCAATCTGTACAGGCTCTGGCAAATGATTGAGGACATTCTTACTCACCACCTCGCTATCCCAATTGAATAAACGTCGAGCAGTGGGATTCGCCAGAATCACGGCTAAGTCCGTATCCAGTAGCACAGCCCCATCCGCAATGGTTGACACTAGGGTTTCCAGCTTCGCTTTCTGGGCTGTCAGCTCCTCAATATTTTGCTCCTGATAGCGTTCTAGCCGTTCAGCCATATCATTGAAGCTGAGAATCAGTTCTCCTAATTCTCCGCCAAAGGGTAGGTCAACACGCTTTTTGAAGTTCCCGGAGGCAATCGTTTTTACCCCGACTACCAGCTCTTTAATCGGGTTGGTAATAATTAGAGCGTTAAACACGGCCCCCAGGATCACCATGACCCACAGGATGATAAACACAGCAATCGTGACATCGCGGGTTAAGTGGGAAGAGGTAACAGCTGTGGGGTTGGGGTTGATGCCAATCGCCAACACACCCAGATATTGTTCCTCTTGCAACAGGGGAACAAATACATCTGTCACCTCACCGTCTGGGGTGGAGTGCTCCCGCACCATCACCGATCCAGCCGTGGGAATAAAGTTTTCAGGCAACTGCATCAGCCGCTGCAAGGTCAAGGAACTATTAACCTGAGTTTCGGAATAGGGAATACCGTAATAGATGCGGCCTTCCTCGTCGGCATAGATCATGTAGCGAATGCTAGAGGTGCGGCTATAAAACTCCCGCGATAGTTTGGCTAAGTCACCATAGTTATGGTCCGCCACCAAAGGAGCCACGTTAGATGACAAGAGTAACCCTAAGTCTCGACCAAACCGATTGTCTTGCAGGCGAGCATCTTGCTGAATGCTATTCACAGCCCAAAACGTCAGGGAACTCATAAGTAAGGACACCACAAGGGTTGCAGCGACCATGAGCCGAGTTTGAATATTGGAGTCGGCCCACCAACTCACAATAATTTTTCTGAATCTTTCAAACAAGAGCTGAATCAAAACAGAACCTAAATGGACTTAAACAGTTAAGGCACACTCCTCAGAGAGTTCATCCGTAGGGCATTCATTCGAATATGGGTGTTCTTAGAATAATGATCCCACGTATTTTATTTTGGCATGATCTTCAACATCCCTGGAGAATAGCTGAGCTACGACCGATGATTTAAAGCGTTGTCTTGAATTTATATCTGCCAGAAATTCCAGTAGAAATTCGCGAATTGACCTATTCACAATAATTACGAGGTAACATCGTGAATACGATGAAATTCTCAGTCCCTCGTCAACAGCTCTATCATTTGCTCCGCCAATCGTCTGAGCCAGATTTGGCTGCGGCTGCACTTTATATTGCCCAGGAAGAATATCCTGCTTTAGACGTTGCAGAATATCTCAATGCTTTGGACACGATGGCGCTGGAAGTTGAGGAGCGACTGCCAGCTGATCCATACCCGTTAAAAGTTCTGCAAACTCTGAATCGTTATCTATATGAGGATCTAGGCTTTACCGGAAACAGCCAACATTACTACGATCCCCGCAATAGCTTCCTCAACGATGTCTTAGATCGGCGGTTAGGCCTTCCCATCACCCTATCCCTGGTCTATATGGAGATTGCCCGTCGTATTAACTTCCCCATGGTGGGGATTAACTTTCCGGGACACTTTCTCATTCGTCCCCATCGAGACGACATGAATATCTTTGTCGACCCTTTCTATCAGGGGGAGATTTTGTTTGAGCAGGACTGTTGCGATCGCATTACGCAAGTCTTTGGGCATCCGATGGATTTGCGACCTGAATTCTTTAGCGTGGTAAGTCCACAGCAGTTTCTTGTGCGGCTATTGAACAACCTTAAACAGATTTATTTGAATGACAATCAATTGGAAAAATGCCTCAGCACTTCCGAGCAAATTCTGCTCGTTGATCCGCAGTGTTATAGTGAGCTGCGAGATCGGGGTATCTTGTACTATCATGTAGGCCGTTGGTCTGAAGCCCGACAAGATTTACAGGATTTTTTAGCCCAAAACCCTTCCCCTGAACACATTTCTTTAGTGCATAAGCTGCTTAATCAAATGAACGAATTTTCCTAACATGGCGAAGAGTCTTTTACAATAGGTATTGTTTCTTACGTCACGAATCGGTTCCCCTACTTTTGGACATCCACGATTCACCTAACCTCTGACTTCCGCTGATGCAACACGTTTGTTCTACCTCTACCGACCTAGTTTTTGCTGGTTTTCATGCCCTCGCTGACCCTCTCCGTACTCACGTTCTAGAGCTACTCCGCCACCGAGAACTCTGTGTGGGTGAGTTATGTGAGTCTCTAGATATCAATCAGTCTAAGCTCTCGTTCCATTTAAAAGTCTTGAAGGATGCTGAATTAGTCCATACCCGTCATGAGGGACGCTGGATCTATTACAGCCTTAATTTGGCTCAGTTCGTTGTTTTAGAGCAATATTTGGCTGAATATCGTCGAAATTCAGAAATTATGCCCCCTCGAATGTACGCCTCTCCCACTAATCCATAGATATTTTCCAGACACAACACTAGTTTTGATGGGAATAGATCAAGCATGACTCAGTCAGCTCACGGTACGCTGCACATGGAGTGGCTGACTACTTCTACTTTTATCGTAATTCTGCGTAATTGACTCTCGAAGTGTTGATCACCCAGCCAAAACAGTTCGTACCGATCAGGCCGATCCCTTGATTGTTTATGTCTCAGATTCACGACCCGTTCAACCACCAGCGGCAAGCCAAACGGGTCGTGGCACAGCCTTAGGGAGACAGCTGGGCTTTGGTTTTCTCCGTCCTCGCCTTTGCCTGTTGCAGGGTTTGGCTGCGTTCTACCAGTTGCATAAAGGCAGTCCGATAGCCTTGGGAATCCTTCCCTTTGGCTTGTTCTGCTAGATCCAACACCTGGTTAAAGGTTGAGTCTCCTTTATATTCTGAATCCCGCAAGACCATGCCATACATGGCCACGGCGGCTGAAAATTTGAGGTTGTCGGTTGCAGCTTGAATCGAACGAGTCTGATCTGCGATCGCAGTACTGATCAGCTTACTCTTACTACCCGTGGGTTGCTTGTACCGCAGCTTTAGATTCATTAGATCTGAGCTACTGCTGCTGGCAGTTGGCTTTTGGAACTTCAGCGGATCGATATCAGGCAATTCGACATTGCTGGTCACCCCTGTAGGTACGACCTCGTAGAGGGCCGTAATGGTGTGACCGGAGCCTATCTCACCAGCATCTTTGCGATCATCGTTGAAATCCTGATCCCGCAGCAGGCGATTTTCATAACCAATCAGGCGATAGGCTTGGACTTTTTCAGGGTTGAATTCCACCTGAATTTTGACGTCCTTGGCAATGGTGAAGAGGGTTCCTCGCAGATCGTTGACGAGCACTTTCTGGGCTTCTAGCAGCGTATCGATATAGGCATAGTTACCATTGCCTTTGTTCGCCAGTAACTCCATTTTGTTGTCTTTATAGTTGCCCGTGCCGTAGCCTAAGACCGTCAGAAATACGCCCCGATCTCGCTTTTGCTCAATCAGACGCTCTAGCTCTGCATCGCTGGATTGGCCGACATTAAAGTCACCATCTGTCGCTAGAATCACTCGATTATTGCCGTTTTTCAGGAAGTGGCGCTCGGCCATATCGTAGGCCATCTTAATTCCAGCTGCTCCTGCCGTGGAGCCACCTGCCTCTAGGCGATCGATAGCATTCATAATGGTGGCTTTTTGCGTACCGGGTGTGGACGGTAAGACAATGCCAGCCCGTCCGGCATAGACGACTAAACTGACCCGATCTTGGGGCTTGAGTTGATGGACGAGTAAGCAAAGAGATTTTTTAACTAAGGCTAGTTTATTGGGGCGTTTCATAGACCCCGACACATCAATCAAAAACACCAAATTACTGGGTTGTTCTTGTTCTAGTTCCTTGCCTTTGAGGCCAATCTGCACGAGCTTATGCTGACTATTCCAAGGGGCAGTCGCCACCTCAGTACTCACAGAGAAAGGCTGATCGCCTTTGGGAGCCGCATAGTCGTAATCAAAGTAGTTAATCAGTTCTTCTAGACGCACCGCATCTTTGGGCGGGAGTTGGCCTCGGCTAATAAAGCGCCGTACATTGCTGTAGGAAGCCGTATCTACATCAATGGAGAAGGTGGACAGGGGCGTACGCTGAGGTAAAAAGAACGGATTCTCGTTGATGCGCTTATAGTCTTCGGTGTTGAACGTGCCGGGTAAGTGACGGCGATCTTTATCCTGAAATCGAGGTTTAGGAGCTGGAGCAGCAATGCTGGTGGGCGGTGCAATCGACTTGGCACGTCCGATTTGGTCACGGCTGAGTTTGGATTGGGCAGCGACTTCATTCGCTGGGGCTGGAGCAGGCTGTGCCCCTGTAAGGGCAGGGGGACGGCCAGTCGGTTGAGGACGTCGGGATGAAAATCCAAACCGTCGATCCCCCGGCTTACGGGGTTGATCCACTTGGCTGAGCTCTGTAGCATAGTCTTGCTGTAAGCGTTTGAGAAGAGTCGCATCTGCGGAACTCAAAGCCTGATCCTGTAAACGCTCTAAGCTACGAGCCAGTTGGACCAGACTTTGGGCAAACTCGGCCCGGGATAGCCCTAACTCAATTTCTACAGGGGTGCGTCCCAGATACTGTTCATAGAGCTTGCGCAATGCCTCGACATCTTTATGGGCTGGCAGCAGTAGGGACTCAGCATTGCACCCCTTGATTCTAGTTTGGGGTTGTGATTTTGCTTGGGCAATATTGAGTGGCTGGCATGCACTCATCGTCACCAGTAAGGCGGCGGATAGTGCACCCGACCGCTGCCAATTAAATTGCTTCATTGCATCCTTCTCCTCAATTCCAAGGGGTTCCAGCATAAGTCTGGAGTGATTTCATCCTAGTCGCTGAATTTAGGATGACCCGCCTCGTTTCCAAAATTGAAATGGCTCAGCATGTTACTGTCCAACTTTGAAATGCAAATGAACTCGTCTGGGATACTGCAACCACAAATCCCAGGCCGGAATAGAACTGGACATTTTCATGACGTTGATCAAAGTCTTATACCAAGCTGTGCCTGAAGGTGTAACTCTCAAACTCGTGAAACCCAATACTGAGTTGGCTTAGCAAATAATTAGAATTACACTCTTAGGTGCTAATTGGTATTAGCAGATGATGCAAGCTGGCCCGATATTCGTCGAATTTGGTTTTGAAGGTATTTCGTCACCCTATATCTCTCCAGACCAAATATGGGATCTGTTGGAAACCCTCACAAACTACAAACCGTCAAAAAGGGACCAGGTTTTTAATTCCAACCTTTGCTTGACACCTCTAGTCAGGCCTTAATTCTAGTGAGCACAGGATTAAAAATGAGTGCTTTACTCTGTCGACAAAAGGATATTCATATAGTTCATAAGATGTCAAAAAAGATTGACCAATCATTGAACCAAATCGACACCAAGTCCCAGCAATTAAAGTCGATTACTCTTTAGAGAAGAGCAATCATAATGGATTCATGGTTAAATCTAAACCTGTTAAAAAACAAGTGTAGACTCATGATACTTTATAGTACTTTAAAACTTATATTTTTATCTCAACTTAATTCGACTACCAGCCTACAAAAGCCTTTAAGCAATGAATACAAAGAATATTTTAGCTGAGTTATTCTAGAAATAATCACTAATCAAAAAGATACAAGAAAATAATATTAATTATTTAGTTTGACGCAAAAATAGTGTGTTTAAAAATTAAGCATGTCTTCTATTCACTACATCTTCACATACTAATAATAGCTTATCAATGTTGACTATCTAAACATAACAACATGGCGATCTTAAATCGAGACAAATTTGACCAGAAGATTTTGAGTCTGGTTAATCAGGAACGATCTAAAGCCGGGTTGAATGCCTTAACTTTAAGTCAGAAATTAGATCAAGCAGCGGATGGACACTCCACCCGCATGGCGGCTGGTGATTTTTTCAGCCATACTGATCCGCAAACTGGAACGAGTGCAGGAGATCGGATTGAAGCTGCTGGATACACAGGTTGGTCGACATGGGGTGAAAATATTGCTGCAGGGCAGACTACGCCTGAAGCTGTCTTTCAGGGATGGATGCGCAGTTCAGGACATCGCGCGAATATCCTCAACTCAAGCTTTACCCATATGGGAGTGGGGTACCACTCTTTGAATAATGATACGGGAAGCGTCAATTATTCTCGTTATTGGACTCAAGTATTTGGTGCTGGTGCTGATCCAGGCAACTATGTCGCTCAAACAGATGGTCAAACCAATCCTGTGGCAAACAACCCACCTTCTGCAAACACTGCTACTGCAGGTAATGATCTGCTCAAGGGGACGAACAAACCCGACAAGATAGCGGGTTTGGGAGGAAATGACACGATCAAAGGAGCGAATGGAGCCGATACTTTATCTGGAGGTAGTGGTTCCGATTCTATCTACGGCCAAGCTGGGAATGATCTCCTGAGTGGAGGCGGGGGCAATGATCGGCTGAAGGGAGAATTAGGAAACGATCTGATTAGGGGGGGAAGCGGAAACGATTACCTCGAAGGAGGAGCAGGAAAGGACCGGCTTTTTGGAGAGATGGGCAAGGATCGACTTCGAGGTGGAAATAACCGGGATACTCTGGATGGCGCTCAAGGTAATGATTCTCTTTATGGCGATGGTGATAATGATCTGTTGCTAGGTAAAGATGGTAATGATCGCCTATATGGGGGCTCAGGACAAGATAAATTAGTCGGTCATAAAGGGAATGACACTATGTTTGGCGGCTTGGGAAATGACTCCCTCTATGGAGGAGATGGTCGGGATGTCTTGACTGGAATTGGTAGCAATTCCAGTGCTTCTAAATCTCAGAAAGATAAACTCAAAGGTGGATCGGGTGGCGATTTGTATATCCTAGGTAACCAATCCCAATCGTTTTATGATGACGGAAGAAATAACACCCTAGGAAAGGGAGATTACGCCCATATCGAAGGATATAAGGTTGCCGAAGGGGATCGCATCCTTTTGCATGGATCTGCCAGTGAGTATAGTTTGGGTTCATCGCCAACAGGCATTCCCTCTGGGCAGGCTATTTTCCTTAAAACACCTGGTATTGATGAACTGGTTGCGGTTGTCAGTGGCTCAAGTAATTTGAATTTGAACGGCTCAGGCTTTAATTACACTGCTTGAGTTTTAGCTCATTTGATAGGGAATACAGCTTGATGACTGACTGAAGTTCAAGCTGTATTCTCCATATCATCTGCATCCCAAGTAGTCTGTCATATACAGAGGTAGCTCAGCCTATCAGAATCTGCAATATCAACGTTACCTAGTTTTGGCGATAGTTCCAGTTGTCAAAAACGGACACATCCATTGTTTCTGAATCTATTCCGCACAACCCAGATTGATGGTTTTCGTCAAGCTAGGTCCCGTAGTCAGACCAGGCTGAATAAGAGTTGCGGTTAACTGCACTTCGGAATAGCACCGATACTCCGCTAAAAACGGAAACGAATAACTAAACTGATCATTGGCATTGATGGCAATAGATCGTGATTGCACCTGATTCCAAGCTGGGACAGGTCCCGTAGCAGGCGTATTATAGCCTTTGGCGTTGATAGCAAGCACTAAATTGGTTCCGGGCTGAGTTTCTTGGGTACCCGGTTTAACTTTGACCGAAATCAGTAAGTCCATTCCTAATCCGTAGGGATTCCAGGGCTGATTCAGGGGAACAAGCTGGTTCTTCAGCCGATTAAAAAGTTGCACATCGATGGCCTGGAGGACTGCATATGCGGAGGTTGGGCCTTGGGGAGTGGGAGCTGCTGAAGTCTGTGCAGGCACATCCGTCGTGGAGGGGGAAGATGCACTGGGAAAGACATCAGAAACCGTGTCTTCTCCCTGTAGGGGGGGGAGTGCATTACTATCGACGGGAGTTCCTGTCGAAGGGCTGGTGGTTGGAGGTGGGGCCACTAAAGGCTTTTCTAGCTCAGAAATGGCGAATTTGCCGACTATTTTATCGATGAGTGTGCCTCTTGAGGCTTCGCCATCGGAAACGAAGTCTCCATCAGTATCAATCAATACTGCGCCAACCGTAAATACACATTGCAGCTCCAGTCGATCGATGTCTTTGCGGGCCCGATATTGAATGTCTCCTCCAAGAGAACCGCATTCATTTTGACTTGTGCGTACGGGATCCGGGAAACGAGTTTTTAAGGGCTCGGTATAGCGAGATCGACGGGGCAGAGGCGGCAAAAACTGAGCTTCATCGCCTGGATACGGGAGAACATCGCGAGATAAACCATAGCGATCGCCTTTTTTGACTTCGGTGTCCCAACAGGCCACATTGACCTGTCGCCCACCCCGAGTGTTTTTGAATACATGAAGAGACAGAATGCGATCGCGGGTGCAATTCAGCTTCGCAGTCGGCCATTGGGTACGGAGAGTTTGCAAAAGCTGATCACAGGTTTGCTCAGTACCGCAATCTCCTTTAACAGTAGAGGATACAGCTGAATCAACGGTAGGTTCTGTAGGAGAGGAAGACTGAGCTAATATGGGTTGCCAAGGTGCCATCGCAAGTCCTAATCCCAACCCCAGCCAATGAAAAGTCTGCATAGTCTGTCCTTCCTGTGAGCAATATGTCCAGATGTGCCCGTATCGTAGATATCGTCTACGAATGACCTATTATTGTTCCGTAATTTACAGGGTTCAGGAACGATTACTCAATAAGTTTTGATAGGGCTAAATAAATTGGGTTAGCGTCCATTCCCTTCATAACGTCATAAACCGAATTGAACCCACCCAATCCTGACGTGAATGACCTCATCTTCATCCATCAACACCACCTAAAGCACGGCAATATTGACAGCCCCCTCATCGATCACCCGAAAGACTACCCCTGATGATTTCATCGAGATATAGATCTACAGATAAAGATCCGTGATTAGCTAGGCAGCTTGTGTACCCAAGGTTTTGCAATATTTGCCCATTAAGACAGTAATTTCATTGGGAGTCTGACTAAAGTACAGTAGCCCCTCATCGACCTGCTGAACTAAGTCATCAAATTGCTTGAAGAACCGTAGGTGTGTGCTGCGTTTTTTGAGTTTCTTCCACAAGAATTCAATTGGGTTGAAGTCAGGAGAATATGTGGGTAATTGGAAAGGAGTAAGGCGAGCGGATTGCTGGTCAAAGAACTGCTTAGTTGCTTTACTGGTGTGATATCTAGCCCCGTCCTGAATGAGAATAATATGCTTGTGAGTCTGCTGGAGTACTTGAGTTAGAAAAGCAGTATACCCTTCAGAATTGAAGCGTCCCGTCTGACCTTGATAGAAGAACTGACCAGAATGATAATCAATTAATCCAAACACCTTGTAAGCCTTCCGTTTACCACTGGTGGGCAATGTTGGCTGGTCTCCACGAAGACTCCAGGTGTAGCTTAACGACCCCCACTGCGCAAAACTGGCCTCATCCCCAAATAAAATTAGGGCATCTTTGGCTGCTGATAAACGCAAAATCTCAGGCCATTTGTGTGTCATCCATTCTTGTCGCTTGGCTTCATTGAGATGAGCTGCAACAAACCGTGCTCTTTGAAATGAAAAGCCTAAGTTCCTCAGTAGAGTACTCACATAATGGGGATGATAGGAAACATTGAAGCGTTTCGCAATCAGGTCTTGAACCATTAATGCACTCCAACAACCACACTCGTATCCAGCTTTGAGCGGACCTGCTTTAATCCATGACTTGAGCTGTTGTCGTTGCCGTGGAGTGAGTTTGCTGCGACGTCCTTGAGACGCTTTGTATCTAAAGCTAGCGATACCTCGTTTTAGAAATGCATGCAGATAATCCCTGATCGTTTGTTCGCCTAGTGCCAATGTTTCAGCTACCTGTGCCACTGAACCACCTTGACCAAGCTGCAATAAAGCACTAATACGTTTGACCAGACGTAAATTCTGACTCCCGTATGCCTGGCGCAGTTTAGCTTCAATCTTTTTGCGTGTTGATTGGGTAAAGCGCAGTTTGAATTGTGCGAGCATACTGGATGACCTCTGATAATCTTGAAATCCTTGCCAGAGCTAAGAGTATCAGGAGCTAGTTACTATATTTAATGAAGATGTAGTGTCGCTAAAACCACGGATGCTTTTCTGAAGATCTATAGCACAAAAAACACCCTCAGAACTCTGTGAGTGAGTCCAGATACTTCCACCTAACTACTCTCATTAGAGTGCTACCGACTAGGATTCAATCGGTAATCTTTCAACTGTTTGAGATATTGTTCCGCTTTTTTGCTTTCAGTAATGTCACGACAAACAGCCACCATACTCCCATAGTCTGTAAGCGTTAACGAAATCTCCTGAGCAAAAGTAGACCCGTCTTTTCTAGTAGCCGTTGCTTCTCCAAACCATGAACCTATTTGCTTCATCTGAGGGAATATCTCGCCCTCAAAACGTTGGTTCTCCTGAGTGGAATATAAATTGGTCCAAGGTTGACCCACTAGCTCGACCGGATCTGCATAACCAAATAATGTGAGGTAGCCTTGATTGACATAGAGATAGGCCCCTTCTTGCACAATCGCAATACCATCGATGACGGCCTCTATTGCAGCCAGTTGCTGATTGATAATGACTTCAGCATCCCGGCGTTCTTTGCGATTATGGGCTTCTCTAACCTCACGCTGAACCGCCTCTGACAATCGGGCGAGATTATCTTTCATCAAATAATCGTGAGCACCCGCTTTCATCATTTCCACGGCGGATTCTTCACCGATGACTCCTGAGACCACAATGAACGGTATGTCTAGCTCTGATTGTTGAACCATTTCCAGAGCTGCTGGTGCATCAAAGCCTGGCAAATGGTAATCCGCAATGATCACGTCCCAAGCGTGTTCCCTAAGCAAAGTCCGAAGAGACTCCGCAGACTGCACTCGTTGCCAATGAAGGCGAAGACCACCAGATTTTAATGTGCGAATAACCAATAGCGCATCATCTTCAGAATCTTCAATAAGAAGAACATTAAGCGGTTCATTCCTAGTCATAGACCTTCTGTTTTCAATAATGTCTCGTTGTTTCGAACCCGATACTACATCAACTCGAATCCTGCATTCATCAGTTGATGAACGAATAGCTATTAGCCTTAGAGTGATTGTTTTGAATGCCCACATCTTTGCTAGATGAACTTAGGCATTTTGCAGACAACCATCCAGTTTATTTATCCACTCGGATAGAGTTCAATATCTTTAATCTAAGAACCTTAAAGTACAACAGCATAAAGCTGTCCAGTGGATCAGAGATACATAAAACATTCCATTTTTCTGTATCATTTCGCGTAATCAGCATAGAGGCGGCTAAACTACTCTGTTTCCATGTTCGTATCATGAAGATCATTATTCACTAACTAAATCAGACCAATCACGACTGTTATTGTATAACATCTTCTTAACGCTTGACATAGGAGAAAAGCAGCAAAAATATTTACATTTTCTAATAGCAGCTTGATATCATAAATATTCCTTTATCAGATAGATCTTTTTAAGCTATTTTATCTCTAGCAAGAGAAATAAATCCAGCCTCTGATTGCGTAGGATAAATACAAGAAAGCAATATGATTAAAGACATTTAATAATTAAACTTTGTGCCATAACAAGCCGAAAATTCTTAACGGCTGATATCTATCGCTATTTCTAAGAGATGGACAAGTGATTAAGCTTAAATCTACCAATAAAGATAGATATAATTAAAATAAAGCAGAAAATCAATAGTATATAGCGACTAAAGAGTAAATATACCTAAAAAATTTACTTAATAAAGATTATAAAGCTGGATTTAGTTTACTTACTATTGTCAAAATCAAACAAAATGAGGTATTTACCTATGGAGATCCATCAATAACTAGACTTAGAATTCAATCTATCGAATAAGTATTCTAGTAATATCTTCATACTCATTTAGCAAGAATATTGAAAATCTTTAAAAGATAAAATATATATACAATCTTGTTGACTACCCTCTCTTGTAAATATACTAAAATGGCTTTTCAGTACATAGTCTTAAGCACATCAATATCAATATTATTGGCTTACTGACTTGAGTTGCATTTGGGGGATATAAACGCTCAATCATGGAAAAACAGACTGCTAAAAGATCTGGATTTCAGGAAGAGCAAACCTGGCAAAAAGCCATCCTAGATAGTGCTGACTTCACGATCATTGCAACAGATACCCAAGGTATTATCCAAACCTGTAATGCCGGAGCACTCAAGCAACTGGGCTATACTGCCGAAGAGATCATTGGCAAAGTCACCCCAGCCATCATTCATGATCCTCAGGAAATTGAACAAAGAGCCCAGCAGCTCTCTCAGGAACTAGGCTACGTCATCCAACCTGGTTTTGAAGTTTTCACGACCAAAGCCCGATTAGGCATGCCTGATGAAAACCTTTGGACCTATATCCGCAAGGATCAAAGCCGCTTTCCTGCTCGCTTATCTGTGACTGCCTTATATGATGAGGCCGGAAATTTGACGGGCTTTTTGGGTATGGCCAAGGACATCACAGAACAACAGCAGGTTGAACAATCTCTCCGAGCAAGTGAAGCCCGATTTGCTAAAGCTTTTGAGCATGCAGCGATTGGGATAGCCCTCGTCTCACCAGAAGGTCGTTGGCTAAAAGTCAATGCGTCGGTTTGCAATATCACAGGCTACTCTGAATCAGAATTACTGGCCCTCACCTTCCAGAACATCACCCATCCCGAGGACCTAGACGTTGACTTGGAGACGATAAACCAACTGCTAGCCGGTGAGATTGACCACTGCCACTTAGAAAAACGATATATCCACAAACAAGGCCATGAGGTATGGATCTCCCTCAGTGTTTCGCTGGTGTCTCAGGAGGATGGTAGTCCTCTCCATTTCGTTGCTCAGATCCAAGACATCAGTCAGCGGAAACAAGCTGAGGCAGACCTAATACCAATTTGTGTTTTGGGATGTAATTTAGATAGGATCTAATCCTATGTTCATTCCATAAGTATATGAGTCGAGTTAGTACAGTTAAACCGCATCTAACAGTGGATGAGGTGAAAGACAAAATTGCTACGGCTCCGACTGCCCGCTGTCAGCAAAAATGGATGATTATTTATAACGCCCTGGTAGATCCTCGCCCAGCTATCGAAATAGCCACGCATACTGCTACTAGTCTTCGAACGGTCCATCAGGTGATTTCCGCTTACAATCGCCTAGGAGCAGCAGCAATTGCTCCTAGGGCTAAACGGAAGAAGAATCCCGGTGCTTATCTGAGTATCGAAGAAGAGATTGAATTTTTAGAATCGTTTATTGAACGTGCTCAACAAGGTCATTTAACAACGGTTCAAGAGATCCAAACGGCCTTTGAGACTAAAGTGGAGACGTCAGTGGCACCCAGTACTATCTATCGTTTGCTAGACCGACACGGATGGCGCAAACTCATGCCTCGTCCGTCCCATCCCAATGGAAACAAAGCGGCACGAGAGGCTTTTAAAAAAACTTTCGGGGGCTGGTCCAAACCGCTGTAGCAGATCGCTCAGCTGAAGACCAACGTCCCATTGTGATCATGGCAGCAGACGAAGGGCGCTTTGGTCGTCTAGGGCAAGTAAGAAGAGCTTGGTGTGCTCCTGGAATTCGACCCGAAAGTGGGCAGCAGCTTGTCCGTGAATATCTCTATGGCTATGTTGCTGTTGCTCCTGCGTTAGGAAAGATGAGTGCTTTAGTCTTACCCTTTTCCAATACTCAGATGATGAACTTATTCCTAGCACAAGTGGCGGATGAATTTTCAGACTATTTTGTGGTGATGCAGGTCGATGGAGCGTCTTACCACACCGGAAAGAAGCTCGTCATTCCAGACAATATACGCTTGATTGTTCAGCCTCCTCGAAGTCCACAACTCAATGCTGTAGAGCATATCTGGGAGGAGGTGAAAGAAAAGCACTTCTACAATCAGGTTTTTGATTCTTTAGATGAGGTATCCGATACCTTGTGCAAGGGACTCAAAGAACTCATGGATTTACCCGATAGGCTGACTTCTATGACCAATTTTCCTCATATGAGAATTACGATTTAAAACGCAAATTGGTATAAAGCACTTAAATCTTGGCCTAGAGCAACTCGTTCATGAACGGACAAATCAACTGGAAAAAGCATTCGCAAAATTGAAAATTTCGGAAGCGAGCTACCAGGATCTTTATGAAAATGCTCCAGATATGTATGTATCTGTAGACGCCCACACTAGTAAGATTTTGCAATGCAATCAAACCTTATGTGATGTATTAGATTTAGGTAAAAATGAACTGATAGATCGGTCAATATTTGATGTTTATCATCCAGATTGTCACTCCCAAGTAGAATTCGCATTTCAGACTTTTGTCGCCACAGGGGAGGTTCAGGATGCTCAGCTACAACTCCAACGCAAAGATGGCAGCAAGTTAGACGTTAGCCTCAATGTCCGAGCCGTCCGAGATGAGGCTGGGAATGTCTTATATAGCCGTTCGAGCTGGCGAGATATTACCGATCGAAAACGGCTGGAAGCCCAGTTGCAGCAGGTCAATACAGAGTTAGAACAGCGTGTTCAAAAACGGACTAAAGAACTACGAATTACCAATCAATCCCTCAGGCAGAGTCAGGAACAACTAGAGTTCGCATTAGAGGCTTCTGGAGACGGTTGGTGGGATTGGCGGATCCTCTCGGGAGATATGTATTGGAGCCCACTCTTTTATCAGATGTTGGGGTTTGAGGATGGAGAAATGCCAGCCTCGTATGAAACTTGGGAGCGCTTGGTCCATCCTGAAGATCTGCCTTGGGTGATCGATCTGCTCAAAGCCCACTTGCAAGATCGTTCAGTGTCCTATGTCTTTGATTACCGAGTGCTCGCTAAATCAGGACAATGGAAATGGATTGCCGCGATGGGAAAGGTTGTGGAATGGGATGCCCAGGGCCAACCTCTGCGCATGGCTGGGATGCACCATGATATTAGTGAGCGCAAACAAGCTGAAGCTGAACGACTGCAAGCAGAGAACATTCGCAAAGAACTCACGTTATTAGAGCAGATTCTCGATGATGTTCTTGCAGGATATTGGGATTGGGATATTCCGAGGCATCATGAATACCTCAGCCCTGGATTTAAACGAATGCTGGGCTATCAGGATCACGAATTGCCAAATACCCCTGAAAGCAGGCAGAGCCTAATCTTTTCAGAAGACTTGCCGGTGATGTTGGAGTGTCTGGACAACCATTTCCAGAGTCGAGGTGAAACGCCTTTCTATCATGAAGGTCGATACCGTCATAAAGATGGTTCAACGGTATGGATCATTAGTTCTGGGCAAGTGATCGAGTGGAATGCAGTCGGACAGCCCCTGAGGATGATTGGCTGTCATGTAGACCTCAGTGATCGCATACTAGCTGAAGAACAAAGCAGGCAGTATGCAGCCCAACTAGAAGCTTCTAACCGAGAATTGGAAGCGTTTGCCTACTCTGTTTCTCACGACTTACGAGCCCCCCTCCGAGCCATAGATGGTTTTAGTCGCGCACTCCTCGAAGATTATGAGGATCTCTTTAATGATGAAGCGAATGACTACTTCGATCGCATTCGGAATAATGTGACTCGCATGAGTCAACTGATCGATGGCTTACTCGATTTATCACGGGTCTCCCGCTCACAAATTCACTATACTTCTGTCAACCTCAGTACTTTGGCGCAAGAGGTAATAGACCAACTGCAAGCAGCAGAACCAGAACGGCAAGTGAATGTTCAGATTATGCCGGATGAGGCTATCTCTGCTGATGCCACATTGATGCGAGTTATCCTCACAAATCTACTCCAGAATGCCTGGAAGTTTACCCATCACCATGCCACTGCTCATATTGAGTTTGGCTTGGGTAATCACAAGGGTGAACTGACCTACTTTGTCCGAGATGATGGAGCAGGATTTGATATGACTTATGCTCAGAAGCTTTTTGGTGTTTTCCAGCGGTTACATAGTACCCATGAATTCCCAGGAACTGGGATTGGACTCGCCTCGGTGCAACGGGCTGTTCATCGTCATGGCGGAACCGTTTGGGCAGAAGCCGCTCCAGAGCAAGGTGCTACTTTTTACTTCACCGTTCCCAGTTCACATTCTCACTATAGGAATAAAGATCATGGTCCTACCTCGTCCCATCTTGTTAGTGGAGGATAATCCAGATGACGAGCAGCTTACGCTACGGGCTTTGAAACGGAGCAAGGTAACCAATCCAATTATCATTGCCCGAGATGGCGCAGAAGCTTTGGAGGTCCTCTTTGCGGCGGATCCGCTGCCAAGTCTAATATTGCTGGATTTAAAGTTACCCAAAATTGATGGGTTAGAGGTATTGCAACGCATTCGTTCCGACCAGCGTATGGAACTTTTACCTGTGGTAATTCTTACCTCTTCTAGCGAACAACGGGACATTATTGAAAGCTATCAACTCAAGGCCAATAGCTATGTGCGCAAGCCTGTGGACTTTGAGCAATTTACCGATGCTGTATCCCAGTTAGGGTTGTATTGGTTGCTAATCAATGAGACGTTACCGAAGGATTTATGACGGTGGGTGAGTCTCTCCAGGTTCTTCTCATTGAAGATTCAGAAGATGATGCGCTCTTAGCCATTCGCGCCTTAAAATCCAGTCATCTTCGTCTCGATTGGCAACGAGTGCAAACGGTTGAGTCTTTTTGTGCTCTGCTAAAGGATCAGACTTGGGATGTGATCATTGCAGATTATCATTTGCCAGGCTTTGATGCGCCTGCAGCCCTGGAAATGGTTCAAAAATCTGATCTTGATATTCCTTTTATTGTTATTTCGGGAGCTATCGGTGAAGCGGCAGCCGTAGAAATGATGAAAGCGGGGGCCCACGATTACTTCATGAAGGATAATCTGACCCGATTGGCTGAGGCCATTCGGCGTGAAGTTCGAGATGCCAAAGTTCGTCAGGAGCATCGCGATGCTGAGGTTATTTTAAAGCAACAACAGGCTGCAATAGAAGCCGTCATTGATGGCATTGCAATTGTGAAAGCGGGCACCTATCTCTATCTGAATCATGCTTACCTTGAGCTATTTGGCTATGAAGATTCGACTGAACTAGTGGGTAAATCCTGGCACTCTTTATATATTGCTGAAGACGTAAAGCGGCTTGAGAACGAGATATTTCCCTTATTAGCCCAGGAACAGTCATGGCGAGGAGAGGCGATAGCCATTCGAAAAGATGGGTCTACCTTTGCTCAAGAAATTTCTTTGACCCTCACAGAGGATGGGACGATAGTTTCTGTTTGCCGCGATATCACTCAGCGCAAACAGACGGAACAGCAACTGAAGCAGTTAAATGCTGATCTCCTTTTTTCGAATCAAGAACTGGGACAATTTGCCTATGTCGCCTCCCACGACTTACAAGAGCCATTGCGCAAGATTAGGAGTTTTGCTGAATTACTCTCCGAACGATATCAAGATCAATTGGATGATGTAGCCGATCGATATATCAGCTACATCACCAATGGGGCCATCCGCTTGCAAGGGTTAATTGATGATCTATTGAGCTATTCTCGGATCAGTCAAGCTGAGTTTAATGTCCAGGAAACCAATCTTGAGATTCTCTTACAGCAAGTGACATCGGATTTAGAAACGCTGATAGAGGCCAGAGGTGTGATTATTTCAATGGATCCTTTGCCTACTGTTTTGGCGAATCCCATACAAATACAACAGCTCTTTCAGAACCTGCTTTCTAACGCTATTAAATATTGCCAAGCTGAGGTTCCTAAAATTCATATTGGCATCACTCAAGCACATGGGACTTGGACAATCGCCATTAAAGACAATGGAATTGGCATTGATCCTCAATTTTCTGAACGGATTTTTGTAATTTTCCAGCGTTTACACAATCGAAATACGTACACGGGCACAGGGATTGGTTTGGCTATTTGCAAGAAAATTATTGAACGACATGGGGGGCAAATTTGGGTGGACTCACAAGAAGGTCAAGGGTCAACCTTTTTCTTTTCTTTGCCTAGTAGTTGTGATATTTGACCCCATCAATGCCATCGAAACGGCCATTTCCCATGATCTAATTCAGTACTGATGTCATCGCCTTTTGGATGCTTACTGAGCATGGCGTTGGAAATAAGAATGGGGTTTGAAATCCATATTCTTGGCCACGAGTATGGTGGGAAATGCTTGCAATGACTGGTTGTGGGCTTGGACGGCTTGGTTGTAGCGCATACGTTCGGTGGCGATGCGATTTTCAGTCCCAGCAATTTCGTACTGGAGGTTGATAAATAATTCGCTGGACTGGAGAGAGGGATTGCGAGTGGCGATGGTTTGGAAGTTTGCGATGGCCGCAGGCCGGTCGGAGACTATCGCATCCTGCATCGCCCCATTTGCCGCTTGTTGCTGCGCCATCGTCTCTGCCTGGGAAAGCCCGGGCGCGGGTCAGCTCCTGTATCATTTCCTTCTCAGTGCTGGCGTAGGACTGGGCCATCTGGGTGAGTTGAGGAATAAGGTCGGCACGGCGCTGGAGTTGGTTTTCGACCTGTGCCCATTTGCCCTCAACCGTGGACTTAGCAGCGTTGAGATGGTTGTAGGTCCCTCCGAACCACAGTGTTCCGAGTAGGGTTACGGTAGTTGCGATCGCACCTCCCAACTTCAGTTGTTGCCGCCGAGTGGCCTGACGTTGCTTGGCTTCTGCTTGCTCTTGCTGAAGCTGTTGGTAAGCCTGCTGAATCAGCTCTGGCGGGATTTGGGCCTCAGAACCCGCACCCATCAGTTGTTCGAGAGAAAAACCATCTGCCTCCGTTTCTTGGAGATACAGTTGGCCTACTTTTTCTAAAACAATCGGCACCCAGTCTTCAGGAATGATGTTATTGGAATTCATAAGCACTCAAGGTAAGGCTTTTCAGAAAAATCTAGACAAAAGATAGCTACGAACTAATACCGATTCATTAATTGATAGAACTCGGAGGGAGTATTCGTGTGAGATTCAGAGGTCTGATCGCAGCAAACACATCGACTTGTAATTAGCGTTTCCCCATCAGTGAACCATCTTGGACGTCGAAGAACCTGAATCGTTTGACGCACAACATAGGCCTCACATTCACTACAATGTCCAAACTTTTCGGATTTCACAACTTCGTGAAATAGACGAATGTTGAAGTCGCTCTCTGGGTGAACAAAGCTACACGTTGGACATTCCCAACCCACATAGCGAGTACTTTTAAGCATTTTGGCTGCTGTTTCTGCTGGTTTTAGATAGCTATCTACGGTTTTAGAATCTAGACATTGCATCAAACCATGACAGGACTGGCACCGTACCTCCGTGTAACGAGTCAGCGATCGCAACAGGAGTAACATCCCTGCCCAAGCACCACTAAAAGCAGTGATGAGGTAGAAGATTAATGCAGTCTCGAAACCAGGAACTTTGAAGACCCGTGCCACAATCAGCACTAAAGTAAAAGCGACCAAACTACTGCGGAACAGCCCACGAAAAAGAAGCATAGCTTCGCTTCCCCTGGGGTCTTTGTGTTTCACGCAGTACCAAAGTTCATACCCCAACCAAACCCCAAGCCAGCACAGCAAAAATCCTTGGAATTGATTCATTTGGACTGGATGGACAAAAGACCACGTCACCCCTACCGCTGAATATAGACCAAAGAGAATCCACCAACTTTGAATGAGTGGGTTAGTAAAGTGCATTCCCTTGTAGATGGAGGTCGGTTGTTCTGGATAAACTGATGCATAGCCTGTAAGTAACCAATACGTTATCGATCCCCACATCAGTCGCAATCTACTACCTTGCTTGAATAAGGTTGTCCGACCCACTGGAGACAGCTGCAGAACTTGACTTTTACGGAATAGACTCATCAACACAACCGCTGGAGTCATGACCAATACAGCAATAGCAATACTCGACAGAACTGAAGTGATCAAGAACCAAGCCATATCCCGTATCGCTATCTCCATCTCCAGCATGAAAGGATCGGGTAGGTACGACAGGGGTGTTCCGTAGTCCTCTAATGTCCTTTCTTGCCGATATTTTTGGATTTCGTTTTCAAGAATCTGAAGCACTGTCTGGGTGCCATTGACAATACCCTCATCAAATTCACGCTGCTCTAAGTAGGGATTGATCTGGGTCTGAATAATGTTGTCCACCCTTGCATCAGGGAGGATGAGCTGTACCCCTTCTCCTCTTTGGATTTCTGCACGAAGATCATCCTTAGATATCAGCAATAAAATGCCGTTGTTGAACCTATGCTTACCAATTTCCCACGTTTCAAAAAGCGATGCTGCAAACTCCTCTAACGAAGCTGAGGGCTTTATATCCGGCACTGTTACCACTATCACTTCAAAGCTGTGCTTGGCCTTGGCAACAATGATTTGGTTCAGCTTTGCTTCACTCTCCTGACTGAGGATATCCGCACTATCCATAACCCAATGGTTGTCCTGGCGTGGATTAGGTACTTCAGATACGGGAATGGCCCGACTCGGTGTTAGGGAAGATATCGAAAGAAATAGGCTGAAACTCAACGCCAAGATGAATGTCAGCAGCGAACTTTCTCGCTTTTTTAGTCTGGTGAGAAACATATTTAGATTCAGCTTAGGTTTGGACTAAGGCTTTGGTGCAGTCATCACTAGAGATATCTAGTGTTCCCAAAAGGACACTTGGCAGGATGAACAGTTATCCTTTTGCGCCATAACCCACCACAATTCATCCCCAAAAGTGATAGGGAATGTGTAGTCAGTGCAAACAGCAGAGAATGCTAACGTGAACTTCAAAAGTCGAAACCGATTCAGAAGAGGACAGTTACCAGCTCTCTCCAGCTCCTCCGCCACCACTGCTGCCCCCACCAAAGTCACTCCCTCTGCTACTACCACCATAGTCGCTGCTGCTATAGCTACTGCCACTGCTGTAGCTACTGCTACTATGAGAGTGAGATGAACGATAACCGATCTTGCTCCATTTATCGCTATACCGGTGAGTGATCAATGGGAAATGTTCTGAAAACATATGCACAGTTGATGGACCACAGGTGAGACATTGCCAGCCTTCATGGCATTCGAATCGGTTCGAAAACAAGGATGCTTCCAGATTGTGTCGAAGACAGTCTTCATCAATCCATTGCATCGCATCACCACAAGACTGACACTGGCATATCGTCTTCTTTTGGGATAACAATCTCATTGACCGTAGTGCACCCGCACAAGCATATAGAAACGGCAGTATCAGCAAGATAGAAAGAAAAGGATAAATAAAGAGAATCCCACCTATCATCATCAAAAGCCACGCATTGATGAACACCGTGCCACTTGGAGGCAGCAATCTCATGCCCCGGAGTACACAGGGGAAAAAGCTTAGGAACGGTAGCATAAGAACTCTAGGAATAGAAGGATTGATTAAGCCTATAAAAAAGAAGCCCCCACCTATAAATAGGAAAATAAACACATTCAACATGAATAAGTCATAGCTAGCTTTTGTGCTGCTTACATCACGCCTAAAACAGCACCACAGCTCATACATTATAAAGAGTGCGAAGATGAGCCACCAAACTACTTCGAAATCCATGGAATCAGCCATTAGCAGCAGTCCAGCTGATACGCCATAGCAAGCCCACCAAGTTTTAAATACCGTGATTGAATTCAGGGCAACACCATGCTGGATGGGGCGTTGTCTACAGTCGTCTAAGGATAATTTCCGAAGATTTTTAATCCAGAGAGACACCCATATATGAGAGGCCAAAGTGGTACGCCCCCTAGGAGAAATCCGATAGACTTGCGTCTTTCTTTGATTCACATATTTCAATATCCCCATCACAGTAACGACCACAACTGTAATAACAGCCAAATAGCCTAACCAAAATACTGGTTTCCCTCTCTTTGTTAGCGATGTTGATGGTTGCAAGCTCTCTTCTGGCAAGGGCGCTTGAGATGCAATCGTTCCACCTTCTAGAACCTGGATAATCGCCTGAGTTCCATTAACGATACCTGCATCAAAATTGCCTTGCTTAAAGTGAGGGGTGACCTGGGTACGGAGAATATTGCCCACCTTCGCATCAGGAAGAATGGATTCTAGGCCTTACCCTGTCTCGATTTCTGTACGACGTTCATACTTCGAGACCAGAAATAAGATACCGTTGTCTACGCCTTTTTCCCCAATCCCCCAAGTGTTAAATAGCTCTGTCGCAAACGCTTTGGGGGATGCGGAAGGTTTAGTATCGGGAACCGTCACCACTGCAATTTCAGCACCATTGGTCTCTTCCAATGCCGTAATCATCTGATTTAGCTTGGTCTCGCTGTCAGGACTAAGCAAATCGGCCATATCCGTCACCCAATTATTGTTCTGGCGAGGATTAGGGACTTCAGATACGGGAATGGCCCGACTTGGGGCCAGTGAGGATAAAAATAGTAGCAGGCCGCATACCAGAGTAAAAAGGGATATCAGCAGTTGATGTCTACGACGTTTTATACGATTGAGCAGCATATTTCTCTCAAAATAGAGTCTTGATCAGACCTTTAAACAGTTATGTCTGGATATTCCTATCACTCCCCAAACGAGCCCCGTCATTCTGAACATCTACTCACCCTTACCCAACATCTCTAGCCTCTCTTCAAAACCTTCCGTTGTTCGCACCGCCCCAACTTCCAATACAACTGGACAGAATTTTTGTATCAAGGTGGCTATTCAAGGGATTACCTAAAGACTTTCCATAGGGTTTTAGCGATATAGGCCCAAATTACAGCCCCTAACATCAGCAGCACGATCTGGAAAAAAGAAATCGAGTCTTCGCTTTTATTCTCAAGAATTTGGATCATGGCCTGAGCACCATTGACAACACCGGCATCAAAATTATCTCGCTCTAACTGAGGAGTGATCTGAGTCTGAATAATGTTATCTACCTGTTCATAAGTCAGGTCAGACCGTAAACCAGATCCCTTTTCTATGGCTACACGACCTTCCTTTTTAGAGGCCAATAACATAACGCCGTTATTTTGCCCTCTCTTACCCAATTTCCAAGTGGTGAAAAGCGCCTGAGCCAACTCTTCGGTGGCCCCCAAAGGATGTACCTCCGGCACAGTCACCACTACCATCTCGATCCCGTTCTTGGCTTCCAAGGCCGAGATCATCTGATTGAGCTTAGCTTCACTCTCAAGGCTGAGGATGTCCCCTTTATCCATAACCCAATTATTGTCTTGACGTGGATTAGGGATATCAGCCCAATGAATGGCCTGACTCGGAGCCAGGAACGCTAGCGATAGCAACAGGCTGAATCCCACACCCAAAAGAAAAGTCAGTGGAGAACGGCAGCAATATTCTCGTCTTTCTACCATAGAGATTGAGTTTTTAAGGAATTGCAGAAGAAGCATCTGATCACTAATGCTCGAATACCCCTAGAGTTCCCCAGACTCAATCCATCATTCGGCAAAATTAGGTGGGAATTGTCAGATTAGTCGCCCCACTTTAGCCAAAACCCTTCGGCAGTATCAACAAGGTGGGATTGAAGGGCTGAAACCCCTTGAATACAAAGGCCAACCGAGTCGGTAAACCTAGTATGTAGCAATAGTTCCTGCAGTAGTCTAACTCTTGTTTACTGAGTGATGAGCAACCTAAAAAGGTGGTCAAGGCATCGACCTCGATAAACACCCCCCGATCGAGCCCCACAACCGTTTGAATGAAGGTCATCGAGAATATGGTTAATCATGTCGATAAAAATCTAGGGTACTGTGTTGCCCGATGTTTTGGATATGCGATCGCAAGTCTATATTTAACCGCCATCCCCCTGGGTGAGCCATCGGCAGCAGCCACCCCTAAATTGGTTCAGCAGAATGTTTCCCTGGCCCAACCCTTTCAAGATCTAAAGGTCAATGGCTCGATTCTGATTTACGACCTCAAACGAAATCGAACCTATCAGCACAATTCGACTCGCAATACTCAGCCGTTTTTGCCTGCGTCTACCTTTAAAATCCTCAACTCTCTGATTGCGTTAGAGACAGGGGTGATTGCCAATGAGCTGGCGATTTTGACCTGGGATGGGGTGGAACGCAGTATCCCCACCTGGAATCGGGACCTCAATCTGCAAACGGCTTTTAAAGTGTCGGGGGTCTGGTTCTATCAGGTGTTAGCTCGTCGCATTGGCTTTCAGCAGATGCAGCAGTGGGTAACCACGGTGGGCTATGGCAACCAATTAATTGGAGAAGCCGATGACATTGATACCTTTTGGCTAACAGGGGATTTACGGATCTCACCCAAGGAACAGATTCAATTCCTTCAGCGTTTGTATCGCAATGAACTGCCTTTTTCAGACCGGGCGATCGCAACGGTGAAAGAGATCATGATTGTGGAGCAAACCCCTGAGTACAATGGCACTGAGATAAGCTTAATCAAGCAGCCAGATTGGCTTTGAGGACAGAGCGCGGTTGTCGCATTCTGGGGAAGGGCTTAGGTCTTCGTTTAACGACCCTGGGTTCGAGCCGATGGGGTCGAACAGGCAGAAGGTCAGTAGCAATATTTTCAAGCAGATGAGCATACAACCGTTGACGTATAGCTTGTGTGGCCGTTGCTAACAAAACCAGCATCTGATTAAAGTGTTGTCGAGCCCCTTGTAAAGAGAGTCGAGAGCGGTCATATTCTGCCCATGGGGCAGCCTGTTCCATGAGACTTCTCAATAAGTTGTAGCCTAGCAAATGAGACCAAATATCCTTGCGCACCATTTCAGGTGTCTTTGCTGTGAGCATTTCCATCTTTAAGGTGGTTTTGAGGTGTCTCAAATTGACTTCAGCCGCCTGCCATCGCCATCCGTACAAGCGAGTCAATTGTTTAGCACTATAGCGCTGAGCATCCAGTAAGGTTGTGACGACGATAATGAACTGGTCTCGAAAGCCTCGACGCGATAGACGTAGCGATACCTCCCTGACTGTCAACGTTTTGGGAATCTCTGCAAACTCCGTTGCACTCATGTGGGCGGGACACCGTGTGGGCTTTTGCCATTGAACTTGGTGGTCTCCTATCCCGTTCTTACGTCCTTTACGGAAGTCTGTATGACGGGCATGATGTTTACGTAAAACCCCATCGGCTCCTTGTTGTTGAATCAGGGCTAGATCAACATAGCTGCCATAGGCTTGATCTGCTATGGCCACATCATCAACCTCCAGATCCTCATAAAGCAGCCGACTGATGACGATTTCACTCATGCTCCAGGGGGCAATGCAGGCTGAGACCACTGCCCCTGTGATTAAGCAAAAAAACACCACTAAACGGGCAATGGGGAATCCACAGCCAGGAGCCTGATTGCCATGTTGAGGATACTCCCCTTGGTTCGCCACACTATCAGCCATCAGCACTGTCGTGCCGTCATAGACTTTCACTGTTCGATTACACCAGTGGTGTTCTTGGGGAATGCTTTGCTCTATGTGATTAGCAGTTTCGGGAATTAACCGTTGCAGCAGGGACTCAGGTAATCTTCCTCGGGCTTTACTGTAGGCTCCTGTATCTGATGATGGGGGTTGGAGTCCTGCGGCAGTGAGCCAGGTGGTGATGCATTTGACTGTGTTGCGCAAGCTTTTGTCTGCAGATAATGCTTGGTAGAGCATGGCCCACAACGTAACGATGGGCGTATACACACGGTTGCGATAGGAGATTGATTCCTCTGCTAGGATGTCGGTCAGCCTTGAAGCGGGAAGAATATCCGTCCAGGGCAATCCCAGGCTTTGGGAAAACTGATGCTTGAGAATTTCGGCTGACTCAGACATAGTAGAAGGCAGATTATTGATGGATTGCAAGTCTTGATTCTATATCTATCAAGACTTGCAGCCCTTTTCTGCTTTCTTAAGTCAGTGACATTGAACCCCTGAGTACACCATCCGAGCGAAGACGGGTTGGGCACTGCAGCCTGGCATTGGTTGGTATGTCGGTTACTTAGAGCAAAATGATAATGTCTATTTTTTTGCCACCAATCTCGATATCAATGATCAGAAAGATTTACCCGCTCGGGCAGAAGTGACCCGTCGGAGTTTGAAAGCTTTAAATCTGCTGTAGATGGATTGTCATCCTGTTGATTCGATCCATCCTGTTGTTGTCATCAACAGTAAAAGCGAGAGTTTATAGCTGGCGTTAGTCTGGATTATTTATTAGAGCTTCAATCGCAGATTCTATAACTACAGGTAATACTATTAGAGGGCCTTATAGATGCCTCCGATCCTCGCATGCGCGACAGCGAGTTCACGCTGCCATGCTGCGTTAGACGGATCGGCTGAAGTCAGGTTCTGAAAGATAGAGAGGTCTTCATTGAATGCCTTGAGTGCATCATCCAGTCGTCCTTGGGTTTGGTAGATGTCTCCGATCCTCGAATACGCGACGCCGAGTTCACGCTGCCATACTGCGTTAGACGGATCGGCTGAAGTCAGGTTCTGAAAGATAGAAAGGTATTCATTGAATGCCTTGAGCGCATCATCCAGTCGTCCTATTGTTTGGTAGATGTCTCCGGTCCTCGAATACGCGACGCCGAGATCACGCTGCCATTTTGCGTTAGACGGATCGGCTGAAGTCAGATTCTGAAAGATAGAGAGATATTCATTGAATGCCTTGAGCGCATCATCCAATCGTCCTGTTGTTTGGTAGATGTCTCCAGTTCTCACATACGCGAAGCCGAGATCACGTTGCCATTTTACGTTAGATGGATCGGCTGAAATCAGATTCTGACAGATAGAAAGGTATTCATTGAATGCCTTGAGCGCATCATCTAGTCGTCCTTTTGTTTGGTAAATGTCTCCGGTCCTCGCATACGCGACGCCGAGATCACGCCGCCATACTGCGTTAGACGGATCGGCTGAAATCAGATTCTGACAGATAGAAAGGTATTCATTGAATGCCTTGAGCGCATCATCTAGTCGTCCTTTTGTTTGGTAGATGTCTCCGGTCCTCGCATACGCGACGCCGAGATCACGCTGCCATTTTGCGTTAGACGGATCGGCTGAAGTCAGATTCTGACAGATAGAGAGGTATTCATTGAATGCTTTGAGCGCATCATCCAGTCGTCCTTTTGTTTGGTAGATGTCTCCTAGAAGGCACTGTGCCCGGGAAATTCCTGATTGACGGGATGTTGCATGAGCAAGATTCATAACTTGAAGCGCTTGATCCTCCAGTTGGGCAGTGTCTCCGCGCAAACTACGAACTTCAAAAGTGGCTAGTAGTGCTTCCACTCGGGCTGCTCCTTTGAGCCAGCTGGCATTAGCTAGTTCCTCCAGAGCAAGGGAGAGTGCAGTAGTATTCTCAGGCTGCATAGAATGTGTGATTTCCTGAGTTAGCAGTTCGCATTCGGCTGCAGCAGCTATTTGATCGGTCGCAAACAAGTGGTAGAGTGCTTCGATCCGAGCATGAGTCTCAGTGTGTTCGTTTAAGTAGTTCCAGGCATTTGTGGAAAGTTGAACCCAGCGAGCGGGGTCTGTCTTCCGCAAATAATCCCGCAAGGTCAGGCGAGCAGACTCGTGAACGTTCATGGCTTTCTCTCCACGTGCAGGAAAGGGTTCAATAACTGTGAGTTTGCGCAAATAATCGAATAAGATGTCTCCCTTATCAGGTGTTGTGTCCAGCAGAGCCACAAGCAGGTCGGAATCACACCAGTGCGGGATAGCAGCAGCGATTAATGCCTGTTTAATTGATTGACGCTGTGGCTCAGTAAGTGTGAAATAGGCGATATCGACACTAGCAAGAACGAGAGCTGCTGGGTCACCTTGTGCATTTTTGAGAATACGGAGTTGTTCAGTGAAGTTCATGGGGGTTACTCCGAAGGCCCTATCAGTTGGGCAAGTATCGCACTCTTGCCGCCAGCGTAATCATGAGCTTGGCGAACAAACTCAAGCGTGAGGTTCGGCTTGTAAGTCTGGCCGAACTCAAACCATTCTTCTGGATTAGGTACGCTAAGCTTTATGGGTGAGGCACTTGCTCCATCCCAGGGTTCTCCATGCACTTTCAATGGTTGTTGGCCAACTACGATAACACGTAGCCAAGTTTCGCGAATGATGGAGAGGAGTAGACTTTGTTGCATCCAGTTCTCTGCTTCTCCAGCCATCTCAAACGTGTCGAAAATAAGGAGAGTGGGACGCGCTATCTTTTGGAGGGAAGTAAAGATTTGAGAAAGTTGACTGACAACACTACCAGATGGGGTCTCAACCTTGAGGTTCTGTGCAAAAATCCGCAGTTCTGTGTCTATGTCTGTAGAGCCTTTGAAGTCTAGGCGTCCGCAAGTTAATCCCGGAATTTTAAATGCATGTCGGAGAAACTGCTTTGTTAAGTGAGTCTTGCCTATTTCTGTCGGACCGTAGATGGGAAGTATTCTGAATGGTGCTCTATGCGTAATTAGCTTTGCAAAAGCAAGCTTCGCTTCACGATGATTTGCCACAGGCCAGTCAAGCACAGGGGTGACATCAGGCCAATCAAGATCTATAGAGTTTGTCGAAAGATAGTAATCCTTCTTTTGCCCTTTATTAATCGCAAGGCGACTGAGAATAAGTGCAGCTGTTTCTTCTGGTGTCTTATCATCCAGATCAACAAAACCAGCAAGACCGAACAATTCTGCAGGTTCGACCCTGTCAAAGCGTAAAAGCATGACTTGTTTTACATTACCCTGTTTGATCAGACTATATATAGCGTTCCACTCAAGGCCACACCACTCTTTTTCGCTGTAGTTATTGCACAGGATAGCAACGACCAGATCGGCTTCATTCTGGTAAAGCGAGGGAAGATGAAAGGCGAGATTACTACAGGCAAATTCTCCTTCGTGAAACTTATCATAAAGAATTTGGTCTGCGCTAAAGCGATCTGCAAGGACATGCGCCATTCGGACAACAAAATCCCTTTTTTCTCCTGCAAATGAAAGTGCGATGCGAAAACGTTTTGTCATTTTATTCTGAATCCTAGCTTGCATCGTCGCATAACGATGGCGTCCCAAATTGTGGCATAAATCGACATTTTGATTTGCCTTTTCCACTTCGAATAAGTTTAACTCGGTTGAGGGAGGTTAAGTCATTCAGAAACTGTATCTGTTAGTCAAAAATGCCATAGAGTTAGCGTTATACTTCTCATCTTGATAGCTCTGGTTCCTGATAAAGAACGTAACTCACCTACTCTTAAAATAGTGTTTTGTATTCACATTCACAGAAAAAGCTTGCAAGAGAATCGAGACCTTCCCTTACTGGAAACTCAAGAATTATTCGATATAAATTTTGAAAAATGGACCAATAATTCTGGAAGGTGTAAAACAGCTATTATTTGGAAAAGTGAAATCGTCTCTGAATGGGTTTGCGGTAGACAGCAAATAGCAGCAGTGAACTCATAATCAATAAGTGAATCTGAAAGGCGGCATTCGCAATATTCCACACGGGAATTGAGGGCAGAACCAATAACACGCTGAGGAGACTGGCAAAAAACATAGCGCCTGTCTCGGTGTTTGGGTATTTCCAGGTCTTAATTAACGTCGGAAAAGAGGCAAAAATATCGCCGATGATGGCACAGAGAATTGCCAGTTGCGGAGATGCGATCGCAGCCCATAAAATCACCGCCAGCAGTGAGAACGCACCACAGCTCAAGTCAAAGACCCCCATTTTCCAGTAGCTGCGCTGGTTGATGAATGAAGCGAAAAAGATCAGCAGGGGCAGTAAGCCAGCAATAAAAATGCGAAGAGTGGCCCAACCATCAGCGCCTGCTGACAATGCCGCTGCGGTACTAATCAGAGGGGACAAGGCCCACATGGACCAGGACACCCGGTTCGGCTGGGTCTTACCTGATAAGGTGTCGCGAATATAGGCGAAGGCACCGGCTGTACTGATCAGTACACTGAGGATGACTAACCAATGAACGAAGGGTAAACCTAGCATGCAGCACTGTTACCTCTAGAAATCTAGCTTGTTTAACTCAGTCTTGCGGCATGTCGGGTGGTTTGCCCCCACACCTCATGATTCAGGTGTGTCCATCTTGCTTTGTATGCCAAGCCCTTTTTAGGAAGGCTAATTACCAGGCATGGCAAAAAATGTTAAGCAACCACCGACTGGGTCATAAACCACAAATTCTTTCGGTCCCCAGGGTTTGACTGCCAGTTTTTCCCGGACGATGCTTTCATCTTTCGCTTCATACTCAGCAAACAGTTGGTCAATATCGTTGACCTGGATTCTTAAGCTGGTGGGACTGCCCAAATTTTGATAGCTGTTTTTGCACAGATAGATGACGGACATATCCCGTTGAACCACCGCCAGTCTGAGGGGATCTCCTTCCCGGTGGATGACCTTGAATCCGAGTTTCTGTTCGTAGAATGCAATCGCAGGCTCCAAATCCTCTCCAGCGGGAACCAGGGGATGGATTGGGCCTAAGGTTGGGGACGAACTCATCAGGGATTACCTCACCGAAATCTAGGACTATGGGAATCAACGCAGATTAAGTATTATTGCTTAGCTTTTGCAATTCGCAGCATCGATCTCTTAAACATGATAGAACGATGAACATGCTTAGTTTTAACGCTCTTCTCGACTTCTCCCGATGCAACTGTGTTGGCATTTGTGCATCCCTAGTCCCCATCAATATTTTGTCCACAGCCTTAAGCGTTTATAAGGTGAGCCGAGACCATTCGCCTCGATCCATTCACATCAGTATTGGATTCTCTAGCTTGGCAGCAGTCTTGTTAGCGCTTCACGATCTGTCTTGGCTCATCATCGGTGTGATTATGGCTCCCACCTATATTCTGTTCACCATCGCCATGGTGTGCCTAGGCTTTAATGCTTGGGCAGGCTTCCATCCTCGCAGCATGAGACAGACCGTCTTGGCCATCCTTGGATACGGTCAGCGAGGGTTGGCGATGCTGTGGCCTCGGTCTCAAGCAGACTACTGAAGCTCGATCCCATCCCCCTCAATTCCACTGTAGATATCCGGTGATACCAATCCCAACCAGGGATCAGAACTCGGTGTTAGAAATAACTCGGCATAGACCTTTTCATTCAGTTGTGAAATCGATTCTGTTTGGTTTCTCTCCACAAACCATTGATGCAGGCGCGAATGCAGTAGATACTCGTTGCGGACCGTATCGATAGCCATCGCTTGCTCAAAGCTTTGTACCGTTTTGGCCAACTGCTCAGGGGAACGGTAGGCGTTGTTCTTGCTCTGCATTAGCACTTTGCTATTCTGATCCAGCCGTGCTCGATCGGCCTGGAAGGCCGCCAATTTCCCCCAGGTCTGAGGTTGAGTGGCTTCGCTGAGTTGGGTGCGATTTTGGTTGGCCAAAATAGAGAGATTCATAGACGAAGACACTAAGGGAATCTCCACCAGGGACTTGGTGATGGCAATGGGGGCAGCATCCACTGCCGTCGGTGTCGTGCCATCTGGCAGCTTTCTCAGGACCGGAACATCTTTGATTCCCGCTGTTTGTAGATCTTGAACCCAATCGGCTTGAATCGTTTCCAGTCGCTGTTGATGATAGGTTTGCAGGGCCTGTTGGCGGTCTTGCCCTGTCAGGGTTACAGTTTGCTGCCATAGAGTGTCAGCTCGCTGTAATTGCTGCAGGAAGGCTTGGGGACCATAGAGGCCAGGTAAGGCTTCTAGGGGGCGACCTTCGGCATCCAGCACATAGTGGATGCTGTTGCCCGTGACGGTGCGCTTGAGTTGGCGACCATCTCCAAAATCGATGGTCATAACCGGGGCAGGGCGGACAGACTCCCAATGCAGCACAAACCGTTCGCGTAAATATTGGGAAACCTCGGCATTGGGATACAGCGCCACCCGGAAGAATCGGCTATTGGCACAGCTCAGTTCTTCATCCAAATTTCCCAATAACCGCAAAGACAATATGGGTTTATTGCTGGTCTTGGCTTCTGCTTGAGCTTTGGCAAAATTCCTATGCCAATAGAGCTGGGATGCATGGCAGTCTCTCTGCTGGCAGAGGGCATCGAGCTGTCTCCTTAGGAATGGAGCAGGCAGTTCAGCCGTAGATTTCAATTCCTGGGCATGGTCTTTCAAAAAACGGTGTAGTCCGGCCGGACCTTGCGCCCTCAGTTTGGCAACACCAGGATGTTTAGGAGCGTTTGCAGTTTCGTCCTGCTGCAAAACCGATACAGAACTATTGGGGATAGCAGACTGGGCAGATGCTGATTGTACCCCTAGCAAGATCCCAATACAGACCCATACACCCTGAACTTGTAGACGCATAAATGGTGGACTCCAATGCCCGACTCTCAGCCCTATCTTGGCATGTTCGTTCTCAGACGTCATGAGTGGGATCACTTCAACAGTGGAGATGGTCTGATCTGGGTTTGCGATCGCACCCCCAGATCAGACCCTAAGCCGCCTCAAAAAACATCAGATGTTGTTGGGGCAATAGATTCTTAGTTTCTTGCCACACTAAGCCCACGTTTAGCATCTCTTTGCGGACCTGCTTTTGCGTCATCTTGTGCAACGGCTTAATCATCACCAGCGGGTTTTCAGCCCGATACTCCGCTAATACCACTCTGCCCCCTGGCTTCAGAGCTTTAACAATGCCGGTCATCATTTCGTTGGGAAAGGCAAACTCGTGATAGGCATCCACCATCAGTACTAAATCGACACTCTTGTCAGGCAAATTAGGGCTCTGTTCGGCCCCCAAAACTGCCTCTAAATTATCAATTTGGCGTTCTTCCTTGAAATAGTTGAGGATTTCCACCATCTCTGGCTGGAGATCTACGGCTAGCACCTTGCCTTCCGGGAGTAGGGGCGTCATCCGAAAACTCATGTAACCTGTCCCAGCCCCAATATCAGCCACCACATCCTTAGGGCTTAAGTTGAGGGCTTCCACTAAGCGTCGAGGCTGTTCACTGCTGGCCCGCCCCGATCGCTCTAGCCATCCAGCTCCTTGATGGCCCATGACTTGGGCAATTTCTCGCCCCATATAGACTTTATTAATTCCATCTAGGCTATATCCCGACTTCTCTTGGTAAATGGCGGGATCAGTATAAGCAACGCCTGCTAGAGCCTCTGCATAGTGGCTCGTTGGACTCCACAGGACACTACCGATTACCCATAGCCCTGCCAACACTGTTACGAGGCGAGAGATGCGATATCGCCTTGTAGAAGGTGAAAGGACGTGAGAAAAAACGCTAGTTTTCACTGCCATATGGTCTCCCAAATATCTGGTGCGGATACTGTCTCTAGCCTAGCGTGGCGAAGATAAAGCTGTCTGTGAGCTCGATTATGATCAAATTCTTACTGCAAGAGTAAATTGCGATCTTCAAGTATTTTAATTTCTAGACAGAAAGAAAGGGATATATTTATTCGCTAATTTCTCTGTTTGATGGGGCATTTGGGCGAATCGGTCTTTATAATTAATGGGTATTAACAGGTGAGCTTTATATCTAACCATTGAGGAACTGTTTGATACCTAGTCTGGGTGTTATTCCGCTATTTTTAGTCAGTAACAGCCAAGACTACAGACATCTTGAAGACGTCTAATCTAGCAGTAAACGATTGGTTATACTCTGCATTATTTTCCCTTAAGTGATTGCTGTGAATCGGAAAAGTTCGGTGTCATCACTAAGTTGAGGTTTGTCTTTGCTATCTCTGCAGGCTGAACTTTTGGGGGCTTGTCTAATTTGCAGCGGTTTCGGAAGCTAACACTCTGGTTGTATCAACGGATAGCGCTAATCCTAGTGCTACTGCTCTGCATTGGGACGGGGGTTGCCCTCTCTGGCACCTTTGAGTTGTCGGCAGATTTAGTGGATGCCCAAGCGCTTCAACATGCGCGCGTTTCTGTGAATACGGTCAAGGAAGCGTGGCTCCTTTACAGCCAGTCTGTGGTGGGGCGTTTGGACGATGTAGACAGTGTGACGGCAAGTCCTGAGTACCATCAAATAACGGGTGGCATCCCAGTACCCGCAACTTTTACGATTGAATTAGGAGAGCGGGTCAGCCAATCGGAAAGCGGTCTATCTTTTCGCTTATTTAGTGACTATCCTTTTCCCAATCGTCAAGGATCAGGGGGGCCCCAAAATGTCTTTGAACAGAAGGCTCTGAAGTATTTACAGCAAGATCCGACTGGCTTCTACTACCAAAAAGCGAAGGAGAAGGAGCACCTCTTGTTTCGCTATGCCGAAGCCGTCCAAATGGAACCGAGCTGTGTCAAGTGTCATAACACTTGGCCGGGTAGTCCTAAAACCGATTGGCAGGTGGGTGATGTGCGCGGGGTTATAGAAATCACGCAGCCCATTGATGCCTTTGTTGCCCAGGCTCAAGAAGGATTAAAGAGTATCTGGACCACGTTGATTGTAATTGGTTGTCTGGCAGTCACAAGTCTCATCCTGGTGATTAGTTATTTACAAAATAGCAATCAAATTTTGCAATCTAAGGTCGAGGCCAAGACCGCTGCCTTGAATCGCCTTGCCCATCTGGATGGCTTGACTGAACTAGCTAATCGGCGGTGTTTTGATCAGGTGTTGGAGCAAGAATGGCGGCGGATGCAGCGCCAACAGAGACCTTTGGCCCTAATTATGTGTGATGCCGATTATTTCAAGCTTTTTAATGATGCCTATGGCCATCAAGCGGGGGATCACTGCCTCCAAAAAATTGCCCGTGCGATTAATGCCAATGTCAGGCGGACGGGGGACTTAGCGACTCGGTATGGGGGAGAAGAGTTTGCAGTAATCATGCCCAATACAGATCATAAACAGGCCTGCCTGGTAGCAGAGAAAATCCAGCGGGCCATGCTCGATTTGCAGATTGAGCATTTGCAGTCGGAGGTGGCCGATCACGTCACCTTGAGTATTGGCGTTGCTAGTACCGTTCCCCAACCGATTTATCACCCGACGAACTTGGTGGCGGTTGCGGATGCAGCTCTCTATGAGGCCAAAGTCAATGGCCGCAATCAAATTATTGTGAAACTTCCCGAGAAAGCGGAAAGTCAGCTGACTTAGCTTCTGAGGCTAACCTTGAACTGTTTTTCGAGGGCGTCACGTACCTTTTGGTGGATGGGGTTGACCTCTTCGTCTGTGAGGGTGCGATCGCAGGCCTGATACAGCAATCGAAACGCCAAGCTCCGCTGCCCGTCTGGCACATGCTCCCCCTGATATTCATCAAATAGCTCAATGGCCGTGAGCAGAGATTGCTTGCGGCCACCTGCCGCCTTGCGAATCACCTTTTCGATTTCCGCAACGGTGATATCCGTGGGGATAAAGAAAGCCAAATCCCGATCGGCGGCTGGATAGGTAGAATAGGTGGAGAACAGGGTTGACTTGGTTTGCAGTCGGGCGAGTTGTTCTAGCAGCAGATCTAAATTCAGCTCAAACACATAGACTGTTGGCAAATCCCGGTCCTGCTGCACCTGAGGATGAATTTGGCCAAAATAGCCTAACTTCGCTCCCTGGGAGAGCAGGGCGGCTGTTCGCCCAGGATGTAACCGTTCATCAGGGCAATCTGACTGAAATGTCACAGACAATCCCAACTGGTTCAGCACTCGCTCCAGTAAGCCCTTGGCTTCGAACCAAGTCATGGCATAGTCCTGATTTGCGGTGCGCATCCATTTGCCTTGGGCAGGGTCACCCCCCAGAATGCCTGCAATGGCCCGAGCTTCTTTCAGCTTTTCGCCGTCTTTCCAGAACACTTGACCGACTTCAAAGCCATTTAAGGCTCCATTACCCTGTTCCCAATTCCGCTGGCAGGCATTGAGCAGGCTAGTGAGCATTTCTGTGCGCAGAGCGGAGAACTCTACTAGCAATGGATTTACCACCACCACCTGCTCGTCACCTTCAGGCTTTACCCAGGAATAATGGATCAACTCCGTGAGACCCACCGCTCGGAAGGCTTCTCTAAGTTTACGGGCCAAAGTATCCTGGCTGGATAGGCTTCCTAACTCGGTTTTAGCAGGTAAGGTTTCACAGAAATTGTCGTAGCCATACAGTCGAGCAATTTCCTCCACCAAGTCGATTTCCCGTTCGATATCACTATGACGATGAGGCGGCACTGTGACAGTCCAAGTCTCAGATCGATCGGTCGGGGTGGTATCAAAACTAAGGGATTTGAGGATTGGTAGAATGTCCTTGTCCGTTAAGTCGGTAGGTTCACCTTGCTTGCCTTTGACTTTACCCAACACATGATTGACTCGATCCAGACGCAGCTCAATCGACCGTTCTAGGGATTTGCGATGGTCGGCTCGCTGTTGGGCCACCACCTTGGCTCCTGTCAGATCTACCAATAATTGCAGGGCATGTAAGCAGGCGGTTTCTAGCTGAGATTCATTCACCCCACGTTCATAGCGAGCAGAGGCTTCACTTCGCAAGCCTTGACTACGAGCTGAGCGCCGAATAACCAGAGAGTTGAATAGGGCAGCTTCAAGAACCAAGCGGGTGCTAGTGTCTTTAACTTCCGTATCTTCTCCTCCCATAACGCCCCCTAATGCCACAGGCTGATCATTAGCGGTAATCACCAGGGTTTGTTCTTGCAGCTCACGCTTTTGGCTATCCAGGGTCGTAAGCGTTTCACCTGCTTTAGCTAGACGTACACTCAAAGTTAGGGGCTGTTTCTTCCCTAAAGCGTCGAGGGCATCAGCATCAAAGGCATGGAGGGGCTGTCCCCACTCCAGCAAAATATAGTTGGTAATATCCACCACATTATTAATGGGGCGAGTGCCAGCGGCAATCAGTCGTTGCTGCAGCCAGTCTGGAGAAGGGGCGATGGTGATGCCTTCTAGAACAGTGGCGATATAGGCAGGGCAGGCTTCAGAGTCAGGCAATTCCACTTTGATGTCTTTGCCCGACGGAATATCTAGTTTGGGCGTGGTCGGTAGTTTCAGCTGTGCTCCTGTCAGCGCCGTAACTTCACGGGCGACCCCGACCATGCTCAGGGCATCGGCACGGTTAGCAGTGGAGGTCAGATCTAAGATGACGTCATCCAGTCCTAAGAGGGGACGAACATCCCCTCCAACTGCTACGCCATCCGCATCAAAGCTATGGATACCGTCAATCTCGCTTTCTAAACCCAGTTCGGTAAGAGAGCAAATCATGCCCGCAGAGGGGACGCCTCGGAGTTTGGCTTTTTTAATTTTTAAGTCAGGTGTGGGTAAGTAGGTGCCCAAGGTAGCAACGGGAACGAACAGTCCGGCCTTGACGTTGGGGGCACCACAGACAATTTGAGATGGTTCTGCTTCACCAATATCAACGGTGCAAACCCGCAGTTTATCAGCATTGGGATGGGACTCACAGGTTAGAACTTTTCCCACCACAACGCCATCCGCCCAAGTGCGTAAATCTTCAATATCCTCGACTTCAAAACCAGCTAGAGTCAGTTGTTCTGCCAGGTCTTCGGGTGACAGATCGATATCGACTAGATCCTTAAGCCAATTGAGAGAGATACGCATAGATTTGGTGCTATTTGGATAAGATTGAGGTAGTTCAGATCAAGGCCCAGTCAAGTGTATGAACTGTGATGATCGACTGCGGAGCAAAAAAATAAGCTGATTGAAATCAACATCGTAGAGATTTCATCAGCATGACGTTTTGTCACAGTCTCTATTGTGCGGTAATCGAATCACAGAGTGCAAACATTCTTCTATCTCAGGGCATAGTTCTTGGTAAGGAGTACCTTGTGATGCTGACTCTCTAACTTCCGATGATAAGGCGAAGCCGATGTTGCGAAGGTCAATGGGCTAACCTCTGTTGAGATGTGATTCTTGTCTCAATTTATCTGAATGAGAAAACCTCAACTTCTAAATTTATAGGTGCAAGAAGCAGAATTTATAGGTATGAAGAATCAGCAATAGATGGAGCTTCAATTCATCATGTTGAAGCTCCATCTCTGCAAGAGAGAGCACCTATGCGGGCAACCTGATGTTATGTCAGCTAACAACGTTATGTTTGAGCATTCCCATCGCCAGGCCGGAGATTTAATCGCGGAACGATACCGTCTCCTTTCCGTGCTCGGCAAGGGAGGGGCTGGCATTACTTATGCCGCAGAAGACATCTATTCTCACCAAGAATTTGCCCTCAAAGAACTATCCCTAAAGGGAATGGGAGATTGGAAGCAGCTCGAACTGTTTGAGCGAGAAGCCAAAGTTTTATCCCAACTGGATCATCCAGCCATCCCCAACTACATCGACTATTTCCAAACTGATACCGAAGAAAATCGGTGGTTCTATATTGTTCAGGAACTAGCGCCGGGTCAGTCCTTAGCAGACCTAGTGAAAGAGGGATGGCGAGCAAGCCAAACTGAAGTTCGCCAGTTCGCCTTGCAAATTCTAGATATTTTGAAATACTTGCATGAGCTAACGCCACCGATTATTCATCGAGATATTAAGCCGCAAAATATTATCCGTAGCGAAGACGGTCAGATTTACCTGGTGGATTTTGGAGCAGTCCAAAATGTTTATCAAAATACGATGGTGGGTAGTACTGTCGTCGGTACCTATGGCTATATGGCTCCCGAACATTTCCGAGGAAAAGCGGTTCCTGCTACGGACTTATATTCCCTTGGAGCAACATTGCTATTTTTGCTTACCCACAGCTCCCCTGCAGATTTGCCTCAAAAACGGCTGAAGATTGACTTTCGCTCTGCTGTCCAGCTCAAACCGGACTTTGCCGATTGGCTCGATCAAATGCTGGAACCTGCCGTGGAAGATCGGTTAGCTTCCGCTCAGGATGCGATTGATATGCTTACAGCTCCTCCCCGCCGTTCGCCCCCCTCAGCGATAGCTCAACCCAGCGCCAAAGACCTGCGTCGGCAACCGATGGGCAGTAAAGTAACCTTAAAACGCACCAAGACTGACCTAAAAGTTGATATTCCCCCCATCGGATTGCGAGGAGAAACGGCTGGGATTGGGTGTTTTGCAGTATTTTGGAACGGGTTTATTTTTGTGTGGACTGCAGGAGCAATTGCGGCTGGCGCTCCTTTTATATTCCCCTTATTTTCTATTCCGTTTTGGATTGTCGGTCTCGGTATGGCAGGAGCGACTATCTTTGGCATGGCAGGACGCACCCATTTGGAGATTAATCCTCAAACCTTTGAATTAATCTGGCAAGTAAAGTCTTTGGGATTTCGATACCGTCGTAGTGGCCGTACTGAAGATATTGAAGGGATTAAGCTAACGGTTGCCTATACCAGTAATGATCGCCCTGTGAAAGGCTGCACCTTATTAGAAGGTGTTAACACCCACAAATTTGGGACTATGCTCAGCCCTAGTGAAAAAGGGTGGCTAGTCGAGGAAATCGGTGACTTTTTGATGTCTCAGCAACGTTGAAGGGCTGGAGGAAGAACGGCTGATTGCTCTAGATCACCAATCTATTGTTGAGGTCAAGACACAATAGAAGTATTGCGTTTTTAATTTAGCGCCTCATGCTTTTGCAGACTTCACACCCAATTGGCGATCTCATTGCTGAACGGTATCGCGTGCAATCCGTGTTGGGGCAGGGTAGCACTGGCATAACCTTCGCTGTGGAAGATGTTGATACTCATCAGCAGTATGCTCTCAAAGCTTTATCCCTCAAGGGAATTCAGGATTGGAAACAGTTAGAGCTGTTTGAGCGCGAAGCACAGGTTTTATCCCGGCTGGATCATCCAGCGATTCCCCATTACATCGACTACTTCCAAACAGACACTGCAGAAGATCGATGGTTCTATATTGTTCAGGAATTAGCCCCCGGTAAATCCCTCACAGATTTGATGAAAGACGGATGGCAGGCCAGCCAAGCCGAAGTCCGTCAGTTGGCTTTGCAGATTCTAGACATTCTGAAATATCTGCATGAGCTAACGCCACCGATTATTCATCGAGATATTAAACCCCAAAATATCATTCGTAACGATGAGGGCCAGGTCTTTTTAGTCGATTTTGGGGCGGTCCAAAATGTCTATCACAATACGATGATGGGCAGTACAGTGGTGGGTACCTATGGGTATATGGCTCCTGAGCATTTCCAAGGAAAGGCGGTTCCTGCAACCGACCTCTATTCTCTGGGAGCAACACTGCTATCTCTACTCACCCATTGTTCTCCTGCTGATTTACCCCGAAAACGTCTGAAAATTGATTTTCGCTCAGTCGTCAGGCTTGACCCTGGGTTTGCCGATTGGCTGGATCACATGCTGGAGCCTGCGGTAGAGGATCGGTTTGGTTCAGCACAGGTTGCGATCGCAACCCTAATACACCCCAGCATGACAACAAAACGCTCGCTTGTGAGTGGTGTAGTACCAGCCCAGCCCATGGGTAGCAACATTAAATTGCATCAGACGGAGGCTTCGCTGACCGTTCATATTCCCCCCGTTGGCTGGCACTGGGAAACTTTGAAACAAGAGTGTCTTCAGCTTTGGGTCAATGTCTGCATCCTGATTGTGTTTTTATTAGCTTTTAAAGCTGCCATGCCCCCATTGATCTTTGGGGTTGCTGCGGGTCTCGGGGGGATGATTGGCATTGGGATGTTCAATTCCGTTTTCTTCGCTATTGCGGGGCATACTCATCTCAAAATAGATCCTCATCATTTTCGTTTGTCCTGGCGGGTTCATTTACCCGGCCTACAATGTTCTCGTAAAGGGCGTACTTTAGATTTGATCGGGATTAAGTTAACAACATCTCCTAAGAGTAAAGTCAAATACTGCACTCTTTTCACAACAGACCATCAATATAGTTTTGGCACACATCTAAGTCCCCATGAACAAGCCTGGTTAGTCGAGACAATAGGTCATTTTTTGAGGCCCTAACAAGCATGAGGAGGCTACGCTTAAACAGTTGATTGCCTTCGATCACAGCCCCATTGCTCAGGTCAAGACACAATAGGAATATTGCGTTTTTAACCATTCACTCCATGCTTAGGCAACCCTTACACCAGATTGGTGACCTCATTGCTGGACGGTATCGTACGCAATCTGTTTTGGGGCAGGGGAGCAGTGGTATAACCTTCGCAGTTGAAGATGTTCATACTCATCAGCAGTATGCCCTTAAAGCATTGTCTCTTAAAGGAATACGGGGTTGGAAACAGCTTGAACTATTTGACAGAGAAGCACAGGTTTTGTCGCAGCTCGATCATCCAGCCATTCCTCGGTACATTGACTACTTTCAAATGGATACGGAGGAAGATCGATGGTTCTATATTGTCCAAGAACTAGCCCCTGGTAAATCTTTAGCTGCATTAGTCAATCAAGGTTGGCGAGTAAACCAATCTGAAGTGCAACAGATAGGGTTGCAAGTGCTGGAGATCTTGACGTACCTGCATGAACTAACGCCTGCCATTATTCATCGGGATATTAAGCCTCAAAATCTTGTTCGGAGCGACAAAGGTCAGATTTATTTGGTCGATTTTGGTGCTGTGCAAACTGTTTATCACCATACGATGATGGGCAGCACCATTGTCGGTACTTATGGTTATATGGCCCCTGAACATTTTCGGGGGAAAGCGGTACCTGCAACTGATCTCTACTCCTTGGGAGCGACATTAATCTTTCTCTTAACCCATTGCTCTCCTGCTGATGTACCTCAAAAACGGCTCAAAATTGATTTTCGCTCAGTCGTACAACTCGATCCAGATTTTGCCGATTGGCTGGATCACATGTTGGAGCCTGCGGTAGAGGATCGGTTTGTTACAGCTCAGGATGCGATTGCAGTGCTAAGACAGCCAAGTGCCATACAGCAACTCACTCTTAATGGACCTGAATCTCTAACCATCCATCATCAACCAGATGATAGCAAGGTTAAATTACAGAAGACGAAGACAGGCCTTTTCGTTCATATACCGCCTATTGGTTGGCGAAGTGACACTGTGCTCACAGGCTGTTTTACGGTCTTTGTCAATGCAATGATTTTTGTTGTCCTTTTAAATGTTTTTAGAGCCGGCTTATCCCCACTGATGTTTGGGTTCACTATCTTTTTTGTTGGGGGAATTGGGATTGGGCTGTTAATAGCGGCTTTGTTTTATATTGTTGGACACACATACTTGGAGATTAATCCTGAGTATTTTCGGTTATTCCGGCAGGTTAATTTACCAGGGTGCCGCTATGGCCAAGGTGGGCAAACTGTAGATTTATCAGGAATTAAGTTGACAACCACCTATGCAAGTAGTGGTCTTCCCGTTAAAATCTGCACTCTCATGACTAAAGATTCTCACTATCACTTTGGGGCGTGGCTTAGTCCTCGGGAACAAGCATGGTTAGTCGAAGAGGTTGGTGACTTTCTAAGATCTCAGCAGCGATGAGTGGGCTTCAAAAGAATTGATGCTTGTTTTAGATGACCAGCCTATTTTTTGAGGCACTGCTCTCTTAAGGAGTGATAAACCCGCGAAACCCCTTGCCAGTAGAGTGTTCTAGCTATTTTAAGCGAAAACTTCTAGAAGTCTTTCTAGATTTAGGTTTGATATCCCTATCACTCCTTAACAAAACAGTGCCGGCACGAAGCTTCGCCCTAGTGAAAAAGCGTGGCTAATACAGGAAATTGGTGATTTTTTGAAAACACAACAACCGTGAGGTTGTGGCCATTGACTTCAGTCTGAACTAGAGGTCCGTGATCATAAGGTACGAGTCTGGGAGAGGGCAGAATGGAGTATAGCTTTCCTCGTAAACAGATCAACTTTGAACGAACCGCTTTATCTTCAGATCGGTGATCGAGTTGCCGACCGATACCGTATTGTCTCGATTCTGGGGCAAGGTGGGTCTGGAGTCACTTATGGGGCTGAAGATCTTGATAGCCATCAGCAGTGTGCTTTGAAACAACTGTCTTTGAAAGGCATGACCCATTGGAAGCAATTGGAATTATTTGAACGCGAAGCCCAAGTCTTGTCTCAGCTCGATTATCCAGGGATACCGAATTACATCGATTACTTCCAAACGGATACGGAGCAGAACCGCTGTTTTTATATTGTCCAGGAACTAGCACCTGGTCGCTCTCTAGCTGACTTAGTGCAGGAGGGTTGGCGAGCTTCTGAAGCTGAAGTCCGACAGTTAGGGGTGAAGGTTTTGAATATCTTGAAGTATTTGCATGACTTAACCCCACCGATTATTCACCGAGATATTAAACCCCAAAATATTATTCGCAGTGACGATGGCCAGATTTATCTGGTGGACTTTGGAGCGGTCCAACATGTCTATCAAACTACGATGGCAGGCAGTACCGTTGTAGGCACCTATGGCTATATGGCACCCGAACATTTTCAGGGGAAAGCTGGCCCGGCCACGGATCTCTATTCTTTGGGGGCAACTCTACTATTCCTGTTGACTCACTGTTCTCCTGCAGATTTGCCCCAACAGCGATTGAAGATCGATTTTCGCAAAGCCGTTCAACTTCAGCCAGATTTTGCCACTTGGTTAGATCGTCTACTCGAACCTGCGGTGGAAGATCGCTTACCCTCAGCCCAGGCTGCGCTGGCAGCCTTAACCCAGTCCTCTCCCAGATCTGTTCGTCGTCAATCGTTCTCCCAACGAAAAAGGCATCAGCCCAAAGGCAGTAAAGTTCAGATCCAGAGAATCCCCTCCCAGATCACGGTGGATATTCCTCCTAGTGGTTGGCGGGGCAAGGTCCTCGGCATGGAAATGCTTGCCTTGTTTGCTGAAGGGTTTCTGTTTGCGCTCATGGCTAGTGGTCTTATCAGCATGTTCAAAATGATTGAAGGCCCCATCCCTGTTGAGATGATATTCGCGTTCGTACTCCCTTTACTCATAGGTGGAACCCTACTGATGGCAGCAATCTTGTTCGGGTTAGCAGGAAGAATTCACGTACAGATTAATCCTCAACAGTTTCAGATCTGCTGGTACATTGACCGTCTGGGTCTCCGTTATGGTCAAACACTGGGCAACACCAAAGCCTTAAATGGGGTTAGGTTAACGGCCGCTACTGCCAATTCTGATAAACTCTGTACTCTAATTGAAGGAGGCCAACGCCATACATTTGGCACAATGCTCAGCCTGCCAGAGAAAGAATGGCTGGTGCATGAAATCAGTGATTTCTTATGGTTGCAACAGCACCAAAGCCAGCAGCCAACAACCTCAGAGCGTTGATCGGGCTAGCTAGAAGGGGCGAGTTCAGCATTCCTGCTGATGCAGATCTTCTGGATAACGCTACCCTAGAGATCACGCTAGGAGCGTTTCTTCCATGCATTCTTTATGACCTCCGGTTTTCCCAATCCTTACGCCTTTGAGCATTCTGATCCAGAAACCTTAGAAGCTGAACTGGACCAGACCATCCAAGATTTTGAGCAAATGCAGGCAGAACTCGGGTATCAGCAAGCCCATTCTGCCCTAGAAACCTTAGTGGAGAAACTCGATCTCTCTCCCCGAGAACGAGCAGGCTTGGAAACCGAAATTAACTCCCTGCAGTCCATGCTCGACAAGCTGGAAAAACAGGTGGTGCACATCGCCGTGTTTGGCATGGTCAGTCGAGGGAAATCGTCTCTCTTGAATGCTTTGTTGGGACAGTCCATTTTTGCTACCGGGCCGGTGCATGGAGTCACCCAACAGAGTCAGCAGGCTAGCTGGTTTGTGGATCAAAAATCCGGTGAAGATGCGATTCGGGTGTCGTTGCAAGGGGTGGGGCAGTCCCGGATTGAGCTGATTGATACCCCCGGCATCGATGAAGTCGATGGTGAGGTGCGGGAACGACTGGCCCGCCAAATTGCCCAGCAGGCGGATTTGATTCTGTTTGTGATTGCTGGGGATATGACCAAGGTGGAGTTTGAGGCTCTATCGGAGCTGCGGCAGGCCAGTAAACCGATCCTACTGGTGTTCAATAAAGTGGACCAATATCCCGAAGCCGATCGCAACGCCATTTACGAGAAAATCCGAGACGAACGGGTGCGAGAGTTGCTGTCTGCCGATGAGATTGTCATGGCCTCGGCGGCCCCACTGATGGCCCAAGCGATTCAATATCCTGATGGTCGCTTGGGAGCAGAACTCGTACCAGGACCACCCCAAGTCCAGGATCTAAAGCTGAAGATTTTAGAAGTGTTGGAGCGAGAAGGTAAATCCCTGGTGGCCCTGAACACCATGCTCTATGCCGATGATATTAATGAGCAGCTGATTGAGCGGAAGATGCGGATCCGCGATCGCAGTGCGAATCAGATCATTTGGCGCGGGGTAATGGCTAAAGCAGTCGCCATTGCTCTCAATCCCGTCACCGTTGTGGATGTGATCAGCAGTGCCGCCATCGACATTGCCATGATCCTGACCCTCTCTAAGCTTTACGGCATTTCCATGACCCAAAAAGGGGCCGTGGATTTACTGCGCAAAATTGCCTTAACCATGGGCGGCGTTGGGGCTACGGAACTCCTCACCACCCTGGGACTAAGTTCCCTCAAAGGGCTACTCAGTCTAGCGGCTCCGGCGACGGGGGGAGCCTCCCTGTTGCCCTATGTTTCTGTTGCCATCTCGCAAGCAGCTGTAGCGGGTGTCTCTTCCTATGGGATTGGTGAAGTTACCAAACGGTACCTGATCAATGGGGCATCCTGGGGACCCAATGGCCCCAAAACCGTGGTCAACGAGATTCTCTCTTCTCTAGATCAGGCCACTATTTTGAACCGCATCAAAACCGAGCTGCAGGAAAAATTAGATCCTACCGATGACGGTACTGCAGTGGAAGAGAGCTAACACTTATTCTGGGGTGGTGGCAGTATCTGCTCCCGTGATATCGATGGTGTCATTGACTTGGAGTTTGCCCTGGTCATCAATGCTCCAAATGTCATAACTCCCGGTGACATCGCCCTGAGGGTTCAGATCGACCGTGCCACTGGCTCCCTGGTAGTTGATGGCTTTACCGTCCCGTAACAGGGCCAAGGCTTCACAGACATCTGTTACTTCTTCCCCGGGTGCATTGGCAACCTCGGTTAACTGCTCTCGAATCCCCGTTCCTGTGGTCTCCTTAGCAGCCTCGGCAGCCAGAACCAGTAGGGCTGTCGCATCCCAAGTATTAGGGTCAAAGACGCCGGGCTCCCGCTCGAAAGCCTCTTGATAGCGTTTCTGGAAGGCAGCTAATGCCGGGCCACCTGCACTGGGAGCTGTCCCCAACATCCCGGCCACTAGATATTTCCCTTGGTCATTTTTCCCCACTAAATCGGCAAGGCTAGCCTCTTTCATGCCGTCAGTGGTAATCAATGCCGTTTTCCCCTCTAGAAACCCGAGTTCTTGGGCAGACTTGAGGATTAAACTGCCTGTCTCGGGATAGGACACTAGTAGTACCGCATCGGGCTGCCCTTTAAATACCTGATTTACTTCTGTATCAAAGGTGGAGGTATTCGGATCGTAGAAAGTGGGCCGAGCTTCATTGACCACCGTCCCCCCTACTGCTTTAAAGGCGGGGATAAAGGCAGAAACTAAGCCATTCCCATAGTCATTATTGATGGCCAAAATAGCGATGGACTTAAACCCTTTTTGTTTCGCTAGTTGGGCGAGAGCCTGACTTTGAAAGGTGTCAGGGGGTGCCGTTCGGGCCCAAAATCCTTTGAATTCGCCTTTTTCAGCCCGTTCAGTAAAAACAGGGCTTGTACTAGCGGGAGAGATTTGCACCACTTGACGCCGTACTGCAATAGGAATCGCGGCGCTGGATGAGGCGCTAGAGGCAGCTCCCACTACCCCCACCACTCCATCGGCTTCAACGAGTTTGGTCATGGCTTGGGTACCTTGGGCCGGATCCGTTTGGGTGTCCGCACTGATTAAGGTAACGGGTTTGCCCAATACCCCATCACAGGCATTCACCGTCTTCACTAGTAGATCAGCCGTGTCTTGCATGGGAGTGCCATATTGCGCCAAGTCGCCGGTAATGGGGAGTAGCGTTCCTAGTTTGAGGCCGTCTCCTGTTGAGGTCGGGGAGGAGAGTTGACACCCTGCAATGGCATAGCAAAGACCTAAAGCCGCCCCAGAAACTAGACGTTGACGAAGCATAACCAATCTCCCTAATACCGAATATCAGCAATGAATTGATGGGACCCGAAAAATCCAATAACCAGCTTAGTAGACTCACTTCCGCTTCTTCTAGTCCTGCTACAAAGCTTTAATTTACCCAGGCGGGACGAGAGCTTTTGGGAGCCCTCTCGGTGCAAATTTGATCCCATTCACCATATATTCACTGGGACTTTGTATCGTGATACACAGTTTTTTACTGGGATATCCCACGGAGGATCAGCATGAAAATGAAAGCGATTGCCGCTATTAGTCTGGGCATGTGTTTGCTTTTACCCACCGCCTCGACCTTGGCTCAATCTGAGTCTGATTCTATGCCCATCAGTCCGACCCCTGATGGTTCGATGACACCGGAAGCGCCCCCCGAGGCAGCGCCCCCTATCGAGACCGAAGCCGCTCCTCCCGAAGAAAGCATCACTCCTGAGAGTGCTTCTCCCTCTGAAGGTGCCGAGCCAGATGCCAATATTGGGGGTGCAGAAGATGGCGCTAAGTTGGTGACCTGTGGCCCCAATGGTGCAGCGAGTGTTGCCATGTCTGTTCGCCCAGGTTGTCATCAGTTGAAGGTCAATTCTCCTCCTGGAGTCAAGTAAGCCCTCATGATTATCAGAGTCAAGCCGATTGTTTGAGACTCTGATAATCTTTGCCTATCATTCACGTTTTCTTCACAAAGTTAGAGAACTCTCTCTGGCCTTTGAGTGCAAACCGATAGCATGATTGTTTTCAAGGCTCTGGTGTTTATGTGAGCTATCTTTACTGAACAAAGGTCTAATCTTTCGGCCACGAGACTATACCTTTGTTCAATAAAGAAAAACTTATTCTTTGATTTTTAATGATTACTTTTTTTTACTGCTAAAAAGCGACGGACTTTGATCGAATGGGTTTAAGTAGCTTGGTAGACTCAGCATTCGAGCAAAGCATCATTCAATATATCAATCTCGCTACAGCAGATTTCATTTACAAAAATAAATAATTTGCAGTCCTTATTCTTGCATAATGCAAATTGATGAGTGGTTTCTGAGTTTTCTAAGAAAACTCTAATTTTTTTCCTTAGAAATTTTTGCTAGGCTAGGAAAAGTGAATCAAAGGTTTGAGTAATAACCAGGCCATCGCTTATCCCCATGTCGATCTGTGAAGAGGCGATGCCTAAATTCATTTTATAAAGACCAAGGGGTATGACTATGAACGTCCAAGACATCCACCAGTATTTCAAAAATCCGCCACCCGTATACATTACTAAGGAAGTAGCTGTCTGCTATATCCTGACGGTTCTGCTGGAAGAAGGAGATTCCTATGGCACGGCTCTCCTGAAGCATATTCGAGCAAATCACCCTCCGTATCGAATTTCTGACACGGTGCTGTATGCTGCCCTTAATTTCCTCATTGATGAGGAGATGTTGAGTGGGTACTGGCAAAATGAGTCTGGCCGAGGTCGACCTCGACGGATGTACCAAGTGGCCGAGGGACGAGAAAAGGATGCTCAGAACCTGTCCCAACTGTGGCTAAAGTTTTTGGGTAAGGATCCTGCCTTGACGGAGTCTTTAGTGTTGACTTAAACGTCTTTAGACCTTTAATTGAATGACCTTACGGCTGGAACTATACCTTGGTTCCAGCCGTCTTAATATCAACGTGGGATTTGAAGATTTCATTCGCCCGAGACATAACTTGACAGACGAGTGATCGGTGTTAAGGTTTAACTCTGCTATGTGCATACTCATGGCATAAGAGCATGGGTTTGAGGTCACGAATATCGGGTTTGTTTGAACTCACGCACATCTAAATTTTGAGCAATTAGAGAGGAGCTATGAAAGGATTAATTCGCTGGGGTCTGATAGTTAGCCTGGCCGGAGGTGGCTTTGTCGGTACCTCTCTAGTGCAGCAAGAAGCTGCGATCGCAATTCCCGAAGCGGAAGCGGTTAAGCGCCTTGAAACGGTTCCTACTTTTGCAGTAACAGACGCAAAAGGGTCACCTGTTCTTGCAGCTGTCCCGAACCCGAAAGATAAGACCAAAAAGATCCAAGTGGCGACCTTTTTTATGAGCCAAACGGATGCTCAAAATTTGGTCAACAACTTAAAGGCTAACAAGCCAGAAATTGGTAAGTCCGCCCGCGTGACTCTGATTTCTCTGCGAGATGCCTACGAAATCACGAAGAAGAATAAGGATAAGCAGGATGAATTGGTGTTCCAATTTATCCCGAATAAAGAGCAAGTCGATCTTGCCAAGGCCATCCTGAAGCAGGAAGGCCAGGATGTGAAGCAGTTTCAGGGCGTCCCCATGTTCTTCGCCATTGGCGGCAAAGAAAAGGGATTATTGACGATTGAGCAGGGTAAAGAGAAGATCATCCCCTTCTATTTTCGCAAGCAAGATTTGCAGGGCATGATCGACCAGCTCAAGAAGCAAAATAACCCCCTAAGTGGCACCACCAAAATTCAGGTGACGTCCTTGGATCGCCTGGTGGGCTCTTTGTTCAAGTCTGAAGATGCTACCGCCAAACAAATTGTGCTGATTCCGTCCCGAGATGCCTTAGAGTATGCTGTTCAGCAGCAGAAGAAAAATGGCGCTCAGCCCCAGAAGCCTAGTGCAACCCCAGCGGCAACCCCTAAAAAGTAACGCCTTCCAGGTCTCGGGTCAGAGACTTTGGCAATGGTATCAACACGCGATCGCAGATCTGTCTCCAGGGCAGGGGCGATCGCGTGTTGATTTAAAGCAGGAACTGGACTGGCTTTTGTTAGAAGTCTCGGATCTAGAACCTCTCGATTTGAAGCTAGCACCATCAGAGACCCGGATCATGCAGGTGTCTTTGGCAGAATTACAGCAGCTTTGGCAGCAGCGACTAACTGAAAACATTCCTGTCCAACATTTAACGGGAACCTCCCATTGGCGGCAGTTTCATCTGCAGGTGTCAAAAGATGTCCTGATTCCTCGCCCAGAAACGGAATTGCTGATTGACTTGGCTGTAGATGCAGCTCAAAACTCTGCTCGTCTAGAACAGACCCATTTATGGGCCGATCTGGGTACCGGAAGTGGAGCCATTTCATTAGGGTTGGCGACGGCTTTTTCCCAAGGGACAGTGCATGCCGTGGACTGTAGTCAGGCAGCCCTAGCGGTTGCCCAAGGCAATAGCCAGACCTATGGCTTAGACCAGCAAATTCACTTTCATTTAGGCCAGTGGTTTGAACCTTTAGGAGGGCTTGAAGGTCAGTTTTCTGGGATTGTCAGTAATCCACCCTATATCCCGACGGACGTTTTACCGACCCTGCAGCCTGAAGTGTTTGACCATGAGCCCCATCTGGCTTTGGATGGGGGCCGGGATGGATTAGAGGCGGTGCGGGAGATAGTTGCGATCGCACCCCAATACCTACAGCCCGGTGGTGTCTTACTTCTAGAGATGATGTGTGGTCAAGATGAAGCCGTTAAAGCACTCCTCATGAACCAAGGCCAGTACACGCAGATTCAAATTCATCCAGATTTAGCCGGTATTCCCCGGTTTGCCCAAGCCTATCGAATATAAGTTACGGTTCGAATACAGATATTTGTGACAACCATGACCATTCTGGAGCGCCTTCAATCAGACTACGACCGCTTCCCCGAGAACCAGTCTTTTGACTTATATGCAGAGGATGTTTACTTCAAAGATCCCCTCAACCAGTTTCGCGGCGTTGCCAAGTATCAGGAAATGATTGGCTTTATCCAGAAGTGGTTTATCAATACCCGCATGGAAGTTCATGGCATTGATCAGCAAGACAACGAAATTCTCACCCGCTGGACCCTATATTGGCAGGCACCATTCCCCTGGAAACCCCAGATGGCGATTACGGGCCGCAGCGAACTGAAGCTCAACGAAGCCGGTTTAGTCTGTAGCCATATTGACTATTGGGATTGTTCGCGTTTCTCGGTGTTTAAACAACTGTTTTTCCCAGTTGCATCGTCTACCGTGTAAATAGGCGGTTAGCGAGGTGGGGTATGGAAGTCGGTTTACCGAAGGAAATTAAGGATCAAGAATTTCGCGTTGGTTTGAGTCCTGCTAGTGTTCAATCTTTAGGACAGCAAGGTCACTCAGTCTTTGTCGAAACGCAGGCTGGCATCGGTGCTGGCTTTCCAGATAGTGACTATCTGCAGGCTGGGGCCAAAATAGTGGCCACAGCCGATCAGGCTTGGAACCGTGAGTTAGTGGTCAAGGTAAAAGAACCCTTACCCGCAGAGTATGGCTTACTGCAGTCAGGACAACTTCTGTTTACCTATCTGCATTTGGCCGCGAATCGCACATTAACCGAGCAGTTAATGAAGGCCAACGTGAGTGCCATCGCCTATGAAACTGTAGAAGTGACCTTGCCAGATCGCATTTCTTTGCCTTTACTGACGCCCATGAGTGTGATCGCGGGTCGTCTCTCCATCCAGTTTGGGGCTCACTTTCTTGAGCGACAGCAAGGCGGACGAGGTGTTTTGCTAGGGGGAATTCCAGGAGTTAAACCCGGCAAAGTTGTCATTCTTGGTGGAGGCGTGGTGGGCACAGAAGCGGCTCGCATCGCTGTGGGCATGGGGGCTCATGTGACCATTTTGGATATTAATGTGGAGCGGCTTTCTTATCTTGAGACCCTGTTTGGCTCTCGGATAGAGCTGCTGTACAGCAATTCTCGGCATCTAGAACAGGTATTACCCACGGCGGATCTATTGGTTGGTGCAGTCCTTGTACCCGGCAAGCGGGCACCCATCCTGGTGTCTCGTGGATTAGTTCAGAAAATGGTTGCAGGTTCGGTGATTGTGGATGTCGCCGTGGATCAGGGGGGCTGCATCGAAACCCTACACACCACCTCCCATACTGATCCAGTCTATGAAGCCGAGGGTGTCCTCCATTATGGGGTTCCCAATATGCCGGGGGCAGTGCCATGGACGGCGACCCAAGCCTTGAATCATAGTACGTTCCCATTTGTGGCCAAACTTGCCAACCAGGGCTTAAAGGCCCTAGAACAAGACGTAGCCTTGCAGAAGGGATTGAATGTATACCAACACCGTTTGGTTCACCCTGCAGTCCAGCAAGTGTTCCCGGACTTGGTCGCCTAAATCAGCTCTGGGAGAGCAGCTCAAGGGTATGCTGAAGGGGACGTCTTGAGTGGTTGGGCGCGAACCTATGTCCCATTCTGGTGAATTAAATCCTGAGTCTGATCTGGTCTTAGTGGTAGGAGCCACAGGGGGGGTGGGGCAATTGACGGTGGGAGAGCTCCTCGCCCAAAACATCAAGGTGCGCATTCTTGCCCGCAATGCCGACAAAGCCCGACAGATGTTTGCCGATCAAGTTGAGATTGTGGTGGGCGATACCCGAAAGGCCGACACATTACCAGCAGCGATGCCCGGTGTGACCCATATTATTTCCTGCACTGGCAGCACTGCCTTTCCCTCAGCCCGGTGGGAATTTCGAGAAGTTTCAACTCGGTGGGAATGGTTTAAGCGATATGCCAAGCCGAGCTATTGTCGAGCGCAAGCGGATAACAGCCCTGAAAAGGTGGATGCCGTGGGGGGGCAAAATCTGGTGGATGCTGCTCCCCAGGATTTAAAGCGGTTTCTGCTCGTCTCTGCTTGTGGCATTGAGCGCAAAGATAAACTGCCCTTCAGTATTCTCAATACCTTTGGCGTGTTGGATGCCAAGCTGGTGGGCGAAACAGCACTCCGTCAATCAGGCTTGCCCTATACGATTGTGCGTCCGGGTCGACTAATCGATGGTCCCTATACCTCCTACGATTTGAATACGCTGCTGAAAGCCAAAACGGAAAGTCAGTTAGGTATTGTCGTTGGCACGGGAGATCAGCTCTCAGGAGAAACCAGTCGGATTGATTTGGCGACTGCCTGTGTCGCCTGTTTACAGAATTCCCACACAGTTGGCAAGGTTTTTGAAATAATGAGTGAGGGGGCTCGACCTAGCACCATTGATTGGAACACTTTATTTTCAGAACTAATCTAGCCCCAACAATGCAGCGTGTCGCTCAATTCTTTTCGAGGCAACCTCCTCTCACCCATAACATCTTGAGTATCGGGTTTCGAGGAGCTGGGAAAACCGTTTTTCTAGCAGGGAGCTATACCTCTCTCCACTTCAATCGTAAAAAAGCCCGATTACATCAAGAATGGCTGGACTGCCAAGACGCTGAGTCTCACGAGAAGATGAATCAGCTGTTGAACTTCATCACCCAGTCACGCCAATATCCACCGCCAACGTTAAAAGCGACTGATTTTAACTTCAGCGTTAAGACTCGAACCCTATGCGGTGTCAAAACGCGCTGCCATTTGCACTGGTGGGATATACCAGGAGAATTTTGCCAGCCCAATAATACCGATTTCCAATTGTTGCTCTTTAGTTCCCATGCCTGCTGCTTGCTGATTGATGCCCCAGCTTTCGTCAATGATCGTCCCTACCAACAGAAAGTGAAATCGGTGCTTCACCAATTGGCGCAATTCCTGCCCCAATCCCAAGCGAATCGTCCCAATTATCCGTTGGCAGTCATTCTGACTAAGTTTGATTTGTTGCAAACGGAGCTGAGTCGGGGGCAGCTAAAGCAGCAGCTTCAACCGTTCGTCCAGGATTTACGCAGTCATCAGATTAACTCTCATGGGTTCACCTCTGCGATTCCGCTGATCTCTTTCGGAGCCAGTGTGACCTTGCATCCCCAAGGGACGGGTGCTCCTTTCCGCTGGCTGATTTCAGAATTGAAAAAAACTGAACAGTCATGATGGTGGGGCATATTGAAAATGAGACTCAATTCGCGTCAGCTAAATCTCCAGGACTGAATACGGATATTTGGAGAGGTCTGAGCACTGGACCTATTTTGAACCATGGAGGAATGCTGAGTTTCTGGTTTACCCAGTCGCTTCCATCTCCATAATGCAATCTTGAATTTGCGGATGCATGTCTTTCAAACTGGCATGATATCGACGCCCATGGCCCGGTAAAATCCACTCAAAATTGTAATTTAAAAGTTTTTTCATGGATTGAATTTGCTCATCCCAGGAATACCAACAGTAGCGTCGGAACCCCACCAAACGATTGGCCCCTGCCGACCAAGCTAAATGGTCCCCTGTAAACAAAAAATTCTTGTGCAGCAACACGGTATGGCCTTGACTATGGCCTGGCACCGGAATAATCAGTAGGTCTGGGGCCAAGGTATAAGGGTCGGTTCCCTCAAGTGTTAATTCTACATCTTGGGTTTCTGTGGAAATATCATCCTGGTGCAAGATTCTAGTGCAGCCAAAATGCGATTGAAACTGAGCATGGTCCGCTACATCATCCTGATGGGTGAGGTACATATACTTGATGCCCCCCATCGCTTCTAGTTGTTTCACCAGGGGCGGTGTAAATTGGGGCGAGTCAACCAAGACATTGCCATCATCCCGCTGAATAAAATAGCTGGTTGCCCCAAAAGATTTCTCAGAATGGTAGCCACAGTGGTAGACATTTTCAGCTACTAAAATAGGTAGGCTTTGCTGCACCTGGCGAATCTCAGTGGGTTTCTCCACGGTTCCAATTGAGGCTGTCGGACAAGATAATAAAGCCTGCAAGGCATGGAGCCGTTCTTTTTCTTGAGTGGGCTGGGCAAACACGGCTGACTGACTGCCGTCCCGATGAAAAATTTCGGGAGCCATCCATCGGCAAGTATCACAGTCAATACAGGTACTATCGACGTATACATCTCCCGTAACATTTTGCGATCGCATCTTCTGTATCTGAGCCATGATTAACACCTCTGGAAACGCCGCCTGCCTCTAGCCTAGCGTGAGCCTCAGGTCTTCAGCTGCAGTGATAGGCTGTAACCGTCCGTGACTTCCCCTCTCCTCCTATGCGCACCATTGCCGATATCAACGACAAAATCGAAGAGGGCAAAGCCGTTGTCTGGACGGTAGAAGAACTGAAAGCCAAAGTGGCTGACCTGGGGATTACCCAAGCGGCGAAAGCCGTGGATGTGATTACCACGGGCACCTTTGAACCCATGGAATCCTCGGGGGCCATTCTCAACCTGGGACATACGGATCCACCGATCAAAATTCGCCAATGTTGGCTGGATGGGGTGGCGGCCTATTCTGGATTTGGGGCGGTGGACCTGTACTTAGGCGCTTCCCAAGCCCCAGATCGCAAGCAGCCTTCAGAATTAATGGAAGGGGAAGATATTCAAATGCAAGGGGGCGGTCATGTCATCGAAGACTTGATCGCGGGCAAAGCGATTCATCTCCGGGCACTAGGGCAAATGACCGATTGCTATCCTCGGGCCACTCTAGACACGATGATTACTAAGGAGACCATTAATCAGTTTTATCTGTTCAATCCCCGCAATCTCTACCAAAATTTTATTGTGGGGGTGAATGGTGGCGATCATCTGCTTTATACCTATCTGGGGCCTCTACAACCGCGCCTGGGGAATGCCATCTACTCCAATCCAGGGGCCTTATCTCCTTTACTGAATGATCCGAACTTGCGGCTCATCGGCGTCGGGACTCGAATTTTCTTAGGTGGGGGAGTGGGCTATGTCACTTGGGAAGGAACCCAGCATTTTCCATTACAAAAGCGATTGCCAAATGATACGCCCATTGGGCCAGCGGCGACCCTGGCACTGATTGGAGACGCCAAACAGATGGAGTCGCGATGGGTGCGGGGCTGTTATTTCAAGCAGTATGGTCCGTCTTTGATGTTGGGGGTCGGCATTCCCTTACCCGTGATTGATGAAGAAGTGGTCCGCCGTTGTGCGGTCACGGATGAGGACTTAGTCGCCCCCATTATCGATTTTTCGATTCCTCGTCGCGTGCGGCCGACCTTTGGTTTAGTCAGCTATGCTCAGCTGAAATCTGGAACCATTAAAGTAGAGAGCACTAAAGTTCGTTCGGCTCCGTTAGCCAGTATGGCTCTGGCACGTCAGGTAGCCCTAGAACTAAAGCAGTGGATAGAGTTGGGGACGTTTACTTTGACGGAACCGGTGGCGTCTATTGCTTGCGATCGCACCTTCGTTCCCCAGGATGCTTGGGGGTCACAAATTAGCCTGGAATAACCTCATGCCCTTTGATCTCGCTGGAGGTTTTAGTCAGTAACCTGGCCAAAATTAGGAATACTTTTATTGTTCAAACAACGAATACTTGTTGTTTGCAGTTTGTGCAACTTTTAGCCAATATTTTCTTCAGCAAGTTAAAAAAAACAGGGTATTCACAACAACTGAATTCAGCAAAATTTAGCATAAATAACATCTCAAGCTTTGGTCATAAATAAGGCAATAGGGTTGAATGATTGACTCGAATTGCCAGCGTCAACAACCTATCGGTGCAAGGGAATATCACAGTGAGCGGACCTTCAACAGAATCTCAAACCTGGCCATCTTTTCCCAAAGCGATCTTGTCGGTCAGTCGCAAAGAGCATTATCACCAGCCCCTGGGTTTAACGATTTTGTCTCGGAAGGATGGGGAGTTGCCAGTAGACCCCAGTAGTACAGCCTTTCTGGAACCTCAATATTGGCAAAGCCATTCCCCCCAGTCTGACGTTCCTGGGCCTCTCCCCACAACCTTGAAGGGCCATGTGTTTGTGATTGGCACGGCTGCCTCCTTTGATTCCCACAAAATTAAAGATACTGAAATTTATTTACCCACCCAAGGTGGTTGGCAACATATCTATTCTGGCGATGGCATGATCTATCGCTTAGATTTTCATAGCTCAGTTCATTCAACCATCACATCAGAGAACCCCCACCCCGAGCAGCCTTGTGCCACCACTCAGCAACCGGGATGGGCCCATTTAGCGACTCGCCTGATCAAAACCCCTGATTACTACGCAGACTGGGCTTTGGAGTCCAACCCCAAATATCTAGAGCAGTGGTCAGACTATCAGCAGCTTACGTTCCGGGATGCAGCCCTAACGCGTCTATCGATGGGATTGGGAGGCCGCAATTATCTCAATACTGCCTGGTTACCCTTAAAGCCAAAACAGAATGATAGCGAGCGATTGCTGGTGACTTGGGATGCCGGACGGCCCTACGAAGTCGACCCCTGTTCCTTAGGATTGGTTGCCCCCGTCGGTCTCAATAAAGATTGGAAACCGATTTTTGATATGCCGGCGGTTTCAAGGCCCCTGCAAAAGCTTTTTGGGTTCCCGATTTTGTCCCAGGTGTTTCCCATGATTCTGTCATCGGCTCATCCCGTATATGACGACCATGAAGATGCCGTTTATATGGTCAATGGCACTAAATCCATGGGCAGCATGATGCAAGTCACGAGACTGCAGCCCTATTTCCTCAAAGGGCTTTTGAAATTCTTAAATAAGCTAGAGGGAGAAGATCCCAATACCCCGCGAACGTCTTTCTTTGACTATGTTGTGCTGGCGTTAGTCAATGTCGTGCTTTGGCTCCTAGGGATTCTGCTGGCTATTTTGAGTTTCTGGGAGGTTGGAGGGACCGATCGGCTCTTCCTCTATCGATGGCAGGGGGAGCAAACAGAGATTGATAAATCAGATCAATGGGAAGTGGTGACGGAAAAGGGGCATTCAATTCCCATCTATCAGTCCGTTCATCAAATGTCTTTGACGAAAGACTACATCGTTATTTCCGATTCCAGCTTTAAATTTGTGGTGGCCGATGTACTGCCCAGCTTATTCAATCCCCAAAATTTTGCGAAAAACCTACGCAGGGTTGTGAGCTTCGTTGCCCGTCCCAGACAAACAGTGACCGAAAACCCTGAGTCCACTTCTACCTCGACTGACTCACCCGATCAAAGTCCAGATCAGATCAAAAAAGGAATTAAAAGGGACTTACGCCAGGATTTTCAAGATTTATTTTCATTCCTCAACTATGCCCAAACTCCTTATACCGATGTGTACGTTATTGCCCGGACTGACCTAGAGTCTACTGATTCCAGCCCAGGGGGCAACAAAGTGAAGGCCAAGCATTTTCGTCTTCAACCAGAAACCGCCCATTTTCTGGCGAGTTATGAAAATCCAGCTAACCAAGTGGTTCTCCATGTAGGCCATATTAAAGGTCTCGATCCAGCCGAATTTGTCAACAAAATTGACGAGGCGGTGTGTCACTATTCTCAAACAGCCAACTCAGGGCAACCTTGCCCGGAAGATATCAATAAAACCCTGCAGCAGCGATCCGGTGTTTTAGCCAACAGTATGGCTCCGAATCAGTTAGGAACTTGGACCTTAGATATGGCAACGGGACAATCCGAAAAAGCCATTATTGAAGACGACGATAAGTTTCAGCTGCTGGCCTTCTTTGCCTTCAATGAAAAGACAGCCAACCACTTGACAGATGTGTATTGGAATTGCGGCGGTGCCTGGCCCAACCACCACACCCTTAACCATCTCGATCTATACAAAGACCAAATAGACCCTCAGGTTCTCGATCAACAAATCAACCGAATTGCCAAGGAAGGCAGACCGGCCAATCTACTGCGAGTCAGTCAAACGTCCCCTCTAGATGGACAGGCATCTACTCCTCCTCAGCTCAAGATTGAAGATTATTACGCCTTTCCGCCGGGCTACTATGCCAGCTCTCCTCAGTTTGTACCCAGAGAGGATGGTACACCCAGTGCAACCCACGGCTATATTGTCTGTGTGGTGGTGGCAACGGATTATTCTCAAACAGATGATGCAGAATATCCTAAAGTGAGCGAGCTATGGATCTTTGATGCCACCCATCTGAGTCAAGGGCCACTGTATCGTCTGAATCACCCGGAGTTAAATATTGGGCCAACTCTGCATACGGCCTGGCTGAGTAAGCTTGAATCCCCCCCATCCCGGACGGACTATGACGTTCGGGAAGATTACAAAGGAGTACTCGATCAAATGGAACCTGAAAATCTAAAAACTCGCATACAGGATCTATTTGAACAGGAGGTGTTCCCTCACGTGATTCATGACAGTGCAGATGCGAGTGCGAAGCAAACCTTCAAGATGAGAATTTTTGATGCTACTGGCGTATCCACAGCTGTCCATCACGGCATTGAACAATACGCGACGGCCTGTGGATATCATGATCCGATTGTGATCCGAGCTGAGGAAAATACCTTGGTTCAGGATGTTCAATATCAAGACACAGATCAACTTTCCTCCCAGCAGTTTGCTGAAATTATGCAAGCAGGTGTTGACTTGTATCGTGGTCACTGGCCCCATCAGCAGGGTGATGAAATACCCCCATTACTCCACCAAAGTGCAAAGGCCCTTGCGGCACTGTTAAAAATTATTGCAGCTGTAGAAAATGGAGTTCTTCTGCTGGGCCAACTGATTATTATCAAATCTAGCAATCCAGAGAGTATCCCCCAGACCTATGTGAAAGTGGTGTCGGAAGAGTTAAAACAGACCCTGGCAGAGACCCCCGAGCTTTTGGATAGCTCTCAGGCGATGGTCAACTTTCTCTATAATCGAGCAGAATTACCCGATGCAATTGCTTAGACTGGGTCAAATTAGTGGGCCACGTGTAGGGGGATCACACTGGTGACAACCTTCGATCTCTTGATAAGTTAGTGGGTGACTTAATTTCTTACCTGCTCCATTTAATAAACAGTTTTTCTTGTTAAACCTAGCTCAAACCAATCACAATAAAGCTTTGCTGTGGGCAACTATCAGTGCTCTAGGGTGGATGGGGCTGCTGTCTTCAGCATCAGCTCAAATTCGCCCTGATGCCACTTTGCCGATCAATTCAGAAGTCCGCTCAGAAGGCGCATTACAACGAATTCTGGGCGGGACTCAGGCAGGACAAAACTTATTTCATAGTTTTCGGCAGTTTGATCTCCCCACTGGTACAACAGCCTACTTTGACCAGAATCCTGCTCTGACCAATATTTTTGCCCGGATTACGGGAGGGCAGGCATCGACGTTAGATGGTGTGCTTCGAGCCAATGGAGCCACTAATTTATTCTTGATTAACCCTAGGGGGATCTTGTTTGGCCCCAATGCTCAACTGAATGTGGGGGGCTCTTTTTTAGCCACGACGGCCAATAGTGTCCTGTTCTCGAATGGCAATATTTTTAGCGCAACCCCCACAGCCCAGTCTGCACCGTTGCTATCCATTAACCGGCCCCTTGGGTTGGCATTCAATCAACAGCCGGGGACGATTACGGTTCAGTCTGACCTCAACGTTCAGCCGGGGCAGACCTTGAGCCTGTTAGGGGGCGATGTCAATGTCAGGGGCAATCTAACTGCTCCAGGGGGGCGGATTGACTTGGGTGCCGTTGATGCGAATCAACAGGTGCAGTTGAACCCTTCATCTAGGGGATTAAACTACAGCGGTGTCCAACGCTTTCAAGATATTCGCGTTGACAATTTAGCCACGGTCGACACGAGTGGTCCTGGGGGTGGCGTGATTAATGTTCAAGGCGATCGCATCACCCTGGCTGAGGGAGGACGATTGCAATCCGTTACCTTGGGGGAGATTGATGGTGGTGGTATTACAGTTAATGCTGCAACTTCTTTAGAGGTCTTGGGAAATCTTTCACTGAATAGTCCGATCGATCCCCTTATTGCCCAAAGAGGCTTTTTTCTACCCCAAACAACGACTATTCTCTCAACCACAATAGGGACGGGTCAGGCCAGTGCGATTGAAATTAATACTGGCACGTTACGGGTTACTGATGGCGCTAAGATCACCGCCGCCACCGATGGATTAGGCCCCGGTGGGAACCTTACCATTACTGCAGCTCGTTCTATTGATGTCGGAGGGGAAACGATCCTCTTGGGATTCCTTCCGGAAGCGGTTCCCTTTACTGAACCTGTGACTCGAAATTTCCTCATTGACCAGACCAGTACCAGTCAAATTAATGCTCGTAGTGCATTTATTCCCAACAGTGGCCCCAGTGGCAATATCACCATTAATACGGGCGATCTAACCTTACGGGATGGCGCAAATCTGACGGCGGGATCAAACTTTGGACCCGGCGGTATGATTACCCTCAATGCAACCAGCACCGTTGAAATTGTAGGGTCTAGTAAAAGCGGATTTTCAACGAGTAATGTGTCTACAGCATCTATTAGCTCGAACAATGCTTTAGATACCATTATTCGAGCTAATAAACTGATTATCCGTGATGGCGGTGTGATTACGGCCAGTACTTTTGGCTTAGGGCAAGCGGGAGATATCCAAATCAGCACGACTCACTCCGTTGAAGTTCTGGGGATAAGTCGATCGGGTCTGATTGCTAGTCAAATTAATGCGGGTACCTTCGGCGCTGGTGATTCTGGTGATATCACAATTGATACAGGTAAGTTAAGGATTAAGGATGGGGGAATCATTCAGCTAAGTAGTGTGGCTCAGGGCCAGACCGGCTCCTTGAAAGTAACAGCTAACTCAGTTTTTCTAGAGAATCAAAGTCAGATTAGTAGTAATGCGGTGGCGAGTCCCGCAGGCAATCTCAATATCGATACCAATCTATTGTTCCTAAACAATGGCAGCAACATTACTACCAATGCTTTTGGGCTGGATGCCGGTGGCAATATCAGCCTCAATGCTGATGTTATTGTGGCGCTCCCTTTAGACGGCGACAGCAATATTACTGCAAATGCATTCAATGGACCGGGAGGGCAAATCACCATTACGACTCAGGGTCTTTTTGGGATTGCGGTGAGTGAAAGCAATACTGATCTCAATGAGATTACGGCGATTTCTCAAAACAATCCTCAGCTCAATGGCATGGTTGACCTCAACACCCCAGATGCTGACCCCAGTGAAAATCTGGCGGAACAACCCGATGATGTCGAGTCTCCTCAACCCATTGCTCGAGGATGTCAAACTCGGCAATTTGCGAATCAAAGTCGCTTTAAACGCTTAGGGCGGGGTGGTTTACCCATTAGCCCCCATAGCTCTCTCTCTTCCTTAGCGGTATGGCAAGACCTGCGGACAGATCCAGAGCCTTTATCTCAAGTCATTCCCCCCTCCGAACTAACCGCGACTTTACCCACCGATACTCCAGTACAGGAGATTACGGAAGCTCAAGGTTGGCAGCAGGATGACCAGGGACGCACCGTGTTAACAACGCAGCGCCAAGGCCCATCACATTATGCGTTCCAACCCTCTGCTCCCAATTGCTAACTTCGGACAGCATCCACGGGGCCAGCGGAAACGATGACCACTCGGTCAGGATGGATAAACGCTTCAATGGCTTGATTGATCTCGGCCATGGTTACAGCACCTATCCTTTGGGGCAGGTGACGGATGTCTTCGATGGGTAAGCCCAGGACTTCATTCATCAAAAACCGTTGGGCCAAAATATCGGGATCAGACAGATCAACAGGGTAACTGTTGAGGATAGATCGCTGGGCCGTTTCTAACTCGGACTGAGTAATTCCTCCTGATTTCACTTGTTTGAGTAAGGCTAGGGTACTGGAAATAGCCGTTTGGGTATCTTCGGGTGATGTTTGCATCTGTACAGCAAAGGGGCCTGCATGGAGTCCAGCGGCAAAGTAGCTATAGATGCCATAGGTGAGTCCTTGGCGATCACGAATTTCAGTCCCTAAACGACTCGATAGGGTATCGCCCCCAATAATCTGGTTCAGCAGCATGGCCGCATAGTAGAGGGAATGGTGGCGTTCAATGCCGGGATAGCCCATATAGGTCACCACTTGAGTCTTGCCCGGCAAAGGAGCGTTGACCCGCTGAATCGTTTGAGGCAGCTGGGGTTCGGGGAAGTCTAGCTGGATGGAGTCCTGGGACTGTTGCCATTGGCCTAGGGTGTGGTTGAGTTGCGATCGCAACTCCGCTACCTCAAAATCTCCCACCAAAGTCAAAATCATATTGTCGGGGTGATAATGCTGTTCATAGAACCGCAAAATTCCCTCTCGACTGATGTTCTTCAGACTATTGGCCGTGGGGAACCCATGAAAGGGGTGGTCTTGGGTATAGATTTTTTGTTGAAAGGTCCGTCGAGCTAACGCTCCCGGATCATCTAGTTCGAGCTGCAAGTGGGTGAGCATCCGCTGACGAGATAATTCCAACTGCTGCTGGGGGAAGGTCGCGTTCTGCAAGACATCCCCTAAAGTCTCTAACACCACGAGAAGATCAGGAGACAAGGCATATCCAGACACATCGACGCCTTCTCGCAGGGAGAGAAAATCTAAACTTGCCCCACGATCTTCCAAGACTTTGGCAATGGCTAGATCATCTTTGCTAGTGGTGCCGCTCATCAAATTATCTGCCGTCATGGTGGCAACTCCACCTAATGTCAGATAATCCCACTCATTACCCGCCCGAATATGCCCACTGAGTGTAACTGTGGGCGTACTGTGGTCCTCCAGCAACAGCACCGTCAAACCATTGTCTAAAACCCACCGCTCGGGTAAAGATTGGGTATCTGAGCCAGCGGAGGTCGCCAAGTCAGGCAGATATTTTGCCACCTGAGCCGGATCGACCGGTTCGCTAGGGGTAAAGTTTTCGGCCGTTTGGGTTGCAGGGATGCCTGCCGTCATGGGCTGCTCTTCCAATTGCGTGGGCTCAAATAAGCCGACGGTTCTTTGGATGGGGGTGAGATAGGTTTGAGCGACTCGCTGCACATCTGCAGGCGTCACCGCTTCAATCCCACTCAGGTAGCGATCGCTAAAGCAGTGATCGTTGGTGACAACTTGGTTATAGGCCAACTGGCTAGCCTGATTCTCGATTTCGCGATTACTAAGAATAAAGCCGGCCTTGACTTGAGTTTTGGCCCGTTCCAGCTCCTCAGTCGTAATGGGCTGGCTACGCAGCTGCTCCAGGGTTGCCTCTACCACCTGATCAATTTCTGATAGCTCACCTACCGCTGCAGTCACCGAAATGTTGTACCACCCCCCATCCATTAGGGAGGCAACATAGGCATGGGCATTGGTGGCTAAGCCAGATTCAATTAAAGCTGGATAAAACCGTGAATTGCGCCCAGCCGACAGGATCGAATCCAAAATCTCTAAGGCCGGAATATCAGGATGCTGGGCATCAGGAATAGGATAGACCGCATCCAGCAGAGGGGCACTGCCGGGTTCTTTCAGCACAATCGGCGCTGAGGGGGCAGCTTGAGTGACCACTGGCATCGGTGCAGGTGCCGTTGCGACAGGACTGCTTGGAATCTGACCAAAGTAGGTCTGAATTTGCTCTAGAACAGTGCCTTCGTCAAAATCCCCCGTGATCACCAACGTGGCATTACTCGGCTGATAATAGGTCTGGTAATACTCCTGCACTTGGGCCAGGGTAAACTTCTCCACATCGGACTTGTTGCCCCCGACCGATAATCCATAATTAGAATCTGGAAAAGCCTGCTGCATCACGGCCTTACTAAGGCGATAGTCGGGACTGTTCTCGTAGCCTTGCAACTCTGAAATGACGACTCGCTTTTCACTGGCCAGATGTTCAGCCGTCAGGGCCACATTCTGCATTCGATCGGCTTCTAGAATCAGCAACGTTTCTAGTTTGTCGCTACCCACGGTGCCGTAATAGGCGGTCATATCATAGCTGGTAAAAGCATTGGAGGCACTCCCCAGGGCACTAAAGAGCTTGCCAAATTGGACTGGGCGGGATTGAGTCCCCTTAAACATCAGATGTTCTAACTGGTGGGTAATGCCATTGAGTCCTGAGGCTTCGTTGCGTGAACCGACCCGATACCACACTTGCACACTGACAACCGGTGCAGTATGCACTTCCTTCAGTAAGATTGTTAAGCCATTTTCGAAGATTATTTTGTTGACGTCTTTAGTCAACACATTTCGTAAATCGGGGGTACTAGAAATAGTCACGTTGGTAGATATCAAATGGGTCAACAGAGGATAAGCCGCATATTCCTCAGATCTTAGTATCGCTCACCTCCTACCCCTGTGGTTGAAGGGAAAAATCTGAGGTCTTGGTCTATGCCCTGACAGCACATAATGGCCATCACACTTTCGCCAGACTCGTCAGACCACCTCATCCCAAAGGGAATTATCATGACAAGAACATCAGGTTGTTTCGCTAAGAGCCATACATGACCATTAACCCAGGGCCTGAGGAGCAGTAATGGACTTCAATCAACTGTTGCTGTGGATGGTTTATGTATCCTGCATTAGCTTATTAATTGTTGGCTTTAAACGAGGTAAGGCTGCTAGAGGTTGGCTCCTGGTCGCTATATTTCTCCTGGGATTAACGGTCTTACTACAGCAAGTCTTACCGAATTATGTTGGGTTCATCAGTGGTGCCATCTGGTTCCTCATGATATTGATCCCTCAACGAGGATCAGTCCGGATCAATCAACTCACCTGGCAGCATCGATTTCGATCCGCACGTCGATGGGCTCAAGTCCTCCGACTGTTGCATCCTATGGATAGTTTTTGGCAATGGCCCCGCTATCTCTATGCCATGGAGCTCGCTCAAGCAGGTCAACTCCCTGAGGCTGAAGCCAAACTGCTCCCGTTCAGCCAATCCAAGTCACTGATGAGTATGGTTGCTCGCTGCCAAATTTCTCGCTTTCATGGAGATTGGCAAGAAATCCTGGACTGGATGACCCAGGAGACTCCCAAAGCTACGGTCATGAGCAGCACTTCCCTGATGGCGACCTACCTGATGGCCCTAGGAGAAACGAAGCGCCTCAATGAGATGATCCTAGAGCTAGAGCGGTTTCAGCCTCAACTTGCTAATGCTGCCAGCAAATATTACTGGGATTTCAGTCGCCTGATTGTGTTTGCCTTTTGTGGGCAGCCAGAGCTGGTGGCGCGTTTGTTCAAGGGTCCCCTGGCTAACATCGCGAACTCTGCACAACAATTTTGGTCGGCAACCGCAGTAATGGCAGCCGGTGAACCAGAGGTTGCTAAACCAGAGTTCGATCAACTCATTGCCAGTGGCAATTGTCTATATGCCAACACGTTACTCAAGCGTAGTCCCCAGGCCAACGTTGATCATGACTTAGATGATCATTCACGCCATCAGTTAAAGGCGTGGGGAGATGCCTTATTCGTAGAATTACCAGATCGGGAACGACAAAAAATCCAGTTCTGGCGATCGCCGATCACTCAAGGTTTGATTACCATTAATCTCGCCTTTTTTATGGCCGAGATCGTTGTAGGAAGTAGTGCAAATGGTCTCAATTTTGGTACAGATACCGTTGCTTTGTATACCTTAGGGGCACTTATCCCGACAGAAGTGGTCGCAGGGGACTGGTGGCGACTTTTGGCGGCAGCTTTTCTGCACTTTGGCATTGAACATCTGAGCCTCAATATGTTTGGGTTAGCGCTGTTGGGTCCGTTTGTGGAGAAAATGTTGGGAACGTGGCGCTTTTTAGTCTCATATTTGATTACAGCCATTGGCTCAATGCTGGCATTAACTCTATTGACGGTTACTGGTATTTTTGTCACCCCGGCAGCAGTGGGGGCATCTGGAGCAATTATGGGATTAATTGGGACTGAAGCTGCGATTCAGATGCGCATCATCCGACAACAATCTTCTAAAGTGGCAGCGACTCGCTTAAGGTTGATTGGTCTATTTGTAGTGATACAAATGATCTTTGATGCAATAACCCCTCAAGTGAGTTTTATCGGCCATGCTTCTGGTTTAGTGATTGGATTTGGGGTGGGATGCTTACTGAAGCTGAAATACCAGACATCTGTTGTTAAGCCAACAGCACTGAAATCTTCATAAACCTAGTGGTTCCTCAATAGCAATGCCAGTTTTCAGAAAGGGATCTCTATTGTTTTGGTGCTGATTATCATGTTTTGCTGCATGGACTTGCCGTTTAGCCTTATCAGTGTCTAGATTCAGAGCACTAGGGTATGACGAGGTCACTTATGCGGAAACTGAAGTACTATATTGCATCCACGATTGACGGCTTTATTGCCCATGAAGATGGCTCCTTTGATGGCTTTTTGATGGAAGGAGACCATGTCTCAGATTATTTAACGGCCTTACAGCAGTTTGATGCCGTGTTGATGGGACGAAAAACTTATGACGTGGGGGTCAAAGAGGGAGTAACCAATCCCTACCCGCACATGCAGCAGTTTGTGATTTCTCGAACGTTACAAACGAGTCCCGACGAAGCCGTGACCGTTGTCGCTGATGAACTGAATGACTTAGTTCGTAATCTTAAAGCCGAATCCGGTCAAGACATCTATCTCTGTGGGGGTGGAGAGTTGGCAACAACGCTTTTAGCAGCCAAGCAAATCGATGAAATTATTCTCAAAGTTAATCCGGTACTGTTTGGCACCGGAATTCCTTTATTTGCAGGGGGACAAAACCCTGTCCCTACCACTCGTCTGCAACTCTCGGATCACAATATCTATAGCAATGGTCTAGTGTTGTTGTTCTACACCATCCTTTACGAACCAGCGAGTTGAGAGACGGCTACTTAACGATGATCACGCGTTGAAATCCTAATCCAAATTTAAAGTTCCCTTCGTACTGCATGGTATTAAGACCCAGATTTCTCATGAGTGCGTGCCAAAGGGACCAATTTGTATTAAGTTTTGTCAAAGGGGCTCTTGGCTCTCGCTTTACTCTAGAAATTTTATTTAGAAACTGAGAAGATATGTTCCGGATTCGCACCGCCATTTTATGTACGCTTTTAGCATTGTTTTTATTACTGCCTTTACCTGCTCATGCCGCCAGTTCTGCAGCCACTCGTGCGATTGATGATGCAGACATTGTCACGCAAGATTTTTCGGGGCAAGACTTACGAGAGGCTGAATTCAGTAATAATCAATTGGCGGGTGCTAATTTTAGCGAGACCGACCTCACAGCTGTCGTTTTCAATGGGGTTGACTTGACGGGTGCCAATCTAAAGAACGCTGATATGACGGGTGGTATGGCCTATCTGAGCAGTTTTGCAGAAGCTGATCTTAGCGGAGCTATCTTGACGGAAGCCATGCTATTGCAGTCTAGTCTTCGCGATGCCACCGTCACCGGTGCTGACTTTAGTTTTGCCATCGTTGATAAGGACCAAGTCAAGATCCTCTGCGAGACTGCTAGTGGCGTTAATCCTGTTACAGGTATTGATACTCGCGATTCTTTGGGTTGTCCCTAACGGAAGTAGAGAATGTCTATTCCTTGCTGACTCAGGTCTTGATAAAGATTAAAACCTGAGTCAGCAAGGAATTATGTCTGTAGCCTCTTTCTTCTTCAAAATGGCTGCAGATATTTTTGGATGTAAAGGTTTCCTCATCATGGCAAGAGGTTATTCTGGAAATTTTTTGTCCAGGTCATAACGTAGGGTTAACGGATCAACCATGAAGGTCGTTCACCATCGCCTCAAGAAATAACTCGCTACAATATTTGTCTCAACAAGCCTATTCCGCAATTTTTGTTCGGACTGAATTTGATCCCAGACAGTAACTGATTCATTACTTGAACCCATTCCTAGCGCTAGAACTGTTAAATGATGGGCATTTAGCTTGAACTGGCAGCATGGGCCAGTTGAGGAAATTGGCATAAAAGTGTCAACTACCATTTACACAACAATCTACAAAGCAGAACAAAGAATTTATAAGACAAGTTAAAGAATGTCGCCCAATTTTGGGGATCAAGCTTAGGATCCGATCAGATTAGTATGTCCTCTTATAGGTGAACCCATCCAATTGTTAGTGTTAGGTCCATTTAGTAGAGCTTTGCGCTGATTACGCTTCAATTCCTTGGCACAATTTCCAAAATTCATTGTTCACGCCTCACTCTCGTTTCATATTTCGATCACTCTCGTAGCTGCAGTTTTTTGCTGTGGCGATGTAGCTAAACCGCTCTCAGGATAATTATTGGAGGGCATTGATCATCTCCGTGAGCCGTTGAATTTCTCCTCAAGCTTTGAAAACTTCATATCCCTCGCCTCTGTTTTTTAAGGAGGTCAGGAACACCTTAATTTCTAGTTTCCGTTGAAGACTTACCACCGCAAGGAGCATTCATGACTGTTGCCGACAAGAAATTAGCGAACGCTGATAATACCCAAGAACCAAAAACAGGCCTAAAAATCGGCATCCCGAAAGAAGTCTTTTCAGGCGAGCGCCGAGTAGCAGCGACCCCTGATACTGCCAAAACTCTACAAAAAATGGGGTTTGAGGTCTTAATTGAATCTAAAGCAGGCGCTGATGCCACATTTTCCGATCAGGTTTATGAAAAGGCTGGCTGCCAAGTCATAGCAGATGCAGCTCAACTGTGGGAAACAGCCGATATCATTCTCAAGGTGCGGGCACCGCAGATGCACCCCACTCTCAACTGCCATGAATCAGAACTACTCCATGAAGGCAAAACCTTAATCAGTTTTATTTGGCCTGCTCAAAACGAAGACTTGTTGAAGCAGTTGGCTGAGCGAAAGGCAAATGTCTTAGCGATGGATGCGATCCCTCGGATTAGCCGCGCCCAGAAAATGGATGCCCTCAGCTCCATGGCCAATATTGCGGGCTATCGAGCCGTGGTGGAATCGGCTAACAACTTTGGTCGCTTCTTTACCGGACAAATCACTGCTGCCGGTAAAGTTCCTCCAGCGAAAGTCATGGTGATTGGAGCTGGTGTTGCTGGCCTTGCTGCCATTGGTGCAGCTCGCGGTTTAGGTGCTATTGTTCGAGCTTTTGATACTCGCCCTGTCGTGAAAGAGCAGGTGCAAAGCATGGGTGCTGAATTCCTAGAGCTGGAATTCGAAGAAGATGGGGCCGGAGCTGGTGGCTATGCCAAAACCATGAGTCCTGAGTTTATTGCAGCTGAAATGGCTCTGTTTTCTGAGCAGGCCCAAGAGGTCGATATTATTATCACCACCGCGTTGATCCCAGGCAAAAAAGCCCCCTTGCTAATCACCAAGGATATGGTGGAGAGCATGAAGGAAGGCTCTGTGGTTGTCGATATGGCAGCAGAGCAGGGCGGTAACTGCGAAGTGACCCGACCGAATGAAGTTTATCAACATCATGGCGTTACGATTGTTGGCTTGACGGACTTACCCAGCCGCATGGCTAACCAATCCAGTCAGCTCTATGGCAACAACCTTTGCCATCTGCTCAAGGATATGGGCGGTGCAGAAGACTACAAAATTGACTTTGAAGATGAAGTGGTGCGGGGCGCTACAGTCTTGCAAGAGGGCAAAATTACTTGGCCTCCTCCCCAAGTCAGCCAGCCTTCTCCCAAGCCTGCAGCTGAGACTAAGCAGCCTGCAATGCCTACTGAGCCTGAAGTAAAGGAGAAATCCGTTATTGGTCAGTGGTTACCGTTAATTGCGGTAGGTGCGGCTTTGTTCGGAATTGGTTTCACGGCTCCTCCTTCCTTTTTGACTCACTTTACGGTCTTTGTATTGGCTTGCTTTGTGGGTTGGCAGGTGATTTGGAATGTGGCTCCCGCCTTGCATACCCCTTTGATGAGTGTCACCAATGCTATTAGCGGCATCATCATTCTGGGCGGTATGTTGCAAATCTCAGGTCCTTTGGGATCACCGACGACGATACTGGGTGCGATCGCAATCCTAGTTGGCACCATCAACATCGCCGGGGGCTTCCTTGTTTCCCAGCGCATGCTGCAAATGTTCCGTAAATAATCTCTTGTCTTTTAAGTCAATCAATACCCTGCCGTCCTCAACTGGATAGGGCTGCAGGGATCCATCTTTTTAGGAGTCAACTATGACCAATAGCCTTGTCACCGTGGCTTACATCGCGGCAAGTGCATTATTCATCCTTAGCTTGGCAGGCCTGTCGAATCAGGAAACCGCACGCAAAGGAAACATTTACGGCATTTTGGGCATGGTAATTGCCCTCGGAGCTACGGCCCTTGGAGCCGAAGTCACTAACTACGCCACTTTAGCGGCAGTGATTGTTCCCGGTGCCATTATTGGAGCTATTGTGGCTTCTCGGGTGGCTATGACCTCCATGCCAGAATTGGTCGCGATTTTGCATAGTTTTGTGGGATTGGCTGCTGTTCTGGTCGGTATTGCCAACTACCTCCAACCGGAGTCTGGTTTAACCGGATCCGAAGAAGCCATCCACAGCATCGAAATTTATTTAGGAGTATTCATTGGTGCGATTACCTTTACCGGGTCGATTGTTGCCTTTGCTAAACTTCGAGCCATTATTGGCAGCAAGCCTTTGATGTTGCCTGCCCGCCATTTTCTCAACATTGGCATGCTAGTGGGATCGGTAATTTTGGGTGCTCAATTTATGGGTGCACCTGGCACGGCTGGTTTACAGCCATTGCTGATCATGACTGGGATCGCCAGTTTACTGGGTATTCATTTGGTTGCTGCCATTGGTGGTGCCGACATGCCTGTGGTTATCTCTATGCTCAATAGCTATTCTGGCTGGGCTGCTGCTGCCGCTGGCTTTATGCTCGGCAACGACCTGTTGATTATCACCGGTGCTCTAGTGGGCAGTAGTGGTGCCATCCTCAGCTACATCATGTGTAAAGCCATGAACCGAGGATTCTTCAGCGTTATTCTGGGTGGTTTTGGTGCAGCTCCTAAAAGCGGCGGCTCCAAGTCAGCGGATGGTCCCGTGGGTGAAGCGACCTCAACCACTGTTGATGACACCGTAGAATTGCTCAAAAATGCCAAGAACGTGATTATTGCTCCAGGCTATGGCATGGCCGTGGCTCAGGCTCAACATCCCGTTGCCCAAATCACTAAGATCCTGCGAGATCGGGGTACGAATGTCCGATTTGGTATTCATCCTGTTGCAGGTCGGTTACCTGGACATATGAATGTCCTATTGGCAGAAGCCAACGTTCCCTACGATATCGTTCTGGAAATGGACGAAATCAATGATGACTTTGCCGAAACGGATCTCGTGCTGGTGATTGGTGCTAACGATACGGTGAATCCCAGCGCTCTCAGTGATCCTGAGAGTCCCATTGCAGGCATGCCAGTGCTAGAAGTCTGGAATGCCGAGAACGTCGTGGTGATGAAGCGGGGCATGTCCAGTGGTTATGCAGGGGTCGATAATCCCTTGTTCTACAATGACAACACCGAAATGTTGTTTGGAGATGCTCGTCAAAACGTCGATGCCATCTTAGGGCAGCTCGCAGCTGCAAAGACTAAGACAGCTGTCGCCGCATAATTGCTCTGACTCATTATTCTGCGTAAAGTAGAGAATGCCTGTTCTTATTGGGTGTTCTCTACTTTTTTTGTGGATAAATTCCTACTTTTGATCCAAAAACTCAAAGCAAAGCAGGTGAACTTTCTGAATAAAAATACCGTCTACACTGTTAACTAATATCCTCTGAATCTCTCACTAGTCCTATGCTTCCCAGCCTCCTCAAGGACCGTTGGTTCTTCAATCGACGTAGGTTTGTTCCTTCATTCCTACTTTCACTCAGTTTAGCAATGGGACTAGGGTTGATGGCGTCTAAGCCCGCTACTAGCCAAACCCTACGTCAGAAAGTCAATTTTGCGAATTCAGATATTAATGCTTTCTGGAAAGAAGCGTTTCGGCAAATGGGTCGCAAATGGTATCGTCCCAAATCTTACACCTACTACCGAGCGGTACGAACGGCCTGTGGGGTCTCTGGCCCCTTTAATGCCCTCTACTGTCCCCGAGATCATGGCATTTATCTCAACATTCCGTTTCTCGTACGTGCTGACAAGCGCTGGGGAGATTTTGCTGCCATTACGATCATGGCCCATGAATATGGTCATGCGGTTCAGCGTCAACTAGGCCTGAGTCGGCTCAATCGCTACCTATATCAAGAGGAGCTTCAGGCAGACTGCTTTGCAGGGGTCTATGCTCAATATGCCAGTCGCAAAGGCTTGCTCGATGCCAACGATGCCGAGGAAGGATATTATCAGTCCTACTCCAGTGGCCATACCCAATTTAATCCCAATACCCATGGGACTCGGGCTCAGCGGGCTCAAGCTTTTCGCACAGGGTATAGAAACGGGTTCAGGAGTTGCTTAAGATATACCGTGGTGAAGTTTAGACGTTAGTCTATTCTTTTCCTCCATTCCTTACCTACTTCCTGCTCTTGTGACGCAACCTGATACCCTTGCTCAACTGCTAACAGCTGTTTCAACAGGTGAGGTCAGCCCAGAGCTGGCCTTGCAAAAGCTGAAATACCTGGCCTACGAACCCGTGGGTGATTTTGCCAAAATTGATCATCACCGAACGCTACGAACGGGTTTCCCTGAAGTGATTTGGGGGCCAGGCAAAACCCCTGAGCAAATTATCGAAATTTTCAAAACGATGCAGGCCCAGGCCGACTGTGTAATCGCCACACGGATTGAATCTGAGGTCTTTGCCCAGTTGCAGCCAGCATTGCCCCAGCTGCAGTATTTTGATAAAGCCAGAATTTGTTCCACAACCCTACTACCAGAAACCTCGAAACATCCGGGTCGGATTGGGATTGTATCCGCAGGAACCTCTGATCAATCCGTTGCCGAAGAAGCGGCTGTAGTCGCCTCTCTTTGGGGATTTGCGGTTACCCGATTTTGGGATGTGGGGGTGGCTGGGATTCATCGGTTGCTGAGTTGCCGAGATGCGATCGCATCTATGGATGTCCTGATCGTGGTGGCAGGTATGGAAGGGGCTTTAGCCAGTGTGGTGGCGGGTTTAGTAGATTGTCCTGTTATTGCGGTTCCCACTAGCATTGGTTATGGGGCTAGTTTTAATGGCCTTGCCCCCCTACTGACCATGCTGAATTCCTGTGCCCCTGGAATTGGTGTGGTCAATATTGATAATGGATTTGGTGCTGCAATGTTAGCAGGCCAGATTCTGAGGACAGCTGTCAAAATGCAGGTATCAGAGTCTGAACAGACTGATGCCAAGTGACCTGACTGATTGGCTGAGGCTATCGGTCCGTGACTCTAATCCACTATTTTTGATGTTTTACTTCAATTACAGTGTGGACGTTCCCTCGGGGTAGAAAGTCACCCTTCACCCTGATTTCTAGGGGATCGCAGGCAGTCACAATATCATCCAAGATTTGGTTCACTGATTCCTCATGGGAAATATAGCGATCGCGATAGCTATTGATATAGAGCTTCAACGCTTTTAGTTCTACGACGCGTTGATCTGGAACATAGGTGAGATGAATCGTGGCGAAGTCAGGATATCCAGAAAAAGGACATTTGCAGGTAAATTCTGGCAGCGTAATGTGAATGTCATAACGACGCCCTATACGAGGGTTAGGAAACGTAATTAGGGCTCCTTCTGCAATTTGGCGTTCCCCATATTTGGATTCTGAAGTCTCTTGTACAGACTGTGGGCTGGGGTCAGAAGTAGGATTTTGGGAGGGAGATTGGCTCATGAGATTCGGTAGCAAGTGTGGGTCACCCCAATGCTATTTAAGAAGGTTACAGTTAGAAACGACTAAACTTGTTATAGCGTAGACGGTGGCAGCAAAGCAGCAAGAAACCCATGAATATGCTTTTCTCAAAGTTCTTTCAAGTATTATGCGCCTTTCCTAGGCCAATACAGCGGCCTGATTGGCTTAAAAGAATCCTATCGACTGTGTTGGTTGTGGGCTTAACACTAGGGTCCATACTGCCCGCCCAGGCGGAAGTGGCTCCTGCTAGCCCTGCTGCCAAAATCCTAACCAGTGCAACTACCGGAGTCCCCCATAACTTCATTTCAGATGTAGTGCAGAAGGTGGGGGATACAGTCGTCAGAATTGATACGGAACGCACCGTAGTTCGTCCTGCCTCCGATCCCTTTTTCGATGATCCCTTTTTACGAGATTTCTTTGGCCCCGAAGGTTATCCCCGCAGTCCCCGAGAAGATCGGCTCCGGGGGCAAGGATCAGGATTTATTATTGAGAGTTCCGGCATTATCCTCACCAATGCTCATGTGGTCAGCAAAGCTGATACCGTTTCCGTTACTCTCAAGGATGGCCGAATTTTCGAAGGCGATGTCCGTGGCGTTGATGAGGTCTCTGACTTAGCGGTCGTCAAGCTAAAAGGAGTCAAAGATCCTTTGCCTGTAGCGCCTTTAGGGAATTCGGATCAATCCCAAGTTGGAGATTGGGCCATTGCTGTAGGAAACCCTGTTGGCTTGGACAACACCGTTACCCTGGGCATTATCAGCACCTTACACCGCACTAGTGCAGAGGTAGGTATTCCTGGTAAGCGACTAGACTTTATCCAAACTGATGCCGCCATTAATCCAGGCAACTCCGGTGGTCCTTTGCTGAGCGATGCCGGTGAAGTGATTGGTATCAATACCGCCATTCGTGCCGATGCCATGGGTATTGGGTTTGCCATTCCCATCAATAAAGCCAAAAGCCTCAAAGACCAGCTCGTTCGGGGTGAGAAAATTGCTTATCCCTACGTCGGTGTCCAAATGACGACCCTTACCCCTGAGCAGGCCCAAGAAAACAATAAAGATCCCAACTCTCCCTTTATCTTGCCTGAAATTGATGGTGCCCTGGTGATGAAAGTCTTCCCTGATACACCGGCTGCGAAAGCTGGAATTCGCTGGGGTGATGTGATTGTGTCTGTAGATGGTCAGTCCATTAAAAGTGCCAATGATATGCAGTCATTTGTCGAAAATACGAAGGTGGGACAAAATCTGCAGCTCATCCTCAAGCGCGGTGAACGGACTCAGCAGATTGCTGTGCAGACGGCAGCCCTGGAAAATGCGGCTTAGATGAGAGTCTCTTCATCTCGCCCTCCCCTTTGGTTTTGGATAGGAATTAGCTGCGTTTGGGTCTTTGCCTTAGCCTTTCGGTTTTGGGGATTAGAACGGTTTAATACCCTTGTGTTTGATGAGGTCTACTTTGCCAAGTTTGGCCATAACTATCTCACCCAAACGGAATTTTTTGATGCTCATCCTCCCTTAGGTAAATATATAATTGCCCTGGGCATCGCCCTCAAGGGATTTAACACCTGGGGATTTCGATGGATGAATGCCCTGATTGGGGCTACGATCCCGTTGATCTTGTCGGGGATTGCCTATCAACTCTGCAAACGGCCGAGCTATGCCTTGATCACAGCAGTATTAGCCAGCTTAGATGGCCTGCTGTTGGTGGAATCCCGGTATGCCTTACTCAATGTCCACATCCTATTCTTTGGCTTGTTGGCCCACTGGTTGGTCTTAATCTCTCTCAACCATCAGGGGCATCAGCGTAATGGGTGGTTGGCAGCGGCGGGTGCTAGTTTTGGGGCAACGATCGCCGTTAAATGGAATGGATTAGGATTTCTACTCGGTCTTTATCTACTGTGGTTAGTCGCGAAAGCCGGTCAGGCATGGTTTGGATCTTCGGATAACCAAAAACAAAAGCGACGGTTACCGATTCAAAGATTGTCAGAGTTATCCTGGCTGCAGTTGTTTGTATATCTACCTGGGATCGCACTATTCGTCTACAGTATTTTCTGGATTCCCCATTTAGCTCAAAACCCTGACTTTAACCTTTGGCAGGTTCACAAAGAAATCTTTGGCTACCATCGGCAGGTTGGGGGGGACGAGGTTCATCCCTATTGTTCAGCTTGGTACACCTGGCCTTTACTGCTCAAGCCGATTAGTTATTTTTATCAAGTCACCCAGAGTACTCTGGAACCCTTGCCGGTGACGGGGCCTCCCTTGCCTCAGAACGCAGTCAAATGGATTTATAGTGTGTATGCGATTGGCAATCCCCTGCTCTGGTGGGCAAGCACTATCGCTATCTTGGCCCTCTTGGTTTGGGGCGGATGGCAAATTTGGAATAGCATAGCTCAACGCCATCCAGAAGATCATGATGTGGCTAACCTTTCCGGGGAACAGGTCTGGCTACCTTGCTACGTTGGCGTGAATTATTTGGCTAATTTTTTGCCCTGGGTAGGGGTCAGTCGCTGTACGTTTTTGTACCACTATATGCCCGCATCAATGTTTACCAGTCTCGCTCTGGCATGGTATATAGATGGTTGGCTACGGGCATCAGATAGGTGGATGCAACAGCTGGCAATGGCTTTACTATTGCTTAGCCTAGTCAGCTTTATAATCTGTTTACCTATTTTCTTAGGACTACCCATATCACCAATGATATGGCGGATCTTGAGAGTTAGAGGTTAAGTCGATTGACTCGTTAAGGCTTCCGGCTCCAATTTGACTTCTTCAATGGCTCCGGGCTCTCCCATGAATTGGGCTGGCTTTTTATTGACTGCCATCATAACGCCGCCTGCATTACCGGCCTTAATCACCAGCTGTTTTTTGGCGACAACGGTTTTATTGGTCCCTGGAGATAGGATGCCCTCGTAACTGACTTCGCCATCGACAATAATCTCCATCCAGGAAGCCTCTTTGATAGTGAGGTCAACTCGAACGGTCTCAGGATTGGTGGCGGTGGGATCAGCAACGGGTTTTGCCGAGGTATCCTTAGGTGCTTGTGATTCTTCCTTGGACTGTGCCGATTCCGATTCGGCGTTGATGGCACCTGCAGTATCCGGTGAATCGCCAGCCGAGGTGATCGCTGAAGGATTGGTGAGGTAGGACAACCCGACCCCTGCGGACATAATCAGGGCGATATAAAGGACGTATAAGTGAACAGGGCGTAAGCCACCTCTCAGTCCACCAATTCGTCTTTTTCGCTTCTTAGTCTTTGTTTCTGTTTCTAGCTGATCGTGACTTAAGTTGCCAGTATAGACGTCAGCTAAATTGGACCCATTTAAGCCCACGCTATCCCCGAAACGACGAATAAACCCACGGGTATAAATGGCTTCCGGTAGACTATCCACCCGGCCTTCTTCAATGGCGGATAGCAGACGTGTCGGAATCATTGTTTTTCCAGAAATCTCTTCTAAGGAGGTGTCCTGGGCCTGGCGGGCTTCACGCAATCGATTGCCTATCTCTGACAGCTTTTGCGTCAAATCTGGCTCAACTTCGAGCGGATTCATAGGGAGAACTCCTTCTTGGGCTTATACTGCTCCTAACTTTGATCAAACGCCGCAAATTCTTCATTTCTGAAGCTGTTAGCGACCGATGGCGTCCCTGGGGTAATAGTTTACCTGATGGTGAGCGCAAGGATATTGAACCAATCTGGCTTCGATGCAATGCACGCACCGGATAGCCCAGTAGTTCAGCAATTCGTCGAATTTGGCGATTCCTCCCTTCCTGTAGAATAACCTCTAAACAAATGGAATTGGTATGGCTTTGGTAAGGTTTTAGGATTTCAACTTGTGCAGGTAAGGTTTTTCTGTCCTCCAGCTGAATCCCTTGACGCCATCGAGCAAGGATTTCAGGGGGTGGACATCCCTCTAACCAAACTTGATATGTTTTGGCAATGTGGAATCGCGGGTGAGTGAGGGCAAAGGTGAGTTGTCCGTCATTGGTTAAAAGCAACGCCCCTGTAGATGCAACATCCAATCGTCCGACGGGATGCAGACCTTGACCCTGTTGATAGGTTTTAGGCAGCAGGTCCAACACCGTGGGCCGATTTTGAGGATCTTTACAGGTGGACACAACTCCTTTGGGTTTATTCACCAGTAAATAGAGCTGTTGAGGGCGATTGGTGGGATTGAGGATCTTGCCGTTGAGGGCAATTTGGTCTTGGTCAGGATCGGCTTTTTGACCTAATTCTGCTGTGTGTCCGTTGAGCTGAACCTGCCCCGCTGAGATTAATTGTTCTGCCTGACGGCGTGAGGCAACGCCCCATTGAGATAACAATTTTTGTAGCCGGACTTCCATAAATTGTTGAGGATTGACACCCCAATTCTAACGACTAGAAATGGAGGTAGCCATATTGTGAGACATAAAGACAGAATCATATCTTTATTTATTATTTTAGAAAATATAATTAGCTTCATCCTTACTATTGAGCGTGGATCTGCTCATTTTTTCTCTAGCAATAAGTTATGAGGATGGCGATTCTGAATGAGCTGAGCAATGGCTTGGACAATAATGCGGTGCTCTTGAATCTGAATGCGACGATGCAAACAAGCAGGGGTGTCCTCTGCATAGACCGGAACGGCGGCTTGGATCAGAATGGGACCACTATCCACTTCTAATCGGACGATATGAACGGTACAACCTGAAATTTTGACCTGATGCTCAATGGCCTGCTCAATGGCCCGTATCCCTGGAAAACTCGGTAAGAGGCTGGGGTGAATATTGATGATGCGATCAGGGAAGGCATCAATCAGTACTGAGGTGACTCGGCGCATCCACCCTACCATCACTACCCATTCCACCTCTGCTTCTCGCAGATGGTCAACGATCTGTTGGTCAAAGACTTCCCGCTCGGGGAAATGGCGATGATTGATAAGATGGGTCGATATCTGGTGTTCTTGGGCCCGCTGGGCAACTGGGGCCTCGGGATTGTTATAAATGACGACCTGGATTTGGGCTGCAAGATGATGTTGAGCAATGGCATCTGCGATCGCAACAAAGTTACTCCCGGTTCCCGAGGCCATAATCCCTAGTTTTAGGGGTGGGGGCGAAGATATGTTCTTTAGCGATACCTCATCAGGAGAGACCAGAGCCGGAGACACAGATTCTGAAGCAGAAAAACTCATAGGGTTGGAGAAGCCAGGGTCAGTGCCTGTCTGGAATACTGCGGGAATGCCCTGAACATTGTAGGCAAAATCGGTTCAGAATCAAGTTTTGGTGTGACGCCATCGGTGTAACAAGGCAGGCAAATCAAGCTTGAGGTTTTTGCGAGAATGAGTGGCTGTATCCTCAGATAAATAACTTTGAGACAGAGCTGCGATCGCATCATCTAATTTTGCAGGCAGGGGTAGGTCAGGACCTTTGCGATCCGCCAACAAATGTTCAAGAAGTTGCTTCATCTGGGCAACGGTTTGCTCTGCGGTAAAGGAGCGATCTTTCCAGTGCTGGACGGCCGTTTCATACTCACTGGCCTGCTGGGCCTGGTGCAAAATTTGTTCCTGCATTTCCGCCACTTGCTGCTCTAATTCCTCAGAGCGCTTTTGGAAAGATTGGGCCTGTTCTGCAAATTCCTGGGTGGAATGTTGGAACTGGGCTTGCACAATCGATTGATTAGACAGCTGGGTCTCCAAGTCAGCGATTGTATTTTGGGCTTTTAAGAGGCTAGAACTTAAGCTTTGAATCGCTTGATTTTTATGGGAATCAGACTTACCCGCATTTTGCAAAGACTTAATAATATCTTGCTGAGTGGTATGGCTTTCCCGGGCTTGCTGCAGCTGCACTTCTAAGGTTTGGATATCCGCTTCACATTCCCGCAGCTGCGTCCGCAGCCGCTCCGCCGTGGTTTGGGCAATGATCCGCTGTTGGGTTTCATGCACCGCTGTTTTTTGGGAAGACTGGATTTGCAATGACAGCCGTTCGGCTTGATCTTGTAACCGTTCTAATGCAGTCCGTTCTTCCGCAAACTGGTCTTGGAGTTTAGCCCGTTCTGCTTCTTGGAAGCGAAGGCTAGTATCTTTATCCGACAAACGATTGGTTAAGTCGATCTTGGCTTGCCGTAAGTTTTCCAGCTCTTGCTGGATTTGCTCACGGTTTGTGAGCTGATCTTGCAGGGTGATGACCGCCTGTTGCTGAATATGAGAGAACTCTTCCGTCGTGGCCAATTGCTCTTCCAAAAACGCTTGATCCATTAATTTGGACTTCAGTTCGTCAATATATAGCTGGCACTGTTCTAGGGCTTGTTCTAAAAGCTGAATTCTTTGCTGAGGACTAGTGGCGTCTTGTTCGTGATCAGTAGAGGATGTAGTGGCATTATCCTCCAATTCAGCCGGGGAAATCTCAAGGGACATCTCTGACAACTCCTGCGGCATAACGATGGACTCTTCTACTCCCACAGCAGTTTGGGACTGTGAGTCACCTTCAGCTGCACCCTGATTCCCCCAATTGATTTCCAGTTGCTCTGCCAACGTTAGGCTCCCACAAGTTGACCATTGCTTGGTGCAATTCAATGTGGTTCAGTTTAACAGGCGACCTGTAAAGCTTTCGATAAGCTCAGCCTTTTTTAAAAATACTGAGGCGTCATCCCTTTGAAGGTTAGAGAGCTTTCTGTTCATTGAGGGACCAGCGATGTTCTACGGTCCGGTCAGACTGGTTACATCGATCCTCTAAGGTTTTTTGATAAGCCAAGGCTTTGCGCAGGGAGACAACCACTTGTTTCGCCTGATTATATTCTCCAGATGCCGGGTTTAAAGACGGCAAGGTCTGCCGCTCTAGAATCTGGAGCAAAAGCTCATAATGAATATGTGAAGGCAGTGGAACTATCCCCATAACCGACCTGTATTATTGATTAGGTAAAACGGGTAACTGTTAAATAGTGATGCTAGCCAGCAGCTCACGATGATCAAATCATCTTCAGCGGACCAAATTGTCTGAATAGATTTAGGAAAAAAGAGCAGAAATTTTAGCTTGCATTTGTTCTGTTTCACTATGGGTAAGGACATCGCCCGTTTCTTTTACTAAGGATTCCCCAATTAAGACCGCACCTGCCCCTGCCTGCTTGACTTGGGCCAGATCTGCTGAGGTATGTAACCCTGATTCACTCACCACTAGAATATTTTGGTTTTGAAGTGCAGCTCTCTGCTGGGCTAATAATTGGCAGGTGACCTGTAAATCCACCGTAAACGTTTCTAAATCCCGGTTATTAATACCGATCAGCTCAACTCCAGGAACCTTCATAACTCGCTCTAGCTCTGGGAGGGTATGTACCTCAACTAAGGCCGTCATCCCCAGCGATTTAATGATTTTCAGAAAATAAGTGAGGTCTTGATCGCTCAAAATTGCGGCAATCAGTAAGACTGCATCGGCTCCCCGAGACCGAGCTAAATAAATTTGATAGGGATAGATCACAAATTCTTTGCAAAGCAAGGGAATGCCGACTGCTTCGCGAATTTGCTGCAAATAATCAAAGCTGCCTTGAAAAAATTCGGAATCTGTTAAGACGGATAGACAAGAGGCTCCTGACGCTTCATAGGCCTGAGCAATGGCGACTGGATCGAAGTTTTCTCGCAGGACGCCTTTGCTAGGCGATGCTTTTTTGACTTCAGCAATCAGAGCGGGTTGAGTCTTGCCGTCTTTTAGCGCTTCAATGAAAGATAGAGGTGGTTCACAGGTGGCAACTTGCTTGCGCAAATCTAGGAGAGAGACAGATTCTCGCATCTGCTCCACCTCCGTTTCTTTGAACCAAACAATCTTCTCTAAGATATTGCGAGGTTCATTTTCGGGGGTTTTAACTTTGTATTGCAGCTCTTGAATACTAATGGCCACACTGGGGGGACGACGGCGAATTTGCATGGAGACCAAAACAGCTAGGGTCCAACAATTATAACGATTTAAGCGCCCCCTTATTGTTCAAGAGCTTCCAGTAGAACAGATTGTGATCAAGGAGCGAAGCCTGAAGCTGCTCGCTTGAACGCCTCATCTATCACTTCCGAAATGGTGGGATGCGTATGCACCAAATGGGCTAAGCTCTGGACCGGCTGTCCTTGGGCAACCGCATTAGAGACTTCATGAATCAGATCAGCGGCATGGAGGCCAATGATATGCCCCCCCAAAATCTCCCCTGAATCTTCTCGGTAGATTAGTTTTGCGAGGCCATCCGCCTCACTTTCGGCGAGAGCTTTGGAATTAGCTTTGAAATAGGATCGCACCGTTTTAATTTTGAAGCCTTCGGTTTTGGCCAACTCTTTGGCTTGGGGTTCTGTTAAACCCACAAAACTGATTTCTGGGTGAGTGAAAGCAGCGGCCGGAATACTGCGATAATCGACATCCCGAGGGCGATCGCAGATATTCTCGACGACCACAATTCCTTGGGCAGATGCGGCATGGGCGAGCATCATTTTGCCCGTTGCATCACCAATGGCATAGACATGGGGCACCACTTCCCCTTGGCTCAATACCTGCATCTGATCGTTCACCGGGATAAAGCCCCGTCGATCCGTATCCACACTGATGGCCTCTAAACCCAGATTCTTGGTGGCTGGGATCCGCCCAGTTGCAACCAAGCAAGCATCCACTTCCAAGACCTCTACCACTTCTTTGGTCTTGACGTCCGCCAGCTCAATCACCACAGGGGAGCCGGGCGTCACTTTCTTGGCCAGTCGACCGGCATGGGTTTCAATATCGCGCGGATCAATTAAAACGCGTTTAGCAATCTTGGCAATGTCGGGGTCAAAGGTGGGCATTAACGTATCGAGGGCTTCGATAATCGTTACTTCACTGCCCAGGGCGGTATAGACATCGGAAAATTCTAAGCCGATATAGCCACTGCCAATAATAGCCACCCAATCCGGGAGCCAGGACAAGCGAATGGCATCGTCACTGGTAAAGACAGTTCGGCCATCAATTTCAATTCCTGGGGGAACCCAAGGCACGGAACCACTGGCAACGATAATGTCACGAGCGGTAATGGTCTGTTCGCCTGCATCCGACTTGACGACCACTTTTTGGTTGCCCATGACTTTGCCCCAGCCCTGAATAATCTCGACTTTGAGGCGAGTGAGGCTATTGGTGAGGTTGCCCCGAATGGTATCCACGAGGTTATCGGCATGGGCCGCAATTTGGCCGCGGTCAAAGTTGACCTGACCTAGCTGAATTCCTAAGGATTGCAGATGATGTTGATCGCGCAGCTCACGCACACGCCCAGAAGCTGCCAACAATGCTTTGGAGGGAATGCAGCCCCGATTCACACAGGTGCCTCCCATATCTGCAGCTTCAATAATGGCGGTTTTGAGGCCACAGTCTACCGCATGCAAAGCCGCACCATGACCGCCAACACCAGCGCCAATAATTACCAGGTCATAGTCAAATTGTTGGGTCACGTTGCTCTCCAGCTCAGGAATCAATTAGACGGGTTAGATGCAGAATCATCTAATCTTCTCTATTGTTCACTGGAGCCGGGGCTTTAAGCAAGCAGGTGGGCTAGGGCTTATGGGGTTAAAATCTGCAAACGTCGGTCAATTTTACAGGTGCGGGTTTGATCCGCAATGGCGGCAAACAGGGCATGTGCTTTCTTGAAATCCGCAATTGCAGACTGGCGATTGCCATTCAAGACCTGGGCACTGGCCCGATTGAAATAAGCCCGAGCATGGTCAGGATCTTGTTTCAGAATTTCGGAGTATTCCATAATTGCCCCTTGAAAATCTCCCAGGGCAAAGTGGGCATTGCCTTTACCCAAATAGATTTCTAGAACATCCGTTTTTAAATGTAGGGCAGCTTGGAAATCGCTCAGGGCAGCTTGCTTGTTCCCCAGTTGCAGGTAAGCATTGCCTCGATTGTGGAGGGCAGAGGCATTATTGGGAGTATCTTCCAGGATGGCATTGAAGGATGCGATCGCATTTTGTAACCGCATTTCCTGGGTGGAGTCTAACCCTTGCTGGAATTGTTGATTCGGTTCGGTCACCGACAAAAATTCCGCATTCAAATAACTGAAGTCTAGGGGTCGGATAGCGGGCTTTGTGGCCGTTGATCGGATGGGTGCTGAGGGAGAACGAGGTGCCGTTGCCTGGATATTAGCCGTGGCAGTCGCCAATGGTCGAGTAGACCGTTGTTCCATGGCTAGGGGCAAAAACTCACCCTCAAAGAGTAGGTACCTTAGGCAAGTCATGAGTCCCAAATACAGCATCCATACCCCTAAAAAAGGCTGGTTGCTATACCAGATCAGACCTAAAGCAATCGCACCACCACCGGCAATATAAGCTCCATAGACATCATGGCCTGCCAGGGGATGTTGCTTTCTGGTCCACTCCCACTGCAGTCCCCTAAAAATATAGCCACCATTGAGAGGTACGAGAGGGACCAGGGAAAACATTGCTAGGACGAAGTTAAATTCCTTGATGTGATTCAAGGAAATGATCGCCGTCCCCCCCCAGTTAAGGGATAAATTGCCGAGCAAATTGAGGCATGCATACAAAATAAAGTTCACCAGGGTTCCAGCGAAGTAAACCTCCAGCATTTGCAGGGGATGGGCAAAGGTTTGCTCGGTTTTGGCCACAGCACCCAGCCCCCGAATATAAACCCCTTGGACCGGGATTTGATAATGCTTCGCTGCCAAAGCTCGACTCATCTCATGGATAAAGATAGAGATGGGGAGGGCAAAGCCAACGATGATACCAATGGCTTGGCCTAGTTCGGGGTGAAAGGCTTGACTCATCCGAGCCAAATAAATCGACCCCATAGCAATTGAGATCAAGCAGGTGAAATCTGCATAAAGGGGGATGCCTGCAATTGCTCCAATTCGCCAGGGGTGAATGAAGATTTGCAGGATTTTTGGCATGTTCACACTGAGATAGACAAGTCAATAAAGCAGCGATACGCTAGATGCGATCGCTGAAGGGTATGTATAGATGTCATGGGCTCAAGCTAAGGTAATCGATCGCTTGATTCAGAACCAGACTGACCTAATTGGCCGTAACCGCAAACTTTTGTTCAAATTCTTGGCGATCAGCACAAATCTTGAAGATTTGGTCCATTTTGGTCAATTCAAAAATAATGCGCACCTGATCATTCAGGGAGCATAGAAACATTTCGCCACCTCCAGCTCGAACCGCTTTGAGCGTTGCGACTAAAGCGCCAATCGCCGAGCTGTTCATGAAGGTAACGTCCTGCAAATCTACGAGGATGGTTTTCACGCCTTCGGCCATCACATCCGTGATTTCGCGGCGCAATTGATTTGCACTGATTCCATCTAGTAGTTCTGTGGGTTGGACAACTTTATGGCTCATCTCTTATGAACTCCTCGTTCAGTTCTGTGTGGATTTGGTTAGGGATTGGGCAAACTGGATAGACCGACCAGTCGCCCGAAATCAGGCGTTGTATACTCAGAATTCCCCATTCTTGAACCAAGGAAACATCCTGGTCCTAAATTTCAAAGCCCTGGGCCGATATTGTGGCAATGCTAATGATTGAAAGCTAGGCTTGAGACTGATTTGAGTCGGTAATTCGCAAGCGATATATTGCCGAAAATGACTCGTAATATCTTTTCTAAAAGAATGAAGAGTTGCTGAGTAAATGATTTGTAAACTAGGCTTGAAGAGACAGAATTCATTTACCTACTCTGAAGGTAAATCAAGTGCCCCCCACAAATGCTAAAAGATACGCCAGCATGAACCAACAATTAGGCCAACGCAGATGGGTCAGACAGCTCTCCGCACTAGTGGTGGGTGTTGTACTGTCCCAGTCTCTACCGGTATTGGCTGAGTCTAAAGACGAAAACGTATCCTACAGCGATTTTATTGAGCATGTCGAGGCTCGTAGGATAAAGACTGCCAAGATCTACGAAAAACAACGGATCGCCGAATTCAAGCTCAAAGACCAACCCGAAGATGCTGAGTTTTCTAAAGTCCTTCTGTTTGATAAGGATCCAGAGTTATTCAGCGTCCTCCGTGAGAATAAGGTTGACTTTGAACAAGTTCCTGATCCAGGGGAAAACCCCCTGTTGGGCATCTTGTCTCAATTTCTCCTCTTTATCTTCATTATTTTTCTGTTTCTTGTTTTTTTACGGCGAACAGCAGGATCTAGCAGTGGTCCAGGCCAGATTCTTAACTTTGGTAAGTCCAAAGCGCGTTTTCAGATGGAATCTGAAACCGGCGTTACCTTTGTGGATGTAGCAGGGATTGAGGAAGCCAAAGAAGAACTCCAGGAAGTTGTGACCTTCTTGAAACAGCCCGAACGATTTACGGCTGTGGGGGCTCGCATTCCTAGGGGCGTGCTGCTGATTGGCCCTCCTGGGACTGGTAAAACATTGTTAGCCAAGGCGATTTCTGGAGAAGCAGGTGTGCCTTTCTTCAGTATTTCTGGCTCCGAGTTTGTGGAGATGTTTGTTGGGGTAGGCGCTTCTCGGGTGCGCGACCTGTTCAAAAAAGCGAAAGAGAATGCTCCCTGTTTAGTCTTTATCGATGAAATTGATGCGGTCGGTCGACAGCGAGGCGCTGGCATTGGTGGTGGCAATGATGAACGGGAACAGACCCTCAACCAACTGCTTACAGAAATGGATGGTTTTGAAGGAAATACTGGCATCATTGTTATTGCTGCCACGAACCGTCCAGATATTCTCGATACCGCTCTCCTGCGTCCCGGTCGATTTGATCGTCAAGTCACCGTGGATTTGCCGGCGTTTAAGGGCCGACTCGGCATTTTAGAAGTCCATAGCCGGGAGAAGAAAATGTCTCCTCAGGTTTCCCTAGAAGCGATTGCTCGCCGTACCCCTGGTTTCTCAGGGGCGGCGTTGGCGAACCTCCTTAATGAAGCTGCTATCTTAACGGCTCGGCGTCGGAAGGATGCCATCACAGAGTTGGAAGTGGATGATGCCATCGATCGGATCACCATTGGTTTGAAAATGGCTCCCCATTTAGACGGTAAAAAGAAATGGCTGATTGCCTATCATGAAGTAGGTCATGCCTTATTAGAAACCCTCTTAAAAGATGCCGATCCACTGAATAAAGTGACGATCTTGCCTCGCTCAGGGGGAATAGGTGGCTTCTCCCAACCGATTTATAACGAAGAAAGGATCGATAGTGGTCTATATACCCGGGCATGGCTCCTCGATCAAATCACCATTTTGCTGGGGGGGCGTGCCTCTGAGGTAGAAGTATTTGGCGAAGCCGAAGTCACCATCGGTGCCAGTAGCGATATTAAGCAAGTGGCGAGTTTGACCCGGGAAATGGTCACTCAGCTGGGGATGTCTGACCTGGGCTATGTGGCCCTTGAAAGCGGCGGTGGTGGAGATGTCTTTTTAGGTGGGGACTGGGGCAATCGCGCTGAGTATTCCCAGGAGATGGCGGTACAAATTGACCGACAAGTACGGGACATTGTTATGTACTGCTATGAAAAATCTCGACGAATGCTACGGGAAAATCGTAGTTTAGTCGACAAGCTAGTGGAAGTGTTGCTGGAACGAGAAACCCTCGAAGGAGATGAATTCCGACAAATCGTAGTGGATTATGGTCAGTCGGTGGATAAGAAGCCTATTCTGCCAGAGCCATTGCCGTCATTACCCATCTTGTCCTAACCGATACCGGGATGTTAAGGAGTGTGAGTTCTCGCTCTGCTTATCTGTTGGTGGCTCATGGAAGTCGCGATCCACGATCGCAAGCTTCGCTGCATCAATTGGGTGAAGGAGTAAAACAAGCCCTGCAGTTGCAGTGTGATCAGCCTCCATGGGTGAAGACAGCCACCTTGGAATTTGGCTCTGTCCCCCTGAAACAGCAAATTTGTAATTGGGGACAACAGCTGCAGCAGATTGACCAAATCGTGATTTTGCCGCTATTTCTGTTGCCAGGTACCCATGTCAGAGTGGATATTCCTGATGTGGTGACCACAGTGCGACAGTTTTTGCCTAAGTCTCTAGGGATTGAGGTGCGATCGCATCTGGGTAGCCACCCAAAACTCTTCCAAATCCTACGGGCAACTATGTCTGCTACCGACGTAGATCGCTGGATTTTGCTCTCCCATGGCAGCCGATATCCAGGGGGTAACCAACCGATTGAGGCCTTGGCAGAACAACTGAATGCTGCCCCCGCCTACTGGTCAGTGCCCCCCAGTTTGCGACAAACAGTAACTCAATTGGCGACTCAACCAGGGTTAAAAGTGGCCATCAAACCCTATTTTTTGTTTACAGGCAGTATCATAGACACCATTTCCCAGGAAGTGAATCAGCTAAAATGTGATTTTAAGCACATTAACTTAACTTTTTCTTCACCTTTAGAGCCCAGTGCTCATCTCGTTCATTTAATTCAAGATTTGATCACTGCCTGATGGTTTTGCCATCTTTTTCAGGTTGTCTATGACCGTTGATTTTTCCCCGTCGCCAGTCCATTTTTCTGGGAAAGTATACCTTGTCGGAGCAGGTCCCGGTGACCCCGGTCTACTGACTCTCAAAGGTAAGACGCTTCTAGAATGTGCTGATGTGGTGATCTATGACGCCCTTGTTAGCCCAGAAATTCTGGCGATGATTGGTGAGCAAGCCGAGAAGATTCATGCTGGCAAACGTCGTGGACAACATTCTCTTTTGCAAGCTGAAACCACCCAGTTATTGATTGACAAGGCCCAGACTCATGCCGTAGTCGTGCGACTCAAGGGTGGGGACCCCTTTGTCTTTGGCCGAGGGGGAGAAGAAATGGAAGATTTAATCCAGGCAGGGGTTTCTGTGGAAATCATTCCCGGAATTACGGCTGGTATTGCAGCGCCTGCCTATGCAGGTATTCCGGTCACCCATCGAAACTATAGTTCCTCCGTCACCTTTGTGACCGGCCATGAACCGATCGACAAATATCGGCCTCGGGTCAATTGGCGAGCCATGGCTGAGGCGTCCGAAACCCTGGTGATTTATATGGGCGTGCATAACCTGCCCCATATTTTGTCTGAACTTGAACTCGCTGGAAAAGATCCCGATACCCCCATTGCCTTAGTTCGTTGGGGGACTCGCCCCGATCAAGAGGAATTAGTGGGAACCTTAGCAACCATCATCAGCCAAATGGAAGCGACGCAATTTGAAGCCCCTGCCGTGGCAGTGATCGGAAATGTGGTGAATCTTCACCCCTTACTGGCAGAGAGTCGTCCAAAGGTAATTCCTAGGCAGTAGAGTATTAAACGACCGCTATGTTAAGGCTGCTGTCGTGACTACTGATATTGCTCAACGGATTATTGTGCCTTTGGATGTGCCTTCAGAGGCAGATGCGATCGCATTGATGGATCAAATTCCCCAGGTGCAATTTTGGAAAGTGGGCTTAGAGCTGTTTGTTAGTTGTGGCCCCAGTATCCTAGAGCAGCTTAAACAGCGCCAGAAACGGATTTTCCTCGATCTTAAATTCCACGATATTCCCAATACGGTGGCCGGTGCTTGTCGAGCAGCGGCGGCCTATGGGGTGGATCTTCTCACGATTCATGCCACGGCGGGTCGTCCTGCCCTATCGGCTGCGCAACAGGCTCTACAAGAAGGAGCCCAAGCTGCCCAAACGCCTCCCCCTAAATTGATTGCCATTACAGTTTTGACTAGTCTCTCGCTGCGAGAGTTAGCCTTAGACTTAAAAATACCTCTAGAACTGCCAGAGTATGCCCTGCAAATGGGGCTGCTGGCTCAAGAGTCAGGACTGAATGGGATCGTCTGTTCTCCCCATGAAGCGGAGCAAATGCGACAGGTCTGTGGGGATGAATTTCTGATTGTTTGCCCAGGCGTGCGTCCCCAGGGATCAGCAACAGGCGATCAAAAACGGGCCATGACGCCAACAGCAGCCATCCAAGCAGGGGCCAACTATTTGGTCATTGGGCGCCCGATCACGACGGCTGCTGATCCTCAACAAGCTTTTCAAACGATCTGCGCTGATTTAGCTGACGCTTGACAGTGGAGACAGTTGGCTTCTGTGTTTTCTGACTGCCAATAGTCGTCATTGCCAATAAGGGTTTCCAACTTACGCTGGATGTTCTGTCTGAGTGCAGTACGAAAGTGGGTGTACTAAGCATGAGTGCGAGTGTCGATGCCCATGTCTTGTGATTTAGGGAGCCCGTAATTTCACAACGATGACCTACAGCTTAAGGATTTTAGACTTACCCGAAAGTGATCGCCCTCGTGAACGTCTTATTGCCCAAGGTGCTAAATATTTAACCCATGCCGAGTTACTCGCCATACTACTAGGGACAGGCCAAGGACCTGGCAAACTGTCTGCGGTAGGCTTGGGACAACATGTTCTGCATCATTTCAGCGAACATCAGCAAGATCCACTGACGGTTCTGCGAGATGTGAATGCGTCTGAACTCACCCATATTGAAGGGATTGGTCCAGCGAAAGCGACTACTATTTTAGCCGCAATCGAGTTGGGGAGAAGGATTTGCCAAGCTCGTCCTCCGGAATTAACCGTGATTGATGATCCGGCAGTGGCTGCTGCAGCCTTAGCCGGTGAGTTAATGTGGCAATCTCAAGAACGATTTGCGGTGCTTCTATTAGATGTCAAGCATCGATTACTGGGGACACAAGTGGTGAGTATTGGCACTGCGACGGAAACCCTAGCCCATCCTCGGGATATCTTTCGAGAAATTATTCGGAAGGGAGCAACCCGAGCCATTGTGGCCCATAACCATCCTTCTGGTCAGACCGATCCCAGCCCTGAAGATCTCGAACTGACGCAGCAGTTACTCTCAGGCGCACAAATTTTAGGCTTACCTCTATTGGATCATCTCATTCTGGGGAATGGTGACTTTACCAGCCTTCGCCAAACGACATCTCTCTGGAACGATTGTCCTCAAGAGCTATAGTTCTATTTTCTGCTCAAGTCATAGACTTAAATACCCTCAATTCTCAAGGCACAAAGTCTTTAGAGAATAGGGCAGCCTTGTACGATATGATGATTGAGGGTCACTACTGGCTTGACTATAGACTATTAATTGAACAGAAGGATAAGACGCAGTGATTAGAGTAGCGATCAACGGGTTCGGGAGAATTGGACGAAATTTTATGCGTTGCTGGCTTTTACGGCCTAACAGCAACATCGAGATTGTCGGATTAAATGATACTTCTGACCCCAAAACAAATGCCCACCTGTTGACCTATGACTCCATGCTGGGTCGTTTAGACGCAGACATTAAAGCCGTCGACAACACGATTGTTGCGAATGGCAATGTCATCAAATGTGTTTCTGATCGTAACCCTGCTAACTTGCCTTGGAAAGAGTGGGGCATCGATCTTGTTATTGAATCTACGGGTGTGTTTGTCACCAAAGAAGGGGCTGGCAAGCATATTGAAGCGGGTGCTAAAAAAGTACTGATTACAGCACCTGGTAAAGGTGGTGTTGGCATGTATGTGGTTGGAGTTAATCACGAAGATTATGATCCCAGCGAGCCAATTCTCAGTAATGCTAGCTGTACAACCAACTGTTTGGCTCCTATTGTAAAAGTCTTGCATGAGCAGTTTGGTATTGTTCATGGCTTGATGACCACCACTCACAGCTATACCGGAGACCAGCGTATCCTTGACGCAAGCCACCGGGATCTCCGCCGTGCTCGTGCTGCTGCAGTCAATATTGTTCCGACTTCTACAGGTGCTGCTAAAGCGGTAGGAACTGTTATTCCTGCTCTTGCAGGCAAGCTTAATGGTATTGCGTTGCGAGTCCCCACTCCTAACGTTTCTGTCTGTGACTTCGTCGCACAGACTGAGAAGCCAGCAATTGCCGAATCGGTAAACGAAGTGATTAAGCAGGCTTCTGAAGGCGCTATGAAAGGTATCATTGCCTTCAACGAAGAACCCTTAGTATCTGGTGACTTCAAAGGACATGATTGCTCCTCTATCGTGGATGCTTCCCTCACTATGGGAATGGGTGGCAACATGATTAAGGTTGTGGCCTGGTACGACAACGAGTGGGGTTACAGTCAGCGTGTGCTCGACTTAGCTGAGTATGTTGCCCAGAAGTGGTAAATTTTTCTCTAGCTTCTTAACGCCAGAGTAAAGTGATTCAAATTAAAACCCCTCACCTTATCAAGCGGTGAGGGGTTTTTGTCTGCTACAGATATAGAACATTTTGCTGTGAAACATAAGCCTATGATGATTTCTTATGAGCCCATCCGGCTAGCTGTTGTCAGTGACCGCTTTTTGGGCTCAATGGTGGCTGTCAACGCTTCATTTAAGGGGGCACAACCAAAACGCTGTTCCAAAATGTTCATCACTTCCCGCCCAAAATCGTTGGGATTTTGCTTCCAAGCTTCTAGACAAACTTCTCCAAACACCGATCCCATGGGCTCAGGGTTCCAAAGTAACTTCTTGGCTGTCCAAGGCATTAAGCTCATAGGGTTATAGCCAGGCTTCAAAATATTATTATCGAAGGCATATTCTTCTAAATGGGTGTGAGGTTGCAGGCCGATAAAGAAAATGGCTGGTTCTACCTTATCTGTGCCAAAAATCTTTTCTAATTCTCGATGATAGGCAATGGTCTGGCGAATGGTTTCTGGACGCTCATCGATGACATTGAAGGAGTAGTTGACAGAGACTAAATCGTTGAAGCCAGCAGTTCTCAGATCTCGACAGTTTTGCAGCACTGTTCGTAAGTTATATCCCATTCGCATCTTGCGAACGAGTTCTTGGGATCCACTAGTGATCCCAATCTCAAAATAATTCATCCCTGTTTTGACCATCAGATCACAGAGTTCTGGAGTGAGATTGTCAGCACGAATATAGGCAGCCCAATGAATATCCGTTAAACCTGCATCTAGGATTTTTTGCAGCAACTCAATGGCATCAGGAATATAGCGGCGGGCTGGGATAAATTGAGCGTCGGTAAACCAGAAGTTACGAATGCCACGATTGTAGAGCTGCTGCATTTCAGCAACGACTTCTTCAGCAGGATTGACTCGGACTCGCTTGCCTTCAATGACGGTGTAGACGCAATAGCAACAGTTGTGGGGGCATCCTCGCTTGGTCTGAACCCCCACGTAGAAGTCTTGAGACTCAAAATAATATTCAAAATCAGGCCAAATGCTAGCAATGTAAGGGTAATCGCAGGCCGTTTTATCGATCTCGGTAGGCCATTCATGGATCATGCGATCCCTAGGCGCTTTCTCTCCAACTACATAGCACCGTTCATCTCGAAATTCTTGCCCCGTCAGTAGCTTCTCTAATAGAACCTCTCCCTCGCCCACGGATACAATGCTGCCTTCCGGCAGCTGAGTCCCTAACTGTTCATAAAAAACGCTGACTGCACCACCCCCAACCACAGTTTGAGCCCCAGAATGATATCGCTGTGCTCGCTTGAGTCCCCGTTTAATGAGGCCTGAGTTTCTCCATAGCTCTGCATAGTAAGCAATGAATACCCTTAATCCACCAAAAGCACCTTTTAACTTTGTCCAAGGGTTTTTGCCGTAGTAAAGCTCAAAGGCGTGTTGCAACGGATTGCCACCTCTGCCACCTACGGGAGCGTAAATTTGGATATCTCGCCAGGAAAAAACAAGAAGATCAGGCTGGAAGTCATCAATGCAGCTATCCAATGCTGGCTTAAAGTCGAGGGGGGGCACGGTGCCCAAATCAAAGATGCGTTGCTCGACATGAGGCAGGCACTTGTGAATATGGTCGGCAAGGTAAACAACCCCAATTGGGAAAATGGGATTACAAGGTAGGCGAATGTAAAGGATGCGGGGATTGTTCATCACGCCTTGCAAGAACGGTAAGGTATGAGGTGGTTAACACCTGAGTCATATATCTTAATCATAGTACTGAGTTGTCCTTGAGTGTTTATCTAGGCCGATGCCTTTTCATGGACTCACTCACCGATCCCAAGATTTTTCGTTAGGATAGTTTGGATTGATCCCAACTTAACTGGCAGTCATCAATTCTAAAGAAAAAGTAAAGATAATAGCTTTTTTGAAGAAGTTAATCAATTAAGTAACGATATTTACAGCGACTTGGGATCGATGAATGTTAGCTTAAGATTGCGTTAAATACCCCATAAAAATACCCATAAAATTACCCTTTTCCGTGAGTTGCCATGCCACAAGTCATCGATCCCGTCCCTCCAAACGATTCAGATCTCATTGTTTGTTGCTACATTAATTCAACTAATAAGATCCAAGTTGCTCGGATCACGAATATCCCTAACTGGTATTTTGAGCGTGTTGTGTTTCCTGGGCAGCGATTAATGTTTGAGTCTGTACCTGAGGCTCACCTGGAGATTCATACTGGGATGATGGCAAGTGCGATCTTGTCAGATACCATTCCTTGTTATCGGCTTCGTTTACACCAAAGCGTGAGTGCTTCTAAACAGTTTTTACAGAGTGGAGATGAAGCGGTTGAAACTTCCGCACCTTCTAGCATGCGTGGCGTTCCTGAAGCAGCTAAGGTGTCCTAACTTTATTCCAGCCTAATTCAGTGGCTACAACGCTACTCAATTGCATAAATAGACTTTAGGGGGTGAGTTGAGCTCACCCCTTTCTGCTGTCTATAATTTTGTGCGGTCTAAATTATTGAGGCAAATGACTCTATTTATTGTCGATGTTCATTTCCTCAAGAACCTATTCATTGTTGTGGGGATCTTGGGAGGAGCTGCGATCTCAGATTGGTTGATAGGCCGCTGGATGCAGGGGCGTTTGAGAATTTCCCCCAAGAAAGGTCGATCGATTTACCCTCTTTTGCAACGGTGTTTGCTGTTTAGCTTAAGACTCGGGATTTGGTTAGTCGCCTTCTATAATATCTTGACCCTCATCCCTGCCCTCCAAACAATCAGGCAGTTGTTTGTGAGTGGTCTGGCAGCTTTTCCTGATAAGTTCTGGGGAGCGTTGAACACCCCTTTTACTGATGTAGGTGACCGAAAAAATCCAATTTCTTTGTTGACCCTCATAATCTTTGTCTCCATAACCGTTTTGGTCTTTGTTGGAGCTAGGTTATGTGGTCAGTGGCTTAAGAAGAGCATTCTTCCCCAGACTCGCATGGAGCGGGGAGCACAAGCAGCAATTTCTACCATCATCAGCTATACCTTTGGGTTGATTGGTTTTATCATTCTTCTCCAATCTGTAGGAATAGATTTGAGTTCATTAGCTGTTATTGCTGGTGTTTTGGGTCTAGGTTTAGGTTTTGGCTTGCAGGAGTTGGCCAGTAACTTCGTGAGTGGTTTGACCCTATTACTGGAGCAGCAAATACGGGTTGGAGATTTTGTAGAAGTGGATGGTTTGTTAGGAACGATTGAACGGATTTCTATTCGCTCGACGATTGTTCGGACTCAAGATCGGCTGTTTGTTGTGGTTCCAAATCAACGGTTTTTCGCGAAGAACGTCATCAACTGGACCTACCAAACTCCCGAAAGTCGCTTACATATTCCTGTGAGTGTTGCCTATGGTACCGATACCGTTTTAGTTACGGAAGCTTTATTGATTGCGGCACGGTCAGAGTCACGGGTCTTAAAGTACCCTCCCCCGCAGGTATGGTTCAAATCTTTTGGAGATGATGCATATAAGTTTGAATTATTAGCGTGGATTAACCAGCCCTGTGATTTTGAACCCATCAAGAGTTCTCTAAATTTTTTGATTGAACAAGAGTTGAATCGGAAGAACATCCAAATCCCTTTCCCCCAAAGAGAGCTGTGGTTGAAGAACCCTGAAGTGTTGGTTCAGGCATTACAACCTAATCTGGAGTCTGCTGCTCCGCTGCCAACGGTTGCTGCTAGCGGGGAGGGGCTCAAACCAAAAACGGGGATTAAAGTCACTAAGAACAGCACATTACGCGTCTTACTCCGCAAGGTCAGCTATTTTGAAAACTGTACGAATGCCCAATTGAGAGTGTTAATTGAACAAGGGTATCGACAGTTCTATGGGCCTGATCAAATTATTTTTCGGGAAAATGAATCAGGAGAATCTTTCTACGTTATCTTGTCAGGCCAAGTTGAAGTCTTTTCTCAAAAACTCAACCGCCAAATTGCCACCTTAGGAGTTGGCGACTTTTTTGGTGAGATTTCTTTGTTGACCGGAGCGCCACGAACGGCAACTATGCGGGTCCTTGAAGCGACTACATTGTTTGTGGTGGATCGGCAGGCGTTACAAAAACTCCTACAGAATTACAAAGCCTTAGCTGAAGAGATTGCGAAGTCTCTTTCTCAGAGACAGCAAGTGCTAGAGGAATTAGGCTTGGCGCAGATTAGTCCGTCAGACATGATAGAGGATGATCCCTTTATCTGGATTCGTCGCCGTATTCAGACCTTGTTTGGGATCTAAACATACATCTAATGGGAGAAATCGTCTGTTGGTTATGGTCGATTAGGTTGGAATCAGGCATTGAGAGGCTTGTAAGTCTGCGATCGTTTCATTCCCGGTACAAAAGAGTACTGTTTCTAGTTCAGCGATGAGCATTTCCATGAGAGTGTGTAACGCCGCTTCTGATTCATGGGCAGCTTGCAAGAAAGGGTAAGCCATTCCTGCTATATCAGCTCCTAAAGCTAGTGCTTTGGCGGCATCTAGGCCATTACGTAGTCCGCCAGAGGCAATCAGTGGGATCTTAGAATTGGCTTGATGAATGGATGTAACACATTCTGCGGTGGGTAAACCCCAATCTGAGAAGGTTTGGCCGAGTCGGCGCTGACGGTTATCTTCCGCTCGTTCACCCTCGACTTTGGCCCAAGAAGTCCCGCCAGCACCGGCTACATCAATAGCGGCTACACCGACTTCTATTAACTGCATGGCCAACGGTGCGGAAATACCATTGCCGACTTCTTTGACGATGACAGGAACGGGGAGTTGTTTGCAGAGTTCACCAATTTGGGTGAAGAGGTCGCGAAAGTTGGTATCGCCTCGACTTTGGATGCATTCTTGTAAGGGGTTGAGGTGCAGGATCAGGGCATCGGCTTCTAATAGATCAATGCTGCGACGGCAGGCATCTAGGTTGTAGCCATAGTTCAGTTGGACTGCCCCTAGGTTGGCAAATAGAGGAATGTCTGGTGCATAGGATCGAACGGCAAATGTGTCTGCAACTTGTGGATGTTCGACTGCAACCCGCTGTGAACCGACACCCATGGCAATCTTGAATTCCTGAGCAACGATGGCTAAGCGCTGATTAATAGTTTTGGCTAGATCAGTCCCCCCGGTCATGGACGAGATGAGCAGCGGTGCTCCCAGAGACTTACTTAAAAATGTCGTGGATAACTGAATATCTTCCAGTGCTAACTCTGGTAAACAACAGTGCTGAAAGCGATACCGTTCAAAACCAGTGGTGATCGATTTGCACTGGACCTTGTCATCTAAACAGATCCGGAGATGGTCGGCCTTGCGGGTTTTGATGGCCTCATCAGGATTGGGGGAAGTAGAAGTCACTCGCATGAAAAAGAGATAAGACATCAACCGGGCAGAACCAATCTCTGGCTTTGTGACCGGAAGCTCTCTTAATTATGCAAAATTCTGTTGGCTTGGCTGGGATTTCAATCGTTTGGAATTTTGTCTGCGTACCGTTAGCTGTTGGCAGAGTATGGTTCAGGGCTGCTTGAAAACAGTGATTTGGCAGTACTATTTTGAATCCGAGAAAGCTATTGGGAACGGATAACTAACATTTGGTTACCTCCTTTCTGTAGTTCATAACCAACCGTTTCAATAGAAGCGACATATCCCCAATCCTGACAAGCTTGAATAACAGGTTGGATGTACGGAGAGGGTTCCAGCATTAGAGTTAGCAAAGGGAAAATGCGCACTTCAGTGCTGATTCTCAACAGCTCTCGAATTGAAGCTAGATGAAAAGCGACATCATATTGCTTGGAGTACAAGAAGAGAAAATGGGAGCACAGTGCTAGTTCAAAGGTTTGATCGGGAAATGGCAGGGTGGGTAATGCTGCGGTCTGATATCGACCTTGTTGTTTGCCTGACTCATAATCTTTCAGGAAGAGTTGCATGGCTTGAATGCGATTGTAACGAAGGTCTTCGGGAGACGAATGATAGGACCACACCCAATCTTGAGGCGTTGCCTTGACCTGATCAATGATGTCATCTAGGACGGTTTCAAACTTTTGCTGAATGTCTGCACCACTCAATTCATAAATGGGATCAACAGACGTAATTTGGCTTCCCAGAAGAGTGGATTCAGCATTAAAACTCGCAGGACCATCTCCAGCTCCCAGAATTGAACAGTTTAAATCAATCACCGTGAGATTAAACATTTTGATGTATTCATCCCAAGATCGCCCAAAGGGAACCACAGAATCTAGCTGCATTGCCATAAAGATGAACCTACTGACAGATATTGAAGGGTGATAGTGTAGTCATAATACTTCAGCGTACTACTTTGCAATACACTGAGAAGCCTATCTTCATTTCCAATGCCTGTAGAATCAGCAACAGCATTTATGCCCCTCTATAGATAAAGTTGGCAAGAATAAGTTGAGTTCAAAACCTAGACGGCATCGGAGAGGAGCTGGTATTTTGACCGTGTAAGAACTGGGCTTGTAAAGGTTTCAGGACAGGGCAAGGAGGCTGCTTATCCAATTTGGTTTGGCGCTGCCAGTCAAACCAGTTCCAATTGTAGGGGGCTTGTTTGGCCGCAGACATCCACAACAATCGCTTGGCCCGGGTCATGGCGACATAAAGTAGACGAAATTCCTCTGCACTTTTAAGATCACTGGCTCGTTGCCAAGCCTTTTCCATATTCGGTAGCGGAAACTGCTGGTGGACGTGAGCTCGGATTTGAGCCCGGGCTACTTCTGCCAAACTAAAGGGTCCAAGGAATTGGCTCGCGGCAGGAATTCTCAATTCTCCTGGAATAATGCGGGCATGTAGAAACGGCAGAAACACAAAATCCCAATCCAGCCCCTTGGCTTTGTGCATGGTAATGATTGTGAGTTGGTGTGGCCGCAGATATTGGGATTCAATATCCTCAACATCCACGGGATCGAATCGCTCGGAACTGATCAGTTCTTGCAAAATGGGCAAGGTTGTTGTCATTGAGGGTGCCCCTGGCGTTTGCTGAGCTAGCCGTGCTGCTAATTTATCGGCAGTGGCTAGCTCGGCAGGATTATATTTCAGGGATAGGGCTAGAAAAGAAATCAGTCGATAATGGGGCAATTCCCACCGCGATCGCAATAACTTACAGCAAAAACTACGGGCTTCCTGTACCTTCTCCGACCGGGGTGGATCAAGGGGGCCTGGATAGAGAAAGGTCTCGGGCTGACTGGCTAAAAGATGGACTTCTTGGGCCGGTATCAGCTGCCGATCAACAAAAATTTGCAGGGCTGCTTTGAGGGTGTTGGGAGAATGGGGACGGGCCAAAAACTGCAAAATGGTCAGCATCTCAAAGGGGACTTGAGTCTGCCGGCTACCGCCTCCAACATCGAGGATGTCAATACCATGAGCGGCTGGAGTTACTGTTTGATCCGGGTGGTTGAGACGCTCGGCTAGAAAGCTCCCTTGTTTGTTCTCTCTGACGAGGATGGCTGCATTGGCGTCTGGATAATCGTTCAGGAGTTGGCAGACTCGCTGACCGATTAGATCAGCGGTTTGGTAAACATCTTCAGGTGTGTATATCTCTAGTCCTCGTCCTTCGTGAGCTGGATTGGCGTTCGCTTGAGGATCGTGGTTGGCAACTGTTTGAATGGCTTGGGGTTGAAAAGGCTGCTCTTGTCCTGCTAGCTGAGACTGATTAATCCAGTCCAGCATAAAGTTTGCGGCTTCAATAATAATGGCAGAACTGCGTCCGGCTTGAGTCATCGTTGCTAATCGATTTTGTACCTGACTTTGCCGACAAAAATCGCGAAAGAAAATCGGGTCAGCTGGGGTAAAAGTGGAGTTGATGGCTTGGTTAGGATCGCCAACGCGGACTAAATTAGGGGCTGCTTTGGAGGCCTCTTGGCTGGCTAATCCGTCCAGTAAACGGAACTGTAATGGGGTTGAATCCTGGGCTTCGTCCTCGAAGACAGCAAAGACTTGTTTTTGCCAGACTTGGCGAGCGCTCGGATTATCGAGTACCTGCAGAGCGGCCAGGATCATGTCGTCATAATCAATCAGCTGATGAGATTGGAGCAGTCGTTGGTATCGCTCGTAGAGACCGGCTGCGATCGCAAGTACCGATACCTCATCTTGTACCTGTTCTGCTAAGGCGTAGAGCTGTTGGGGGCTAAGTCCAGAACTTTTGGCTTCGCGAATTGCGATCGCAGCCAGCTCCGGCAAACAATCGGATCGCAATACCGATTGCCGACGTAACCGCTCCGTTTCTTCTCCATCGAAGGCCCCTCGAACCAGCAACTCTTGGTATATCTGGGGATAATCCGCCACCCATTGTTCAACGCATTGTCTCAACAAGCGATGGTGGCGGTTAGGGGTAATCAGGGTGACTTGTTCTAAATGAATGCCTGACAGTTGGGGATGACGTGAAGCAATATTGAGGGCTAAACCATGCAAGGTTTGCACAGTAAATCCACCTAGGGGCAGCTGCAATGCGCGTAGATGTTTACGGACCTGTTGTTTGAGGTGTGCCGCTGCTGAGCGGGTGAAGGTGACAATCACGAGCTGTTGCGCTCGATTAAGGTTTTGACGTGCCAGGGTAATGGCTGCAGCCACAGCCATGCCATAGGATTTGCCGGCTCCCGGCACAGCAGAAATGGCAAGGGGCCCTGCTTGCCAATCTGCTAATTCTTGCTGACCCGGCCTCAAAGATGCTCGTAATTCTGCGATTCGCTGTTCTAAATCTGTTGCCAAGAGGGTATGAACTACTGTACGTGAGGGTAGTATATCAACCGACGATTTCTTAACCCGCAAGATTATGGCGATAAAGGAGGCGATATGCCGTTTTGACGAAGGGTCTATCCTGCGTTCTGATCAGCTTTTGCCAATTCCAACAATTGAGGGATGGTCACAAGTTTATACCCCTGCTGTCTGAGACGAGTAATGATATGGGGCAGGGCTTGGATCATCAGCTGGCGATTATCGCCACCATCATGCATCAATACAATCCCTCCAGGTGAAGCATTATTGAGGACGTTGTTGATGGCTTTATCAACCGTGCCTTTATAGGTATCGTCCACCGTCCACATCAAAGTGACATGTTTTTGGGAACGGGCATGGGCGACTAGACCGTTGCGGAGATACCCCCCGGGTGGCCGAAACAGTTTGGTTTTAAAGCCGATTTGCTTTTCTATCTCTGCAGCCGTCCGCTTAATTTCCTGTTGGGCTAAAGCGGGGGAGTGGTAATGATATCCATGGCTCCAGCTATGGTTGCCAATGGCATGGCCTTCCTTCGCGACTCGCTTAAGTAAGTGCGGAAATCGGGTGATATTGCTGCCAACCACAAAAAATGTGGCTTCTACCTGATGCTCTTTCAGAATATCTAGCATTTTGGCCGTTGTTTTGGGCCAAGGGCCGTCATCGAAGGTGAGGGCGATCACTTTTTGGTCCGAGGGCAGTTTGACCTCATCAATTGTCAGTCCTTGAAACTGAGTTGGGGGCTGATAATGGCGACGTTGTTTACGATCCAGGTCATCTACCGTTTTTAAGGCAAGATGAAATCCTGACTCAGAATTAGCGATTAACGTATTTTCTTCCAAGGCATTGATATCTTCCGGTATGCCACCAATGGAAACCTGATTCAACGTTGCTTGAAGGACGAATGAACTCACCCCCAAGCATAGGCAAGCCGACGCCAACCATACATACTGCCGGTTGACGACACGGGCTCTTAAATTTTTCCCAAACATTACTTAATTAACCGCAAACCCTTAGATAAAGCCAAACCATAGGTAAATCGTCAGTTAGAACTCGACCGGTAACGACTGGAAGTTCAATGTGGCTGGCGTTCCACCCTCAAATCCATGTTTCCCTAAACCGCTTCGTAAATGACGTCCCTATTTTTTTCTTGATATAAAAAATTGGAAAACCTCGCATCCATCCTAGCGAGTCACATTTAGGGCCGCTAGCACTGGTCTAAGATCTTCACTGTTCCTTAAGAATGAACAGCACAGCAGAATAGTTCTAGAATGTGGAGCTGGAATCCTTAAAGAATGTAACTCTCTTTGTTTAGAGCGGGAACGAATACCAGTAGGATGTCTCTCAACGTGTAAATATTGACCCTACTGCTAGGCCACTTGGCATACAGGCTGATGCTACTAGACGATCTATGACCTATTCTTCTTCCTCGTCACGCTTTAGTTCCTTGGATGTGTTTCGAGGGATTGCCATTGCCGGCATGCTTTTGGTCAATCAGTCAGGTTTAGTCAAAGACGCTTATCCTCAACTCCTCCATGCAGATTGGCATGGTTGGACCCTGGCAGATTTGGTGTTTCCTTTTTTCTTATTTGTCTTGGGTGCGTCGATGGCTTTTTCCATGGCCAGACACACGGCTTCTTTGACTCAACCCAAACGGGCTGTCTACCTCAAAATCCTGCGCCGCAGTGCGATTCTGTTCGGTTTGGGGTTATTTCTCAACGGATTTTGGTCCTATAACTTCAGTACTTTGCGGGTGATGGGGATTTTGCAGCGGATTAGTCTGACCTATTTAGCCTCGGCATTCGTGATCTTAAAGCTGCCGCGAAAGAGCCAATGGGGACTGACAGGGCTATTGTTGGTGGGGTATTGGCTTGCCCTCTCGTTTATCCCGGTGCCAGAATTTGGGGCAGGTAACCTGACCCGCACCGGTAATTTTGGAGCCTATATTGACCGCCTAATTATTGGTACGTCCCACTTATATGTGGGAGATCAGTTTAATTCCATGGGTGATCCAGAAGGATTGTTCAGTACGTTGCCTGCGATCGCAACTGTGCTACTCGGCTATTTCGCTGGAGACTGGATTCGTAAACGGGGCAGTGGCCTCAAAATTAAAACTAGTCGCCAAAGCCTGGCCCTCGCCTCCTATGGCTTGATCAGTACTGGCTTGGGATTGTTATGGAGTCTTTGGTTCCCCATCAACAAAAAGCTGTGGACGAGCTCCTATGTGCTATTCACCGTCGGAATTTCGCTTATTCTGCTAGCGGTTTGCTATGAACTGATCGAAGTCCGACGGATTCGTCTTTGGAGTAAGCCTTTTGAGGTGTTAGGTCTCAATTCCCTGGCGGTGTTTGTTGCTTCAGTGTTGATGATTAAAGTCTTAGTCCTCACCAAATTGGGGTCCGGTGATGATGCCGTCAATGCCTTTACATGGTTATTTCAAAATCTATTCTTGACTTGGACCAGTCCGGACTTTGGGTCTTTCTTATTTGCTTTTCTCACCCTCTGTTTCTGGTGGATCGTGGCTTATGTCCTTTATCGACAACAGTGGTTCTTCAAGATCTAAACACAGAATCCATTGTCTCAGAAGTTAATCCCTGAGAGCAATTCATCTGCTTGTTGTATCAGCGTCCTTCCCTCTGCAACTGAATGGGGAGTGACAGGATTTGAGCGTCAAAAACTTGAATTATGACCCCTTATAAAGCCCTCATATGGGGGTTGTCAGATTTGCTCATATAGATGGGTACGCTTTGTCAGAACTCTGACTAGGATCGCCGTTAACACTAGACAAACGGTGAATGGTCGGGGCAAGCGGCGTTCGCTAGCTTGCAAAAGATTTCTAGCTACTGACAAGTTCTTCTGATACTTATGACCGGATTCAATCCATCTCACTCCATCGACAGTGCGCCTGTTGCGGCGCCAGAGACGTCCAGGCAGGTCACCCTGTTTACCGCGACTTGTTTGGTGATTGCCAACATGATTGGGATTGGGGTTTTCACCAGTCTCGGATTTCAAGTCGCAGGTATTCAATCAGGATTTTCATTGCTGTTTCTGTGGTTAGCAGGGGGCGTCTATGCCCTTTGTGGTGCCCTTGCTTATGGGGAACTGGGTGCATCCATGCCTCGCTCTGGCGGTGAATACCATTTCCTCTCCCAGATTTACCATCCGGTCATCGGTTTCTTGTCCGGTTGGGTCTCCGTCACTGTTGGATTTGCTGCGCCTATTGCCCTGATGGCTATTGCTCTAGGCACCTATTTTGCCAAAGTATTTCCTTCGGCAGATCCCACCATTATTGGCTTGGTTGTTGTTCTCCTCGTGACCTTGATTCACTCCCAGAATCTCAAGCTAGGTAGCTCTTTTCAGCAGATTTTTACCCTGCTCAAAATCCTCCTGATTTTGTTTCTGGTCGTGGCCGGTTTTACTTTAGGAACTGGCCAAGAGATTAGCTTTGCTCCCACCAATGCCGATTTCTCCCAAATTATGAGTGCCCCCTTTGCCATTTCCTTGGTATATGTCACCTATTCTTACTCAGGCTGGAATTCAGCGGTTTACTTAGCTAGCGAAGTCAAATCCCCAGAGAAGAATCTACCTCGCTCTCTTTTGCTGGGGACCGCTATCGTTATGGTTTTATATCTGCTGATCAACTTTATTTTTCTCTATACCACTCCCATCGATTTGATGGCTGGGAAGCTAGAAGTCGGCTATATCGCTGCCGATCAAATCTTTAAGGGCAATCCCATTTTGGGGTTTCCAGGAGCTGAGCTGATGGCACTGTTTATCTCATTGGGGCTAGTTTCGTCCATTAGCTCAATGGTATGGGCCGGTCCAAGGGTGACCCAATCTATTGGCGAAGACATTCCTTTCTTCAAGATCTTGGCCAAGAAAAACCGCAGTGGCGTTCCCTACTATGCCCTCTTACTCCAACTAGCGATCGTGATTGCCTTGGTGATTATGAAGCAGTTTGAAACGGTATTGGCCTACTTGGAATTTACGCTGATCCTGTCTTCTTTTTTGACCGTGTTAGGTGTGTTTGTGTCTCGCTTCCGATTCCCAGACTTACCCCGCCCTTACAAAACCTGGGGCTATCCCATTACTCCTTTAATTTTCCTCGCTATGAGTGTATGGGTTCTGGTATTTTTACTTCAACAAAAACCGATGGAATCCTTGGCAGGCTTAGGAACGATTCTTTTAGGCCTCCCCCTCTATTTCATTGCCTCTAAGCAGAAACTTGCATAGACATCTAACCATTATGAAAAATATGCGCTTATCTCTACTCTTAACGGCAGCTCTCCTGTTGGGCGGAGGACTCCAATCCTGCGATTCCTCTAATCAGTCCACTACTTCGGCGAAAACAGAGACCGCCTCAGCCCCTTCCTCCTCCGAAGGCTCCCCCGGTTCCACGCCTACTACGCCTCAAATTGATGAAGTCAAAGCAGCCCGTTGGACAGATATCTCTAAGCTATTAGCCGGGATGAAGGTGGGTGAGGACAGTGAATTTAGTGAGGTACAAAAACGACCGACTTGGGTAAGTCACCATAGTTTTTTAGAAGATGCCTTTGGCAAGCTAGAAGATCAACAGTTGTCTAAGGTCCGTCAATGGGCGGCCATCGAAATTGCTGATTTGCATCGCTCCACCCAACCCTTGTTTTATCCCTTTAGTGGGCCAGATATTCTCTACGCCAACACATTTTTTCCCAAGGCCGAAGAATATGTGTTGATTGCCTTAGAACCCGTGGGGCCGCTACCTGATTTTTCCCAGCTATCCACTGAACAGCAAAACTTGAAGCTTTTAGAAGCGAAGAATTCGTTATTTGCCATCCTGCAATATAGTTTCTTCCGCACCAACGATATGAAGGTGGATCTGCAGAAGCAAGGGGTGCTGCCAGTTTTGTTGGTATTTCTCGCTCGGACCAATAACCGAGTGTTGGATGTGGAATACATCGGCATTGATAGCAGTGGGACGGTTCAATCCACGAATGAGAAGGCCAAGGGGATGGTCCCCGGAGTGAAGGTGACGTTCACCGCTGCTGATGAGGATAAGCCTCGGACCCTGTACTATTTTTCGACGGATCTCTCGGATGATGGTCTCAAGAAAACCCCTCAGTTGGCCCAGTTTGTCGATAATCTAGATCAGCCCAATACTTATCTGAAAGCAGCCTCTTATTTGATGCACTATGACTCAACCTTCAAACAAATTCGAGAGTTAACCTTGGCAAAGGCCACGAATTTGTTACAGGACGATTCAGGAATGCCAGTGCGAGTGTTTGATGACAACCAATGGAATCTAACCTTTTACGGTAATTACACCGCACCCCGGGCACCCTTTACAGCGGAAGAATACCAAACGGATCTCAATCAGATTTATCAGAAAAATGCCAAGATTCAGCGGCTCAATTTTGGTATCGGCTATAACTTTGGGCCGAATGAATCCAACTTGATGTTGGCTAAAGTGAAACGCTAATCCGGTTCAAATTACCTCTGTTTAAAGTTATCCCTGATGCTTGGCTGAAACACTAGGTACTCAGGGATAAGCTGTTCAGCGGATGCCAATGACTCAGCGGGTCTTTAGCCTATTTCCCAGAATACTGATATATCCCATGATGATGGGCATATAGCTTGTTCTCTCTCCCTATCATGAGTGTTTGCTTGATGGATGCAGGTCAACTCTATCCTTCAGTCTTCAATACTCCTTGCAATCCACTCTCTTTGAGGATCGCTGTTGTAGCCGCAATTCCTTGAGGACAAAGACTGATTCAGTCATCGATAAAATTGCTATCGTAGATATTCACCACATTTCATTCCTGCACCTATGAGCCTTAACTTTGCATACCTTGCAGGTGGTAAATTACACCTCAAATTAGGCGAGAGCCCCGTCCGTACAATTGATAGCCAATTTGGGCTAGATGTACAAGACCGGACCCTAAAAAGTCAGCGGCGAAATGCTTGGAAGGATAAAAATCCCATGGCAGGAATGATCCCCCAAGCCTTCTTGCAACAAATGGAAGCAATGGGTGAAGCCAAACTTCCCGTCGCCATTCGATCCGTTAGTCCCTGCAGTCCAGGTCAACTGCTCTATACCCTGGCCGTGGGAGATGTGACCGGCGTGTTTACCCTAGATGCTACGGAAGATAAAGAACAGCGTTTGTTTCATAATTCCGATTTTGCAGTTCAGCATTTGAACGTTCATCCCCAAAAAAGTGAATTTGCCTGTACCGTCATGCATAAAGATGGTTCAGCGAATATCGCAGTGATGCCAATTGATGGAGCCAGACCCAAAGAGATAACGGTAGGAGATTCGATTGATCTAGCACCGCAATGGCTGCCCGGGGATCAAAAAGTACTGGTCTTTCAATCTGCCGGTATTGCCCGAAACTCAGAGGGGTTTGTCTTAGAGCAAAGCCCTTTTACGATTGAAAAATTAGATTTTCAGTCAGGAGAAATGACGACAGTCGCAGAGAGTGACAAATTTGACCTGCTAGCTCCCAAAATGGCTGCGGATAGCTCGCTGTACTATATTCGACGTCCGTATCAAACCCGTCAACGTCGATTGAATATCTTGACACTACTCAAAGATATTCTCCTGATGCCCTTTCGATTAATTCAGGCAATTTATGAATGGCTGAATGTATTTACCCAAGCCTATACGGGGAAACCATTAGTAAAACCTGGTCAACCCAAAATACAAGCTAAGCAAGACTTGTTAATCTGGGGCAATGTCATCAATACAGAAGCCGAAGCAGAGAAAAATCGCCGGTTTGGCGATGAAGACTCACCGGCTCTAGTGCCCCGATCTTGGCAGCTCGTATGTCAGCGCCCAGATGGCGAGGTCCAGGTCATAGGAGATGGGGTCATCTCCTATGACATTGATGCTAACGGTGGTGTTGTTTATACCAATGGCAGTGCTATTTACGCGACCCAGCCCGGAGGGGTACCAAAACGGCTATTGCGAGATCGCCCCATTGAACAAGTGGTGCTGGTTGCAGATCAGTAGGGGCTATGCCAACTGGAATTCTTTTAAAGCGGGCACAAAGTTGTTGTTTTCATGGCTGGGGCGACTGAGCTTGATCAAGGCGAATCGTTGCAGGGGACTTAAGCTTTTCCACTGTTTGAGGCTAATAGTGGCCTTGAAAGACTTGGCTTTTTCCACTAAGTCAGATGGGATCTTAGTCTCATCTAGCCAAGGCGGATTTTCATCAACAGGCACCTCACCAGCTTCTGTTTCTGAATACATAAAGATCAAATCTTGGAGAAATTCTCGATAGTCTTCGATTTCATCTTCTGAGGAACAAGGCTGGAAGGCGAATTGTTCTCGCTCATCTTCGCTAAACTGATTCCATTGGGCGAGCTTCAGCTTGATTCCACAGGTGTCAAGCTTGAAACGGACAATCATGGGAATACAGCGTAAATCGTCTATAAATTCCTGTTCAAACTGGAAAAAGAGGCTATCTTCGGCTGGAAAATCTGGTGGAGTGGACATGGTACTAAACCTCAGGTGGGATTAAATCGTTGGGAGCGTTGCAATTCCATAACATTGTTTGGGATTGGGCATTTGTTGTAATCTTCTGGGCTGGAAGACTGGATAACCAATGCTGAAAAGATTGCCCCCCTTGCTGGATGAAGGATTGCAATGATGAACGGCTTTGATGATGGTAGAAACCGCAAAGGGGTTCCCATTGATCAGGCTGATGGGGCACTAGGGCTAAGGCTTGGGTATTCGGCAATAAGGTTAACCATTCCCTGAGAATATCTGAACGGAGGAGCGGCAAGTCACATGCTAGCAGAAGTACCCAAGTCGTTTGGAGTTGATTCAATCCTGCTAATAATGCAACTAAGGGACCTCTATCGGGCTGGTGTTCCTGCAAGACGATACAGGATGATGGTATGACGTGCTGATAGCGTTCAGGCCAGGGTGTTAGTACATAAACGAGATCGCAGCACTGTAGGGCAGCTTGACAGGCCCGCTGGAGCATAGGTATGCCTTGCCAGCAGAGCAATGCTTTATCAGTCCCCATGCGTCTACTTCGTCCCCCTGCCAAGACTAAGCCGGCAACATAACTGTTTTGAGTGAGTGACGTTGGCTGATTCATGGGAGCTTGAGTAAGGCGGAGGAAAATCGATGATGAACGGGAGAAATATTTCTCCAGGCGTTATTAACTTACAGGTCTGCTAGAAACGTTTGGACTTGTTCAAGGGTTTGTTTTGCTGTTCCATTCACTAATAAATTCTCGGCTGCTTGCAGCCCTTCATTCAAGGTGGAGCTGATCCCCACATGCCAAAGATAGAAGCCCGCATTCCACAAGACGGCAGGCATCAGTTCGCAGGCTTGACCATTTAAGACGGCATGGAGTTGTTCTAGCAATTCCTCGGTGGAGGTGTAGGGAATTTCAGGACCCCCGAGGTCATACTCTCGAGCCGAGAGGATTAAGCGCTGCCAGGTCGGCTCTGATGCCGGCTGATTGAGACCCAGTATTGCTTTGCGATCGCGGGGCAAATCACAACTCCCTTCCAACCCTTTCACCGTTGTGAAATGGTCCGTTCCTCTCAGGGCCAACGCCTCTCGCATCATATTTTCCGTGGGGGGATGGACAAATCCTGCAATCAGATGGTGTTTCCCTAGGTAGGGCTGCCAGAGCAACTCTGTGGTAGCCAGAGGAGGACGCTTCCCGACTTGATCCCTAAACTCTACTAGGCCTTGGGCTAAAGGAAACTGCTCCGGTAAATAAACAAATCCGAGGCCACATTCCGATAGAACCTGATGGATTTGAGCGAGGGAGCGATGGGACCAATCCACCCCTAATCCCTGCCAAAGATCAACCAACGGCACCCCATATTTTGTGGGCATCCGATCGCCGCCATGAAGCAGCACAGGACAGCCGGATGCGGCCAAGATCAAGGCAGTAATGGGTAAGACGGGAGCCGTGCGCGAGCGCCCATCATAGGGAACGCTAAACACAATGACTGGAGAGGGCGCAGATACAGCTGACAGCTCTGGACCTAGATGTTCATAGGCATCCAAAAAACCAGCCAACTCAATTCCCGTGGGTCGTTTAATCCGGTGAGCAATTAAAAAAGCCCCAATTTGAGCAGGAGTGGCTTCTTGCCGCAACATCATTTCCAGGGCGGTTTGGGCTTCGACTCTGCTTAAATCTTTACTGGTATGCCTCCCACTACCTACTTTCTTTAAAAGTTCTCGAAAAATCTGACTCATGGCTATTTACTTTGCCAACTCTAGAATCAAGGGGTTCCTTGATACTGTGTAGCAATTAACCCACATCTCCTCTGATGGGCCTTATGGAATATTGGAGATGAATGAATCATGAACCAAACGTCGAAAATTAGCAATAGGTGGAATTAACAAGCGGTCCTGAGTGGTCACCATAACGACTTCGCGGGTCAGATTTAATTGTGGATTCATATCCTTGGCTTCTGGTGCTGCCAAGTCTCGAATCGCTAGGGAGGGATCATGGAGAGAATCCACTAAGGCCCCCCTAGGCAATAGGGAAATCATTTCTCCTTGGCGGATGACACCTCGAAATGCATCTAGGGTATTGAGTTCAAGGACTGCTTTCAGATCCAATCCTTGACTTTTGAACTGATCCTGGACCAGACGTTGCATCCCATACCCATCTTTGAACATGACTTGAGGGAACTTGGCCAACTCAGGCCAAGGCACAACGGCATGGAAGGCCAAAGGATGTTCTGAAGACATCAGCACTTGAATGGGCTCGTTGTACAGCCAGTCCACCACATTTTCGGATCGACTGGTGAGTAGAGGATTATTCATCACAATAGCCAAGTCGACCAAACCATCTTGAAGTACTTTTAAGGATCGATCACTTCCCAAGGATGTGACCCGCAATTGAACTTCTGGGTAAAGCTGACAAAACTTCTGGAGAACCGGTGGTAAATAATGGGCGCAGACAGAATGAATCGCTGCAACGCATAGTTCAGGCTGCTTACCAGCGCGGAGGTCATTGATCTCCTGGGTGGCATCTTGCCATTCGGTCAAAATTTTACGGACATGAGGGAGTAGCTGATCCCCTGCCAAGGTGAGTTTGCTTTGAGCACCTCGATGCAATAGGGGTAACCCTAATTCAGATTCCAGTCCTTGAATTTGCCGACTCACGGTTGATTGGGTTACCCCACATTTTTTGGCCGCTTGTTGGAAACTCCCAGTTTGGGCTACAGATAAGAATGATTGCAGTTGCTCGAGCCGCATGAAGTGTAGCCTAGATTACAGTCATGAAAGCACAGTAACGAATTTGGTCCGGCTATTCGGTAAGAAGCGATACAACTTCGTTATTGTTTTTAGCGAAAGTGAATTCCCACAGGGCCTCAGACATCCTTCATAAGCGAACGGATACAGTCATCGAGGCTTGCCACGGGGGCATCGTGGTAGGTGTTGTTGATTGGAGCAGTAACCTGTGCCAACTGCTGTTGAAGATATAGACTGAACGTATTTGTTTCATGCCGTGAGAATGATGGCTAAGGATATTAGATAGCGCAATCGTCCACAATCAGCCGGGCAAGGGTTCTATTTCTCAGTCCTAGTAATGCGTCACCCAAGCCCTTACACTTAATAGTGCATTAACTTTAATCGGAACTTAGATAAAACTACCGTGCGAAAAATTGCGATCGCAGGCAACTGGAAAATGCACAAAACCCAGGCAGAAGCCCTGGAGTTTTTGCAAGCCTTTCTTCCCCTGCTACAAGATACCCCTGAAGATCGAGATGTGATTCTCTGTGCACCTTTCACCACACTGACAGCCCTCTCCAAAAACTTACATGGCAGTCGGGTGCAAGTCGGGGCGCAAAATATCCACTGGGAAGACACAGGCGCTTTTACCGGCGAAATCTCCGGGCCAATGCTGCTAGAAACTGGGGTGCGATATGTCGTCGTTGGCCACAGTGAACGTCGCCAGTTCTTTGGTGAAACGGATGCCACCGTTAATCAGCGACTCAAGGCTGCTCAAGGTCATCGTCTCACTCCCATTCTATGTGTGGGTGAATCAAAGGCTCAGCGAGATGCCAATGAGACGGAAGCCGTTATCTTTGAACAGCTTGAAAAAGGTCTGGTGGGTGTCGATCAAAAGAACTTGATTATTGCCTACGAACCCATTTGGGCCATTGGTACAGGGGATACCTGTGAAAGTAGTGAAGCGAATCGGGTGATTGGTTTGATCCGCTCTCGTTTAACAAACCCCGATGTCACCATTCAATATGGTGGGTCTGTTAAGCCAGATAATGTGGATGAGATCATGGCCCAGCCAGAGATAGACGGTGCCCTAGTTGGTGGTGCTAGTCTAGCGGGAGACGGTTTCGCACGAGTCGTTAATTATCAGTCATGATTAAGTTTTGGAGGGCAATTCCATGCCCTCCAACTCCGCTTGTAGATATCTAAAAAAACGTGCTGCCTGAGCATCTAAGATACCAACAATTTGAGACTAAATCGCTAGACTAAGGGTATGGCTAAGAAAACCATCCGAGCGACTCTTCTCAAGCTGGGAGCAGGGCTAGTTGTGATCGCTGTCCTGACTACTATTGTTGTGGGGCCTTCCCTGACGGTTCAGGGAGTTCCTGTTGGGATTATTCTCAAGTTCTTGCAGGATGGGCAAGCTCGGGAGGCTTATTTTTCTGACGATAAGCAGGGTTTACATACTCGTCTACAAGAACTGGACGTTGAAGAAGAAATTAAAGCGTTCTACCGACCGCAAATTCCAAATGAAGTCAAGCTAGATCAACATATCCATCAGATCTTTTATGACACCGCAGGGTATGTGGGGAAAGCCTATCGAGTGAATGCTCAAAACACCCTGGTATTAATTGACCGCCAGTTTGAGCAATGGTATCCCTTGGCGTATCAAGCCGGTGTGGTGGTTGATAGTGTCTATGAAGATAATATCCACTATGTTGTGGGGCCAGATGGCATCACGGCTCCTTATAAACAAGTGGCGCAGCTATTTCCCATTCCCACCCTTAAGCAATTAATCAAATTGAAATCAGAACAATCTCTGTCGAAGGGGAAAGCGCGTTAACCCTGATTACCTTGGTTTATCTGGCATGAGCCCAGCGTCTGCTCAAAAAACCTACTACAGTTGTTCTTCTAGTTTTTGCTTATTCCATAAGGTTTGGTAGAGCCCTGGCTTTTGGACGAGATGAGTGTGAGTTCCTATTTGGACAATTTCGCCTTGATCCATCACAAAGATCTGATCTGCGATCGCAGCTGCTGATAATTGATGAGAAATAAACACAACGGTCTTTCGCTGAGTGTCGCTTGATAAGTTATTCAGGATTTCAGTGGCCGTTTGATTATCCACACTGGACAAGGCATCATCCAAAATGAGGATAGGGGCATCCACTAATAACGCTCGTGATAGTGCTGTACGCTGACGTTGCCCTCCAGATAGCGTAATACCCCGCTCTCCCACAATGGTTTTATATCGCTGGGGAAAGTTCAACACCTCATCATGGATTTGAGCTTGCTTGGCCACATATTCCACGTCTGATGCATCGCTGAGGGGATTGCCATAGCGAATATTATTTTTGAGACTCGTACTGAATAGGAAACTATCTTGGGGCACATAGGCAATAGCATTTCTAAGGTCGCGCAGATGCACTTGGGTCACATCATGGCCATCAACGAAGAGTTGCCCTGACGAAATGTCTAATAAACGGGGTAAAGCGTTAGCCAGTGTTGATTTTCCCGAGCCAACGGGGCCCACAATCGCAACTGTTTCTCCTGGTTGAATTTGGAAACAGACCTGTTTTAACGAAGGGACGGCAGCACCTGGGTAGGTAAAAGTGAGATTTTCTGCAATTAATTTGCCTTGAACTTTCTCTTGCTCTAATCGTTGGGATTGGTCTGTATTTTGAATGTGAGGTTCTACCCCCAGAATGGTTTCAATGCGATCAATACTGACTTCACCCCGTTGATAGGCAGTAATGGTGAACCCTAAAAGGGCTGTGGGGAAAATGAGTTGCTCAACATATAGCAGCAAGGCTACAAAATCACCGACACTAATACCACCGGACGGAATTGAACGACTCCCAAAAGCCAGCAGCACTAGTAGGCTAATACTCGCCATTCCCCCCAAAACAGGGAACAGAATATTCCGGGTCTTGGCTAGCTTCAGATTGGCAGTTAATAACGCTTGATTCAGATGTTGAAATTCTGACTGTTCATTGGTTTCTTGGGCATAAATTTTAATTAAAGAGATGCCACTCATATCTTCCTGGACCAGCTCACTCATATTGGAGAGAGCCTGCTGCACGGCTAATTGCTCACTGCGTAGACGATGGCTAAAGAATTGAACTAACAGCATTATGAGGGGATACACTGCGATAGCAGTTAGACTCAATACCGGATCGATGGCCAGCATGACTGGCAATCGTAGGGCATAGGCAAATAAGGTGTTGGCCAAGCTAAGGACCGCAAAGCCTACTAAACGACGAATATTATCCACATCGCTAGTGGCACGATTAATCAGGTCACCTGCGGTATTCTCGGCGAAGTAAGAAGGCTCTAAAGACAGTAGGTGCTCAAAAATTCGCTGTTTGAGATCGAATTCGACTTGTCGGCCTGTCCCAAATAACAAAATCCGAGAGGCCATGCGGAAACACCACATGATTGAGGCTAGGCCAGCGATGACTAAAATGTTGTGGAGGATGGGACCAAAACTAAAGGCGATCTCTAAGTCATCAATGGCATTGCGGATGAGCAGCGGTAAGTAGGTTCCTAAACTGTTGACAATGAACAGCGCCAAAATGCCCAAAAAGACGCTGCGCCAATGGGGTTGAAGATATTGAACTAACTTGTGTAGTCGAGAATACTTACCGGTTGTCTTAGCCATTGCTTCAGTCTAACCTTGCCCGTCTTTTCCTTCACAAAAGGCCTGCTATTTCACAGCCTTAGGACTTCTATAAGATTGAATCAGTAGGGTTGCAATATTCTCCAAGAAGAAGTGTATCCTGAGTCAATCTTGAGATCAGACGGAACTGGGCACTTACTGGAGTAGTCATTAGATCGAAGGTCGGGCTCAAAGTCATCCAAAAAGGGTTGTAATTGTGTCATTTGGTCAGCAGTTTGGCTCAAAGACATTGACAGACGCTAGGCATGACGCTATAAGGGAGTTCATGTTTTCTTTATTGTTATTCGTGATTAGACCGTTGCCGGTTGGGCAAGTTGGGGTCATTTGCAAAGGAGTTCCGCAATGAAACGCAACCGCTGGTTATCTGCCGTTGGTGCAAGTGTCGTTGGATTAAATGTGGTAGCAGCTATAGGGCCAAAGGCTATAGGTAATCAGCCGCCTCAAGTTGCAGTAGGTACCTCTATCTGGCGCAATGGCTCCTTCCCGGTGGAGAATTTTCAGGGATATACCTCTCCGTTTGGCTATCGTTCGTCTCCGACAGGAGGCTATTCAACCGAATTTCATACAGGCCTCGATTTTGCAGCTCCCAATGGGAGCTACATTCGCAACTGGTGGTCTGGGCGAGTGATCAGAGTTTCAGGCAAGACAGCTTGTGGCACTTCTGTTCGCGTCCAGTCTGGGTCTTGGATTCATGTCTATTGCCACATGAAAGGCTATGTTGCCAGAGATAGCAGAGGGCCATACATCGTCGATGGTGGATTACGTATTCGACAAGGACAAACCGTAAAAGCTGGTCAACGCATTGGTCGGGTTGGAATGACCGGACGTACTACGGGCCCCCACCTTCATTGGACCCTCAAATATCAAGGCAAGCTGGTCGATCCAGCCGCAGTACTACGGGCGATGCACCGTGCTCAGCGCGGTTCTATTAGCCAAAAATTATAGTGAATACCATCTCAAGTCAATCGGTTCAGAATTAACACTTAATTTGAACTGCTTAAACAAATTATCGAGCAGAAATACGTATTTCTGCTCGATAATTTGTTTACTTTTCTAGGCGCACAACATACCATTGCAAAAATTCACCAGGTCCTAGATCTAGCTCACAAGCAGTTGAGGCCAGATGTTTGGCTTGTTCTGGAATGGTTGACATCCCTTGAAGATCTGGAGGAAGGTCGTCCTGCTGTGTCGATAAAACAGACTCTAGCTTGACGACCAGTTCTGCTGCCGTTAGAAACTTTTCTGGCTGGTTGGTTTCCAGCACAACGTACATATCATCATCGCCATACATTAGGGAATCTGGCATTTGACTTACCCTGAAACCGTAACTTGCTTGCGGAGCGATCTAGATCGGCGCTTAGCTGTATCGTTCTTTGGATCTCGGGATAATACCTCATCATAGGTATCTAATGCCTGGCGCATAAGCTTTTTCCGCTCATAGGCATGGGCCAGATTGTTCATTGCCACTAGGTAATCCGTTTTACACTTCAGGGCTTCTTTATAATTTCGAATGGCTAAATCAAATTGTTCTTGGCCGAAGTAGGCATAGCCTAGAGCGTTATATAACGGAGCTAAGGGTTCGATGGTCGGATTGCTTTCTGAAACTTCAGCATCGTCTTCTTCTGAAGGAAAGGTGCCAACCTCATCTTCAGCGGCCTTCAGCGCCTTTTTGAGTTGGGTCACAGCTTGGACGAAAAGCTTTTTCTGCAAATAGATACTACCTAGCTCGAAATATTCTTCGACCGTACCGATATCTTTTTTGAATTTGCTTTCTAGCTTGGAAATGGTGAGTTCATTCTTGCGTGTTCTTAAAACTTGGCGAAACACAAACCACCCTGCGAAGCAGAGTAAGACCAAGAAAAGTGTCAAATAGAGGGTTGCTAAAGAATTATCCATTGTCGTTTGCTTTCAACAGTTCCTTGATACATTCTTGATATTCTTACAGCCTATCAAACTCACTAATCATCTTGTACCAGTGAAGAGGTGTGGGTTACCGAGTGATTGATACGTTGAGTTTTTCTGATCTAAGACAGACCTGATGAGGTCTTGATTCGCAGTAGTTTTCCTCGGCTGGATATAGCCATGAGAATATCGATGCCAAATTTTGTAACATTGGCATTTGAAGAAGGTTGTAATAAAGAGCAATCTGAGTCTACAAACCCAATTGAGTTAAGTGAGGCAGAAAGTCTTCCCATGAAAGCCCCTGCTGTAAATATTGTGGATGGGCTGGATCGTAAGGGCCTTGTAACCGGTCAATGGAGAGAATGGTGGCATCCTCAGGCAAGATAGGAGTATCGACATCAAAAGCTGTCGGTCGCATCAGTGAACTAGAAAAACCCCTAAAAATAGCGATCTCATCCGGTTCACCTGCAACCTCCGCTTTAACAATCAATACTTCTTGAGGACATTGAAGGGTATATTGCTCTAACCTATCCCCGATTGCCATGGCTCAACGTGCTTAAGAATGTAATGAATCGATTAGTAACCTGTGGCTGAACGGCCTTGCTTCGATAAGCGGAATAGCAAAAAATAGCCGAAGTAAAATCCATAGAGAATCAATGAGAGGGTGGCTAAGATGTTAATCCGACTGACACCAGAGCTAGCATGAACCATCGATGCAACCCCATAGGCAGGTTCTAACCAAACCTGACATTGATCCGCTGCGATCGCAGTTTTAGACCCCGCACACCCTAGAGAGGGGACTAATGCTGCAGCAGAAATAAGGCAAAAAAGAGACGTAGCCCATCGCCACGAGGTCAAGGCTAGTTTTAACTTGCCACGACGATCATCGATTTCTTCATTAAGATCCACCCAAAACCAGAGACTGACTGGAACCAGAAGCAGAGCGAGAAAGAGTGTCACAAAGCTGAGGGGGACTTGGGCCATCATCAAATACATGGTGATGAGCAATAAACTGGCGACTCGCCAGTAGATGACCAAAAGCCGGCTAATGGGTTGGGCATTTTCAATAATGGCCCACACCAATAAACCTAAGGGGAAAAACACTAAAAAGACGAGCGCCAGTCGGCAATCTGTCCATACTAGCGTTCGTAACATTTCAATGGACATAAAGTTCTCAAACGTTGGTTCAGCATATCTACTCTACCCAGAATTGGCCCCTTAAAAGTCAATCTGCAGTGGGGGCTAGGATGAGGTAACGGGTTGGTAGGTCCACAGTTCTTCAATTTGCTCTTCGATTTCAGTGGTTAGGGATGTAAAAAATATACCTTCTTCGGCATCAGGATGGTGGGTCAACCAAACCCCGCGCATAATAACTTCAATATCGTGGCTGATGAAGTCTGACGGTACTACCGATTCTGGAGATGAGTCTGAGAGAGACTCCTGGGTGCTTAAAGAGACGGCATCACAATGCCCTTGAGTAAGTTCAAAGGCCAAAGCTCTGACTTCAGGAATCTCAGAAGGCACAATCAGGGATACAAAGCTAGGTTCCATATGGATAGGTTGGGCAGATCGCATGGCTAAGACAACACGCCGATTGATAACGTCTTCAATCGGATCAGCGACGGATTCTAAAATAGTGCCTTGCTTGCCATAGTTAAATTTCAACATGTCCCACAGCCCCCGCTAAATTGATGACCTAACTCCCTGAAAACTGACTATTATTAAGAACTAGTTCTAAAATCTTGACTGGATTAAACTCAGCATATAGACGCTTTTGACATTCACTTGTAGCCTAATGCGGTAATCAGGTCAAATATACTACAATCGTAGTACAATTTGTCTACGTTGTTTAGTTTATTTAGAGGAACTGTAAATGTCTATCACTCATTCCGTCCCTACCACTGAGATGCAAGTCACCAGTATTCGGTTGGAGCGAGAATTGAAGGATAAACTTAAAAACCTCTCTGGCCATCAGGGCTATCAAGCGCTAATTCGCGATATTCTTTGGAATTATGTTCAGCAAAAATCGGGGGACTTTACCCCTACCGTTGAACTGTCACAAATCTCTGCATCATTTCCCGCTATCGCTCAGGCAGACACCCGTTGTGCTTTAACGGGCAGAGCGATTCGCTCTCAAGAGTCTATCCAACTGGGATTAACAACAGAAGGGGTACTGATTCCCCTCAGTTCAGGTAGCCTGTCAGCATAAGGTTTTGCGTAATGATTGCGTTCAGAATGGGCTTGAGTTAGACCTTGCGATCACTCTAAAAAAAGTCTGGAGATTCTGACGATTTATAAACTTAACGCACAGAATAAGGGGGCTATCTGGGCACGCTTGAGATAGAGAGCAACTTTCCCAAAGTGTGCACGTCTACCCAACTCAAATGACGCCCTTGATGTGGGCGTTGAGGTGCAAGTTATGAATAATCGTAGAAAAGGGTGGGACCGATGGCAGATTCCCATGACAGCGTTGCTGCTGATGGTGGGGATGGGCGGTAAGGGGCCTGTTGTGAATGCCAATCCGGCTAATTTTGCCAGTCTCAGTTTATCGCCTGGATTCAGTTCCAAAACTGTAAAAGGCTATGCAAAAGGAGCCATTGCGCTTCATCGAGTTGTGGGGGAGCGAGATATGCAGAGAAATATGTGCTTGGGGTATGGCTCTCCTAGTCCAGATCATGTGCTGGTTTTGACGAAAAAGGTGAACAAGCTACGTTTGCAAGTCAATAGCAGACGAGACACAACCCTACTGATTAAAGGACCCAAAAATCGCCTCTATTGCCTGGATGACTCGGCTCAAGGGAAAGATGCGGGTTGGATTGCGGATCAACTTCCTGCAGGAAAGTATTCAATTTGGGTGGGTGCTTTTGAAAGAGGGCAACAATTTCGCTATACCGTCACTGTGGATGAGCCCTAAGCTACGTTAACTTTCTCCACTCCAAGGTTTTCTAAATTTACGTTCATTCGGTTGTGGTCAGAATCAGCTGATAGGGACAACCCCTCTTTTTGAGGGGCAGGGATGCATTTTATTCATGCCGTAAATGCAATTAACGCATTTATGACCCTTGTCGATCGATAACTTTGATAGATTCACTACAATTTAGGCCAGTCGATTCAGACTAAATAGGGTCAGGTTCCCTATTGGCTGAAGTTTGCATGGTCTCAAAATTTATCCGCTTTTTGGGTTCAATTAAGTTAGCTGTACCCGTATTAGTTGCGATCGCAAGTATCTTGGTTTGGGCCACGTTCTATGAGAGCAAAGTTGGCTCCCTTGTGGTTCAACAGCAAATTTATAAAAGTCCCTGGTTTGGAGCCTTGATGTTCCTGCTGGCAGTCAATTTGGGCATCTCTACCCTGTCCCGCTATCCCTGGCGAGGAGCCCGGAAAGTCGGTTTTGCCCTCACCCACTTAGGGCTGATTGTGCTGATTGCGGGATCTGCGGCAGTGATTCATCTCGGTGTGGAAGGACTATTACTAGTCCGCACGGATCAGCCTGCTAACCATCTGGTGAGGGTTGAGGGTGAGTTACTGGAAGTGATGGATGACCAAGGTCAAGTGCAACAGGCGGCGGTGATGGTAACGCCTGAGCGAGTTATTTCTCCCACTCAATTTGTTGGGCTGACGTTGTTGGACTACAACGAGAATTCGATCGAAACAGTTGAGTACCGAGAAGGTGATGCCCAGGATGAGCCAGCAATACGCTTGGTATTAAGTAGCGATCGCATGGGCCAAACCTTCGAACAATGGCTATCCCCCGCTGCTGACAGAATTGATTTGGGGCCTGCCCAACTGGAGCTTTGGCAAGCTGCAGATAAGAGCAACCTCCAACAGCTTTTAGCAGATCCCACTCAAGCTCAATCCAGGCCATCTGGAACCCTACAGATACAGTTGGGAGAAATAAATACCACCTTTGCCATTGATGAGTTGCATCGTCATGATGGGAGTTTAGATGATGCAACGATACATCTAGTCAATGCCTGGCCAGACTTTCGGTTGGATGATCACAATCAGCCCATCACTGCGTCCCAGGACTGGCGTAATCCAGCCGTTGAAGTGGAACTAGTCCAGGCGGATCACCGAGAACACTGGTATGTGTTTGCCCAAACGGGATTAGACCCCATCTTAGTGGGAGATGCTGAGCAATTTGATCTGAGCTTGAGCTATCAAGTGCCACCTCCCTCTGCCACGGACTATTTTCGGGTCGTTGTGGCTAATCAACAGCTCTATTATGCAGCTCGGTCTTCCCAAGAATTTTCCTCAGGCCCCTTGGCCATGGATCAAATCATTCAACCCGGCTGGGCAGATTTTCAAATCGCCCTGGCAGACTGGCTTCCCCATGCTGAGATGATTCAAGAGCGTTTCTCGGCTCCACCTGGGGTAGAGGGGGTTCCGGCGTTGCAGGTTGCGACTGCAGATGGGCATCGGCAGTGGCTACCCTGGGGAGAATCAGCGCTGATTACAGATGGTTCCCATGCATTGATGACAGCGTTTGGTCCCCGGATGATGGCTTTACCCTTCGGGATTAGTTTGGATGACTTTATCGTTGAGCGGAATGAAGGCAGCGAATCGGTGGCCATGTGGACCAGTCAGATTCGCCTCGAAAATTTAGAGGGGGGAGAAACCCAACAACGCTCGGTCTGGATGAACCACCCCACCTGGTACCAAGGGTGGAAAATTGCTCAAGCCTCATGGAATCCTGGGGATTTGAACCAGTCCACTCTGCAAATTAAACGCGAACCGATATGGGTGACCGCGTTGACTTGGAGTGGTGCCTTATTAACGGTAGTGGGCATTGGCGTCATGTTCTATGGCCCCACCCTGTGGAAAAAGCGGGCAAAACCCTTCCCTACAGCCATACCGGAAGACTCTGCTCAGCCAGTTGTGGCTGATCCAGCACCCATTTCACTTGCGACTCAGGATGGATAATGAATCAATTGAAATTTTTATGGGGACTTTGTCTCGCTTGTGCGTTGATGGTCACCCCTATTAGTCAATGGCAGCCGACTACCCAAACGGCGGTTGATACGATGGCTGTTCAGCTGGATGGGCGAAAGAAGCCGTTAGATACAGTGGCCAGAGAAACAGTAGAGACGCTTCATGGTTCAGAGCGCTATCAGCTATTGAGTGGTGAGGTTTTAGATGCCCCTCAAATCTATTGGTCTCTCTGGCAGAACAGTCGGGATTGGAATGATGAACCCTTTATTTTGGTCAACTATCGTCCCCTCAAAGCCGAAATAGGATTGCCCGTAGAGCAAAAGCATTTTAGTTTCTCTACTCTAGTCAATTCTGACTTGGCCCGTATCTTGCAACAAGCGCATACCAAGCAGCTGCAAGAACAGCCACTGACAAGGGATGAACGTGAAGCTTTCACCCTCGAAGATCGACTGAATTTAATGTTGGATACGGTGGGTAATCAAACGTTGCCCCTCGTTCCCCATCCGCGAGATATCAAAGGCACTTGGGTAGGGGTTGCGGAGGCGCAGCAGCTGTATTCTTCTGAGATAGCGACCCACATTCAAGCCCAGTTTGAGCAACTCAACCAGCAATATCAAGGCAATGGTGATGATTTAAGTGCTTTGGAGGAGCCTGCAACTTCATTGCAACGGTCCTTAGCAGACTTGAGTTCTGGGATTTACCCAGATCAAGCAACCCTGCACCGGGAAGTGTTTTTCAATCACTTCCATCCCTTTGGTAAAGCTTGGAAACTATATGGGATAGCATTTCTCATACTCCTCATCAGCCAACTCATTCCGAACTTCGATTTCTATTGGAGCGGTATGGGAACGTTTCTTGGAGGCATCTTGGTTCAGGCCTTTGGTTTCGGTCTGCGCATGCAAATTGCGGGCCGTCCTCCCGTCACCAATATGTATGAGTCAGTGGTGTGGGTTGGATTTGGAATTGCTGCCTTAGCCTTTTGTTTTGAACTACAGACCCGAGCCCGCTCCTACTTATTGGCGGCAGCTCCCCTAGCAGTCGTTTGTCTATTGCTGGCGGATAGTTTACCTGCGGTGCTAGATCCCAGTATTGCTCCCTTAGTGCCTGTCCTCCGAGATAACTTCTGGTTGAGTATCCATGTGCCCACAATTACCCTCAGCTATGCCAGCTTCGCTTTGGCAATGGGACTGGGGCATCTAACGCTCATTCAGTATTGGCGGCGACCTGAAGGCACGACCATGGCAATCTCCTTATCTCGCCTCAATACCCGGGTGATTCAAGTGGGTATTTTGCTGCTCACCACGGGCATTATTTTGGGCGGTATCTGGGCCCATTTTTCCTGGGGACGGTTTTGGGGCTGGGATCCGAAAGAGACTTGGGCTTTAATTGCTTTGCTCTGCTATTTAGCTCCTGTGCATGGCCGGTTGGCCGGTTGGTTAGGTTATTTTGGCATGAGTGTTGCGAGTGTTTTGGCCTTTAATGCTGTGCTGATGGCTTGGTATGGGGTCAATTTTGTCTTGGGAACCGGACTACATAGCTATGGGTTTGGCACAGGTGGCTCTGAACTGCTGATTGCCAGCATTGTTGGCTTAGATACCTTGTTCGTTCTAGCAACGATTCTTCGCTATCGTTCTCAACATCATACTGATGCCTCTATTCCAGTACCTGAGGTGCAGACGGTTGATGCATAGCTGGATTGGGCAGCCCCACTTATACATACCTATGGGGAAATAAAGCGATGGCCGTTCTCACACCTGAAGAGGTACAAACAAAAGTCCAACAAGGTATTTCTTTGCAGGGGGCAGAGCTCAGTAATATCAATTTACAAGGGTGCTGCCTGGATGAAGGCCACTTTCCGCAAGCCTATTTGCGCGTGGCTAATTTATCCGGAGCGTCCTGCAATCGAGCCGATTTTACTGAAGCCATCCTGATCTTTTCGATCCTTACAGGAATTAGCTTACAAGACGCCCTACTCACCGAGGCCCAACTCACATCCGCCCGGCTGGACTCGGCTAATTTGATGGGAATTCATGGGGTGAAGTTAAAGCTCCATGGTGCTTGTTTGGATCAGGCGAATGTAGCTACAGCCATATTAGAGGCAGTCGATTTGGCAGAGGCAAAAGGCCACTATGCCTCTTTTCGAGATGCCATTTTGATCAAGGCGGATTTATCCCAGAGTGACTTTAAGGGTGCTAACTTCAGTCGGGCTAAGCTCAATGATGCCAATCTGAGTCAGGCCCAGTTTCCAGAAGCCATCTTTGCCCATGCCCGCTTGGAGCGTTCTCAGTTTGTGAAATCCGATTTGAAACAGGCTGATTTTAAGGGGGCTGATCTAATCGGTAGCAACTTTGATCAAGCCAATCTCAAGGAAGCACAATTGCAGGAGGCCAGTTTAGATCATGTGTCCTTGATCCGGGGCTGTATGAGTGCAACCCATCTTGAGCAGGCCTCCCTGTATAGCGCTAATTTGGAACAGGCTGATTTAACCGGTGCCATCGTCACCAATACAGATTTTCGGGATGCCAATCTAGAAAAGACTCAACTGCACAAGGTAGATTTCTCTAACAGCATTGTGTCAGGTGCTATCTTCACCGATGCCCACGGTTTAACAAGTGAGCAAAAGCAACTACTTCGAAAACGAGGTGCGTTAAATATCCCTAGTTAATGTAGCTTTTTATACGATTAACAGAAACCATCTGTGAAGTTCTTGAAATATGCACTTTGGTATGCATTAAATGCATTGATTCAATGCATATTTTAGCTGTTAAAAAGCTTTAATTGTATTAATTGATACGACCTAAGGAATCATTATTTTTTAACTTAGAATGCATATTTTGCAATAGCAGGTAAATTTTGTTTATGAATGCCTGAAAGTTAATGTTATAGCCTGAGACTCATTATTCTTGAAGATCACAGATAAAGCGATATTGATAGTTTTTGAGCATAAATTGAGATAGCGACCGTAGGAAGCTAATATCATCTTTAATTCATGATGTCTTTAGGGTGAGAAGACCTCTGATTGAGTTAATTCACACTTGCAAACTATGATCAAGAGTCTTTGTTTGGCTTAGAGCTTCTATGTTGAACTTCTTCTTTTTTGTGAGAATGTTCGCTTCAGATTATTCAGTTTCTAAGTGCTCAACTGAGGGCCCAAAATAAATCTAGAAGACAATTTTTTGTATTTTCCTCTAGTGCCTGAACTTTACATTTTTGATAGGTACATCTATGGCCTTACAAGTCGAACTGCTTGAAAGCAGCTTTGAGAAAGTTAAACCTCAAGCTAATGAATTTGTTTCAAGCTTTTATCACAATTTATTCACAGACTATCCAGCGGCTCAACCCCTCTTTGAGGGGACCGATATGGAGAAACAAGGCGGTAAGCTCTTGCAATCCTTGGTGTTGGTTATTGAAAATCTACGTAAACCGGATGCTTTGAGTAACGCCCTCAAAGGTCTGGGAGCCCGACATGTGAAATATGGGGCCTTACCTGAGCATTACCCATTGGTGGGGTCAACCTTGCTCAAGACCTTTGAACAATATCTGGGGGACGCATGGACTGAGGAGGTTCAATCCGCCTGGGTAGATGCCTATGGTGCTATCACCACGATCATGCTGGACGGTGCAGATTATTCAGAAGCAGAAGTGCAACTCGATCCAGAAGCTGCCACGCCACCTGCTGATTCAGGTTCTCCGCTGCAAGTTGAACTTCTGGAAAATAGCTTTGCCCAAGTGAAGCCAGTCGCTACTGAGTTTGCCGATCGCTTCTACGACAACTTATTCACGGATTATCCCGCTGCCAAACCTTTATTTGCGAACACGGACATCAAACAACAAAGCAAAAAGCTCCTACAATCCCTGGTTTTGGTTGTGGAAAACCTGCGCAAGCCAGAGGTGTTGGGAGATGCCCTGCAAGGGCTAGGGGCCCGACATGTCCAATATGGGGCCTTGCCCGAGCATTATCCGTTGGTCGGCAATACCCTCCTCAAAACCTTTGAACAATTTCTCGGATCTGCCTGGACGGATGACGTCAAACAGGCTTGGATTGATGCCTATGGAGCCATCTCCACGATTATGTTGGATGGTGCTGATTACTCGGAAGCAGCGTTAGATCTCAATTCTGCTCAACCTGCACAGCCCAGCCTTATTTCTAGTGAAGTCAGTGAAGTTGTGGAGAGTGATCGCCCAACAGGATTGCTATTAGGTCTGGCGGGCGGCGGCATTATTGCGGTCATTATTGCCATTCTGTTGGTCTAAATTCTCTAGGGCAGTTGTAGTGGCCAAGACGCAAAAATCTTTTTTCAGCTTTTCGACTCTATTCAATGTCAGAAATACCGTAATTTTGCTGTGTTTAATCTTAATGGGGTGGTTAGGGGCAGCTTTTGCCCTAGACCACAAGACAATCTTTTTACCGGGTGTAACCTCTAATGGCCACATCCTGTTTGAAGCCTCTTGTGCTTCATGCCATGAAGGTTTTAAACCCGTGACGAATGAAACCTGTATGCGCTGTCATGAGGCGGAAATGGCAACGGATGCCCATGGACCCAAGAAGTTCCGTGATCTGCGCTGGGCTGCTGAATTAGAGAAATTAGAGGTTCTAACCTGCACGACTTGCCATAACGAACATGTGCATATGTTTGATCGGGGGGTACATCTGAAGCCTGATCTTTGCATGATTTGCCATGAAGGCATTATCCAAGGGGAACTGGCGAGTCATAAAGACTTCTCTCCTGATGGATGCTGGACAGCCGGTTGCCACAATTACCATGACCACCGCACCATCTCAACGGGGTTCTTGCGCCAAAATATGGGCCAGGCGGACATGTTGCCCAAACCTGCGTTACCCGAACGTAGCTTTAAGCCTGAACTTAAAACCCCTCCTCAACCGGATTTGGGGAAAGAGTTTGTGGGAGGGCGAGCATGAAGCAGGTCGTCCTGGGAGGGTTGCTAGCGCTACTGCTATGGAGTGGCTTGACGGCCCCCGTTGCTGCAGTTGACAACGCTCAGCTCCAAGCCATTAATCAAAGCTGGTCAAAAAGTGCCCATGCCTTAGCTGAGGTGAACTGTTCGAGCTGTCACCAACCTCAGTCCGCTAAGCAGGTGATTCAGCAACCGACCCATGAAAGCTGTCGCTCCTGCCATGAGGGACAGGTGGATACCTTTTTGCTGGGTAAGCATGGCATTCGTCTACTGGAAGGGCAACCTGCCCTAACACCAGCTTTGGCTCACCTGCCGATGCAGGCGGCTGTCCATGATAAGCAAATGAACTGTAATGCTTGCCATGATGCTCATTCTGTCAAAACTCTACCGGCCTCGGTCGATTCTTGTCTGACGTGCCATAAAGACAACCACTCGCTGAATTACAAAAACTCCCGGCATGCTCAGTTGCTGCAAGAAGAGGGGGTACTCCCCCGTCCTTCAACGGTTTCAACCACTTGTGCCACATGCCATCTGCCGCGACAAACATCGGAGTCGGGGACGGTGATGGTCAACCACAACAATACCTATACGTTACTGCCCCGAGATCGCATGGTGAAGGAAGTCTGTATGAATTGCCATGGCATGGAATTTGCCTACAACAGCATGTTTGACGATGACTTAGTGGAATCGAACTTTGCCCGACCGCCCACCTTATCCCTGGACACCCTGAAGATGGTGCGTACTCTAGAAACCCAACGGTCGGGTAATGCCACTTCGAAGTAATCCAGTCCCTATCTAACGAATCAGATTTATGTCATTGAGAGGAGACACAAGATGAACTTGACCCGAAAATGGGTGCGCCAATTGCGCACAAGAACCTTTGCTTTCTTTGCTTTAGCTGCGGCGATTTGTTTCACAGCTGTGGCCTGTAGTGGAGGTGCGGAATCTCAGGCAACGGGTGGTGTAAAACCCGAATTGGTTGCCGATTACATCCATACTGCTTTAGCCTCTGACCGGACAGCCTATACCAAGCATGTCGTTAACCGAGCCAAGAAATTGGAGGGGAATGCGAAGGATAAAGGCGTTCTGGATATAGAAGCTACCGAAGGTTGGGAAACCAGTAATGGTATTCCCTTGCCTGCTCAAATGTTTCGTCTCGGGTCTGAAATTGCATCCGAATCAGATACTGCTTTTACCTACAACCTAATTTCAACTTGGTATATTAACGACGCTCAAGGTCCTAAAAATGACTTTGAGAAAAAAGCAATCCAGGAAGTTGAGAAAACTGGAGAACCTTTCAAGGAGTTCCAAGAAGTGGGAGGTAAGAAATATTTCTCTGCCCTCTATCCAGACAAGGCAGTAGCTGAAGCGTGTGTCACTTGTCATAACACCCATCCCATCCACAAAGAACGGTATCCCGATAAGGTCTTCAAGATGGATGACGTCATGGGTGGCATCATGATCAACATTCCCTTGGATGGTGCCTAGATTTTGGCTCTAAGCCAATGTAATTGTTTATAACACTCTGTGGGGGAAGGGGATTGCGCCATCAGTCAATCTCCTAGAGCATTTTTTCAAAAGTCGTGGGACGAACTGATGGTTCGAATTCCTATCATCTTTTTTGAGCTATGAAGCCCAAATTTTCCACTCTGATTATTCTGACATTGGTTGTAGCAGCCATTTTGACCCCTTTTGCCTTGAGTGGGGTGTATATTCCGTTGCTGCGCGATCGCAACTTCAATACCCTGATCATTCTGCAAACTGATCTGTATAAGCTGATCACCGGGTTTATTGTTCTGGCTCTAGTCTTCTTTGAACTGATGCTAGCGTTGCGCAAGCGAGGGCGGCGGTGGAAAATTGCGGTACCGGGCTCTATTCTGTTGTGGCGCAGCTTGCATATTTTTGTCGGTGTAGCCCTAGTCGCCACCGTTTTACTCCATACGGGCGGAGCGATTGGCGATAATTTTAATGCAATATTTCTCTGGGTTTTCTTTGGAGTAGCCCTATCTGCCTTAATGGGCGTGGTTGCAGAAACGGGGATTCTAGAGTCCTCACAGAAATATTTCGGGTTGGTCCCTCAAAGCTGGCAGGGTTTGGCCAAGCGCTTGCCAACAGTCTCCAAGGGGCCCCTCATTCGCAAACTGCGTTCGATCTGGTTATCAACCCACATCATCCTGGTCAGCATGTTTACTGTCATGCTTGGGTTTCACATTTTTTTGGCCTTTTACTTTCAATAACTCAACCAGTAGTCAAGATCAAAAAAGAGGGCGGTGTTTACCGCCCTCTTTTTTGATCTATTAGGCTTGGACCTTAGTAGTCAAAGTCTCCGCCCATGCCAGCGCCAGCGGGAGCATTGTCCTTCGGCTCAGGCTTATCAGAAATAATGCACTCAGTAGTGAGAACCATACCAGCAATAGAAGCGGCATTTTGCAGTGCTGACCGGGTCACCTTTGCAGGGTCGACAATGCCAGCGGCAAACATATCTGTGAACTCATTTACTGAAGCGTCGAAACCAACATTGAACTCTTTCTCGCGAACTCGCTCAGCGATAACGGCACCATTTTGACCTGCATTTTCAGCAATGCGCTTTAAAGGGGCTGTTAAGGCACGCTCTACGATAGTGGCTCCAATAAGCTCTTCACCAGTCAGGTTATCCGCTGCCCAACTTGCGAGCTGAGGACCTAGGTGAGCCAAGGTGGTACCGCCACCGGGCACAATCCCTTCTTCAACAGCTGCTTTAGTAGAGTTGATGGCATCTTCTAGGCGAAGCTTCCGATCCTTCATTTCAGTTTCGGTTGCAGCACCCACTTTAATGACAGCAACACCACCGGCTAATTTAGCCAAGCGCTCTTGTAGCTTCTCTTTATCGTAGGAAGACTCAGTCTCATCCATTTGACGACGAATCTGCTCACAGCGAGCTTGAACATCGGTTTCATTCCCTTCAGCCACTAAAGTTGTAGTGTCCTTAGTGATGGTGATTCGACGAGCTTGTCCCATCATTTCTAGCTTGGCAGCTTCTAGTTTGAGGCCAGCATCTTCAGTAATCACTTGACCACCGGTCAAGACAGCAATGTCTTCCAGCATGGCTTTACGGCGATCGCCGAAACCCGGTGCTTTCACAGCTGCTACATTCAAAACGCCGCGTAAACGGTTGACGACGAGGGTAGCCAAGGCTTCTTTCTCAATATCCTCAGCAATTACCAACAAAGGCTTACCCGCCCGAGCTGCTTGCTCAAGCACAGGCACTAAATCCTGCACAAGGGTAATTTTCTTGTCGGTCAGTAGAATATAAGGCTCGTCAAGAACGGCCTCCATTCGCTCTGTATCAGTGGCAAAGTAAGGAGAAATATAGCCTTTCTCAAAGCGCATCCCTTCGGTGACCTCCAGTTCGGTGGTCATGGATTTGCCTTCTTCCAAAGAAATGACGCCTTCCTTGCCCACTTTATCCATGGCGCTAGAAATCATTTCACCGACTTCATCGTCGTTGCCAGCGGAAATAGTAGCGACTTGTGCAATTGCCTTGGAATCTTCAACAGGGCGGGCGTTCTCAGCGATTTTCTCCACGAGAAAGCCAGACGCTTTTTCAATTCCACGCTTAAGAGAAATAGCGTTAGCGCCAGCTACGACGTTACGCATCCCTTCTTTGACCATGGCATGAGCTAGAACAGTAGCCGTTGTTGTACCATCTCCAGCTGCATCGTTGGTTTTGGACGCAGCCTGACGAATTAGGGCAACACCTGTGTTCTCAATGTTGTCTTCAAGCTCAATTTCTTTCGCGATGGTGACGCCGTCATTGACGATCTGGGGGGCACCAAATTTCTTCTCTAGAACAACATTGCGACCTTTTGGGCCTAATGTCACCGCTACAGATTCACATAGAATGTCCATCCCTTTTTCAAGGGCGCGACGGGCATTCTCGTTATAAATAATGCGTTTAGCCATGGAAGCTCAACCTCAAACTTAAAGGAGTAACAGCGAAGTTCGATAAAATAAAATTGCCCATTTAATATGGGCAGAACGAGTCAAGTAACGGTGTTACGTTTAGTTGACAATCGCCAAAATATCTTTCTCAGAGAGCAATACAAACTCTTCACCGCCGAGCTTGACGTCTGTACCGGCATACTTGGAATACAGAACTTTGTCGCCTTCTTTTACATCCAAGGCTTGGCGAGAACCGTCATCACCCCGCTTGCCTGGGCCAACAGCAGTGATTTCGCCGACTTGAGGCTTCTCTTTAGCCGCATCGGGCAAGATAATGCCACCCGCAGTCTGCTCTTCTGCAGCACTGACTTTAACGAATACGCGATCGCCTAAAGGCTTAACTGTAGAGACGCTTAAGGAAATAGCTGCCATACTGGCTCCTCCAAACTGGATAATGATTACTGGGATTTAGCACTCTCGACTCCCGAGTGCTAATCTATCTGAGGTGATTGGCCAAATTCAATCTTTTAGCTGTACGGGTTCCCGAACTTAAGGGTGCGAGTCGCTGCAGAACCCATACCAAGAGGCGTTCAAGATTAATGATCTCGGGTAACTAATTCAACGCCATCACGCTGATCCGTAACATCTAGATAGACGTTAACCAGTTCTTCTCGTGCAGTGGGCAATACCTTGCCTGTAAAGTCAGGGTGAATCGGCAGCTCTCGATGGCCCCGATCAATCAGTACAAGCAATTGAGTCAGGGTGGGTCGGCCATAGTCATGAACGGCATTGAGGGCGGCTCGTATCGTTCGACCACTGTAAATGACATCATCAACCAGTAGAACGGTTTTCTGAGAGAGGTCTGTGGGTAAGTCAGTTTTCCCAGGAGTTCTGACAGTAATTTGGTCTAAATCATCGCGGTAGAAGGTAATATCTAGGCTACCAACCGGGACTTTGATATTCTCTAATAGCTCTATTTGCTGGGCTAAGGCACTGGCTAAAGGAACCCCCCGTGTGGGGATACCAAGCAGTACTAGCTGATCGAGAGTGCCTACCCGTTCAATCACTTCTGATGCTAATCGCGTAATTGTACGGCGCAATTCTTGAGCAGACAGAATTTTAACAATATTAGAGGACATGGATATAGAATCCGCGCAGTATCATCACGTTGAGGGCCTCATTGTGATGGAGAATAGTTATAGTACTGCGTTGATTTTACGCATTTTTGCGGAAGCGAACATGCCTAAAACTTGATATTCCTAGATTAAGTGCACAAACTTGTTGTCCTTTACCCTTTGAGTTGCTATGGTACCCAGCTATGACATAGCCAATAGCTACAAAAACATTATGGAAATTCTGGTTGATGAAGCAATCGATCAGCAAACTTGTGATTGGTCCTTAGAAGAGGCTCAACAGATCAACCGGATTGAGGTGGCAGCCCATGCCCTCAATCACTTGCCTCCTCTCTATGCGTCTAGTCAAGAAGGGGTGGCTCTCCAGTATGAGCGAGCTCAACGGGATCATCAGGATGAAATTACAGCAGCGGTTAGCGATGCTTTGGCAGCAATTAAGCAAATTCCTTGGAAAGGGTCTACCCCTTTTGATGTTCGCTAAAGAGAGTGATTTCTGATAGTGGCTCGTGGCTAAAAACTGAGCTTTGCGATTAGATCAAGACTGCTTTGATACTTGTAGAAGAGATTGGGCATGTTCTAATGCGTTTTGCACCTGAGTAAATCCTGTGCCACCAAAGCTATTTCGAACTGCAACGACTTGTCGCGGTGAAATCGCTGCATAAATATCGTTTGCGAATTGGGGGTGAAACTGCTGCCATTCCTCTATTGTTAAGTCTTTCAGTAGTTTTCCTTGGGAGAGGCAAGCTTTCACCACAGCGCCAACGATATTGTAAGCTTCCCGAAAAGGCACCCCTTTTTTTGACAAATAGTCTGCGACATCTGTAGCATTGGAAAAATCTTCACCCACCGCAGATTCCAGGCGTGGGGTTTGAAATTCTAGTCCTTCGGCCACCAAAATAGTCATTGCTTCTAAACAAGCTTTAATGGTGGTCACACCATCAAAAATGGCTTCTTTATCTTCTTGCAAATCCTTGTTGTAGGCCAAGGGCAGTCCTTTCATCACAACCAGTAAGCTCTGCAAATGCCCAAAGACACGCCCTGATTTGCCCCGAACTAATTCGGGAACATCAGGATTCTTCTTTTGGGGCATAATGCTGGAGCCTGTGGCACAGCTATCCTTTAGTTTTATGAATCCAAACTCTTCCGAGGCCCAAAAGATAACTTCTTCGGATAAGCGGCTGAGATGCACCATGATTAGACTGGCAGCGCAGAGAAACTCAATGGCAAAATCGCGATCGCTGACGCCATCCAAACTATTGCGATAGAGATCGACAAACCCTAGCTTGTCGGCGGTGTATTGGCGGTCGATGGGGAAAGGGGTTCCGGCTAGAGCCCCCGAACCTAAAGGAGAAACATTCACTCGCTGATCAATTTCACTGAGACGCTGCCAATCTCGTTCAGCCATCTCAAAGTAGGCCAGCAAGTGATGGGCTAGGCTGACGGGTTGAGCCCGTTGTAAATGGGTATATCCAGGAATGAGCGTTTGTACATGATCTGCGGCTAAGCTAACGAGTGCTTGTTGCCAGGTCCGAATCAACGTCTGAATTTGCAGAATTTGATCATGCAGATAGAGGCGAATATCGGTGCCAACTTGGTCATTTCGAGAACGCCCCGTATGGAGTTTTTTGCCAGTGTCTCCAATCAGTTCAATTAAGCGGTTTTCGACAGCAAAGTGGACATCTTCGGCATCAATGCCTGGTTGAAATTGGCCTTGACGATATTCTTGGCGAATGGCCTCTAATCCTTGATCAATGGCATCGGCTTCCCCTTGGGAAATAATGTCTGTGTGAGCCAACATTTGAACATGAGCTTGTGACCCGGTTAGATCATATTCAACTAAGGCAATATCGAAATGAATGCTGGCATTAAAAGCTGCAATCACAGGATTTAAGGCAGATTCAAACCGTTGACTCCAAACTTTAGAGTCAGGGGAGTCGTAACCATTCGCGGGAGGTGTGGAAGAGGATGCCAATGTATGAAGTCCGAAGTAACAGAGGTTCAGTGGGCTTTAGTAGGATGTAATGCTGCGAAACACGTAGCCAACAATAAAACCGATGATCAGAGCCCACACCTGTCCCGATTGGATAAAGTTATCCCACATAGATTGGAAAGAAGAACCGAGATTATCTTCAAATTGTTGAGCAATCCAGAGGTTGTGGTTGAACAAATTCAGGCTGGACTGAAGGAGAGAGAGGTTCATCTGCGTTGATCCTTCAAGGAATATCTTCATCTGTTATGAAAGCATGCCCAGAGGGTAACAGGAACTGTAGATGTTGTGAAGATTTCTGCAAAGCAGAAGTATGAAAGAGGGATGGGTTGGCGCTACCCCTTCAAGCCGCTCCCAGCTTCAGAAGGGACGATATACCGTTGCATAATCAGGAAAAACAATAAGACTGGGGCAACTGAAATAACTGAGCCAGCGGCGATTAGTCGCCAATTCAGCCCAAATGCACTAAAAAGATTGGAGACTGCGAGGGGAAGGGTGTAATACTCGGGCTGATCCAGAATGATCAATGGCCATAAGAATTCTCCCCAAGAGCCAATAAAAACAAAGATCGCCAGGGTAACCAGGGCTGGTCTGACCGATGGCAGCATAATATGCCACCAAATTCCTAGCTCTGTACAGCCATCGATGCGGGCAGCTTCTTCTAATTCTTTGGGGACGCCTTGGAAGGCCTGCCGGAGCAGAAAGATGCCAAACGCAGATGCGATCGCAGGAAAGATCACACCCAGATAGGTATTTTTGAGCCCTAACTCAACGGCCAGGACGTAAAGCGGGATCATCACAATTTGAAAAGGAATCATAATTGTGGAGACAACCACCGCAAAAATCAAATCCTTACCCTTAAAATCCAGTCTAGCCAGGGGGTAAGCGGCAAGAGAGCTGAACAACACATTGAGGGTGACGGTGAGAGATGAAACGAATAGGCTATTGAGAAAATACTGACCAAAGGGCTGTTGTTGCCAAACAGAGACAAAGTTATGCCACGTGGGGTGGACTGGGAATAACTGCTTTAAGAAGAAAACAATATTCTCCAGGGGGGATAAAGATACATCTCTTGACGCTGCAACCGGGAAAATATTGTCTTCCTGGCCTTTGAATGCTGTACTGACCAGCCATAACAGCGGTAGTAACATGGCCAAGGCAATGACACCCAGGAGTACATAGGTGACTCCTCGTGACAACCATTTCCAATATCGATCTTGCTTTAGCACCATTGGGCTATTGGCTTAATTAATCCCATTATCCTACCAGCGTCTCTTAAGCGGTCGCTGATCTCGAAGTAAAAGACGCCTTGATAAAGATAAATAGCTAAGCGCACATCAATGGTGCTGGTGCAGTCTTGAAAATAAGTACAAGTCTAATTGCCGTAACTCTGAAATAGATTTGAGCAATTAGGTCCTATTCTTCATCTTCAGTAATCTGTTTTAAATGGATATGCTTTCGTCCAAGAGAAATTTCAAACTCATCGCCAGGAGCCAATTCCATCTGTTTGGTATAGGCAGCCCCAATCAGCAAATTCCCATTGGATTGAACGCTGATTCGGTAGCTGGCGTTGCGACCGCCTCGACCATTGCCATTTTGGCTTTTGCCATCTAATTCTACGCCTTCAGCATCGATCAAAGCATTGAGGAATTTCATCATGCTGATGCGTTCTGACCCATCCTCATTCAGGGTAAAGTAACCGCATTCTTTCGCTTTTTCTTCACGACTTAGGTCTTCGAGTTGTTTGACCTTCTCAACCAAGGCTTGTCCACTTAAAGGCGTCTTACCTTGTTTTTGCTTTTTAGCCATGAGTTTATCAATCCTATTCTGCAATATCACCTGTTGAGACAAGCATAATATATGCTGCTTCTTGTCATCAATAAAGCATAAAGGGAATCGCAAAAGGTTGTTTAGACCCAATCCACAGTTTTCCCATTTACTTGAATGAGATGCGGTAATGAGTACTAAAAAATTTAGGAAGAGTGTGAGAATAGCAGTCTTGGTGAGTTTTATGAGGAAAATAAATGATATTTTGGATGGAAAATCAGGAAAACTCTATTCTTCGGATGACATAGGATTTTATCAATCTCTAAGTCTGTAATCCTTTGCCTCTATAAGCTTAAAATCCCACTGTTGAAGAATGAAGAGTGAAATTTCTGTATTAACAAAATAGTAATAAACTCTATAGTCTGTCACGTACATCGACCTAATCTGAATGGATAAGTGTTGACGGGTATTTGATTATTTAGGAGTATGTCGAGGTGCGATATACTGTCCATCGAGGAACTAATGATTATCTGTAGTTCAGATGCTACCGACTATTATGTATAGTTCCAAGAAAGCCGATTAAAACTGCTGTCGTAAATCTCAGCTCATCCACTGCCCAAAATAGGTGAGATGTCTAGCCCATAAACTGAGATTGAGTATTGGGTTTAGAGCTTTTGCCATTAGTCAAAATGATAGGTAAATCTGAAGGGTAATTTTCTGGGGATAAATAAAAATATCTGCAGGAATAAAAAATGCTCTTGAGCAAAAGTGTATCCAATATCCAAGGGTAGAGCGGAACTCGAGCAGGCGATTATTGAACGCTAAAGCTGGGTGTTGATCAGCGGCTACAGCCTTATAACCATTGACCCCCACGGAAACGCCAACGGGGGAAAATGAGGCGCATCAAACTTTGTGAGGTAATAAAGACGGCTATCCAGACAAAGCTGTAGTGAACAATAAACCAGCCCAAGTGCCAGACATCTGTGCCTGGTAATTTAATTTCAGCAACATCGCTGAGCAAAATAATAAACAGTCCTTCCCATAACGCTGCTATCCATTGCAGTGCTGCTGGCCAATCTTGGTCCCAGCGGAAGTTCTGGATCTGGATGTAAAGGTAGTCCCAGCCTAAACCAAAGATAACGATATATTGTAGCAACCAAAAATAACCAGAGCCTTCAGGATTGCCGAAAAAACCGCTGCAAAATAAAAGGGTAATGACAAGGCCCACGGTTTCCATGAGTAGAATACGGGTTTGCCAGCGTCCGAGCAGAGTGGGGGTCATGGTTGGAAATCGTTAAGGAGTTTTGTTCTGAGCCCATTTCAGCCATTGTAAAAATGAGCTGATACCATTGAGCCGACGGAGATTGGGGGCACGGGCTGCAACTAAGCCATCAAGGGCTTGTAGGGCGGTGTACTGTAATCCTAAAAAGCTGTCCACTGCAGCATAGGGTCCCCCGAATGTAATGGCACCTGCCCCATACATGCGACCATTTTGGTTGCGCATTTCTAGGAGTTCAAAGTCATTGGTGACAGCCAAGCGTCCTGCTGGGTTCAAGGGTAAATTATAGTGGGTGACCAAATCATTGAGTAGCGGACTGGCTTTGACTTTGCTATCTAGACCTGTGGCATCAATGATGAAGTCAGCCTCCAGCTGGATTTCACCCCGGGGTCCTTTTTCTTGGATATAGGTCGTGGGGCGAGATTGGGCATTGGGCACGACTCGGGTGACTTCACCAAAGGTGATTTGATACCATCCCTGATCGAGTCCTGTCTGGACCAAGTCTTTCCAGTCCTGGCGATCTGCCGTGGTGGTGCCCCCCCAATCCGCTAGGAAATTGGTGCGTTGGTCAGGGGTAGCTTGTTCTAGCTCTTCTCGCAACGTACCTCCCCAACAGGCTTTAGGCCAATTAAAGGGCTGGAATTCAAAATGATTGTCAACGGATCTTTGAGCTTTACGAAATCGGTTGCCTTTGGGTTTAGGGGATCGCATTAAGTGCAAAATCGAAATATTGGCATTGCGCTGACGAGCCTCGTGGAGCCTTTGAATAATGCGAGAGGCGACAATTCCCCGTCCCCGCAGAACGACCGTTCCTCCCTGGCGTTCTAGGGTTTCATAAACATGGTTATGGTCTTCGTAGGCATTGACAACGGATTTAAAGTCTCGGGTTTGTTCTCGATAGGCTTTGAGATCGGGTAAAAATTGTAAAACGGGATAACCGGTGGCCAGATGGACATGACGAGCAACAACAAAGGCTGTTTGTTTGCGACCAGGAGAATAGGCAATGGCATAGCGGCCATCGTTGGTCTTCCGAATGGCTCGGACTCGCCCAAACCGATACATTTGGGGCCAGCCAATCCGAACTGCTTCCCGATCAATGGAGGCGAATACATTGCCTGCCCTGGGGGTATAGGTTTGGATAAAAGTGGGTTCAGCAAAGACCTGCCACAAGTATTGCAATGCAGGATTGAGTTTACCTTTATTAAACTCATGCCAAGCTTCTCGTAAGGCATAGCCCGGCCATCCCCAGATGTTGTCAGGACAGGAATCCGAGTTGGACCTTAGACGTTCATGGGGGGGGATTTGGGAGTTGAGGCAGAGCCGTTGGTAACGAGCATAGGGGCGCTCTTCGATACCGAGGGCCCGAATTTGCTGGGGCGCTGCACCCGAAATTCGCAGAAAATTTACCCAGATGAAGCTGCCTAACCCTGCGCCCACGGCTAAGTAGTCGATCTCTTCTACGGGGAGCTGGGTGGCATATAGATCTTGAACGACGACCTGATTGGCTTGGAAGGCAGGGGGTAAAACGTTGACGGGCGCAGCTGCAACAGGCGCAGCCGGAACGGGAGAATCTGGCTCGGGGACCTGGATAATGGATTGCTCACTGGCTTCGGCGGTGGGTAAGCCCGTACCGTCCAGGGTAAACATCAAGGTAATTTCGTAGGGACCAATTTTGAGGAGGTCCCCATTGCTGACGTTGCAGCTGGGTTGGAGTACGCCGTTGACCCAGGTGCCGTTACTACTGTTTTGGTCGGTGACGCGAATATGGCCTTGGACCCATTCAATGACGGTGTGATAACGAGAGACTTGGCTGCTATTGAGGACGATTCGAGCCACCCGCTGATGGTTGAGTTCTGCAGGCATCTGCGCGAATTCGCGGCCAAAGGCAATCGGACAGGTTAAAAGCGGGGTTCGTTGTTCACCCGTAACTGGATCTTGCCAGTTCAACCGTACTTGCCCAGGAATGGTGCTCATGCTTCACCGCCCCTATGGTTTGCCGATAAAAACGGTGTTGGATGTGGCCATGGAATGGCCACACATGGGACAGTCCTGTTTGATCGCATCATTACTATAGGCAGCGACGTGGTGACATTGGGGACATTGCAACCCATAAGCTGCCGTTGAAGGGGGACCACTTTTGGGGAAAGCGGGTGGCGCTGCAGGAGGCGTAATGGTCATAGCTGTGATTTGAAGCTCTACCCGTCCGAGCTTAATCCGACTCCCGGCTCGCACGGGTAAGTCTCCTTGTTTAAGCAAGGTGCCATCTACCAGGGGGGGATTTTGTTGGCGCAGGTTGCGAATAAAAAACTGTTGAGCTTGGGGTTGAAAGAAAATTTCTACATGTAGCCCAGAAACGGAACGCTCTTGAAAAACGATGTCGCACAGGGCGGGGTCACGACCTAGGCGAATTTTGCCCAGCTGTTTGCTGGGTTGTTGATCCCGTAAAACTTGGATTTTGGTTTGGCCGAATTCTGACCATTGGAGTGTTAATTCACTCATGGATGCCGCCAGCTCATAAAGTCTGAATCAAGTGCAGAAGCAATCTTCCTTATTAATAGTCAGGATCTTGCCTACAGCAGGATAAGGTACCAATTGTTTTAAGGACTCTTTCAATCCTTACCTTCTCCTCAGCATACCCGTGCTGCCGTGACAATCATCACCGCGATCGCAGTCTGCTACAGGCTATAGATGGCTGAATAGAGGGCATTCTTAGGATTGCAGCAATATCCTAATCCTGCTAAGAAATAAGACAGGCTCCTAGTCCAAGACAGCAATACCTTAAGCGCCAACATGAGAATTAATCAGCAGTGGACCAACCTATGGTGAACGATCGGCAGAGTGGTTTACTCAGACTTATTTCGGCTCAGTCTAATGCTGACGTAGCTCAGTCCTGTTATTCCCTATCTGAAACGGGGGAAACGGCGATCGGGCGAACGGCAGACTGCCAAGTGATCATTGATTCCAATCTTTTTGGTGGAGTTTCACGCCGTCATGCGATCGTTAAACCGACGGGCTCTCGGACGCCTCAAGGTGCTCCGATTTGGCAAGTTTGCGATCTCAATAGTGCGAATGGCACCTATGTGAATGGTCAACGAATTCAGGGGTGTCAAACCTTGAATGTGGGTGATCGGGTGATGTTGAGCCACAACGGCCCTGAATTCCTATTTGAGCATCGAGCCACCCAGCTCTTAGATCAGTTCGCCGCAACGGGCTCTCCTGCTCCTATATCTACACAGCCGTCTTATCCCCCTTCTAACCCACCCCAGCCGTCTTATCCCCCTCAACCACCGGTATATCCCACTCAGCCAACACCGGGGGCTGTCTCTAACCAGGTGACTGTAAGTCAGCTGTTTCCCATCGTTTCAGCGCGCAAAGATCTCTTGGGTAAGGGGTATTTAATCCCTGGCATTCTCACTGTAATGATGGTGGTGTTGCTATTTATCTTTGCGAGCAACCCACCTATCTTTAATTTGCTCTTGGCCTTGTATCTAGGGGGTGGCGGGTTTTATTTCATTTATCGATTGTGCGGTAAAGCCAAGCCCTGGTGGGTGTTGTTCCTCAGTACCCTGTTCACAATGGTGATCCTGGTAACGCCGATCTTGAGTCTGTTTATTCTGGTCTTTCGGGGAATTTTGCCCGGAAATGTTCAAGATGCGTCTCCTGATTTTATTTCCCAACTGATTAGTCACTTCTTTGGCGCAGGTTTAATGGAGGAGTTGCTCAAGGCCCTGCCTATTTTTGGATTCTTCTATTTGGGATCGCAATTACGCCCCCCGAGTCGCCAAAAAGTTGGGGTTTGGGAGCCCTTGGATGGCATTTTGATTGGCGCAGCGTCGGCCCTTGGATTTACATTGCTGGAGACCTTAGGACAATATGTCCCCGGTATTGCCCAGCAGGTTGCGCAATCGTCTTCGAATGAGTTTGCTGGGGCCTTAGCTGCAGTTCAGCTTTTGATTCCCAGAATCTTAGGATCGGTGGCTGGTCATATGGCCTACAGCGGTATTTTTGGCTATTTTATTGGGCTAAGTATTCTCAAGCCAGCCCAGCGATGGCAGATCCTAGGAATTGGCTATCTGGTGTCTTCTGGGATTCATGCCTTTTGGAATGCGTCAGGGAGTTTGGCTCGGAACTTTGGAGAATTGGCGGCTGTTTTAGCACTGATGACGGTGGGGGTTCTAGCCTATGTCTTTTTGACCGCAGCGATTTTGAAGGCACGCCAGTTATCACCAACACGATCGCAAAATTTTGCCACCCGTATCGCTCCACCGAATTAATAGGTATGCAATCCTCACAATTAATAGGTGTGATGTCCTTAAACTAGGCCGATTTCCCGTAGTCGTTCTTGCAGGTACTGTCGGGCTGTTTTGCCTTCTGCAAGTACCACCTCTGGTCGAGGATGGAGAAACAGGGGCATGGATAACCGGGACTGATGCCGAGCTGGACCGTCAGGATTGACGACGCGGTGGGTGGCTGAGCGGTAAAAGCCTTGGCTTGCCAGCTGCAGCATATCGCCGACATTGACGACAATATCGCCGCGATCGCACACTACGGATTGCCACTGACCCTCTGCATCCAACAGCTCTAAACCCATCGCCGTTGCAGCTGGCAGCAGCGTGATCAGGTTGATATCTTCATGGGCAGCAGCGCGAACAGCTCCTGGAGGAATGTCATCGGGTAAAGGTGGATAGTGCAGCAGGCGAAACAGTATTTCCTTACTCTCAGTGATCATGGCACTTAAGGGTTCTGTAAAGCCAGAGCGAATGTTGGGTGGAGCCTGGATTTCTACCCACTCCAGTAGCTCTGTTGCCAAGTGCCGGAGTTGGTTAAATAAGTCCCAAGTGGCATCACTCATGCCCTGGGGGAGAGGATGGCTTTCATAGATATGAAAGAACTCTTTCAGGTCTGGGGTGGTATGGCCCTTGGCTTGCTCCGTCTGAAATGGAAAGTAGCCCGATTGAATTTTCGGGTCAAAGGTATATTGAGCTTTCTCTTCACGATTGAAAAAAGTCTGCCAGTCTTGATATATGCGCTCTACTAAGGAATCAGTAATCGGACTGTGGCGAAGAACGGCAAACCCAGATTGTTGGAGAGACTGGGCAAACTGTTGTGGTGCATCAGCCGATTGATAATCCAGGGTGGGCAAAGGGGAAATCATAGGGGCGATCCATGGGCAGCAAGCAGGGCAGTGCCATAGGCGGCTTGTTGATGCTGAGCGGCATAACAAGGGACCTGAAGATGGCGTTGACGAATAGTTTGCCAGACCGTGTTTTGGGCACCCCCGCCAGCAGTATAAACTGCCTTCAAGGGAGACGCGCCATGAGTTTCTAATAGATGATATCCCTGGGCTTCGATGCGAGCCATGCTGTCTAGTAGACCCTGCAAAAACTCCACAGGATCCTCTGGGCGAGGGGTGAGCTGTGGCTCCAGAAGGGGATCATTAATGGGAAATCGTTCTCCAGGCTTAAGCAGTGGGTAGTAGTTCAAGGGACTAGGCTGGCTGGGGTCAATGTGCTGGCTGAGTTCAATGAGTTCTGGGGTGGAGAAAAAAGATTGAAGTACAGCTCCACCCGTATTGGATGCACCGCCTACAAGCCAGTAATCTCCGAGGCGATGACTATAGATGCCGTAGTTGGCCAGATCGATCCGGGTAGGACTCAATAGCTTGAGGACAAGGGTAGAGCCAAGGGACGTGACGGCCATCCCTGGTTGAGTCGCTCCGCTGGCAATAAAGGCGGCAACGCTATCTGTGGTGCCTGCACAAATTTGACACTCCGAGGGGATGCCAAACTGACGGGCAAGGCGAGGTTGAATGGGGCCAATGGGTGCGCCGGGTCTGATGACTTGAGGCAGCAAAGGCAGAAGCTGGCTGAGGGGTGGCTGGTGGAACCAGTCGGGATACGCTGCGATGCGGCCTATGTCCTGCGGACAGCAAGCAACGGTCATCGCAGGATCGTATCCTAGTTTCAAACTATTGTGATCATCACTGAGTCCTGGGCGGCCATGCAATAAGAAGGCTAACCAATCAGCCTGATGCATCAGATAGCGAACTGAGGTCATATCCACGGTGCGGCTCATACCCAGCAGTTTTGCCAAGCTAGAACTAGCACTGAGTACAGGATGACCCGCAGGAGCCAAGCTGGTGAGCAGTTCTAAACTAGCTGGATCGCAGGTGTCGTTATACATCTGCGGTGGATAGAGAGGAATGCCGTTCTCATCGCAGAGCAAAATGGTGGAGGAAGTACCGTTAATGGCGATGGCTTGTAGATGCGATCGCACGTCTGCCGGGATCTCACCGATTAATTCCCATAGGGCATGTTGCCAGCAGTCTATACGCTCCTTTGGGGATAGCCCCGGAAACGTACAACTAGCTTCTGCCAGGACTTGGTTCTGTTGATCAATGACAATTGCTCGGGTCCCTGATGTGCCAAAGTCAACTCCTAAGGAATATTCCATTACTTCCCCGTTGTCTGGATTAACATCTAGCCCTCTTGACTAGCATCCGGTTCGTTCGTATCGATTGTGGGATCAGACTTTTGTGAGGTGGAGATCGCTTCTGTCAACTGTCTGGTTTGCCGATGGGATAACATCCCGAGCAAGACCGGAGATTGTTTACCTTCCCCTTTTTTATTTTCAGAATACCGTTGCACCTCAAGTACAACTTCTCCCTGGTGGCACCCAGGACATTGGCGTTGATCCACTTCTAAATAGGGAATGGTTGCTGCTCTAGGTTGAATATGAGTTGCAGCTTGGACGATCTGATCGGCCTCTAAAACTTTGAGGAAAACCTCGGACTGTTCATCTGCAACCGTGCCCATCCTTTGGCCCTGGCCGTACCACTGATCGCAGGTTTCGCAAAAAGGATCTTTAGCGGCAGACTTTGCCATGATCACACTAATGGCTTCAATAATCGCTAACTCAATCAGCCAATAGATCCAGGTAAATGTTTCATTCAGAGGAATGCCATCACTACTGCTACCTGCACGACCGATGCTGAGACCCTGTTTGGCTGAAAATTTGAGATACCCCACAAAGCCAGATGATCCGGTTTCTTCCTGAAAAAAAGTGTCCATCAGAGCGTTCATATCCGCTGAGTCAAGATCTTGACCCAGCTCAGCCTCAATCTCTTTAGCAAAGGACTGTCGAGTCAAGAAATATTCACCCCCGTGATAGGCCCCATAGGTGATTAAGCCGGTCAGGACCCCGAAGAAGAGACCGACTAGGGGACTGCGAACTTTGCCTTTCTTAATGGCGACAGTCGTGGCACTGCCACTGGTAAACCCCATCAGGGCTGGGAAGATCAACAACAAATAAATCCAACGAGCGATCAATGCGATCCCACCGCCTACGACTGCGCCACCCAGGATGGATAAAGTCAGTAACCATATCCATCCTGTCCCTGGCACTTTGTTGCTAGGTCGATATGGTTTCATAAGTCCGCCCCTTGCTCGATAGCTGATGAATGGGTCGATTGTACTGCTGTGCACCTCAAGTTGGGAATTTTGGGGCAGCCAGGATGGCATCTTGTCTTCAGAGGAGGAATGCGGAAGGAAAACCATAGAAAAATGGATGAATTAGACAGAGTGATCCATAATGTGTTCGAAAGTGAGAGGTTTATCACTTCTCCTTAGATGGCTGAGCCTCAGCGTTCTGCGCCGGGAAAAGCCACGTTTTCCATTCTATTCGTGAACCCAGTGCTGTGAAATTCAACAATCGCCCCAATCGTTGTATTGAAGTTTCAGGTAAGACCTGTTGGATTAGTCGAGATGTGACGGTGTTAGGCGTTATCTTTTTTGTGATTGGAGAGACGGCGTATATCCCTTTGGGATTAAGAGGGGACCAAATGCCGACAGAGCCGGGGAAATGGGGACTGCCGGGTGGTTATCTTGACTATGATGAAACTGCTGGAGAAGCGATTGTTCGAGAAATATGGGAAGAACTGGGACTTAATATTCCCCATCTTCAGAGCCAGTATCCGTTTCAGGGAGCTTTAGATCAGCCCTATTATGTGGGGTCTCGACCGTTACGGCTGCAAAATGTGTCCCTGCGGTTTCCGATGATGTTTTTCTTGGAAAATACGACTCAACTGCCGTCGTTACAACCTCAAGTTGCCGTCGATGAGGTGGCTGAAACCCGGTGGTATGAATTGGAAGAGGCCATCAATATGCAGTTGGCGTTTAACCATAACGGCATTATGAAGCACTGCTTAGAAAGCTACTACAAAGATATTTGGTCTCCTGCCCTTCTCTCTTCCTGATGGGACAGTCCCCTAGCCACGGCTTTCTGCTAAAGCATAGAGGCGGAATACAGACTGAAAGAGGGCCCAAACGGTTAAATGTTCAGGGACTTTTTGTTCCGTCCATTGGTTGGGTTGGCAGTAGAGAAATGGAATGAGCGATCGCAACTGCACTACATCACAGTCAATAAATCGCAATCCCACAAAAAACGGTCCAGAATCGCTATTTTGTTTCCAACGAATTTCAACTTTTAACTCAGTTTTTAAGCCCGGAATCCTCAGTAGACCTAACTTATCGGCAGGCGGTTGTTTCCATTTCCGGTTCAAGCGAACGGCAGCTCCTCCTTCCGAAATATTGATGCTCCGTCCTAACAACCATTCCCCATTGATTTGGAGTTCGCAGGGAAACTGACGGTCAAACCGAGAATGCTGCCGCTGAGGCACATCGATATTAACCAGAACGCAAATGTACAGGAGGATCAGGTTATAGGTGGTCCAAACAATGTTGATTTTGAGGCTATCTGGATTGGCCGTACTCCAAGGGGCATAAAAAATGCGCATGCCCAAACCGAACAAGGACAGCACAATCAGGACCACTAGGGGCAATAGCAAATGCCAATTGATATGTAAACGATTAGCCGCAATGCCCTTAGGGGTCACTTTAAAAGCTTTGCCAAAGGGATTTCTCAGGGTTTGAATGACCGTCAGCATCATGGGAATGCAGAGGATGGTTTCATAGACATCTGACCAAAATGCCGACCGCCGTCCCTCCGTCATCCAAGAAAAAGAGATGGCATTACAGACAAAATAGGGCAGGTAGAAAAAGAGAACCCCGTCAATCGTTGCTCGCAGGGGAGCCAGCTCAAAGAGTAGGTAGGACAGGGGCATCACCAAAAAGATGAACCGGGGGACAGAAAGGCACCAGTACAGTAATCCCAGGGAATGGGAGACTCGCTGCAATAGGTTCAAGCCGGGAATGGTGAAGACATTGGCGGGGCAAAACATGGATTGTAAGGTTCCCTGGCCCCACCGTAAACGCTGGTCAATATAAGCCCCCATATTTTCAGGCGACATGCCAGCTGAAAGGGCTTCATTGAGATATTTAATCTTGTAGCCCAAGGACTGCAACTTCAAAGAGGTAAAGAAGTCTTCCGTGATACTTTCTGTGGGAATACCGCCAATCTCAGCCAATGCCGTGCGCCGGATCACAAAGGAAGACCCGCAGCAAATAACGGAGTTGGTGACATCCCGACTGGGTTGGATATAGCGAAAGAACAGGGCTTGCTCGTTAGTGAGCACCTCTTGTAGTCCCAAATTAACCCCAATGGGGTCTTCGTTATAAAAGTTCTGGGGGGTTTGTAATAACGCGACTTTCTCATCTTGGAAGAATCCGACTGTGCGGGTCAAGAAGTTGGTGGTGGGGATAAAATCAGCATCAAAAACAACGATTAAATCGCCGTCTGTTTTTGCGATCGCATGATTGAGATTCCCTGCCTTTGCATGGTCATTATTGGGACGGATGACGTAGTTGCAGTCCAGCTCTTGAGCCAGTTCGCGAATATGGGGACGTCGCAGATCATCCAAAAGATAGACCCGCTTGTGGTCATACTTCATGGCCTGACAGCCAATAATGGTGCGTCGGAGGACGTCAGGTGGCTCATTATAGGTGGGAATTAAAACGTCTACCCAGGGCTGATACGCGCCGCTGATGACAGCTTGAGACAGGCGATCGGCTTCGGGACTGCGATCAATGCTGGGAATGGTTTGCAGCATAAAGGCTGCCGTGTTGGTGAAAGCCATTAACTCCATGACAAACAGCAAAATGCTGAGGGTGCCATTGAGGGGATCGGACAAATTTAAGGTGTTAAATAGCCGCCACAGCTCATACCGTACACCTAGTCCCACTAACAAAATGGAAATGGTAGCACGGCTCCACAACAGAGGTTGGGGACTAATGGTTTTGAGACAAAAAACAAAGGTGCCGCCGATAGCCGTTGGCAATAGTAACCGATCCAGACGATTGGCTTCAGGGGTAAACACTGCCTGCATCTGTCGCCAAAATGTAGCTAAGTCAGCTAGGATCAACCGTTCTTGAAACTGGCTCCACAGCCAAAAGCCTCCTAGGATAATTACTAAGCACCAGACAATCCGTTCCAGCCAATCGATATCAGTCTGTTTAAGCATGGATGGCCTTAGCGAGAGACGACAACTTCGACACTGCGGCCGACACTACAAAACCGTTCAGGCTTCAGGTCCTCAGAAGCCAGCATGATTCGCACAGCAACGGCGCGTTTAACTAATTCTGGAGGCGGCAGAGCGACGTCTTGTCCGGTGACCACTCGACCTACCCCGGAGCGAATGGATTGGATGCGACCTTCAATTTGATCTTGCTGGCCATCGGTGAGTAGTCGAACATTGACCGCAGAGCCTATTTGCAGGCTTCGAACATCTTCTTCAGCCATAAAGGCATCGACCCAGACCTGCTTACAATCCAATAGCTTAATGAGGGCGTCACCACTATCCACATGTTGTCCTAGAGCGCCACTGCGCCGTTCTACAGACCACACCACGCTATCTGTGGGTACTGTAATGGGTGCATTTTGCTTGAGGGTGAGCTGTTCGGAAATATGAGCGATTTTAAGATTATCTTGCTCAATTTGGGTGCGTAAGACCTGGACTTGCTCTTCTAAATCAGCAATCTCGGTCCGCAGTTCCCGGGCTCGAATATCGGGCAGACTAAAGGTCTTAGAGCCACTGAGCTGTAAACCATTGGCACTGGCAGCTTGCTCTGCTCGGGCTTGACTCAGATCGGCCTGGCGATTTCGCACCACTTCATTGGCCCGTTGGGCTGCAGTCATGGCTTGGTCTGCTCGATCTCGGGATACCGCCCCTGCTTTGACTAAGGAGCCGTACCGCTCAGCTTGTACATTCGCCAGCTTGGCTGCATGTTGGGCATCCCGTAGCTGGGCCTCTTGGAGTCTGATTTGCTGAGTATGAAAGGTGGCTTGGTAGTTCTGCTGTAACACTAACTTTTGTGAGAATTCAGCCAGGAGTTGTCGTCGGTTGGCAATTTTTTGTTGTAGGAGTCGCAGTTGAGATTGGTTTAATCGCAACTGCGACTGAAGTTGTTGACGATTGACTTCTATTTCGGGAGTACGCACATTTTGGACTTGTCCAATTTGAGTGCCAGCAGTTAAGGTTTCCCCTGGGGTTAAATTGTTGAGGGTTAACTGACCTTGCATCGGAGAATGCAGGGACAGGATAGGGGCATTGATATAGGCTTGGTGGCTAACCACTGAGGTTTGGCTACGCCACAGGTAAGACCCTAAAATTGCCAGAACACCAATCCCAGTCCCTAGGCGCAAGAATTTAAAGACGGTTTGCCTAGAAGGCAAAGATAAAGGCTTAGATGGTGTGGGAGCTTCTTTCTCTTTGTCTAATTGGTAAGTTGGATCATTATTGGGGAAATTCTCGATACCAGAAGTCATTACTAGCGAACTCTAAGCCATCAGTCTTACAACTATCTTGGCTTGTAATTTTTATGTTTTCTTCAGTAATCGCACTGAATATTTTAGTGTCTTAATGTTCGATTTTGTGAATGTATTTAAGGTGAATTACCTCAGTTATATAATGGTATTTCAGTGCAAATACTTATGGTAGTTTTTCACTAGATATGTTTATTTTTGCAAGTAGATTTATATTTAAAAGTGTATATATGAAGTTTTTATGTAAGCCAATATACATATTTTTGAATTAATAAATTAACTTAAACTCTTGTCAATTGTAAATTTTAATCTATGCTCTGCAATGCATATGATTGTTTTTCTTAGTATTTATTAAATTGTTCAACTATTTTTGAGATTCATTTAATATAGTTTATTTTGCTATTTTAATTAATCTACAAATAATCTACATCAAATGATTGTAGTTAGTTTATTATGCTGCTTATGATAATTTTCTAGATAGCCTATGTATGCTCAATATTTGATTTAGGGTTGTAGAACAACGGTAATGTGTTCAAGATGTCTAACTTAATGATTTTCTAGGAATTGGGTGAATCCACTCAGAAAAAGTTATCTTGTTTGAGTTTTGGTAGCCAAGATTTGTCTGTCAGGTTGAACGAACGAAACCTCTCAAAACCCATTAAATATTTCACAGCTATTCCTCAATGCATAATGATTCTTTGATATGGGAATGCTGAACTGACTTACCCACAAAATCTTTGGATTAGCCAGCTAAATCAGACTCAGAGTTTGGACTAGAAACAGAGAGATAAAGTGTGTAAGCTTGGCACCAGTTGTAATCTGTGGGAAAAGCTATGTCGGCACCAACCGCGACGCTCCTCATTTCCTGTCCTGATCAAAAGGGGTTAGTGGCGAAGATTGCCCACTTTATTGCGATTCACCATGGCAACATCATCCACGCCGATCACCATACAGATTTCACCCATCAGCTGTTTCTCAGTCGTCTGGAATGGAGTTTAGATGGGTTTCAGTTATCGCGATCGCAAATCGGTACCCAATTCTCTGAACTGGCAGAATCCTTACAGGCCAACTGGCAGCTACACTTTTCCGACCGTAAGCCTCGCATGTCTATTTGGGTCAGCAAGCAGGATCATTGCCTATTGGATTTACTGTGGCGACAACAGGCTGGCGATCTTCCCGTCGAGATTCCCCTGATCATCAGCAACCACAACACCCTGCAACCGATTGCCGAACAATTCAACATCGACTTTTACCACTTACCTGTCAACAAAGAGAGTAAAGCTCGGCAAGAGAAACAGCAGCTGGCCTTACTCAAGCAATACAACATCGACTTGGTCGTCCTTGCCAAGTACATGCAAATCCTCAGTCCTCAATTTATTGCCGCCTTCTCCTCCACCATCAATATTCATCACTCCTTCCTGCCTGCCTTCCCAGGAGCGAACCCTTACCAGAGAGCCTATAAACGAGGCGTCAAAATTATTGGTGCCACGGCCCACTACGTCACCGAAGATTTGGACGAAGGCCCCATCATTGAACAAGAAGTGGTGCGGGTTAGCCACCGGGATTCTAGTGACGAATTTATCCGTAAGGGTAAAGATGTAGAACGTTCAGTGTTGGCCAGAGCGGTTCGTCTTCACCTGCAGAACCGGGTCTTGGTCTATAACCATCGCACCGTCGTTTTTGATTGAGCCCGTTTTCTTCGGTTAGGATTGAGTTCGGTTGATACCGAATTGCCTTGTCTTTGGATCTTATCGCGGCTGCTACTGCTGATAAACCAGAGAATAATGATGAATACCCAACGCGATCGCGCTTGGAGACGACGACAGCGAGCCGTCAAGATTCGGCATCGCCAAACCCGTCATCTGAGTGGTCAAACTGTGAATCGCGGCCGTTTTGCAAAAGTCAAAGGCTACCCATCCTATGGAGAGCCTACCCAGGCAAGACCTAGCAAAGCCTGGAGGCTACTATATTGGCGTTCCAGAAAGCTAAAACGAGCAGCGCAGTTCGGGTTTGACTATCCCCGTAAACCCTGGCGAGACTTGCTTTTAGAGATAGAAGACGTTTGATAACATCACAAAGATGCTGAAGATATTGTTTGTCTGTAGTCGTAACCAGTGGCGCAGCCCAACCGCAGAGCAAGTCTGGAAAAATCATTCAGGCTTGCAGGTGCGATCCGCAGGTACCAGTCCCAAGGCTAAACGGACCCTTTCGATGGCCGATATTCGTTGGGCCGATGTGATCCTAGTGATGGAGAAGAAGCATAAAAATCGAATTCTAGCCCAATTTAAGCAATGGGTGGACCATACCCCCATTCATATTCTGGATATCCCAGATGATTATCAGTACATGGACCCAGACTTAGTCGAGCATCTCCAAGATGTAGTGCCTGGGTATGTAGAGGAGGGACTTAGGGCGAACTCCAGTGATGCTCAGTTTACATAAACTCTCTACGTGTGATAATTTTAATGTCTACGGACGCATAGCTCAGTTGGTTAGAGCACCACGTTGACATCGTGGGGGTCTCCCGTTCGAGTCGGGATGTGTCCATTCGTTACCATTTTCTGGTCAGGGTGGTTGGGGGGCTCAATGGTTTCTGCGAAAGAAGAAGATTCACTGACCGCACGAATCATTGAATTAATTTCCCACAAGCCCCAGACCTTAGTCTCTTTAATTGGCCAAACCCATTCAACCTCTGGGAAGGTGAGTTGGATTTGTCAGAACTTGCGGGGCAAAGGCATTATCGATTTGGATCGAGACGGGGTTTTTTATCTATCTGAAGTGAGTCCCGATGCTTCTGGGCAAAATGGAGTCCCTCAAGTTTCTGCTGACAATGCCCAGCACCTTTCATAGGTGATTATTTGCTATCACTAAGGCGAGGCACACTGCGTTTATAAGTCCTGTGCGCTGAAATCTCTAATCCTCATTACTTTGATGAAAATCACCCAAATTCAAACTCTGCCTGACGAAATTGTTCGCCATAATGCTGCTATCTCTAAAAAGGTGATGTTGAGATCGGGGGATATTCCTCAACTGACTCAATTTTCGCAAGCTCGTTTCCCTGCAGGTCAAATGGCCAAAGCGCATTCCCATCCAGATATGTATGAAGTGTTTTTTGTGGAAGCCGGAACGGGGCAGATGCAGATTGAAGGAATGGCTCATCCCTTAACACCGGGTATTTGTATCACGGTAGAACCCCATGAAGTACATGAGGTGGTGAATACAGGGCAAGAAGACCTGGTATTAACCTATTTTGGTTTGCAGGCAGCTGGAGTTTAATGGCATGGGGGCGTTGATTTATCGGGTTTGAGCATGTCCTCAAGGTCTCTAACGCCCTGGCCCAGGGAAAGTGTTGGCCCATAATGGGTGGCTAGCATTTAGACTAGTGAAACCTATTCATTCATTGGAATACATCCGAAATGCAAGAAGAAACTGAACGCGAACGTCTGGCCAAACGCCAAAGAAATCGAAGTAAAAGAGTGATGGCTTTAAGCTCTGTGGAATTTAAGCCTGTGGAGCGAGACCTAGATCGCAAACGCTTAGAGCAACAAGACAATGCTCGTGAAATGCGTCGTTTAGATGCGTTAGAACGAAATCAGGACTAGATGTCTTTTGGGGTGCCTATTTCCCTGCCATCCACCGACGTCTGAAACCTAGCTTTAGCCACCCACAAATTTAACTGGATAACCCTGTTTTTTGAGGTAGTCTGCGAGCTTTTGGCGATGATCGCCTTGGACCTCAATTTCTTTGTCTTTGAGGGTGCCACCTGCACCGCATTGGGCTTTGAGCCTTTTCGTTAAATCGGCAAGTGTTGCTGATTGGCTTTGAAATCCACTGATAATCGTTACGGTTTTGCCTTTACGACCCTTGCGGGAAACCTGGATTTTTAATGTCTGTTGAGCGGGGGGTGGGTCGGGACGCGACGTTGGGTCGGGCGCTTGAGCATTGCCAAATTCACTGTACACTTGGCGATCGGATTGAGGACGCTGTTTCTTACCCATAGAACCTGTCTTTCCACATTGAACCTTCACTACCCCTCGGAATCTGCCCTAACCCCTTTCCATAATTAAGATAAAATTGGAGTCCGATGATACCATTATTGACTTCGATTTATGAGCCAGGGCACCCTATTTGATAAAGTTTGGGATTTACATACCGTAGATGTACTCCCCTCTGGCCAGACCCAGCTATTTATTGGCCTCCATCTTATCCATGAAGTGACAAGCCCTCAAGCCTTTACGATGCTGCAAGATCGGGGGCTAAAGGTGTTGTACCCACAGCGAACGGTGGCAACGGTCGATCACATTGTACCGACGGAAAATCAGGCGCGTCCCTTTGCCGATGTGCTGGCAGAAGAAATGATGCAGGCCTTGGAGCAGAGCTGCCAAGATCATGGTATTACCTTTCATAATATTGGCTCTGGTAAGCAGGGCATTGTGCATGTCATTGCGCCAGAGCAAGGTTTAACACAACCGGGCATGACGATTGCCTGTGGTGATAGCCATACTTCGACTCATGGGGCTTTTGGTGCGATCGCATTTGGTATTGGAACGAGTCAGGTGCGAGATGTGCTCGCTTCCCAGACCCTCGCCCTCGCCAAGCTCAAGGTGCGCAAAGTTGAAGTCAACGGTACTTTGCCGCCTGGCGTGTATGCCAAAGATGTGATTTTGCACATCATTCGGACCCTTGGCGTGAAAGGGGGCGTGGGCTATGCCTATGAATTTGCCGGAACCACGTTTGAGCAAATGAGTATGGATGAGCGGATGACCGTCTGCAATATGTCCATCGAAGGGGGAGCGCGCTGTGGCTATATCAATCCTGACGCCATTACCTTTGAGTATCTCAAGGGGCGGGAAGCCTCCCCTAAAGGTGCAGATTGGGACCGAGCGGTGGAGTGGTGGCAGAGTATTCGCAGTGATACAGATGCAGTGTATGACGATGTGATCGTTTTTGATGCCCAGGATATCTCACCCACTGTCACCTGGGGTATTACGCCGGGTCAGGGCATTGGCATTGATGAGTCGATTCCTGGTCTCGACCACTTTACGGATGCCGATCAGCCCATTGCCTCTGAAGCCTACAAATATATGGATTTGCAGCCGGGGCAACCGATTCAAGGGACTAAGGTGGATGTTTGTTTTATTGGCAGTTGTACCAATGGCAGAATCAGTGACCTTCGCGAGGCTGCCCAGTTTGCCCAAGGCCACCAGGTTGCAACAGGGGTAAAAGCATTTGTGGTGCCAGGGTCAGAGCAAGTCAAACAGCAGGCCGAATCTGAAGGGTTACATCATATTTTTGAACAAGCTGGATTTGAATGGCGAGAGCCGGGATGTTCCATGTGTTTGGCCATGAATCCCGATAAACTTCAAGGGCGGCAGCTGAGTGCTTCTTCTTCTAATCGGAATTTCAAAGGACGGCAGGGGTCAGCCTCTGGACGAACCTTGCTGATGAGTCCGGCCATGGTAGTGGCCGCGGCCATCAAAGGTGAGGTTGCGGATGTCCGCCAAATCTCTAAGGCTAGCTCATAATCTGGTCTGATCAGAATCCTGCCTTTGAATTTTAGAGCGGTGTGATTGCGCGAGACATTTTGAGATAAAACACCCACGACTCAGAAGCTGATCAGACGTCTGGTTCATGGGTGTTGAGCGAGAATCAAAGGTGCAGAGTATTTTGGGTGTGCCGATCGCTTAGAAATGTTAGCGACGACGGCGACTGCGCTTCTGGGCTTTTCTTTGAGCTTTGAGTTCTTCTAATTTCTGTGCTTGCTCGGGTGTCAGCTCAGCTTTGATATCGTTGTACATTTGCTGACGCAATTCTTTTCGTTGCTGGCGAAGGGCTTGGAGTTGGTCTTTATTGGCACCACCGTCACGCAGTGTTTTCGCCTCTTGGCGTAAGGTTTTCATCTTGGGGCGATAGGAGTCACGAATAGATTTGATTTGAGTGACTTGGGTATCCGTTAAGCCTAGGGTCTGCTTAAATTGTGCAGCCCGCTTTTCCCGCTTGGCAGCCCGTTCTTCTGGACTCAGCTTTTGGCGTTGTGCCAGCACAGTGGATGGGTTTTGGTCGGGCTGGGCTTGAGAGGGTTGCCCCATGTTGACTAGGCCAACTGTTGGTAAAAGAACTGCTGCGATTAAAAGTGAAGAACGGAACTTCATAAGATGGTGTGGCTCCTGACTGGATGAGGTTTGTTTCTTGTTTCCAGCCTATTCAATCCCTTGGGGGTGATACCAGGATCTAAAGACTTAACTCTTGCGAGATAGGGTACTAATTTTGCTTGGGTATAAAGGACTATTCCCCTGTACTCAAGCTAATCCTTAAAGCTAACTTGAGGGTCAAGATTAAACGGCATAAGAAGACCTGATGAGTCCAACAACCCACTTGGTTCTTGAGGAGGATGACCATCAATATGAGGTGACTGCCATGCCATTGTTCATTGGGGTCTGTTGTCCCCACAGGTGAGGAGGATTACAAGCATTGGCATCAGAAGCAATCCACTTTCCAGGACTAGCAGAATCCACTACAGTGAAGGTCATTGGCCGAATTGATAGTGGATTAATTGACCGTGTTTGCATTGCCAAGCCCACCTAGTTCCATTACCGCTCAACTCTTGCTGGTGGGAATATGGCTAGGAATTGTGATCGGAAGTGCTGAACTCCTGAAGCGACTGATCACTACTGATCCTGAAATCACCCGTAAAGTAGTGCATATTGGCACAGGCAATGTCATTTTGTTGGCTTGGTGGCTGGATGTGCCCACTTGGGTTGGTATTGCAGCTTCGGTCATTTTTAGCATTGTTACTCTGCTCTCCTACCGTTACCCCATTTTGTCTAGTGTGAGTGGCGTAGGGCGCAAAAGTTTAGGGACCTTTTTCTATGCCTTGAGCATCGGCATCCTGATTGCTTGGTTTTGGCCCTTAAAGCTGCCTCAATATGCTGCCATTGGTATTTTGACTATGACTTGGGGTGATGGCTTGGCGGCTCTAATTGGCCAGCGATTTGGCCGACATCCCTATCAAGCCTGGGGAATGAAAAAGAGTTGGGAAGGCTCTTTGAGTATGGCAGTCGTCAGCTGTCTGATCATCTATGGGATTTTGTGGATCACCCAGGGCAATATTATGGCAACTTGGGTGAGTGCTGTTGCTATTTCCGTGATTGTTTCTACCCTAGAAGCCTTTTCCAAATGGGGAGTTGACAACCTGACAGTGCCTATTGCCAGTGCGGCCTTGGGCTTTGTTTTTAATGAGTTTTGGCTAACATAGACCTAGCAACAGAGGACAAAGCATGGGACAGTTTGCACAATCATGGGCCGCGAAGTGGTTCTTTTTCTTTCTCTCTGGTGCCATTGCGGTCTATATCCTCCGCGGTCTAGAAGTAATAACCTTTTTCCCTGGCTTTGTGATTTGGGGCTTGGTTCTGCTAGCTATCCTTGCTGGTCTCCTAGCTGCTTTAGAGAACCTGCGCTGAGTTCTTCCTCCATCTCCTTTGCTAGGTTGATGGAGGAAAGCAAGTCCAGCGCCGTTGTAGAAGGCTAGAGGTATCGCAGGGACTCTCTAAATATCGAGTTCAGTCAGATTGAGCCGGGGACCATGAGTTTCAATGAACTCTCGGCGAGGAGCAACGCGATCCCCCATCAGGATGGTGAAAATCCGATCGGCTTCAGCGGCATCCTCAATGTCAATTTGCTTGAGAGTGCGGGTTTCGGGATTCATGGTGGTATCCCAGAGCTGGGTTGGCATCATTTCCCCTAAGCCCTTAAACCGCTGAATGGTGTAGTTGGCATTGGCCGGAAACTCAGTCCGAATCAGGTTCTGAAGTTCGCGTTCGCTATAGCAGTAGTAGTGAGATCGTCCTCGCTCAACCTTATAGAGCGGTGGACAGGCAATATAGATATAGCCTTGGTCAATTAGATCTCGCTGATAGCGGTAGAAAAAGGTGAGTAGCAAGGTCCGAATGTGGGCCCCATCTACGTCTGCGTCAGTCATCAGAATAATCCGATGATACCGGAGTTGGGAGACATCAAATTCTTCGCCTTTAATACCGAGCCCAAGGGCCGTAATCAAAGACTGAATCTCATTATTTTTATAGATCTTGGCATCATCAGTTTTTTCGATGTTGAGGATCTTACCCCGTAGCGGCAAGATGGCCTGGAATCCGCGATCTCGTCCTTGCTTCGCACTTCCTCCCGCAGAATCCCCCTCCACAATGTAGATCTCGGATGTACTGGGGTCACGGGAACTACAGTCTGCTAGCTTGCCCGGCAACGTCGAGGATTCCAATACCGACTTGCGGCGCACCAGTTCTCTAGCCCGTCGAGCAGCCTCAGCAGCATTAAAGGCTTGGAGGGCCTTTTCGATCACCGCATCAGCCACAGTGGGATGAAAGTCTAAATATTCAGTGAGCACTTCACCCACTAAAGAATCAACAATCCCTCGGACTTCTGTGTTGCCCAGCTTGGTTTTCGTTTGACCTTCAAATTCGGGATCAGGGACTTTGACCGAGATAACGGCGGTTAGCCCCTCACGAATATGCTCACCGCCCAGATTGGAATCCCCATCTTTGAGTTTGCCTCGCTTACGGGATAAGGAATTCATGGTCCGCGTGAGCACTGTTTTTAGGCCTTCTAAGTGGGTGCCCCCATCCACGGTCCGGATATTATTAGCAAATCCGAGAAGGTTGTCAGAATAGGCATCTCGGCACCATTGCAGGGCAACTTCTACCGTGACATTATTGCGCTCACCTTCAACATAGATACATTCTTCATGAATGGGCTCTTTTTCCCGGTTCATGTAATCAACATATTCTTTAATACCGCCATCGTAGCGATAGGCCTCTACCTTGGGTTCGTCTGTGCCCAAGAGTTCTAAGCGATTGTCTTGAAAGGTAATTTCTACCCCTGCATTCAGGTAGGCCAATTCCCGCAGACGACTGGCGACGGTTTTGTAGTCAAATTCGGTGGTAACGGTGAAAATCTGAGTATCTGGTAAAAAGGTAATCGCGGTCCCGGACTGTTTCCGATCCGTGTCTTCAACGACCAACTCTGTCTTCGGAATGCCACGCTCAAACCGTTGGGTATGAACTTTGCCGTTGCGCCATACTTTCGCTTCTACCCATTCTGATAGGGCATTAACGACAGAGATACCAACCCCATGTAATCCTCCTGAGACTTTATAACTGTCGCTATCAAATTTGCCCCCAGCATGGAGGATGGTCATCACCGTTTCTAGGGCTGTTTTGCCAGTGGTGGGATGCAAATCTGTGGGGATGCCCCGACCATCGTCGGTCACTCTGACAGAGCCATCTGCATTGAGATAGATATGAATATGCTTACAGTGTCCAGCAAGAGCTTCATCGACAGAGTTGTCCACCACCTCGTACACTAAGTGATGCAATCCCCTGGGGCCAGTGCTGCCGATATACATCCCAGGGCGTTTCCGAACGGGTTCCAACCCTTCCAGGACTTGAATCTGATCTGCACTATAGTTTGTGGCCATTTAATGAAGCGCTCCTATAAGCGACTTAAAGCTATGTTGGTTTGGGTAAATACAAAAAACCCCCCAAATTCTATCACAAATGCCTTTTAAGCGATTTTAGACCTGTCTTAAGGGCTATTTACATTGGGGTTGCATTATTAATTCTTTAGGATTCAGCGGCAATGACGCCAGGGTTAATTGTAGTTTGTGGGCCAACGGCCACGGGAAAATCCTCTCTGGCACTGGCTTTGGCTCAACGTTTAGGTGCACCCATTCTAAGTGCTGACTCCCGGCAAGTCTATCGAGGGTTTGATATTGGTACCGCCAAACCTTCTGTAACAGATCAAGAACAAGTCCCTCACTATCTGATCGATATCTGTGATCCCACCGAGACTTTGACCGTTGCCGACTATCAACAACAGGCCCAAGCTTTAATTTCTAAATTTCATGCTCAAGGCCAAACGCCGCTGATGGTGGGAGGAACTGGACTCTATATTCGAGCCATTGTTGATGGGCTAAAAATGCCGCGAGTGCCGCCGCAATTGGAGTTGCGATCGCAACTCCAATCCCAAGACCAATCCCAGATCTACCAATGGCTCCAGCAAGTTGATCCGCAAGCTGCCCAAAAAATCCATGCCCATGATCAAGTCCGCACCTTAAGGGCATTGGAAGTTTTTTACACCACCGGTATACCCCTATCCGCCCAGCAAGGCAAAAATCCGCCGTCTTACCCCATTTTGCAGATTGGTTTAGACATTAGTGATCTGGATCAGCACACAGCCATCATTCAACAGCGTACTGCCGCTATGTTGGAACAGGGCTGGCTGGCTGAAGTACAGGAACTCATTGAACACTATGGGGCCGAACTCCCCCTCTTAGAAACCTTGGGATATCAAGAAATGAAGGCCTATTTGCACCAGCAAGCTTCCCTCGAAGAAGCAACGGCCCAAACTATTCTTCATACTCGTCAGTTCGCCAAGCGTCAACGTACCTGGTTTAGAGCGAATTCTGCCATTCATTGGTTTGATGCCACGAATTCTGACTTACTTTCTCTGATTTGGGATGATATTCAAGGTCAACCTTGGCTGTAAAGAATAAACTCCATCCATCACCCCCAAAATCTGACTGACCTTTGTTAAAATGGCTGGGTTGTTTTGGCACAGTACCTCTTTGAGCCAGTCTCTCGATTTACCTCAGGTTGGCGACCCCAAAGCTGACGAGTTTCTACAAGAACTAGCAGCGATTCAACAGACCAGTTCCAAGCGCATTGCTATTTTGGGTTCTCGCCACGTTCCCCTCATGCATCAGCACATCATAGAAATGATGAGTTATGCATTAGCCCTTTCTGGAAATCGCCTCCTCACATCGGGTGCGATTGGCACCAATGCTGCTGCGATTCGAGGCGCTATGCGGGCGGATCCAAAGTTATTGACGGTTGTTTTACCCCAAAGCATGACGGAGCAGCCCCCTGAGTCCCAACGGTTGTTGGAGAAGGTGATGCACCTGGTGGAAAAGCCAGAACATGACAATCTGTCTCTAGCAGAAGCCAGCGCCATCTGTAACCAGGAAATCGTAGCTCGATGTGATCAGCTTATTTGCTTCGCCTTTCATGACAGCCACACCTTACTGAAGACCTGCCAGGAAGCTGAAGAGCTACGTAAGCTAGTAACTCTATTCTATTTTGATTAGTGCTATGCCTGGGAGGTCGAAGGCCGCTCAGGTAAATCGAGAGAGCTAATATCCTCTCCAGTCCCCTCTCTCTCATTGGCCGCAAACATGCGCTCTCGCTTTTGCCGCATCTTTTCCAGGTTGGCAATGCTTTCTGCTCGTTTCTGTCTTAGACGTTCCAAATTGGCAACGCTTTCTGCCCGTTTTTGCCGCAGTTCCTCTAAGTTGGCAGTCGTCTGCACCCGCTTTTCCGCTGTCGGCTCTAGGTTAATCGAGTCATTTGTGTTGGATTGGACTGATTCTGGAGGAGTAGCTAGCTCTGGAGCGGTATCTGTGAAAGATTGTGGCAGGGGAAGATCAGCCGCCTTGGGTAGCTGAACGACAGGCTCAGCTTGAGCGTTAGCTGAGACCGGTGCAATGGGCTCTGAGGCGAGGGGTTGGGCTGCTGCAGGAGCTGTCTCTATTTTAAGGGTGGCCTGGGGGGTAGTGGCTGCTGTTGGGGTTGCCGGGGATTCTGCTGATGCTGTTTGCGATTGATTGGGCTCTTCTGCTTCAGCTATGACTTGCCAACCCGAATGCTGATTGATGGCTTGACTGAACTGATCAAAAATTTGAAAACAATGATTATTACTTTGTAGTGGTAATTCTTCATTCTTAACCACAACATCCATATTTGTGACGTTGCTGGTAGCCCTGGTGCTGTCGACTAAAACTTCAATGGTAACGAGTTTGGCAAAGGGGACCTTGCCCGGTTTCTCGCGGGCAATGATGCAGTCCTCTTTAGAGAAAAGCGCTTCTAAATCACAACTCTCCAACACAGCCTTCAATTGTGTAAGACAGTTGCTCAAAGATAATGCAACTGATAGGGAACGAGTATATCGAGCCATGGCAATTCGAAGGATGGGACACTAATGAAAGAAGTTCACACTATAATACCCAATCTGCCTCAGGATTGTGGGAAAAGCACACTCATCAGTATCAGATCTAGAGGTCAAGCCTCAAACCAAAATACTGGCATCCTTCTGTATTTAGGAGAATGGGCTTCTAAGACATGTAAACACGGCAATAAGGGCAATAAACTCACACCAACAACTAATAATCTATCGATAGAGATAAGGATTAAGTCTATGGGTAGAGTATCTGCTATTTTGGGACGAATATTGTATTTTTCATCTGTATTTTTATTTCTTTGCGGCAAAATTAAAAGCCAGCCTATTTCTGAAGGCTATTCTAGCTAAGCATTGCTAGATTTATTAAGTTCTATAAATAGAGAAAGAAAACCGATATGTCTAGCCAATTTCACTAACCGCACTCGTATCAGAACCTGCTCTCTAGTGAAGTGGATAATTGTTAAGGTAGCCTCTCTTCTTCTAGTAATAAGTGCTGATTGTCCCATTCTCAACATTTGTAACACCCAAAGTGGGTATTATCGAACATTAATCTTGAAATCTTAAATCTTGAAATCTTAGGGAGACTGACTCAAAATCGGGACGTAGCTGTCAATAATCTCTTGGCGGCGGAAACACTCGACACTATGGTCATTCACCATGCCCGTGGCCTGCATATGGGCATAACAGATCGTTGAGCCAAAAAACTTAAAGCCTCGTTTGCGAAGGTCCTTGCTCATGGCATCGGATTCTGGACTAGTGGTGGGCCAGGTATCGGATGCACTAAAGGTATTGACGATGGGCTGTCCGCCCACAAAACGCCAGCTATAGCTAGCAAAGCTACCAAATTCTGCCTGAATCTGTAAAAAGACGCGAGCGTTGCCAATAATGGCCTCTATCTTTTTGCGGTTGCGAATAATGCCCGCATTGCCCATTAGGGTCTCTATTTTGGCTGCATCGTAGTGGGCAATCTGTTGGGGATTGAACTGATCAAATGCAATTCGGTAATTTTCGCGTTTACGAAGGACGGTATACCAGCTCAAGCCTGCTTGAGAAGACTCCAGGACTAGATGCTCAAACAAATGCAGATCGTCATAGACGGGAATGCCCCACTCCTGATCGTGATACTGGACATAATCAGGTTTGCCCAGGTCGACCCAGGAACAGCAGCATATCTGATCGGAAGGAGTCACTGGCATTACCTCATGGTCAGGATGCTACGGATTATGGCATAAGTAGCCAAAGCGCTGTCATGTCTCAATCACGGTGTTTTCTCTAGGATGGTATCGAGGGGTGGAATCACAGGCCGTCGACTGTATCTTTTCAGGGTGAGTTCACAACATTCTCATGTTTGCAGCTCAGTATTATTCTGAGAGCATGTTTCGTCTGCTTGTTGTAATTCGTTATGAGGTTGGTCTATGAATTTTAAATTTGCACTCTGGCCAGCAGTGTTAGTGCTGGGAATGGGTTTAAGTATCGGCTGTACAGATCCTTCGACCTCTAGCTCTGAATCTGGGGCTGAACAGAGCCAAACCAACACTAAGCCTGCCGTTTTTTCTGCGGATGGTGCGGCAATTCGAGGATATGATCCGGTGGCTTACTTTACGGATGGCGCTCCAGTAAAAGGAAAAGGAGAATTCTCCCATGACTGGCAGGGGGCCACTTGGCAGTTTGCCAGTGCTGAAAATCGGGATTCTTTTGCCAGCAATCCTGAAAAGTATGCGCCCCAGTATGGGGGCTATTGTGCTTGGGCTGTGAAGAAAGGCACCACTGCCTCTATCGATCCTCAGGCCTGGAAAATTGTAGATGGCAAGCTGTATCTTAATTACAGTCTTGATGTTCAGAAGCAGTGGGAAGGGGATATTCCAGGGAATATTGCTGAAGCTGACAAAAATTGGCCGGATGTCTTGGCACGATAAATGGGCTGGTGGTTTAGGAGAGAGCTGATCTCTAGGTTCTGCCTTCACCAAACTTGGGGAGAAAGTGGGCTTCTTTGGGCTGTATTGGTTCTAGGCTAACGGTGGAAAGTGAGGTTGCCACCATTGATGCCAGTCTTCCCATGGGTTTGTTAATGCCTTAGATGGATCAACTGAGGGGGCATCTACTGAGGTTGATAAGGTCATTCGGGTCCATAGACAGCGATTGTCATGGAGGGGGGCTTGGCCGAGCATCCAGCCCAGAAAACGCCCGGATCGCCAATCGTAAAGGGTGCGATTGCGCTTGAATTGATCGCTAGTGACGGTACTGGTTCCCCGAGGATTGATGCAGGTATCCAGCTGGCTTTCGGGGCCTTGAGTGAATAGGCTGAATGTCCCCACGCCTTCTGCTGATTGAAGTACCGTGCCTAAACTGCCTGTCTGATGTTTAATCAGGGCTTTCAGATCACCATTGGTCTGGGCGAGATAACGCATTTCAATTTGGAGATCGGCGTTGTCTTGACGATAGTGATACCGTTGTCCAGACAATATCTCTCCAGGGATGTCTTGGGAGTCAGGGGTTTGATCAGGCGTAATCGGCTGACTATCAGCGAAGGTCCAATCTGCGAGGGGAATAACTTGGGGAAATGGGTAGGGAGCGACTTGGGGGATTTGGGGTTGGAAGGATGCGATCGCAACCCCCAATACCAAAACCGTTATTCCCCAAACGACCCCCAGTGGGTTTCGCTTAAACCATCTGATCATGATAAAGACCTCCCGTGGTGAGGGGGCAGACTGAGAAGCAGTAGCCCTAGCAGCAATACGGCCAGCAGTGAAAACAGGAGCGACCCATCGCCTTGATGCCAGTAGTGCAATGTGTCCGGTTGACTAGAGAGAATCGCCAGTAGGGCCACACGGCAACCATTGGCAAAGAAGCCGATTAAGACAGCTCCCAGCAGAATGAGATATTTCTGGCGGCCCTGCACGGCAGACAGAATCACATATATCCAGGCTAAGCCCAGGAGTTGGGTAATGGATCTCACGCCAGAACAACCGTTATAGACCTCAATGGCACCCCCTGGCAGGGCAATGGTAAAGCCCTGTTGATGGACGGTAAAGCCCATCAATCGGAGCAGCGTCGTGGAAAACTGTGTGGTCCAGGGGGTGAAATCGAGGAGGTAGAGCAGCTCCCAAGGCATGGCAAAGAAGCCTAAGAGATAGAGTCCCCCTTGGTATTGAGCCAATCCCTGGAGACCGGAAGCCAAGAGGCTCAGACTCACCAGCACTAGCAGGGGATAGAGTCGCAGGAAGTAGTCGGATTCAAAGGTATGGAGCCCTCGATAGACCACGGCTGCCAGCAACAGCAGCCCACCCCCGGTGGCTCGATGTTCGCGCAGCGATAAAGTATGGCGCTGCGTGTAAAGCTGCATGGCGGTTGCGGCCCAAAAGATACTGCTGGCGGGTAAGAGGTAGGGATATTGGCTTCGACGAACTAAGAGGAGATGGAGCAAGATTTGGGTAACCCCAATGGCGATTAGCCAAGTCTTTGCCCCCTTTTGTGATGGGACCAGGATCATGACTGCCTCCGAGTGGGCAACCATTTCAAGCCATGCTTTTTGGCCATGACGAGAAAGATGCCAAAGAGGGCAATCAGATAACCGAGGATTTCACTAGGTTCCGGGGTAGCATGGGCAGCCGGATTAGTGAGTTTCATGCCTTCTGGTAGATCGACGGGCACCCGTTGTGTGAGGTTGGGATTGTTGGGGTCGACGCGGATTTCTTCCGTGACAGCGACAAAGGCAGTGTATTTAGAGAGCAAACGATAGGCGAGGGCGGTATTGGTCACCTGCTTAACTGCCGGGTCCGTTTCTCGGCCATACATCTGATTCATCAAGCTCTTGATCCGGTTGCGGCCCCAAAGTTGGGCAATAGCTTCATTGCCAGAGGCATTAAACTTGACCCCCAAGACCTGTTCATAGGGTTTTCCACCGGCCATCCGTCCCGTAATTTTCAGTTTGCCGGACTGGCCATCTTGCTTGCGCCCATGGAGAACAAGGGGCTGATTGGCGAACAGATCGGGAACGCGCTGGGGATAAATATCTGGACCTTTGCCAGGCCCCACCCAGGAGACTTCGATATCCGTTAAGACGGGCTTGTTAATAGTTTTGACGAACTTAGCGGCCACCTTCTCTGCTGAGTCTTTGGGGGCGACGACTTCAACCGATCCTCGACCGACTTCTGCTAGTCGATCCAGCAAGAATCGATTGGTGGAATAGCCCACACCAAAAGGATAAATCCGATTCCCCGGCTTGAGGCGATCGCGGACTGCGGCAATCACGGTTTCATCATCGCCAATTAGGCCATCTGTGAGCAGCACCACACTCCGTAGGCGACCATCTGGGGCAGGGGGAAAGGCGGCAACGGTATTGATGCCATTCATCAGCTCTGTGCCCCCATCGGCATTTAGCTTTTTGATATAGGCGAGGGCCTTTTGGCGGTTGACTGGGGTATTGGCTAGGGGCTTTTCGGATAGCTTGGAGGTGGTGTTGGAGAAGTTGATGATGCTGAAGGTATCGTTGGGATTGAGCTTGTCCAAGAACTGGGTCATCAGCTTTTTGGATTGGACAATGGGTGGCCCACTCTGGGAGCCGGAGGTATCCATTAGGAACACCACATCCTTGGGGACAATCTCATTCGACTTATATTTGAGAGCTGGAATTAAATAGGTGGCAAAGTGCCCGCCCCGTTGGTCAGACTGGGTGAGCAGGGTGGCTTGAGTTTGTTTGTTGGCGACCTGATAGCGCAGAATTAGGTCTTTGTTGGGGATGGTGGTTTGATTCGCTAACTTAACCTGAGTTTGCTGACCTTTTTGACTAGTGAGGATGGGATGGGAGGGCGATCGCAAATTCCGTATCGGCACCCCCGCATCTAAATTGACGGTGATACTGATATCGTTGCCAGACCGCTGCTTTGGAGGTAGTACGGGGGGCGTAATCTTGGCGGCATCGGCGACCCGAGTGGTATTGCCTGCTGCATCAATCTGAGCCCCAGGAATATAGCGAGGCCCAACCACGGTAGGAAAGACAAACTCGTAATCGCCCCCCTCGAACTCCAGGCTGTTGGTGTAGCGAATCACGACTTCAATGGTTTCCCCTGGCACGATATTGGCGAGGGATTGGGAAAATAAATTGGCCCGCTCTTGCTCCAGTAGGGCAGCAGTTTTGCCCTCCTGCTTGGCCGTTTCATAGATTTGCTTGGCTTCTTGCCGCTCTTTGATCACACCGCGAATAATCCGATTGCCAATCCGAATTTCCATATCGTCCACGGCGGCATCTTCGGGGAGCGGAAACTGATAGATCGCTTCCAAAGGCCGGTCATAGGGATTAGTAAAGGTTTGCTTGACCTCTACCCGCGATAGGTTGCCGGAGATATCGGCTTCTACATCGGTCTGTTTGAGGGGAAAGGACAGTTTCTTGCCATCTACCTCAGCAAATAGACCTCCGGTGGGACTATCCGCTTTGCGGTCTATCTCTTGTTGGGGTTGGGACAGCTTGGGGGACTGGGCATGGGATTTAGATTCGAACCGCAGTACATTTGAGCTGACAAATACGGTCCCTGCGACCATGCCAGAGAGTAATAGCAGGGTGGAAATGGGTTGATGCCAAGAACCCGGTTGTTGACTGGGATGGGACATGTGAGACTCCTTACACCAAATGCAATTGACCCCATTCTGGTCAAGGTGAAAGGAAGAACCAAGGGGAATTAATTGGGTGTTGTAGCGGAGTGCGATCGCAAATTATTGGAATTTATAGGTTTTAATTGGGAAGTGGGTTCCGGCATTAACAGCGCCAATAGCATTACCAGAAATTGGGTATGGAGAACGACGCAGATTTTAGCTGGCCCGTGGCCCGAGACTTTGCCAATCGACTGATCTTTACAGCGACCACCAAACACCTGAGTGATCTGGAAGTCCAGGTATTGCAAGGGTCTTGGAATCATCAAACCTATGAGCAAATGGCGGAGCAGCTAAACTATGGGTCTGCTTACCTCAACCGAGATATTGGTAGTCCTTTGTGGAAGCGCTTGGGACAGGCGCTAAACGAGAAGGTTAGTAAAACCAATTTTAAAGAGGCGTTACGACGGGCTTGGGAACAGCAGGCCCACTCCACGCCTGCGGTAGCTTTGAATCCAGCTCCAATCATTGAAGGTCCCCTTTCGCCGGAGTCTCCTTTTTATTTGGAGCGGGCGGGTGTCGAACAACTAGGCTGCCAGACATTACTTAAACCGGGAGCATTACTGCGGATTAAAGCACCGCAACTGATGGGTAAAACTTCATTGCTCTATCACTTGATGGCCTTTGCTCAGCAGCAAGCCTATCCCACGGTCTATATCGATATGGGGAGTGTCGATAAGTCTGTTTTGGCGAGCTTGGAGAAGCTATTAAAGTGGCTCTGTGCCATGACTAGCCGCCAACTTCGTTTACAAAATCGACTCTCAGAACTTTGGGATTCAGAGATTTTTGGCAGTAATGATAATTGCACGGCCTATTTTGAAGATCATTTATTCCTAGAAGTGCAGGGACCGTTCGTTTTAGGACTAGATAATGTCGATCGCCTATTCCCCTTTCAAGACATCATCGAAGACTTTTTTGGTATGTTGCGGAGCTGGCATGAGAAGGGGCGAATCTCTCAGCAATGGCAACAATTACGGCTAATTTTGGTTCATTCAACGGAAGCTTATATCCCGCTGGATTATCATCAATCTCCTTTTAATACGGGGGTTCCCATTGGCCTTTCGGAGTTCACTGCAAACCAAATCCAACACCTTGCTCAACTGCATCAGGTGGCTCTTACTGAGGGTGAGTTGTCGAAACTAATGGCGATGATTGGGGGGCACCCCTATTTGGTTCGGGTAGCGCTATCTGCCCTCAGTACGAGGGAACTGACGTTTAATCAGCTTGTGCAAATGGCTGCTAGTGATGAGGGGATTTATAGTGGTCATCTGTTGCACCACTGGGTAACGTTGCAGCAGACGCCTAATTTGATGCAGGCATTTCAAGGGGTGCTAACGGCTACTGCATCTCTTAACCCTGTGCAAGCCTATAAACTCCATAGTATGGGGTTAATCAAGCGAGAGAACAATCAAGTTATTCCTCGTAATGACCTTTATGAATCTTATTTTCAAAGGATATATTCGAGCTAAAATTCTTGTCATAGATTGCAAAAAATAGGAGTACTTACTATCTGTAGAAACACTATCTATAGCCTTTAAATAGTACTTAAATAAAATACAGTTTTTCCCTTAGAGTGGGATTGAAGTTATGACAGAACTTACAGAACTTGCTGAACAAGCCATTGCTAAGATCAAAGCTTTGATCTTAGCGTTGCCTCCTAATGTGCAAGATGCGATTGCAGCCAATATTCTGGGGGATTTTGAAAATTCTCAAGATGAGATCACAGGCAAGATTTTTTCGACAGATTGTGAGGGTGAGGCGTGCGGAAATCAGGCCAATGAAAACTCTCAAAAAGCTTTTCTCAAAGTAATATCATCGGCCATATCTGAATATCCGCTTCAGGAGGAATCAAGGGGCTTTACCTCAGATGAAATCCTTCAATATTTGGATAAAAAGGATTATCCTCTACTCAATCTGAATTACGACATCGCAGCAGTTAGAGTGACAGGCTTTTGTAATCGAGAGAGCTGGGCAATTGTATATGAACTACTGATGAACTACCCGTCTTCAGATGGAATAGGACTGATGCTCCGTGCCTATGGACCTGGAGTGAAAGTAGAAGAAGGATTTGGCACGCCAGCTTTACATTCATCTTTTCAATGGGACGATAGAGAAGTGAAATATGACGAAAATTATCAGCGTATTATCTCTCAAGAACTAGAGGTATATATTCGTGATGAGCTAGTTGCAATCCCTTCGAAAGATGTGGTCAGACAAAATCTAGCACCTGAATATGATTTCGATCTTCTAGTGAATCTTGTAGAGAGTTTTGGCGAAGAATTATACTCAACAGACGAGGAGCTATATTTGTATGTTTCAAAAAATCTAGAAAAGCTCGTTCAATTTGATGATTGGCATCATAACTATAATCATCATGATCAAGGTAAAGGTGTTTTTGAAGGCAATAAATTTCACATCCCTATTTATACATCAGGCGTAACAGTTATTACGAAGATTTTGGAAACGCAATATTTCGATTTGTGTGAATTGCAATCAGTTAGACAGTTGGGTTTTGAGTGGACAACCTACGAATAATGCCTCATTGAAAATCTTTTTATAAAAACTTGGTACATAGTTGAGTTTTACTACTACTCATTCTGGTGCAAGGCAGTCGGGTCCATAAAGCCAAGATCAGCAGTGAACGTAATGATGGGTGACAGGCTTATGACTATTCAAGATTTGACAACTTGGTCTAACAGCACTGGTTCACCATTCCCCAAGTTAGAATAGTGAACATAACTAGCGTTACGTCACTAGCCAATGACCGTTCGACATCCTCGCTACAGCAAAGAAGAGTTTGCTAAGCAAGGCAATGAGATCTATGAAACCCAGGTACGCTCCCAAGTTGAAGCGGGCAATCATGGCAAAATCGTGGCAATTGATATCGAAACTGGCGCTTTTGAGGTAGCTGATACCCCTATTTCAGCAACAGATCGACTTTATGAGCGTTATCCAAACGCTCAACCCTGGGTGATTCGGATAGGTCATCAGGCCGTCTATCGTTTTGGCTCCCGGAGTCGTAAGAACACGGTATGATGCACGGCTTCGTCAACCAACGTTGTGAAGCCATCCTTCGCGTTGCAGTGGGTCATGCCGATGCACCCAAGCAAATCGTTGAAGCTGTCATTGATACAGGGTTCACAGGCTTTTTATCTCTTCCACCCTCAACCATTACCACCCTTGGCCTACCTTGGTATTTCCGTGATATTGGGACTTTAGGCGATGGCAGTGAGGTCGTTTTTGATATGCATAAAGCAACGGTAATTTGGGATGGCAAACCTCAGATTATTGATGTGGCAGCTTCTGAAGCAGATCCGCTAATCGGCATGAGCTTGCTATATGGATTTAAGCTGCAAGTTGATGTCACTGAAGGCGGAACTGTAACTATTGCAGCCATAAACTAAAGCATGGTGATCCACAAGTTAGTCTTAAAAGACTCATAGATTAATGGAATCTACTAGCCATCGCTAATCTCTGCCGATACAGCTTAATCTCAGTAGAATAAGCAAATACAACAACGATGAGCAATGTAATGCTTATGGCTGTTAAAGATTTAGCAATTTGGTTAGTTGCTCTCGCAATTATCATCCATACAGTTGAAGAAGGCTGGCTACCCGAATATCAAAAAGCAACCTCAAAGTCGCAAGTAGTGAAATCTACTCGCTTCTTTATGCTGGAAAATTCAATTATTTTTATCTTTGTGATTGCCTTAGCCATCGTTGGCTGGCGCTTGCCGATTCTCAGCGGTATCTTGCCTGCAATAGGGCTGACCCACCCATTCTTAGATCATGTGGGATTGAGTTGGAAAAGCCATAAGCTGCGACCTGGGATTTGGACAGGACTCTTTCTGATGGTGCCCTTCAGCATCTGGACCTACAGCCTAGCCAACACCCATGATCTCTTCAAATTGTATGAGTTAGTCATCAGCGGGGCAGTCGGATTAGCGATCTCGATCGGGTTGTATTGGATGGTTGTTCAAGACATGAAAAGTCTGTCTAAGTGACCCAAAAATAATTTGCTGGGTTGCCTTTGTAACCTATCCAACTGCCATGTGTAACCGAGGACCTCAAGCGTAATTTAGGGACACTCTAAACTTTCGCGGGTGGAGACACCTGTCACAGGATTAACACCATCGGCATATTCACACATCATCGCGACCTGATCTCGGTCTAAGAAGGCATAAGAAAAATCAGCCCCTGTAATGGTGGCCTCATAAAAACGACTGCTGGTGAGCATGGCATCCGTAAAGATGGCATTCGTTAAATCCGCTTCATTAAAGAGAACGCGATCGGCGAAGGTCTCTGTTAAGTCAGCCCCCGTTAAGTTAGATCGCTGAAAGGTCGCCATCGTTAAGATAGTGCCTTTGAGATTGGCACCTTCTAAGTTGGCTTTCAACAAAATAGCGCCAGCTAAAGAAGCCCCTTCAAAATTTCTGTTGGCGAAATCTTCATAACGGAGGTCCGCAAAGGTAAAGTTTTGGGCACCGTCTTCTGCCCAAGTGGGCTGACTGTCCAATATAAAGCAGGAGCCAACTAACCAAAATACGGCAAAAACAACTGAAATAGCGCGTAACCAAGGCTTAATTCTTGGGTTCATCAATTTTTATCAGACCAAATTTTTCTGTTCACTCTTTATTTTCGCATTTGTTCGGGGTAGTGGTTCGGCGGGGTGGCTGACATCACACTGTAACTTTGCCAGATCTGGAACTATTTTGAGGATGGTTGGCAGAGAGGGCAAGGCATAGTGCAGTGGCTTTTCGACATCAATTCTTAAATGATTTAGAACTCAGTCACTTCAATAAGGACCGGGCATCGTACCTACATTGATGTGGAAGCTCTCCTTCTGAGATGCTAAGACAATAACGATGGTATGGACAGCAGGCTTTTATGGTTGGCTCCTCTTATGAATATCAGGTAGGAGGGAGCTTACCTGCTGATGCCCCCTCTTATGTGGCCCGATCTGCTGATCAGGAACTGTATGACAAGCTGAGGGCAGGCGAGTTCTGTTATGTCCTCAATTCCCGGCAGATGGGGAAATCTAGCTTGCGGGTCCAGGTAATGCAACAGCTCCAGGCAGAAGGCATTACCTGTGCAGCCATTGAATTGACCCAAATGGGTAGCCAGCAGATTACGCCAGATCAATGGTATGCCGGACTGATTCGCAGTTTAGTCAGTAGCTTTCAGTTGAGCGATCGCTTTAATTTACGGCAGTGGTGGCGAGACCAAGCTCTGCTATCTCCAGTTCAAAGATTTCATACCTTTATCGAAACCATCCTGCTAGTGGAATGTACGGGAAAGCTAGTCATTTTTATTGATGAAATTGATAGCGTTCTGCGGTTGCCCTTTAAAGATGATTTTTTTGCTGTTCTGCGCGCCTGTTATAACCATCGAACGGATAATGGGGCTTATCAGCGGTTAGCGTTTGTCTTGTTGGGAGTTGCCACCCCTTCGCGGTTAATACAGGACAAGCAGCGTACCCCCTTCAATTTGGGACATGCCATTGAGTTAAAGGGCTTTCAAGTAGCAGAAGCCCAGCCTTTAGTAGCAGGACTCACTTCCCAGACACCGCAGGCCCAAGCTGTTTTACAAGCTGTACTGTCTTGGACGGGAGGACAGCCGTTTCTGACGCAAAAAATCTGTCAGATGATTGCCCAGTCAGCGGCTCAACTGCCGACTCAGTCTGCAGAGATAGAGCAGTGGGTAACGCAGTTTATTCAGGACAAACTGCTCGCCAATTGGGAGGCTCAGGATGAACCTGAGCATTTGAGAACGATCCGCGATCGCATCCTCAGTAACGAACAATACGCCAGCAAAGTGCTCGATCTCTATCAGCGAATTTTGCAGCAAGGCTCCATTAAGGCAGATGCCAGCCCAGCCCAAGTCGAGCTGCGTTTGTCGGGGCTGGTTGTCAATCGATTAGAGAAATTGGTTGTCGCCAATCGAATCTATGCCCAGATTTTTGATTCAGACTGGGTGGAGGATGTGGTGGCTAGTTTGCGGCCATCCTTCTATGCCTCCGCCCTCCGCCAATGGCAACAAAGCCAAGCCAAATTTCTATCAGGTGAACAATTACAGGCTGCACAGCAATGGTCGATTGGGAAACAGCTTAGTGATGAAGACTATCGTTATTTAGCGGCCTGTCAGCAAGCAGAAGCCGATGCCATCCTAGCTCAGGCCCAGCGACGGGCAAGGCGAACGGTGTTGACGGGGTTGATTGCGTTGGTGGGGATTGCCGTATCAGCAGTTGCGATCGCATTCTGGGCCAGCACCTCCATTCGCAAAGCCCAAGAAGTCACCGCCATTGAGCGAGATGCTCGGCAAGCTTTGCAACAAGCCGAATTCAAGCAACTAGAAGCTCTACTCTTAGCTTTAAAAACAGCTCGCAAAATGCAGGACTGGGGCGATCGATCAGAGGCCTCCACCTTTCCCACCCTGACTCCACTCCTAGCCCTGCAGCAGATCTTGGAAGATATGCGGGAGCAAAATCAGATTCGAGGGCATCAGCGGGGGGTGACCAGAGTGCGTTTTACCCCGGATGGCCAACGCTTAATCACCGCTTCCCAAGATAAGGAAGTACGGCTCTGGGATTTGGAAGGCAACTTGCTGGCAAAAATGGTGGGGCATCGCTCAGGGGTAACGGATGCTTGTCAGAGCGGCACAACCCTAGTCACAACGGCAGCAGATCGTACCGCTCGGTTATGGGATTTACAGGGTAAACCCCTGGCAACGTTACCTCACCCCCAGCCCGTTAACGCTGTTAGCTGTCCACCCACCACAGAGGGAGTGATTGCCACCGCCACTAATGACGGCCAGGTTTGGCTATGGGACTCCAACGGTCAGTCTCTAGCCAATTTTCGTCCTCACCCTTCTGCCATTACGGCTCTTCAGTTCAGTCCTGATGGTCAATCCCTAGCCTCTGCTTCCTTTGATCAGACCGTCGAAATTTCCAATCTCCAAGGCCAGCGAATTTTAAAGATTCCTGTAGGGCATGGACCGGTTCGCAGTCTCCACTGGCGGCCCGATGGTCAAGCTTTAGCCACTGGCTCCTATGATGGCTACCTGCATCTGTGGAGTCGCCAAGGCAAATTAATCCGCAGTTGGAATGGCCATCGTACCCAGGTGTTTAGCGTCGTTTTCAGTGCCGATGGCAAACAACTGGCCTCAGCCGCTGCGGATCGCCTGATCCACATTTGGGACTCGGAGGGGGAGCGATTAGAAACCCTAAAAGGTCACCAAGACTGGGTGAGAAGCGTGCAGTTTAGTCCCGATGGCAAATGGCTAGTCTCTGGTTCCGAAGACTACACCACCCGTTTATGGAATTTGCGTCAGAAAGGCCCTGTACAGATCCTCAAACATGCTCGCCCTGTGCTCAGTCTCAGTTTTATGTCCCCAGATCCAGCCATGGTGACGGCTGGCGGCGATCAGTTTATTCGCATATGGGATAAGTCAGGGGAAGAACGGCTGCGCATAGATGCCCATGCCGGCCGAATTTGGGATATTACTCAAAAGGGAGAGTATTTGGCCACTGCATCTGGTGATCGCACGGCTCGTGTCTGGTCGAAGACTGGAGACTTAATCACTGAATTGCGAGGGCATCAGTCGGAAGTATTTGGCGTCAGTATTGATCCAACTGCCCAGCGCATCGCCACAGCTTCTAAAGATGGCACCGCCCGACTGTGGGATTGGCAGGGGCAGCCTTTAGCGATCTTGCGTGGTCACCGCAGTCCCGTTTGGAGCGTTACCTTTAGTCCTACGGATCCGATTGTAGCGACGGCCTCTGCGGACCAAACGGTCCGTCTCTGGTCGCTGGCGGGCCAAACCACTGCCATCTTAGAAGGACATCAAGGCCGAGTATGGACGGTGCAGTTTAGTCCCGACGGGAAATCCTTGGCCACAGCGTCCGATGATGGCACGGCAAGGCTATGGGATTTGGAGGGGCAATCTCTCGCCAAGTTTGAAGGGCATCGAGGGGCGGTTCGTGGCGTTCGTTTTAGTCCTGATGGCCAATCTCTAGCTACGGTTTCCGAAGATGGCACCTTACGATTATGGGAATTACAGGGTCGTCAACTGGCGGAATTTAAGCATGGCAACAGCCGTTTGTTTGACCTCAGCTTTAGTGCCGATGGCCAGTTTGTGGCCACGGCATCAGAGAATCGAGGCGTAAAGGTTTGGGCAATTGAAGCCTTGAGTTTAGACAAACTGTTGACCAGAAGTTGTGAGTGGTTGCAGCTCTATCTCAATAACCCCACAGCCAATTTGCTCGATCAAGAACGTCAGCTATGCACGCCCAGCGAATCTGTCAGGAATGATTAACCCAATCTCTTGAAATGGCCACTCTTCCTTGCTGTTTCTGATTTTTGTTGCTTTGCACAACAAGTCCAGCTATTTTGAGAAGACATCATTTGTGAGCTGATAACACGAACAGCAAGCAGCTACCCCCCATTACATCCGTTGAAGATGACTCAGGACAACTCATTCTCCTTAGCTGCTCTAGACATAATGAGTACGCAGTCCATCATCTTAATCGCAGAGCATGATCGGGCAACCAGCGATACTATGGCCCAATGTCTAGAGAAGGATGGTCATCTAGTGATTACAGCCTCTAATGGGGAAGAGTGTCTGGACGCTTATAAAAACATGAGGCCTAATCTTGTGCTGCTAGATGCCATGATGCCCAAAATGAACGGGTTTGAATGTTGCCAACAACTTCTGAAATTAGCAGGTAGTGCTAATACCCTCATCCTAATGATCACGGGGTTGGATGAGGAAGCCTCTGTAAATTTGGCTTTTGAGAGTGGCGCATCTGACTTCATTACTAAACCTATTCGCTGGCCTATTCTGAAGCAGAGTGTGCGTATCCATCTTGAGAATAATCGACTTAAAAGACAACTAAAAAAGGCGAATCAAAAACTGATCCAACTTTCCTCGGAGGATGAGTTAAGGCAGCTGACCAATCGGCAATTTTTTCTAAAGCAAATCCAAGTTGAATGGCTACGGATGGTAAGAGAGGAATCTCATTTATCATTGATGATTTGTGATATCGATGGCTTCGAAACTTACAATGATACCGATGGCCATATACAAGGCGATCAGTGCCTATCCCAAGTCGCTAGTGCCATCAGTCAATGTCTAAAGCGTCCGGCTGATCTTACAGCCCGATATGGTGGAGGGAAAATTGCAGTCCTTCTCCCTAGTACGTCTTTAGAGGGTGCTATTCATATAGCTGAGAAAATTCGAGGGTCTGTCGCCGCTCTGGCTATTCCCCATCAATCTACTTCCTTCTCTGATATCGTCACCATCAGCTTGGGAATTGCTAGTGTGCTTCCTTGTACTCAATTGATAGGGGCTGGAAGCTTTTACCAGTCCGCAGATAAAGCCTTATATCGAGCCAAGGCTGAAGGCGGTGATCGGGTGGTGGTGGGTACTCCACTAGATTGATGCTGCTGTATCTTGCCGATCTTCTCCAACACCCCCTTCACTATCCCGTCATACCAATTTGTATAGCTCCTCGACTCCAGGTGGAAGACCGAATGGAAGATGACGGGTTGGGTGTTCAGAATCAGTGCCCTATTTTTAATCGACTGGCAACGATCAATCCTGCAGGGAAAGGACGACAATACCTAGCCTTTGCTCGGTTTCGACTCTTCGATGTGTTTCAGTTGCTTGCTCCATCGGGTAGAACATCAGGTGTCCCATATCGTTCGTACACAATGGCTTTCATGGGTTTCATCTGATTACTATGATCAGAGGCAAAAGTCAGCTTTTTCTTGACAATAGACTTTCAATATATGAAAAGAAATCTTGGAAGATGACATGGAAAAGCTCTAGATTTATGTTTCATATTATTAACCTCTTTATTTTTATTTAAGGAGTTTAAGAGGCTTATAAATAAAGGGTTTGAAAGGCTGAGTTTTTTTACCTGATCAAAATGATCCTTATTTGGGAATAACTGAGATTGGAAATACACCCTCTTTGGGCTATACCAAACGGTTACAAAAGCTTTCACTCCCCTGCGAGAAATTGCAGGGGATTTTTATCTTTTTATTGATTGCAAGGGTATTGATTAAACACAGTGAGGTCAAGGCTTTTAGGCGTAGATCTACTCATTCATATTGCGGTAGGTAGCAACGGCGGAAGGAGAGATTTGGTTCAGATAGCGGAAAATCCAATACTTGAACACTGTATCCAGCATGACCGGAAAAGTGGCAATAAACATATTGATGAAATTGCGATCCTGGGGCAGGCCAAAATGACCCAGAACACTTTCAACAATCACTTCCCAGCCGTGAGGAGAGTGAAATCCGACGAATACGTCTGTAAATAGAATGATGATAAAGGCTTTGGCACTGTCACTCAGCCCATAAATAATCTCATCGAAAAAAGATTTGAGAATCGCAATCTTTTGACGATTGAGCAAAAAGTAGATCGCTAAAGCAATCAGCGAAAATAAATCTGAGATGGCATTTTTTAAGGGTTGCCGTAAATCCCACTGATATTCTTCTTTAAGGTCGGCCGCTTTGGCTTTGAGTTGGGATTGAATCTCGGCAGGGGAAAGGGAGATGGGACTGGTTAAACTTTCAAATTTGAGTCGTTCTTCAAAGCGGGATAACTCAGTCAGGACCTCATTTTCAATTTCAGGATTAATCCGAATTTCAATTTGTTCTGGGCCTTTTAATTTGTCTACAAAGGGACCAATGACCAAGTTTTTGGACACTTGCTGGGTGAGCAAGGGGACAATCATTAACCCTAAGACAAAACTAACCGCGGCCCTGGTTCGTACCCTAGAATTGCGAAAGTCATTGAGGATGTCGTCTTCAGTCCCTGGATCCGGGTTTAATTCTTTGCGGAAGCGGGTGGCTGTACGCAGAATTGACCGGGGAATAAAGCTACTGCTGTCTAACTTGGAAGGGTCATCGGAAATGTCATCTGAGGTGAATTCCGATTCATACAGAGAGTTCTGAACCGACTGAATGGGAAGTGGCTGAGGAGCATTTTTCTTACTCTCTGAGCCAGGTTTCTGGGTAGAAGGTTTAGACCCTTTAGTGGCTGCAGCCGCTGCTTCTCGTTGAATGGAAGCCGATCGGTACCGTTTCAGCACGGCATCGATAAACGCTAATTTGTCTAATGCGCCTTGAGCATCGACGGAGGGCGAGACGAGTTCTGAACTGTACTCCTTGGAGGTGACATCGTACTCATCGGTGAAATCAGTGGTGTCTGGAGTGTCTATAGGGGTGGGAGCTGGAGGGATGCTGGGGGGCTTGAGCTTGTCGGCGACTTCGACCACTAGGGAGCTGGACTTGAACTCTCGTAAGCGGGTTTGGATAAATTGGAGATTCTTTTGGACTTCTGTCTGGAAGTAGTTGGTCATCACACTTTCCGTTCGGATGCGGAGCGGAACGGGCTGACCTTTAAAATGCTTTTTCTCGATTTCTTCGATGGCGCGAGCTGCTTCATAGGCACCGTCTAAAGCTCGCTGGGGAGTCTCCCGATACCATTGCTCAACAAATTTAAGCGAACGCCTAAATGGGTTTGGTGAAGAAGAACTCATGATTGCCCTACTCGATGCTGCAATCTGGGGGTATGGGTCATGGGGGCATGATGTCCTGAGACGTTATGTAAGCAAAACCTACCAGAATTAAGACATAACCTCATAATAGGTATGTCGTATAGTAGCAAATTTGTTTCTCGCTGACTTCTGTTCCTATTTGGATATCGGGTCCGGTTCGTAGCGGTAAGACCACCGCGCTGATTCAGCATCTAGTGGACTGGTCTAATCAGTCTCCTGCAATCGGAGGAGAGACCGCTCAGCCTGCAGTAAAAACGGCCCTAGTTTTTGCCGTGAATGCCGATAATCGCCAGGTATTGATGCCTGGGATTGCCCAAGCCACTACGGGCAAAATCATCGTCCAATCCACGACCCCCCTGGGCTTCTTCGAAAATGAGGTCATGCTGTTTTGGCCCCTGGTGATCAAAGCTTTGGGATTACAGGCCCAATTCCCTCTTCGCCTGCGCCCGGAAACAGAACAAGAGCTAGCCGCCCAGTTTTGGCACACAGCGCCTTGGGAGGAACTGCAAGAGCTAGAAAATATGTCTCCGGATCGGTGGGTACGACAAATCTTGGATTTACTCCAGCTTGCCGCTTTTGGCGGTATTGCCTTAGAGGACTTACCTCGCCGCTTGGAGGATGGCTTAGGGGAGCTGAAGTGTGACAGGGCTTTAACTGAAACCATTGCTCAAATGTTGATGGATTGGCGGGATTGGTGTTTGCAGCAGGGCTTGCTTACCTATGGCATTCTCACGGCTTTGTACTGGCGCTATTTGTTACCCGATCCGGCCTATCAAGACCATTTGTTACAGCGATATCAAGGCGTGTTTGCGGATGATGTGGATAGCTATCCTGCCATTGCCCGAGACATCTTTCAGGTATGGCTGAATCATGGAGAGCTGGGCGTCTTTAGTTTTAATCCCAATGGTGCGATTCGTTTGGGGTTAGGGGCCGATCCTGAATGTTTAGCTGGGCTAAGGGATGTCTGCCAACTGCAAACTTTACATCAGGATTTTACGCTTTCTTTAGGAGCTGTTCTAGGCCATAACATCGTCGCCTTTGTGAGTGGAGAAACCTTTGAGTTACCGGAACCGCTGACTTGTTTGCAGACGAGTTCCCGCGCCCAGCTTTTACGTCAAACTGCCGATCAAATTATTGAAGCGATTGAGTCTGGGCAGGCTCAGCCAGAAGAGATTGCTGTGATTGGTCCCGGTCTCGATACGATTGCCCGCTACACCCTGATCGAAATTTTGACGGCCAAAGGGATTCCCGTTGAATCCCTCAAGGATCAGCGCCCCCTCAATAGCTCTGCTATCATCCGGGCCTTATTGACCCTTTTAACCCTGGTCTATCCTGGGTTAGGCCGCCTTGTCGATGCAGAGCAGATTGCCGAAATGCTGGTTGTACTCACCCATCAGCGGTCTCCTTCCCTAGCTAGTGCGGCTGGCATTATCGATCCTGTGCGCGCCGGATTACTCGCCGATTATTGCTTTCAACCCCATCCCGATCATCCACAACTGCTGCCCATCCAGACCTTCCCCCGGTGGGACCGTTTGGGACATCAGGCCACCACAGCCTACAACAACCTGCTGAGTTGGCTTGATCAACAACAAAAAGGCTCAACGACGCCACAGCCCTATCTCACCCTAAATCCCGTGTTTATTTTGGATCGCGCCATCCAGGAATTTTTGGCCCCCCATGCCCTCAGTTACGATCAGCTCTCGGTGTTGCGGGAGCTGATGGAGACGGCTCAGCATTATTGGCAGGTGGACGAGCGCTTGCGGCAGACCCAAACTCGCCATCCTCCTCTGCCAGAAACCGTCGGTCAGTTTATTCAGCTCCTGCGACAAGGCACCCTAACGGCCAATCCCTTTCCAGTGAATCCCAATGGCCAACCCCGACGGGCCGTGATGCTGGCGACGACGTTTCAGTATCGGATGGCGCGGCAGGTCCATCGCTGGCATTTTTGGTTAGATGCGGGTTCGGCCCTGTGGCATGGCGGTGGAGCCGTGATTCTTTGGGGTGCGCCTTTTTGTCTGCGTGACTGGTCTGGGGAACCTCTGACGGTCGAAGAGGAAATGAATAATGACCAGGCTCAGTTGCGGCGACTGTTGTTAGATTTATTGAGCCGAGTCACGGAAAAGGTGTTTCTCTGTCATAGTGACTTATCTGTTAGTGGACAAGAACAGGTGGGGCCATTGTTACCTTTGGTTGATGCGTCCACTCCCCTAGTGGATAATGACTCACAAGTTCAGAGGGAACAGGTGGATGAAGCCAATCCTGACGTTGTTAAGGTCTAAAAGTCTCCAGTCTTCGGTGCAGCTATGCTTGGCTGCCCTTGGCTTCATGGGATGGGTAGAACCTGCAAAAAGTGAGTTTCGCAAGATACCCGTGACGTCAGTGGAGTCCTGTTCTGTACCCTTGGCAGGAGCAGAGGATATCTCCTATTCCTGTCGCCTGTACCGCGATGCCAATGCTAAACTGCCGGTGTGGGAAACGGCCTTGGGATTTGAGTTTGGTCGTTTAAATTATCGGCAATGGCAGCAGTTGGTAACCACCTACGCGACTTGGCATAATCGGCGAAATTTAGCGTATTACGATCGCGATCGCAACTACAATCTCATGGACTTCATGCCCCCGGCCATACAGGCTTGGAACCGACACCGGTTTCACGAACAAAACCTTACGCCTGCCAGCCCCCCGACAAAACTCGCTGCCAACTGTTGGGGCACCCTCTACGAAATCTTGCGGTTGGCAAAGCAAGACAATCCACCCGCCCCCACCCTATTTGTGACCGATAGGCACCCCATGTTGCAAACATTGCGGCAGGGGTCCATGAAGATCCAGGCCACCCCTCAACCAGGAGACATTGTGTTGGTGTACCACCAGCATGGCAACCGCACCTATCTAGACCATGTTGCCCTAGCGATAGATCAGCAGCTTTATTTTGAAAAAGCAGGAGCTGGTAATGATGTTCCCTATCGTTTGATTGATCGTCAGGCCCTTGAACAGATATGGAACCCAGATATTTACACGTTTGAGTACCGCCGCCCTTACGCCCATCAACAATGGCACTCCCCAGAGCAAATCTTCGGGAAGGAAGGAAATCAATTTATCGTCCATGGAGACTCCTTAGCCCAGTCGAGTCCTAGGGAGAACCTCTCTCAGTCTTTGCCGGGGCCCATGACCTATTTTGCGTTAGTGTCTTGATTTATTCGCCATGAGCTGGAATAGCTGAAATGCTCTGATAATAGAGAATTCGGAGCACTCCTTGATGAACATTTCCCAACGTGAGCAGCAGATTATCCGTATCCAGTCTCAAAGTTCATATGCCTCTATTAACAAAGCTTTAGAAGCAACCCTGCGCCTTGAGGCTAACCGAGTTACCCAGATAGCAGTAGAGTCAGCACTAGACGAAGAAGTCCAAGCTTATCTATCAGAGCTTCAAGGGACTCGCCCTCGACGTTCAGGCTATTATCAGCGGGTTCTTGATACCCAGTACGGCAGGATTGCTCAACTATCTGTCCCGAAACTACGGAAAGGGAATGCAGACCGAGAGTGGAAGATTCTAGAGCGTTACCAACGAGCCCTCGGTAGCCTTCTAGAGTTTTGCCTGGGCTTGTATGTCATGGGTTTATCGCTTCGAGACTTGCAAGAAGCTCTCTATGAGATCCTGGGAGCAGTTTTATCCGTGAATGCCATTAACCGGATTACTCTCAAAGCTCAGAAGCAAATGCTCCAAAGTCGTCAAACTCGTCTTGAGAAAACCCCTTTTATTCTGATTGTTGATGGAGTGTGGGCGAGTGTTCAATGCGCCTCCGAAGACTTTTGGGAAGACCAAGCTGGACATATCCGGAAGCTACGTCGTGCGGAAGACCGAGTCATCTTAGTGGCCATGGCGATATGGCCAGATGGGACACAAACCGTTCTTCATTACGAAATGGCTGTCCAAGAATCTGAGGCAGCCTGGCTACTGTTCTTTGAGCACCTGCGGCACCGAGGATTGCAAACCCATTTGGTGAAGCTGATTGTCAGTGATGGCACCACTGGACTACCTAAGGTAATTCGCGCTCTGTTTCCCCTCGCACAACATCAACGATGCATTACCCACAAGGTTCGAGCGATGCTCCGGCATTTGGGCTATGAGCAATTGCCACACCTGGATGCTCAAGGACAAGAACTCTCCCACTCTGAAGCAAAGAAGCTGCGATATTCACAAATTAAACACGATGCCTATGCTATCTATAAAGCGCCAGACTGGGAAGAAGCGATTGTGACGTTGCTCGTGTTTGCACAGAAATGGACAGACCTTGAACCCGATGCTGTTAGAACCTTCATCAAAGATTTTGCCCTGACCTTGAGTTTCTATGATTTTGATGAATCCCTTCATTCGCTGATTCGTACTTCCAATGCGCTAGAAAGGCTGTTCCGGAAATTCCGAACCAAGGCTGACGAAATTGGTGCTTTCCCAAATGAGGAGAGCTGTTTAGCGATTTTCTTTCTCGTCTCTCGTAGGGATCATGCCAAGCATGATCGCCTCAAAAACCGTGGCGAATAAATAGGGACACTAACTATTTTGCGATGAAGCAACTTCCTGCCTTGGTCAAAGTACAGGGACGATTTCGCTTGTCACCAACAGCCTATGATCCTCAAGGGCTGGCGGCAGATGACAACACCAGTGAGTTCTGAATTAGATCTGTTGATTATAAAAAGAGCAACAACAACAGAAAAATACAGACGAATGCCCATAGCACCTCAGGTTCAAGTTTAAATCCATGAGGCGATGAGGATTGGCTAGGGGGAAGAGTAAATCTAAGGGAGGATGAGGTCACGGATTTTTTCATAAACAAACAAGGTACCGAAACGCCCAGTGCATCAATCTTGGTCTTTTGGACTGAGACATAGCCTTGGCTTTGATAGAGCGCGACAGCGGTTAGGGAAGAGAAGACTTCAATAGTCGGCCGCTGTTCAGCCAGAGCTCGACGTTCAAAATACTGCAGTAACTGCGTGGCAATTCCTTGACGAGTGTGATCTGGATGCACATAAATCCCTAAAATTTTGGTGCTACAGAGGCTAAAGGCAATGAAACCAACCAGATAATGATCTTTCTGTGCCATATAGATCAGCTCCTGTTGGCCTCGCCATTCATGTTGAGATTGGACAATGGCATCTACTTGGGCAGGGCTGTAATCTCTGCTGCATAGCCTTTGGATCGCTTGTTGCTGAATATCGAGAACCTGCTCCATGTCTGCAGGGCGAGCCAACCGAATATTGAGATTCATCAAAATGGACGGGAGAAAAGTCGGTCTCCTTCTAGAATTCCCGCATTGAGGCAATTCTAGATCAACAATTGACCGATCTGAAGTCTGATGGAACCTGTAGGCTGATTCTTGGAAATAGGGAATATTACAGTATGGAGAATGGTGTTGAGCATTCAACACGCTTCTTTGATGATTTCGTTGCCGCGAGATTGACCTAACATCCTCTAAGAGAGTGAGATGCATGCCCCGTTCAAAAGACCAATTTTTGGTATTTGGTTCTCCCGCCATTAAAGAGGCAGAGATGCAAGAAGTCATGGCCAGCATGAAAACGGGTTGGTTAGGTACCGGCCCTAAGGTGATGCGGTTTGAACAAGATTTTTGCACCTATAAAAGTAGCAAACATGCGATCGCAGTCAACTCTTGCACCGCTGCCCTGCACCTCAGTATGTTGGCGGCCTGTCTTCAACCTGGCGATGAAGTGATCACCACACCGTTAACCTTCTGCGCCACGGCGAATGCCATTATCCATGCGGGGGGTGTCCCGGTCTTGGCAGATGTCGATCCGGTCACCCTGAATATCGATCCGGTTCAGGTCGAAGCCAAAATTACCGATCGAACCAAAGCCATTATTCCCGTCCATTTTGCCGGTCGTCCCTGCAATATGACTGCCCTCTGCGAGTTAGCCCAGCGATATAGCCTGGTACTGATTGAAGACTGTGCCCATGCCATCGAAACGGAATATCAGGGGCGCAAAGCTGGTACCTTTGGTAGCTTTGGCTGCTTTAGCTTCTATGTCACCAAAAACATCACCACGGGGGAAGGGGGCATGATTCTCACCCAAACCCAAGAAGATGCGGATCGAATTAAAGTGTTGGCCCTCCATGGCATGAGCCAAGATGCCTGGAAACGATTTAGTGATGATGGCTATAACCATTACCAAGTGGTAGAAGCAGGGTTTAAGTACAACATGATGGACATTCAGGCCGCCATCGGTATTCATCAGCTGCAGCGGGTGACTCCCTATTGGCATAGACGGCAGCAAATCTGGCAGCAGTACAATCAGACCCTTGCCGATCTGCCCCTGACCCTTCCCGCGCCTCCAGAGCCCAATACTATTCATGGGTATCACCTCTACACCCTCCTCATTGATGAAAGCCAGACGGGGATTAGCCGTGACCAGTTCTTGGTCGCCATGCATCGTCAACATATTGGCACTGGTGTTCACTATTTGAGTCTGCCGGAGCATCCCTACTATCAACAACGGTTTGGCTGGCAACCTCAGGATTATCCCCATGCCACCCGCATTGGTCGGCAAACCGTTAGCATTCCGTTGTCCGCTAAATTGCTAGACCAAGACGTTGAGGATGTTGTGGCAGCAGTCCATCAAAGTCTAGATGCCTCTGCCATCGCGGCCTGATTCTGCTCTTTTTACAGCGTTCTGTCTGTCATGCGTATCGTCTTTTTAATTCCAGATTTAAAGCAAGGGTGGTTCTGGGAAACCCTGGAAGCGACCCTATCGCGAAAGCCTAGGTTAGCCAATTGGTCCCTACGGCGATGGTTATATGTGACTGAAGTCTATGGCGGCACGATGAATATCATGCGGCATTGTTGGGTGGCCCGCCAATGTGGCGCTGATGCAGTTCTGGCGACCATGAGTGGCCAAAATAACTATGGGGATGTATTTGGGGTGAAGCGCCCATTGCCCTTTATGGCCTGGAAGGATCGACGGCCTGATGATATTTGCCTAGTGCCTGATTATGCTACCCAGTTGATAAAGGATGTAGACGGAGTTGCGATCGCATATGAACAATCTCCCCTCCAAACCAAAACCGATTTCGACTATCGCAGCGATCGCGTCCTACTCTGGACCGACTCAGATCTGATGCAGGGGGTTTGCGCCCAGACCTATCCCGGCAAACCGGCAGAAATCGTTCCCAACATTGTGGATAAAGAACTGTTTCCCTTTATCCCTCAAGCCCAGCGAGAACAGGGATTGTTGTTTGCCTTCCCCCGCAAAGGCAAAGACTTTATCCTAGAAACTCAGACCCTTTATCAACAGCAAGGTGGGCGTTTTTGGCGATTTGAACTGATTGATGGCATCTCCCTGCAGGCCCTAACTCAGCAGTTCCGACGTCCCCAAGCCTTCCTAGCCTCGGCTAATTTTGAGGGCTGTGCCTTACCACCTCAAGAGGCCATGGCGGCAGGAATTGTTGTGGTCGGTAAAACGGCACGGGGGGCCAACTTCTGTATGGAACAGGGCAAAACAGCCCTCACCGGAGAGACCCCAGAAGAAGTGGTGAAGTGCCTCTTCCAGCTGGAAGAGGAGACCTTAAGAAATACCCTGGCCCACAATGGCTATGACTATATCAGCCAATATTTCCCAGAAGGGAAACCCGCCCAATTCTGGCAGCAGAAGCTAGAACACTTTGCCGCTCATCTTGAAACCTAGCATCGCTACTTTAGGGAATGGGTAACATAGCGTTTTGTGCCATTGATGCATGGAAATTTTTTTCACTTTCCGTAGAGTAAACTCCGAGACACATTCCTTATAAAAAGCCCATAAAGCCAAAGTTCTCGTTTATAGTGCCAAGAGCAACCTGTGTTCTCCCATGTCACCCTTTCCCCTCGACCGTTTTGATCTGAATGCTCAGGATATTCAAGACTGGTATGTCAACAAGACCCTTAATGATCCCCATCGACTAGCGATTCAGGCGCTACAGTCTCAACGCATTTGCGTCATGGGTGGCTGTGGGCAAGTGGGTTCCCATCTGGTGACCAAGCTCTATGAATTTGGCTATCCCTTGGATCGTTTGACCATCAACGATGACCTACGTCTGGGTAAACGGGAAAATTTACCGGCCATCCTCAGGAACCAAGTCGATACCCGCTGCCACAAAGACTATGCCCTAAACCCCATCACTCAGCCAGACATTGTCATCTTTGTGGGAGGACGGTCCAGTGTCCCTCACTTTCATACGTTGGAAGAGGTCTTGGATGAAGTTGATAGCTGGAAAACGATCCTGGAATGGTGTGTTGCAGAAAACATCCGCCTGATTTTTGCCTCGACGAGCAGTCTATGTAAAAAACGTCCGTCCCTGGAAGACCAAAGGGTGTGGCCGGCCTCTCTCTATGAAACCGCCAAGCTGATGATGGAAGATATGGCCATCCAGCAAGCCCTATGCAACAACCTAGTCGTTCAAATCTGTCGATTCTTCTCCATCTATGGGGTAACAGAGCAGCATAAGGGAAATTTTGGCAATCTGTATACGCAGATTTTGTGGCATAGCTTAGAGCAGACCCCCTTTGAACTTTGGGGGCGTCAAGGTCAGTTTTCCCCTGGTGAACAGACCCGAGATACTATTTTTGCTGCGGAAGTGTCCCGCGCCTTACTGTATTTACTGACACTGCCCAAGCCTCGTCCCCAGATCAATAACATTTCAGAATTGGTCTACAACATTGGCCAAGGGCAACCCACTGCTATCCGCACCATGATTGGCCAAATCGAGGCCTTGTTACCCTCGGACTGCCAGCCGATCATCGTTGAATCCGAGGTGCCGGCAGAGATTCAAAACTATGTTGTCCATACCTGGGGCAATCCTCACAAGCTCCTAGGGACCGATTTTAGCCCTCAATTTACTGAACATCCCGATAACCTCAAATTCATTACCTATGCGCTGTTAAGTAATATGGATTGGTATTGGTCCATTGTCGAGCAGTTACGGGAGCGGTCCTTAGCGAGCGTGGTCTAGCCCTGCTGCTGCAGGACAAGAGACATCAAAGGGGAATGCTGAAAGGGAGCTGACCACCGCTGAGGAAATATGACACACTCAGAACAGTGGACTCAAGCCAGATGTTACTGAGGCTTTGACGATGAACGTGTTTGATGATGTAAGCCGCTTTCTTGAAAAACAGCTCGAAGAGTTTCTCCGAGCCCATCCACACCTGGAATTACAGGTTCTTGCCGACAATATCCGAGAACAAGAAGTCAAAACAGCTAAATTGCTGACTGACCTGCAAGCAGAAGAAAAACGCCAACAGGACGCTATTTTAGCCACTGCCAACGAGATTCAGCGCTGGCATGAGCGCGTTAAAAAAGCCGAGCGGGCTGGACGACAGGATCTTGCCACTGCCGCCAAAGAGCGAGAAGCCTCATTGCTCAGTCAAGGAAACCAGCAGTGGGGCCAAATGGAGGTGACCAAAACTCGTCTCCAGCAAACCCAGACGTTGCTAGAAAAAATTCAGATTCGCCAAAAAGAGGTGAAGGAAAAAATTAAGCAAATGCCTCGGAAGCCTCAACCCAGCCCATCGTCAAAACAACCGCCCGATCCCTCAAAAGGCTGGTATAAGCGGGTCTCCTTGAGCGATCCTGATCCCTTAGAAGAGCAATTTAAGAACTGGGAACGGGATGCCGAATTTGAAGAATTAAAGCGGGATATGGGACGCTAAGGAGATAAGAGCCGCTAGGTATACACTGCTTAAAGAATATAGCTATTTTGAGGATTGGATATGTTGCCTAGACTGTTATTGCTGATGAGTTGTACCTGCTGTTTGTCTTTAGGAGCGGTTCCCCATCTAGCCATGGCGGAATCTGACTCTGAGAATTCGACTGAACAGGCTGACGAACAAGGGCTAGTTCAGGTCGAAAGCCAGCATTCAGTGGCCGCCACTGCCGATCGGCTGGTTCAGGTTTTAAAGAACAAAGGCATGACAGTCTTTACCCGGATTGATCATGCTGCGGGGGCTCAATCTGTAGGGCAATCCCTGCCACCTACGGAAGTAGTGGTGTTTGGTAATCCTAAGGTGGGCACGCCGCTGATGCAATGTAGTCCCACCGTGGCCATTGATTTACCCCAAAAGGCTCTGATTCGAGAAGATAAAACGGGCAAAGTCTGGCTGTCCTATAACAACCCCCAATATTTGGCACAGCGTCATCAGGTAGAGGGCTGTGATGCAGTGTTGACCAAAATTGAGCAAGCGCTGGCTAAGTTTGCCCAGGCGGCAACCCAGGAGTGATATGTACCAAAAATCCTGAACACAAGAATTGCCCGTAGCAGTCAAATCAGCGCTACGGGCAATGGGTCGTTCAAGATAGAGGTATTGGCCTTAACCGAACAGATTCTCGAGCAAGAACTGTTCCGTTTCTTCTTCTGGGGAGGGAGACCCGGCAATGAGGTCGTGAATCTCTTGGCTCAACTCTCGGGCTTTTTCGTACTGAGTCAAGTCTCCTTGATCAAAGTAGAACTTAGCAGCTGTACGCAAATCATCTACAGCATGCTGCTTATGACCAAATTCAGATTTCAACAGTCCACGTTCGTAGTAGGCATTCGCGAAGGTCGGCTCTAAGCGGATGGCCTGGGAGAAATCTTCCATGGCTACGCGCTGATCCTCCAGTCGCTGGAGACGCTTACGGGTCAGACCTCGCTCAAAGAAATGAGTCGCAACGTTCGGATTGGCTGAAATGGTTTGAGTTAGGGCATCAATCTCTCGCAGGATATCGACGAGTTCTTCAACCCCTTCTGTCTGGGCCGCTAGATATTGGGCACTGCTCTTTTGATCTTCTACCTGACTTCCTAAGTCTGTGGCCGAAGATTGCAACTTTGCGATCGCAGCTTGCATCGCCTGAAACTGAGTCGATAGCTCATCCATTTGGGTTTGAGTGGCTTGGCTTTGCTCGCTCAAGGTGATGACCGTTGATTCCCCTTGCTTATGGTTGTTTTGTAGGGAGGCGATAGTCGACTCTAGTTTCTCAGTCTGAGTATTGAGGGTGGCAATGGTTTGTACGGTTTGAGTATCCTGCTTGGTGAGATGCTCAATCTGAGACTGTACCCCTTCACTCGCCTGCTTCATCGGGTCCAGTTGAGCCTGGAAATCAGCTTGGTTTTGTTGGAGCAGATGGGCCATTTCCATACGTTGTTGATCTTGGAACGCGCCCATTTGACGTCGGCGATTAGCCAGGCCTAGAGTGGCTGATAGGGCCAATGGGATAGAAGCCGCAGAAGCTACGGCGATTTGTTGAAGCATGATAGCGAGAACTGAACCACCGATGGCGGTTACAACCGCAACTGGTTCAGCAAGATCAAGCCAATTGGAGTCACTGTTACTCCCAGGTGTATTTTGTGAGGCTGACATAATTTCTAGAAATCCTAAAAACTCTCAATAATGGTTCCGTAATGATTAATTCAATAAGGCCTGATTGAGGCGGAGCGCAGGCATCATTAACTCTGCTTCTTCTTCCGATAAATGGTCTTTTAAGACCCCCGGCATCTCTTGCCAAGTTAGGGTAGAGGCCTGCTCATCCTTGACGGCATGCACAATGGTTCTCTGCCAGAGTAGGAGATCATCTCGCAGCCAATCCAAATCGTTAAACAGCATGGCCGAGGCGGCATGACGCAATGTATTTCTGCGATCGCGTCGGCAAGTGTCGGAATAATCTTGAGACCCTTTATGGAAAACCTGTGGATCCGCAGCCGTTAACACCTCGTCCGCTTGATCCATAATTGCGTCTTCGTCATCCCTAATCTTTTCATAGGCGCTAATGCGGTCGCGCACGGATTGAAAATAGGATTTCAGAAAGGCTAGATCTGCCTCGGTGGCATACCGGCCATCTGCTTCAATGTTCAGTCGCTTCAATTGTGACAGCATATTATTTCCCCCAGATAAAATCTGTTGTTATACAAGTTGTGAATTGGCTAAGTGAGTGGATACATCACTACGAGTTTCTTCCAGCTGACTGATCATGGACCGGGTAATCAGCTTTCCAGCTTCGACTAAGACACGACCATCAATAGGATGAAGGATATTTTCTTCCGTTCGACGTCCGATCAGGCTATCGATGTCACTGACATCACTGAGATACATACCGGTAGGGAGTTCGACAACCACCCCTTCTCCCATGACCTTACTTTGGCAAGCGAGGCGAGAATTCAGTTTGCAGGTGGTGATTGCCCCCAATGTTCGCTGTTCGCGGCGACTCAAGGGAGATAAATGCTCCATGCCGTCTTTAATGAAAATATGGCAGGTTGCACACATCCCCCGTCCTCCACATTCATGGAGGACTTTCAACTCGTTCTTAAGCAATGCTGACAGCAAGTTATCGTTGGTCGGCACGCTTGTTTCTTGACCAATCGGATCCAACCTAACTATTTTGGCCATTGCTCACTTCTCCAAAATGGAATATTCATCAACTGCATCAACATGGCCCTACCCTGCAGCTTGGCTATCACATAACCGAGCCAGGATGGTGTCATGGTCCTGTGCTTCTTTGACCCAATCTTCAGCGGCTTTCATGCGCTCAGGCAATCCAAAGATGAAATGATTGCAGTCGGCTTGCATCGACTCACAGGATGTTTGCACTCCGTCCAACTCTCGCCCGGTTAGTTGGCTAAAAAAAGTACTGAGCAACCCCATTTCTACAAAGCAAGAGGGTTTATCTCCTGTTTCTCGTGCTTGAGCGAAAGCAGAATTCTGGGTGGTGATCACCAAAAAACCTTGGTGATGGTGGCTAAAATCAAAATCGATTAGGCCCCAGCCGTAGGTTTTCCAACATTCCTTGAAGGACTGTAAGAATTCCACCATTTCCATCTCAGCCAGGGTTTTGCCGTAGTAGTCGCTGACTTCTGAGGCAAACCGGCGGTAAAAATTCTTGCCCCACCAACGACCACATTGCTTCAGAACTAAATCAGCAGCGGGACCGACCTCATGCTCTAAGCTACTGTATAAAGATTTGAGTAGGGTATCAGGCAGGGCAATGAGCCGAGATCCTTCTCGGTTCTCGATCAGCCCTAGTTCGGTATCTCCTTGCACATAGACCTCTGGTGCAAAGAAATTACCGGGGATGTGGTTTTGACCAATTAATTCTTCAACAGCAATCATATTTTTTCCTCTGGTCATTAACTCAACATTGCTAATTCGGGGCTGCTTTGGCCTACCAGAGTGTTATTTGCCTCTTGGAGGAAAGGCTCTAGTAGTGCAAGTTGATCCTGGGATAAAACGGCATCTAAACTCAGGTGCAACAGCTCACTCATCTTCTGGTGAAGGGGGGTAAATTCACTTCCACCCACCACATCCTTGAGCCAGCTCAGTTGGCTGGTGAGGGTTTGGGGCTGATCCGTGAGCATGGCCATGGCGCTATAGCGTAACAGCGACATCCAGTGGGTAAACACTTTCTCTTGATCAGATTGGGAATTGGAGAAGGTCTCATTGTTTAACTGATCGGCAATGGCCTGAAAAATAATCAGTTCCTGATCTCGTAGGGTTTCATAAAGGGCTAGTCGATCTTGCAGGGCATCGACCTGCTGTTTGAAACCGTTCATTTCTGGGGTTTGTAAATAATGATCCTCTGCGGCTCGCAGATAATCTTCAAAGTTTGATTGCATGGTAATCCTCAAAACATATCCGAGAAGTCATTTAGATTCAGATCATCCTCAATCGTGATCGAGGATGATGGGGGAATGTTGGGCATCGCCGCAATATTAGGTTGCCCCTCCCAGGTGAAATGCTGAAAAAACGCCTGCACACTTAAACGAGTAGAGAAGGATGGAGCGGCCGCTACAATCGCTGGTTTCTCTACCGGGCGTCCTGTCCAATTGAATTGACTAAAAAATGTCTGTACCGTCTGACGTTGCCATGCAATAGACTCACTTGCTTCAGGGATAGGGTCAGCTTGGGGAATCGGTTGTCCTGACCAGTTATATCCTTCTAGAAATTCACGAACCGTTAGATATTTCCAACTATTCACGATAGGTATTCCCCACCATGAAGCTTGGTTTCAATATCTCGGGCTGTAGCGCCTTCGTTTTGCCAAAATGTGGCAGCATCAATACGATCTTTTTTGCCCAGCAAGAATTTGCAGTAGGTTTCACCCATGGCATAGCATTGGGTTTCGATACAGCTGAGTTCTTTATTCACCAGGTGAGAGAAGAAGCCAGCGAATAAGCCTGCATAAATATGGCAGACAGGCTTGCCGACATCTCCCAGGGTGCGGGCAACGGCAGAATCGAAAATATTGATAAACATGAAACCGTTTTGCTGATTGTCTAGATCAACTTCCCAATTCCCCCAGCCCTGGCTAGTAAAGGGCCACCACCAAGCTTCTAAGGCAAGAGAGGGACGGCATTTACGTAGAGATTGTTGGAACTGAGCTTCAAACCAATTTTGGAAAAAGACTGCATCTTGCTTGCCCCACTCTTGGCCGATGTTGTACATCACAACCGTTGAAGCGCTACCGACTTCCTGTTCTAAACCTTCGATCAAGGCCACAATAAAATCTTCACTCGCCAGAATATTGCGAGATTCATGCCAATCGTCGATTGTGCCTTTTGCATGATTAAAGGTAAAGAAATCCTCAAAGCGATAGTGATTTAGCTTGTGAGGGTACGATTGCTTGAATGAACGACCAGTGTTACCTACAGGCATACTGGCAGCGGTTTCAGCTGGTGTAAAAACCATTGAGACTAACCCTTTTTTATGTAATTTCAATGACGAATGGGCATTCGTTACTTAGCAAAGGCTCAAATGGACCTAAGACTGATAAGCCAACAAATGTCCTCTGGAATCGCGAACCGTGCAGAGAACTTTGTCTATCTAAAGAATGCCCTTTTTGAAGTGCGATTCTACTAATCAGGCAGATTTAATGATGAAGATATTGTCTGTAAAAAATAAGAGTTTGTCAGAATACTCATGAGCAGTGGATGCAAAGCATCACTCACTGAATCTGGAAGGTACTTTAGGACAAAATTTATAGTCTAAGAACTCTTTGATATAAACAGTAAAACAATATTTTGCTTAAGAATAATATTTATTAGGATTACATATCTTCTGATGAGACTAAATCGGTGAAATTACGGATTTGCAGTCTTTTTATTCTATTTCAGTAGGAATTTTAACTTCGTAAATCAGCGAAATAATCCTGCTTTTAAGCATTTTGACCTTAAAGCAATTTTTTCTTCTGCTAAAGGTTGTTTGAGTGTCTGATCAATCTCAGAGAATGTGTAACCTAAATATAGGAGCTTCACCTTAGAATCAACTTCTTTGACCTTATTTGCGCAGTAAAGGTTCGATTGTGCCTACCAAGATCTCACCCATGACCAATTACTATATACGGAAGCTCTATCGTCAGAAAGATCCGTATTTGTCCCAAGTAGAGGATATGGGCGATGATTTTTCCACCTTTATGGATCTCGAGCAGGTTCTAAAGAGCCTTTATAGTGGCGGTGAAATTGATCTGATGATCCGGCAGTTAGATACCCTCGTTCAGTATCATCAGGGGTTGACTGCACAATCGTTTACTCCCGAACCTCAACTAAAAGAAGTTGAACAGCGCATTTTTGCCATTTTGGGAGAATCCCAAACTCCGAACCAGACGGCGAGTGTCCCGTTACCTGAGCCTGCCGTTAGTCCGCCTCAACCCACCGTTACTGCCGATGCGTTGCTGCAAATCTTGAATCAACTACAAGAAAGTAGCACCACCTTTTTAGGTGCGGCCATCACGACTAATTATTTGCAAGCGGCACGTCCCCAAAATGACTGGTTTGAACAGTTTCAAATTCAGCGATCGCAACCCGTTACCTTCTCAGCAGATCCGTCCGAGTCTCTAGACGACCAGCAGAAAGAGTTGGCTCAGAAGTGGGTCAAAGGGTTTGTCAAATCCTGTTCTCAAGTGATCACTAAATTCCCTGAGATTGTCGATCTGTCCCAATTATTAGGGCAGCTCTAACCTATCCTCGGCATCTACCCGAGCTTGAGGCTCGTCTTTCGGTTGTAAGAAAGCGTAAAGTAGAGTTAATTCTTTCGCTTTTGAAACCGGCAAGGACGCCCTGTGAGTCATCCAGATTATCTTGAACGCATCCTGACAGCGCGGGTCTACGATGTGGCACAGGAAAGTCCACTGGAATTGGCTCCCCGCCTTTCTGACCGCTTGCAGAACCGTATTCTCCTGAAACGAGAAGATATGCAGTCGGTATTTTCTTTTAAGTTGCGGGGGGCCTATAACAAAATGGCCCAACTCCCCTCCGATCAGCTTCACCAAGGGGTAATTGCTGCTTCTGCGGGCAACCATGCCCAGGGGGTAGCGTTAGGAGCACGACAATTAGGCACAACGGCTCTGATTGTGATGCCAGTAACCACGCCCAATGTCAAAGTTGACGCCGTGAAAGCACGGGGTGGCCAAGTGGTGCTCTATGGGGATACCTACGACGATGCCTATGTCCATGCCCGCCAGCTCTCAGACGAAAAGGGGCTAACGTTTATCCATCCCTTTGATGACCCGGATGTGATTGCGGGCCAAGGCACCATCGGCATGGAAATTTTGCGCCAATACCAAAAGCCGATCCATGCCATTTTTATTGCCATTGGTGGAGGGGGGTTAATTTCGGGGATTGCGGCCTATATCAAGCGGTTGCGTCCCGAGATTCGGATTATTGGGGTTGAACCGGTGGATGCGGCGGCTATGCATCAATCGTTACAGGTAGGTAAGCGAGTGCGCCTCTCCCATGTGGGGTTATTTGCCGATGGCGTGGCGGTCCGCGAAGTAGGCAAAGAAACGTTTCGTCTCTGCCAAGAGTATGTAGATGAGGTCGTCTTAGTAAATACAGACGATACCTGTGCTGCTATCAAGGATGTCTTTGAAGACACTCGCTCTATCCTGGAGCCGGCGGGAGCTTTAGCACTGGCAGGAGCAAAAGCCTATATTGAGCGGGAGCAACTCCAGGACCAAACCCTGGTGGCCTTAGCCTGCGGCGCTAATATGAACTTTGATCGGCTGCGATTTGTAGCAGAACGGGCCGAGTTAGGAGAACGGCGAGAAGCTATTTTTGCAGTCACAATTCCGGAGGAGCGGGGTAGCTTTCGCAAGTTTTGTGCCTGTCTAGGCAACCATAATTTGACAGAGTTCAATTACCGAATTGCCGATCGCCAGGAAGCCCATATTTTTATTGGTGTGCAAATTCAGAACCGAGCTGATGCGGCTCAGATCGCTCAAGCTTTGGAAGCACAAGGGTTTAAAACCTTGGACCTCACCGATGACGAATTAGCAAAGCTACACCTGCGACATATGGTGGGGGGCCGTTCGCCCATGGCTGGCAATGAACTGCTCTATCGATTTGAATTTCCGGAACGCCCTGGTGCCCTAACCAAGTTTTTAGGCTGCATGAGTCCTGATTGGAATATTAGCCTGTTTCACTATCGGAATAATGGTGCGGATTATGGGCGCATTGTGGTGGGAACCCAGGTGCCCCCTGATGAAATGAATGAATGGCAATCCTTCTTAGATACCTTGGGCTATCCCTATTCTGATGAAAGTCAAAACCCTGCCTACCAGCTTTTTCTGGGATAAATTATGATTACAGGCTTCATGGTGCTACTTCTCTACGAGCTTTTGGGAGAAGTGATGGTTCTGCTGCTTAATTTACCGACGCCAGGGCCGGTTGTGGGGATGTTCTTGCTGTTGCTGACGTTGATCCTGCTGGGCAAAATTCCAGAAGATGTGGAGAACGCAGCCACGACCTTATTGAGCCATTTGTCGTTACTATTTGTGCCTGCGGGGGTGGGAGTGATGGTTCACTTTCAGCGCATTCGCAGTGAAGGATGGGCCATTCTGGCAGCACTATTGGTGAGTACGGTGGTGACGTTAATGGTCTCGGCCTTGACGATGCAGATCACGAGTAAGGTGTTGACTCTGAGGAGACGCTCCGATGCCTAAGTCAAACTTGACGGAAATATGGGTGTACTTAGCCGCCTCACCCTTGTTGGGATTGAGTATTACCCTGGCGGCCTATCAACTGGCCTATGGGATCTATCGGTGGGGAAAAGGGCATCCGTTGTTGAACCCGGTGGCCATTGCGGTGGGATTGCTAATTGGGTTGCTATCTCTAACGAAGACGTCTTACTTCACTTATTTTGAAGGGGCTCAGTTTGTTCACTTTTTGCTGGGGCCAGCGACGGTATCCCTAGCCATTCCCCTATATAAGCAATTGGCAAAATTACGACGGCTATGGTTGCCAGTAACTTTGGCCTTAGTGGTGGGGATTAGTGCCGCAGCGCTGAGTGCGATCGCAACTGCCGCATTGCTAGGTGCAACCCCGCAAACTCTTCTGTCCCTAGCACCCAAATCCGTTACGGCCCCCGTGGCCATGGGCATTACCGAAAAAGTCGGGGGCCTTCCGTCTTTAACAGCCGTGTTGGTGGTGATGACGGGCATTATTGGCGCAACTTTGGGCACTCCTATCTTTCGCTGGTTGGGGATCCGGGATGATAGCGTCCGGGGGATTGCCATGGGGATCACATCCCACGGCATTGGCACAGCTCGGGCTTTTCAGATTAGTGGGGAAATGGGAGCATTTTCGGGGTTAGGGATGGCCTTGTCGGCCTTTGTGTCTGCTGCCCTATTACCCTGGCTGTTACGAATGTTAAATCTGGGGGCTTAAAACGATGCAGAATTTACACCTCTACTTTTTACACCTCTGACAATCCCCTAGATTTCACGCCATCTTTACCCTGAAGCGGTTGTTTTGGGCGATTATCCATATTACTCATAAACAAAATTTATGCAGTATCCGCCTCAGAACGTAAAGGTTTATGTATCAACTTTTGTGTTTGTTGTTACATTACGATAGAAAATGTGAGGAATGTTACATTTGCCTGCTGCACAACTGGGAACGCGCAGTTTGGTTTCCTCGAAATGAGATACAACGTGACTGATTCTGTTGAAGCTAGCGACTTGCTAGCTTTTTTTATGGCTGACGCTATTTCAGCTTTCTAGTTAAAACCTTGAGTCCCCGAGCATATTGAGAATCGGATTGTGGGGGTAAAACTTGACCCGGCTCTGGCTTGAAAGGCTTGCCGTCCTCACTTTTGACAAAGACATTAGGTTTGATGCCAAGCTGGTTAATGTTTTTGCCATTGGGCGTATAGTATTTGGCGACCGTGACCACCAATCCAGACCCATCTTCTAGACTTTTCAACACTTGAACAACCCCTTTGCCAAAGGTGGGGGTGCCCACGAGCTGAGCCCGCTTGTGATCTTGGAGGGCGGCAGCCAACACTTCACTGGCGCTGGCAGATTTTTCATCTACCAAAATTACTAGGGGCTTATTGGTAAGGACCGGTCCATAAGCAATAAAGTTTTGTTTCTTGCCCTTTTCATCCACACTGGAAATTAAGCGGTCTTTCCCCATCCACATGCGGGCAATGTCGATACTGGCATCAAAGACGCCGCCAGGATTTTGACGCAGATCGAGGACATACCCTTTGACGTTTCGCTTTTCTAAATCCGTCAGAGCTGTTTTCATGGCTTTAGCTGATTGGGTAGTGAAAACAGGCATCCGAATATAGCCGACCTTCCCCTTCGGTGTTTCTTGCACTTCGTAGACTAATGGATTGACGTCAATTTTTTCCCGCACCAGCTGATGGCGAGAAAATTCTTTGCCTCTGCGAATCTGAACGGTGACCTTACTCCCCACGGCTCCAATGATGTATTCGCTGGCCTGACGAGGATTAATCTCCGAGGTCGGGGTGCCATTAATACTGACCACAATATCTTGAGGCTGAATGCCAGCCACAGCGGCAGGAGAGTCAGCCACGGTCTCTAGCACCTGCCATTCTCGCGTCAAGGGGTCAAGGGAAACCGTGACACCAACACCAATAAACCCACCTGAGACATTGTCGACGAGATCCTTGATGCCATCGGGGGTGAGGAAGCGGGTGTAAGGATCTTGAAGCTTCCGCACCATCTTGCTGACGGCCACATAGGCGTCCTGTTTGGAGGTGTAGGAGCGACTTAAATAGTCTTGGCGGACTTCTTGCCAGTCCTGCTGATTGAAGGTGCGGTCGACATATTCTTCCTGAACGATTTGCCAGGCTTGATCCACCAGCGCTTTATGGCTGTTTTCTAGCTTGGCTTCGGCGATGGATAGAGTCAGAATTGGAGTTGCGATCGCAACTCCTACCATCCGCAACACTTGCACATGAACCTTAGACATAGGAGACCTTTCACTGGGGGACTCGATGGCACCTTTGTACATGGGACCATGCACAAAGATCCAGTTGACGATCATTAGGGGGCTAAAGGTCCCTTGCGCCAGCGGGTTTTTTCATACCAGGCAGCCACTTCCGGCATCCACTGCTGAAATTGGGTAAACATCAACTCCGTCATGACCCGGGTTTCCATTTGGACATCGTACTTACCGCGAATATCTAATAGGTGCATGAGGGATCGGGCATTGGCACTCATGACCCAATGCTGGCGAACATCAAAAGGAATCAGTCCCCGGGCATGCTCTTCTGCCAATCCCTGCTCAATCCGCTCGGCATAGCGCTGACAGGCTTGGCGGCACCAGTCCAAATCTTGTTGTCGTTGCTCCAGGGTATAGTCATACTTTTTACCTTGGCGATTCGTATAGGTGTCCACGGGGCGCAAGTAGAAAACATCTTCTAGTTCTTGGGTGCCGGCCACCACATCTAAAATGCGCTGCCCCGTATACCGAAAAGACTGCACATCGAAAGAAACATTCCGATGGGTCCGCATTTGCTGCATGGTGCTGTGGGGAAAATAGCCAAAGTTGAGCACAATTTGAGGATGCTCAAGGGGGCCATAATGACCGCGATTGCCTTGGAGCAAATTCCTAATCACCAACTCTCCGCATTTCGCTTCCTCTGGCCATTGATCCCGATCAGTCGCGACCAACTGTTCGGCATAGTCCTGATGCATGGCAGCATAGGTAATCTGTTGGGGATTGGGGGTTTGGGAAATGACCTCAACCGTAAACCGTTCGTCCATAATGTGATGCTACTTCCAGTAAACTCACCCAAAAGTGGATTGCAAAATCCCCTTGGTTAGATGTTGATGCAGTGTCATCTTAAGTCTAGAAAATAGAGACATTCTTTTCTTAAGGAAAGCATCATCATTGAAGTTCTTGAAGACCTTGAGTATGATTCTCCTAAGGTAAGTGGGAAAAACGATGCGCTTTAACAATAATCCAAGAGTAGTTTTGGGTGGAATGCTGACAGCAAGCGTCGTTTGTCTACAAACGCAGGTTGCTTTTAGTTTGCCATCTAGCCAAATTGGCAAAAGTGCTAAGAATTTTACGGTTCTAATTGCTAGCGATTATCCAGGGTCTGGGGTAATCATCAACAAGAAGGACAAAACCTATACGGTTTTGACTGCTGAGCATGTCGTTAGACATTCGGACTTTCAATATCATATTGTCACCCAGGATGGGAAAAAACATCCGGTGAAATATCAAACAGTTAAGAAGTTTCCTGGGGTTGATTTGGCGGTGGTGACCTTTACCAGTGACAAAGACTACAACAGCGCCAAGCTAGCTAAGGCTGAGGAAGCGGGAATTGGCTCAATTGTCTATACCGCTGGCTATCCTGATCCAGGCCAAGCCATTGAAAATCGTATTTTTCAATTTACCGACGGAAAAGTGTCCGGCGTCAATCCTAAAGCGAAAGATGGATATTCCCTGATTTATACCAACATTACCCGTAAAGGGATGAGTGGTGGTCCTGTCCTCAATACCAACGGAGAATTAGTGGGGATTCATGGCCGAGCAGAAACGGATGTCCAAGGTGACGTTCAGGTTAAAGCAGGGCTAAACCTAGGAATCCCCATCAAAACTTTCTTATCTATAGCCCCCAAAGTTGGGATAAAACTGGATTTTAAGACTCCACCCAATTCAACAGCTAAGTCACCGTCACCAGTTGTTAATCCTGCTATCCCACCAGTTTCTCCACCTGGCTTTCAGCCAACGTCTAGTCCCACACCTGCTACCCCTAGACGTCCTAGGCGACCCAAACCCATTCGTCCCAAGGCCAATGATGGGTCCTCTCCTGTATGTGCGGGTAGTTCCTGTTAATCCCTTCTAAACAATTGACTAAGTCTTTTTGATTTCGCTTTATACATTTGATAGTTCTGAGAATAATGACCTACAAAAAGAATTTATGTATTGGTTTCACTTCAATTAGTTTGGTGTTTGCAGGTAACTCATTAATTCTTGAACCAGCATTAGCTGATAAAGATGATGCCATCTTTGAAGATAATCTCACTACAACTCAGGGGGTGCAGTGGGGTGGCAAGAAACTCCCTATCAAAAAAACAGTGGATATTAGAGAGAGTTTAGTGGACACGCAACTGGGTAAAGTTACTGCGGATCGCCACATTGATGGCTCAGATTTGGATGGAAAAATCTTTGGACGTTCAAGTCGTCCTGCGCCTGGACGGAGTGCGTTTATCTCTTTATGGGGCAGTAAGATTGAAGGCTGTTTTGTTGAGATGATTATTCAACATGCTCCTGCCCAAGGCCGCGTGGATCCAACTGCAATCATCCCGACACTGTTAGAAGTAGGAGTTGGGGGGCAGTTGCTACAGTTACCGCCCCAATCATCAGCAAAGCCTGAAGTCTATTCCCAAGATTATAGTTACACCAGTTTTTTTGGTAAAAACACCACCAGTGGGACTTGGTATATGACACGGAATCTATTTAGCGTTGACTCAGGAATTGCTAGCATTTTGTCTCAAGCCCCCATTAAAGAAACTCGGGTTCGGCTTACCCTTTCCAATGGAGCCAAAGTTCTGATTCCTCTGGATAAAAAGACGGTCAAAAATTGGAAAACAGCCTATAGCTATAATCCAACTTGCAAAAATCTTGATGCCGATCCAGCTCCTGCTTCCACTAAAGAGCCTACCTCTTCAAAATAGTCTGAGTTTTCAGCTAAATGGGTAGATCCTAAGAATCTAGGGAGTTTCATCTATTTCAACTTGCGTAAGCATTGAGTTAGACTCAACGACGCTTTGCTTCAATTTAAAGTTGTTGAGTTCAGGGAAGATAGGATATCTAAACCTTCAGAGATAGCCTTCTGAATTGAAGGGGTTTGTTCTTGCTGTCGAAGTAACTGCAAATAATCTCGTATTTCTTTGGCCTGAATATCATCGAATGGGGATGATTCAAGATAGTGACAGATTTGTCGAACAGCAATGAGTCGTTTTAATGGATCGAGGGCAGTCAACTGATTAATCCAAGAATCAATTTGGCTTATATGGAGACTTTCCTTCTCTTGCTTAAGAAGTTGCCAGGCCAAGAGACCGAGAACCACTAACAGCCCTAATCCTTGCAACAGAATGGCGAACGCTAAGCCAAAACTGTTGGTGTCTTGCCAGATTTGTAAGGTCAGATAACTAGCTGTTAAGGACAATAAACCACCACTAATGGCTACAACAGTGGTGGAATGGGAACTAGACAACCATTTAACGACTGCATGCCATGAAAGGGTGGGAGTTGAAAGCTGCTGCTGGATAAGCAGTGCTGTCCCTAAACCAACGGATAGGGCAACCAGTAGCATCCCATTCCACACCATGAGGCAGAATGCACCAGTTAAGGCAATAAACCAAACGCCTAATCTCTGCCGATCAGCTCTTTGAGACCAACGATGACCAAACTGTTTCAATCGAGCCAACACACTCGCCGTCACATCTGACCAGAATGTGTGTCGAACCGGTGAAATCACATGGTCGGCAAACCAATGCCAAATATTTTGAGGGAGAGATGAAACCTTGGTCATGGATTTGACCTAATTCAGTCGTTACAAAATGGCAGTGGGATGCTGAGGGGCTTAAATAACCCAACACAAGTCCCAACATGAGTTTAACCTACCATTTCCCATAACTTCGACGCAGTTCCTGATTATCAAAACTGTATCGACCTGGGCCGTTTTGAGCTAGGAGCAAAAGCCCACCGATTAAACTCACATTTTTCAAAAACTGGATTTGTTCCATTTGCTCGGCAAAGTTGATATGAAACATCAGAGTGGCGGGCACTAAAAAGACAATCAATGCGATCGCACCCCAGCGCGCCTTAAAACCAAATAAAACCGAAAGCCCACCACCAAGCAGTAATAGAATTGCTCCAATGGCCATAACTAGGGCTAAACCAGAGGGCAGGCCTTTACTAGAGATTGCCTGTTGGGTTCCTGCAAAATTGAAGCAGTGAGCAAGGCCGGAACGGATAAAAACTGCCGATAGAAAACCTCTAGCAACTAGAGGCAATAGCCGATCAATCATGGCTGATTTCTCACTACTGAGTGACTCACTTTAACCTTATGCAAATTTGGGTATTCGTCAACTGCAGAATTAACCGAAGCGTTTCCATTCACAAAACTATAATGGGGAATGAATTAATCGCTTGAGCTTGCCTGTGACTCCTTCTGACCTAGAAACAGCACCCTCCAAAGCCCCAACGGATGCCGACATCCAGCCAGATGCGAATCTGAATGACGTGGAAATGTCATTGTTTGAGCATTTAGAGGAGCTACGTTTTCGAATTTTTTATGCGCTGATCGCAGTTGCGATTGGAATTGTCGGTTGCTTCTTCAAGGTCAACTTAATCGTCAAGGTATTAGAGCGTCCAGCTCAAGGGGTTAAATTTTTACAACTTGCCCCTGGAGAATACTTCTTTGTCTCCCTCAAGGTCGCTGCCTATAGTGGCATCCTGGTGGCTAGCCCGTTCATCCTGTATCAAATTATTCAGTTTGTGTTGCCAGGGTTAACTCGCTCGGAGAGACGACTACTCGGACCGATTGTCCTCGGCTCCTCCGTTCTCTTTTTTGTGGGAATTTTCTTTGCCTATGTGGCTCTCATCCCAGCAGCCCTCAATTTCTTCATCCAATATGGTGCGGACGTAGTTGAGCAGCTTTGGTCGATTGATCGCTACTTTGAATTCGTCTTGCTGCTGCTGTTCAGTACAGGGATTGCTTTCCAGATTCCCGTTATCCAGCTTTTATTAGGCCTCACGGGGATTGTTTCCAGCCGCCAGATGTTGTCGGGATGGCGATACGTTATTCTCGGCGCTGCCATTCTGGGTGCCGTACTGACCCCATCGACGGATCCCCTGACCCAAAGCTTGCTGGGAGGCGCTGTTGTGGGCCTCTATTTTGGCGGTATTGGTTTGGTCATACTAACGGGCCATTAGCCTGGCCTAAAACTTTTCTAGCAGCCACTCAGAGGTTCTCCCGCCCAGTTCTAGGGGGATGCTAACAGCTTTCCCTAGACGAGGATGTTGTTTAGTGGCTTGAATATATTCTTCGACTTGCTGGACTGCATCCCACCCGCGGATGTAGGTTGCGATCGCACCTAAATGTTCAAAATATTCTGGTTCCGACATGGGAAATGAGGCTTGCTCTAGATAGCGCCACATGACCTGGACAAAGATTTTCCCTTGGGTGCGGCGCAATTGAATATCGTAGGACCGCCCCCACTTATTGATCAGGAGTTGATGCAGTTCTTCGCCGGTCATTCGCCTTTATCCCATGTGTGTGAAGTCTCTATTCTGTCGTGTCCTGTTCAGGAGAAGCAAGCTTACAAAGAAGGTAGATTCTGGGATTGGCCGCAACGAATTTACATTTCGTATGAAATACGGGCTCATCAAGTGTGATAATAATGTCAAGAAATGTTATGACACCTGATGGTGATTTGCAACATGTCTTTAACTCAGCCATTCATCGCAGATGCACGTTGAGTAAGGAATACACCATTCCGAGCATGAGCAATTCCATAGGGTCAGGCTCTAATGCTGTCCATTACATCCGTAACATCACCGTAAATCATGGCTCAAGTCTCTGGATCTTCTGACGTCCCCGATATGGGACGGCGTCAATTTATGAATTTGCTGACCTTTGGTGCAATTACCGGCACCGCCTTAGGTGGGTTATATCCTGTCGTCAGGTACTTTATTCCTCCTGCTAGTGGAGGAACTGGGGGCGGGCTTACTGCCAAAGACGCCCTAGGTAACGATGTCGTGGTCAGTGAGTTTTTGGCAGAACATAGCCCAGGTGACCGCACCTTAACCCAAGGTTTCAAGGGAGATCCAACCTACGTTGTTGTCACAGATAGCAATGAGATCGCAGACTATGGTTTGAATGCGGTCTGCACTCACTTGGGTTGTGTTGTTCCCTGGAATGCAGGCCAGAATAAATATATTTGCCCTTGTCATGGGTCCCAATATGACTCGACCGGCAAGGTGGTTCGGGGTCCTGCACCGCTCTCTTTGGCCCTCGTTCATGCGGATGATGTAGATGGCAAGTTGGTATTTACGACTTGGACAGAAACGGATTTCCGCACAGACAAAGATCCTTGGTGGACCTAAGTCTCGTCGAACGTCCAAGCTTAATGCATCCCTTCTACCCCTCCACATCTTGTCAGGTTTATATCAATAGACTAATGAAGCAAAGCCTTTTATCTGTCTTAACGAAAAAGAGCCTCCGCCTCTTGGCTGCGCTCTTCCTTGTCGTCACTAGCGCCTTTTCTCTGCCTCAAGCTGCTCAGGCTTTCCCGATCTATGCTCAACAGGCCTACGATAGCCCTAGAGAAGCAAATGGTCGCATTGTCTGTGCTAACTGCCACCTTGCATCCAAGCCCACACAAGTGGAAGTTCCTCAGGCTGTGTTACCCAACACAGTATTTGAAGCCGTTGTCAAAATCCCCTATAACACTGATGCCCAGCAAGTCCTAGGTAGCGGTGATCTAGGACCTTTGAATGTTGGTGCAGTGCTGATGCTGCCTGATGGGTTCCAAATTGCCCCCGATGATCGTATTCCTGAAAAGATGAAGGAAGAGATCGCCGGTGTCAGTTTCCAGAAGTACAAGCCTGATACCGATAACGTGATCGTTGTGGGTCCCATATCAGGGGCTGATCATCAGGAAATTATCTTCCCTGTTCTTTCCCCTGACCCTGCAACGGATCCCGATATTCACTTTGGTAAGTACTCTGTTTATGCTGCGGGTAACCGTGGACGTGGTCAGATTTATCCTACAGGTGACAAGACTAACGTCAATGCGGTCGCTGCTTCCACTGCCGGTATTGTTAGCAGTGTGAGCGAGGATTCCGTTACTATCACCACTAATGATGGTCAGACTGTGACTGAGGCGATTCCCGCCGGTTTAGAGGTTGTGGTAGCTGAAGGGCAAGCCGTTGCTGATGGTGCTCCCCTAAGTTCTGACCCCAACGTGGGTGGCTTTGGCCAAAAAGATACTGAAATTGTTTTGCAGAGCGGCACTCGGATTAAGTGGCTAATGGCCTTCTTCTCTGCCATTATGCTGTCCCAGACACTGCTCGTTCTGAAGAAGAAGCAGGTCGAGAAAGTACAAGCTGCCGAAATGAATTTCTAGCACATTGCTCAATTCGTTTCTTTGAAAAAAGCAGGATTTCCTTTTATAGGGAATCCTGCTTTTTTAGTGCTTGCAATGGGAGCATTCCTGGTAAAAAGCAGCCCACTCCCCTGATAATCGCTGCTCGCGAGCTGATGTCTCCTATTCTGTGTTGAGCTGGACTCAACTTCACTAGATCAGTACAAGCCCTTCGACTTAAGTAGAATTCCTCTTGCTCATACTTAGTGGCACGATTCTACTGAACTTGAACGGTTGCAAGTGATGAACACAAAACGGTGGTGGTGGATTTCTTCAGGAACTTCAATCTTCTTTATTTTTCTGATTGCCTTGATGTGGTTTCGGATTGATCATTCGTATCAGCCCAACTTAGAGCAGCTTGCAAAGGAAGCGGAGATCATCCCTCACCTAAAAAAACGTGGGTTATCTCTGAAGAAATCTGAGGCGATTCCCACGGGGATCTTTTTGCAATCACTTAAGTTTAACAATGCCACTGAAGTAAATATTACGGGCTATATTTGGCAGAAATATAATAAGTCGGTCTTTGCTGATATTCCTGCAGGTCAGGATATACCCGTGGGATTTATCTTGCCAGAAGCTGTTGATTCGGGTGAGAATCTGGAACCCCAACAAGCCTATCGGCGTTCCATTAACGCTAAGGAGGAAGTGATTGGTTGGTATTTTGAATCCACCCTGAAACAGCGATTTAATTATCAAAAATACCCGTTAGACCATAAAACAGTCTGGCTTCGCATTTGGGGTAAAGACTTTGGCCGGAGTAATGTTTTGGTCCCCGACCTCCAGGCTTATGAGTCCACTCAACCGGGTGATGCCTTTGGGTTTGATAAAAGTATTGTTTTGGGTGATTGGAAAGTCGAAGAGACGTTTTTTGATTTCAAAACGCCACGATATGACATGGATTTTGGCTTGGGTAAACCCCTGTCAGAAACCCCAGAACTCTATTTCAATATTGTGCTTAGACGAGAATTTCTGGGAGCCTTCATTGTCAATCTAGTCCCACTGCTCATTTCAGCTATTTTGCTGTTTGCTACGTTACTTACTATCACCGCAAGGGAAGGACAAGCAGATATTTTTGGCTTCAATACCTCTGGAGTGTTGGGGGTCTGTTCAGCACTATTTTTCGTTGTACTGATTGCCCATATTCAGATCCGGCAGGAGTTCCCAGGCTCTGGGATCATTTACATAGAGTATTTCTATCTAGCCATGTATACCGCTTTACTCGGGGTAGCAGTGGATGCCTACTTATTTACTCATGATAAGTATTCCAGTCAATTCAAGTTCATTTCCTATGAAGACAACATCATTCCCAAACTGATTTTTTGGCCGACATTATTGGGGGCTTCAACTTTTTATTCATTTCTGATTCTGAAGCCCTTTCATCCCTACGAGACCTACGTGCCTGAGTCTGAAACAACCCATATTCTACCTCCGTCAGAGCGGACTTTGGTTACATTAGATGCTGAAGTTGTGGAGTTTACGCCTGAACACATCTCAAAGGTAATGTTGACTGATTCTAGCCCTCAACCGCAAGGGCAGAGTTTTTACTCGTTTTCTAGAGACTGACCCTCAAGCTGTTCTTGGGCATAGACATTAAGAAGTGGCTCTCTTTCCCTTGTTTGGAGAAGAGAGCCACTTAGGAAGAGCCTTGACTATACCCGTAGTTCTCCCGTTTCTTGTAGGGTATGGAGTCGATGGTAAATGCCACCCTGGTGCAGAAGCTGATCATGGTTCCCCACCTCTGCAATCTGGCCTTGATCCAGGACAACAATTTGATCTGCCTCCCGGACGGTGCTGAGGCGGTGAGCAATAATGAGCAGCGTTCGCGTTCCGAGAAGAGAACGCATGGCAAGCTGAATCGTGCGTTCGGATTCATAGTCAAGGCTGGAAGTCGCTTCGTCAAAGATGAGGACATCTGGATCGACAATCAAGGCCCGAGCGATACCCAGTCGCTGGCGTTGCCCGCCTGATAGTCTTACTCCTCGCTCTCCCACAACGGTGGCATAGCCTTGGGGAAGCTGATGGACAAATTCCCCGACCTTGGCAATGGCACAGGCGGATTGAACTTGCTCAAAACTGACGGTGGGATTCCCATAGGTGAGATTTTCGAGAATGGTGCCGTTAAAAATATCGACATCTTGATGAACAATGGCTAATCGGCGGCGATATCGAGTCACATCCAGCGATCGGATATCTTGACCATCCATGAGGATCTGCCCAGCATGGGGTTCGAAATAGCGAAAGAGGAGTTTGACTAAGGTGGATTTCCCTGACCCTGATCGGCCTACAAGGGCAACGGTCTGGCACGGATTGATGGTCAGATTGATATCTTGTAGTACGGGTTGATTCGGATCGTAGCCAAAGCTGAGGTGTTGCAACTCTAGGTTGCCAGAGAACCGATAAGGATTTTGGTGGACTGGCTCTAAACTGAGACTTGATGCATCTGCACCATCAGGTTGCTGCATAAATTCGTGCAACCGCAACATGGAAGCATAGCGACGGGCAAAGATTTCAGCCACCATACTTAGGGGCTCGATTTCGGCATAGGCCATGCTGGATACAGTCAGAGTGGTGACAAAGTGACCCAGGGAAATATCGCCCCGTACCGTTGCCATCAGGGTGAGGGTAAGGACACCGAACACACAGGCTTGAACGATGGTTCGTTGCCAAGTTGCCAGCTTTACATAGCCCTTATGAATTCGAAAGAGGACCACCTGCATTTCTCGATCGAGCCGCTGCTGTTGACGCTCTAATTCGGCAGCTTCGGTGGCAAATGCTTTGACAGTTTTGATATTGGTGATGATCTCGGAGGTGCGACTCTCGGTATTTTCGATATAGCGATCGAGAATCTCTTCCCGCTTAATCAGCAAGCGTAAGTCCCAAAGGCTAAAGGTGAAAATGACGATAAAGGAGATTAGGAAAATAATGGCGATGGGCCATGCAATCAAACCAATGATGATAAAAATCCCCAGCACTCGCATGAGCTTGGGAATAAACTGTCCAGCAATTTCGGGATAGGTCCAGGTGTGGTTCGTTACACCCCTAGCAACCCGACCTGCAATCCGACCTGGATTATTTTCATCGTAGAAATCCAGGGGGAGGGTAAGGATTTTTTTGAGGACTTGCCGAGTGCGATCGCGTTTTGCCCTCAACGGTATCGCCCAGTGAAACCAGCTCCCAATCCAGGGCTGAATCGGTGCTCGAACGACAGTCACCAGAAAGATCATGCCCAGCAAAGTCCACAGAGACAAGGAACGGCCTAGGGGTATGCGGGTTATTGCAGAGATCTGACTAATGAAGGCCTGCAAAGGAGCATCTAAAGGTTCCCGAGACAGAACGTTGAGAATTTGACCAATGGCATAGGGGACTACCAGGTCAATAATTTCAAACAGGCTAGCTGCTGCAATGCTGAGCAGAGAGATTCCCCAGTATTGTCGATAGTATCGAACAATATCTTTATAAGTAGCCATGATTTGGAAACTAATCCTGCTGTGTAGATATCTTTAGGCAGGCTCCCACTGCATACTACAATATAATACAAAATCCTGCATGGCAGTTGAACCTATCTCCCAAAATGCTGAGACAGTAAGAGTATGACTAGATGATTGGAGATCACCTTGCCCCCAAACAGGAGAATGCCGAGAATAATCCACTCAATTGTTTGTAGCTGTCGAGGACGAGCTTGAGAAGTCGGTTGAACCTCCCCATGAAGAGAAAAAATTGGTGTAAACATAACTCCTCCTAAATCAAGCAATCGGGTATAACGCAGAGGCACGAACAAACTTTATTTTCTGTCTAGAAATATGGTGATGAATGGTCCCAAAAACCTGGGTATTCATTAATTTCAGTTGTCCTAGTACTACCAACTTTTTGGTGTAGAAAACTTGTGAGAGTCGCTCATCGAATTCCCCTTCCATCTGTTATTTATCCATACTCATTACGACTATGTTTTAAGTGTAGCCGTAATGAGTATGGATAAGCAAGTCTCTTTTCACTTCTCTAGTACTTGATTTGAATTCTCCTAAAAGTAATGAGGCTCAAGATGTAGGATTATCTGGGCTCTTTCATCTGTATGCCAGTTCATGCCTTCGGTTTTTCTAGCCCTAATCCCTAGAGCTGGAGGTGTCTCTAAAGTTACTTGAGAGTTTCCAGAACAGGAACACATAGATTTCGTTTATCCTGAACTATGGGTCGAGTCGTTGTTTTGAGACTGACTCAAGATAGATAAATTCAGAAATCGGATCATGAAAAGAAGAGCCTTATTGAAGGTAGGAACGGTACTAATGGGAACAACAGGATTTTCGAGTTTTCTACCGAAATGGTTTTCTGGCAAAGCAATGGCCGCCGAGGTATTTGAAGTCACTAAAACTGAAGACGAGTGGCGTCAGGCTCTTACACCTGCTCAGTTCCACGTTCTACGAGAGAAAGGAACGGAACGTCCTCGCAGCAGCCCCTTGGATAAGGAATATGGCAAAGGTGTCTTTCACTGTGCAGGGTGTGATTTACCGCTGTTTACATCTGAGACCAAGTTTGACAGTGGGACAGGCTGGCCCAGTTTTTATGCACCTATTAAAGGCGCGGTAGATACTACAACTGATTTTGTGCTGGTTCTGCCTCGAACTGAAGTGCATTGTCATCGTTGTGGAGGACATCTAGGTCATGTTTTTGGTGATGGTCCTAAACCCACAGGTAAACGCTACTGCATGAACGGTGTATCCCTAAAATTCGTTCCAGGTGAAGCAGTTTAATTTTCCTATCTTGCGATTGGGATAATTGCCCCCCTTATTCAGCATGAGCTAGGTACACAAACCTGGAAATGTTGCCTAGATAAAAAGTGTTCTGGAGGGAATGGTCACATCGTCTCTCCAATTAAGGTCATCAGTGTGGCTGTTTCATCTGTCCTAGCACGATGTTTGGTGCCAGCCTTGACGACCATGCAATCATTTTCATTCAGTTTAAAACTACCGTTCTCAGTGTCAATGGTGACTGAACCAGATAGCACCACAAACATTTCATCTGTTTCAGTGTGGAGATGCCAATTTGCAACTATACACTGAAACAGATGAACGTCCACTTGATTGCCATTAAAACGGTCTACAGACTCACTAACCCAAGCAGAAGAGTCATGGGACAGTCTTTGGGCGATTTCTGACAAATTCACCAATATTGCAGTTCCCAAGATTATCAAAACCATTCTGTATCAAGATAACAATGGTTTTCTCAATGAGTACTCTTATCTGCAGTGAATAGATCACAAACACTGGTAGAAAATAGGCCAAGCTGGCAGATTTAACTTAGATCCTACATTCAGCAGGCTAGCTAGCAGAGCAGATAATATTTTTTACAGCCCTTCCCAAGGAACGGCAAGATAAGTTGCTGCCTGCTGTTGAGCTTGATGAGATGCTTGGCACCATCAAGCCAAACTAAATGGACGGCCTGAAAGCATTGGAGAATCCAACGTAACGTAGGTTTCATAGTTTGTTTCCCCTTCTGATTAGGGAGAGTTGTTTGTACTTGTTCTAGTGCATTTCTTAACTGTCGTTGTCCTAAGCTGTAGACCATCAAACACAAGGCCATGATCATGGCTAAGGCAGCGATACGCCGAGGTGTCTTCAGGAAAACACTAGAGGCAAAGAAGAGTGGATCTTTGATAAAGCGAAAGCCTCCTTCACACGCCTGCTGGTTCTTATACTCGCGCAGAATATCATCATTGCTCCATTGCTCTTGTTCCAAGAGATTGGTGGCTAAGATGAAACGACCTGCTTGCCGCCGATAGCGTTCGATGACTGGCTCATTGAGGGTTAAGGTAGCCTCAATAGAATAGGTGTAGTGAGTCACAACCGTTGCTTTTGTCGGTCGTCCAGCCTTTGAATAATGAGGTTTTTTGTGGATTTTGAGATCGTCAAGGGTGTGATACCTGAGGATTTTGCCAAAATCTTGGGCTGCAGCTAAAGCATCTGCAGGGCACAAGAAGGTCTGTTTGCAGAGGGTTTTAAGTGCAGTAGTTTTTTGGCTAAACGCCTGATCAATCCGCTTTTGCACTTGTTTGAGTCCAGAGTCTCTGCGAGCTTTACTTTCAACCACCAGCCACCGTTGTTGAATCTCTCCATAGGTACTACATACTTCGACAAAGCTATAGCCGTTGAGAGCACTGGGGTGAAACTGTGAACCCGGCAGCCCTTGTAATAAGTCTTGGGCTGCCGTTGAACTTGCTGGAACTCGGCTAATCCAAGATGTACTTCCTAATGCTTGCAGATTGTCGGCACTGTAGAGGGCACTATCAGCAACAATCACCTCTGGCTGTTGCTGACTCCACTGTTGCTTAAATTCATGGATGATAGGCACAAACGTACTTTTGTCCGCATCATTACCGTTGCCCACTTGTAAAAATAAAGGAATACCCCCGTCCCCACTCACCAGTAGGTTCAATACAAACTGCTTGAGATCACGACGATTGTCCCGTGAGTAGCCGTAGGTGATTTTCACGGGTATCGGCTCCTCTGATTCAGCCAGTGCAGGGGAGGGGGACTCAGGTGCAGAGGGGGATTCGTCTGACGCCTCAACCTGTGGTTTATCTAAGTATTGCCCCTCAACACTAAGGCTTGTCGCATCTAGATGCGCACACCTTAGAGCTACATCGAATTTCTGAACGACTGCCATTGCCACATGGATAAATATCTGGGTCACACCATAGGCATAGAGCTTGTCGAGGACTCGACCGATACGGGTATCGTTGAGGTGCTCTGGCAGTACACCTTGACCGAGTAAGTGCTCGGTTGCTTTGCTTTCGAAAAACTCACTAAATAAGTACAATGGAGCACTCAAAAAGCCCATACCATTTAGAATCAGGGCTTTGACAACTTGACCACAACTAACATTCTCTTGCTCGTGAGTACCTAATAATCGATCCACTATTTCGACAATGCCGATCTCATCGACGATACCGGCAATAATACCGAGATGGTCAATATCCTGAACGTCTATCTCTTGAGGTGAATACATGGACTTGCGTTGAGAGACAACCTCAAAATTATCCCTTGATGGTTAGTACCTGCTGAATGTCGGTTAGATTCAGAGATCGAGTAGTCTGCTGATAACTACCTTGACACTTGGCAAAGGCTAACCAATCTCCAGTATTAAAAAGCTTGACTAGGGACGAGCATGCAAGAACCAACGGTTAGTGTGTAGCAAAGCTCTCGCCAGTTCCCTCAAAGAGATACCTGACAAACCAATGGTGCAAGAAGCGACACAATCTTGTTCCCACGCTAACTGGAATGCTTGTTCAGTAGAAGGAACTCTCTGCACCAATAAATTCAATATAGTCCCGTAATGGGCCACTAATTCTGCCCCAAACCATTGATTCCATGACTTTAGAACAGTCATAGTCTTTTCTGTCTCAATAGATCCCTCTGCTCCCCAAAAACTCATGTAGGCAAGGGCATGCCAGCTACTGAGAGTTGGAAGAAGCATAATTCCCATTCCTTCATCAGGTGAAGGTTCATACCAGCTCAGATATTTGAGTATAGTGCCGGGTCTTGCTAAAAATTGACTTGAATCAGCATGCTGCTGCTCCCATTTAAACAGAAACGCCTCCAGTTGAGTTTGAGTAATCTTCTTGTTATCCCCATCCAGAGCATTGATAACTTCTGAGACAGAGAGAGCAATACCAAAATCACGCTTTGTTTGATCTACCTGCCATTCAATTTCTTCTAAGTCTGCATGTCTCCACTCAGCCTCTTCCTCTGCTTTAGAGTAAGCGTTGAGGACAGCATCAATTTCTAAGACCTCAGCACGCTTAATAATTGAGCGTGGGGAGATATCCCTCTTTATCCTGCGATAAGTACCATTATCATCCCAAATATCTTGAAATTCATTTCTTGAAAATGTAGAGGTGTCATTGGTAAAAGAATCTTTCCATTTACTATCTTTTTCAAAGTTAGCAACGATGATAGGACATCTCCCGGTGCGAGACTTGAGACTCGATAATATTTCCCAGGATTGAAAAGCGTTAGCCAAATCAACCTCAACAACAAAAGCTCGCTCACCAGTCTCTAAGATCTTCATCTCTGCTAGCTGCCGACTAGCTAGCTCTGTCTTCTCAAGAATCTTAGAGAGTTCATCTAATGACTGAATCATTGGGTATTTGCAATCAACATACAGATATTTAACGTGAGATTGGTGAATCTAGATGAGCCTTCACTTTGTACTTAAACCCTACTTACAAATAGAGAAAGTATTGATTGGGACGACACAAGTCGAGTCTCTTCAGAACAATACTCATCATTACTGAGATTAAGGCTAGGCCATTAATTCAGATGACTATACGACTTAGATTTAGAGCTAATCCCCGTGCATTAATGCTAGCAAATAGTGCTAGCATTAATGCACGTATAAGAGGTATAGGTGAACAGTAAACAACGAAAAATCCTCGAACGTTTATTTGCAGACCCTATTTCAGGAAATATTAGGTGGTCTGATATTGAGAGCCTGTTAGTCGCATTGGGGGCAACGATCACCGAAGGTAATGGCTCCCGGATCAGAGTAGTACTGGGAGATCTCCCTGCTATATTCCATCGACCTCATCCTGAACCGACTGCAGGTAAGTTATTGGTTAAAGCCGTCCGTAAATATCTCAAAGATGCAGGTGTAGAAAATGCTTAGTTATAAAGGCTACAACGCCAAACTAGAAGTGGATGAAGAAAGTGGCGCGATCGGCGGCATGGTTCTAGACATGAAAGGGACCATCCACTTTGAGGGCACTACCGTTGCAGAGGCGACCCAAGCATTTTATGACTCAGTGGATGATTATCTAGCCTTCTGTACAGAGTTGGGCCAGGAGCCCGAAAAACAGTATTCCGGTAACTTCTCCACTCGCACTACACCTGAACTGCATCGATTAGCCATTCTTCAGGCCCATAATATAGGCACCAGTTTAAATGGATACGTTGAATCCCTAATCGCAAAAGATACCAAGGATTTGCAGAAGAAAATATCAGCTTCTTAGCGTAGCGCTTTCGATCATCTCCTATCGAGTAATACTTCCGGCCTTTTACCTACAATCAGAGTATATTTCTAGGATTCGAACTTATACTGGCTGGAAGAGCTAAATATTCTTCAACCTCAGTATTGAGTATGGCGTTGCGAGATATTGCATACCATTCCTCTGCCAAAAGCAGTCAGGACAGGGCATGATTGATATACATGTCAATTGAGTTGTTCCTTTAGATCTATGGTTGCGTCTCTTAGCGGTGCTCAAATCCGGCAAACCTTCCTCGACTTCTATGCCGCCAAAGGCCACAAAATTTTACCCAGTGCCTCCTTGGTGCCCGAAGATCCGACCGTTCTGCTCACCATTGCCGGAATGTTGCCCTTCAAACCCATCTTCTTAGGACAACGAGAAGCTGAAGTACCCAGAGCTACCACCTCCCAGAAATGTATTCGCACCAACGACATTGAGAATGTCGGCAAAACTGCCCGCCACCATACCTACTTTGAAATGCTGGGCAACTTCAGCTTTGGGGATTACTTCAAAGAACAGGCCATTGCTTGGGCTTGGGAATTGTCTACAGAAGTGTATAAGCTTCCCCCCGAACGCATTGTGCCGAGTGTGTTTGAAGAAGATGACGAAGCCTTTGCGATCTGGCGGGACAAGATTGGTATTCCCGAACATCGGATTCAGCGTATGGGAGCTGACGATAACTTCTGGGCTTCGGGGTCAACTGGGCCTTGTGGTCCCTGTTCTGAGTTGTACTATGACTTTCACCCAGAGAAAGGGGATGAGAACATCGATCTAGAGGATGACACCCGGTTTATTGAGTACTACAACCTGGTTTTCATGGAGTACAACCGAGATAGCGATGGGAAACTCACCCCCCTCAAAAATAAGAATATTGATACGGGTATGGGCCTAGAACGGATGGCCCAGATTTTGCAGGGAGTGCCGAATAATTACGAGACGGATTTGATCTTTCCGATTATCGAAACCGCTGCCAAAATTCCTGGCATTCAATATAAAAAGACCAACGCTAAAAACAAGACTTCATTAAAGGTGATTGGCGATCATGTGCGGTCCGTGGTCCAGATGATTGCGGATGGAATTACTGCCTCTAATGTCGGGCGAGGATATATATTACGAAGACTGATTCGCCGAGTGGTTCGCCATGGGCAACTGATTGGCATTGACGGAGCATTTATTACCCAAGTGGCTGAAACGGCGATTGCTTCTCTGGAAGTTGCCTATCCTGAAGTCCGAGAACGGGAAAAAATTATCAAGCCAGAGTTAGAGCGGGAAGAAGCCCAATTCCTAAAGACCCTGAATCGGGGTGAGAAACTCTTGGCTGAAATGATGGCTAAAAAGCCCAAGCAAATTTCAGGTAAAGATGCCTTTGACCTTTATGACACCTACGGTTTTCCCCTGGAGCTAACTCAAGAAATTGCAGCAGAGCAGGGACTGACGGTAGACGAAAAAGGCTTTGCCAAAGCGATGAAAGAACAACAAGATCGCGGTCGCAGTGCCCATAAAACCATCGACTTAACAGTACAAAGCGCCCTGGAACAACTCGCCACCACCATTCACCCCACAGACTTTTTGGGCTATACCGATTTCTCGGCTCAGGCTAAAGTCGTAGCCCTGCTCGTCAATGGAGAATCTGTTAAACAGGCTAAAGCCGGGACTGAGGTCCAAATTGCCCTTGACCAAACCCCCTTCTATGCTGAATCTGGGGGACAGATTGGCGATCGTGGCTACCTCAACGGCAAAGATGTCGTGGTGCGGATTGAAGATGTTCAGAAAGAGTCGAATATTTTCATTCACTATGGCCGCATTGAGCGGGGCACCTTGAAAACCGGAGCCTCCCTCACCGCCCAAATTGACTTGGCCTGCCGTCGCCAAGTACAAGCCCATCACACCGCCACCCATTTGCTGCAAGCCGCCCTCAAGAATATTGTCGATGAGTCCATTGGCCAAGCCGGATCATTAGTCTCCTTTGATCGGTTGCGTTTTGACTTTAACTACACTCAGCCCGTTACGTCTGCCCAGATTCAAGAAATCGAAACCCAAATCAATACTTGGATTGCGGAAGCCCATGGTACGGAAACAGAGGTGATGCCTATTGCCGATGCTAAGGCCAAGGGAGCTGTGGCCATGTTTGGGGAAAAGTATGGAGCCGAAGTGCGGGTTATGGATGTTCCTGGTGTCTCCATGGAACTCTGCGGAGGTACCCATGTGGGCAATACCTCTGAAATTGGCCTGTTCAAAATTGTGACGGAGGCCGGGGTGGCCTCAGGCGTGCGCCGAATTGAGGCCATTGCTGGACCTGCGGTTCTAGAGTATTTGAATATCCGAGATGCCGTGGTCCGGGATTTGAGCGATCGGTTTAAGGCGAAGCTAGAAGAGCTGCCTGAAAGAATTACCACTCTCCAATCAGACCTCAAAACCACCCAGAAACAGCTCGATGCCTTGAAAGCTGAATTAGCCTTGGCGAAGTCAGAGCAGCTTCTGGATCAGGCACAACCCGCAGGTGCAGTGAAAGTCATTGTTTCCCAACTAGAAGGGGTTGATCCAGAATCCTTAAAAACCGCAGCAGAACGGCTACTCCAAAAACTAGGTGAAGGGGCTGTTGTTTTAGGGTCTGTGCCTGCTGAAGGCAAAGTGAGTTTAGTGGCTGCCTTTAGTCCCAAGGTGATTGAACAGGGGTTGCAGGCAGGGAAGTTTGTGGGTGCGATCGCAAAACAATGCGGCGGCGGCGGTGGCGGTCGTCCCAACTTAGCCCAAGCGGGCGGGCGGGATCCGAGCAAGCTAGCAGATGCTTTAGCTGATGCTCACAAACAGCTCTTGTCTCAGTTGAAATAGTCCAGCCGACGATTCAATCAGTTGGTCGTGTCCGGTGATCCATTACCATGCCCACCCGCACATGAGGATGGTGCGTGAGATTGTTCCTGTTGCTGATCTGTCAATGCTCGTGTGCCCGAGCAGAGAGAAGCTCTCAACGCTGTCTTGCTCTGATTTGCAAACACCTGATAGCGTTCTCCCATTTGAAAATTAATGCCACAGGCTGCACTATTTGAGGCACTCTCAATCGTCAGTTGCTTAGATACAACCCCCTTGTGGTCTGCTTCCACCTCAAAAGTCCATTGCACTAATTTGAGACCACCCAATGGATTGGTCGCCACCGTCTTCATTTTCTGATCAATAACTCGCCCTGTGAATACCACATCTGCTCTCTCCATCTGTTCTTCTGGTGTGCTTCTCATGCAGCTACACGCCCAAGCAGCTTGGGGATGGAGAAATGAGATGAAGCCGATAGGCATGAACAAACAGGACAATAGCAGCGTTTTTCTCAACATGGGTCAAACTTCCTTGGCACTCCTCATTAGTACTGGGAACACCCGCAGATAGATCTACAGCAAAGGTTCCTACCCTTTTTGACCGGAAGGAACGGCAGGGGTTCCATGGATGAGCTTAAGAGACTGAGGAATTTGGATTGCCAGAAAAATAGCACGGCTTCCCATAAATAGGGCCAACCCTAGCCAGAGTAGGTGAACCTGCTGCCAATACCAAGCGGCCACAGCTAAAGGCAGGAACCCAAACAAAGTGGCGATTAATACGGAATGACGAAGATGTCTGCCTGCTGTTAGGCCTAGAAAATAGCCATCCAATAAATATGCAACTGCACCGAAACCCAATACGGGCAGAAGCCAAACCACATACTGATTGACCTGGGTCAAAACCTCTGGATGATTGGTGAGCAGACTAAATAGTTGTTGAGGAAACAGATTGAAAGCGAAGGCAAAACTAACCCCTAAGCTAACGCTCGTCAAACCTGATAAGGTCAGCAGTTGCCGCAAACGTTGAGGCTGATTTTGTTGGCTGAGGACCCCCGTTACACTTTCCATCGCAAATGCAATGCCATCAATAAAATAGGAAGCAAGGGTGACCACCTGTAACAGCAAGGTATTCATAGACAACACCTCTGTTCCCAGGTCAGAACTTAGGTTGGTAAATACTGCAAACGTAGAAATCAGGGCAAAGGTTCGTACCAAGATATCTCGGTTAAAGGTCAATGTTTGCTGGAGTGCTACCGCTTGCCCAACCTGGGGCCAAACGGAACGGAGTTGAGGCCAAGAGACATCTCGCCTAATTAATGCTAATCCCATTGCCAGCATCAGATATTGACTCAGGGCTGTGGCAGCCCCAGCTCCAGTACTTTGCCAATCCCACTGGACAATGAACAGGTAATTGAGCAACACATTTGTAACGTTATTGATCCCAGAGAGGAGTAGGACCTTTCGACTTTGGGCACGTCCCAAATACCATCCCACCACAACAAAATTGAGCAATGTTGCAGGTGCTCCCCAGATCAAAGCATCAAAGTAGGCCATACCCGCAGTTTTCACTTCTGGGGTGGCGCTCAGCAGGCCAAATCCCAACACTCTGATTGGCCATTGCAGGAGCAGAATGCCCAGCCCTAACCCTAAAGCCACTGCCCCATTGCGAAGTCCCACTAGCAGTATTGCTTCGGAGTCATTTCTACCCAGAGCCTGAGCAGTCATACCCGTGGTCCCCATTCTTAGAAAGCCAAAGGTCCAATAGAGATAGTTAAACAACACTGTGGCCAGGGCAACGCCAGCCAAATACCACAACTGTTCGAGATGGCCTAAAAAAGCAACATCAAACAGTCCAGCTAGCGGCACCATTAAGTTAGACAGAACATTAATGACTGCTAGCCGAAAGAAAGACTTGAGATCATGATCGACGGGAGTTGGAGAGGCCATAGCAGGAGTGAGAAGTTCTGAGCTGGGGGCTACCTTGTTGAGTTTCTACTAGCTGGTAAATCTGGTTTTGTAAACCACCAAGCTAATGCAATTAAGACTCCTTGCAGTGGAAGCCTTAACCAATAGGCCACCAGATTGTGGGGAAGTCCATCAATCACAAGGTCGTTGACTGCCATATTGATATTGGCTGGAAATACAGCAATAAATAGAAGGATCAGCCCCCAAGCAGCAGCTCGACTGACTCGGGGAATGAGCAATCCGACACCGCCTAGAATTTCAAAGAAACCGCTAATGTAGACTAGCTCCAAGGGGTAAGGCAGAAAGGTGGATATCATTTGGACAAAAGGGTGGGGCGTCAGCCAATGTAAGATTCCGGCTGTAATGACTCCTAAAGCTAGAAGCCAGCGGGCTATCGTTTTGTTCATGCTATGGTTCATCTGAAATTGTGAGCTTGCTCTTCAACCGTATACCCATCTTTTCGGAGAAAGCATGTTTCCATGTCTAAATCCTCTACATTTGTCAGTTCAGCCTTGGAACGCCTCAACTATCTAGCGCCTGTGTCTGCGCGATCTATGTTTGGGGGACATGGTCTATACGTGGAAGGGGTAATGTTTGCCTTAATCGCAGATGAACGGATTTATCTAAAAGCGGATGGGCAAAATCAATCGTTTTTTGTCGAGGCGGGTAGCCGTCCGTTTGTCTATGATCGTAAAAATAAGCCCATTACGATGTCTTACTATCTTCTGCCAATGGACGTTTACGAGAATTTGGATGAACTGAAGGTGTGGTTGGATTCAGCGATAGACGCTGCTCGTCGCAATCAAGCTAAGAAGAAATCTAAAGCGCCTAGGTAATGCTGTCAGGACATCGGCTTGAGGCGCTACTCAGATCCCTGTTTTTATTAGTGATATTTGGCATACCAGAAGGTTTATATGGTCCATAGCCATAGAAGTGAGTGGAAGTATCGTCGACTTCTACCTGTTATGGAGCTAGATTTTAGTGATCTAAGCTACAAATGAGAAATATTGAAAAGGCCAGATCTCCTGATGCTCAGGCAAATTCTTGAGGAATTGTAGTGTGGCTAAATTGAATTGTCTTACAGATTATCTCGCGATTGCATATCTAAGATTCTGATCTTGATAGCTGAATTTTCTATTAGGAATCAAATTGAGCTAATTTATAACGTTGTAATGAAAATACTTTGATTGCAGTATAACTTTTATTATTAAGTTATACAAAACGATGACGAAACTTATACCGATCGTTGCTGTTCTCAAACGCGATCGCAAACCAGGTATTGCCATACTGAGTGCCAGGAGAAAGCTTAACTTGTCCTGCTCTATATTTCAGGAGCTAAGAGCCCTGGCTTTTTATTCTCTAGGTAGGCAGCTATCTATATCTAAAGCAACTGTTTTACCAAGATTATAGAAAAAATAAATCGTGACAATTTTGCAATTTTGTGGTTGCTCAATTAACGATAAATCATCTCCAATATTCTCGGAAAATTCATCCTTTCTATGTAAAATAATCGAGTTTGGGGGATCTATAGCTAGGCCCATTAACTCATGATTAAGCTTACTTTTCCTTGACATTTGGCAATAGAGCAGTGCATTCAAAAAGTCAGCTTTCTTCTTCTGAGTAAGACCCATGAAACTCTAAACGATAAGACATAATATGGCTGGCAATCACAACTCAAATCCCCTGCCCAAAAACCTTTTAGGTACTTCTTCTCAAGTTGATAGTAATGCAGGGGTGATCGGGCTTTCAGGTACAGGGACGCCTTCTACACCACAGTCACAGTCCACAACCCAACCTCAAGCCTTAATGGCTAGTTCCTCTACAGTCCCCAGTGCGACTGCAGCTCCCGCAATACCTCAAATGGCCATAGCCTCAGCGAATCATGGTGCCCCGCATTCAGGTATGGCCATGGCTTCAGGATCTGGCCATGGTGCTCATCCCCATGATCCAGGTAAACAAACGACTCATAGCGCCTTACTAGATTTGGTGCCGCATTCTCAAGCCACCCACATTGCTGTTAACAATGGGGCTTGGTCTGCTCCCGCCACCTGGCAAGGGCGCCAAGTTCCAACCAATGGTGCCCATGTTTTGATTAAAGAAGGCATCTCAGTTACCTACAACAGTGTGAGTGATGCTCGCCTAGAGACCTTGCGGGTCGATGGGGCTTTGAAATTTGCCCATAATATAGATACCAAAATGTTGGTGGATACCTTTGTGGTTGCACCGTCTGGTGAGCTGATGATTGGCTCAGAAAGTAATCCAGTTCAAGCCGGCGTTAAGACTCAAATTATCTTCACTGCAGATGGTGCTATCAATCAGTCATGGGATTCAAGCCTGCTGAGTCGAGGACTGATCAGTCATGGTAAAGCTCGGATCTATGGTGCTGATAAGACTGACTTCTTGGCACTTCAAGGTGAAGCGAGTGCAGGAGACAATGCTCTTGTGCTCAAGAGTGCGCCGAAAGGCTGGCAGATTGGCGATCAGATTGTGTTAGGGGGCACTAATTATCGCTATGGCCAGTCGGATGCAGATAATTCTCGGTTTCAGGATGAAGAACTAACCATCACTCGTATTGATGGGAATCGAGTTTATTTCACCAATAACGACATCACGGCTGGTGATAACACCGTGCTTCGGTTTGATCACCAGTTTCCTGATATTGCTGAACAGGGGCAGCTCAAACTTTATGTTGCCAACACGACTCGGAATGTTACGTTCGAGACTGAGAATGCGGCTACCGTGCCTACCCAGCAACGAGCCCACGTTATGTTTATGCATAATCCTGACGTTGTGGTTTCCAATGCCGGCTTCTATAACTTAGGTCGTTCGGATAAAAGCAAAATTGTTGATGATCCAGGGACGAATGTCGATGGTTCATCGGGTGGGGGAAACAATCGTCGTGGACGATATGGACTGCACTTTCATCGAACAGGTGCAGAAGATATCAACGGTCTTCCTGCCATCGCTCGTGGCAACGCTGTTGTCGGCACTCCAGGCTGGGGAATTGTCCACCATGATAGCCATGCAGTGCTTGAAGACAATGTGGTTTTTGATGTCGTGGGTGCTGGTATTGTTGCCGAATCTGGTAATGAAATTGGAGCCTGGCGAAATAATCTCACGATCAAAACAACTGGCGTGGACTGGAATAATATCAGTCAAACTAAAAAGACACGGGACCGACTCTTTGACCTTGGGTTTAGGGGGGAAGGCTATTGGGTTCAAGGCGCTGCCCAAGTCGCCATGACCGGCAATATTGCAATTAGTGCTAATGATGCCGGGATTTCAGTCTTTGGTGACACTCTTCATCCCCAAACAGATTTTCGGGATAAAGGCACCATCTCTGTAGATTTGTTGCCTCCAGCGATTCGCGCATTGGTTGCCCCAACGGGACAAACTGAAGTTGATGTCACTGATATTCCGCTACGTCAACTGACGGGATTTCAGAGCTACAACACCCGAGATGGCATTAATCTATGGGCTCATAAAACCAATTTTGATGGACAGCTCTCTCTAGATAGTCCGACCCCTCGAACCGCTCATAATTTACGCTCAATCATTGATGATACCAAATCCGACTTATTAACCCCTGAAATATCTCATCGGTCAAACTGGCCACCAATGGTAGTAAGTGAGAGCTTTAATGTCTGATTGCATGGTCATTAAAGTTCGACAGCGCTCCTCGAGCACATCTTCGAGAGCATCGAGGGTCTCAAAGCATCGATTGGCGATTGGTTCATCCGCTAGCCGCCACAATCGTTCAGCGGGCTGTAGTTCTGGAGAATAGGGAGGTAAAACCTTCAGATGAATGCCTTTAGGTACCACCAGATTTTTACAGGTATGCCATCCTGCACCATCTAGAACGAGAAGAATCTGTTTGTGCTGTCCCGCTCCAACTTGCTGAGCAAAGCTTTGCAGGGCTTGATTAAACCATTCTCCATTCACCCGAGGCAGAATGAACCATTCAGTGTCGCCTGTTGCGGGGTGAACGAATCCATAAAGATAGGCCCATTCGTAGCGATGGTCCACCTCAGCAATCGGACGCTGACCTACAGGTGCCCAGATCTTTCGAATGATGGGTTTAAGGCCTAAGCGGTGTTCATCAAAAGACCACACTTCGACTTGAGCATCAGGATAGCGTCGCTCCAATTCTGCTTTGCACTCAGGCAGTTTTTTTAAAGGCGGCTTGTGCCTCTGGGTCGCCTTTACGATGATGAGGACGTGGGCATTGAAGGGACTGCTCCAATCGCTTGAGATAGTCCCAACCTCGTTGGGGCCAAACCTTCTCAACTCCTGTCATTTGGGCGATGACCTGTGCTACTTTTGGCCCGTTCCATAGACCACCGTCGGCAGGTGGGGTTTGGAGACGAGTCGACAATTGTGCACATTGGTCTTGAGTCAGGAGACTGCGAGATTGGTAAGGTCGTTTATCTTTGCGTCGGTTGCGTAATCCATTAGCTCCATTGCGGTTATACTCTCTAACAATTTCTCGGGCGTAATCGTAGTTGAGACCGACCACTTGGGCTGCTTGAGTTAGCTTTGTTTGCTCACTGACGAGCCACAGCAGATGCCAGCGGCGCGATTCTACTGGGTCTTGGCTGGCCCGATAATGAGACTTCAGCTCCTCAGGCGAAAAATGAGGTTCGAGATACAGTTTTCTTGGCATTCTCTAATTATGAATTATATCGGAGTTATATAAATCGGATTTGGTATGACTTTAAAGTGTGGAGCGTTCGGGGTACGGGGGTGAAAGTCCAATACAGCTCCTACACGGATATCAAAAATGGCTTGATTATCGGTAATCCTGATCAACCTCGCGGTAGAGGGATTTTTGAGAATCATGCCTCTTTTAATATCAACTTCAATAAGCTGCGGGTAAAGGGGTTTAATGAGGGATTCAAAACGGAATTTCTCAATCATGATCAGGACTTTATTGCTTCTTCCCTCAACAATAGCTATTTCAGCCAGAATAAGTACAACATCTCAGCTATTGGTGGAGCACCCCTGGATAATGGTAAGCGCCCAGATGATTTTTCCAAAAATCTGAAAATAAACAATACGCGTTTTATTGATGCAGGTAATAATGCTTTGCCTGTGGCTCTATTTAATAGCAAGAAGATGGGTGGTTTGGCAGTATCGTTTGATGCCGGTACATCCTACGATACTGATCCCTTAAAGCCGGACGGTCAAGTACTTACCAGGGACTTAGGGAGTAATGCGATTGCAGCCTATGGTTGGGATTTCAATAATGATGGCAAAATCGATAAATTTGGTCGGCAAGTCAGCCATCATTTTGGCCAGGCTGGTACTCAAGACGTTACCCTGACGGTTTGGGACAACCAGGGGGCAACCCAAACCCTAACGAAGTCCTTCAATGTTCAGGGGGCTAACTACCTAAACCCTTTTACAAATAATGATTTCAGTTCTGGAGCTGCTTTCGGTGCTGCCTATAGAGGGAATAGTTCTGGTGCTGGTTTAGGCTGGTTAGCGACGAATGGGATTCGACGTGATGCCTCGATTGGTAATGGTGCAGCGGTGCTATCAACTCCCAACCACTATGGAACAGGCCTCGCTCAAGTGATCTATGACCAACGCATCCGTCGAGGTAAGCAGACCCTAGGACTCAGACTCAAGAATACCGAAGGAGCAGGGAAACTCAACAATGATATTGACATTACCCTCTGGGGGGTTAACGGTCAGTTTGAAAATAATCTTTATCTAACCTCAGGGCCACAACAAGTGGGGACTTTGCCCATGCAACGGGTCAAGCTGGCAGATGTCACCCTCGGTGGTACCACTTTTGATTGGCAATCGCTTCGCTGGAATGTTGATCTCAAGCAGGGATATGACTTTCTCCTGTTCCAAGTGAATACCCGAGGGACGAAAGATCAGGGAGACTTTGTGGGGGTGGATGATGTGAGGGTGTTTGGTAACGGCATATCAACACCAACGTCCTCTCCCATTCCCAGTGGCGATAACCGCTTTTTCCTTGAAGGGACGGATGCCAATAATGTGATGCGAGGCAGCGATCGCAACCAGTATCTAGAAGGACGGGGTGGTAATGACACGCTCCGTGGGGCCGGTGGCGATGATAGCCTCAATGGTGGAATTGGCGATGATAACTTGCAGGGTGATGCCGGTATCGATGATCTGTATGGGGGAGAGGGCAACGACTTGCTCGACGGCGGCACTGACGATGACAAGCTCAATGGCGGCAAAGATAATGACACTCTCCGAGGACGAGATGGCAATGACAATCTCTATGGAGATATGGGGCTTGACATCTTGTACGGTGGCAATGGCGATGACAGCCTCAATGGTGGAGCAGGGAATGATACGCTCTGGGGAAATGCAGGGAATGACAGATTGTATGGTTCAGAGGGAGATGATCTCCTAGAAGGAGCCATAGGGGAAGATAACCTAAATGGCGGAGCAGGTAACGATACCCTCAATGGTGGAGCAGGTAACGATACCCTCTATGGAGATGTTGGCCAAGATTGGCTGCTCGGTGGCGACGGTAACGACACCCTCAATGGTGCCGCAGGAGATGATGAGCTGCGAGGAGAAGGGGGGAACGATAATCTCTATGGAGATGTTGGCAATGATACCCTGTATGGCGGTTCCGGGAGTGACACCCTGAATGGGGGAAATGATACTGACTCGTTGATGGGGGGAGATGGCAATGATCGCCTCAATGGTGGTGATGGCCAAGATCAACTCTTTGGTAATAGCGGTGACGATAATTTATTCGGTGGGCTGGGTAATGATCAACTGCTCGGTTCCTGGGGCAATGATACGCTTTACGGCGCTTTAGGGAATGACACTCTCGAAGGCGACCAGGGTGAGGATAATCTATATGGTAATGACGGAGATGACCTGATTCGAGGAGGAATAGGTCGAGACCGCCTCCATGGTGAGGCTGGGAATGATGCTCTTTGGGGAGGCAGTGGGGATGACTACCTGGGTGGTGGCCTCGGCAATGATAGCCATTGGGGTGAAGATGGCAATGATCAAATTTGGGGGGCTGCTGGTAACGATCTTATCTATGGTGGAAAGGGGAAAGATTCCCTTGGCGGTGGCGCTGGGAGTGATTCCATCCATGGTGGAGATGGCAATGATCTGCTCTCGTCCCAAGACGGGAATGACTGGCTAGCCGGTGATGCTGGCAACGATACTCTCTATGGTGAGGGCGGCCAAGATACCCTGATTGGAGGCCGAGGCAATGATTCAGTTTATGGGGGTAATGGGAATGACTGGTTGATGGGTGTCGATGCCACGACAGCCCAAGCAGGTCGTGGCGAGCAGGACATCCTCATGGATTGGACTGGCGTTAATACCTTTGTGTTGGGAGATGCCAATCAGGCGTTCTATAACGATGGTCAAAATAATACCTTAGGCGCTGGAGATTACGCTCTGGTAAAAGGGTTCAATCAATCCCGTGGAGATAAAATTCAGCTTCACGGACAAGCCACTGACTATCTATTAGGTGCAGCTCCTGCAGGAATGCAATCCGGAACAGCCATTTTCTTAAATACCTCTGGGACGACTGATGAACTAGTTGCTGTTGTGGCCTATAACAATAGCTTGACCTTAAACAGCAGTGCCTTCACCTTTGTCTAGAGCCTCTAAAGAACCTTAAGTCTTCCTGGGCGGTACTAAGAGGAAGGATAATTCTGGGGCAATGACTTGTTCTCGATGACGCCTTCCGCTTGGTTGACTAGGGATCGCAACTCCGATATTGTCTCCTGCTCCGCCTGCTGCCAAAGCCCTCGTTGATGGGCTTCCAGCAGGCGCTCTGCCATATCTCGCAAAGCCCAGGGATTTTTATCTTGAATAAATTCTTGCACTTGAGGATTAAATAGGTAGGACGTCGCCACCCCTTGATACATATGGTCGGCCACACAATGGGTAGTGGCATCGTAGGCAAAGAGGTAATCCACCGTCGCCGTCATTTCAAATGCGCCTTTATAACCGTGGCGCATCACCCCAGCAATCCATTTGGGATTGATCACCCGCGACCGATAAACCCGAGCAATCTCTTCCTGGAGTTTTCGAACTTTAGGATTGCTAGGAACTGCATGGTCACCAAAGTAGAGTTCTGGGTTTTGCCCTTGGACGGCCCTCACGGCTGTCGCTAAGCCCCCCTGAAACTGATAATAGTCATCAGAATCCAGTAGATCATGCTCGCGATTATCTTGGTTGTGGAGAACGATCTGCATTTGGCTGAGACGTTGGCTAAAGGCTTCCGGGGCAAATTGCTCAGAGGCATCGGCAGATGAGCTGGAGGATTGAGCGGTATAGGCATAGCTGCTCCAGTTCATATAGGCCCGAGCCAAGTCCTGGTCGTCAGTCCAGTTTTGGGATTCGATCAGACCCTGTAATCCAGCCCCATAGGCACCGGGTTTAGACCCAAAGATGCGGTAGCGCGATCGCACTTCCGCTACCTCAGCGCTTACTCCTTCCTCTAGCCAATATTGCTGCTCTTGCTGAACTTGGGATACGAGGGGGTTATCGTGATCGGGTTCATCCAGGCTAGCCACTGCATTCACTGCTCGATCGAATAAATCAATCAAATTGGGAAAAGCATCCCGAAAGAACCCTGAAATCCGTAAGGTGACATCTACACGAGGACGGCCCAGAAGGGAGAGGGGCAGCACTTCAAAATCGATCACCCGCCGTGATAGTCCTTCCCAAACAGGCTGTACACCTAATAGGGCTAGGGCTTGGGCTAAGTCATCTCCACCCGTCCGCATCGTAGCAGTGCCCCACATAGATAGCCCTAGGGTGCGGGGATATTCACCGTGATCTTGGGTATAGCGTTCTACTAAGACTTCGGCGGCTTTGCGACCCACGTCCCAGGCACTTTCTGTGGGTAACGCTCGAATATCAACGGAGTAAAAATTGCGCCCGGTGGGTAAAACATCCGGGCGTCCCCGAGTCGGTGCACCGGACGCTCCGCTGGGAACATATCGTCCATCTAGTCCGCGCAGAAGATGGGTAATTTCCTGATCAGTTTGGTAAAGCCGGGGCAGTAGACTCTCGCGAATCCACGTCAGCTCTGCTTGTAGCTCCTCGGCATGTTGGGAGAGGTCAACGGGGGCTGGGGTTAGAAGCTGTTCGACTAATGCTGCTGCTTCAGTTTCTAAAAGTGCGATCGCATCTCCGATTATGTGTAGCGAATCTGATTTTTTGCCCAAAACGCTTTTTTGGTCAGGGGTGAGGGGTTGGGCTGGATCGGCAGTTAAGGGATCCAATACTAGCTGCCAAGCCTGGGCCAAAGTGCGGGTGAGGCCCTGATGATGAGGACTGGGTTGACGGGCTAATGACACCACTAAATCCCGTAACTGAGTCTGCTCTGGGCAAGACCCAAAAATATGGAGGCCATCGCGAATTTGCGCTTCTTTCAACTCACATAGATAGCCATCGGCTTGGGTGAGTAAGGCTTCTAATTCAGTGGGGTCATCTTGAGAGAGAGCAATTCCCAGATCTTGATCTAACTGTTCAGTTTGAACGAGAGCCAGAATGCGATCGCGGATCACAGGCAGCCGTCTTGGATCTAGACTTTGGGCATCGTAATACTCATCAATCAGGGCTTCCAGCTTTTGCAGAGGGCCATACAGTTCGGCTCGGGTGAGGGGTGGCGTCAGGTGATCGAGAATGACGGCCTGGCCTCGACGTTTGGCTTGGGCTCCTTCCCCCGGATCGTTCACGATAAAGGGGTAGAGATGGGGCAAGGGACCGAGGGCAATTTCGGGATAGCAGGTGTTGGACAAGGCAATGCTTTTACCCGGTAGCCATTCCAAGTTGCCATGCTTACCCACATGAATCACAGCATGGGTTTGGAACTGTTGTCGTAGCCAGATATAGAAGGCTAAATACCCATGGGTGGGTTCTAAATCCGGGGCATGATAATTGAGGCTCGGATCGAGATCGTAGCCTCGGGCGGGCTGGATGCCGATAAAGACGTTGCCGAGCTGGATGCCAGCAATGGCAAAGAAGCCACCGGAGGCAGCTTGACTGGGAGCCCCCCAGCGATCGCACATCTGTTCCTGGACTGCCGAGGGGAATTGAGCGAATACCGCCTCATAGTCTGCTAAAGAAAGCTGCTGATAGACTTTTCGTAGGGGCCAGCCTTCTAGATCATTAGTCACCCCAGTGGTGAGCCACTCAATTAGCTGATCACCATCAGTAGGGAGTCCCTCTAAGGTATAGCCCGCCGCCTGCATCGCTTGCAAAATAGCAATACAGCTAGCAGGGGTATCGAGGCCCACTCCATTGGCGAGGCGACCATCTCGGGTAGGATAGTTGGCCAAAATTAAGGCAATTCGTCGGTCTGATGGATCGCAGTGCCTCAATTTCACCCAGTTCGCCGCCAATGCTGCCACAAACTGGATTCGGTCTTCGACGGGCTGATAGCTGACTACATCGGTTTCGAGTTGAGCATTGTAGGTCTGGACTGCCTTAAAGGAGACGGCTCGACTGATAATCCGACCATCCACTTCGGGGAGGGCTACATTCATGGCCATATCCCGAGGAGCTAAGCCCTGGAGTTGCGTTTGCCAGCGCTCGACGGTTCCCCCGCTGCAAATCACCTGGAGGACAGGAACATCCAACTGTTCCCACAATTCTAAATTCAGGGTTTCTGCGGCCAGTTTAGCCAGGGAAAAGCTAGTGGTATTCAGCAGGAGACTAATACCGGGCTGATCGGGTGGGTTGAGCAATTCCACCAGTTCGGCCTGCACGGCTGGATCCTGGAGGGATTGGACAAAAATCGGAACAGGGGTGAGATTGTGCTGGGTTAAGGCTTGGGATAGGGATGCGATCGCATCCACGTTACCGGCTAAATAGTGGGCGCGATAAAACAGAAGACCCACCCTCGGTTGGGTGTCAAGATGTGGTTCTAGGCGGGTAGGGAAAAGACCCATCCGAGGGACAGGTTGAGGAGGTAAGGGGTCCAGTCCTGAGTCAAAATGATGATGGGCAATAAACTGCAATCCCTGCACACAATTATCAATCCCTCCTTCTGTAAAGTATTGCCATAGCTGATGTACAGCCGACAACCTGACATTAGAATGGCTGATCAAATCGGGATCGGGCCGATCGTCTCCCGGTAAGACGTATAGATGGGTTCCCGTCTCCGCCACAATTTCTTTAACCCGCTCCAAACCATAGGACCAATAGGCTCGCCCTCCCAACAGCCGGACAATGATCACCTTTGCCTGGCTTAAAACAGACTCCCCATAGTGATCAATACTGAGCTGCTGCTGGAGCTGTAATAAATTGGCGACTCGGACAGAGGGAGCTTGATCGGGTAATCGAGCTTGAGCCTGGGCCAACACCTGAATATCCGTATCCGCTGCAGTGAGCACCACAATGGGCGCTGGGGTTTGCTCAACAAAGATGACCCCATCCGTTGAACCTGCCTCCCACCCCCCAGGCATTGCGGCCAGACGATGCATAACGTTTCTCCTTCCATCAATGAACTTTGACTCTGATTCGTAAACTTGATGACGAAGGACTCTACGCAAATATTGCGAATAATTGAAAGCCTTAAAGAAATCAGTTGAACTTCCTCAATCTAGGCTAGTTCACGATAGAAACAGATTAGTCATGGCATTAAACCGTCATGATCTTATCTCTACTCGGTAGATTTAGGTTGGTGAATGTCGATAGCCGCTTTAAGTCGTTCATGTCATAGAAAAGGTATCCACTGATTTGAAGAGCCATCAGGCTTCTCTGGGGGAAGCTGGATACAAGTGCAGGAGACTGGATAATGCCTGTTTCAGCACCCGAAATATTTGAGCATACATTGCCGCAGCACGTCTATCCGCAACTGGGCTCGTCTCTAGTCGATATGGTGCGGTCCATTCCTGGTGTTGCCAAACTCCTCACCAGTATTGATGTCGGAGTGCTTGTTCCGGAGACCCAACGGTTTACCGTTCTCACCTCAAAGAGCTTTAGTGCCTTGGTCTATGAAGCGGGGGAGACTCAACTCAAACTGACCTTTGAACCCCTAGCCATTACGACATTTCTGCAGCGCCTCTACCAGCGTTGTCCAGTAGATACCCCGCTCCAACAGCGTATTACTGAAGTGATAGAGCGTCAGTCTCGCAAAAATAATGATGCCAAACTTCAGGGACAATTTACGCTGCTTTCCCTCGCGGCGATGTCTCCAGGCCCTAGGTCCGATGCAGTTCCCTTATCCCATGAGGTTACCCTCCATCAACCCGCCATTCAGGAACGCCTCTGCCACCAAATCATCTCTCAACTGAGCCAAGGTGTAGAATTATCGCCTCTCTTGGCAATGGTGGTGAGAGAGACCCGTCATCTTCTCCAGGCAGATCGCCTCCTAATTTATCAACTGCCACCGACTGACCTCTCCGGTACCGAGCCTCATCAACAGGTTCCTGCTCAATCAGGCTCAGTTATCCATGAAGCCTTGGCCTCTTCTGAGCTACGCTCCGTGTTGTCTGATCAGGAACAGCTATGGGGTATTGCTTCCCCTGAGTCTTTGCTCAAATATCAGCAGGGTTATACCTTAGCGATACATGATGTTCTGCAAAATGATTCTGTCTCTGAGAGCTTAGCTACTGTTCTAGACTCTATTCAAGTCAGGGCATTGTTAGTTACCCCGATCTTGGTCAAATCTGGACTCTGGGGATTGTGCATTGCTCACCAATGCCTTCAGCCTCGGCAATGGCATGCTCAAGAACAAGATTTACTCAAGCGCATTGCTGCCCATATATCGATTGCCATCCATCAGGCTGCTTTGCATGATCAAGTTCAGCAACATAAGAAAACCTTAGACGAGCAGGTGGAACACCGCACCCAAGAACTCCAGGCCGCACTGCTCGCAGCCCAATCTTCCAATCAGGCCAAAACTGACTTCCTGGCGACCATGAACCATGAGTTACGCACGCCGCTAACCTGTGTAATTGGGATGTCAGCCACCCTGCTGCGCTGGTCTTTAGGGCCATTGACGGATAAACAACGGAGTTGCTTACAAACGATTCATGACAGCGGTGAACATCTGCTGGAGCTGATCAATGACATTCTTGACTTCTCCCATGTGCAATCAGGTAAAGCCACTCTCAACATCAGTGATTTTTCCCTCACCACCCTGATTCAACAGCTCTTGCAAGTCATGCGAGATAAGGCGGATGCCCATCAAGTGCAGCTCAAAGCTAATTTGAAGATTCCCCCAGAGCGGGATCGATTTATTGCTGACTTGCGTCGAGTCCAGCAGATCCTGATCAGTCTGATTGATAACGCCATTAAATTTACGCCGATGGGGGGGAAGGTGAAGTTGCGCGTATGGGTAGAAACCAATACCGTTGTGTTTCAGGTAGAAGACACGGGCATTGGTATTTCTCCCAGTCAGCTTCCTCATCTGTTTGAAAAGTTTCAGCAGTTAGATGCGTCCTATCATCGCACCTATGAAGGGGCTGGATTGGGACTGGCCTTAGCCCAGCAATGTGTGACCCTGCATCAAGGCTGGATTGATGTGAGTTCAGAGGAGGGGCAAGGGTCGATCTTTACGGTGCAGTTACCGAATCAATCGGCATTATTTCAGCAAGAAGCCTCTTCCCAACCCTTATCAGCAGGACGCATTGTGCTGATAGAAGGCCATGAAGAGGATGCGACGCTGCTGTGCGATATGTTGACGGCAGCGAACTATCAGGTGATTTGGATGGTTGAAGCCTCAGCTGCCATTGACCAAATCCGCTTGTTACAGCCGATTGCCGTCATTGTGGATGCCCAGTTGCCAGCTCAAGGCTGTCTGAGTTTAATTCGTCGCTTGAGGGAGCTGCCTGGCACGGATAAGACCAAAATCATCGTCCTGACCCAGGAAGGGATTTCCAAAGATCATCAGCGGTATTTGAGTCTGGGTGCAGATGCTTATTTACTTAAGTCTCTGCAACCAGAGGATCTATTGCGCAAAGTGAACGTTTTATTGAAGTCAGCATCCGTGCTTTAGTTGCTCTAGTAGAGAAGCCATAACAACTCATTACTCCAGGTCTTGAGTCGCTTCCTCCGCATAAAGATTTGCCATCAGGGATTTTAAGCGCATCCGAGGAATATAAGGCCATCCTCCCTTGGCTTCTATTTCCCGGAGCAACTTATGTAGCGCTTGTCGATTGGTGGGTAAGGTCTTGATAAATAAGTCTTCCCTAATGCGTTGATGCATCGCTTCTAGCAAGCGCAGCAACTGTAGTAACTCAGCAGAATCTCCTTCGGATTGCTGGGCCTGCGCATAAACGATGCGTTGTATCTCGTCTAAGGAATCACTCGATTGAGTTGTGGTTTCACCACTAGCCATGTTCTAACGTGTCATTGTACTGAATAGCACTATTATCGGCCCTTGTGGACAGGCTTGACGAAACACAGTAAAAATAGCTAGATTCTCTATTCCCATTCGATGGTGCCAGGGGGTTTGGAGGTGATATCGTAGGCGACTCGATTCACACCCTTCACCTCATTGACAATGCGGTTGGAAATCGTTTCTAGGAGTTCGTAGGGGGCACGAGACCAGTCTGCGGTCATGCCATCTTCACTAGAGACAAACCGCAGCACCACTGGGTAAGCATAGGTGCGCTGATCCCCCATTACCCCGACGCTACGGACGGGCAATAAAACCGCAAAGGCTTGCCAAAATTCACTATAGTTTCCAGACCGATTGACTTCTTGGCGCACAATTAAATCAGCATCCCGCAGAATATTGAGACGCTCTGCTGTAACTTCCCCAATAATTCGAATGGCTAAGCCGGGGCCAGGAAACGGATGGCGATTGACAATCTCTTCCGGTAACCCCAGGGAGCGGCCTACCTTGCGAACTTCGTCTTTAAATAGCTTCCGCAGAGGCTCGACCAACTTAAATCGCAGATCTTTCGGTAGCCCACCGACGTTGTGGTGACTCTTAATTTTGACGGCCACTCGTTCGCCTGTAGCTGGGTCTACATTGGTATCTGCAGATTCAATCACATCAGGATAGAGGGTGCCCTGGGCCAGATAGTCGAAGGGTCCTAGACGCCTTGATTCTTCTTCAAAGACTTGGATGAATTCGTGGCCAATCCGTTTGCGTTTTACCTCAGGATCGGTGATGTCATTCAGCCGTTCTAAAAACCGTTCGCGAGCCATCACATATTCCACAGGGATATGAAATTGATCTCGGAATAGCTTCACTAGCCGTTCAGGTTCCAGCTTGCGCATAAACCCTTGGTCAATGAACATGCAGGTTAAATTATCGCCAATGGCCTTATGAAGGAGAAAGGCTAGGGTTGAAGAGTCAACGCCACCAGAGAGGGCAAGTAATACTTTCTTATCCCCAACTTTGGCCCGAACTTCGCGAATGGCTTCTTCTACAAAGGCTTCTGTGGTCCAAGTCGGTTCACATTCACAAATGTGATAGACAAAGTTACAAATGAGGGCCTGTCCCCCTTGAGAGTGCACCACCTCTGGATGGAACTGCACACCGTAGAGCTGGCGGTCATGATTAGCAACGGCAGCTTGGGGGGTGTTGGTGGTGTGAGCTAGAACCTTAAACCCGTCCGGTAGAGCAGTCACGGAATCTCCATGACTCATCCACATGATGGTTTGATCGTCGACGTTGGTCAGCAAGTCCGTGGGGTCATCAATAACCAGGGAGGCTTTTCCATATTCGGCTGCATCGGAGGCTTCTACCTGCCCCCCGAGCTGTTGCACCATCAGCTGCATGCCATAGCAAACCCCTAAAACGGGAATACCCAGGTTCCAAATCTCAGGATCACAAGCAGGGGCATGCTGGGCATAGACAGAATTAGGACCACCAGACAGGATAATGCCCTTGGGATTAAGCTGTTGCAACTGCTCAATGGATGTGCGATAAGACAATACTTCTGAGTAGACTTGAGTCTCTCGAATGCGACGAGCGATCAGTTCAGAGTACTGGGAGCCAAAATCAAGAATGACAATCATTTGCCGATCGACGGGGGTCTGGGCAAAGGTGGAGTCCTCGGGATGAGCAGAAAGAGGTTGCTGGGTCTGAGAAGGCACGGAAGATATCCCTTTGAATGATGAGGGGGCAGGGTTTGGATAGAACAGTTAAACCAAAAAAATTAGAAAACCCTAGAACCCGAGGTATGGATAACTAGCGATGGAAGAATATATGTGGAGGCTTTAAAAATAGGTATAAATATTCTTACAAGTTTAAGTCAATCTGGGGGTTGCTGACAAAACGCTTCAGTAAAGAGGTACCGAAAGCGCTGACCGCAAACAGTTGGCGGCTACGGTTAAAGAGTGCAGAACCCACCTGGACGGTGTGATCACAATGGGTATGGATGTAGGTTTGCGATCGCACATCGATTCCCTGCGTAATCGCCCCATAGACTGCCTCTACCCAACGACTCTGGGTTTGATGATCTAAGTTCATTAAGAATTGCAGCGCTGCCTCGGCGGTGGGGCTAGAAAATAAGGATTGAATTTGGGGAGAGGGGAGTCCTAAATTGGCGGCATGGGCCGTCAGAATCTCCAAGCGAGCATCGGCCAAATGGTGGTGAGTCTGAAAAATCCCTCCCGCCAGCTTTAGCAGCTTGCCGTGATACCCCAGTAATAGAACAGAAGAGACGCCTTGCAGCCCAGCTTCCACTAACAGTGGTCCCAACCAGTTAGCAGTTTTGATCTGGACTTCAGGAGGAATTCCTAAGGTGCGGGCAATATCTAGGCCATTCTCACCCACACAAAACACCAGACGGTTCTGATCCATCGCTTTCTGTTGGAGCTCGATCCGAAATTGCTCCAGCTGCTGGGGGGCACTCAAGGGCTGAGAGATACCTGACGTTCCCAAAAGAGACAATCCTTCAACCACCCCAAATGCTTCATTTGAGGTGCGTTTAGCTAAGGCCCGCCCCTCGGGCAGGATGAGGGTGACCCGAATTCGATCCCCCGGCTGCAGATGTTGCCCTAAGTTTCTGTGCAGGAGCTGTTGGGCATAGCTATAAATGGCCGCTTGATCGCCTTGGTTTTGGTTAATGCCAATGCCTTCTCCCCCGATGAGAACAATCGATTCAGCTTGGTCCGATGGAGCCCATTCCACCAGGGCCCAAATCGGGGTATATCGAGTTAAATCTAAATTGTCGCCGGGATCGCTACGGGTAATGGCTAGGGCTTGATCAGGTCCTAATCTTGAGACCTGTTCAATGAGGATCTCTACGGATTGCTGAGGATTGACTAAGTCCAGGGTTACCTGGGATCGCGAGATGGAGTCGTAGAGGTGATGCAAAGCTGCGATCGCAGCAGCGCAAGCAAAGACGGGTAAAGTATAGCCAGAACGGGGGGGAGGAGTTGTCATGAAGAAATGCTCCATTTGTCAGAGCATTCAGAACAGTAATGTTTTATCCTTTAAAACTGTGGACTTTTGACAGGCCGGAGTCAATCAAGATCCCACGTCATTATTTTGTTATACGAGATTCCATAATCATTATGAAGCGCTTTGTCTCCCGTCTACTCAGCTTAATGCTTGTAGCCTCGATGTTCTTAACTGGTTGCTCGCTTCTCTCTCCGGAGACCCTCCTATCGGGTGACTACCAGCAAGACACCATCTACGTGATTGATAACCTCAGTAGTGCGATTACCTTGCCTGATGATGATCCCAATAAAGCAGACAACCAAGCAGACGCAGGCGCTCTCATCAGTGAATATGTGTCTCGATATCGTCGTAAGCCCCAGTTAGCAGGGTCTGCGTCCTTTATGACGATGGCAACGGCATTGAACGGTTTAGCTGGACACTACAACTCCTATCCCAACCGTCCTTTACCTCAGAAACTAAAGGATCGTTTGGAGCAAGAGTTTAAACAAGCTAAGATTGCCCTCAAACGTGAATCCGCTGCTTAACACTTACTTCTTGGAAGGAATCTACGCATGTTTGGTCTAGGTTGGTTAGAAGTCGGACTCATTGCTTTAGCGGCAGTCATCCTGTTTGGTCCCAAGAAGTTGCCTGAACTGGGAGCATCCTTAGGCAAGTCCCTGAGGGGTTTTAAAGACGAATTACAGGGCGACTCAGAAGAAGATCCCACCGAAGACTAGATCAGCGCAACAATAATTCTTTCTGTGTTTAATCCAATCCCCCCCTTTTCTCTACCCGAGAGGAGGGGGGGATTGAGCTTTGTCATGATTCAACTAGCATGAAGGTGGACTTGCGGCTAGGGAGCCATAGTAGGGCAGAATGTCTTGCCAGGTGGGTTGCTGCCCAGCCTGCCATTGTTGATGGGCTAAGGCAATCATGGCTTGGCAAATGCCCTTTGGCTCTACAGTGTCAGGGGAAAGGTGGTGGTGAATCTCTTCGGTGGATAAGAGTTGTTGCCATCCTTCTAGATCGATGTACTGGAGCGGTTTATAGGTTGATAAAGTCTGATTGGATGCATTCCAAGTAAACAGGCTGCCATAGACGGATCCACGCTGGCCCGGATATTCCACCGCTATCAGCTCCCCCTCATTTACCTTTGATAAGCTACAAGCATAGGCATAAGCTTGAGCCGTGAGAGTGGAAATCCCGTAAAGCGGAATGTGTAATTGTTGGGCTAAGGTGCGGGCCGTCACCACGCCAATGCGGGTGCCGGTAAAGCTACCTGGGCCTTGAGCAACCACCAGCCATTCCAACTCAGACCAGGAGAGGGGCGCTAGAAAGGCCTCTAAATATTGATGAAGGTAGATAGAGATATCTCGGCCTAAATCCCAGGTTTGGTAACGGTTGATTTGGTCAAAGTTGGAGATCCCTAAAGTTAGGGCTGAGCTAGTCGTATCGAGGCCAAGAGCATACATATGGAACTTCGTGATAACGATCACCTTCTCATTCTAGTAAGGCAGGGGATGATGGTTGCACAACCTTGCAGTCAGCAGTAGACAGGACAATCACGATAGGACTATGGAACGCATTCTAGGCGAATATTTAGGAGAATTTAACGGATATAGCGGTTGGATTGTCTGGAATCTCTTTCTGGCCTTTATTCCCATGACGTTGAGCTTTTGGCTGTTTCGGTGGCCCCATCAATCGCGAACCCTGGTTTGGTGGATTGCGTTAGTCTCATTTATTGCCTTTTTACCGAATGCGCCCTATCTCCTGACAGACATTATTCACTTAGTGGGTGCGGCTCGAAGCACAGATTCCATCTGGATTGTCACCTTATTTTTTATTCCGCTCCATACGTTTGCAATTTTGGCGGGGTTTGAAGCTTATGTGATCTCTTTGATTAATCAGGGACATTACCTCCAAAAACAGGGAGCAGGCCAGTTTGCGACGTGGGCGGAGATCCTGGTGCATATTCTCTGTGCGATTGGTATTTATCTGGGGCGGTTTATCCGCTTTAATAGCTGGGATCTGATCACCAATCCCAAAAATGTCCTGCTGGTCAGTATGAATGAACTAACGTCAAAGTTCCCTTTTGTCGTTGTTTTGATTACTGTGTTGGTGCTGATTCTGTTCTATTGGATTATGAAGCAAATTACCTTGGGCCTGGTGCTGAGGTTTCAGCATGTCCGCAAGGCTAGCCAAGGTCTAGTTTCTGATCAAGATCTGTACTGAACCCTGGTTGGGGCATGCCAGAATAGGGGCATGAACCCCATGTGGAGAATCAGTAATGCCCTTAGAACGTCGGTTGTCTCGTGATGCATTTTTGCAAAATGAGATTGTGATTCTGAAACAGCTTTGTCTAACGCCAAGTCGGATGTTTCAACCGGGACGCTACAAGGTCAGTGAGCTGCCAGATGAAGCCTTCACAATGGGATTAGTGGAACGGGCTCCGATTCCATCTGAAGAGAGTCCAGATAGCGATTAATAGGGAATAGTCTCCTTCTACCACTTTCAATGGTTTCAATCTGGATTGGCCTAGCGCTTGAAATGAATCCGGTTGGGACTATGAGCATCCCGCTTATCTAAGCATCACTGGCTCTCTTGATGGATGTGGATATTGATTGCATCCTAGATCTACATCCAAGGTTAATAGCTGCGATAATATGTGAGTTTGCCAACGTGCAATGATAATTTCCCCCTCAGTTGGGGAATCTTGTTGTTTTAAGAGGGAGCTGGATCAATCAGGTATGCGAACCCACTATTGCAGTGAATTACGAAATGATCATGTGGGTGAACGGGTTACCCTCTGTGGTTGGGTAGACCGCCGTCGCGATCATGGGGGCGTGATTTTTTTGGATGTGCGTGATCGCACCGGTCTGATCCAAATTGTCAGTGACCCAGAACGAACCCCTGCAGCCTATCCCCAAGCCGATGCCCTCCGAAATGAGTATGTGGTTCGGATTCACGGTGAGGTGAGTCGTCGTCCGGATGATTCCCTCAATCCTCGCCTTCCCACGGGAGACGTTGAGATCTATGCTGATCAAATTGAGCTGCTGAATGCGGTGCATCAACAGTTGCCGTTTCAGGTCTCGACTGCCGATGTGGAATCTGTAAAAGAGGAGCTGCGACTCAAGTATCGGTATTTGGATTTGCGACGCGATCGCATGCATCAAAACATCATGATGCGGCATCGCTTAATTCAATCCATTCGTCGCTACTTAGAAGATCAGCAAGGCTTTGTTGATATTGAAACTCCCGTCTTAACTCGCTCCACTCCTGAAGGTGCACGCGACTATTTGGTGCCCAGTCGGGCCAATCCAGGAGAATGGTTTGCCCTGCCTCAGTCGCCCCAGATTTTTAAGCAACTGCTGATGGTGTCTGGATTCGACCGCTATTACCAAATCGCCCGCTGTTTCCGGGATGAAGACTTACGAGCCGATCGGCAGCCGGAATTTACCCAGCTGGATATGGAAATGAGCTTTATGTCTCAAGCGGAAATTATCCAGCTCAACGAAGACTTAATGCGGCATGTCTTCAAAGCGATCAAGGATGTTGACTTGCCCAAGACCTTCCCACAAATGACCTATGCCGAGGCAATGGAACGGTACGGCACGGATCGTCCAGATACTCGATTTGACCTGGAATTGGTCAATGTCTCTGACTTGCTCAAAGACTCAGGATTTAAGGTGTTTTCAGGGGCGATTAAAAAGGGTGGACAAGTCAAAGTCCTGCCTATCCCCGATGGTAATGCCAATATTTCCAACGTTCGCATCAAACCCGGTGGTGACTTATTCTCGGAGGCCTGTGCGGGGGGTGCCAAAGGTTTGGCCTATATCCGGGTCAAAGAAGATGGGGCCATTGAAACAATTGGGGCGATTAAAGATAATCTATCGCCAGAGCAAACGGCAGAATTATTAGAGCGCACGGGGGCCAAAGCGGGCCACTTACTTTTATTTGGCGCCGGTCCAACGGAGATCGTCAATGCTTCTCTATCTCGGGTACGCCTGGCGTTGGGAGCGGAAATGAAGTTGATTGATCCGGACCAAATCGATTTATTGTGGATTACTGAGTTCCCCATGTTTGAATGGAACGCTGGTGAAAAACGTCTGGAAGCTCTCCACCACCCTTTTACGGCTCCTTATCCTGAAGATGAAGCCGATCTCAAAACGGCTCGCGCCCAGGCCTATGACTTGGTTTACAACGGTTTGGAAATTGGCGGGGGGAGTCTGAGGATTTATCAAGCAGATTTGCAACGGCGTGTGTTTGACGCCATTGGCTTATCAGAGGAAGAAGCTCAGGATAAATTTGGATTCTTGCTCAATGCCTTTAACTTTGGTGCCCCGCCTCATGGCGGGATTGCCTATGGTATTGATCGCTTGGCGATGCTGCTCAGTGGTGAAGAGTCAATTCGTGACACGATTGCTTTCCCTAAAACCCAACAGGCTCGATGCCTATTGACTCAAGCACCGTCAGGTGTGGATCAGAGGCAGCTTAAAGAATTGCAGATCAAATCCACGGCTGAGCCTAAAAAGTAGTGGTTATCCTTCTGAGCCACTATTCAGGGCTAATGGTGAGAGGAGTACCTTGATCAGCTTAAAATCCTAACTGTCTGGCCTTAGTCGTTTGAGACTCATATTGCTTAAATACTGTAGGTGGAAAAGGATTGCCCGACAATCCTAAATCCGTTAGATTTGTTAGCTTATTTAGCCTGATAGGCAGATCTTTTAGTTGATTATGGCTGAGATATAGGGTTTTTATCTTGAACAACTGGTCCATCTCTGGGGGGACTTTATTCAGCTGGTTATAGGATAGATCAAGGGTTTGTAAGCTGGTCAGCCTACCAATTTCTGATGGCAAATTGGTCAAATAGTTGAAGGGAATATAGAGTTCTTTGAGATTGGAGAGTTTACCAATTTCTGGCGGCAGGCTGTGTAAGCGATTATTGCGGAGATAAAGCCCTTCTAAATTTGAGAGTTGGCTAATTTCTGGAGGCAGACTTTTCAGCCCACCAAATGTTAAATCCAGGCTTCTTAGCTGAGACAGCTGTCCGATTTCTGGAGGCAGACTGACCAACTGATTATAAGGAAGCTGAAGTTCTTCAAGCTTGGTGAGCTGGCCAATTTCCGGGGGCAAACTCTTTAACTGATTGCGGGTAAGCTGGAGAAGCTGTAAACGTTTTAGTTGGCCAATCTCGGGTGGTAGACTGGCCAATTGGTTGAATCCAAGATACAGTTTGTGCAAATTTGAGAGCTGCCCAATTTCTGGAGGGAGTTGGGTTAAAGATAACCCTGAGAGATCAAGTTCTAGGGCCTCTGTCTGCTTCGCAAATTGAATTCGACGCCGTGCTTCCTGATATCGAGCTTCTACTGGGAGAGTATTTAGTTCGCTCTGAGCCAGTAATATTTTCTGAGGTTTGGATATAATTTTAGCCAAGACCTGTGAATGATATAGGGGCGAGACTAAACTCATTAGCAGCATCAAAATCCCTACTGATAATGTAGTCCTGAATCTATACCCTCGATCAATTGAATGGTCGCTCATGAATACTTTTTGGACCTCCTAATAGGAGATTGGGGTTTGATCTATGACTCAAAGTTTGTAGTTGGGTGAGTTTATTGGTTAATTTTTAGCATACTGGCTAGGACCTTTTATCAGAGCTGATCTTGATCACCTTCTCCATGATGAATTCTAGTATTATGTGCTGGTTTGGCTGGTCAGTATTCTATGATTTATGTCTGTCACTACATTCATCACAGCTATTACAACCATAGGTAAGACTCGCTTGTACTAGCCCATGACTCAGTTGCCCCGAAATCTTCTCCCGTTATGAAATTATGGCTGGTGTGAGCACGAATGAGTGGGGAGTCCCTTAGGTCCGCTTGCGATTCAAACGGTCCGGTCTAAATTGAACCATACTCATTCTAAGAAAGTCTAAGCCTAGGTGAAGTTCATTGGGGTGAGAGACTTCAGTCACCCGATTGCAAAAGATGCAGAGGAGTTGTTGATATGAGGAGATTGGATTGGGCTGCAGTTGGGTTTGGCGTTTGTATGGTGTCGTCATCCATTCTATTGTGTGTCGGATGCCATGCCAGTTCCGTAACTCCCCCAAACCCAACGATCAGTTCAGCCAGAAGCCTGACGGAACGGGTTAGGCATGAAGGTATCCCGCGCACCTATCATATTTATTTACCTGAGGAATTTAAACAACAGAAGTCACTGCCCTTGGTACTGGCTCTTCATGGGGGCGGTGGAACGGGACGCCAGTTTGATCAAGCGCTGTCTCAAGGCCAGTTGAAGACCATTGCTAATCAGCGAGGCGTCATTTTGGTTTTCCCAGATGGCATGAATCGCCAATGGAGTGATGGGCGTACTCAGCATCTGAAGCGAAATAAATCCTACGATGATGTTGGCTTTATTTCCAAAGTCATTGACCGGATGATAGATGACTATGGCGTTGACTCCCAAAGGGTTTACGTTACCGGCATTTCTAATGGTGGGTTTATGTCAGTTCGCTTGGCGTTAGATCTGTCGGACAAGATAGCTGCGATCGCACCTGTAACAGCCCAACTTCCCCTCGCTCTTCAGGATAAGACTCCTAAGCAACCGATTTCAGTCATGATCGTCAACGGAACGGAGGATCCGATTGTGCCATATCAGGGTGGGCATGTTCGTCTGTTTAGGTTTGGCCGCAGTCGTGGCGAAATCCTCTCGACTGCCGATACCATTGAGCATTTTCGTCTTCAAAATAACTGTCAAGCTACGCCGAAGAAAATATCACTCCCAGATAAGAATCCCAACGATAGTACTAGGGTTGAGATGGAGCAATATACGGGTTGTGCTGATCAGACAGAGGTAACGCTTGTAAAAGTGATTGGTGGGGGTCACACTTGGCCTGGTGGTGCGCAATACCTGAAACCTAAATTGATTGGCAGAGTGTCGAAGGATATCAATGCTGGTGCCATGATTATTGACTTTTTCTTGAAGCATTCGCGGTAAGAGAGGGCGAGTGAAGATAAAAGTTCAAACGATTGCCGATGACACTATTATTCATGGGGTGGTGACTTCAATATTATGAATGACGAGAATTATTAACTGCCAATGTGTCGCATATCTACCCAGATGAGGCGTATTAATTTAATCCTTTAGAGGAGGATGTTATACGTCACGTGACGTATAACCATAGTTATCCCGTGCAGGAATTGTCGTTCATGCCGCTAGTCCGTTCAGAATCGCAAGGTGGGAACATTCTTGACCATTATTGTGACAACGAATCAGACAGCGAACAGATTCGCAAATGGTACGCTGCGATGCGTGATCTGATTCCAAAACTCGATGCTGAATTACCGAACACCGATGTTTGGGTCCTAACTTCACACGATTCGCTGTGCCTAATGTCGGTATCGGAATATGAAGCTGGCGACCATCATGTAATAATCGAACACTATTACGATGGATGTTTCAGAATGTCATACCATCCTCCAGAAGGCGAACTCCCAGTGTCAGGATCACACGTTACCTTTATGGCAATCGGTGTTCCAGAGGCTTTGGCTCGGATCAAGATTGCAATGGCTGCATCCAAAGGCTGGCCTGACAGCCCCGACTTGTAGCCGATGTGCCTGCAATCGCGGAAAACAAATACACCGTTGTCTCAAATCCGGGCGTATCCCCAACGGACACTCACTTGTCGCAATCCTATGTCTATCAAGATTGAAGGCTCTGAAAATATTAGTAATGTCTTTTCCATTTTTCATGATGGCGACATTGTTAATGGTCATCAGAAAAATAGTTCATTGCTAATTGAGGTTGAAATCCAGTATCTGGCTGAGAGAATCAACCCTCCTTTTCGGAAGTTTATGCTTCGCTTAGACAACGTGAGGAATTTACATTTTTCCACTTGGCCAAGTGACTGGAAGTCTGAACCTAAAGTATTGAGAGATGCAAAAACTATTTTTAAATCAGAGCTTGGGATTCTGGAAGGAAATTATGAAGAAGACCAAATAAAGGTTGCTTGTGACCAGCATTTACCAGAATTTGACTACTGTGGTGGCGAGCTTCACTTCTCCGCTACTTCTGTTGAAGTTACTGATGAGGCGGGAAAGGGGTATTCAATAGAAGAGCTTGGTGCCCTTTGCAAAGACTACTGGGATGAATGGGCCAATAATAAGTCATAACACTTGTATGCACTCGAACAACAAAAAGTGTTGCTGCTTTTCACAGCTGATGATGCGCACTAATTCTGAAAAACGAACCAGAAACTTTTATTCGGTCCATTTGAAATTAGGAAGATTCTTAAAAAAGCATCGAGATTGAATGAGCTTGAAATGCTCAGAAATCTTTGAGGAGAGAAGGTTTTGCGTTCTTCGGTCGAGAACAATAACACCCAAGATATCCCCAAAATACCAGTCACATTTCTAGTTTTGTGACATTGATTCTGGAAGACGGACAAACAATTGAGTCTTGACCTCTTTTGGTGAGCTGAGTAAGAGATACAATTTAGAGCCTCATTATTTGCTAAATTGATTGAGACTTATAACGGTAGATTAGGGAGTTCGGCCTTGTTTAGTTTTTATCTGTGAGCAGAATTACAACACATTTTCTGAATCACCAAAAGCGGACAAGAGCCAAATAATTCTGGAATGTATATTTTGTAAAGCGGGTGGGGGGAATCGAACCCCCATCATTAGCTTGGAAGGCTAAGGTTTTACCACTAAACTACACCCGCGTGGTGCTGGATATTCAGCACAATTTAGGCTAACACAAATTGGCTAACTTTCTGCAAGCCCATCCAACCTTCTCGGCTGAATTTTGCGTCTTAGCCCGCTGCAAAAAGTTTTTTTAGAAAAACAAGCCACCGAAAAAAGAGAATTTGCCTCCTATACTCTGGCGGGGGCAACAGAATTAGGGCTACGATGGTGCTAATTCAAGACCGACCATGCTGATTTACTACCTCCTAGCGCTTCTACCTGCGATCGCAGCTTTTGCTACAGGCAGTATTGCTATCTATGTATGGCAACGACGGGCCGTTACGGGAGCAAAATCCTTCTTTGGATGTATTCTCAGCCTCTTTATCTGGTGCTTCTTTGCGGTCTTAGAATATCTCAGCACTGAAGCCACCCCTCGCATCGTTTTCGGCAAACTGCAATACCTCGGCATTCCGTTTTTTGCCGTCTTTTGGCTAGTCTTTACCCTGCAATACACCCATAACGATTCTCGTCTGAGCATCCAGAGAACGAGAGGGATGATGGTGTTGCCATTGCTGAGCATGATCTTTGCCTTTACAGATCCCTGGCATGGTCTGATTTGGGCTTCTGTAGAACTAGGGCATACCCCTGCTCCCCAACTGATGATTGAGCATGGCTGGTGGTTTAGCTATGTGATGATGCCCTATAACTACTTGCTTCTGCTAGGGGGCGTCGGCGTTCTCCTCAACGCCTATTTCGCCAGTTCCCAGATCTATCGACAACAGATTTTGATACTGCTGTCTGCGTCGATTATTCCCTTCTTTTCCAGCCTGTTGTACCTGTTGGCAAGAGTCCATTTCTATGGGTTAGATCTGACTCCGGTTAGTTTTGCTCTGAGCGGTTTGATCGTGGTTGTGGGGCTATTTCGCGGCAAACTGTTTGAGGTCTCCCCCATTTCCTACCGCACTGTATTTCTCAACACGGAAGATGCAGTGATTTTCCTAGATACCCAAAATCATATTGTTGATTTGAATCCCAGTGCGTATCGAGAGAGTCTGTTTGACAATATTTTGGGACAGCCATTTCACGTTGGTTTTCCCGCCTATCAGCACTTGCTGACAACGCCCCTGACCCAAGAAATAACAGAAACCATTAAGCTGTTTCAATTTTCCCAAACCTTATTAAAAGAAGTCAAAATTCGGACGTTGCACAGCCCTGGCCAGCGTCTTGTGGGATCTCTGGTCATTATTCGTGATGTTACCGTTGAGCATCAAAAACAAGCGCAGCTGAAGCACTTTGCCTACTTTGATAGTCTTACTGGGTTGTGTAATCGCCGCCAATTGGAAATCTCAGGCCAATTGTCCCTTAGTAGTGCGGGCAAAGGATTGTGGCCAGTGGCGTTGTTATACGTGGATTTAAATGACTTCAAGCCAATTAATGATACCTATGGTCATCAGATTGGCGATGCAGTGCTAATTTACGTGGCTAAATGCTTGAAAACTTGCGTTCGTCAGGGAGACATTGTTGCCCGGATTGGTGGGGATGAATTTGTGGCCTTGTTATTTAAGGCGAATCAAAATGCTGCCCATACCACGCGAGAACGGCTCTTACTTCGCCTGCGACAACCCCTAGAACTTGAGAACATTACCCTCAAAATTACGGCTAGTATTGGCGTTGCCAGTCATCCTCAGGATGGCTGCACCCTTTCAGAACTATTGCATTGTGCTGATCAAGTCATGTATCAGGACAAACAAAACTATCGCGATCGCCGGTCCCGTCGCCGGTCCCTGACGGATCAAACCCAGGGAACTATGGGGTCACCCAAGTAATGGTCGTGAGTCATTCAGACTATTACTTCGCCTACGGATCAAATTTATATCAGTCTCGTTTACTAGAGCGGGTCCCTTCCGCTTGCTTGATCAGTCTGGGCCAACTCCAGGGGTATCAACTTCAGTTCCATAAAGTGGGCTTAGATCAATCTGGTAAAGCCAATATTCAAGGCAACGGACGACCCAACGATAGGGTTTGGGGAGCCGTTTTTCAGATGGATTTATCTGAGCTTCCCCACTTGGACCGAGCCGAAAGCTTGGGGGTAGGCTATGAACGCCAATGTCTCAGTATTGTGACGGCTGAGGGATGTCTTGAAGCATTTACCTACTTGGCCCTGCTTAAGGACGATACGTTGCGTCCGTTTCATTGGTACAAAGCTTACGTTGTCCAAGGAGCCCTGGAACTGAGCCTGCCAGCCGCCTATGTTCAGCAAATTCAGGCTGTTCCATCCATCCCCGACCCTGATGCTGAACGTCGTCAGCATCATATGGCACTGCTAGGGTGAGTGTTAACTTTATCCATCTCTTAGGGTTGGTTTTATAACGATTAATCGCAAAAGCTTCAAAAGTAGTCTAAGTCTTGGCATGCTGAGGGAATCTCACTGAATCATCACTCCTTCGCTCCCTCAGAAACGATCATGGATTCTTTCACTTCCCGACTCTGCTCCAAGACTAGTTTGGCGATTGGCCTGTATATTAGCGCCATGGTCAGTTTGGGCTTTTTAGCCCATGCTCAACTGAATGCAATGCAGTTAATGCAGTCAGAACGACCTGTAAGCGTATCGCCTTAAGATTCTCAGCTGCTTAAGCAATCACAGCCGATTGAGGCATCAGCCGGTGCAGCAGTTGATTTAAGGCTGTAATGGTCCAATCAATATCTTCAAGGGTTGTTTGCTTGCCTAAGGTCAAGCGAATGCCAGATAAAGCTTGCTGATCCGAGTACCCCATGGCTTTCAGAATGGGGCTGGGTGCTAGCTTACCGCTATGGCAAGCCGACCCGGCACTAATGGCAATGCCGGCCAAATTCATCTGTCGGACTAAGGTCTTGCCAGTGATATCCGTGACAGGGTGGAGGCAAAAGCTGACGTGATGGGGTAATCGTTGGTTCAGGTCTCCTGTTGGCTGGAGGTAGGGAGAGGTGCTGAGTTGGGAAAACATGCGATCGCGCAGCTGTATCAGTCGTAAACCCTCTGTTTCCATTTCTTCAGCCGCAATTTCAGCCGCCAGACCAAACCCCGCCAGAATCGGCACAGCCGGTGTTCCTGATCGCATCCCTTGTTCTTGTCCGCCCCCTGCTAATAAGGGAATAAGGTTAGTTCCAGGACGCACATATAAAGCGCCTGCTCCTTGGGGACCATAGAGTTTATGGCTAGAGAGGGAGAGCAAATCAACAGGCAAGGTTTGCACATCAATAGGGAGTCGACCGGCGACCTGCACCGCATCGGTATGGAAAAGTACCCCTCGATCGCGAGCCATTTGGCCTAAAGTTTGGATCAATTGGAGGGTGCCAATCTCGCTCTGCCCATAAATCACTGAGACCAAAACGGTATTACTTTGGATTGAGTTTTTGAGAGCGTTTGGAGAGATATGACCTTGGGCGTCTACGGGCAAACGAGTGACCTGCCATCCCTGTTGCTCTAATAGTTGAGCAGGCTCAGTAATCGCAGAATGCTCAATGCTAGAGATGATTAAATGTTGGGGTTGGGCAAAGGTTCTAGCGATGCCCATTAATGCTAAGTTATTGGCTTCCGTCCCACCTGAAGTGAAAATAATCGACTCGGCGGGAGCATGAATCAAGTCTGCGACCTGCATGCGGGCTTGTTCTAGAACAGTTGCAGACCGCTGCCCCCACTCATGCAAACTAGAAGGATTTCCCCATTGTTCTGCCCAGATTGTGCCCATGGCAGTAATCACGTCTGGGTGGCAAGGAGTGGTTGCACTGTAATCTAAGTAGATTTGCATGGTGGTATTAGTCTGACAGGCAACAATTCAATACCTCTTGAACAGGGGGAGGTCTGCTTCATAGTCTAGCGGGATTCTGTAGGCCAGGTATAGGCTGCCTGAATATATTGAGCCTTATGGATAAGAACGTTCTTTGGTTTGCCAGTGAATGTTGAATGCACCGTTGATATATCTGGTGAGTTTAAGAGTGGCGAGAGAGAATCTAATACGAATCCAGCAACTATCGCAGACTGATGTTCATTGTCCAAGATGCAAATGGATAGGTTGGGGGCAAATTACAACAAATCACAAGATTCTGGTTTCAGTTCTCTATCCATCAGGCTTCCTAAAGCTTCCTGGGGGGTAATTCGTCCCTTCAGAAGTCGATGAACTTGGCGAGCAATGGGAATAGGGATGCCTTCTCGGTTGGCCAAATCGACCAGGACATTGGTGGTATTTACCCCTTCTGCAGTTCCTTGGAGTTGATCTAAAATTTGGGTGAGGGAGTTGCCTTGGGCTAGTTGATACCCCACTTGATAGTTACGGCTGAGGGGACTCGTACAGGTGGCTAACAAATCTCCTAAGCCGGATAGTCCAAAAAAGGTTTCTGCCTGTCCTCCCAAATGGGTGCCGACTCGAATCATCTCTGGGAGTGCTCGCGTGATCAACGCAGCCCGGGCATTGGTGCCGAGTTTGAGGCCTTCGCAAACCCCGACTGCGATCGCAATCACGTTTTTCAGGGTCCCACCCAATTCCGTACCTAATAGATCAGGGTTGGTATAGACTCGCAAACAGTCCGAAGAAAAAAGCTGTTGCACCGTTTCTACAGCCGCTTGATTAGGGCCTGCAACCACCGTTGCCGCAGGCAACCCTTGCTCAATCTCCTTAGATAAATTGGGGCCAGAGAGGACCAAAACAGGGTTGTTTGGAAAAGTGGCCTGCCAAATTTGGGAGGGAGTGCGGAGCGTTGTCTGATCTAACCCTTTAGTGGCACTGACGATGATGGTTGAGTGGGGTAGCTCTAGCTGCTGGAGCTGAGCGGCAATACCGGGGATGCCTTTCATGGAGATGGCAACCACAATCACCTGAGCTTGAGCTAGGCTTTCTGCTAACGTTAACGGTCCCCGGCGGGACCAAACCGTCACTTCATGTTGATTGACTTGGGCTAGGGTCCCTAAGGCTGACCCCCAAACCCCTGTGCCCAAGATAGTGATGGCTGTTGTGGACATGAAAGCAAGATCCTAACGAGAACATCAACTGACAGGCGCTGTTGTCTGAGCCATCATAAAATCAGGCAAACTATTGGCTTCCATAAAGCGGTGATAATTTTGAACTTGGCGATCGCAATCCGCGTCACTCCAGTTGCAGTATTGCTTCAAAATCGCTGTCACTGACGGAAGCACATCAAAACCGTAATTCGTTTGCATCGCCAAAATTGTGCGCCGCACACAAATATCGACGAGGGTGTAGGCTTGTTCGACTTGGACGGCATAGACCACTTGGGCTTTAATATCGAGCAGCGATGGGGTAATCGGCTCTGCTAGTTCTGGGGTTTCATCCACTAGGGCCAAAATCTTCACTGCAAAACTGCCATAGATGGAGAACAGATGAAAGATTGCTTCTCGGCTAACAAGGGCCTGGTATTTGCTGATCATGGTTTCGATCAAGGTATCGTCGAGTGCGATCGCACCCGGAAACAGCTCTTGCTTAGTTGCACAAGGAATAAGGGCACGACCTTGCTTTTTCAAGACTGCATCCACCATCTCTTCAGCTACCTGCCGATAGGTGGTGAGTTTACCGCCAATTAAAGAGATCAAGTTGGTAATACCGTCTTTGCCGTGATCGTAGAGAACATGACTGCGGGTAATACTGCTGGTCTTTTTGCCTTTGCTGTAGGGTAAAGGTCTGACGCCTGCGTAGGTAAAGCGAATATCTGCCCGAGAGAGCTGAGCACAGGGAATGACTCGATTGGTTTCATTTAGTAAATAATCAATTTCATCATCACTGGCTTTAACCCGATCCAAATCGTCCCCATACCGAATATCAGTCGTCCCAATCAGATACTGATTCGCCCAGGGCAGAATGAAAAACGGACGGTTATCAACCGCGGCTTCTGCGTAGAGGGCGGCATCAGGTGCTCCTGGGAACGGATCTACAATAATGTGGCTGCCTTTAGTGCCACCGATTTTTCGGTCTTGTTTCAGGGTCGAGGACTGTATCCCTTGTAAGACCTGATCGACCCAGGGACCTGCCGTATTAATCACCACGGCTTGGGGTGACAGTTGGACGGTATGGGATGTCTCTGAGATCAAATCTTCAACGGTGATCCCTTGGACGCGGTCCCCCTCAACCTGAAGCTGAGATACTTTTGCGTAGTTGAGCGCCGTAGCCCCTGCTACTTGGGCCGACAGCACTAACTCCAAACAGAGGCGTTCAGCATGGACGACTTGGGCATCAAAATATTGAGCTGCCCCTTTCAGCCCTTTAGGATTCAGGTGCCGAAATAGCTGTAAGCACTTTTGCAGCGGGAGAATCCGGTGATTGGGTAGAGATTTATCAAAACTGAGGACATCATAGAGCAGCATTCCGGCCTGAATTTCCCAGAACGCCCGCGAGCCACTGGCATAGACGGGGATTGACATCTGCAGAGGTCGGACTAAATGGGGGGCCACCCGTAATAGCACTTCCCGCTCTCGTAAGGATTCCCGGACCAGATTGAACTCGAAGTATTCCAGGTATCGCAGGCCGCCATGAATCAGTCGACTAGACCAGCCTGTGGTGCCGCTGCCAAAATCATCTTTATCGATTAACAGGGTTTTGAGTCCCCGCAGGGCAGCATCACGGGCAACCCCTGCCCCATTACTCCCTCCCCCAATCACGATGAGGTCAAAGGCCGTGTTCTCAATCGTTTGCCAATTTCTCATGTGTGAGCACATTATGTGGTGATTTACATTTGAACCCAGGATTGCGTGCTGTGGCACTGCCAACAAGATGACATAGATCTTTTATTTAAGGCGTTTTCTTCATCTCTTTCACCAATTCTGTTAGCTTTGGGGTGAAAAGATAACCGTTGCCTCGTTGTATCCGTCTGGAATGGATGAATGGCGGCAGGTTAAGAATGACAGCTTGGTGTACTGAGCTGGACCACGGCAGAATAAAGTAAGTGTGCTAATTGCTTAAGGGTAGAAATTATGGTGTTAACCGCTTCTACAATGTTGGACTTGGGAACACCCGCCCCCAACTTTCAGCTACCTGATGTGGTCAGTGGGCAAACCATTTCCTTAGATACATTTGCCCACCGCAAAGTTCTGTTGGTGATGTTTATTTGCCAGCATTGTCCGTTTGTGAAACATGTCCAATCGGAACTCGCTCAGATTGGTCAAGATTATTCTGCTCAAAGCTTGGGAATGGTTGCGATTAGCTCCAATGATATCCAGAGCCACCCCTTGGATGATCCAGAGCACTTAACAGCAATGGCCACCAGCCTCGGTTATAACTTTCCTATCTGTTTTGATGAACGCCAAGACGTTGCCAAGCAATATACGGCGGCCTGTACGCCAGACTTTTTTGTTTTTGATGCCCACCGTAAACTTGTCTACCGGGGACAGCTAGATGATAGCCGTCCCAGCAATAACCTGATGGTGACTGGGGAAGATTTACGGGGGGCTTTGGATGCTGCCCTGGCAGAACAGCCGATTGCTGCGCAGCAAAAACCGAGTATCGGTTGCAATATTAAATGGAAACTGGGGAATGAACCCCCTTACTATGGCTGAAATAACCGCTTGTTTGAGTAGAGCGCTTCATGGATCGAACTTTGGATGCGACCACCTCTGCTTCTGATGCCTGTTGGCAATGATCATGGAATCTAGAGGCTAATGAAGAAGATGGAATGTTTTGGCTTAAGGCTGTAACAAATTCCTGAGGTTTCAGGGTGTCCATATCGAGGCCAGCCAGGGTCTGTTGAAAAACTAATTCTGCAATTGGACCAATACAGTTTGCTAGCTCTTGCTTACAACGATCAATAAAGTGGGGAGAGAGGGAGTGCTCTCGGGAGACATTTACTTGATGACTAGGGAGTAGTGCCGTTGATTGTCTAGCTAGTTTTTTGACCCGTTTCCAGACCACCCAATGAGATCCATCGTCTTGCAACAGGCAAGCTTGACCCGATTTGCAGGAAATTTGGCAATATTCTAGTACTGCTTTCTCTAGCTTCTTAGAGATTTTAGGCCCCAATTGGAATAATTGACCGTGAAATAGGAGCTGATGATCGTTAATACTTTGTATATCTTGTGCTTGCAGATCTTGAACTTGAATGACTTTCAAGAGAATCCTCCTGCTGAAGTGGTAGCAAGCAAATTCCCCCTTAAACCACTCTGTTAGCAGAGCTAATTACTGTTGAGTATAGAACGTCAACTCGGCAAGTGTAAACTTATCTTGAGACAAGCGGCTATAGCTTTAATAATCACTTACTTGCCCATTAATCATGGGCAAAACCTATGGGAGTTTCTGTTCGTGACTAACAGTATTTTCCAGGATAGTGATATCAGAAAACAAAAATATTTATTTGCAATTGCGGAATAATGACCTTACTCCAATGATTGGCGAAAAGCCAGAGCTGCTTTGGTGTCAGGTATTTGCAGGGCGAGAGCCTCAATAAGCTGTTGGGGCGATAGATGAGGAGACTGTTTTAGAGTTTGTTCCGTTAAGAAATCGGCCATGGGCCCAACATGAACTGCCAGTTCCGTTTTACACCGGTTAATAAAGATTCGATTAACACTAGCAAGGGTTGCTTTAGTGGATAGATCCGGTGGCTCTACTGCAGGTGTGTTGGGCTGGGCTGTCTGCTTGGGTGGGGGAGGCGGTGGTGTTTGAGTGGGAAGGGTTGGTTTGGCAGTAGAGGGCTTCTGAGAGGGGGATGGGGATGTTTTGGGTCGAATTCGCTGCCAAGCCATGAAATAGGTAGGGAATTCAATGAGTAAATACTGTCGTCCATGCTCCCGGGCATCCTTACAGAAGTCTAACGCGGTTTGCAGTAAGGATTTTGTAAATGCAGGGCCAGGCTTAAACCATTTGCCCTGGATCTGCAATGCTGACGATTGATCGTTGAGCAGTCCTCGCGCTTCAAGGTCTGTCGATTGAATAATGGACATGCGATTCCCCCAATAAATGCCGACCTCATATCCATGTCCCATATTGGGATAGCCTGGGTTGGTGCAAGATCTCCTATGGATAAGGCGGTTAACTCAGTTTACCCAGAGGGAGATGACAGTTTTCCACATCCTTGCATGATGCAATCCTTTTCAACACCCAGGTAAAATTGGCAAGCAGGATCTATCTACTCACTATTGATGGAGTTCGTGACCATACATTCTTGCTTTTTAAGATATCCACTATTTCAGGGTTAGTCCCATGAGCTTTAGTCATGAGTTTGAGTTACTCCTCAGAGCCCGATATCCATTAATTTATATCCCTACGCAGGAGGAAGAACGCGTTGAATCGGTGATTGCGGATTCGGCCCAACGTCAGGGAAATCGAGCGGTCTATACTTGGGACTTTGTGGATGGCTATCAAGGGAATCCCACGGATGCAGGATTTGGTCAGCGCAATCCGTTGCAGGCCCTAGAACTGATTGAGCAGTTACCCCCGTCCGCCCCTGCGATTTTTATCCTTCGAGATTTCAATCGGTTTCTGGAAGATGTGGCGATTGCTCGGAAGCTTCGCAATTTATCTCGACTGTTGAAGTCGCAGCCCAAGAATATTGTTCTGCTGGCCAGTGAGGTGGCGATTCCTCGTGATTTAGGTGAAGTGGTCCATGTGATTGATTTCCCCCTGCCTGATGTAGGAGAGATTCGGTCTGAGGTTGAACGTTTACTGACTGCCACCTCTCATCCCCTGACGGGTAAGGATTTGGATGATTTGGCCCGTTCCTGTCAAGGGTTAACGATGGATCGAATTCGGCGGGTATTGTCCCGTGCGATCGCAACCCACGGCCAGCTCAGTGCAGATGATGTTGAGCTGATTCTAGAGGAAAAACGACAAACCATTCGCCAGACTCAGATTCTGGATTTTTATCCTGCCCAGGAAAATATTTCTGATATTGGTGGCCTTGATAATCTCAAGGATTGGCTGTTCCGACGAGGCGGATCATTCTCTGAGAAAGCTCGACAATACGGTTTACCCCATCCTCGCGGCCTCTTGTTAGTGGGAATTCAAGGGACGGGTAAATCCCTGACGGCAAAGGCGATTGCTCATCATTGGCATCTGCCCCTGTTGCGCCTAGATGTGGGACGTCTATTTGCCGGACTAGTGGGGGAGTCAGAGTCCCGAACCCGGCAAATGATTCAGCTTTCTGAGGCTTTAGCCCCTTGCATTCTCTGGATTGATGAAATTGATAAAGCCTTTGCGGGCATCGATGGTCGGGGAGACTCAGGGACGACCAGCCGGGTGTTTGGTACCTTTATTACCTGGCTGGCGGAGAAAACCTCTCCGGTCTTTGTGGTGGCGACGGCCAATAATATCCAGTCTTTACCCCCAGAGATGCTGCGAAAAGGGCGGTTTGATGAGATCTTTTTTGTGGGCTTGCCGACGAAGGAAGAACGGGAAGCGATCTTTTCGGTGCATTTATCCCGGTTACGTCCCCACAACCTCAACCAATATGATTTGCAGCGATTAGCTTACGAAACACCAGATTTCTCTGGAGCTGAGCTGGAACAGAGCATTATTGAAGCGATGCATTTGGGATTTAGCCAGAACCGAGACTTTACGACGGACGATATCTTAGAAGCCGCCAGCCAAATCATTCCTTTAGCTCGTACTGCTCAAGAACAGGTAGAATTTCTGCAAGATTGGGCAGCATCGGGGAAAGCACGATTAGCGTCCAAGCATAGTACACTAAGCTTGCGCATTCAGCGGCAACTTCAACAGCCGGATTAATATGACTGTGCTGAACATGATTTTTATTTGAATAACCCTTACTTGTTCTCTACCCTTAGAATTTGACTAACTTTGTCATCTTGATGCCTGTATGAAACCGTCTCAGATCGCTCAAATCGTCATTGGTGTCATCTTGGGTTTAGCAATTGTTGGGGGAGCAGTGGGCGGTGCTGGCTATTTGTACCTAAACCGATTTTCTCAAATCCCCCAAAAACCTAAGTTTCCGAACGACGCTAAACCCGCAGTGCCTGCTAAACCCAAGCCCTATCCGGCAGTCGTTATTTACCCTGACGGTTTATTCCTCAGAAAAGAAAGATCCTCGGATGCGGATGTCATTAAAGTCCTAGAATACGAAGAGCCCGTCACTGTGATTGAAGCATCACCGGACCAAAAATGGCAGAAGATTAAAGCTGACCTGGAAGGCGAGGATGTGGAAGGTTGGGTGTCCATGGGCAATACCGAACGGGTTCAAGAAGATGTAGCTGCGGAAACTCCCCCGGAAGCCGAGCCTGAACCTGCCTTTTAAGAACAATTGGTTTTATGTCTGATTTTGCGATCGCAACCCCGTCCGCCGCTACGTCACCCCAAGTGCCCATTCACACCGTTGGTATTTTGGGCGGTGGCCAACTAGCTTGGATGTTGAATCAAGCTGCCCCATCCTTAGACCTCAACCTCGTTTTTCAAACGCCGAACCCTTCTGACTCAGCCCTACAAAGTGTAGTCGATCTAGACCAGCAGGCCATTCTCGCTCCTATTACGGATGTCGCGGCTACAGCTCACCTCGCTCAACACTGCCAAATCATTACCTTCGAAAATGAGTTTGTTGATTTAGATGCCTTAGGGAAATTGGCAGCTCAAGGCGTTTGCTTTCGCCCTAGCTTAGCCAGCCTAGCTCCCTTACTCGATAAGTATGAGCAACGCACCTTTTTCGCTTCCCTTGGGATAGCCGTCCCCCAGTTTGCACCTCTGACATCTGGCTCACTGCCCCCATCTTTTGAGTTCCCTGTCGTCATCAAGGCTCGACGCAATGGCTATGATGGTCAGGGTACTTTTGTTTGTCATACCTCGGCAGACCTCGCCCAATGTTGGCAACAAGCCCAGCAAGATCCGTCTGTGTTGATGGTGGAAGCTTATGTTCCCTTTCAGCGGGAATTGGCGGTCATGGCAGCTCGCTCTACGACGGGAGAGATTTCCCAGTTCCCAGTGGTGGAAACCCATCAGCAAGATCAGGTTTGCCATTGGGCTATTGCTCCAGTTCAGTTGTCATCCACGACCCAGGCGCAGATTGATCACATCACATCCCAGATATTAGAGCATCTTAATATGGTGGGAATTGTGGGGATTGAGTTATTCCAAACCGCTGACGACCAAGTGTGGGTCAATGAAATTGCCCCCCGCACCCATAACTCTGGCCATCTCACCATCGATGCCTGTGCAACCTCCCAATTTGAACAGCATTTACGGGCGATTAGTGGTCAGCCTTTAGGCCCAACTCACCTCACGACCTCCGCTGCCGTCATGGTAAACCTGCTGGGATTTGAAACCAGCCACAATGATTATTTACAAAAACGACAGGCTATTGCTGCCCTCCCCCAGACGTCCGTCCATTGGTATGGCAAGACAGAAAATCGGCCTGGGCGGAAGTTAGGGCATGCAACAATGTTATTATCCTCTGGTGATCCGGCTATAGCCGTAGATATGGCCCATAAAATTGAAACCCTTTGGTATACGGGCTGAGGGATAGAGAACGTTATGAGCAGTAAGGCTGCCCGCACCTATATTCTGTTATCGATTGCTGCTTCTTTGGTAACAATGGGGCTCAAATTTGGTGCCTATCAGCTCACCTCTTCCGTTGGCTTATTCTCGGATATGGCTGAGTCTAGTGTGAACTTAATTGCCGCATTAGCAGCATTTTGGGCGCTCACAGTTGCTGCCCAGCCTCCCGATAAAGAACATACATTTGGTCATTCTAAAGCCGAATATTTTTCCAGCGGTTTAGAGGGACTCCTGATTTTGGTAGCCGCGATTACCATTGCGATTACTGCTATTCCCCGAATACTGGATCCTCAACCCATCGCAGAGTTAGAACTAGGCTTAGGCTTATCCATCCTTTCATCCCTCGTCAATGCTGGTGTGGCTTGGGTTTTACTACGAGCTGGGAAACGGCTACGCTCTATCACCCTCCGAGCTGATGCCCATCACCTATTAACCGATGTTTGGACGTCGGTGGGGGTGGTGGCCGGTTTGGTGATTGTTAAGCTGACGGGGTGGCTGATTCTCGATCCCATCATGGCCTTATTGGTTGCCATTAATATTGTTTGGGTATCCATCAAACTCATTCGGGAAACTATGTCTGGGCTGATGGACAGTGCATTGCCTGAATCCGACCAAGCCGTTATTCGCGCAACCTTAACGGCCTACCAAGCCCAGGGGATTCAGTTTCACGCTCTCCGTACCCGTGTAGCTGGGGCTCGTAATTTTGTCTCCTTTCATGTTCTGGTGCCCGGAAATTGGTCTGTCCAAAAAGGCCATGAATTATGCGATGTGTTGGAACAAGCGATTATGACGGCTTTACCCGGCACCCATGTAATGACACATTTAGAGCCCATTGAGGATCCTGTGTCCTGGGAAGATGCTGTACTCGATCGGTCTCACCATCCCTAAATAATTAACTACAAGGCTGGTTGGTCCATTCTTCTGGCCCTCGTCCGGGCCAACAGATTTGCTGTCGCCCCATCCACACTAGCTGCCATTTTTCCTCGTTATCTATCATGCCCTGGGGTTCAAATTCAAAGCGGTATCGGATGCCTTGCACCGAATCATCTGCCAAACCGACATTAGACAGCATCACTACGGCAGACTGACCTTGCTGAATGGAAACGGAGGTCTGTTTTTGGGAGTTCCCTGCTGTTTCTGGTAAATCGACAAGGGATAGGGCAATGGACTTAGGAGCCGTGCCCGTTAAAGAGGTATCACTGGGTAAGGTGCTGAGGCGAATGGGCGTATAGCGGTTGCGATCCCTCTCCCACATCTCAGGTCGGGCAACCTTAGGCCAAGGCTCAGAGTGAGGACCAAAGCGATCACACCAAGCCCGTTTAGCCGGACTCCAAACCTCACGGGTCAAGCAATTATAGGGAGGTCTAGCTAGGAGAGAAGGGACCGAATGAGGGGTGAAAATGGGCGGTTTATTGGCCATTAAACTCATACCTAAACTGAGCCCTGCCATCATCAAAATTGTTTGACCGATCATCCTTCCCTCTGGTTGATATTCCCTAAATGCTGCTCCTATTAATGTATAAAGACTCTGTTCAAAATTTAAAAGTTTCAAGGGGCTGGACGATCGTCCAACCCCTTGAAACTAAAGTACTATCTGCCGAAATGGTTAGTCTCTACTATTGATTGCAATTAAGAATCTGAGAATAAAGATAAACAGATTGACGTAGGTCATATACATCGATAAAGCAGCCGATAAATATTGCTCATCTTCATAGGTTCTAGGCAGAACGAAGAAGTCAACAACAGCTGCCCCAACAAATAACAGGACGCCAAAACCGGAAATTCCAATTTCCATCCAGCTGGGGGTAATAATGCCAAACCACATCAATATGGCTTGGGCAATTACCACAACTAGTAAAGCACCTAGCCCGAGTTGAAATGTTTTAGTAAGGGCAAATCCATCTTCATCGGATAAATTACCGCCGATAGGACGAGCGGCAATAAAAGTAATGCCACAACTCAACGCTGCAATAGCTAGCCCTGTTTCACCCACTCCAGGGGTTTTCAGAGCGAGTTCCATTAGAAGTGATAGGGTATAGCCGCTGACTAGGCTAAAGGTCGCAAGCAAAGGCAGGGCAACATCATTTTTGCCCTTAGTTGCAGCGATTTGGGAACTAATAAACAGCACGATGAACAGAATCGAGGCAGGTAGATATGTGGCATTGTAAGTTTGAAGGCCAGAATTAGAAATAACTTTTAAACCACCCCATGCTCCGACAGCAGTTAAAACTAATCCTGCGCCTAGGAAAGGTAGGGCGTTTTGAATAACATTGGGGCCAACGAGGGCGTTTTGTTTGGCCTCTTGAATGGCGTTACGAAAATTACTTGTATTACTCACGGACTTCCTCTTTTAAACAAACTCTGTTATTGGTCTGCTACCTCTTATTTTGCCTTATCTCCCTAAAAAGTAGGAGGCAGCAAGGTTAGGGTTATCCGTAACCCTTAAAGGCAAGGAGTTATTTATACAGGGTGAACTCTGCAGGCTTTTTGGGTATGCTGCAAGGGGATGAACGCCTAGACCTATAGCGCTACATAATAGTCTAGGTAATGTATATATACGGAGTTATTTCTCCGGTAAAGCGTTACTGCTCCGTGTTAATACTGATATCTCCCGAATTATTACCGAATGTAAATGGACTGTCCGGGAATCTACTTACGTAATAACGCGTAGGCTTCTTCCATTTATTTTTATAAAGTCCCGTATATTAACGATGGTTTTTCAAGTTCAGTATCTCGATAATGATTTCCAGGTACAGGACATCAGGACGATTAAACTATGGCTTATCAAACTTCCTTACAGTCCCAGACAATGGAGATGCTGGTTGCTTATCGCCAGAAACCTTCTGTTCAGCTCCGAAACCGCTTGGTCCGCTTGAATATGGGATTAGTCCGCAAGGTAGCTCACCGCCTCGCTCACCAATGTGCAGAGCCCTACGAAGATTTAGAGCAATGTGGTTTCCTAGGATTAATTACTGCCATCGAGCGATTTGATCCCACCCAAGGTTATGCATTCAGCTCCTTTGCTGTTCCTTATATCAGAGGCGAAATTCTTCACTTCTTACGGGATCGTGCCAATACTGTTCGCATCCCTCGTCGATGGCAGCAGCTGAGCCGCGATGGTGCAAAAGTTCGCCAGGCATTGACGATGGAACTCGGACGTCATCCCAGCGATCAAGAAATTGCCGACGAACTCGATCTGTCAATGCAGGAATGGCGAGCGGTTAAGTTAGCCGCCTCTAATCGCGTCCCTCTCAGCTTGAATGCTCGTGTCTCTTCCGGCCATCATCAACAGTCCGATTCCATGATGACCCTAGGGGATACTCTGATGGATGCTCGGTGCCAAATTATGCAAACCAACCAAGAAGATCGGTTGGAACTTCAGCAAGCACTAGATCAGCTAGAAGATCGCACCCGAGAAATGATCGAGTCAGTGTTTGTCCATCAACTCTCTCGACAAGAAGTGGCTCAGCGTATTGGCGTTAGCCCCGTTACGGTTACTCGCCGAATTAAGAAAGGAATTGATGAGTTAGTCGGTCTTTTGCAAAAGTCTGCTGCAATGCAAATGGAAGTCTAGTTACGTATGTAAGTTTTAGACCTAACGGGTCTTTGAGATCAACCAGGGTTTATTCCATCTCAGGATAGATGTGCACTGAGAGGATGAGTCGCGAGTTGCAGCCAGTGATCATACGCTAATCGTCTGTTTCATACTCCTAAATAAGATTCCGGCTATTGATAGCAGACGTATTCATGATATTCACTACCGCAGGTGCCCATGGACCTCGGGTTCTCGCTGACATATCTACTGTGATCACTCCTATCTTTTACAATCAATCTCCACAATGGTTTAGGGGAGATGAATTCAGCAACATTTGCCAGCTTCTGTGATCATTTTGAATAAGAACGATACTCTTTTAATATGGGACCTCAGAGTTTCACTTTGATCGGCTGATAATGTGCAACGTTCGCCCAATAAGACGATCTAAATTTAGCCAGAGGTGTTTAAAGATCGCGGTATGAATTGAATCCCCCTTCAACGGTAGTCCTGCTGATGCGGATGATGCGATCGCAAATTGGTATAGATGTGTTCGAACATCAGACTCTGTTGCTGCTTCTGAAATACGAGTAGGGGGTCGTCACTGATATAGGAACGCTTTGTGCACCCACTTCAGCATTTTTAGTGATAGGAGTTTTTAGATCAATCACCAGGGTCTGTGCTCTGGAATAGCTGAGAATTGAAAGGACCGACGATTGGCCCAGAATAAGACACCCATTGGTTTAATGAAGGGATTGTGCCAACGCTAAATGTTGAGGCTAAGCAATGAACAGCTCGTTCATTGCTGCACGACAACTGGCACTTGTTGAAGGGTTTGAAGATAAGCGAATGTGATTTATATCACTTTTTAGGTCTGGCAGAATAATCAAGCATCCTGTAATGTGAGAACTGATTTTGTAAGGGAATGTTAATCTACTGTAATCCTTTCCCATAAGTCTTTTCACGCTTTTTATTCATTTCTATAGGGCAAATTAAATAGAAATTTAATGGCTATTTGTAGTCATGGAGAATAAATCGGTTTATACTCGTATACAGATGGGCTATCGATCCCCCCGTATAGCTCAGTTAAGTCCTCGAAACGGCAACTTGTCTCGAAAGAGCAAGACGCAAATTAGCGAGTCTACCCCTTTACAGGCATGATGGTCGTTAATACCGAAGGGACTTTATTTTTATGGTGGGTACTTTTCCCTACAATTTAGTACGCCCCATAGCCAAACAACACTATTCTTGCCGTTTCCACCAATATCTCAAGGTCCAGGTTTAGGGACCAGTTATCGATGTAATACAGGTCTAGGCGGGCCGCCTCATTGAAGTTGCCAACTTTTGAGCGACCTGAAATCTGCCATAGTCCCGTCATGCCGGGGACAACATGGTGGCGAATATGATGCCAGGAGTCGAACCGTTCTACATCTCTAATGGGCAATGGACGAGGCCCCACAAGGCTCATTTGTCCTAACAGGACGTTGATGAGTTGCGGTAGCTCATCTAGACTAGTGCGACGTAAGAATTTGCCCAGCTGAGTCAGGCGTGGGTCATCTTTGACCTTGAAGAGAATGCCATCTTTATTTTGATTTTGGGATTCTAGCTTGGCTTGTAAGGCCTCCGCATTGACCACCATTGTCCGAAACTTCCACATTTGGAATATCTGCCCCCCCAGCCCTACCCGCTCTTGGCAAAAGAAAACTGGCCCAGGAGAGGTGAGTTTTGTGGAAAGGGCAATGCCTACAAATACGGGAACTAGCAATATGAGGAGTCCTAGGGCAGCACCCATATCGATGAGACGCTTGACTTGATAATCGAGTCCACCTAATAGCGGTGCTTCCGTGCGTAACGTGGGAATATGGGCAAACATTTCAGGAATACCCCGCCGATGGAGCATTTCCACGCTAGATGGCAGCAGGCGGAGAGTAATGCCTTCTCGCCTGAGTTGCCAATACAGCATGGAAGCTAAATCGGTTTGGGGCAGACCTTCTGCAAGCACTTCGACGGCAGAGGTCTTGCAGATCAACTGCATCATGCTACTGGCATTGGCGGTAGCAGAGAGGGCAGCGCCGACGATTCGATATTGTGACTGCTGCTGGATCACTTGGGCAAGGATGGGTAAGCGGTCGGCAGGTGCAATGATAAAGACAGGAATTTTACTGCGGTGGAATAGGCCGATTTGTTCTAAGACAAGGGTAGTAATGAGTCGTAAACCAATCACCATCACCACACTGCTGAACCAAGCAGTAAAAAACAGTGATCGTGGGGCATCCAGCTTGGGGTCATAAAAATAGCTGATCACCAATGACCATAGATAGGTCAAACTGACTAACTGGCCTGCCCGAACATAGTGTTTCCAGGCTCCCGAGGTGTTGTAAAGTCCTCCACAGGCAAGAACGATGACCATCATGCTGGAAAACGCCCAAAATAGACTGGGAAGTCCTAGCCAAGACCACCCAATGAGTTGGGGGGGGATGGGAGCGTAAAACTGATTAAACTTAGCGGCAATTTCCCAAGCAATACCTAGTGCTACGAAATCACTCACTAAAAGAGCGCTAATTCTTGGCCAGCGCCCCATCAAGCCTTTGGCAAATCTGAGTTTTTGAGGGGCTCGAATATCGCCAGTGGAGGGTTCTATAGAGTGAGGTAATTTAACCACAACACTTGAATGGGACAACGCCATAACTTATAGACTTCAACCTAGCAGCTAAATGCTGCCCACATATACCTTGTCTGGCCATACTTCAGAAATATTGCTGTAACCATTCCCCTGGGGTGATCGTTCCCTTCTGTAGGCGGTAATTCAACATACTCCAGTGATGGTGCGTTGAAATGGGTGATTGGGCTGAGGTACTAACTGAGGGAAAGAAAAGTTGCCGAATATCAAAATATTATGTAGTATATGTACTACAATACTTCCTGCGATCAGTCACATGATGGTCTGGGAAATGTTGCTATTAATCTTTTATATCTCCGAATGGGGGTGCAACCATGTCTTACCAACCACTTAAGTTGTCAGCACCAAAGTCTGTTCTGTCCTGGGCCAATCATGATCTGGGACCTGCAGAAACCAAAATGGCGAAGAATGTTGCTTCCCTGCCGTTTGTCTATAAGCATGTAGCCTTGATGCCGGATGTACATCTCGGTAAAGGGGCTCTCGTGGGATCTGTGGTTGCCACAAAGGATGCGGTCATTCCTGCGGCTGTAGGGGTGGATATTGGCTGTGGCATGGGAGCAGTGCAAACCTCTTTCAACGCCAATCAACTGGATAGCAAAGTCCTCAAGCAAATCCGGCTGGATATTGAGGCAACGATTCCAGTTGGTTTCAATCAAAATGATGAGGCAGATAAGTCGGTCTACAATTGGCAGCGTTGGCAGGACTTTAAGCATCTCCATTCCGGGGTACAGCACCTGGAGAAAAAAGCCCTACGGCAAATGGGCTCCTTGGGAGGGGGTAACCATTTCATTGAAGTCTGTGTGGATACGGACGATCAGGTGTGGCTGATGCTGCATTCGGGATCTCGCAATATTGGCAATATGCTGGCCCAAAACCATATCAGAACGGCGAAGGAGCTAGCCAAACTGGCTGAGATGAAATTGCCGGATCTGGATTTGGCCTACTTTGTAGCTGGTACCTCTGAGTTTGCTGCCTATTGGCGTGATTTGCAGTGGGCTCAAGACTATGCCCGCTATAACCGTGAGGTGATGATGGCTCGCTTTAAGCGAATTGTGGAGAAGCATTTGGCTGGGGGCAAGCCTACCAAGCCGGTGTTATCCGTCAACTGCCATCACAATTATGCGGAGCAAGAAATGCACTATGGAGAGCAGGTGTATGTCACTCGTAAAGGGGCCGTTCGCGCTCGTCAAGAAGACTATGGGATTATCCCTGGTTCCATGGGAGCGAAGTCCTACATCGTCAAAGGTAAAGGGAATCTGGAAAGCTATTGCTCTTGTAGTCACGGTGCTGGTCGCACCATGTCTCGGACGAAGGCGAAAAAGCACTTTACCCTGGATGATTTGATTGAGCAGACTCAAGGGGTGGAGTGCCGCAAGGACAAGGGGATTCTGGATGAAATTCCAGGAGCCTACAAGCCGATTGAAGAGGTGATGGCAAATCAGGCTGACTTGGTAGAGGTGGTTGCAACCTTGAAGCAAGTGGTCTGTGTAAAAGGGTAGTGGGGGATTGGGGGGGATGTCCCACCCACTGCCTTCGCCCGCTATGATGGAGGCTATTATGGCCATTGTCTCCTCTAAGCAATCTCCACAACCCGATGAGCCGAAAAAGCCATCTCAGGCGAAGTCTGCCAAACGGTCTAAGCCTGAGCAGACGGATGCTTTATTGCAGCCTGAAGCGGTAAACGAAGAATCTGTGGGCAAGCAGGATGATAAGCTGCGGCCCCAAAAATTTGATGAATATATTGGTCAGCGGGAACTGAAAGAGGTTCTGGATATTGCCATCCAGGCCACTAAGTCGCGACAAGAAGCCCTGGACCATCTATTGCTCTATGGGCCGCCGGGACTTGGGAAAACAACGATTTCGCTGATCTTGGCGTCTGAGTTAGGGGTGAATTGTAAAGTCACGAGTGCACCTGCCCTAGAACGGCCCCGTGACATTGTCGGTTTGCTGGTCAACCTGCAGCCCCGTGATATTTTGTTTATCGATGAAATCCATCGGCTGTCGAGGATGACGGAAGAGCTGCTCTACCCAGCCATGGAAGATTTTCGGCTAGATATCACGATTGGCAAGGGCCAGTCAGCACGAATTCGCAGTTTGCCCTTAAAGCCTTTTACTTTAGTCGGGGCCACCACTCGGGTGGGGGCGCTGACGTCACCCCTGCGAGACCGATTTGGCTTTGTTCAACGGTTGCGCTTTTATGAAGCCGATGAGCTGGAGAAAATCGTGTTGCGGACGGCGGATATTCTCAAGGTCTCCATTACCCCAGATGCGGCAGCAGAAGTCGCTCGACGATCCAGAGGCACGCCTCGTATTGCTAACCGCTTACTGAAACGGGTGCGAGATTATGCGGAGGTGAAGTATTCGGGGGACATTACCCCAACTATTGCCAAGGAAGCGTTAGAGCTGTTTAATGTCGATCCTTGCGGATTGGACTGGACAGATCGCCGCTTACTAACGGTGATGATTGAGCAATATAACGGTGGCCCAGTGGGGGTAGATACTCTAGCTGCGGCGACGGGGGAAGATTCCCAGACGATTGAAGAGGTTTATGAGCCGTATCTGATGCAGATCGGCTATCTGAACCGGACGCCTAGAGGCCGAGTGGCAACGCCTGCGGCATGGACCCATCTGGGTTATCAACCGCCCGATGAACAAATGCGGTTAATCTCCTGAGTCAGCCTGTTGGGGCTTGTAGTGAATGTGCTACAGCAGTGATGTCTGTGATCAAGTCCACTTGTGAGAGTGATATCTCTCATATTTTGTGGTGAGGGAAACTCCTATGATTTCAGATGTATCTGCATAACCTCATTCAGGTTGACCTAATAAATAGACATGGGGGCAGACAGGCTTTTTCCTGATTTTCATCAATGCTGTTGCTTCTTAATTACTGGCTTTTTACACTACGGAAGGATGATTAACGCATGCGTCGATTTACGCTGCCCCTTGCATTAGTCTTGGCTTTATCGGCAATGCCCAGTCGGGCTCAGTTAAAACTACAACTTGCGTTTCCACCGTTTCCACCACCGACGGAAGCAGAATGTGCCCAGGACTGGACTGGGATGCAGGCAGATCTGGAAAAGGCTTTAGCCAAAACCCCCAAGCATGAAATTGCGGGGGGATATCACGCTCTGGGGCAGGCATTCGAAAACTGTCAAAAATTTGATGAAGCGATTGCCGCTTTTGAACGGGGGAAGACCTTGCAAAGCTGGCATGCCCAGTACCAGTTCGATATTGCTAGAGTCCGAGTTAGACAGCAAAAACTCACCCAAGCCCTCAATATTTACCGTCAATATCATCAATCTAAATCTAAGACGCTCTCTGCTAAAGAAATTGATGGGCTTGCCTACAATGAGTTAGGTGAAAATTTGGTTGTGGTAGGGGAACTGGAACGTGCGATCGCAACCTTCGATTACGCGACCCGACTCACGCCCAAGAATGCTGCAATTTGGAACAACTTGGGCCAAACTCAAGTGAAAGCCAAAAAATTTGAACTGGCCTTGAAGTCTTTTCGCCAGGCAGTTCTATTAAAAAAATCAACATCATTGACTCCTAGGCAAATCAACGCTCGGGCTTATTTTCGTGTGGGTAAGTTCTTAACTACGACTAAGCAGTTAAAACGAGGAGTACCGTTTCTGGAAAATGCCATTGCCCTTGATTTGCAATACACAGATGCCTATTTAGTCTTGGGACAAAACTATTCATTGCAGAGACGTTGGGATGAAGCGATTGCCAACTATTCTCAGCAGCTGAAACTCTCCCCTAAAAGCCAGGCTACCCATGCTCTAATCGGTGATGCCCTGATTCGAAAGGAAGATTTCGAGGGAGCTTTTTCTCAATATCGGCAATTTTTAGGTTCAAACTCTTCTTCTCAACAGAATGATGCCAAGTTAGATGCAGATGCTTACAAGTGGTTAGCGACAGCTCTTAAAAAACTGAATCGGTTAGAACCTGCGGTTGATGCATATCAAAAGCTTGCGGCTCTACAACCCAAAGATGCCCGTACATTGAATGAATTGGGGGTGGTGCTCGCCGAATTAGAGCGTTGGGATGAGGCCATTGCCGTTCTAAATCGGGCACAAGATCTTTACAATGCGAATCCAAGCACTTTCGGGGCAGAGGCCCTCGCAGTCAATCTTGGCAGTGCATTGGCCGGAAATGGCCAAGTAGAGGCAGCTTTGAAAGTTCTCCGTCAAGCTGGCCCTACAGATAGTCCTTTTATGGCGATTACTCTCAGTAATGTTCTGCTCCAATCGGGCCAAAAGCAAGAAGCTCGTCAGATTCTGCAAACAACTTTAAAAAAGGACTTGTTCCCACTGGATATGATGGGTCTTGATACTACTCCAGAAGCGAGGGTGGAAACTTTAATGGGGCAGATTTACTTTGACCTGAAACAATATGACTTGGCATTACAGCATTATCGGCAGGCGGTTCAGCTCGATCCCGATTTTGCGGTAGGTCACTTTGCTGTGGGGAATATTCTACGTCGGCAAGGCAAACCTGATCAGGCGATTCCGGCTTATGAAAAAGCGCTGAAACTGCAGCCCCGTAACTTATTTTTTACTCACCAATTCTTCAGCGGGCGGGGGTTAGCGTTCTTGGCACAAGGCAAGGTGGATGCAGCTATTGCCGATTTTGAACGGGCAACTCAACTCAATGCCAACAACGTTGAGGCATTGCATGGCTTAGGAAAAGCGTTGCTTCAGCAAAATAAACCATCGGCAGCGATTCCCCATTTGGAAACGGCCTATGACTTGAAGCCTCGCTATCCCCAAGTTGCTGAGGATTTGCAGCTCGCCAAGGGACAAACTTCCACAGAGTCTGATCTTACCCAGATAGAACAATAAACTCAATATTGTGAATCTCAATGGCCTATGGCAACCAAGGCTGTGGTCTGAAACCATGAGGAGGAAAAAATTTCAGGTGGTATACGACTGTTATTCAGACCCGTTTACCTTACTTACCGAAGACATATGCACAACGATCCAGACCGTTGACAAATAGTAGACCTCTTGCATCATTGGTTCCGTGACATAGATAGGGACCGAAATATACAGGAAGCATTGGCTCATGAATTGAGTCTCTAGCATATCGTGAACTGAATCTTACAAGAGGTCTATGCTCCCTAGGAGCCGTTAGGTAGATGGTGAAGAAGTTCCCCTTTGAGGATGTAGTTAAGAGCCGAAGGTAATTTCACTGCATGCCTGTTGAACATCTGTGGCAATGGCTACGAGAGGATGTAGCTTATCATGCTTGTGATAAAAAAAAGAAACACTTGATCACTCAAGTTGAACTGGGGCGTAAGCAAAGGATCGGGGATGCATGGCTCAAAGAAAAACGGGTCAAGGACAATAGATCCTGTACCCGAACCAAAAAACTATCATGACCCTACCATCGCAATTGCTAACCGTGCTAGCCCATGACGAATTTCTAGAACAAACTGAAGCACTCAAAGTATCAACCAGCCTGAGTCAGATGGTTTATATCGTTCTGCAAATGGGCTTGTTTCTAGCTCGCTGTCTTCTGGAGGATGAACTCTCAAGGCGCGCGAAAGCAGTATTTGTATGGCCTGTATGTACTACCTGCGGAACCCGCTTACATTCGAAGGGATGGGAATCTCGTCAGATGCAGACACTGGTAGGCACTATCTCTTGAAAGCGACGGGTGGGCCGTTGTCCCAAAGGATGTCCAGGCAGTCTGTTGACTCCCCTGGATCAAGCCATTGGGATTGCCCCCTATCAGCACAGCAGCGAAGAACTGGTGCGTCTGGGCTGCTTGTTGAGTCTGTTCATGCCCTATGAACTGGCCAGTTGGATGCTGGGTCAGTGGAGTGGTCTATCCGTGAGTCCATCCAGTTTGTGGAACTGGGTGCAATCCGTGGGTAACAAAGCTCAGCAGGAATTAGAAGCTCAACTCAACGCTCAATCATCAGGGACTCAGGCCCCTTGTGAAGCGATTTCAGAGATGTTATCTGCTCTACCTTTGGCCATTGCCGCCGATGGTGTGATGGTCCCCTTTCGCCCCACCCCGAACTCACCCAAGGGAAAAATCCAGTGGCGAGAAGTCAAAGTCGCCATCTTAGCTCGCCTGGGAACACGGGTTACCCGAGCTAAAAAGGAGGTCCCCCAATTACTGCGTCGAAGACTGGTGGCAGTATTGGGCGATATCGACCAGTTCATCCCTTTACTTCAACTCGAAGCTCACAAACAAGACTTTGAATCTGCTCCAAAAGTCATCTGGCTCAGTGATGGGGGACGAGGCTTCTGGCGAGTCTATCGCACCTTGTTCTCTCATTGTGCTGTGGCAGTCCTCGACTTTTTTCATTCAGCAGGCCATCTGGCACGAGCAACTAAAGCGATGTTTGGAGATGCCCGCTCTGCTCAAGCCCAAGCCTGGTTCCGGCACTGGCGACACCAATTGCGACACGGGCAACACCTACTTGTATTACGGTCCTTGACGATATTGATTCACTCACAACTGTTAACGGGAAAGTCTTTTTCAACGTTGCTCCAGGTGCAGGCTTATTTCCAACGCCATCATAACCACATCCGTTATCGGCACTTTGAACAGCAACAGATTCCTCTCGGGTCAGGAATGGTTGAAAGTGCATGCAAGTGGTTGATTCAGCAGCGCTTTAAGGGAGTTGGCATGCGCTGGAGTGAGGATGGTTTCAACCATTTACTGATCTTGAGAATTGCCTGGGTCAATGAACGGTTTGACTCCTTATTCCCAGAGGTGACCATTCCGAAAACTAAGGCATCCCCGATCCGCTAAATACGCCCGTTGAACTGTTTGTGACGCAACTCCATCATTAACCCATTGCAGTATCGGACCATTTATGGGTCACAACTCAGCTTCAATTAGAGAAGGAAAAATACGTTAGTGTCTTGATTTATTCGCCATGAGCTGGAATAGCTGAAATGCTCTGATAATAGAGAATTCGGAGCACTCCTTGATGAACATTTCCCAACGTGAGCAGCAGATTATCCGTATCCAGTCTCAAAGTTCATATGCCTCTATTAACAAAGCTTTAGAAGCAACCCTGCGCCTTGAGGCTAACCGAGTTACCCAGATAGCAGTAGAGTCAGCACTAGACGAAGAAGTCCAAGCTTATCTATCAGAGCTTCAAGGGACTCGCCCTCGACGTTCAGGCTATTATCAGCGGGTTCTTGATACCCAGTACGGCAGGATTGCTCAACTATCTGTCCCGAAACTACGGAAAGGGAATGCAGACCGAGAGTGGAAGATTCTAGAGCGTTACCAACGAGCCCTCGGTAGCCTTCTAGAGTTTTGCCTGGGCTTGTATGTCATGGGTTTATCGCTTCGAGACTTGCAAGAAGCTCTCTATGAGATCCTGGGAGCAGTTTTATCCGTGAATGCCATTAACCGGATTACTCTCAAAGCTCAGAAGCAAATGCTCCAAAGTCGTCAAACTCGTCTTGAGAAAACCCCTTTTATTCTGATTGTTGATGGAGTGTGGGCGAGTGTTCAATGCGCCTCCGAAGACTTTTGGGAAGACCAAGCTGGACATATCCGGAAGCTACGTCGTGCGGAAGACCGAGTCATCTTAGTGGCCATGGCGATATGGCCAGATGGGACACAAACCGTTCTTCATTACGAAATGGCTGTCCAAGAATCTGAGGCAGCCTGGCTACTGTTCTTTGAGCACCTGCGGCACCGAGGATTGCAAACCCATTTGGTGAAGCTGATTGTCAGTGATGGCACCACTGGACTACCTAAGGTAATTCGCGCTCTGTTTCCCCTCGCACAACATCAACGATGCATTACCCACAAGGTTCGAGCGATGCTCCGGCATTTGGGCTATGAGCAATTGCCACACCTGGATGCTCAAGGACAAGAACTCTCCCACTCTGAAGCAAAGAAGCTGCGATATTCACAAATTAAACACGATGCCTATGCTATCTATAAAGCGCCAGACTGGGAAGAAGCGATTGTGACGTTGCTCGTGTTTGCACAGAAATGGACAGACCTTGAACCCGATGCTGTTAGAACCTTCATCAAAGATTTTGCCCTGACCTTGAGTTTCTATGATTTTGATGAATCCCTTCATTCGCTGATTCGTACTTCCAATGCGCTAGAAAGGCTGTTCCGGAAATTCCGAACCAAGGCTGACGAAATTGGTGCTTTCCCAAATGAGGAGAGCTGTTTAGCGATTTTCTTTCTCGTCTCTCGTAGGGATCATGCCAAGCATGATCGCCTCAAAAACCGTGGCGAATAAATAGGGACACTAACAAAAATACGGGTCTCAAACTAGACGAAGTTTATATACCTATTTCCCAGAGAACTTTTACCTCACCCCTAATGTCATTCACCATCTCTCTACAAAGTTCCGAGTAACCTAAATCAGCTTTCTTTACTTTTGCTAAAAGCCAGGCTAACTTGGTAGTCTGAGACTCGATACTCATATCATATGCGGGGATTGCTAAATTATTTTCAAGCAATAACTTTCCTGGCTCATTCACTTGGAAATTACTGTTTCCATTTGGAGCTTGAGTAGTAATCACGATTGGAATTTTCTCTCTCTTTAAATACTTAAATGCTTCAAGGTGTTTAGTACATGGATCTCCAGCACCGAATGCTCTTAGAATGATTCCTCTAATATTGTGCTTTTCAACAAGAATTGAAAATATTTCGGAGCGCATTCCAGGAAACTCTGTTAATGATGCAATACGCATATCAAAATCAATCTCACAGTGTAAATCTTTAGCTTTTTTTGCTTCAGGATAAAGACCAGAACGTAGATAGCTTACATGTTTCTTGAGATTGTTCTCGTTGATGTCAATAATTCTGCCAATTTGACCTATATTTCCGATTTTAAATGACTTGAAAGCATCATAACCAAATTCTGTGTCTTTTTTAAGTCTTGTACCAGCAATAATATGACTACCAAAGACTGCTACCACGCCTTTAATGGGTTGTCCATCTTGCCTCCAAATAGCTACTCGCAAAGCATTCTGCAGATTGGCTAAACCATCTGTACCAGGTAATCCTGCTGGCACTTGGGAACCGGTAAGAATGATTGGCTTGCTAGAGTTCGCTATGGCAAAGGAGAGAGCAGCAGCTGTATATCCTAGAGTATTTGTTCCATGAGTAATAATGAAGGACTCATATTCATCATATTTATCTCGTATTGTTTCGGCTAACTGAATCCAATGTTCGTGATTAATATCCGAACTATCAATATCACATAACTCAATGGTATCAATTTCAATTTTAAGACCATACTTTTTACTGAGATATGCAATTGTGTCTCCAAGGAGCATTGCAAACTGGTCAGCGCTTCTTATCATCTGTTCATCTTGCTGATCAGCAGCCAACTTACCTCCGATTGTTCCTCCAGTTGTGATTAGTAAAATTCTATGATCCATTTTTCCTTCTAAGGTATTATGTGGGGCTGATTTTCTGTAATAGAAAGGGTAACTCCAACAGAGGACATCGACTTCCTGGATGAATGCTAATAGTTATTTTTTTATCGATAGTTCTAGTATTTGATGGCGAATCGAGAGTTTATGGGAGAACAGTGATTTGAGTATCTGCTTAAGCAAACTCTTATTCCTTTTCGGATAGTTTTAGTTCTATAAGAGGCTATTTAGAAAGTGAATCTTAAACCAGGTCTAACTAAGATAAGCAGATGAATAAACCGACATTCAGCAGGTACTAACCATCAAGGGATAATTTTGAGGTTGTCTCTCAACGCAAGTCCATGTATTCACCTCAAGAGATAGACGTTCAGGATATTGACCATCTCGGTATTATTGCCGGTATCGTCGATGAGATCGGCATTGTCGAAATAGTGGATCGATTATTAGGTACTCACGAGCAAGAGAATGTTAGTTGTGGTCAAGTTGTCAAAGCCCTGATTCTAAATGGTATGGGCTTTTTGAGTGCTCCATTGTACTTATTTAGTGAGTTTTTCGAAAGCAAAGCAACCGAGCACTTACTCGGTCAAGGTGTACTGCCAGAGCACCTCAACGATACCCGTATCGGTCGAGTCCTCGACAAGCTCTATGCCTATGGTGTGACCCAGATATTTATCCATGTGGCAATGGCAGTCGTTCAGAAATTCGATGTAGCTCTAAGGTGTGCGCATCTAGATGCGACAAGCCTTAGTGTTGAGGGGCAATACTTAGATAAACCACAGGTTGAGGCGTCAGACGAATCCCCCTCTGCACCTGAGTCCCCCTCCCCTGCACTGGCTGAATCAGAGGAGCCGATACCCGTGAAAATCACCTACGGCTACTCACGGGACAATCGTCGTGATCTCAAGCAGTTTGTATTGAACCTACTGGTGAGTGGGGACGGGGGTATTCCTTTATTTTTACAAGTGGGCAACGGTAATGATGCGGACAAAAGTACGTTTGTGCCTATCATCCATGAATTTAAGCAACAGTGGAGTCAGCAACAGCCAGAGGTGATTGTTGCTGATAGTGCCCTCTACAGTGCCGACAATCTGCAAGCATTAGGAAGTACATCTTGGATTAGCCGAGTTCCAGCAAGTTCAACGGCAGCCCAAGACTTATTACAAGGGCTGCCGGGTTCACAGTTTCACCCCAGTGCTCTCAACGGCTATAGCTTTGTCGAAGTATGTAGTACCTATGGAGAGATTCAACAACGGTGGCTGGTGGTTGAAAGTAAAGCTCGCAGAGACTCTGGACTCAAACAAGTGCAAAAGCGGATTGATCAGGCGTTTAGCCAAAAAACTACTGCACTTAAAACCCTCTGCAAACAGACCTTCTTGTGCCCTGCAGATGCTTTAGCTGCAGCCCAAGATTTTGGCAAAATCCTCAGGTATCACACCCTTGACGATCTCAAAATCCACAAAAAACCTCATTATTCAAAGGCTGGACGACCGACAAAAGCAACGGTTGTGACTCACTACACCTATTCTATTGAGGCTACCTTAACCCTCAATGAGCCAGTCATCGAACGCTATCGGCGGCAAGCAGGTCGTTTCATCTTAGCCACCAATCTCTTGGAACAAGAGCAATGGAGCAATGATGATATTCTGCGCGAGTATAAGAACCAGCAGGCGTGTGAAGGAGGCTTTCGCTTTATCAAAGATCCACTCTTCTTTGCCTCTAGTGTTTTCCTGAAGACACCTCGGCGTATCGCTGCCTTAGCCATGATCATGGCCTTGTGTTTGATGGTCTACAGCTTAGGACAACGACAGTTAAGAAATGCACTAGAACAAGTACAAACAACTCTCCCTAATCAGAAGGGGAAACAAACTATGAAACCTACGTTACGTTGGATTCTCCAATGCTTTCAGGCCGTCCATTTAGTTTGGCTTGATGGTGCCAAGCATCTCATCAAGCTCAACAGCAGGCAGCAACTTATCTTGCCGTTCCTTGGGAAGGGCTGTAAAAAATATTATCTGCTCTGCTAGCTAGCCTGCTGAATGTAGGAATAAAATTAATTTCATAGCCTTTCGGCTCCACTTTTTGATTTCGCAAAAAGATGGATTGCAATTAACTCTGCATCGGTGCTTATGAAAGGCAACTCTGAGCTTGCCCTAGGCTATAAACGCTATTTTTATTGCCCAGTATCGATTGCAAGGCGTCTTTAATTTCACTTTATAAGTAATTCTCAAGAATGTTTATCCACTACTACAATGCATCCTTACAGGACTATGACTACCCATTTTTTTATTATCCAAGTTCATTCGGCGTTATACCTGTTTTTCAAACGAGCCAATCATGTGCTTTGCTGTACTCAAGAGTACCAAAGGGTCAAACCTAAAGTACTGCCTTCGGGTTGAATTGTTAGTGGAGACAAAATCGAGTTGTATCACCTCGCGTGAGATTAGATGCGCCATGCTCCAGACGGGGTCCAAAATCGCAGAAACTGTTCCGTCAGACAAGTGGAGCTTTGCTAAGTCTTCCTTTGAAAGCATTTCGGCCTCTTTAACATCAAGAATGTTCTTGACCGCCCGCCAGTATATCTGTCTATCTCCACGTAGATGCAGTGCAATTATCCCGTTTGATGTTTTTGTAACTATAGTTTTCAATTCATTCTGTAGTGGAATTGCTTTAGCTTCTGCAGCCTGTTCGCATGTAATCACATCATGATCAAGATCGTATATTTCAAATGTATCGCCGGGAGGGGCGATTGACTTTTGCTGCATTCGTACAATATTTGGCGTGGGCTGCTTTGCCAATTTCCAAAGAGCATCAAACGATAGCGAAAGATCGTTGCAATAGTTGGTGTTTAGATTGAGGTTTGCTGATTTGAGTCGATTTGTAGCATTGAAAAACTGCTGTGACTTATAACACCGTGAATAAGCAGTACCTTGCAAGAGCACGATGTCGTCAAGGTTTGCGAACTTAGAAAACAGACGAGCATCTACAACCTTAACCTGAATGTTGTTTTCAAGTTGCTTTTGAATAGTTGCCCACAAACTTGGTTCAACTCCGTCATTGATCACGAAGATTCGTTGAATTGGAACGCCCTCTTTGCCAGCTTGCAGGTTGTAGTCTTGATACTGAAGCTGAAACGGGTCCGAGTCCCAAATTTCGTGTGAGAGGAGGCTAACCGCTTTGATCCGAATATCAGTCCCTGCGATAGACGATAATGCAGTGAAAAGGGAGTTGTAGTACTGGGAAATATCGAGAGTAAACTCGCCTCGTAGCGCTGAATAACTTTGGTCTCGGAACGGCTCAATGATATAGTTCTCCACGTCATCCTTCCAATCCTGCGGGAGTCTTGAAAACTGACTTTCAAGAACATCGAAAGGGTTCTCAAAGCTCTTAACGCCCGAGCCAACAAGCTTTCGAAGATGCAAGACCCATTTAGTTATTGCCTCAGTGTTACCAGCATTTTTTCCCGCCTTGTAGTATACGTAATTTAGTCCTGCTAAGTCGGTTGGTATCTTAGGAACGTCCCCATTTTGGTTGGTTGCGACAACTAGCCCAACACGCTCGCGACCCAATGCACTTATAAAAAGTCCTAGTTCGAATAAGAGGTTGTCTCGGGGACTGAAACCTTCAGCCCCGCGATACCAAATCTTGTCATCTGGAGTGGTTATCAAAATCGCGGCATCACATTCACCCTTGATGCGAATGAGTGACTCAAGACCAAATTCACCTGCTCTAAATTGAGTTCGCCAGTCAATGGGGAGAGTGTCTTGGTCTTCAAGAATCTTCCGGACTTCAGTATCGACAAGACCCGCCTCGCTTGAGGAACCGACGAATATTTTCATCATGGATAGTTTGTATGGATAATTCAGGTTATACAACAAACTGATGTATAAAACCCTATATGAACCTGTTCAGTGTCTATCTTTTGACTAGGCTCACTCCCTGAAACACTGGTTGAGCCTATATTTTGACCTAAACGATTACGATTTTTTCGTTATGAGTCGCTATTCTGAATTGCTCACTTCACAAATAGTGATTGTATTGTCTTCCCTTACAGAATTTGATCAATTTTAAGTACACCTCTCAATACCTCTAAGGATTCCTCTTCAATTGATGAAAAATCAAAGCGGCATAAATTTTTGGTTGGCAGTTGTTTTCCCTGCTTGACCCCAGCATCAAAAATGTCGCAATGATGCTGAGTGAATCGGTAGTCCTGGGGGTACAGAAACCGAGAGGCGAACTTAAACACCCAGAGGTGAAAGGGGTTTAGGGCGGTATCATTACCCATCGTAAAGCCAATAATAAATGCTTCATCCTCTGGAGACTTCCCCCGATTAAGCAAAAGGTGCAGGTAGTCATGTTCCTTCAGGGGAATTGCCCCGGCCAGGGCGAGGGGACTAGCCGGATTTTCTAAGAGCCAGATAATCCAAGGCACCTCAGACTGCTTGATACCGCCAAAGCGCTGGTAAGCTTGGCGCAAAGACTCCGCCATCAGCCTATCCCCCTACTCGCCTGAGCTGGATTTCTGTACGCTGTTGTGCAGGGCTAGCGGGGTTAACTCCTGGGAGTTGTTCAGAAAACCCTTTGCCTTCTGCCACCAGATTTGGCTGGACACCTTGAGACCGGAGGTAATTAGCCACAACCTGGGCTCGCTGCTGACTCAAGGACTGATTCGTGGCAGCAGACCCCGTCTTTGAGGTGTGCCCCACCACGTTCACGGCAATGGTACTGGGATTGAATTCGTTGATTTCTTGAGCGAGAGCCTTCAGGGTGGATTGGCTGTCTCCCGACAACGCCGCTGAACCCGTGGCAAATTTAACCTCGCCTCTGACCTTGAAATTACCCACCTTCGGAGCTGCTTGAATTTGCTGTGGGGTGACCTTAGCTTTGATGGTCGAAGACTTCTGACCTCGTAGTACTTTGGCTAACTCGGGATCCGTGGTGGCGATGGATGCCACCACTTGTTTCGAATGGGTCACAGCCTGGGCCATAAAATCTTGGGTATAGAGGTTACGAGGATTTTTGACCAACCCTGCTGTTTCCCCTGTGAGAGAGAGGACCGCTGAGGTGGCTTCAATTCGCTTGGCTAAGGTGCCAGAATTCATCCATTGATTGGCTTCTAGAGCAGTAAAGAAGTCGATGCCATTAGATACTGAAGTGGCATCCTGGGGGGATAGATTGCCATCTTTGCCAATTTGTTGACTGAGGACACCTGAATCACGAATTAACTGATCCGTATGTTGGTAATAGAGGGTGAGAAATTGGCTTAGATCTTTGGGACGGTTTTGAATTAGCTGATCGCTGGCAACAATGACGTCAATAATGGCATCGGGTACATCGCTACTAGAGAGAACTACGGTGTTGCCCTCTTTGCGGGCTTTGGAAACGAAGGGTTCCCAGAGGATTGCGATCGCAACCTGCGTATCAGACTTCAACAATTCATAAGCCTGGGTGGATTCTTCCACTTCCACCACTTCAAAATCCGACAAGCTTAACCCTTCAAACTTCAAATCCAGCAGCTTGGCCAAATATTCACTCGGGGTGCCTGCAGAGTAAACCAACTTCAGGGGAGCCGAGGCGGAGGCGCGCACCTTGGCAATATCATTCAAACCTTTCAGTTGAGGATATTGCTGGGTATTGAGGACCACGGCATCCGCGCCCACAGTTTTATCAATGAGGCCGACGATACGGCCTTCAGGTTGATGCTTCAGATACTGATCCAGCGTGGTGACAATAATGTCAGCTTCACGACCGAGGGCTTTTGCTCTAGCGGCTTGATCGAATTCATCCTGATACCGAATGCCAAGGTCAGCCTGAGTGATTTTGGCAGCGAAGGGATCGGCTCGCAAGGTGCTGTAGCCGGAGAAGGTGTCACCCAGTACAGTCAGCTGTCTGGCTTCATTGCCATAGACGAGTTGAGTTAGGGGAGAATTTTCTCCCAATTTGATGGCGTTAAAGCTCATATATCCACCCCCACATATGAGTAATGCGGCACCGATATAGGCGATGGGGGGTAAACCTTTTCTTTTAACTGTCATTCTTATTGGTCCTTGCTTTCTGCAGTGTTGGTGGCTTGTTTCGCCTTCAGTTGGGCGAGGCGATCTTGGGCATGGAGGGATTTAATCGCTCTGGATGTTCCCTTAAGCTCTCCCTGTACTTCTGAGGTGGCCTGGGCTTGGATATTGCGCCGCTTGATAGCTTCTTGGGATTTTTCAAACCGTCGCATCGCTGATTGGTTATCGATGCCAGCTGCTTGGTTAGCCCGCTCTAAGGCTTGGGTGACCCGCATGGTCGAAGCCCCCATTTTTTGCTGGGCCTGCATCTTTCTCAGCTCCAACTGGGCCTCTTTCATACGGGTTGTTCCTTCCGCTAAGGTTTGTTTGGCAAATAACACCTGTTCTTCTAGCTGTGGACGATACTCTTCTAGAACATCCAGTTCGGCTAATACGGCCAGGGCGGCATCATCTTCACCGGCAGCCACTAGCTGCTCCGCTTGGTCACTGAGGGATTTCACCTGTTGCTCGGTCTCATCATGTAATCGAAGTGCCTCAGCTAATGCGCCCTTTTGTAGCCCCACCGAATCTACGAGGGTTTGAAAAGCCTGGGTGAGATCGTCAATGCTGTCTTCACTGACTTGGGCTGCGATTTCGCCCCCTGCCTCGATTGGCTTCCCCCATAGCCAATTCCAGGTGGCTCTGACGACTGTTTTTGTGCGATTCATATTGTTTACGTAATCCTCTAGATAAAACTGTGAAATCTCTTAGATTTTCTTGTTGAGAAAATAATGGTGAATTATTTTAATTACTCCTGGAGATCGATGATATTTTTTATGCCTTAAAAGAGAAAGAACTCTTGCTTTTGCGACTTTCACTTTATGGGTTTTTCCTTCGTTTGTGTGGTCATGAATATTAGAAGCATTGAATTTGATTAACGCTATAGAACCTGTATTTTCAAACGTTTCTCTGCAGTGAAAATAAGATATCGAGAAGATGTTCTATTAATGACCCGCTCTGCCTTTCTAACGATGAACATGACATGATCGTGGATCATTTAGTGAAAAACTGGATAAGCAATTAGTAGGATTGCAATGAATGAAACTGTAGCTAATGATTGCTAAGTGCATTCTAGATTTGTGTATTGAATTGCTTTGTTTCTTGAGCCTTAAATTTTTGATTTGTAATCTTGACTTACTGCTTTCTCCAAAGTTAAAAAGCCATTTATTAATCTCTCTAATTCAGTTGTTGTTCTCATTATCTGTAATATTTTTGTGATCAACAATGAGGTTTTTTCTGCTATTTCAGGAGTTGGAATCAGCTTTTTCTGGTTTTTTCAGGTTGCAATTTTAAGAGCGATATAATTCTTCTGTGCTGAAGTTCATGCTGTTGAGGGTCTTGTGCGTCGAACGATTGTGATCTGTCTATTGCTGGTGATGATGGTTGCTTGCCGGCTGTCGCCCTCGACAACAGCACCTTTAGACAATCCAACCCTGGTGCAGACTGAAGCTAAGACTCTAAATCTGACTTTGATTCAGCATGCGTCCTGTCCCTGGGCCTATTTTTGGTGTGTGGTAGAAACGGGTATCCATGATGCCGCCCAGGATCTAGGCGTTGAGGTGACAATTCGCCGTCCCCATACCTTTGACCCTGATGCGGTAACGCGATTAATTGAAGCAGCAGTCGAGACCCGGCCCGATGCTATTGGGGTGGCCGTAATTGATCCAGATAAGTTCCGAGCGCCCCTAACTAAGGCTGTGCAGAAGTTTAATATCCCGGTGATTGCCTACAATGCGGGTTCAGGACCAGAACAAGACAATATTCCCTACCGAGCCTATATCGGACCAGATGAACGGCAAGGTGGATACGAAGCCGGAAAGCGCTTATTGGCCGAGTCTCCGCCTGGCATTAAGGGAGCCTGTATTAACCACCAGCCCGGTGCTTTAAATTTGGAGGCTCGCTGCCAAGGTTTTTTCGATGCATTGAGCGAATCTGATATTGAAGCGGAGAGGGTCAACATTACGCCCAATCCAGCGGAATCAAAAAAAATTTTGCAGCGTTATCTATCAAAGAACCCCGAGACCAATCTCTTTTTGACCCTAGGTCCAGAAGCAGCAGTCCCCTTTTATGAGGTTATCCGCAATCGAAAAGGTGCCTATAGCCACGGCACCTTTGATCTTAGTCGTACTATCCTCACCGCAATTGAGCAGGGAACTACACTATTTGCCATCGACCAGCAGCCTTATTTGGAAGGGTATTTAACGGTGCAATGGCTCACCTGGATTCAACGCCATGGGTTTAGCCCCCCCAGTCCGATTATTTCCACTGGGCCTAGTTTTATCGATCGCAGTAATGTCAATCTGATTCAAGAGCAGGTAGGGCAGTTTCGGTGATGGGTATTTACAACATCTGCTAGGAACACACTTTGTTGGCCTGGGTGGCGTTAAGTGTTTTAAGGGTTTGACATCCTTCCTTGAGAAGCTGATCGAGAGAGTTAATGGGCCATTGATGGACATCCCCCATAACGGTTCCCACCAAAAGCATTTGTTGATCGGGGGTAAAGCTCAGGCTCGTGACTGGGCGACGGCTTTGCCATTGAGAAAAAATTCTGCCGTTGCGATCGCGGATCTGTACCGTTCCATCCCAGCCGCTAATCGCTAACCACTGGCCATCGGGGCTAAAGCGAATTTGAGTGATACGGCCTTGCCCGTATTGCCATCGTTGGGGTGGGGTATTCGGATTATCAAGATCCCAAAATCGAACAATGCCATCTTCGCCAGCAGAAACCAGGATTTTGCTATCAGGACTGACATCTAGACTCCAAACCCAACCGCTATGTCCTTTCCATATTTTGTGAAGGTCCAGGGATTGAGCGTCATCCGATTTTGAGCAGTTAGCTCCTAAGCACAGTTGCCAAAGTTGGATAGCACCATCTTCCCCTGCGGTAGCCAGCCATTTGCCATCGGGGCTAAAGCGAATATCCTTAACGGGGCCTTGGTGTTTTTGTGAAGTCTGAAACCGCTGCGTTCCCTCTAAATCCCAGAGGCGAACGGTGCCATCCCATCCTGCTGTGGCGAGGTACTGGCCGTTGGGACTAAAGCGAGTATTCCAAATGGCATCTTGTTGGGTGTTCCAATGTTGGAGGGCTTGCCCAGACGTGGACCAGAGGCGAACATTGCCATTGAGAGAGGCGGTGACGACCTGATCCTTTTTGGGATTAAAGTCCGTGCTGATCACCATCTCTGAATCGGGATGGGTGAGTTCCTGTTGGCGACTGTTTTGTAAGAGGCGGACCGAACTGCCCCAACCGGAGACGGCAATGGTTTTTCCATCCGGGCTAATATCTAAATCCCAGATCGCCTCTTCTTTCAGAGTCTCTAGATTCCAGCGGTCTTCTTTTTTCTGCTTGGAGTCTGGCCGTTCTTGGTCTTTCAAGAGTTGTTGCAGATCCAGTAGGGGTGTGGTGGTGGGATAGCTAGCAATTGGTTGCTCCTGAACTAGGTTGCGGAGTTTTTGCCCTGCTTGAATGGCGAGAAAGAGAGCTTCCGTTTGATTTTGATTTCGCTTGGCCCGAGCGACTTGTTTATGGAGTGTCGTTATCGTTGTTAGGGCTTGCTGGTTTTGATCCGCTAGCCAGCGATCGCTACCCCAGATAAGACCTCCAATCAATAATCCTCCCAAGCCCACAGCCGTCAGCAAGTTCCGCAGGAAAATGTTGCGCTGTAGTTTTTCTCGCTCTGCTTTGACCTGGCTCAGGCGAATAAAGTCATAGTCTTGATCGCTGAGGCTTTTGCCCACGGCCCAGTTGAGCGCTTGTTTTAGGGCCTTGCCCTCCAGGAGCTTATCTGCCTGGGAGTGAGATTGTTCCCAAGCATTAAATGCAGAGGCATAGGGGCGTAAATCTAGGAGGGTTGCCTCAATCCAGTGTTGATTAAAGATCTGACCATAGATGCGGTTATAGACCTGTAGGGTTCCAGCTTGGTCTTTCACCAGACCTGATAGGCGCAGCTCAATTTGCTCAGGGCTGCTTTTAGTGGTGACCTTGCTGTTCGTAATCTTTTGGTAAAGCCCCAAGAGCTGTACCGATTTATGATCGTTACAGAGGATGCGATCGCAAATCGTTCTCAAATGCACTGGCTCATCATGAGCTTCCCAGTTCTCCAGAATCTGAGTTTGAACCACCTGCTCTACTGTGATTTCAGGATTTGACCGAAGGGATGACTCCATAAGTTGACAGAGCTTTTGGGTCAGAAAGGGCTGTCCTCCAGTCCAGTCCAGGATTTCATGGAGCACCTGGTCGGGGTCTTGAACCTTACCTCTAAAGCCCTGAGAGAGGGGGAGAGCTTCTTGAAACTGAAACCCTTCTAGATAGATGGCTTGGCCAATATTGAAGGGCGTCCGCTCATGGTCTTTCATCAGGGCAGAAGGCGTAGCTACCCCTAGCAGAGCAAAGGTGAGGCGTCGATAGGCGGGTCGATCCACCCGCTGATTGTAGAAGAACCGTATCAATGCCAGAAAATCATCAGCGGATACGTTCTGGCTAAGAATCAGATCGATTTCATCGATAAAAATGACGATGCTTTGCGGAATCCCTGGGAGTAAAACCTGCTCGATAAATGTATGCAGCCGCTGTACCGGAGTCGCCGGATCTTGCTGTTTCCACCAGGCTCGCCAGTTTAGGTCTAGTTGGCAGTCACTGACGAGGGCTTTGATAAAACCGCCATACCATTTTTCTGGGGTGATGCCCTGGGTGCCAAAGCCGGTCAGGTCAATGGCTGCACAGACAACATCCTCCCCACGCAGCTTGTGCATTGTTTGCACTCGTAAGCTGGATTTACCCATCTGGCGAGAATTAAGCACGTAGCAGAATTCGCCGTTTTGTAGATGGTCATAGAAGGTGTTGTCGCTCTTTCGGGTGACATAGCTGGGGGCCGAAGCGGGCAGGCTGCCTCCGACTTGATACCGATAGTTCGGTTCCGCTACATTATGCGATCGCATCTCGGCTTAGCTCTCGCTGGAAGTACTGCTGATAGAGACTGCAAGAGGGTAACACTAGATTGCCCTTGAGCTTTACTAGGCCTAGACTTTGCAGGTGATAAATTTGCAGGGAGTTGAGTTCGATACCGGTGGGTGAATTTGCGATCGCAAGATAGGCAGCCGTTAAATCCTTGGACTGAATCAATTCTTCCCTCAACCGGAGCAGGTGGTTAAAGTAAATGCCGATTTCTTGATCTGAGGTCTCCAGAATCTCTTGGCAAGACTTGCCTTCAACGGCCCCTTTATAGAGGGCTAAATGAATCAGATAGGGATGCCCACCCACCCTATTCTGCAGACGCTCCACTTCTGATTGCTGCCACTGCAGTTCATAACGTGCTGCTAATGCCTGAACTTGTTCGACTGTAAATGGGGACAAGGTAATGGGTTCTCCCACATTCGTCAGGGGAGAATGGTTGATATCGAGCGACACATAGTCTTCCGTGGCATGGGTGATCACCAGCCGCACTTTTTCCCAGGTTGCCGAACTTTTAGACTTCTCATGCCAGCTTCTCAGCATCCTTAAGACATCCCCCGCCACCTCTGGGTAAGGGAAAATTTGCTCAACGCTATCGAGGGCTAATACAAGGGACGCTTCTATATTGGGGAGCAGATAGTCTTCAAAATATTGGCTGCAGTTATCAATACTGGTGAGTAGTTCCGTGTCCCAATAGTCATCGAGCTGATTGTCTAGCCCTAGCTGACGCCCCATCTGGAAGCAGAACCAGCGCAAAAAGCGTTCCAAGTCGTTGATGGAGGCTTGACTAGCCCACCGAAAGTCTAGGTAGAGGGTCTGGAGTGGATGGGCCTCCGCAGTTTTCAAGATCCGATTGACTAAGGAGGTTTTGCCCATGCCTTTGGCCGCCTTAATGCGGATTAAAGTCCCCGGATTCGTAATGATTTGGCTGCAGCGATGTTCAATCTCTGATCGGTGGATGTAGAACGAAGACTTTAGAGGGACTGGCCCCTCTGGATAGGGGCAATAGGAAGCTCGTTTTTCCTGGGATGGCTGGCGTTGATGCAGACGTTCAAGGGCGACTCGCAAATTAGACTTACTGACTTTTTCGTCCAAAGCCCGAGTGAGTTTCGCCCAAAGAGCGGGTGCAATATCACCGGCAATATAGCGATTGGAGTAGTCGAGTTTCTCAGCCATCTCTTCGTAGGTGAGACCTGCAAGACAGGCTTCTAGTACATCCACTTCGATGGTTCTTAGATACTCGTTATCGCACTTAAAAATGGCCTTGGTTGCAGCGTCGATAAGCTGTTCATGCTGTGACACAGCGCTTCCACTCCTATGGACCTCGTACTGGTAGCGGGCTAAGTCAATATGGGATTGGCTTGCTCTTAGCTGCTTTAAGTGTGGATGACAAGTGCTGCAACTGCAATCGGTTTTTTTCAGTATTTTTTAGGAGGAATCGCACCATACAACCTACATTCAGCAGGCTAGCTAGCAGAGCAGATAATATTTTTCACAGCCCTTCCCAAGGAACGGCAAGATAAGTTGCTGCCTGCTGTTGAGCTTGATGAATGTAGGTTCCGGCATACTTGGATCACATTTTTAGCGGCAAGGCCCATGAGTCCCATGACGATGAGAGAACCAATCACCACCATCGAATTAAAATGCTCTTCAACTCGCTTGTCAGGCTGATTGAAGGATGATGAGGCTGGATTCTTTAGGACTCTAATGATGGTTTGAGTGCCCTGCAGTATACCGCCATCAAAGTTGCCTTGCTTGAACTGAGGGGTCACCTGGGTTTGAATAATATTGCCAACTTGGGCATCCGGCAAGATGGACTCTAGGCCATAACCCGTTTCAATTTCGACCCGTCGGTCTTCCTTAGAGACCATAAACAACACGCCGTTATCTAACCCTTTCTTGCCGATGCCCCAAGTGTTAAATAACTTTGTCGTATATGCTTCGGGCGATGCGGACGGCTTGGTATTGGGGACGGTCACCACTGCAATTTCTGCCCCATTGGTTTCTTCTAATGCCGTGATCATCTGATTCAGCTTTGCTTCGCTATCAGGACTCAGCAAATCAGCCATATCCATCACCCAACCATTGTCTTGGCGAGGGTTGGGAACATCAGACGGTGCAATGGCTCGACTAGGAGTAGCCCAGGATAGCGATAGCATCAGGCTGAAGCCTAAACCAATGACTAAAGCCAGTAGAAAGTCGTTTAAGCAACATAATTTAAGAGACGCAGCATACAGGCGCGAAACCGACGAAAGTCATGACAGTTCTAACATTCCCTACAATAATTACCTACAACACTTCTTGCTTCCCTCAAGATCCCTGAAATGGTAATTGATAGACTCTTGCAGCCTGTATATTTCTCGCTTGCTAAGGACAAGTCTGATACACAACTCTGCCCCATTTATTCGTGCAAAGACCGTAGATTTCATGTCATGGTAAATACGGTAATCGGTTACTAATCATTCAATCTCTAGACGCTATGACCTCAGACTCCAAAAAACGTGTTGTCGTCGTGGGTGCTGGCTGGGCTGGCCTGGGTGCCACCTATCACCTCGTTTCTCAAGGGTATGATGTCACCCTCTTAGAAGCAGGCTCCTATCCTGGCGGCCTCGTGGCAGGCTGGGAAACGGCTGGAGGTCGGCCCGTAGAAGCTGGGATTCACGGATTTTGGTACCCTTATAAAAATATTTTTGGTCTGGTCGATGAGTTAGGGCTCGATCCATTTACGAACTGGACAAAATCATCCCAGTATTCCCCTGCCGGACTGGAAGCGGTGTCGCCTATTTTTCAGAATGAACAGCGCTTACCCATGCCTTTGGGAACCTTTGCTTACCCTCAGTTTCCCCGCTTGCCGCTGGTTGATCGGCTGTCCGCTTTTACGATGATGTATCCAATCATCGACTTTGATAATTCCGATGAGGCTTGGCGACGTTACGACTCTGTGACCGCCCGAGAAATGTTCAAGAGCTATGGCGTTTCAGCACGACTCTACAGAGATGCCTTTGAACCCATGCTGTTGGTGGGATTGTTTGCTCCGGGTGAGCAGTGTTCTGCTGCTGCAGCTTTAGGAATGCTCTACTATTTTATCCTCGCCCATCAGGCTGATTTTGATGTGGTTTGGTGTCGGGGCACAGTGGGAGAAAAGATTTTTAAACCCTGGTGCGATCGCATCACCAATGCAGGGGGCAAAATCCTCACCCAGCGTCGGGTTACGGATGTGCGACTCAATGATCAAGGCCAAGCGGATGCCGTGATTTGTGGAGATGAAATATTTGAAGCCGATGCCGTGATCTTCTCTGTGGGGATTTCCGGGATGAAAAACATCGTTCGCGGCAGTTCTACACTACAAAAACATCCTCAGTTCCGAGACATCATGAACCTGGGTGCAGTGGATATATTAGCCACTCGTCTCTGGTTCGACCGCAAAGTCGATGTCCCCCAACCGTCGAATGCTTGTTTTGGCTTCCATCCCACCACAGGTTCTACCTTCTTTGATCTCAATGCCCTTCATGATGACTATCGCGATCAGCCTGAAACGGTGATTGAGGCAGACTTCTACCATGCCAATCAGTTCCTGGCTATGGAAGACGATGAGATTATTTCCATGGTCCAAAAGGATCTCACCACCTGTTTACCCGATTTTCGAGAGGCGAAAGTGGTAGATTCCAGCGTGATTCGCTTACCCCGAGCGGTAACTCACTTTGCACCGGGGAGCTATCGGTATTTGTTACCCGCTCAAACACCCATTAACAACTTATATATGAGTGGTGACTGGGTGGTGACCCGCCACGGATCTTGGTCCCAGGAAAAAGCCTATGTTACGGGTCTGGAAGCGGCCAATCACGTGATTAGCCAATTGGGGCAGGGTGCTCCTGCAGTAATTGCCCCGATTGAACCCGATGAACCTCATATTCAAATGGCGCGTTCAGTGAATAAAACGCTGCGAGAAGTCCAGAAGAACTTATTGCCCGAGTTCTTGCTGCCATAGATGCAAAATCTTACAAGAATGACCAATTAATCAAGTCTCGGTTAATCTAAGACTCGGAACGATGTATGCGATCTCATCTTGATACCCGAGAAACTCTATGATCGTGACACAGGCGTTCAAACCTTGCTCAATGCCTTTAATCGAGTGGCTCAGGGTACCTCAGAATTCATGTTGATCGCGGGTGCTTCGGATATTGGCAAAACAGCCCTCGTGATGGGTAGATTGATTGAGTATCCCTGATCGCTATATCCGAGATCTCAAAACGTCTTGATGTCACTCAACTGTGGACTAGATCTATAACCCTAAAATGAACAATGCCAGTCATTCTGAGTCGACGCCACTATAGGGACCAAGAAATAGGTTCAATACCGTTTTTTTGCAAATACGCATTCGCTTTAGAAAAATGCTGATTACCAAAGAAACCCCGATGGGCAGATAACGGTGATGGATGGGGCGAGATCAGGACTAGATGGCGTCTGCGATCAATAATCTTCCCTTTTTGTTGCGCATAGCTGCCCCACAGCAGAAAGACGAGATTTTCGCGTTGCTGGTTTAAGGCGCTGATAATGGCATCGGTAAATTGCTCCCAACCTTTGCCTCTATGTGAAGCAGCTTTATGCTGTTCCACGGTTAGGACGCTATTGAGTAGTAGTACGCCTTGGTCTGCCCAGCTTTGCAGGCAGCCATGCCTGGGTGGTTTTGTGCCTAGATCTTGTTCAATTTCTTTGAAAATATTGATCAGAGAAGGGGGTGGAGCAACGCCCTCTGGGACGGAAAAGCATAAACCGTGGGCTTGCCTGGGGCCGTGATAGGGGTCTTGTCCGAGAATCACGACTTTGACTTGATTAAAGGGAGTACTGTCCATGGCATTAAACATCAGTGAGCCACGGGGGTAAATCGTTTTGCCAGCAGCCTTTTCTGCTTTGAGAAATTGTTTCAGCTCCTGCATATAGGGCGTGGCAAATACGTCTTCCAGCACTGCTTTCCAGCTCGGCTCAAGTTTAATCGAGCTGTTAGAAGTGGGGGTAGCTTCTGTCGTCATAAGAGGATTCGTATTTTAATGAAGGAGAAAACTCGCTGAATTGGTTTTGTTGTTAAAGGTACAAACGCGCAAAGGCTATTGAGCATCAGTCAGCTGGGCTGAAACTAAAGGGAGGATTTGACTATGCATCACACCTATAAACCTACCTACATCATTAAAATTATCAGCTCTTGTCTGCGTATGGTTCCAAAAAATACTCATAACAACCAAAATCAAATATGACTTGATTCAGTAGCAAACGACTCAAATACCTAACGTGCTCTTCTTTTAGCGGATAGACAAAAATCATCTCTGGATCGTCAGAAATATCAAGGCCAAATTCTATACTGAAGTTTCTGGGGTCAAAGTCTATGAGCTTGTGCTCTTCAATAAAGCTGTCTCCTTGGCGTTCATAGACAGATAAGTAGTGACAAGATTTATGGGCTTGAGACTCTAGCATCTGTGAACATCCCGAACTTAGGTTACGTAAAAGAGTTATTGACTCAGGTTGCTTCAGTTTGAGGCTTCTCCAAGATTGCTAGAGCAATTCCTCCAAGAATGGTACAGGAAGCAACGAACAGGCGCAGGGTCAGGTGTTCACCGAGGAAAAGCATCCCTCCTGCAGCAGCAATGACAGGCACACTGAGTTGGACCGTTGCCGCAGACGTTGCGGTCAAATCTTTTAGGGCCGTGTACCAAATGGTATATCCCAGACCTGAGGTGACTGCGCCCGCTGCGACTGCGTATAAACAGCCTGTAATGGTTAACGTAGCGTCAGAAACCATCGACAGACTTAGCCCCACAGTAAAAGGGACTGCTCTTAAAAAGTTGCCAGCCGTCATGCCCATGGGATTGCTAGCAGTTTTACCTCGTAAGGAATAAATTCCCCAGGCCACACCCGCAGCCATCATTAGTCCAGAACTCAGTAGTGGGGGAGCAGAGAGACCTGGCAACAAAAAAATCACCAGCCCCACCAGCGCCAAGATAAAACCAGAAATTTGCTGTTTCTTTAAGCGTTCTCCCGTCCAAAATCCATATCCCATCATGGTGACCTGTACTGCCCCAAAGAGTAGTAAAGCCCCCGTACCTGCAGATAGCTGGATGTAAGCAAACGAAAAGCCCGCCGCATAAATAAAAAGTGCTAAGGCAGATAGCCAACTGCCTCCAGCTTTAAGGCCTCCACCCTTTATTTGCGTGATCAATCCCAACATAATCGCACCGGAGACGATCCGAATCGATGTGAATGTTGCTGCATCAATAGGAGTGGCTCTAAGCGCTAACCTACACAGGATAGAATTTCCGGCAAAGGCAAGCATAGCTAGTAAAGTCAGGGGAAAGACCCGCGGATGAGACATCCAATCAGCAACCCATTATTCTAAAACGCGACTTCACTTAATCTTATAGGAGCTTCTCCATTGGGTTGGTGGGTAGCGATTGGAGACTCTGCTGCGATTGATGCCAATTTCTGAAGACAGCGGTGATTAGGAAGCTCCCATCAAACCTTGTGATTTAATGAATCACTCGAAACGTTAGATTAATCCTCGGATCAACTGGTCTTTTAGTTTTGGGCACATAATGTTGCCAGAAATGCTGCGTTGGGCCTTGCATTAGGAGCAAGCTACCGTTGGTTAAATGGAGTTCAACTTTAGAGATTGATTTATCCATTTTATGTCTTAGCAAAAATCGTCGGCAGCCCCCCAAACTCACTGAACCGATGACCGGATTAGGTCCCAACTCCGGTTCATCGTCACTATGCCAGCCCATGCTGTCCTGTCCGTGACGGTAGAAATTCAACAACACACTATTAAATTCAACTTGGGCAATAGGCTCGATTGCTGCCTTGATCTGGCGCAACGTCGATGTCCAGGGCAAAGGCTCCATGCGAATACCGGAATAGCTATAGGTTTTACCTGGATCGCCATGCCAGGCCGTTAATCTAGGCAAAAAGTGATGACGGCCAAAGATGGTGGCTGAGTCCTGTCGCCACGCAATTTCTGCTTCCAGGGCTAAAAACATTTGCTCACAATCGGCAGCGTTGAACAGACAGGGGTAAAACAAAACCTCTGCATCAGGCATCTGTAGCTGTTGGGCCTGACTATCAGAGGCTAATAGAGAAAGTTGATGGGGTGGGGGATTGGGTTGATGGGGTTTTTGCATTCAGTTCAGCACCCTAATCTCTGTACTCATGATCTTAGGGTGTCTGAACGAGTGTTTACGATTTGGGGACAACGATTTTAAATTCGTACCCTTCGAACTTATTGATGCTGTTGGTAAATTGGGCGGTGGCAAATTTAGGCCCCACCCAAGTCACAATTTTCTTTTCAATTTTCTCAGGCTCGACTTCGCCATACTTTTCAGCAAAAGCTAAAGCAACTTTGTCATAGGGATGGTCTTTTTTGATAGACGGATCGAATAAGAGTGAAACACTGTATAAAGTGCGCTTTCCATCTGGATCTTTTTTGTCTTTGAGGAAGCTAAATTTGTACTTATCAACACCTGGGACACCATTGGCGGGGACTTCGCTAAAACCAAACTTGGAGATCTTTTCAGCTCCAGGCATAATCTTGCCCACTTCTTCGGGACTCATTCCCCGCTTGAAATCATATTCCGAGAGAGTTTTGGGGAGCCATCCATCATCTTCAGTGCCAATGATGGCTGCCAGATCGACTTTCCCTGAACTGGCTGAAGAGGCTAGAGTTTCGGTGCCGGAGCTGTCCGCACTTTCCTCCGTTGTAGCGCTGGGATCAGCAACCGAGCGATCTAGAGACTCTGTCGAGGTGTCGGACGCTGGCGATTCAGTGTCTGAGGGGGCTTCTGTAGTGCTGCAGCTGATCAATAACCCAAGACTAAGGGGAAGTAGGGCTAAAGCAATCGATTTTCGTTTAGGAGTCTGAGTAAAGCGATGCATGTTGTACCGTTCATTCCTACGGTTCTAATTCTGGCAACCTTGAGGCAATTTGCCAAATCTAGACGAGTAGTTTACCGATGGCTAAATGGGCTGGTATTCTCATACCTAATAGGACTGCCCTTTATGAATTCTAGAAGGTAGACGACGTATGGATAGCACTGCTATTGCTGTAGTTGAGTGGGTGATTAATCTGGTGCGAGCCTATGCGATCGCAGGTTTGATCTTCGCTTTTTTGTTCGTCACCTTTTTGGTCAAGCGGGTCGATTCTGGCGCTCAAGGTTGGGCCCTTGGATTTCGAGTTTTAATTATTCCTGGCGTGGTAGCATTTTGGCCGATGTTCGCGATTCGGCTGTTGCGAGGCAAAGGTCATCCCACCGAAAAAAATGCCCATCGACTAGCCGCTAAGCAAAGTGCAGGAGCCCAATAATGGTCATTTCTCGCCGGCAGGTTCACCTCTATTCCTTTGTAGTTTTGGCCGTTGTGTTACCCCTCTGTTTTATTGCAGGGTTAGTCTGGCGGCCAAATTTCGCGCCAGTGGATGCCTCAGCGGACGCCTTATTTCAACGAGCAGGATTTGTCCCGTACTTTGCTTGGGAAAATCAGAGGTCGAAGCGCAAACCCACTTTGCTCAAACAAGAGAACATTCAACTCCGGGTTGAAACATTGTTTGCTCAAGATGGCAGCGATGTCTTTATCAATATTCAGCCCCAGTCTGATCTCCAATTGCCGGATGTGTTGGTGTATTGGCAGCAGGGGAAGCCACCGGAGGAACTGAGTCAGGATTCTATCTTGTTAGGGGCGTTGTCAGGAGCATCTAATCGTCAATTTCGGGTTCCAGACGCGATGCAGGGCCAAACGGGACACCTACTATTGTTCAGCCAAGCGACTAAAGAAATCATTTCTACATTTCCCCTAGATCCTTTTTGGACCCAATCTTAAGCGCTAATTCATTCTGAGAGGAAGTTATCTGTGGGCGTTGCATATAAAGCGGTTCAGTGGAATCGGCAAAAGTTTGTTTACGACATTATTTTGCTGTCCACGGTCGTTTTCTATCTTTTTTGCTTTGAAGGCATTAGCCTTCAGTTCAGTAGCGATCTAGATCTAAAAGGTATTTGGATTCGGGCCTTTGGCTCTGCGGCTTTTATCCTGCTCCATGTCATTCTTTCCATTGGTCCCCTGAGTCGTCTTAGCGCTAAGTTTTTGCCGCTTCTCTACAATCGGCGGCACATGGGCGTCACCATGTTTATTCTGGCCCTGCTCCATGCCCGGGATGCTTTGGCCTGGTATCACGACTTTGGCAATCTAGAGCCGATTGTCAGCTTGTTTGTTAGCAATACTCACTATGCTGATTTTGTCCGCTTTCCCTTTGAAGCATTGGGAGGCGTAGCCCTTGTCATCTTGTTTTTGATGGCGGCAACCAGCCATGATTTTTGGCTAACCAACCTCACGGCTCCGGTGTGGAAAGCTCTGCATATGGGGGTTTACTTAGCCTATGGCTTGTTGGTCGGGCATGTGGTTCTAGGGGCTTTGGAAACCAATACCCATCCTTTCCTTACCCTGGCAGTTGGCGTGGGGTTTGTGTGGATTGTAGGTATTCACTTGATGACTTCCCTGCGAGAAGCCCAAAAAGATGGTGCACCGCTGTTTGGAAAACCGGCCAAAGCCCAAGTGGATGCTGATGGCTTTGTGCATGTTGGCAGTGTGCAAGATATTCCTGAGAATCGGGCCAAAATTGCAGTGATTGCGGGGGAGCGCGTAGCCATCTTTAAATATGACGGCCAAATCTCGGCGATTTCCAATGTTTGTCAGCATCAAAATGGCCCGTTGGGAGAAGGCAAGGTTGTCGATGGCTGTATCACTTGCCCTTGGCATGGCTATCAATACCTACCCGATAGCGGTATTTCGCCACCGCCATTTACCGAAAAAATTCCGACGTTTAATGTCAAACTCCAGGGCGATCAGATTCTAGTCAGTGCCAAGCCTAATCTTCCTGGAACGCCTGTTGTCCCTGCTGTTATCGGCCAAGTGTAGCGATGAGTAGCCTTGATCCTCAAGATGAATTTTTTATTGGCTATCTAGGGGTGCCGCCCAGATTAAAACGGTTTTTGTTGGGGTTTATTCCCATCCTAGTGTTGAGTGTTTTAGCCTTTGCCTTCATTCTGCCGCCCTTACATTTTGATCACTTCAATTTGGGTAAACGCACCAAAGTTCCTGAGTTTGAAGGACTGCTAGTAGGAGAGCCGTCTCCTCACCTATTGGTACCGAGAACGGGAGAAGTAGGCACTGCCAGTGATTTTTCCCTCTATCTATTGTCAGGAACGGGCAAGACCTCACCGAAACCGAAGGTGCTGGAGCATGTTAATCAATGGGTCAAGCTCAAAGGTACGCCCTTCCATCGCAATCACTTAACGGTGATTGCCACGAAATCAGCGGAACCGATGGAGCCCCCAACTCCAGAGTCGGCACAACCAGCTGAAAGTAGCTCTTTAGGAGAGTTTTCATTAACGGGAGAAATCGTTGATGGCAAATGCTATCCCGGCGTGATGAAACCTGGGCGAACCAAAACCCATCGATCCTGTGCCATTCGCTGTCTCAGTGGTGGGGTGCCCCCCGTGTTTGTGGTTCACAATCAGGTGGGGGATAAGCTGTATTTTCTACTATCAGATTTGGATGGGAAGGCTGTAAATGATAAGGTTCTAGACCTGGTTGCAGATCCTGTGCAAATTACGGGTGAAGTGATTCAATATGCGGATGCGTTTGTTCTCAAAGCGGATCCGGCCACCTATAAACTGCTGTAGATGCCCCAACTGTCCTTCTCTGCAATTGACCCCAAAATTGCTTTAGTCATATCCAGAGCCTTGGCGGCGTTACGGCCTTCTCTGATTGCTTTTTTGGTGGCCAATGCCATGTTGCTGAGTGGGGGAACCCAAACTCCTATCTCTTTTTGCAATGTCTTATTTGTGGGCAATTTATGTGCTGCCCTAGCGGTGGGGACCTGGTTTGGTTGGCGTTCCCTGATTCAAGATTGGCTGAGTTTGGAGCGACGAATTAAGGTTGGACTGTTCTTGAACGGTTGTTTAGCCGCCCTCCTTTCTTCTTTAATCTTTGTGGGATTGGCTTATACCTCTGTTACGAATGCGGTGCTGTTGGGACGTCTTGGCCCAGTCATCTATGCCTTGGTCGGCACCCTGATTTTAGGACGCAAAATTAAGCGATTTGAATGGATCGGGTTTTCCTTGATTATTGCCGGTGTGTTGGCGATTGTGCTGAAGACCAGCAATTTTCAGATCAATCAGGGAGACCTCTTGATTTTGCTGTCGGCGGTGGTGTATGCGGCCAGCTCTACCTTGGGAAAGCTGATGTTGTCTCAACAAACGAATCTGCGCATTGTGGTGTTTAGCCGTAATTTGATTTCGTCCATCATCTTTTTTATCATTGCTAATCTGGTATTTGGCCCGGAACATTTTACAGATGTGCTGGCGGGGCAACTCTGGATGGTGATGGTGGTCTATGCCCTGATCATTATTGTCCTGGCCCAATTTCTTTGGTATTCAGCTCTTGAGCAGTTGAATTCACAAACGGTAGGGAAATGGACGTCTTTGTCCCCCGTGTTTGGGGTGACCTATGCCTTTTTGCTCAACGGTGAACGACCTTCGATGGCTCAATTTTTGGCATTTCTGGTGATCATGGCAGGGATTTGCGTGACGAGCTTTAATCGGCAGTCATCTCGACCGATGGAAACGAACGAGATGGCAGATGGGGCTGAAAGCTGTGTGTCTACGTCTTAAGATTTAGAAACGGGGATTGCTCCAGCCTCTATTGCTGTTGGAGTCGAGATATGGGGATGGTGTAGTTGTCTTTTATTTTCTTCAAGGGGAATTGCACAAAGGATGCTGTATCTTGCACCTGCCATTCAAACTGGCGCAACAGATGGCTAGCAAAAATTTTGGCTACGACCATCGCGAGCTGAGCGCCTAAACAAGCATGAACCCCACCCCCAAAGGGGATATAAGCATATTTCTCTCTGGAGTTGGCATCCTCCATAAACCGATGGGGGTGATAGGCATCAGGTTGGGAAAAATGTTCTGGCAGGATATGGGCAATCCTGGGCTCTGCAATTAAGGTCCACCCTTTTTCATAGAGTACGCCGTCTAAAATTACGGATTGGGTAAGGCGACGGTTAGCGGTAGATGAAGGGGGGAGAGTGCGCAGTGTTTCTTGAATAGTGGCTTCCAGAAATGAGGCCATTTTGAGTGGGTCACTTGTGATTGGGGTAGACGCTTCGTCTTGTATCGTTTTTTGTTCAGCTTGGAGGTCGGAAAAATGCTCAGGATGAAGGCCCAGTTGATATATCCAGGATGAGACTAAGCCACTGATTTCATAGTGGGATGCCCATAACTGCAATAAGCATTGATTCTCGATGAAGGTGTCACTAAATACACTGTCTGGATCTGCTGCTTGACTCACCAACATCATGGACAGGAAATCTGAGGCAGGATCCAAGTTAGCCTCAGATTTCCGTCTTCGAATCACGGCCTGCATAAATTCGATCAGACGAGCGCGTGCTTGGAGACCCCGACCAAACGTGGTTAGAGATGAACGCCAGGGGACTAAACCATAGAAGCCATCAAAAAAGGTTTTGTAGACTTGTTTGAGTTCTGTTTTGGAAGAAATGGGGAGTCCTTGAAAGTAAGCATCCTTTAGCTCTACGCCCAGCAATAGGGGGACTAAAGCATCAAAACAGATCTGCTCTACGGCTGGGAACAGGGCAATGTCTCCTAGGTCTGGCCAAGCTTGGAGTCCTTGAACAATCACATCATTAATTTGAGGAATATAGCCCTGGATGGCTTGCCCTGCTAAGCCTGCTCGTAAGGAACTTTTGCGTTGTCGATGTACATCCGGACGTTGAAACAGACTATATTCTCCAAACATAGTCATGGTGGTTTGGGGAAGACCAATTTCCGTATAGCGGAGGTCACCATTAAGGGCCATTTTCACTGCCTGAGCTGAGCCGACAAAAATGGTGGTGCCTCCAAACACGCTCGTCCTAAAAATAGGACCATGCTCCTTCAGGTTGTGGCGACAAAATTGATCGGGATTGGCGATGTAAGCGAGGGTATCGGTCCACTTCGGTTTGCGAGGGGGGGACTGGGTTCCAGTAGGGGGAGTTTGCTCTGTCTCTAGAACCAATACTTCACTCATCTATCACATCCTCAGGCTTCATCACTGATCCACACATTTATTGTGACGGTTTATTTGACTGTAGGGGACAGAAGTGAAATTTAGGGTCTCCCTGGCTCAGAGCATGAGGTTAGGGAAACCGTTGAATCACGTCGGTGATTTTGTCTGCACCGTATTCTTGTGCGATCGCATCCTCATACACTCCCCCCTATCGAATTAACACCACAATTTACATAACCAAAGCAATATTAAATCTCTGGAGTTATAAGTTTTTCTTTTAGTTGAGATTTAAGATTGCTTCGCTAATTCGTGGTGGAAGCCAAAAAATGGCGCACTTTTCAATATAGACTTAAGTATATAAAGATTCTTTTCTTAATAGATTTTACTCTATTAATAATACTGTTCTGCAGCATTGCCCTCCAACATCGTTTAGAGAACGGCCATCTCTGGATACCCTGGCGACAGGTTTTCTGATAACACCTGTGCAATAGGAGATGAAGCGCTTCGTCTTCTACTTTCTTCAACCTTTAAAAAAGCTTACTTATCACAATCACAACTCCTCGCTAGAGGAGAAAGAAGGAGGAATTACAAAGTGGATTTTTTGTCCGATTTCATGACGCTCTTCCTGGCGAAGTTGCAGTCTCCAACCCTTGGCTTTCTGATTGGTGGGATGGTCGTTGCCGCCGTCAATAGCCGCCTGCAAATTCCAGATGCGATCTATAAGTTCATCGTCTTTATGCTGCTGATAAAAGTCGGCCTGAGCGGTGGCATTGCGATCCGCAACGCTAATCTGGCGGAGATGCTGTTGCCCGCGGTATTCGCCATGGTCGTGGGGATCCTAATCGTGTTCATCGGACGCTACACCTTGGCCAAGATGCCGAACGTTAAGACCGTGGATGCGATCGCGACCGCGGGCTTGTTTGGTGCTGTGAGTGGCTCTACCCTCGCCGCGGCCCTGACCCTAATGGAAACGGAAGGTATCCAATATGAACCCTGGGCCGCTGCCCTCTATCCCTTTATGGATATTCCAGCCCTTGTGACTGCGATTGTCTTGGCTAGCGTTTATACCAGCAAGCAGTACGATACCGCAGACGAAGCTCTCAGTAAGCAGGAGTCTCTCGGCAGCCCAGTTAAGTATCGCCGCAAGAGCAAACGGGTCAAGATATGGCCCATCGTCAAGGAAAGCTTGCAGGGCTCGGCCCTATCGGCCCTGCTACTCGGTCTGGCCCTAGGCATACTAACCCGGCCAGAAAGTGTCTATGAGAGCTTCTTCAATCCCCTCTTCCGCGGCCTGCTTTCGATCCTGATGCTGGTTATGGGGATGGAGGCCACGGCAAGGATTGGCGAGCTGCGCAAGGTAGGCCAGTGGTACGCTCTCTATGCTGCAATCGCGCCACTACTGCATGGGCTTATCGCCTTCGGTTTCGGTATGATTGCCCACTACACGACAGGATTTAGCCCTGGCGGCTGTGTGATTCTGGCCGTCATCGCCTCCTCTAGTTCAGACATCTCAGGGCCACCCACTTTACGAGCTGGCATCCCGTCGGCTAATCCCTCTGCCTACATCGGCTCGTCTACAGCCGTCGGCACGCCGGTTGCCCTTGCGATAGGAATACCGCTCTTTATCGGACTTGCCCAGACACTGATGGGTAGCTGATCCACAGGTTACTGAGCCAGTACTCCGCTGGCCTGGTAACCAACACGACGGATAGATCAGCGCGATAACGCGCTGCTGCCGCTTTTCTGAGTTTCTATGTCGTTCAATGAGTACATACATCAAGAGGTAACCCCCATGGCCAAGCCAGCCAAGAAGCTCGTCATCGTCACGGAAAAGTTGTTGTTGAAAAAGATCGCCAAGATCATCGACGAAGCCGGTGCGACCGGTTATACGGTGGTAGATGCGGGTGGTAAAGGCAGTCGCAACGTGCGCTCGTCGGGACAACCCAGCATTTCTGACACCTACTCAAATATCAAGATTGAGGTGCTCACCGAAACTCGGGAGATAGCTCTGAAGATTTCGGATGAGGTGGCAGCACAGTTTTTCGATAATTATTCGGGCATCGCCTATCTCTGCGATGCGGAGGTACTGAGTGCCCATAAGTTCTGTGGGCCAGACGGCTGTTGAATCCAGGTGACGCAGCCCCCAACATCTGGAGCATCCCCCCGGCTGTTGGGGGGCCGCAGGACGACAAGTTTCTGATGTTTTCGATCTGTTGTGACGGTTGATTTGGCCCCAGGGAACAGCATTGAAATTTGTATCCAGTAAAAGAGCTGCAAGGTGCTAAGACTTCGCGAAGAGTTGAATGATGCCAGTAATGTTGTCTGCACTGTATCCTGGTGCGATCGCATCCTGATACACACCCCGAACGGCAGAAACTGTGGGCATCGAAACCTCAATAAAGTTTGCTGATTGCAGCATATATCAGAAATCTTTTTCTACTAAATGAATTGGGAGCATCGGTGAATGAGTAGACCTCTTGCATAATTCAGCTACCGATATGATAGAGAACTAAAAATTCAAGTCAGATCGCGACTCTATAGGAATTTCTGGGAGGTTTGAGTTCAAAATAGATCTAGACACTTTGACAGCAGGCTTTTCAGGTCCCTATATCCTAATCTCGTCGATTGGTTGGCTCTCTCTATGGCAAAACATTTCGGCTCCGTATTTTGACTCAATTCCCATCTAGGAAATTCTTAATCGCTGACATCATCTCTGTAAATCGGGGATTTGCGTTCTTTGAGATCTGCCCCTCTGTATTCATAATGGGATCTTTGAGGACAACGCTAGCATGGGAAATTTCCCATGCCTTGGGGAAAATATAGGGGTGGAATAGAGCCGGATCTGACACAGATTGCAGTTCCCGAATCCCCTCTAAGCCAGCTGTAGTGTCAGACTCAGAATGAGCAGCAAATACTCGCTTGGCAAACGGTGCCTTAGAACTGAATCCCTTGAGTAGACTATCGGTTTCCTTAATCAGCCTCGCTAGTTCTTGAGCCCCATCCAGATCAACATGGGTATAACCATAAGGATTGTCATCACTCACTAAAGGGGGGGATATTCTCTCTAGGATAGGGTCCACCAGATCAGGCCAAAAGGTTCTCAGTATTCGCTCCTTCAATTCGCCCAAAGACCCAAAGTGGCCATCTGCTAAATCAAGGGTGGCAGAAAATAGGTATAGTGCGCCGTCAATTCTAGGGCTAGTTGCTGCCATATAAAAGCTCAGGGCTCCGCCCATCGATAAGCCTCCGATGGAAACTGTTTTGGCCTTGCCTTCGGCCACATTGATGGCAAACCTAACATTCGCTTTCCACTCTTCTAGCTCTACGCCTTCCATCCCCTGGGGGTCCTTTAAACCATGAAAGTGCAGAAGCGGCATGTAGACGTTATACCCTAGTTTTTGATAGAAATACTCCCCAATCGCGCTCATAAAATAAGGGGAATCAGACAAACCGTGAACCAACACGATTGCTTTGTCAGTGGGGTCAGCCTGCTCGAAAATCAAGGGATGACAGCCATCCCTGACTAGATCACGGCTAAAGTAATCTTTAAATTCTGCATAATACTCATCCCAGATCTGACCAGATATACCTGCAATGCTCTGTGTCATCTTAGTTCCTTAGTTGTTAGAGAATAATAAATTTAGGTTTGGGAGGTTTGAGTCCAAAAATGCTTGAAATCTCTTTTAGTAGTGACTTTTAGCCGGGGAGGTACAGCTCAACTCAAGCCCTCATCCCCCATACATTACTGCCTCTGATTCGGACAGACCTCCTTGAAAAGCGATTGAACCCTATACTCATTCGATTCTGGGGAAGTAAGCCACCATCACCCAATGAAGCTTTCCCCTGCCATCCTCCAAAGCATGTCCCTACTGATAGACACTGACAAAAAGGGTGGCGCCGGGCTGATCATATAAGGGCACAACTTTGTCTCGTAGATCTTGGTTATACATTCTGATACAGCCTAGGGTTGCGAACATAGGTTGCTTCGGTTTCCATGCGCCTGGCCATCCGCAACCACTGCCGCCGCCATGGATCATAATCCCTGCCCGACCCAGATTAGCTTCTTGGCTTTCTAGTTCAACCAGATCAAAACTAAACCAGCCATAAGACATGCGGTCGCGGGTATAGCCAGCATGGTCACCCGCTTGCTCATAGTCCCGATAGATTTGCCCACATTTGTAGAGACCTGCCGGGGTATCTCCATGTTTGCCAAAGTAATTGTCCTCAAACTGACCGCGACAGAGACATGATAATTCCCACATCAAAGTACCGTCATAGTCATAGCACTTGATCTTCCCTACGGCATCATTGGCCACTAGATGATAGTCTCCGGGTTTAAAGCCATGGGCATCTGGATGAGACTTTGGGCCTTTCATCCCTGCTATAACATGGAGCTGCCGAGGACCAGAAGGTTGGATTGGTGTTGAGATGGTTACCATAGATTCAAAACCTGCCACCGCCGGTGGGTTGGTTTTGAGCCGCTGTTCAATGGGTTCGCAGTCCTGGGCAGTCTGAATTTCCTGGGCAGCGGCGGCACAAGCGGTCGTTGGCACTTCACCACACCAGACTTTAGCTTCGGCATATCGGCGGCGACCTAACCCCACTTCTACATTTTCGCCGGGGTTACGGTACATCATCAGGGTGCCAGGGACCGCCTGCCAATCTTTTTCTTTTAAGTTGCGTGTGATGGTTCTATGGTTGGGGGAACCGTAAAAATCAGCGCCATTGTTATAGGCAAAGCTGGTTAAAGCGGCCCGCTGTTGATGGGTCATGTCGTCCCAGTAAGGGATGGTCGATTGCAACTTGATCCAAAAATCCTTGTGGCAAATGTAATCGTATAATTCATCTGCTTCGGTTTGGGTAATGATGTCTCCCATCTGGATGGCAGAACCATCTTTGTAATAGGTACTGCCCCAGCCAATCGTTACGGGTAGCCCACCACTTCCGGCTCTGGGATCGGGATAAGCTTGAATTCGCCCATCCGCTAATTTCCTTTGACAGCCTTCGTAGAAGTGGTTGAGTTGGGCGACCTCTGGTGGTAGCAAGGGAATCCCTGGAGTCTCTGGTTGGGAGAGGTTAGAAGTGGGGGCGGGCAAGGCAGGGACTTCTGGTTTCTCCCAGGCATCCTCTGGAATATGCCACGATACTGGATTGATATATCGTGTGACACCTGTTTCAATCGTTGGGTAATGGTCATGCCAGGTATAGGGGCCTGCTAAGGTAATCTCCGCCAACTGTGAATTTACGGCAGACACTTTAATGATGCCTAGGATTCCTCCTTCATACACTTTTGCTAATCGATTTAAGGGCTGAAGGTGGGGTTGGTTGGGTAAGGGGGCTAGGAGAGTATTCTTTTTCGCTGTAATAAATGGCATTACCAGCCCTCCTGTAAAACGGCGGTTAATTCTTTTTCAGGGGTTTGAATCTTGATGACTTTAGAGGAAGTTGAAACCACCTCGGTAGATGGCACAGCTACGATTTGAGGGGCTGCTACTTTTGTGGGTGGTGCAGCGGATTGAGGCTGTTTGTCATGCTCTGAAAATTTTTGTAAGCCCTTCATGCCTGCGCCGCCAATCGTCAAGGCCCCAGTTAGGATATATAGGTTTTCTGAAAAAGCTTTTCCTCGCCATTCTCCAGCAGCCAGGGTAATGGCGAGGCCAAGTCCCACCAATACCGATGCGGTGGTCTGCAGCCTTCCTGAGGATTGCTTGCCTTTACTATCTTGGAATATCCCGGACATACCTAATCTCCTTGAAATATTGATCAATTGAGTGCTTTGCTGCCTGTTGAAGCAACCTTCTGATTGGTGCAGATATCCTGGGTAAAACTCAAGACAAGTATCGTTAACTCATTGGGTTAAGTCTGATACTTCTCAGGCTTCTATCTAATGCAATAAATTCTTTTTAGAAGATAAATAGTGAATTATGACTAAAGAGTGGTGTGAACTGATTTCTATCTGAATTAGAACACTCGTTTTAGAGGTATTCAGTGATATATGACCATTTTTAAAGTGATTGTGAACACATTTTGTGTGTGTAGTTGTGTTGGTGCGGTTCAACGTCGGGTAACAGTATCATGAGCAATCAGAGTAATCTGAAGGCTTATTGTTTCTCCTCTGGCTTGATCGCCCAAGATGGCTTGGAGGCGTAATCAGATTACAGCTATGTTCACGAAGCCCTTGAAATAAATGATTTTGAGAATGCAATACCTTCACCCATGGCCAAAGGGAGACCTACCTGTTAGTCCAGGTAAGCGACCAGGGTGATGCCCCGTTCACTGGCCGGACTTTATATTTTGGCCCCCAAAGCCTTGAGTGTTTCTATCTGAGCGATGTTTCAGCCCGTTGAATCCATAATATTTAAGTCTTCATAGAGTCTTGGGGGCTGTAGCATATTGCTGCACTGTCTCGCTTCGATATTCCATTGCTGCGTCGTGCCATCTTGTGAACCGCTACACAGTATTTTGCTATCACGACTAAATGTAATGGACCAGATACATGCTGTATGCCCAAGCAGAGGTAACTCCCAGCGTTGCTATATATTGTTCCAGAGCTAGATCTGTCCATCGTCCCCTCCCGGATACCAAGATGGGCAGATGGGGATGGAAAGCAACTGATGAAATTAGACTATGGTGCCCTTCCAAAGTGGCATAGCATACGCCAGTCTCTGCGTTCCAAAGTTTCACCGTGCGATCGCTACTCCCGCTGGCAACCCACTGACCATCAGGACTAAAGCTCACGGACCAGATCTGGCGGTGATGTCCGTTCAATGTATGCTGGAAATTCCCAGAGCTTGCATCCCAAAGCTTGAGAGTGCGATCGCTGCTATCGTTGCGCCATCAGGAGGCATAGATCCAATCACAGGTGAAACATTGTCTACAGTTGATAAAGTGCTGACTGATGACGGTACAGATCATTAATCGGTGGGGATGGAAACGATACATTCGTCTTCAATACTTTGTTAACGAGCCTTGATATCATCGAAAATTTCACAGTGCGAGTTGATGAAATTCGAATTAACGCAGCCGAATTTGGTGCAACGAGTAACGATCTATTTTCCTTTGACAATACCAACGGTGCCTTATCTTTTAATTCTCAGCAGTTTGCAACACTAGATACAGAAAACCCTGGAGCCAATCTAGACGGTTTTAACGTTAACAACTAAATCGTGCTTGTGTAACTGTTCATCTATTCCGTCTCGCTAGTGCAATGGGTTCCCGCTAGGATAATCCTAGCGGGAACCCATTGCGCCTGAGCCTAGGACCGCAATTGTTTTCATTTTGAGTTGTTCTCAATTTGCTAGCCGATTGCTTCGAAGTCGTCTTCTCGTAGCTTGGCAGTACCGTCCGCTTGCAAAACCCAAAGCTCTTTATGGATCACCCCCTTGGCATTATTCATTTGCCAGCCAGAGGTGAGGACCGCACGGGTCTGATCCATCACCTCAATCTTGGGGTCTAAATATTCAACCTCAGAGAACCCATCGGCCATCAGCTTTTCCCAAAAGCCTTGAATTTCAGCCGTACCCGTAAAGGTGCCAAAGGGTCTAGCATGCATAATCGCAGTGGGTTCATATTGAGCTGCACAAAGGGCTGCATTGCCAGCATTAAAAGCGGACTGCCATTGGTTACTTGCTGCTGTAGTTGCTGCTAGAACGGTATTTTTCTGATCGTCACTCAACATATCTAAGGAAATCTCGGTGTATAAGGATGAGCGTTGTGGTAGAGAAGATCCTGCCACAACGCGGATATTTACTGAGCTGCTTGTAGCCAAGTCAAAGCAGTTTCTGGGGCTAACCGCTCGCGATAGTCAACATCAATAAAGCGATTTAGAACTGTGCCGTCAGCAGCGACAAGATAAGTGGCTGGGATAGGTAATTCAAAGCTCTGATCGCCATTATGAGTAGGGACATCAATCCCAAAGCTTTCATAAATCGGTCGTAAGCTTTCGTCGAGGGTAAACACTAGCCCGAACTGCCGAGCGACTTTGTTGCCTATATCGGTGAGCACTGGAAACTTCAGATCAAACTTTTCTTGAGTAGTCAGGGATTGATCCGGGACTTCAGGAGAAATAGCTACGAGGGTGGCCCCTTGGGCAGTGATTTTGTCCAAGTGAGCTTGTAGGGCTTGCAACTCAAGATTGCAGTAGGGACACCAGTTGCCCCGATAGAAGGAAATTAGCAGCAGACCTTGGGTGCGTAATTCGCTGCTGCTCACCAGCTTCCCAGTGGCATCGGGCAACTCAAAATCTGGCATGGTTTGGCCGGGTTGTAAGGCTTGGTCTGTAATCCCGGTTGCAGCTAGTTTGGCAGTTGCGGCTTCCATGGTGGAAAAGACGTTTTCTGGAGCCTTTTGACGGACGTTTTCGGTAACGGCTTGTAATTCTGTGGCGAGGGACATGGCAACCTCCGGTGACTGCAGATCGTAATTCAAACTGATTTGTCTCCACTGTACTCACGAAAAATTGAACAATAAAGACGGATTGATGCATGAGACTCATGCATGATGTTCATGAATCAAAAAATAATTCATGCAAAAATGTCTTTAAGGTTAGCCTGCATGGACCGATTATTGCGCGTGCAATGGATATATCAGTACTGAAGTTGTTTGTGGATGTCGTTAGGCAGGGCAGTTTTGCGAGAGTGGCTCGCGATCGCAATATTGATCCGTCGTCGGTATCGCGGGCAATCGCAGGTCTGGAGAAGGAACTGGACCTCCGACTCTTGCAGCGGACGACTCGCCAACTCTCGCTGACGGAAGCCGGAAAAACTTACTTTGATCGCATTGAGCCTTTAGTCGAAGAACTGCAACAAGCGTCTGATATCGCAGCAGATGTGGTGGGGCAACCCAAGGGTCAGTTGCGGGTGACGGTCTCGGCCTCATTTGGGCTGAAGTGTATTGTGCCCCTCTTGCCTCAGTTTGAGCAACTGTATCCGGACCTGACGGTCAATTTATTATTTTCAGATGCTGTTGAGGATTTGTTAATGAACCGGATTGATGTGGCGATCCGCCTGGGACTGCTCCAGGATTCCACCCTGATTGCTCAGCAGTTGATGCGCACCCAATATCGGGTTTGTGCCAGTCCAGACTATTTGAAGCAGTCGCCCCGGATCACTATTCCCCAGGATGTTGCGGATCATAATTGTCTGCGGTTTCCTTTGGCGGGGTTTCAGACCCAATGGCTGTTTAAAGATGCCCAGGGAACTCTAACGGAAGTGCCCATTCATGGCAACACGGTGATTTCCAATGGTATTGCCTTGCAACAATGTGCGATCGCAAATATGGGATTGGCCTTACTCCCCAACTGGCTGATCAATGAAGATTTACGCACAGGAACCTTGGTGGATGTCTTACCAGACTATGAGGTCACAGGTACAGACTTTAGTACTGCAGCGTGGTTCGTCTATCCTTCTAGATGCTATGTGCCCCTCAAGCTCAGGGTCTTTATTGACTTCTTTAAGCAGAACGTTCCTCGTCTAGTCATGCCTTGAATCTCATCGCGGCTGTCTTCAGGAAAGGATATCGCCTACCGTTCTAGAAGCGTGCGCTCTGCTGTCACTTCATGAGAGAGAACGACCGCCTGCTCAATCAGTGCCGAACCTAGGATTGTGGAGAATTCTTCATCGGGGATTTGAAGATGTTCCTGGAGGGATGTGATGTCAGTCCATTTTTCAGTGAGAATGATCTCTGTTGGATCTTCGAGATTCTGCGGGAAGATGTATTCGATATTGCCTTTGTCTGTGCGGCTTTTCTGGGCACGACGTATCAGTGCGTCTTTGACCCTAGCCAACTCTTCAGAAGATTGAACTTTTATCTTTCCAGTAATGATTATCATGGCTTTTCTCTAGAGTTTTCAGCCTGTCAAACGGCTGCTGGCATACAAAACTCAGGCTTCAAACATTGTGTTGAGAATGCAAGTATGACTCCATCTGCAGCCATGTTTTAAGCCTGAATCGTAACTTTTTAATTTTGGGAAAAGGGTTAGCTTTCACCATACGACATGGCATGGTTAGAGCAATGAATATTATCTCCTACGCTCACACACCCATCTTTTAGAACCTTGGCATAAAGACGACTCATCCCTGGATTCCGTTTTTGACTAATACGACCATAGCGACGGAGTTTAAAATAGCGGGCAATCGTGCGGCAAGGCTGAGCATAGTCCGTGATTTCTACAAGCACCTTCTCTCCTAACTGCAGCTGAATTCCGGGGATTAACTGCTGCCAATCTAAACCTGCCACCGTTATATTTTCCCCCACAGCACCCGGTTCAATAGGATGCCCCTCCGCTTGCAGCATGTCGATGATTTCTGTTGACCATAAACAGACAGCTCGATCTGGACCACCGTGATGTTTGAGATTCTTCTGACGATCGCCTACCAAGCCTTCTTGGTTAATCTGAACGCTAGGCACCGACTGTTTAGGCACACCTCCATCGGACACATTAATCTGAACAATCCGTCCCTGCAGGTTTGTAAGCGGGGATTGAGTGGAGTGTGATTGAGGCATAAGTCTAGTTGCATCAAAGATGACCTATTCAAAGCATAGTGCCATTTTGAGGAGGACATCATCCGTGTCAAAATTACACTTCGCTGGGCTACCCAGTAGTGCGAACTAGGATGCTGGAGAGGCTTTATGCCATTCCCATATCGAGTTTTAGTTTTGCCAGATCATCATCCATCTCCAAATCTCGGTAGATCAGCTCCTTTTCATCCAAACCGTAGGAGTCCATTAACGCCTGAATTTGATCTGCCCCTTCGACCTTGTCACTACCCGAGAGGATACCGATCACCCGCTTTAGACAGTTCACCTTGCCGACAATTTTCAGGACCGGTGCCGCCGTCGCAAACGCAGCGCCTGCCGGAGGAAAAACAATAGAAATTGCCACAATACCGCCGGTAACAACAGTTGTGGTTGCCGCAGCCGTCGCAGAAGCTTTCAACGTATCAACCAGCGCATCTTCCACCGATTTCTGACCTTGCTGCACCGCTACAAAATTATTCAAACCACTAAAAGCCAATTCAAATCCAAATGCTGACTTTCCGGCTTTGGTAGCCTGCTGTGCCACCACCTTCGTGCCAGCCTGAAAGTTGATCTCTGCTTTAGCTTTGGCAATCGTCTGTTTTTCGGTGGGAGTAATATTCTTTTTACCCCGCGCTCGATTCACGCTTGGCGCTTCCCAGTCTCCATTACTGGCCTTGCTAGATCCCCCATGGACGTGGGATTTTTTATGACTCCAATCATGATTTTGTTTATATTGACGAATGCCCTTAGCCCCTAAGCGACAGACATTCTTAGGGATTTTTTTGTACATTTTCTGGGCTTCTTGCCAGGAACGAGTTTCTCCTGCCCTCAAGCCTGCTGACTTAATGCTTTGCTTTAAGTTTTGAGGTAATTCCTCAAAGCTGACTGGATTGGGTATTGGACCATTGCTAGAGGCGGAGACTATATCCCAAGTGTTGCTGTTATCTTGTGACTGATCCTCGACAGACTCTCTAAAAGGGATATCCCTGGATGTAGCACCATCTTGATTCGCGTTTGAACTAGCTACCGGGTTAGCGTCTCTTTCTGAGTGAGGGGCAAAATTGGAGGACGGAATATTCTCATCAAGATTCTGAGATGAATGTACATCAGCTTTTTTAGGATCTAATGATGCCATAGAAAACTGACTAAACCATTCTAAAGAGTGAGAGGTTGTATCCTTAGCATAAATTTCAGCCTGGCTAATAAAAGGAATTTGAAGATAGATTAGGAAGTTTTTAATATATTTCTCAACAAGGGTTTGAGGTGGAATACCGTCTGACTTGGTGACAATAAAAATAATTTTCTCTGATTCAATAATTGCCCGACCCGTCACAGTTAAGGTCTGCAGGACATGATTGAGGGCATCGGTGATGGCCTCTACCTGGCCTTGACGGGCAAGTACTAAGATATTGGATTGCAACATAAATACTTTTTATAACAAGAAGAAAAGATATTGGCTGTTTACTTGGAAAACGTATAAATATTGGTTGATTTAAAAACAAAAAGCATACGTTTGTTCTTTGACATAGCACGGATTTAATATTTTTTATCTCGCATAAAATTATGGAAAAATTGAGTGAGCAATTTATTCTATAATTCCCAGTTTTTTGATTGAAATTCTGTTGATCTATAAACGTAATTTTTTGCAAGGTTGATGCTTGATGGACAGACCCGATCCGTCCCATCGTTCTCGGCAACTATCACAGCCAGTCCTAGTGCGTTGGCATCGCCGGTAAGACCGAGCTAGCCAAGCTCAAACCCCTTATTGCCAAAGGAATGACTGAACTTGAGATGGGCTGATCGGTTGAATCCCGATCCTCATATATGGGTTCTATTGGAGCAGAATTGAGAATTCTCTAGATAAATCAGTCTTATCTGGAAAGGAGCTGCTAAAAAGAGCCTTTTCTGAAATATGTAGTCTCTTTTGTCGGTTCTATTCCTTTCGTAACAAATTATTAAAGCCTGGGGCAATCAATTTAGCCTTAAAAGCTTTAGGAGTATGGGATCTAGATGGAGAAAAGGATATTGCAATAGTACGCATGTACTGATACACTTGTACTATGCGAGAGAGGGAAACACCTCCTTCCGTCGGGTGTTATTTCTCAACTGGTCTTGCCCAATCTTGGCAACCGCCAACGCATAATCACTCCCTCACTTTTTTTGGATGCAGGTGTTCATATGTCTCACTTTCAAATCATTTTTCTAGATGCTCAATGCCAGAGTGCCTATTGCCAAGGGCTTGAAGATGCATTGAAATCCCTGCCTCCTCGGTACGCCAGGAATCCAGAGTATATGCAGGGATATAACAGCCTGGAGTCTCACACCTCTCAATGGGCTGCCTAACAACCGCTTTCCTCACCTTCAACTAACGATCAAGGAGATTTCAATAATGATGTCCGCAACCCTCACTCAACCTGCTCAGATCGACGAATTTGCCGGGGATGAATATGGTCCTGCTTATCAGCCCCTGCCGTATCTGCAAATACTCAATCACGAAGATCCGCAGCAGGCTGGATTCTTTATCTCTGCTGATAATGCTGCTGCTGTCGGCTTTCAACCGACGCCGGAGTGGCAGTCCCATGATGCCTATTTCATGTCGGGGGGAGTGGCCGTGGGCTATCGTAGCCTCACTGCCCGTTTAGCCGTGTTGCGACGGTCTCCCTTGCTGATGTTTTCGCGTAAAGACCGTGCCTTCCTGGGCTCTTTTGATCGCGATAATTATAATCCTGAAGAGGTCATCCTCAAGACCCGCTATTTGGTGTATTTAGTCAGTCGACAAAAGCAACTTCTCCATCAATCTCCCTTGCAATTCACCGCTAAGGGCTCCCTCTGTGGGTCGTTTGGCGAGCATTTTAACCAGTTCCACTCCCAAATGAACTGGGCCTATGGCAAACCTCGGGGCGATCGCTTTTTTGCTTTATCGATTCTTGCGGTTAAGCTGCAGCCGATCCTCAAAGGACAAGAAAAGAAATCCTGGGTCTGTTCAATTGTGGAGCATGGTCAACCGACTAACGAAAACTGGCGCAACTTTTTCTTGGGATATGACCCTAGCATTAAGCAAAAACTAATCGCTGATTTTGAGGCCCATGAGAATTTTGCCCAGGGCGATCGTGTCCAAAGCGATCTGGATAAAGGAATGTCTGAGCGTTATGACCCAGTCGTTGATGATCTAGCTTTCTAGAACCGGGTTGGCGTGCGGGTAGAACTATACTGCCCGCACGCAGTTGAGCATCCGTAAGGTCGCTGCAGCACCATAGTTGCGACGAGCTGGCCGGGTCGGGAAAAATGCCCTTCCTCTCTCGTTTAAGGGGGAGGCAACCCCACAATAGCCAGACATTTGCTCAATCACGGCTTCTGCCCAGTGATTCCGAATATCGTTGAAGGCGAAAGGTGTTTGGATTGTAGGTACCTGGGGGTTGAAACCCTGACGCGATCGCACAAATTCAGCGGTGCGTCGCAGGATCGCCATCATCTCTGCTCGGGTCACGGTTACGGTAGGCCGAAACGTATCATCTCGATAGCCTGCCACGATTTGATTTGCACTAGCAAAACTGATTTTAGCGGCACTCCAGCGAGAGGCATTCACATCTGGGAATGGACTGGTACTGACTTGGCTGGGGAGCTGTAGATTCAAGTCAGAAATATTTTTTAAGGCTTCTAAACTCATGGACACGAGCTGTTCCCGAGTCAGAAAAGCCAAAGGCTGAAAGGTGTTGTTATTAAATCCAGCAATAAAGTTCAGGTCAACGGCTGCCAGGATTTCTGAACGATAGATATCGTTGGTAATATCCGCAAATCGGTTGTTGTTCACATCTCCATACAGAGACTGAATCCCGTTGATATCGTCTGGGCTGAGAAACCGTTGGGGACCTCTGTAGGTGGGGGCCATCAATGCTCCTTGAACTTGGGAGTGGGATAAGCCCAATGCATGACCAAATTCATGGGCAGCAACGGTGGCCAGATCTCGACCGGATGTGGGTAATGTCACACTCCAGGTTTCGGCATCATCAAAATGGGTATCGCCTGCTAGATTGCCGCCATTCGGGGGAGGGAAAAAAGCATGGGCGAGAACGTTACCGACGCCATCAAAGGGAAAGTCATCGTTATGGTCGCCGGTGGTAAACCGAATCACAATATCGGGATTGCTGCTAAAACTGACCTCTCTAAAGGTAAGCGGAGTGACTCGACTCCAGAGCTGAAACGCAGATGCGATCGCACCCCGGATTTGTGCAGGGGTGAGGTCAGCCGTAAACTCCTGAAACCCATAGGTCAGATCTGTTTTAGACCATTTATTGCCCTGAGCGACAAACTCTCCTACCGGGGCATCTGGGACACCACAGCGAGGTAAACTCATTTGGCCGATAGTCGCTTCATCTAACTGATCGGAAAGCGGCAGTCCTTGAAATTGTTGGTAGTGATGTAAGGCCGCCAAGGTGGCTTCATCAAACCTATCGGGTGTCGCCGTGGGTAGAGGGGTAGAGTCTTGGAGAAACGCGTAGGGGTGGTCTGATTGGGTAGAGCGAAGATAGCCAAAATGTTCTAGAAAATCCTGTAATTCCCGAACGTCTGGACCGCTAGCTCCAAGGGATAAATGAACAGCCGTAGGAATTTTGAAAGACTTAGATGAAGACAAGATGGTTTTCCTGAAACGAAACAACTGTCCCCCGTTGTATTGACGTTGATTCTCCCTTACCCATGAACCGAACGCAAATCCATTCTGATTCAAGGTGTCGTTATCAGACGTTAGCGTTAGAACATAAAGGTTTGAAGAGGGGGTTAAGTCTGAAATCAGCTCTGAGTAACGGTGAGTCAACAGCTTGAATCATGGATATCAATCATGTATCAGAACAAAGTCCTCTGCAGGTATTGGCCCTGAGGTTATCACCCGGTACAGACGTGCGCCCAGCCATCGAAGCAATCGCTAAGCGTGAGCAGATTAATGCGGGCAGTATTTTGAGTGCCGTGGGTAGCTTGAGCAGCGTGCAGTTGCGGTTTGCCAATGCTGAAATACCAACAGCCCTAGCTGGAAAACATGAAATCCTAACTTTGTCCGGCACCATCAGCTCAGCAGGTGTTCACTTACATATGACCGTTGCGAACGAATTAGGGGAGTGTAGAGGCGGCCATTTGGTGTCAGGGTGCCCTGTTCATACCACTCTAGAACTGGTGATTGCAACCTTCAAAGACTTGCAATTCACGCGCGAACTAGATGTCTTGACTGGATATCCTGAGTTGGTGATTCGCCCAATTTCTCAATCTTCGACGAAGGTATAAAAATCAGGGAATAAAGTGCGGGTTCTTAGCCTTGGCTTAACCTGATTGCGTCAGAATCGAAACGCATTATCGAGCAATTTTTGCATGACTTGGATTGATTTCAGCTTACGGCTGACCGTTGCTCTGATTTTGGGAAGTGCGATCGGCATCGAACGGCAGTGGCGACAGACTCGTGCTGTGCTTAAAACCAATGTTTTGGTTTGTATCGGCTCATCCATGTTTGTGATGATGTCGTTGATGCATGCCCAAGATGCCAGCCCAACTCGGGTCGCTGCTCAGATTGTGTCGGGGGTGGGCTTTTTGGGGGGTGGTGTCATCTTAAGGGAAGGCACCAGTGTGCGAGGGCTGAATACAGCTGCTACCTTATGGTGCTCTGCATCAGTCGGAACCCTGGTGGGGGGAGGCTTTCTCTTTCCAGCCTATCTGGGAGCAGCTGCAGTAGTGTTCTCTAACTTAGTCATGCGACCTTTGGTGGAGCAGTTGAAGTTCCGTCCCCATAAGCCGGGAAAATCCACGAGTATTTATCGGTTTGTCTTGATCTGTGAGCATTATGAAGAGAAAAAAATTCGAAATGTCTTCCTAGGTTCCATCAATACAGCAGACATGATGATTAGCGCCTGGCGAAGTGAAAGCTTAGAGTCCTTAGGTAAACCCAAGCAAGTGGTGCTGGAAATTGAACTGATGACGATTCAGCGAGACGATAAGCTGCTCAATGAATTAGCTGAAGAGCTGCAAGAACAGGCCAATACCCAGCAAATTCGATGGGAATTGGTGTCGGATAAGATCAAAGGCCTGGCTATTTCCAGGAAATAATTTCAAGCCCATGGACAGGAAGCATTGCAGCGTGTCGTTTCTCTAGATGGGATTGGGCATATTGTCGGTATTCATGGGGGGCTAGCACGGCTATCCATACTTGAATAGTCGCAATATATTCTTTTAGATAAAGGATATTGTTGACCACTACCTCTTAAAAGCGTCATTTACTTAATTTTTCAGTAAATATTAAAATAAAATGACAAATATGATAAAATCTGACCTTTATGATTTCATTGGTTAAGTAAAGAATAATAAATTGTTAAAGTTCGATGGGGGTATAACAAATATGAATGCAAGCTCTAAAAAGGTTATCCTTGCTTCTTCGTTTGTAATTTTTGGTTTAGTGGGACCCATCACCTTTTGGCTAGGTGAGCGCAGCAGTCAAGCTTCATCAAGCTGCTCTCCTCAACAACTTGCTGATAGTCCAGTTGTAATTCCTAACCAACACCCTTAGGGACCTGCAGATGGCAATGGTAGCGTCACCTCAAATTCAAAGTCTTCTGGATGAGTACATACCGACCTTAAGCGATGATGTATTGCTTTTTGCGATCGCATAATCACATCCCCATCTCCATACAGTTGATACGCCCAATTTGTCCCGAATAGCAGCATATCTAGCTCGTAAGCTAGCTGATCAGGATCAACACTATTATGAATATCTCCAGCCTGTTGTGCTCTCGTAATCAGACGGGCATAAGTTTGTTGGCGCTCAGCCATAATTTCGGCTAAGCGATCGCGAATGGGGCCAGGGCGACTATTAAATTCAGTAGAGGTGGCGGCAAAAAAACATCCCCCTCGAAACAGTTTCTGCTCCGTATAATGCAGCCAGGCTTCGCAGAGAGACCATAAACGCGGTAAACCTTTGGGAGCGCGTAGGGCAGGCCGGACAACTTCTCGTAACACTAAATTACGAGCCCCTTCAATGACTGCTAGTTGCAGCGCTTCTTTGGACCCAAAATGGGCAAACAAGCCACTTTTGCTCATCTGCAATTCTTTAGCGAGACCGCCAATGGAGAGTCCGGTCAGGCCATCGACCGAAGCCAAATTCATGGCACATTGCAAAATGGCTCTACGGGTTTGCTCGCCTTGGGCTTTGCGGTGGTGAACGGAGGAACTCAAAATTTAGGTGAGATGATGTTGGGCTTGATTATAACTTGAAAATTTTGTCCGTTGGCATGGAGGGTTGGGCATCTGACTGGCCCTATCAATGCTAATTTCGGGGTAATTATGTGCACTATGGCCCATCATCTCTTCTAAGGTTGTTTCAGGAAGCGGCGTAGTCGGAGTGAGCAAAATATCAATTCCTAATATTGGCAGCAAACAACTCTTGGTCCGATTGCCATTAGTGGATATTCCACAAGTACTAGAAATGTTAGGGGTTTACCTTAACTGACATCCCCTAAAGATAAGTCATAAGAATCTGTACCACAGCAAATCATCGAGCACGGCCTGCCTGACCTTGCTATCCTATGGTGTGATGAAGCGTTGAAAAAAAGGGTGCTGCAGACGATCGCAGCAGGGAAATAAGCAATCATGAGTTTTTCTGCCATAGTGCAAGCATTAGGGCGTTCCCGCCTGTCGGAAGAGTTGCTGCTGAAATTGAAAGAGCAGCGGTTCTTGGATTTATGTGGTGTGCCTCGCTTGCCGAAGGGACTGGTCGCCTCTGCCCTAGCCCAACAGCAACAGCAGCATCTGTTTGTAGTCACCGCCACCCTAGAAGAAGCCGGACGCTGGGCCACTCAGCTAGAAGCCATGGGCTGGCAGACCGTTTATTTTTACCCCACCTCAGAAGCTTCCCCCTATGAATCCTTAGATCGAGAATCCGAGATGATCTGGGGACAATTGCAGGTTTTGGCCGAGACCCTAAAACTGAATGCCAATCCAGAGGCTAAGCCCTTAGCGATTGTGACCACGGAACGGGCCTTACAACCCCACTTGCCGCCCGTGCAGGTCTTCGAACCCTATTGCTTAAGTTTGGAATCCGGGATTGAGCTAGACCTAAAAACCCTGAGCGATAAGTTAGCTCGACTCGGCTATGAACGGGTATCCCTGGTGGAAACCGAAGGCCAATGGAGTCGGCGGGGGGACATTGTCGATATCTTTCCCGTGGCCTCCGAGCTGCCCATTCGTTTGGAGTGGTTCGGGGACGAGCTGGACAAAATGCGGGAGTTTGACCCCACTAGTCAGCGCTCCTTAGATAGTAGTGAAAAGCTCACCCTGACCCCCACTAGCTTTGCGCCAATCACCTTAGCTAACCTAAGTGAGGCCCAGCAAACCCAAGTCAAAACCTACTTAACCGAAGAAGAACTGGCTCTATTAGAAACCGGGACCTTAGAAGGCAGTCAGCGTTTTCTAGGCATGGCCTTTGAGACACCTGCTTCTCTATTGGATTACCTGCCAGAGAATACATTGGTGGTGGTCGATGAGCCCAATCAATGTCTGCCCCACAGCAACCGCTGGGTGGAACATGCCCAAGAGCAATGGGAGTCCGTCAGTCTACCAGACACTCCATTACCCAAGGTGCACCAGAATTTTGAGGCCGCACTAGAACAAATTGAAGTGTTTGAGCGGATATTTCTGTCGGAGTTGGCAGAGGAGAAAGGGGGCTTAAACCTGTCCAGTCGGACGGTACCTGCGGTGCCTCACCAGTTTGGCAAGTTGGCGGAGACGATTAGGGGGGAGCGCGATCGCAAATTCAGTATCTGGCTAATCTCGGCTCAGCCCTCTCGTTCCGTGGCCCTGTTGCAGGAGCATGACTGCCCCGCCCAGTTTGTCCCTAACCCCAAAGATTTCCTTGCCATCGACAAACTGCAGGAGCAGCGCACCCCCGTTGCCCTCAAGTATTCCGGGTTAGCTGAACTAGAAGGCTTTGTGCTGCCCACCTTCCGCACGGTGGTAATTACAGACCGGGAATTTTTCGGTCAGCATACCCTAGCGACTCCCACCTATATTCGCAAGCGACGGCGGGCAACGTCTAAACAGGTCGACCCCAATAAACTCCAGCCTGGGGATTTTGTCGTCCATCGCAATCACGGGATTGGCAAGTTCCTCAAGTTAGAGAGCCTGACTCTAAATCACGAAACCCGTGAATATTTGGTATTGCAATACGCCGATGGCACTTTGCGGGTAGCGGCGGATCAGTTGGGCACCTTATCTCGATTCCGCAATACCGGCGAAGGTCGTCCCCAGCTCAATAAAATGTCTGGGAAAGCCTGGGAGAAAACCAAGAATAAGGTTCGCAAGGCCATTAAAAAGCTGGCGGTAGATCTGCTCAAGCTCTATGCCCAGCGAGCCCAGCAGGAGGGATTTACCTTTCCCCTCGATCAGCCTTGGCAAGAAGAGATGGAAGACTCTTTCCCTTATCAGCCCACTGCCGATCAGCTTAAAGCTGCCCAAGATGTCAAACGGGATATGGAAAATCCTCGCCCCATGGATCGACTCGTTTGTGGTGATGTTGGATTTGGTAAAACCGAAGTTGCAACCCGTGCTGTATTCAAAGCAGTGACCGCAGGTAAACAGGTGGCTTTCCTCGCACCTACAACCATTCTGACCCAGCAGCATTACCACACTCTGAAAGAACGATTTGCCCCCTACCCCATTCAAATTGGCCTTCTCAACCGATTTCGCAGTGCCGAAGAACGGAAAGATGTCCAAAATCGTCTCAAAACTGGAGAGCTAGATATTGTCGTTGGCACCCATCAACTGCTGGGCAAGAGTGTGAATTTCCGAGACCTGGGCCTACTCGTCATCGACGAAGAACAGCGGTTTGGGGTCAACCAAAAAGAGAAAATCAAAACCCTGAAAACCCAAGTAGATGTTCTCACCCTCAGCGCTACGCCTATCCCTCGAACTCTATATATGGCCCTGTCTGGCGTTCGAGAAATGAGCCTGATTACCACCCCGCCTCCTTCTCGCCGTCCGATCAAAACCCATCTTTCTCCCTACGACTCGGAATCGATCCGTAGTGCCGTGCGCCAAGAACTAGACCGAGGGGGACAGATTTTCTATGTGGTGCCCCGAGTGGAAGGCATCGAAGAAGTCGCAGGTAAGCTGCGGGAAATGGTGCCCAGTGCCCGAATTGCCATTGCCCACGGTCAAATGGTGGAAGGGGAGCTAGAAGCAACCATGCTGACCTTTAGCAATGGCGATGCCGAGATCCTGGTCTGTACCACCATTATTGAATCGGGCCTGGATATTCCCCGAGTGAATACGATTTTGATTGAAGATGCCCAAAAGTTTGGCCTCTCCCAGCTCTATCAGCTTCGAGGTCGGGTGGGTCGGGCCGGGATTCAAGCCCATGCCTGGTTGTTTTATCCCAATCAAAGTTCTCTAACGGAGAAGGCTCGCAAGCGACTCCGGGCTTTGCAAGAATTTAGCCAGCTCGGGTCCGGCTACCAGTTAGCGGTTCGGGATATGGAAATTCGCGGCGTCGGTAATTTGCTAGGGGCAGAACAGTCAGGGCAAATGGAGGCCATCGGCTTTGATCTGTATATGGAAATGCTGGACGAGTCCATTAATGAAATTCGCGGCCAAGAAATCCCGCAGGTGGACGAAGCGCAGGTGGATCTCAACCTAACCGCCTTTATCCCTGCCGATTACATCACCGATTTAGATCAAAAGATGAGTGCCTATCGAGCGGTGGCCTCGGCAGAGACAAAAGCCGACCTTACCCAAACCGCTGTGGACTGGAACGATCGCTATGGTCCGATTCCCGATTCGGCCCAACAGCTTTTGCGGATTATGGAGCTGAAACAGGTGGCGAAATCCTTAGGGTTCTCGCGCATCAAACCAGAGGATAAACAACATGTAATGCTGGAAACGCCGATGGAAGAACCTGCCTTTAAACTTTTGAAGGAAAACTTACCTGAACATTTGCGATCGCGTTTCGTATACTTCCCCGGAAAAGTGACGGTACGGGGCCTCGGCGTCATGAAAGCCGACCGCCAATTGGAAAGCCTGATCGACTGGCTCGGCAAGATGAAGGGGGCCTTACCTGAAATCGAGAAAGCTTTAGTGGAAGCAGTTTAGAGCTAAGGTTATCACCCTGAGCAATAGGTTAATTGCCTGACATCCACAGCATAACGGCTCGGCATCAGGGGCACGAGAATTATTTTAATATGCGTTGACCAAGAGCATGATTTGAGAGTCCTGCCTGCATGCCATGGTTAGACTACAGCACAGACTGACAAGACTTTATAGGCGAAAGATGATCAACCAATTTAAGTAAAAGGCTCACATGGTTTAACCAGCATGACTCCAATACAGGATAAATGCAAAAAAAGTTTAAAGCGTCTCTAGCTCTGCTCTGACAAATATTTTTAGAATCCATAACGACGTAATTCTTTTTTAGGGTCATGAATCCAACAATTACATCCATTTTCACGGATATAGACCCTTCCGAGATCTGTTTTTATGTAAATCGAGCAAATGAATGGTTGACCAAGAGCTGAACCCCAGTAATGATATTTAGCCTGATAAGATACGTTGAAGCTAAACGTTACTGTGGCTTCTTGTAACCAGTATTCTGGCATCTTATTTGACTTCATGCTTCGATGGAGCAGTTGGGAAATTTCTTTAATAACAGCACTAAATTCTCCATCCTTGGACTCTGGAGTTATTGTGTTCAATTTCAAATCCAAAACTACTTTTCTTGTGCTTTTTTCTTCAGAAAACTTGTACAGCTTTCCAACAGCCCAATATCCTTGAGCATCGAAATTTCTACTCAGTATCCATTGATTTATATTATCTGCGATGCTTTTAAATTGTTTTCTCCGTGGCATATTTTATGGAGAAATAACTATTAATTATATGGATAACGGCTGATAACTCCTGTTGAGAGGGTATTATCCGCCAATAACTGTATAAATCCGAGATAAGAGTATTATCAAGCGAAAGTCGAATAACTCCAACCATAGGGCATATTATCCAGTAGTTTGCTGTAATTAGGAAGTCATTTTTAGGAATCTCAAGAATGATAATCTCCACTCCATAAAGTTTTCAAGCTTCTTTGCTCTGAATCAGTGCCGACTTCATGCAAACGCCAGAAAACTTGTTAAATATTTGCGATCGCGGTTCGTATTCTTCCCAGGCAAGGTGACGGTGCGGAGCCTTGGTGTCATGAAAGCTGATCGCCAATGGGAAAGCCTGATCGGCTGGCTAGGCAAAATGAAGAGTGCCTTGCCTGAAGTCAAAAAAGCTTTAGTGGAAGCAGGTTAGGGCTAACAATATCACCTTGAGGAAAAGGTTAATGTTCTAAGCATAGTCTTGAACCCCCTAGCTAGAACGTCCCTCTGCAAAATATGCCACTGGCTCCGTTCCACGAATGGCAATCCCTTTCTCCGAAAAAATTGCAGCAGCTAGGGAAGTGGATTCAGAGACTGGATTAGCAACCGCTATTCCTCCAGGGTGAGCAATGGAAGATAATGTAGAAGCCGTACCCAAAAGTACGATAGAAGATAAGGAGATTTTAGCCAGAGTATTGGGGTTCACGGATTGTTCTCCAAAATAATGTATCAGCCACAACTTAGTATTAACAAACAGCTGTGACTGACAACTCAAAAACTTGAAGATACTTACACAAGCAAGAGATATTTCTGCACTTTTAGCATCCTCATGACTGCATATTAATTAATAGCGTTTCCAATTTTTTTTGGCAGCACAAGGATCTTTGGCAGCACAAGGATTCTTAGCGGCACAAGGATCTTTGGCAGCACAGGGATTCTTAGCAGCACAAGGGTCTTTAGCAGCACAGGGATTCTTAGCAGCACAAGGGTCTTTAGCAGCACAGGGGTTCTTGGCAGCACAGGGATTATCCACGGCAGCTGCAGCGCAAGGATTAGCATGGGTTGGGGGAGAAATTAGAGTCGTTGTAGCGACCCCAACAGTCAACATAGAGGTAGATGCCAGTAATGCTAGATATTTGACTTTCATACACAGAACTCCAGAAATCAATGGGTCGGTTAAAAACCTACACTTATACAGTTAAGAGAAGTGGGATAAGGGGAGCCTGAAGATCAAATGAGTTTTTATGAGGAATATATGAGTTTTTCTAGAGCCATTCAGCCATCAAAGATTACTGCCCAGCTTTTCATCATTATTTTAGGCTTTCATATTATCTAAAAGAATTTTATTGAGCTCACTTTCTCATAAAGACTTCATAGATTTATTTTGTAGATTTTCTATGTGTTATACCTATAAAACGATACAAATAGTATTCAGAAAAATCCCCTGCAAAACTATTCTCAAGAATAAATTTTGATCATCCCTTTCGTAACCCCATTGATTGTTTGTAAAACATGAATGCTGCCTTACCTAAAATCAACAAAACCTTAGTAGCGGCAGATTTATGAGTGACCCCAGAGTATGATTGGTTTTCTGATCGTCTTACTGGGCGCAGTCTTCTTTTGTTTTCAGAACGTTATCGTCCGCATTCTGTTTAACGAATATACCGTTGCTGGCCTGCTACAAACAGGAGGATTCGTTGTCCCTTCTCTCCCTAACTCTTTTTTGTTAATGGCAATGCGGATGGTCCTGGTGGTGCCGTTGGTATCGGCCATGACCCCATTGTTTTATCCGGCGCTTTGGTGGGATTTAAAAAAGCTGAGTCAAAAGCAGAATCGTCCTGATCTCATACGATCGCTGTTAGGGGGAGTATTTATGTATCTCTACCTAGCACTCCTCTATTTTTCTGTGGGCTTGATTCCCACTGGAATCGCCTTAACCTTATTTTTCACCTTTCCCGTTTTTACGGCTCTCCTCTCCTGGTACTTCTTTGGCGATGCACCTTCCCGATTTCGCTGGATGGTGATGGGATTAGTCCTGTTCGGCAGTGCTCTTACCGTTCCCCAAACTGGACTAACGGCCAATGCGTTGGGGGTTGGATTAGGGATTGCATCTGGGGTTGCCTATGCCATCTATACGGTTCTCGCTCAAAAAAGCTTTGAGCAGGTTCATCCTGTTCCCTATACCTGGATTAGCTTCGCGGTCACGCTGGTCTTGTCCTGCATAAGCTTGCTGTTCTGGACGCAGCCTGAGGCAATTGAGTGGGGACCATTATGGATCGGGGGCTTGTTGTCTGCCATTGCCACGTCCAGTGGTCACCTGCTCAACAATATGGGCATTCGTCTGATTGGGGCCACCACGGCATCTATCATCGGGGCTACCAATCCAGCATTAACAGTTGTCTTGGCTTGGTTTGCCATTCAAGAAACCCTCAATCCACTCCAAATTCTCGGCGTTATTTTAGTCACTTTTAGTGTGGCGTTGCTCAGTCGGGAAAAGAAGAAGTAGACTCAGGCATAGTAAGGCCAGCGTATCGCCTGTTGTGCCTGATAGCCTTTGAAGATAGGATTGAGCGACTATTGCTCAGGTTTGTTTAGTTGCGATCGCAACCCCAATACCTGTCCCCTCAGCAGGAGTCATCAACGCAAAAGCATACATCTGATTGCAGGGATGATCAAACTGGTGCACAATCGACAGAGCTTCTATGACCAACTGCTTTGCTAGTTTGGTAATCAGTTCTTTCTTCTGATCAGTTCTTTCTTCTGAACAGATGGATGCATCAATCTCAATCGCTATAAGAGATGCCTCTAAGGAGAAAAGCCAAACGCAGAATTATAGCCAATCAGGCACACTTCAGGTTGACCAGGTTTTGAATGGGTGCTGACCATACCACTCACTAAAGTGGTATGTCCTGGTTCAACAGCGTAAACGGTATAAACGCATTCACAGGGACCATCTCCATACCCTCTTTCTTCCCCACCAACGGTAATTTGAGTTGCCAAAGATTCATGCTTCTCCTGATGGGTTTTCTTGAAATACAAGAAATCCTGGGAGGAAGGAAGAGACGAGCTAAGGTGCAAGGCACGAAGTTGATAGGCGTCCTCATAACGCCGCTCTCGCAATGCATAGAAATAGTCAAAAATAGCCTTCTCTCTTGGATTACGTAGAACAGTTGAACCGCTAGATCTCATCCGCTTTTCCACGCTTGGTCGGCACCCAGCCAATACGAAAAGACACACTATCAATATCTTCTTCATTTTGATGTTAGCCCTGATGGTCTAACTCCTAAGGTGATCCCAAATCAGAGTGAGGCCGGAAAACCCGTATCACTATGCGCTTTGCCTCACGAGCCTTGACTTGGGCAACACTTTCTACCGCGGGCCAAAGATGCATCATCCCAATATTTTCCTCTTCTCGCACAATCCGTAAGGCATCTTCAAGGGTCTGCCCTAAATCAATCAAAGCTCGAAGCCTATTCTCAACCCGTACCTGATCTAACTTTTCCCATAACCTTGACATCCTAGGGATCAAGCGTCAAAGGACAGGTCATAGACTCTTCACCGGACCAAGTAGTAAAAGTCTTTTCATCTTCGTAATGTCTGGGTGTTTCCAACATTAATTTCCACACTTGACCCGCAGGAAGTAAATGAAAGCGCTCAGGATAGAGCTTCAGTAGCAACTCCTGCACAAGCGGGTAATAATCAGAATTCATTCCGGGAAAAAGGTGGTGCTCCGTATGGTACGAAAAATTGAAATGCAGCACATCAAATATCTTAGGAACCTTCAGGGAAACACTATTCACTAGCGGATCATTAATGGCCGTCATGGGTGACAACATATGATTCGTGTAGATATAAAACAGCGCTCCTGCATAACCAATCCAAATGGGTAGAAAATAACTGAATACCAATTTAACCGGATCAAAATTCAGACTAGCCATGATACCTAAATGGACAAGGCAAATGAGAATAACTTCTCTGGCAATCGCCCATCGCTCTCGACGGCTGACCGTAAATGCTGCGGGTACATAATCCACGTCTTTGCGGTTGAATAACACCACAGACGTCATATTCCTAAGAGCATGAACACCCCAAGCATGGCCCATACCAACGATTAACCCCAAGGGACTGACTTCATTAGACGGCACAAATCGATCCTGGATCCATTTACCCCAAGTATTCGGCTGATTGTAGAGATAGTTGCGATCTGGGTCAATATCAGAATTGGTATTGCGGTGGTGTTCCCGGTTATGGACCGCACGCCAAAGTGTAGGTGGCATCCACAACATAGACAGTCCCAAAAAGCTAACTAGACGAAATAGCCTTGAATGCCTGATACCACTTCCATGCATTAAGTCATGACAGCTAAAGAGCAACACAATAACGCTATTACCCATCACCAGGGAAATAGGCAAATATAGCCATAACCAATACCATTGCCATTGATCCATATAGCTGGCAATAGCCCAACCAACCGCTAGCATGGCTAAATTGATCAAAATAAACCAAATTTTGTTCAGATCGGGGGCAAATGCTTCATCGGGCAATAAAGGGCGTAACTGTTTAACATAGTCAGCATGCGATATTAACGCATCAGGTTGATTCTGCTTTACATCAGAAGCAGCAGATGAGAGGGGAACTGAAGTCATGCAATTCTACAGTAATGAATGGGAAACATTTCACCTGTCACTAGATGCAGGTGAAGGAGTGCTGTCAGAAATTTTTTGCACTCATACCTAATGCTGAAAGTCAGCGGCACAAAAAATCTGCGAAAACCTTAAGGTGAAGAATTTCTAGAGATTGGTGAGCAACAATTCAAGCACGCTGTCTATTCTAATAGATAGTCCTGAAATTTGTCAGAAATAGGGGCCAGGTCGGGGATTGGCAGAACGGTTGAATCACAAAATAAACTGAGTCCCACAGTCATCCCACCCAATAGAAGGCTTAAGTAGGTTCAGCACATCAATGACTAACTATTCCAAATTCCGAGAATTATCGCCTACCGCCTATGCTGATGCGTTAAGCCGCGAACAGTTTATGGATATTGGCATCACAGAAATCTGGCCTCAAATTCCGAGAATTGCAGGACCCGCCTATACAGTCCGCTGTCCACCCGGCGACAATCTGATGCTTCATGCAGCGATTTACCGCGCCCCACCCGGAAGTGTCATTGTCGTCGAAACAGGTAACGTAGACTATGCCGTTTCAGGCGGCAATGTCTGTGCCATTGCCCAAAAAAGACAAATTGCAGGTTTTGTCGTCGATGGTGTGATCAGAGATGTTGCCGAAGTTCGAGCAGCCCAATTCCCCGTTTTTGCTAGAGGGGTGATTCCTATCCCTGGGGTCAAAAAAACCTTGGGAACCCTAGGTGGACCTATTCATTGTGGTGGAGTCCACATTCATCCCCAGGATATTGTGGTGGCAGATGAAGAAGGAATTGCCGTTATTCCAGTGGCTGACCAAGCCTCTGTCTATGAGATCGCCTACCAAAGAACCGTCAAAGACGCATCTCAATCCATAGAAGAATGGGAAACAACTCACCAAGCTAAAATTGCTAGAATCCTCTTAGAGAAAGGCTTTACCGAAAACTAATCTGGGTTGCTACTCATGAATATCGTGTTGGCCAATATAGACCATCTTGCTGACGTGGCCATGCTATTTGACCACTACCGAGTGTTCTACCACCAGCTCTCCAACTTCCACGGGGCCGAACAGTTTATAGCTAACCGATTTCGCAATCAGGACTCCACCATTTTTCTAGCCTTGGATAATGGCAGTGGCGTGGGGTTCACCCAGCTCTACCCCAGTTTTTCTTCCGCTTCTATGGGGCGAGTGTGGATTTTGAATGATTTATTCGTGCTTCCCTCCCATCGCCAACAAGGCATTGCTACGCAACTGATGCAGGCAGCCGCAGATTATGGCCGAGAAACAGGAGCCATACGATTAGCATTGGCCACTGAAAAGACCAATACTGAAGCCCAAGCCCTGTATGAATCCTTGGGCTATCAGCTAGATCAGACCTTCAACCACTTTGCGTTAACCCTGTAAATATCCAAAAGACCAAACCAAACCTCTACCAGGGCATTTGGGCGATGTTAGTAGTTGACGCGGACTTGAGATCGCAAGCTTGCATCGCATCCCCTACAAATCACCAAACCCTTTTTTCTTTTTATTCTTCTTCTTCTTACCCATACCGCCACGCCAGCCGCCTGGGCTAGGGCGACCACCGCCCATCATCGGGTTCCCTCCACCCGCAGGAGACATACCGGGCATTTGTCCTTGTCCCATCTGCTGCATCATGGATCGCATGCGTTGGAACTCAGTTACTAACTTGCCAACATCGTTTTGCGTATAGCCAGAGCCCTTAGCAATCCGGCGACGACGACTCGGAGAGTTAGAGAGCAACTGGGGATTCTTGCGTTCCTCCTTGGTCATGGAGTTGATCATCGCTTCCGTCTGCTGCAGCTTGGTTTCACCTTCCTGGAGCTGAGAGTTGGAGATTTTATTCATGCCGGGGATGAGCTTCATCACCCCACCCAGAGATCCCATATTTTTGAGCAAGCGCATTTGCTTGAGAAAATCAGTGAAGTCAAACTGAGCCTCCATGATCTTCTTCTGCATCTTCTCCGCATCGGCGATGTCAAACTCTTCTTGAGCTTTCTCCACCAGGGTGAGGACATCTCCCATCCCCAAAATTCGGGATGCCATTCGATCAGGATAGAAGGGCTGCAACGCCTCAACTTTTTCCCCAACCCCGACAAACTTAATGGGCTTACCGGAAATCTGGCGGATCGAGAGGGCTGCACCCCCGCGAGTATCACCATCCATCTTGGTCAGGATGGCGCCGGTAATGCCAATCTGGTCATGGAAGGTCTGGGTCAGGTTTGCCGCTTCCTGACCGGTCATGGCATCGACGACCAGCAAGGTCTCGTCCGGCTTGATGGCTTTTTTAATGTCCGCCAGCTCAGACATCATTTCTGGGTCAATTTGCAGACGACCGGCCGTATCCACAATCACCGTATCTACCTTTTGCTCACGAGCCGCTGCTAGGCCTTGGCGAGCAATTTCAACGGGGTTAGCATCTGTTCCCAGTTGAAAGACCGGTACATCAATCTGCTCACCCAGGGTCACCAACTGGTCGATGGCTGCGGGTCGATAGATATCCGTTGCCACCAGCAAGGAAGTCTGCTCTTGTTTGCGTAAATGCAGGGCGAGTTTGGCCGTTGCCGTGGTTTTACCGGTCCCCTGTAAACCCGCCATTAAAATCACGGTAGGCGGCTTATTAGACTCAGCTAAGGGCTCATTCGTCGCCCCCATAATCTCGACCAGCTGATCATGGACAATTTTGATAAATTGCTGATCCGGCTGCACCCCCGTGATCACCTCGGCCCCTAAGGCCGCTTCCCGCACCTCTTCAATAAAATCTTTAACGACTTGTAAATTAACATCCGCTTCCAAGAGCGCTCGCCGAACTTCTTTTAGGGCGTCCTGAATGTTCGACTCCGAAATTTTAGCCTGACCCCGAAGGGTTTTCCAGGCGGATTCAAGCCGATCTGATAGGGCTTCAAACATAGCGGGTTACCTATTTGCAGATAATTATTTTGACATAGGAGCGGTAGACGCCGCTACTTAGACGAGACAGTGGCAGAAGAAGGGGGCCTCGTCACGCTAGATGTGGACTGTTTCTCTAGGACTGCCTGGTAATAGCCTTCCAGTTGCCGAGTTGCTGCGGCCCAGCCCCATCGCTCTGCTTCTGCTCGGGCATTGTGGCGAATGGTTTCCCGCTCATCCGAATTATTGAGTAAGCGTTGGGTCACTTGAACAAAATCTTGGTCACTGTTGGGGTCAAACAGATATCCGTTTACCTCATCTTCGACGATATCGGTAATTCCGCCGGATCGAGCGGCCACCACAGGACATCCCGCTGCCATTGCTTCCAGGAGCACCAACCCTAAGGTTTCAGTTCGAGAGGGGAACATAAAGCAATCTGCTGAGGCAAAGGCCGAGGCCAAGGTTTTGCCAGACATATACCCAGCAAAATAGGTTTTTGTGCCCGCGAAATGCTTCTCCAGATCTTGCCGATAGGGACCATCCCCCACCAAAGCGAGGCGAGCGTTCGGCATGGCATCCAAAATCAACTTGATGCGGTCAATTTCTTTCTCTGCGGAGAGTCGGCCCACATAGAGTAGCAAGGGCGCTTCTGGGTTCCCTTGACTGAGCAGCATCCGCATATCTGCCGAGGCTAACTCAGGTTGAAACGTGTCAATATCAACCCCTCGCTGCCACAGGGCCAGACGTTCAATGCCCTGTTCACCCAGCTCTTCCACCATGGCATTAGAGGTACAGAGGTTTAAGAGGGCCTGATTATGGCCCGCTTTGAGCATTTCCCACAACACCCCTTCAAACATACCCAAGCCGTAGTACTTCAAATAGTGGGGTAAGTGGGTATGGTAAGACGCCACTAAAGGGATGCGGTTCATCTTACTGAAAAATAATCCAGCCACCCCCAGAACCGCCGGATTGACCACATGAACCAGATCAGGCTGAAACCGAGTTAGGGCATCTCCAATGGAGGGGCGAGGTAACGCTAATTTGAGTTCAGGATAGAGGGGGAGCGGAAAGGCAGAAACGCCATGAACTTGGGCTCCCTTATATTCTGTAATGCCACCATCGGGTGAGAAGACTAAAACTTGATGACCGTCTTGTTGTAAATGGGCAACCGTATGACAGAGGCGGGTGACGATTCCATCTACCTTAGGCAGGAAGGTTTCAGTAAAAAAGGCAATTCGCATGGATACAGTTGCATCGAAAGGAGCAAAGGAACATCACAGAAGATGGTCTGGTGTTCCAGAATACGGTTTGGCCCTTAGGCCTTCTTCTCAAAGTACCAGGAAGTCGGAATGTTTAGAACTGCTTTCTAGGAGAACCCATACCCCGGCTGTAAGTGAATGGAGGGTAAAGTCTTATCGATTAAGACGTTGAGCCTTGCACACAGGCTTCCACTTCAGCCCCTTGAGTGGGTAAAGCCGACGTTAAGACCTGACAGCCTTCTGCCGTGACTAGCACATCATCTTCAATCCGAATCCCCCGAACATCCTCAAAGTGGGCCAGGCGATCCCAATTAACGCAATCTCGATACTGTTGGCGTAGGTCTGGGTGATTGAGGAGGGCCGGAATTTGGTAAAAGCCCGGTTCAATGGTGACCAGCATCTGAGGACGTAAGGGTCGATCTAGCCGGAGGTAGCGTAGCCCCATGCGATCGCATCTCTGTCTCCCAGCCCCATAGCCCGCCAAATCTCCTAAATCTTCCATATCGTGAACATCCAGCCCCAGTAAGTGACCAATTCCATGGGGGAAGAACAGAGCATGGGCATCCCGCTCCACCAGCACTTCAGGCTGGCCCTTGAGAATACCGATATCGACGAGGCCCGAGGCAATGGTCTGGGCCGCCAACAGATGCAGATCGCGGAATTCGACCCCAGGTCTGATGGCAGCAATACAAGCATCATGAGCCGCAAGCACAATGTCATACACATCGCGCTGGGTAGACGAGAAATGCCCCGATACCGGCCAAGTGCGGGTGACATCTGCAGCCCAGCCTAAGGGCGTTTCTGCCCCAGCATCCACTAGCAGTAGATCACCGGGTGCCAAGGCATGGGGATAGGCGTCATTATGGAGAATTTCCCCTTGAACTGTGACGATACTGGCATAGGCCGTCGGGCATTGATGCGCCATCATCACCGCTTCAATTTCAGCCCGAATAGCTGCTTCTGAAGCGTGGTTCAGGGTAGACCTCATCCCTTGCAAATGGGCCGCAACCGTAATGTCGGCGGCTTGCTGCAGCTGGTCAAGGGCAAATCCATCCTGCTGTAAGCGCAATTGAATCACAGCAGCAGCGAGGTGACGATCTCGATTGCCTCCCTCATCCTGACTCCCTTGAGAGGTGATGGCAGGGACTGGACGCCCCAACCCCTCTATTTGTTGTTGACGGGTATCGGCAGAGAGCGCAGGTAAGGTTGCTGCCTGTTGCGCCCAAGTAGGGACTGCAGATAGAGGCAAGTAAGTTTCAGCCCCGATCTGATCCGCCATTTCGCCTCGACTCAGACTCGGACCATGCCAGAGGGCGGCATCAGGGTGGGGCTCATCCCAAAACAAGGTGAGCTGGCCTCCCTCTAAACCAATCACTGCATTGTGTAGGGGCAATCCAGCAAAGTACAAAAAATGACTACTGGCTCGAAAGGGGAAATGATTGGCGGCAAAGTTTCGAAAGGGAGCAACCCCAGACCAGAGCAGGGCCTGCCCCTCGAACTGCTGTCCTAGCTGATGGCGTCTATGGCGTAAACAAGACTGTTCTATGGGGGTTAACACCCTTACCTCGTTCTCACATTCGGAAATTTACGGGCCGTATTGCCAATATAGAGAAAAGACAGCCCCGCAATCAAAGCACCAACTAACCACTTGATCGTCTGCTTGCGGAGTTGGGTGGGTTGCCCAGAAGCTCGATTGATCTGGGCCTGCAAGCTAATCAAATTCGATTTGAGTTGCCCTAAGACTCCGGCCTTAACCGTTTCTTGATCCCGCCCTTCCGCCAGCTGCGGCTGAAACTTTTGCGCCCATTCTGCCACTTCCGCTGCCGGGGCAGCACTCAACCGCTGCTCCAAACTTTTAATATCCGCCGCTTGTTTCACCAAGGTTGCACTCGTGGTCTGGTTTTGCTTTCCTAAACGGAGGCTATCGGAAATCCCTAAAGGAATCATCAGGCAATAAATCAGGCCAATGATAATCGCTAAAGTCGGTATCCCCTGAAAGCAAAACCGATCCAGGGACTGGCGAAACCGACGCCCCCCGGAGGCAACCAAGGCAAACCCAATCAGGGGAACGGGAGAACGCTCCACCAAGCTGCCAATGGTTTCTAATTCCCAGGCTGGATCGAGCAACTGGGGTGGAATGAGAATGGCCAGGGTATCCACTAAGGTCAATAGCAGCAGAGCATAGCCTGCGATCCGCAATACAAAGGTAGACAGCCACTGATTCTTACTGGGCGGTGCAGACGTCGATGATGGGGATGCAGCAGGTTGTTGTTTTGCCATGGATAGTCAGTTCTCGTACAGTACAGGGCAGATAGGCCGCCTCACTTGCTAAAGACTCAGGTTAGGAATGCGATTTCGCCACCATTCCTGCCAGGATAACCAATTCGATTCCAAAACAGAGAAAGCTTGCTGAGGGGGCTGTTGATTCAAGGGCACCGACAGATGAGTCCACAGACAGCGATCATCAATATAGTCTCGACCTAACAAATACCAATGGCTATTCCAATTGTGAATAAAATGCCCTTCTTCCACCGTCGCTAATCCTCCTGGATCCAAACAGGCACTTAAGTAAGCTCGGTCACCATGGGTATAGACGGCGTAGTAGTTGGCGCCTTGCTGACGCACTTGCGGCTTAGGCAGAGGCTGCAGCGCTTGATCGGCGATGGGATAATTCTCTAGGAATCGAAGCAAATCCCCCGTGGTGCCCGTCACATAGCTCATGTCAATTCGAAGATCCTGGCCTTGAAATTGATATTGATATTGATGTTGAGCCAGGATTTCGGAATAGGCATGTCCTTTTTGTCCCGGACGAGCCTGGCTGCGATTCAGGGTTGCCTGTTTCAGAGGCACCTGTTGGGGAAACCGAAAGGATTGACGATCCAGGGTCATGGCCTGCCACAGCGTTCCGGCTTGGACTACTAGCGTTCCCGCCAGCACTGAGGCAAAGGTCAGTAACCGCCATCGAGGCAGGGTCCCTGGGGGATACGGAGGGCTACTCGTCTTTGGCGTCTCTTTGCGATGTAAAAGGAAGACACAAAAGCCAGCAAAGATCAGCATAGCCAGTATAGGAAAGATATTTGAGCCTTCCCCTTCATGCCAATAGTGAAAGGCATCTTGATAGTCGGACGCGGCCAAGAGGGTCATGATGCCTAAGCGAATCACATTCACTCCATAGGCCAGGCCGACCCCCACACAAGGCACGATCAGCTTCTCCCATCCACGGGTGGGCACCATCACCAGGAAGATCAGGGATAGTCTCAGGAGCTCTAGCATGGCTTTGAGTCCCGAGCAGCCTCGATAGACCTCAATGCCGCCCCCAGGGAGGAGAACAAACACCCCTTGGCGCTTCACCTCAACCCCTAAGTACCAGAGCATCGCCGTGGTGGATTGAGCCGCCACTTCGCTGATGTTAATCACTTGCTCGGCCCATTGGGCCAAAATCCCTTCGGGTAAGGCTAAGACCAACAAAACACTCAGCTCTCTGCGGTAGGTACCCAACTGTTTGGCCCTGGACGCCAATAGACCCCAACCCAAACAAAAGAGAAAGGGCTGAATCCGAATAAACGAATCGTAGTCGGGCATCACCCAGCTTTTATACCCGGCCCAGGCCAGCAGTAGGCAGCCGGCAGCCGTTGAATAGGGTTCACTGCCTAGGGGGAAAGTCTGGCGTCGTGTCCAAATTGAATAGGCGACAATACCCCAGCAGAGACCCATAATGGCGACCAGATCCGCATTCCGGGTATGAATCCAAGCCAAGCTCAAGTTGAGAAGGGCCAAACTCACAGCAATGACTCCCAGCCACAGCTCAGGACGTTGGGCCAGTTTGTACCGTTGCCAAAGACTAAAGGGATTCATAAGGACAGTGACAGACTGGGGGATAAGTCAATCCCACTTAATTCAGAGTCAATGATAAACACATCTGCCCCAACTGGGGAGATTTCCCTATAAATCCAACTATTTTGCCGTCCGGGCAAGTTGGTTATTATGACAAGCCCCTGAAATTTTAAAGGGTACAGTTTTCGTAAACTTACGTTTCTTATGGGGCTTCTGCACTTCTACATGGAGGTGCGGTCCAGTGCTCCAGCCCGAATTACCGCTATAGCCAATCAACTGCCCCGCCTTGACGCGGTCTCCAGATTTGATCGAGACTTTGCGGCGGAATCCCTGCTGCAAATGCACATAGACGGAACGATACCCTTCATCATGCTCAATCCAAACATAATTGAAGCGAGAAATATTTTCCTTGCCCCCGCCGATATCGGGGTATTTATCCTGAACGGCAATCACTTTTCCTGCCCGCATGGCATACACAGGCGTGCCAATGCTGGTGGCTAAATCATAGGCATATTCCATCCGGCCTCGGTGGGTTCTGCCCCGAATGCCTTGACTCAACCAGCCTTGGCCATTGAGAGGATGACAAAAGCCTTTGAGGGGTGAGTCCACTGAAGCTCGCTTAGCCAAAGGCACTTCCACAAAGGCTGGATAGTAAATCTCTGAGGATGCAGGGGAAGCAGTAGTGCCTCCCGTGGCGGGCTCGCCCCCGCCGATATCATTTTGGGAAAGCAGGGGACCCTGGTGGCGACGCTGATCGGCCACTTCTGGTAATTGAGCGGCTACTTTGGGCAAGTTAGGAAGAAGCGTACTAGCGGTTAACACGCATGTGGCAATCACATTGCGCCAGAGCTGCTCATTCAGGGCTTGACGGACTTGCTTGGGAGTGACAACCCCCTGTTGAACTAAAATTTCCCCCAGCTTTAGATGGCTGGCTCCTTGAGTGGCTAACGCATCACGCAATTGAGCTGAACTGATCAGCCCTTTTTGCAGTAGGACTTCACCCACTCTGATTTTATCTTGATGGCGCCGCATGATCACTAATTGCTCCTAGGGGGGAATTCTTGCAGAAAGAGGACGAAATGGCTGATGAAATGGCGTAAACGAGTTCATTCCCGGCATTCAACCGAGTCCTTAACAATCTGAAGCCGTCATCGGGTTAAGGGAACAGGGGTATGATCGAAATTTTTCGTCGACAGAATAAAGCTAAAACCCTGAAATCATCCCTATACCTAGTTTTCCCCGATTTAGGTAAAAAGCGATCTCTTGCCCCGAAGAACTTTGACTCAGGGAGCTATGACCAGTAATGTTTTGACTGCAAGGGTATCTCAACATTGAAAGTGAAAGTTGGTCATACACGGGTGATTTGTACAAAAGAGACATGATTCATCAATCGAGGGTTAGGCTAAACGCATTGGCGAACCATGGGTTACCTACACTGCCTAGAGTGGGGCAATGTTGCCAAATCGGAATCCTGAGTCTACTGACCTTGGGACTATCACCGGTCCAGGCTTGTACCCATGCCTGGCAAGGGAAAGAATATACAGAACTTCCTGACGAATTTTGCCAAGGCTATGCCGATGCCCTATTGGGGAAGCAGGGACGATACGAATATGGCAGCGTGGTTTGCGATCGCAAAGACGGATCGTACTTTTTCCTCCAACGGCTCGTCCGCTACACCAAAACACAGAAGGCCGTTTGGAAAATTGTCCAAGTTAAACCCTTATCGAAACTGCACCAGGATGAACTCGCCCTTAGTCAAGGCTGCCATCAGACCGATGAAGACCGACAGGCTATCTTTGCTATCGTTCGAGAAGACTCACAAGCATTAACCACCACACGGGCCTGGGCCATCGACTTTTCTAGGGAAGCCCTGATTAACCTCGATCCCACCACGGTAACTTGTCAAAATAGCGACCCGCGCTTTGTCCCCTAGTCAGTCCTGGGACGACTCAAGGGTTTTACTGGTCACATCCACCGCCTGGACATCAATCGTTCCCGGCTCGGACGGACGTTGAAAGTTAGCGTTCTCGACGGCTACAGATTGGGCACAGAAGGGGCAAGTGGTCTGGGTATTTTTTAGCCCAGTCAGGGGATTGCCACAGGAGGGACAGGTGCCCTGAATTAAGTTGCGACTCAACCACCAGCGCAGCCCCACAAATAGGACCACAGGCGTCACCAAGATCAAGCCAAATAAGACCAATAACGATTTCAGCACCCAGCCTAGGCCAATCGATCCTAACAAGACCACGATGATCACAAAGGTCAACCAAGACCGAATCGCAGATAAGCCAGCGGAAAAACGCTGGGATTGATTCAGATTCACTAGGGGGCTCCTCAGCTTAAACTAGAGCTGCATTCATTTACATAGTAGTCGGTTAACTCTCAGCCTTGAAGGATGAGTCATTAAACGCAACGGACCCATTACAGGTTCTCGAATTATTTTCTAGAATGCAATGAGCTTTCCTATTTTTTAACCTTTTTCATACCCATGGGCAGTTCTCCCAATTTTTTGAAACGCTTAGCTCCCTGGATTATCTCCATGGGGCTCAGCAGTGCCCTTGTCTTGGGGTTGGCCTGGCTGTTTCTCAAACCAAAGCTGGAATCTACGGATCAGCCCCTGGGATCGCAACAGGTTTCCCCCGCCAATTCCGCCCTAGTGGCGTTACGGCCCCTCCCCGCCCAGCAGCGTTTAGATCCCCTTAAGCAGCTAGCTCAACAGGGCACAGCCCAAGAACAGAATCAGGCCCGGTATGTTTTAGCTGCGGACTTAATTGACCTGCAGCAAGGAGCAGAAGCCCTGCGCTGGTTAGAGGGATTGGAAGAGCGTTACCCCCTATTGGCTAGCCATATCGCCGTCCTTCAGGCTGAGGCTCAAACCCTAGCGGGACAAACTGAGAAAGCCACAGGGACATGGCAGCGAATCATTGCCGATTATGCAAAAGAGCCTGCAGCAGCAGAAGCTTTATTTGCACTGGGCAAGCAAAAGCCGGAGCTGTGGCAGCAAGCCATCACCGACTTCCCTGGCCATCCCCAGACCGTGAAGATTGCCGTGGAGCAGTTAAAGAAAAAGCCCAAGCAGTTAAAGCTGCTAATGCTGATTGCGGAGCATGGCTTGTTTTTAACTAACTATGGGGATTACTTAACCCAGCTGACAAAGGAGTTCAAAGGCCAGCTCAAGCCTGCTGACTGGCAAATCATCGCCTTTGGATACTGGGAAAAACAAATTTATAAGGAAGGGGCACTAGCCTATGCCCAAGCTCCCCAAACCTCCCAAACGGCCTATCGAGGCGCACGAGGCTTGCAGTTAGGGGGGGAAAAGAAAAAAGCGATTGCCGCCTATCAAAAAATGATTGCCGCCTACCCCGAGGCCAAGGAAACGCCCCTAGCCTTGAGCAAGCTCGCCAGTCTAGAGACAGACTTGGGCAAAGCAGCCCAGCACTATGACCGCGCCTTGCAGCTCAGTCAGGAGCAGCAGCCCAACTTAGCCGCCCAAATCCTCGGGGAGCGCATTCAGCGGCTAGAAAAGGCCAAGCAGCCGTCTTCCACCCTTGAGCAAACCTTGCTGCAACAGTTTTCCACCACGAACGATGCGGCGGCCCTGCGGTGGCGGCAGGCAGAACGGCAACAAAAAGCAGGAAACCTGGCGGGTGCCCGCAAATTAGCCCTGGAAATCCAAGACCAAAACCCCAATAGTCCCCAGGCCGCGACCGCCGTGTTCTGGGCCGGGAAATGGGCCACCACGGCTGGTGAGCGGCAAACGGCCTTTCAAACCCTCTGGAAGACCTATCCTGACTCCTACTATGCCTGGCGAGCGGCGGTACTATCTGGCTGGAACGTCGGCGATTTTACGTCGATTCGCTCGTTTCAACCGCAAATTCGCTTTCCCAGCACCCAACTGCCCTTAGCCGCTGGGTCTCCAGCCCTGCAAGAGCTATACCAGCTCGGACAAAACAAAACGGCTTGGAAACGCTGGCAATGGGAGTTTCGTAATCGCCAGGAACCCAGCTTATCGGAGCAGCTCACGGATGGCTTGCTGCGTCTGGGGGTCGAGGAATATCTAGACGGCATTTATATGCTGGCCAATCTGGAAACTCGGGCGCGGGAGGAAAAAGATCCGGAAAAACTAGTCGAACAATGGCAAGACCATCCGGGCTTTGAACAGGCATTATTTCCTTTGGCCTATTTCACTCCCATTCGTAAATGGTCCAACCAGCGCAATCTTAATCCGTTCCTGGTGCTTAGCTTAATGCGGCAGGAATCTCGATTCCAACCCAAAATCCGCTCGGTGGCGGGGGCCGTCGGCCTGATGCAGGTACTGCCAGAAACGGCAGACTGGGTGAGTGGCAAAGCGGGTTTGAAAACCTATGAGATCGATGGAATTGATGACAATATCAATCTTGGCACCTGGTACCTGGACTATACCCACCGCAACTATAACGACAATTCCATGCTTGCGATCGCAAGCTACAATGCCGGCCCGGGCAACGTGGATCGATGGGTTAAGCAAAACTCCGTCACGGATGTCGATGTCTTTGTCGAAGACATCCCATTTCCGGAGACGAAGAACTACGTCAAATCCGTCTCCGAGAACTATTGGAACTATCTAAGGCTCTACAATCCCCAAATCCAAGCGGTGATGAAAGAGCAGACCCAGTAGGTCAACCTTTACAGTCTGGAATGGAAGAGGCCGTTATCGATACCTCGTCATCCGATCAGTTGTTCAACCGGAGATATCCCCGCATACCTGATCTCAAAGGACTCTGGCCATCACGATCTTGCCGATTCACGGAAGATAGCCGGGTACTGGCATTTTTACGGGCCCAAACCACTAGATCTTCGCCATCCACCCGGATGGTGCCTCCTAGAATCTTGATGGCTAATTGGCCATTCTCACATTCCATATTGCGTAGGGCATGCCATTTTTCTCGATGACTGGTAGGGCCATGACCCCAGATCATCAAATCCAAAGGAATACCAGACCGGACGCTATAGCCACGTCCCCAGCACACCCGCCACAGTTCTCGGGCAGTAGTGCAGTGCATTTCATAATCGTTGGAAGGCGCACAGTAGCGATAAATGTAGCAATCGCTCATATCGCTCTTGGCAAGGGGATAAAAGCTTTGCTCCATCATGGCGTCATGAAGCACGCCCCAATAGGCTGATACGGGACGGATCTTAGCCGAGATGGGCGCTTGGCTGAGGTTCGCCGTCGAGATCACACCTTCTTTATTGTCAATCAGCTGCATACTGTCGAACAACGGCTCAGTGCGCAGATTGGCGTTGGACAGTAAGACAGGACGGCCTTGTACAAACCCTTCTACAAAGGTTTGAATAAGTTCACTATCTGAAAGTGAGTCATCAGAGTTGTGAGAGGGCATGGCTAGATTCGGTTGGGTAAGGACCATGATTGATGTTGCACCTGCTGTTGAGTCGGTCGTAGCGAAAAAGTATGAACAATACGTTCAAATAAAACCACTGTCATCAGTGAATACCCCCAGCAGAGATTTAAATATAACATCGGCATCTTAGGACCCGCACTAATAATCTTTACCTTTGTCAAAAAATATTCAAAAAAATTGGTAGTGTTATGCAGCAAAAAGGCTTGTTCCATCGGCAACAGCCCCATGATCACCGACCACAATCTCTAACATCTATTAGGATTGAAAATGATGTATCTATTGCCGAAAGTTAGGCATTCAGTCCTACAAGATCGGTCTTTATGGTCCGAAGCCTCAACCTCTATCGATACCGGGTAAGCGTTAAACCTATGTAACGATAGCTGCAACGGAGTGATCCGGCTTAACGTATTTTTTACCTATAACCCGCAAAATCAAACCCTAAGCGATTCTGCTCCAGCCACCAGATTCCCTGACTTAGACCACTCCAGATAACTACACACCCATGGGTTCAGATAGCATTCGAATTTATACCTTGGCACGGGAGCTGCAGCGAAGCTCCAAAGAAGTGCTCGCCCTTAGCCACACCTTACACATCGAGGCCACCACTCCCAGCAGCTCTGTCAGTCAGGCTGATGCAGACCGGATTATGGCAGCGAGTCAAGCCAATAGTGTAGAGCCTGCTCCGCCTCCTAAGCCCCCAGTAGCCCCTCCGCCAGAGATTAATCTTCGCGACCCAGCCTATTACCTCAATCGTGAGATCAGCTGGCTGAAGTTTAATCAACGGGTTTTGCATGAAGCCTTTGATGAGCGCACGTTGCTGCTAGAACGGCTCAAGTTTATGGCCATTTACAGCTCCAACTTAGATGAGTACTTTATGGTGCGGGTCTCGGGCTTAAAGCAACAAATTGCCGCTCAGGTCACCCAGCGCTCCTTAGATGGACTAACGGCTCAAGCTCAACTCGACGCCATTCATAAGGAGTTGAAGCCTGAAATTCAGCAACAACATCAGTACTTCACTGAATTTCTCAAGCCTGAACTGGCGAAAGAGGATATTTGCTTGCTCGACTATGACAATCTCAATCCGCAGCAAGTTGCCTTTCTCCATCAATATTTTCTAGATCAGATTTTTCCCGTCTTAACCCCATTGGCCGTGGACCCTGGCCATCCCTTTCCCTATATTTCCAATCTCAGTCTGAATTTAGCGGTTTTGGTCAAAGACACCCAAACAGGCGATGGGCATTTTGCCCGAGTCAAAGTGCCAAGTATGCTGCCTCGGTTTATTGAGTTACCGGAGAACAGCTGTGATTGCTCGACCTGCCGCTGGAGTGGAGTGCCCATTGAGCAGGTGATTGCCCAAAATCTAGAGTTTCTATTTCCAGGCATGACCATTCAGGCCTGTTACCCGTTTCGGATTACCCGAAATGCCGATCTGGAGCTGGAAGAAGATGAAGCGGATGATTTACTCCTAGCCATTGAGGAAGAACTGCGCAAACGCCGCTTTGGATCTGTGGTGCGGATGGAAATTCAAACGGGAACCCCAGACTTTATCTGTCAGACTCTGATGCGAGAGCTAGAGCTAGATGAAAGCGATGTGTATCACATCGAGGGCCTACTGAGTTTAAGCGATCTGATGGGGCTGGGCTTTCTGCCCTTCCCCCAATTGCAGCAAGCCCCTTGGACCCCCATTGTGCCAACACGCTTACGGAAGGTGGAACAGTTAGAGATGCCGGTGGTCGCGGCCAATGGGCAACCCGATAAAAGCATCAAGGAACCACCCACGGATATTTTCTCGGTGATTCGGGGCGGCGATCTGCTGGCCCACCATCCCTATGATTCGTTTACGGCGACGGTGCAAAAATTTATTACCCAAGCCGCCCATGACCCCAATGTGCTGACGATTAAAATGACCCTCTATCGGACAGCGGCGGACGGGGGGCTGACCAGTTCTCCCATTGTCAGCAGCCTGATTGCGGCGGCGGAGAATGGCAAGCAGGTGGTGGCTCTGGTGGAGCTAAAGGCGCGGTTTGATGAAGAGAATAATATTGTCTGGGCTCGGAAGTTAGAGAAAGTCGGCGTCCATGTGGTCTATGGATTGGTGGGCCTGAAAACCCACACCAAAATTGCCCTGGTGGTACGGCGAGAAAGCAAGAAAATTCGCCGCTATGTCCATATCGGTACCGGCAACTACAACCCGAAAACGGCTCGACTCTATACGGATTTAGGGTTACTGAGCTGTCGAGATGACTTGGGGGCGGATCTGACGGATTTGTTTAACTATCTGACGGGTTTTTCCCGGCACCAAAGCTATCGGAAGCTGTTGGTGGCTCCGGTGAATTTGCGCGATCGCATCTTGGAATTGATTGATCGCGAAGTCGATCACCAACGGCAGGGGAATTCGGGTCGAATTATTGCCAAGATGAATTCTCTGGTGGATGCAAAAATCATTCGGGCTTTGTATCGGGCTTCTCAGGCAGGGGTCAAGATTGATCTGATTGTGCGGGGCATTTGTAGTCTCAAACCTGGACTGAAAGGGATTAGCGAGACGATCAGTGTAATTAGTATTATTGGTCGCTTTTTGGAGCATGACCGCATCTTTTATTTCCACAACCAAGGGCAACCCACGGTGCTGATTGGCAGTGCGGACTGGCGTCAGCGCAATCTAGATCGGCGGGTGGAGGCGGTAGTACCCATCGAGGATCCAGCTTTAGTGGCAGAGCTGCGGGAGTTGTTGGAAATTATGCTTTCGGACAATCGCCAAGCTTGGGATTTGCAGTCCGATGGAACGTTTGTTCAACGGCGTCCTGGGCCGGATGAACCAGAACGGTCGACCCATGAATTGTTAATGCAGCGGGCAACCCAGTATGCCCACTGTCTATTGCATTAACTGAAAGTTGGCATCAAGGTTGCCCCTTACAGTCGTTTTTGCCAGCCATCTAAAGGCATCTTTCAATTCGCTAAATTGGGCAACTCCTCTAGCTCACTCATCGGTAACAACAAGGTTGACAGAATCTCTTGGCGCATTGCCTTGGTGACATAGCAATCACTATTGAGGCAATCAACTACTAATTGATTAGCCTCAAAATACTGCTGCAGTTTTTCTGTTTGGGCTGGGGTGAACTGCCAATCATGGCCAATATTGCGATGATCAATCATGACTTGACGCAAATTTTTAATCCATGACTCTCCCATCTCTGTCCACCAAGTACTGACAGCTTGAATATCCTGTGGATCAGGGAGTTGGGATTGCAAGGCTTTCAATTTAATAATGATTTCAGGATCATCTTTTTCTTTTGACTCACTCTTGGCTAGTTGGTTGAGGGAGCGGAAGAGGGAGAGGTTGAGGTCAAGGGAAAGGGGGCGAAAAAGGGGGAGGTCGAGGGAGCGGGAGAGGGAGAGGTCGAGGGAGCGGGAGAGGGAGTGGAAAAGGGAAAGGGAGAGGTCGAGGTCGAGGGAGCGGGAGCGGAAGAGGTCGAGGGAGAGGTCGAGGTAGTAAGCTCGAATTGCTTCCAATTGATGGTCAACTTTAACGGATTGAGCTTTTCCAGAAACCCAAGCTAAAAACTTTTGTAGTTCAGGTTCATCAGCCATTAACTGATCAACCTGAATTTTGAGCAGCCTGAAAAAATCATCGGCTTCAGGCAACATCCCTACAACAAGAAAAAAGACCTCTCGATAACGTTTTTCCAAACAATGTTTGGCGAGATTCTCTAGGGCTTTAGGAAGTTGAGAAGTAGGACAGGTAATTTGTTTAGCCGTGAAATATTCTTGAAAAGTCAAGTGCGAGAAGGAATAAATCCCCCTAGCCCGTTCCACCAGCAAGCCATGTTGGGCTTCAATGGACTTGAGCACAGCTTCGCTATCTAGTTGAAGCGCTTCTTCATCTTCATTAGCACCTGACAAATTACAGATATAGTCAATAATTTTCTTTTCAATAACGTTCTGTTTAAAAAAGTAATCTCCCTTCTCAAAAGTTTGATAGGCCAATTGACTGAGCAAATCTTCTTTTCGCTTCAAGGACAGTTTTTTGTAGACCTGATCGCGTTCAATATTACGTTTGCCATCCCATTTTTTCAGCAGAACATCTAGTCCTTCCTTGTACAGCTCCGACCGATTAAGGGGAAAATCATTGGCCTCACCAAATACCCAACACAGCAACGTCAACAACAGTGGATTGGTGGCTAGCTCTTGAATCGGCTTATTATCCTGCAAGCGTTTGATAAAACTTTCACCCTTGTCAGGATCTTGCCTGGCCCCAAACCATTTGGTAGCAAAGTCTTCTATTTGCTCTTGCTTAAAATCGGCAACTTCCACTTCCGTAAACTGCTCAAACGTATATTCACGAGCAGCAATCCGGCATGTCATTACACACTGGCAGTTATGAAACTGTTCCGTAAATCCTTTAATTGAATGCAACACACGATCATGTTCTTCGTCCTGCACCTCATCTAGACCATCTAGCAAAACTAAGACACGCCCAGCATCTAAGACCTGGGGAAGGCTAGTTCCCTCAACTTTACAAGCTTCCCATTGCTGAGCAACATAGCTTTGCAAATCAGGTTTACCTAGAGCTTCAGAAAATTCTTTAAGGGTGACAAATACAGGAATCCTATCGGATTCATACCAAATCCGACTTATTAACCCCTGAAATATCTCATCGGTCAAACTGGCCACCAATGGTAGTAAGTGAGAGCTTTAATGTCTGATTGCATGGTCATTAAAGTTCGACAGCGCTCCTCGAGCACATCTTCGAGAGCATCGAGGGTCTCAAAGCATCGATTGGCGATTGGTTCATCCGCTAGCCGCCACAATCGTTCAGCGGGCTGTAGTTCTGGAGAATAGGGAGGTAAAACCTTCAGATGAATGCCTTTAGGTACCACCAGATTTTTACAGGTATGCCATCCTGCACCATCTAGAACGAGAAGAATCTGTTTGTGCTGTCCCGCTCCAACTTGCTGAGCAAAGCTTTGCAGGGCTTGATTAAACCATTCTCCATTCACCCGAGGCAGAATGAACCATTCAGTGTCGCCTGTTGCGGGGTGAACGAATCCATAAAGATAGGCCCATTCGTAGCGATGGTCCACCTCAGCAATCGGACGCTGACCTACAGGTGCCCAGATCTTTCGAATGATGGGTTTAAGGCCTAAGCGGTGTTCATCAAAAGACCACACTTCGACTTGAGCATCAGGATAGCGTCGCTCCAATTCTGCTTTGCACTCAGGCAGTTTTTTTAAAGGCGGCTTGTGCCTCTGGGTCGCCTTTACGATGATGAGGACGTGGGCATTGAAGGGACTGCTCCAATCGCTTGAGATAGTCCCAACCTCGTTGGGGCCAAACCTTCTCAACTCCTGTCATTTGGGCGATGACCTGTGCTACTTTTGGCCCGTTCCATAGACCACCGTCGGCAGGTGGGGTTTGGAGACGAGTCGACAATTGTGCACATTGGTCTTGAGTCAGGAGACTGCGAGATTGGTAAGGTCGTTTATCTTTGCGTCGGTTGCGTAATCCATTAGCTCCATTGCGGTTATACTCTCTAACAATTTCTCGGGCGTAATCGTAGTTGAGACCGACCACTTGGGCTGCTTGAGTTAGCTTTGTTTGCTCACTGACGAGCCACAGCAGATGCCAGCGGCGCGATTCTACTGGGTCTTGGCTGGCCCGATAATGAGACTTCAGCTCCTCAGGCGAAAAATGAGGTTCGAGATACAGTTTTCTTGGCATTCTCTAATTATGAATTATATCGGAGTTATATAAATCGGATTTGGTATCAAACTTCCCTTGATTGCATTGGGTTGCCAGTCGTTTCATAAAAGTGGTCTTGCCTGCCCCCGGCTTGCCCAAGATCATCAGCTTGTTATGCCATTCAACCGCTGCTAATCCCGGTACGCGCTCAACACTTACCTGCCCCAACATCAAGCGATCAAAGTTGTTAATATTACAGTCTTGCCATAGCTCCTTAACCCCTAGACGCTGGTTTCCAGACAGTTTCTTAAGGATATTGACGCAGGTATAAATCTCCCCAATTCCAATGGGCTGCTCCATATCCAGCACCCGCATCGTGCCGCAGCGATTGTGAATATCAGCGTTTACCTTTTGGCGAATCGTTTGAACAAGTGTTTCGATAGTGTCTACATGCAGTGTAGATTCAGTTTTTGTTGAGACCGCCTTTAAACCTGCTATGCCTTCCCAATCTAGTTCTAGCGCGGTACAAATTCCTACAAAATATTTTCGATCAACATTTTGACCAGCAAAAAAATTTTTAACGGTCGCAATACCAATTCCAGTAGTAGTCTTTTTACCCTGAATAATGACTTTACTGGCAAGATCTTCATTACTCCACCCTTTTCCAGTACGAGCATTTGTAGCCTTTCTACAGCCTTCAGTGGTGGCTGAGATAGATCTTGATGCCATTTATTTATCTCATAGCTTGCCAATATTTTACCTATGAAAATCAGCACATCCTACCAACTAGGAAGTCGTTTAATTTCCGACAAGACACTGCTAATCCCTCCATCAAGTGACTGATAATTCTGCGGTAGATCTGAAAGCGATTAATCTCATACCAAACTCATCCTCAAGCCATCTCCATCAGAACCCTTTCAGGGACTGAACTTCAAAGATTTTTCCAGCATTATGGACTCATGCAAACAAATCGCGGAGTTCATGATGCGACACAACAAATCGACAGCTATCTCTAGGCTCATTATCACTACCTTGTTATGCTTTACCCTTAGCACAGGTAGTAAAGCCGTTCAGTTAGCCAATAAGCCCACTCTTTCGGAGCAACAAGACCGTATGTTTGACATCGCTCTAGTTGTATCCTCATTAGGGGGCAAGGCACTTATCACTTGGCTAAATCATCACCAGAATAAGTCAGATAAAAGCGATGATGACGATGCATAAGTCTAAAGATAGCCATACTTGAACTCCCTGCCCTTTTATACATCCTGACCCGCTTGAACGATTGGCTCTGGCTACCCCAACAAGCAGCGAACGCTATGTTCTGTTAGAGGTAGAGCGCATCGATAGACCAATGCGTTTGAGTTTCTGGTTCACCTCTAGCACCCGCACCTTCACCACTTGCCCCACTTTCACAATCTGCTTAGGGTCTTTAACAAACTGGTCCGCCATTTGCGAAATATGGACCAAACCATCTTGATGTACCCCAACATCCACAAAAGCCCCAAAGTTGGTGACATTCGTGACAATTCCTTCTAACTGCATCTCAGGCTTGAGATCTGTTAACTCAGTAATGCCTTCCTTGAAAGTGGCATATTTGAATTCAGCCCGTGGATCGCGGCCTGGTTTTTCCAACTCTGCCATGATGTCTTTGAGGGTAGGCTCACCAATCGTGTCCGTCGCATAGGTTTTGAGATCACCCGGTCTAAGATGCGCTGGAATCTCCGCAATTTGGCTCAGGGGTAACTCTAGATCTGCACTAATCGTCTTGACTACACCGTAGCTTTCGGGATGGACAGCAGTATTGTCCAGGGGATTCTCCCCCGTCCGAATCCTCAAAAATCCAGCGGCTTGCTCAAAGGCTTTGGGACCTAGCTTGGCAACTTTCAGGATCTGCTTACGGTTTTTGAAAGCTCCATTTTGGTTGCGATAGGTGATGATATTGTTTGCTATTGCCCCTGTTATTCCCGACACAAACGTCAGCAATTCCTTCGAGGCCGTATTCAAATCGACCCCCACATAGTTCACACAACTTTCCACCGTCTCTTCTAGCTTTTGCTTCAGCAACTTTTGATCCACATCATGCTGATACTGGCCCACCCCAATAGACTTTGGATCGAGCTTCACCAGCTCTGCCAGAGGATCTTGGAGGCGGCGGGCAATACTGATCGCCCCGCGCACCGTGATATCTAAGTCAGGAAATTCGGCAATGGCAATCTCACTGGCCGAATAAATCGAAGCGCCCGACTCGTTCACCATTACCTTGATGGGCTTGCAGTCCAAGGTTTTTAAGACATCAGCCACAAAGGCATCCGTTTCTCGGCCCGCTGTCCCATTGCCGATGGCAATGAGGTCAATGCTATAGGTCCGAATTAAGCGAGCAACGGTTTTAGCTGCTTGGTCTCGCTGTCCCGCTGCCTGGTGAGGGAAAATCGCCTGGTATTCCAAAAATTTTCCCGTATTATCTAGAGCAACCACTTTGCAGCCTGTGCGAAACCCTGGATCAATCCCCAAAGTGGGCTTCATCCCCGCAGGACTAGACAGCAGCAGTTCCCGTAAATTGGTGGCAAAGGTTTGGATCGACTCGCGATCCGCCTCGGCTTTGCAGGTGGCTCGAACTTCCTTGATCACTGAAGGCTTAATCAAGCGAGCATAGGCATCCTTCACCACATCTCGGAAAAAGTCTCGCACTGCTCGAACTTTAGAGCGAGTCATTCGCTCTTCGATATCGCCCAAGATGCGCTCTTCATCAATAACCAACTCCACTTTGAGAATGCCTTCTGTCTCGCCCCGATAAAGGGCCAACAAATTATGGGCAGGAATGCTCTTGGCTCGGGCTTGGTAGCTCCGGTACATCTCAAACTTGGTACTCCCTTCCGGGTATTTGGCTTTCACCTGAGACACAAATTCACCGACTTGGAAGAAGCGACTTTTCAGATGGGAGCGGATTTCAGCCTGATCGGCAATCCCTTCTGCCAAAATATCAGAGGCACCCTGCAAAGCATCCTCGGCAGTAGCAACGTCTTGATTGATGTAGCGGGCGGCTTCTGTTGCCAAATCTTGATTCAGGGTTGCGGTGGGTTTATTGAGAGCTTGAAGCCATTGGGCGAAGGGTTCTAATCCTTTTTCTTTAGCAATGGTGGCTCGGGTTCGTCGTTTAGGACGATAGGGCAAGTACAAATCTTCAAGTTCAGTTTTGAGTAAACAGGCTTCAATTTTGACTTTGAGGGGCTCCGTCAGCTTATTCTGTTGGGCAATCGATTCCAGAATCGTCTTTTTGCGCTCTTCCAGTTCGGTCAGGTAGGTAAACCGTTCCGAGAGTTGTCGCAGTTGAATCTCATCCATTTGTCCGGTCCGCTCTTTTCGATACCGGGCTACAAAAGGAATCGTCGCCCCTTCAGCAAACAACTCCAAAGCATTTTGCAGGCGCTGAGGAGAAATCGATAGCTCTTGAGAGAGTATTTGAACAATATTCAACATGGGCAGAAAAACGTCAGATCCTAGGTCTCCCCATAGTTTAAGGCGTAAGCTAGCTATAGCTACTTTTCAAGATTATTCTCTAGTTCATGCAGCCCAACCATCGTCGATGTATCAGTTGTCGTCACATTGCCCCCAAATCTGAGTTTTGGCGGATTGTCCGGGTTTATCCCGATCATCAAATCCAGCTCGATCAAGGCATGGGACGCTCTGCCTATCTCTGTCCCCAGGAAGATTGCCTCAAAGCTGCCCAAAAGAAAAATCGGTTAGCGAAAGTGCTCCGAGCTAAGGTGCCCGACAGTCTCTATCAGTCCTTGTGGGATCGGCTAGAGGTTAAGTCCTAGCGCGTTGTCTCCACTGACTGGTTGGCAACCGTGGGCAGATAGTTGGTCGGTAACCCGTTAGCTAAGGCAATTTCTTCCGCCAGCATTCGTTCGTAGATATGCATGAGGTGGGGCGTCACCTTATTACTCTCAATCCCATAGCCCAGACTAGTCCAAGTTCCCGAAAGCTCCTGAAACACGGTTTGCACCTGGCCATCTTTTAACAGCTGGGAAATATCAGTTCCCCAATAATTGATGTCATCTAACCAAGCATGCACCACACGGTCCTGGTATTCAGGGGCAAAACTATAACGTCGCCACATCCATTCTCCAGTCGGGGCAGGATGGTACTTCTCTGCGGTTTCAAACCAAGTGGTCGTAATGAATTGATAGCGCCCGGCTGCCGTGGTACACAGCCCTTGGTTCGGTCCCCACCGAATAGGAATGCAGCGATCGGGATGTTCCCGTAAATGTTCGATATGGCTACCGCCGTACAGCAGGGTATAGGGACTGGCATCATTCGATTCGCTGGCAGAAATCGTCCGCATTAAGGCCCGTAAATGGGGATCGCCGCCAGACATGGCAAGCGGTGCGATTCTCCCCGGTTCCGTTGTCGGCCAGGTTAAACTCTTGGGGTCAAATTTAGGCAACACAAACAATGCCCCTAGGCCCAAAAGCAAGATCAGTGAAACACCGAAACGCCAAGCCATTCGATGGAGAGGTTTAGCCTGTTTAGGTGGTGAACTAGAGGTCAACGATGAACTCCCTAAGCAATAAAGCCGCTTAGATAGGTAGATGAATTCAATATTGCTTAGATCTAAATAGTTTCCAATCGAAACTAGACTAAGTCAATATGCTTATTTAAACCCTAGCAAATAAGTCAGGGATTGGCTGATCTAAGGCTTCCGGTGGCGCTACTATTTCAACAATCTTATTGTGAGAGGACGAAGCCGCCAGTGCTTCAATACAAACCTCGGCCACTTTAGTCCGAGGAATGCTGCCTTCAAATAAAGTATCCGGGGCAGACATAACGACAGAGTTGTCGTTATCTTCATTTTTTAGTCCACCAGGACGGACGATGGTGTAGGTAAGCCCGCTATTTTGAATATACTGTTCAGCTTGCTTCTTCCAAACCAACACCAAGAAAAATAGATTCAGCGGATGCAGCAACTTGGAGGTACAAAGGGACGAGACCAGAACAAAATGCTCCAGTTTTTTGGCCTTGGCAACATCTACTAGATTTTTGGTCCCTAAGTAATCAATCTGGAGAGGTGCAAAAGGGTTAAATCCTGGGGCTGCTCCGGTGGCACAAAGAAGGACGTTACAATCTGCGATCGCACCCTCTAACGAACTCGCATCCAACACATCTCCCACCACTAACTCAGCAGCCTCTGGTAAAAGTTCTTTAGCTCTATCAATATCTCGAACTAGAGCCCGCACGGGAATTCCCCGTTCAACTAATTGAGAAACAATGCGGCGACCCGTTTGACCCGTTGCTCCAGCCACAAATGCTTTCATATGCGTATGATCCTTGCGTCGTCACAATCAAAAGAAGTGAAGTCACCTTAACCAGATGCCATCCACCTATTCAGTGTAACGATTGCAAAGCTGCATTGCTCTACCGATGAAAGACAGAGTAATCAACACCATTCCCAGTGCATTCATCAATCTGAGAAAGGCTAGCCCAATAGTCTGCGCCACCCGCATGAACTATTGCCAGATTGTCGACGAATAGCATGACTCTCTTGTAGCTCCAGAATTACTTGTAATTAAAGTTGCCAACTACCGGAAAGTTGTATACCAAATCGTCGCTGAGAAGGTAGTCATATTTATCGAAGTCTAAATGATGGTCAGTGCTTCGAAAGTAATGGCTATATTGGTAAAAACCTGGCCCTGGATAGTAGTTCGGATAATACTGAGTAACAGGTGAAAAGATGATTACTGGAACATCTTGGCCAATGGGTACCCCAAAAAAAGCTTGAGTCTGAGCCTTAGCAGGCAGAATACTCAGCCCTGTAATCACTGTTGTTAAAAATATTGCAGATTTCATATTTAAATCTCCTAGCAACAACTACCCTGGAGTACTTATTCAAGACAAAATCGATCGGTCAGAACAGCGATTTTCCATGGCCGCTAAATGAGGTCAACACCCTCGACAGTGACAGCAAGATCGACAATATGTTGGTGTCTGGGCAGCCAATTCAAGCATGATTGGGTCGTACACTATTCAAACTTAAAAACTAAAATCTACAGTGTGGTCGACTGCGTAGTCCGAGTAGTCATATGCCTCAAACAGCTGAGTGCGCTCAATTCTTCTTCTATGACCCGTTTCTACCGCCTGACTCTTGGCTTTGTTGATATAGGTATAGGTTTGGTCTTGGGTTACACCATTCACAGTGGACGAAGAATGGGTTGTTGTCCGCTCATCAGACGTATTGAGAGAAACACCAATAGACTGATCATCTTGGGTTTGTTGCCCAGTAATTTCTCTAATATGGCGGCCACCAGATGAGTTCTGAAATGTCATCACGTGAACTATCTGGGCATAGCAAGGTGATGTACTGAAAACTGCATAGGCCACAGCACAATAGAGTATCGGTTTCAGTTGCATCAATCATGCCCTCCTAGTTCGTGGTGCCTTGTCATGGCCCAGATATTTCAATCCCTGGAACTGAAACCGGTTATATGTAACTGGCGCAATTCAAGACTATAAACAGTCTTGCTTTAGTGTTGGGGATATTATCAATCCAGGAATCCACAGCAATACTTTTTTGAGTGATTAGGTCGCCTCAGAGAATAAAAGTAGGCAACACACAGTGTTATCCGCTGGATCGACATCAAATCAACTCTTTAGCCGTCAACCGTTGGGGTTCTTGAACAGCAGGCAACTCTGAAGGTGACTTAGGTAAGGCTGTCTTGAGTTGAGGGTCTGCTGGTAATGGGGGCTGTGCTTGAGGAGTGTTCTGTGAACTATTGCCATACTCACCCACGGTGGTTTGTGGAGTGGGTTGCTGTCCTTGCAATGAAGTCGGTGCCGGACGATTCGAGGCAGAAGGGGAAGACTGAGGAATCACTGCTTGGCGAACGGTTACAGACGGACAGTCCACATTAGCCACTTCCATCAGGGCAGTGTAGCTAACATCAATGCCTGCTTTCACCATTTTGGAATAGTTACTAATTAATAGAAAACAAGTTTCTAGCTTCGCTTTCCCTAATTGGTTCTTGGCGTACTGTTTACAGGTATCCATTCCAAAAGAATGGGTATAGGTAACCGCACCACCAATGGTACCGGTATCAAAAGGGCCCACGCCACTACCATAGGCAGACACGCTTAAACCACTACTAGTACAGTCTGCTATTCCGTTACCGACAACACTTCGTCCTAAGGTTGTACTGTTGACCTGAGTATTTACTAATGAGCCCTGCTGATCAAGATTGACTTCAGGGTTAGCTGTTGATTGGGAGTTGTTAGGTACTGTGATGCTATTTGTCGTTTGGGCTAACGCTGAGCCAGCCGACAAGGTCAACAATCCCACAACCGATGTACTCAACAGCCCAAGACCATAACGCATGATTGATTCTCCTGAGCTGAGCAAAGGGACAGCAGCTAAGCTGCTGCCCCTCGTATGTTTGGCTTAAATATGAAGCAGCAAGCTTGATTTAGAAGCTGAAGCTAGAGCCAACGGTGTGAGTCTTGTCGATGCCATCAAAGTTATAGCTTTCGTGGACATGCACATTGGTGTCTTTCTTGAATGCACCATATTCTTTTGACCAGCTAGAAGAAGTGGAAACTGAGTAATCAGTTTCAGAAAATAGTCCGTTGTTTGTAGTGGTAGATTGCTGACAACCCCAACCACAATATTGAGTTTGAGTAGTCGTGCTACCGTCGTTGGTCGTAGTGTAGCCAACAGATACCTTGCTAGCATCGGCTCCAGCAGAACGAATACCGCCGTACCACTCTTTCACTTTAATATTTGTGTGAGAATGACCATTCTTGATATCACGAATGGAGAAGCTGTTGGAAACACTAGCAGAACCAGCAAAAGCAGGAGCAGCGGCTAGACCTAAGAAAAGAGCAGAGCAAAGGGGGAGAAGGCGTTGAGCTTTCATATTAAACCTCACTTAAGGTGAATAAATTTTTAGAGATCAAAGCAATCGGGGCTGCACACCGACAAAATAGGCAACCATTCCTGTTTGGATTCTTTCAAGTATTTGAGAAGCAGTTCATCACAACGCTTCAAATATTTGATAAACAAGCGGAAGAAACAAAGAAAACTCATGACTCCTTTATCTCTTTTTCGATTGTTTAGTCAGGAACGATTGGGCTTACAGCTACTAAACACTGTATTCACAATAACCACTCTGAGAAGATTCTCAGGATTCTCTAACCATTCCTTAAGTGAATAAAACTTATTAGAGTAAAAATACTTTTAATGACCTAATTATAACCATCTTTTATCAAGTAATGCAACCTACAAAATATGACTTCTATTCATTGAAAGAAATAGAGTATTGCAGGGTTATAATTACTGAAATAGTTGTAATAGCTAAGAGAAGACGTTAACCATTACTCAGAAAATTTCATGAAGAAAATTGAAATAGTGAGTATAAAAAGACCTAGCACCTCACTATAAATGACATGATCTGACGAGGAAATCATGTTTTATTCTCTAAAAGTAATTATTCGTAGCCTGATACCTTTTAGTCGTTCAACTAACCTGAAAAGTTCATGACTTAAGCCAAATGTTGATATCACTCTTTCTTTATCAGCAGCGGCCAAACGAGCTGTTGGAATTGATGGCATGACCTGCTTACGGTCAACTACCATAACGAGCTAAACTGCTGTCTATGGGCAAGCCGTTACTGTTCAATGGTTTGCGCTTTGTTCTCTTTGCCACCCAACCGCATGTTTAACGCTAGCGATCGCGTCCAAGTATTAAGTGAAGCTCTTCCCTACATCCAATCCTTCGCTGGGCGTACGGTCGTTGTTAAATATGGTGGAGCGGCAATGAAAGATAGCACCCTCAAAACCACGGTGATTCGGGATGTGGTGTTTATGGCCTGTGTTGGTCTACGTCCTGTCTTAGTCCATGGTGGGGGACCTGAAATCAACCTATGGCTAGAAAAACTAGGGATTGAGCCTCAGTTTATGAATGGTTTACGAGTCACCGATGCTCCGACAATGGATGTTGTGGAGATGGTACTCGTGGGACGAGTCAATAAAGAGCTAGTTTCCCTAATTAATCAAGCTGGAGGGTCGGCTGTTGGAGTCTGCGGCAAGGATGGAAAGTTACTGACGGCTCGTCCTCAAGGGGAGTCTGGAATCGGTTTTGTCGGAGAGGTGGCTACGGTGAATCCCCAACTGATCAATACCCTCTTAGATGGAGGCCATATTCCTATTGTGTCCAGTGTGGCGACGGACGAAGAGGGACAAGTCTATAACATTAATGCTGATACGGTGGCTGGAGAACTCGCCGCTGCTCTAGATGCAGAGAAACTCATTCTGCTGACGGATACCCCCGGCATTCTCCAAGACTATCAAGATGCTACTTCCCTCATTCATCAACTGGATATTCGCCAGGCTCGTCAACTCATCGAAGAGGATGTTGTGGCAGGGGGCATGATTCCTAAAGTGACCTGCTGTATTCGCTCTTTAGCCCAAGGGATTCAAGCGGCCCATATTATTGATGGTCGTGCCCCCCATGCCTTACTTCTAGAGATTTTCACCGATGCTGGAATTGGGACCATGATCACCGCTTAGTCCATCCTCTCCATTTCATACCTAAAAATTATCTCTATCCATACCTATATATCTCTATCCATACCTATAAATTGATGTTTTGGGCCCATTGATGGGGTCGATGGCGATATTCTTTTCAGTGCCATAACTTCAGCGAATCAGGAAATTCCTAACGTGCGTTTCGATATTCTCACTTTATTTCCAGAGTTCTTTACCTCGCCTCTTAAAACTAGCCTGTTAGGGAAAGCCCTTGCCAATGGGGTGGCAGAGGTCCATCTCACTAATCCTCGCGATTTCACTACAGATAAACATCATCGGGTTGATGATGAGGTGTATGGGGGCGGAGTCGGTATGTTGATGAAACCAGAACCTATTTTTGCGGCGGTAGAGTCTTTGCCCTGTCTGCCTCGCCGCCAAATTATCTTATTCACCCCTCAAGGGCGACCCATGAATCAACCGCTATTTCATCAACTAGCGAATCATTATGATCAGTTAGTGATGATTTGCGGCCATTACGAAGGGGTCGATGAGCGAGTCGCTGAACAGTTAGTCACTCAAGAGCTGTCTCTAGGTGATTTTGTGCTCACTTGTGGTGAGATTCCAGCACTAACCCTTTTAAATGGAGTGATTCGTTTGCGACCCGGCACAGTCGGTAAGGTCGAGTCTTTAAAAAAAGAGAGTTTTGAAGCCGAGTTGCTAGATTATCCACAATATACTCGCCCCGCTGAGTTTAGGGGGTGGCAGGTCCCTTCTGTACTCCGGTCTGGGAACCATGCTCTGATTGAGCAGTGGCGACAGGAACAGCAGATCCAACGAACTCGCGATCGCAGACCTGATCTCTACCAAAAATGGCTTAAAAAAACAGAGAACTCTTAATCTGAAAGTAAACTGGCCTGGCAAGGCGCAAAGGACAATCGATGTTGGCACGTCGGTCCGAGTTCTTGTAAGGCTTGCCGATGTTTAGCGCTGCCATAGCCCTTATTAGACGCCAAATCATATCCAGGGTAACGCTGATCTAGACGCACGATGAGTTGATCACGCCAGACTTTGGCCAGGATACTGGCAGCTGCGATTGCAGGTTCAGATTGATCGCCCTTAATGACTGTTCTTTGCTGAACAAGCAAATTAGGAATCCGTTGATTCCCATCCACTAAACAAAACTGAGGAGTAGATGGCAGACCCAGCACAGCACGCCGCATCGCGAGTAAGCTAGCCTGCAGAATGTTGAGGCGATCAATCTCATACACTGAAGCCATCCCCACCCTAAACCCTATTGCCAGCTCTCGGATTTGCTTCATCAATAACAATCGACGCCGTGGCGATAGTTTCTTGCTATCCGTCATCCCTTGGGCAACTAACTGTTCTATCGCCTCATCAGAGAGAATGACAGCAGCAGCCACAACAGGGCCAAACAAGGCCCCCCTCCCCACTTCATCAACACCTGCAATCTGCTCAGAGGCATAATCCATACTTCAAATGCGTACGAGTTTAACCCCACTATAGGGCCAAAGCTTAGCTGCTTCTCAGCTCTAGGACCAGGGTTGAGGCAATACAAAGACCCCATAATTTACAGAGGGTGTTGAGGATTTAATATTGTTCAGGGAATGGATGGACATAACTCCAACAAACTGCTTTTCTAAAACTAAGCCTTCTTCATTACGATCTATCAGTGAGGACTTCACCCATGACTCAACCTGCAAAAGTTGTCAAACTCCTAAAGATCTTAATTGGTGTCGCCTGGCTAGATGGCACGGTACAACAAGCAGAACAAGTCTATCTGCGCAAAATTGCCCATGATAAAGGAGTGGAAGAAGATCCAGAACTACGTCCTTGGCTCTATGGATTACGGTCTGTTTCCAAAGAAGAATGCTATGCCTGGGTAGAAGATTATTTAGGGAAGAAACCCAAATCATCTGCGTATCAACAGCTTTTAGAAGATTTAAGCGGCCTGATCTATAGCGATGGCGAAGTGGCCCAAGAAGAAGCAAAATTTTTAACCCAATTGCAACAACTCGATCCGAGCAATACCCCCCAATTTCGGGAATCAGTCACCCGAGCTGTCCAAAAGCTTTATCAACGATGGATTAGTAACTAATCACTGTTGTGTCTGCTCAAGAGCATCTGGGGATTGGCTGATAGTTCTGAGTTAGCCATCCCCAAAACTCTGCACTGAACAGATGCCATCAAGCATGTTGTACTCTGAGCAACCTCACCTTCAATATTTCACCACAGAAAAATAGTTACACCCATTTTTTTTGTATCAAAAATCACAAATTCAATTTATTCTCTGATGAATTCCAATAGATCAGCTTAAAACCTATGCTGCTCATAATTTAATTGTATTTATCTCTAGAAAAGTCTTAGCTATTGCTAAAATTTTTCTAAGTCAAGTTATCAATACCAACGACTAACTTCCCAAAGATATACCTATAAAGCATTGCAAGCACTAGCTTTGAACCATCGCGCTGCAAACGCAGCAATCATGTGACATAGATCACATAATTAACTCTTTTCTCGCGGTTAAATATTTAAAATCAGATGTAAATTTCTTCGATATCTGCAAACAAATTCAAGAACATTTACTTCAATTCTTATCATTATTTTCAATAATTACTTCTTCTTTGGCTTGTCAATCTTAAATTACTTTAATGGAGCGCAAATAGCGTAAAGTCATGGTTCTGAGTGCAGTATCTTCCTCCCCAACACTTCCTTTTTCTAGTGCTCATGCAGCCATTACTAAGAACAGTGATGGAATTTGGGTCGCTCCGATTGAAGCCAGTCCTGCGATACAAGCAAACAGTGTTTATTTCAGTCACCCAGAATGGGCAAAGAGCTATTTCGATGCCTGCCACCGCGATCCGGTCTTTCGGGATCGATGGTTATCAGTCATGGGCAGCTGGGACAATAAAGTTGTCGTAGATATTGGGTGTGGACCTGGCAACTTATATGCCTCGATCGGAGGTTCTCCTCGCACCATGATTGGGGTAGATGTTGCTGAAGGTGCCCTCAAGATGGCAGCTCAGATCGGCTATACCCCCGTTTTAGCCGATGCTCATGATCTTCCCTTCGTGTCCGAATTTGCAGATATCGTTGCTTTGAATGCGGCCCTGCATCATTGTGAAGATATGCCGACCGTATTGGCTGAAGCGGCTCGTCTGGTTAAACCAGGTGGGCTTCTGATCGTAGACCATGATCCACAACGCTCAGCTTGGAACTATCAAGGTCTTGCCCTCATGTTTTACAAAATGCGGCTGCCTATTTATCGGTTCTTTCTTAGAAGTCTGCATATTGACTCAGAAGAAAGACTGACTGCCTTGAAAACTGAAATTCATCATCATCCCGGTGACGGTGTGACAGCTGAACTCTTTACACAGACGCTTCAATCAAAAGGGTTTCAGATCCGTTTATTCCCTCATAACCAAACAGTGGGTGCAGAAATTCAACAAGGTGTACTAGGAAAGTCTCCCCACTGGCGCTATGGCTTAGGGCAACGCTTATCGGGCATTGATCCACTCTCTCCCGATGCAGCATTATCTTTAATGTGCGTTGCTCAAAAATCCCAGCAAGATTAGCAGTCGAGCTAGGATTCTGCTTATGAGCATTATGAGATTATTTTTTAGTCTCGTAATGCTCATAAGCATCAATAATTTTAGACACTAAGGGGTGGCGAACAATGTCGCCTTTGCCTAAGTGACAAAAACCAATGCCTTCAATTGATTGCAAAATCTTTTGGGCAACAGCCAAGCCTGAAGTCTGGCTAACGGGTAGATCGGATTGGGTAACATCACCCGTAACAACCATCCGTGAATCTTTGCCCAGCCTAGTCAGCATCATTTTCATCTGAGCAGGCGTTGTGTTTTGCGCCTCATCCAAAATGACAAAGGCTCGGTTTAGGGTCCGTCCTCGCATATAGGCAAGGGGGGCAACTTCAATAATGCCTCGCTCCATCAAGCTGGTAATCCGCTCCGCCTCAATCAACTCATAGAGGGCATCATAGAGAGGCCGTAAATAGGGATTCACTTTTTGCTGTAAATCTCCCGGCAAGAATCCTAGCTTTTCTCCTGCTTCTATAGCAGGACGAGTCAGAATTAAACGTTCATATTCATTGGATAGCAGCGCTTGTACAGCTAATACGGCAGCCAAATAGGTTTTCCCGGTCCCTGCAGGACCAATCCCAAACGTCAATGTGTATTTACGAATGAATTGAATATACTGTCGCTGGCGTAGCGTTTTAGCACGAATCTGTTCCCCTCGACGGGTCGTCGCTAAAATATCTTGCTGGAGATCTTGCCATTCTTCTTGGCGCTTGGTGTTGAGGACCTGGCGAGCAGCCATAATATCTACCGGCGAGATCGATTGCCCGGCCTGCCAAGCATCTTCTAATAAATAGATGAGCTGCTGACACAGTTTTATTTGCTTATCCGTTCCAGAAATGAGGAGTTCTTGTCCTCGCAAAACCAGCTGGGCCCCAGTTTGTTGGGCAAACAGCTTTAAATTTCCTTGCTGCTCTCCGGCTAGGGCAATTGCACTTTCTGGGCTGGGTAACTGAAGCGTCAGTCCCATAATGGCTTGGAATGAATAGGGAGAAATAAACCTATCAGAATGTCTGATGGCGGAAACAATCAGTAGCTCTTAAGTCAGGCTACTGATAAAAACAGATTTTTGGATGAGTAACACTTTTACTCAACGGCGTCGTTTCTGAGGAGGCTTCTTGGGGCGAGAAGGCTGTTTATCCGCCCCTCCTTCATTGAACACTTCTAGGTACACTGTTTGGTTGGCTGCTTTGCCAGCCATCTCCAACACTGTGCGCATCGCCTGGATGGTCCGCCCACCCCGACCAAAAACCCGCCCTTTATCTGTTCCTGAAAATGCCAGACGGATCCAAACTCTACCACTGGCATTCGTCTCGCAATCTATACTCAAAGTTTCAGAGGCTTCAAGAAAAGGTTCTACGAGAAAACGAACAAGAACTGAGTAATCAGTCTTAGCAGTAGAAGTTGAAGGCATAAGTTAAAAATTAGGCTTTGGCCTTGGCAGGTTCTAAAAGGCTGGCTTTTTCCAAAATGCGACGTACGGTGTCTGTAGGCTGCGCACCTTCTTTGAGACGCTTTGCGATCGCATCTACATGCAGGCGGGTTTCATCGGTGATGGGATTATAGTAGCCCAATTCTTCCAAGGGACGACCATCTCTGCGGTCGCGGCTATTCATGGCCACGATTCGGTAGCTAGCAGCTCTTTTTTTGCCGTATCGCTTGAGTCTGAGTTTGATCATATTGAGGTCGAAAATACTCCGGTTGTTTGAGTAAGGCTTGTGAATTCCGTTGAAGGAATCAAGATTAATTTACTCAGATTCCCCATCATACCATTGAAAAGATGGATATCAAGGTTCTATTTTCAGACGAGGTTGAGCAGCAATAGCAGGATGAACGTTGATCAACTTTTATGACAAATTACACAGGTTGCAACTGCTTTCTGCCCTGAGTTCGGAAGAAACGGGTATAGTAATGAGTATCATTCTCATATTGTATGTATGCTCAAGGTCCAACAACTCGCCGTCGATTATCGAGGGGTGCGAGGGTTAGATGATGTTAGCTTCCAAATTGAGCCCGGCCAATTAGTAGGGATTGTCGGTCCCAATGGTGCAGGTAAAAGCACCATGATGAAAGCGATGTTAGGACTTGTGCCCACGGTGAGTGGCCACGTGAGCTTCTGTACCTGTCCCCTGTGCAATCAGCTAGAGCGGGTGGCCTATGTCCCCCAGCGATCACAAATTGATTGGGACTATCCGGTTACAGTGTGGAACGTGGTGATGATGGCCCGGACCCGTAAGTTGGGCTGGTTTCGCAGTCCAGGTCGAGCCACTAAAGAAATTGTCAAAACGGCCCTTGAACAAGTTGAAATGCTAGATCTGCGGCATCGTCGCATTGGTGAATTGTCTGGCGGGCAGCAACAGCGGGTCTTTTTAGCTCGGGCCTTAGCCCAAGAGGCCGATATTTTCCTGTTTGATGAACCCTTTAATGGGGTGGATCAACCGACGGAAGCCATAATGTTCCAGGTCTTTGCCAACCTCAAAGCCCAAGGCAAAATTCTGTTGGTCAGTAGCCATGACTGGGGAGAGTCTATGTCTCAACTCGATCGACTCTTACTCCTCAACCGCCAGCTGATTGCAGATGGTCTACCAGCCAAGGTGATGACCCCTGAGAATTTGCAGCAGGCTTATCGGGGCGTGTTGGGGCATTCGCATCCCAGTGATCAGTCTTTCGTCTGTTAGAACAAGACATGTTTGAGTGGTTTCTTGAACCATTAGGGTATGAATTTATCCGACATGCCCTGGCTATCGGCATTCTGGTAGGTGTTTTATGCCCTGTTGTGGGCAGCTACCTGATTATTCAACGGATGGCGTTGTTAGGGGATGTGATTGCCCACTGTGTATTGCCGGGGCTGTCCATTGCGGCATTTACGGGCATTGACCTGATGATTGGGGCTTTTAGTTCTGGTATCGCTGGGGCTTTGTTTATTACCTGGATTCGATCGCAATCCCGTATCAAAGCTGATTCAGCCATGGCCCTAACGTTTTCTACGTTTTTCGCCCTCGGCATTACGCTGCTATCGACCCTGAAAAACAAGTTTGACTTAGACAGTTTGCTATTTGGCGATATCCTGGCTACGACACCTTCAGATATTCTGCGCACGCTAAGCATCACCGTGCTGATTTTGGCGGTGATCAAGTTGACTTATAAAGAGCTGCTGCTTTATACCTTTGACTCCACGGGTGCCCAAGCCATGGGGTTACCTGTTCATGCGCTTTATGTGGGCCTGATGGCTGTGACAACGCTGACCATTATTGCCAGTATGCAGGCAGTGGGGGTAGTTCTGGTGATTGCTATGCTAGTAGGGCCAGCCTTGTCGGCTTATCTACTGGTGCGTGAATTACACCAGATGATGATGTTAGGGGCTGTACTTGGGGCTGTGGTGAGTACTATAGGGGTTTACTTTAGCTACTATACGGAGCTTCCTTCTGGCCCATCGATTGTGTTGGTGTCTTCGTCTCTATTTATTTTGGTGCTGCTTTTCAGTCCGTCTCAAGGAATTTTGACCCGACCAGAGTTGCTGGCTCAGATCCGGCGGTTCGGCCAATCCCAAAAAATAGATCATCACCATCATGAGTGATGCCCCCACATCCGTCGGATTTTGACGACTTTCTGTTGCTCAACGATCTGAATAAATCAACTGATGCTCAATATTGCTTCTTCAGGAGTCATTGCTCTGCATATCACCGATTAGTTTTCCATAGGGGGGCTTTTAGGGATTAGTCTGAAAATGTTAACCGATCTTGGTACATCAGTTTTAATCCCTATAAGTTGCAAATTTCTTCGTATCTTGGGCAGCTGACTTTGAGAACTCAACTTTCTTTATCATCCATTCCAATTCTCAATGTTCTAGAGAGTGCAAGGTTAACTATTCGAGACAGATGACTAGTAAGGCAGTGAAAGATTTGGCTATCGTCACTTCAAGGAATCATCAATCCAGTGTTGGCAGTAAAAGTTGTTGTGACCTATGACAAACACAGATAGTCCTATTGTTTGGATCATGATTGGAGTTGCGGGTTCAGGTAAAACCACCATAGGCCGCTTATTGGCTAATCGGTTAGAGTGTGATTTTTTAGAAGGCGATCGTCGCCATACCGCCGCTAATATCAAAAAAATGGTTGCTCAAGCCCCCCTGAATGACGGTGATCGCCGGGAGTGGCTAGATGCGATCGCAAATGATATACGCCGGGCTATCGATCTGAAACGCGAAACCGTCATCACCTGTTCAGCCCTTAAGCAAGCCCATCGCCAGCGATTGATGGCTTTGGGAGCTGTGCAGCTTGTGTGGTTAGAGCTGTCGGAATCCCATCTACGCCAACGTTTGACTCAGCGAGACAATCACTACATGCAGGCTGAGCTCCTAGCTAGCCAGCTCAATACCTATGAAGCCATTCAGACAACAGAATCAGACATTTTGACGGTTGATGCGACTCAGCCTCCGGCTTGGGTCGTTGAGCAAATATGGCGGCAAGCCCTTGCCTGCTATCCCCATTTAAAACAGGTTTGGTGGCAGCGCTAGTTGATTGTAGACCAGGCGAACAGGGATACTGCTGATAGGGACATCCCCTCAATTCGCTTATTCTCAAAGGACAATGCCCGTGACTCTGCCTCAACCTCTTCAACTTTTGGCCCCACTTTTGAGTCCTGAGCATTTAGCTCCTTTATTAGCCCTCCAACAGCATTATCCAGAGGGACTGATGCATACTCACTGGCCGACCTATGCTCAAGGATCTGATCCCCTGGCTTTCTTGCTACAGGTTTGGCGGGAGCAACGCCCGGAAAATGAACCTCCGGCCCCGATCTGGAAATGTGATACCTCGGCGATCGAAGCCTGCCCCCATATTTCTACCTTGGTGAATAGTATCCATGCCTTTCAGAGTATCGAAGGTGACCCAGAGCAATGGCTAGTCGCTGCCTGGTGGTGGGGAACAGCGGCGGTTGTCTGTCGGACGACTGCGGATAAGTTGGAGAATGCGATCGCAGGCTGGTATCAGCGGTATCGCTGTTCTGTTCTATATTTGCAATCCCCGGAAATGGAGCAAGACACTCAAATATTGGCAGCCTATGAAGCGGACCTCACCTGTAGCCATTCCTTAGCAGTACCCAAGCAAGTTGATTTATCCTGGGCCATTAAAGATGGGTTTGACTGGGGGCAATGGCAACTCCCTTCAGCGCTGCAACCTTGGGGAAGTCAAGCTGAGTTAGGGCAAACGGTCATTGCCAATAACCCTGCCAAAGTTGTGCCATCTTCACAAAAGCCCAAATAGCCCCGATTGAAAGGCAAGGATAAAATTTACCTCAAAGCAAAAGAGCAGAACACAAATCATTTTACGGATTATCAGCAACGCTGCTCGGTCAAGACCGAGTGGGAAAATTGTCCACCTTTTTTCTAGGCTAGACAAAGCATCTCTCATTTCACGTTTCAGGGTGATGGCATCAACGCTTGAATTGGGTATTGTCTCAGTAGGCATTCACAATCCACAGGCTCGGATTGCCTGACTGCTGGATGTGTTTCATTGTTTATGACTCTCCAAAGCAACCTCAAGCAGTAGTAGAACCTTCAAGGATGATGGTCCAACTCAGACTGAATAGCAGTGAGGCTATATCTTTTATTTCTATCATGAAGGAATTATAGAGAAGCAGTATGAGTTGAGTTGAGTTGATATCACTTCGAAAGGCATAAAAATATATCTACAAACCTTAGTGCACCGTCAATGCCTATTATTTTATAACGGTAAAAAAATAGTTCGGTTTCTAACAGGGATAGCTAAATAAACCAATTATTAAAAAAATTGGAACTCTAAGTGATATGCTACACATCTGCCAAAAAAAATGAGCTATCTTAGTTTTTTGTGACTGAAGTCACATTTTTTGGCTGTTCAACTAAAATTAAATTTTTTTTGTGTTTACATCTGTTTTTATATATGGTTATATATATCTAAGCTTTACTCCTGAGTCATTTTAAGTCTCGATACTATATTAATTGTCGGTGCAGTGTTTAATATCTATATATTTCATGCTGCTGGTCTCACCGTCTGATTAAGACATCAGTGATTTGGGTTGGCAATTCAACAATCCAAAGTCTTGCAGATAGTTACTGTGAGTAACTAATAATAATTTCCTCAGAGGTCCGTTCGAGCTTTATTTCAGTAGTTCTGTAGTGGTCATCACCAAAAAACAACATCTCTGTCAGTATTTAATACCTGGCGGGGTGTTATTTCGAGATGGTTAAGAAAAGGCTGTTGCAGAAAACTGATTGCACCTAGCGTCCGTACCACTATTTGTTATGCCAGTTTTTGTTTCCGTAGCCGCAAGTTTTAATACTAACGGCATTCCATTCGCTATAGGCCCAAGCTATATCAGCGTTGGTATACCCCATGCCTATGACTCTCGATAATTGACTTAAGATGAATTACTTGTAGATTCATCATCTTGAAGTTGATGTCTTTTTCTGCAATCACTGATGTAGAGAAGGCGATAACGGCACCCATATTTCGGTGGCAGCAAGATGCTGCTCTATTCACCGTTCTATCTATTAAAAGCTAAGAAAAATGCAAGGTTTGAGAGTCTTTTTAGAACTCTTACCCCCTGCCTTCTTAGGCACTTCAATGCAGGCTAACTAGGACGATTAATCAGCCTGCAGAGTTTGCTATCCCTTTTAATTTTTGTTTTCTGACTCATTAAGGAGTTCTCTTATGATTCAAGCGATCAATACTGTCGATACCACTGTTGATATTCCTAGCGCACTCACGAAGCTGCCTCAGGATAATCCTCAAGAAATCCTCGACTTTGCACTCAAAAAGTTCGACAACATTGCCATTGCTTTTAGTGGTGCAGAAGACGTGGTTCTGATTGATATGGCTGCTAAGATTCGGCCAGATGTGAGTGTGTTCTGTCTGGATACTGGACGTTTACACCCTGAGACTTACCGGTTTATTGAGCAGGTCAGAAAGCGCTATAAACTCCATATTGAGCTGCTGTTTCCTGACCCTGCTCAAGTAGAAGCACTCGTTCGCGAAAAAGGGCTGTTTAGCTTCTATAAAGACGGTCATAAGGAGTGCTGCAGTATTCGCAAGGTTCGTCCTTTACGTCGAAAGTTGTCGTCTCTTGATGCTTGGATTACAGGGCAGCGTCAGGATCAAAGTCAGACCCGTTCTAATTTACCGGTCATGCAAGTGGATACCGCCTTCTCCAACGATGACCACACCTTAATTAAGTTCAACCCGCTATCCAACTGGACCTCAAATCAGGTATGGGAATACATCGATAAGAATGAGGTGCCGTTCAATCCCTTGCACTCCCAGGGCTTTGTGAGTATTGGTTGTGCCCCTTGCACCCGATCCACCTTGCCTCACCAGCATGAACGCCAAGGCCGCTGGTGGTGGGAAAATCCTGATGACAAGGAATGTGGTTTACACGCTAGTAATGCGACCCAAAAGTAAATGTGTTGCTTCCTAGCGAAGTCTTTTGAACTTCGCTAGGAAGTCTGAAATTCGGTATTGCTCAATTTAGGGATGAACTGCTGTTTTGCAACTTCCTGAAATATTTTCGTGCCAATTTTTCAAGGTATCACTCACCCAACAAAGCCTGAACTGCTGCTATCTGTCCCCAATTATCAAAAACGTCTTTTCATGAAAATCACCTTGGTTCAAAAGGTTAAGCACGATGGTCAACCCTGTGCAAAATCCGCCAGAGTACTCTCTGAACTAGAAACTCTTGAGTTGAGATCTCGAATCGATCAAATTGTCACTGCTGATGAACGTAATCCGGACAGTGAGGGCTATGCATTGGCAGCCCAATACAACGTTGATTCCGCACCCTTCTTCATTGTGGAAAATCCTGACGGATCTTCCCGCCTCTACACGGCTTATCAGCGGTTTCTAAAAGAGGTTTTGCAGCAGGAGACCTCTGAAGACGCAGAGATTTCAGAAATTATGGCCCAAAGCCCCGATCTAGATTTTATCTAGGCCCCCTATCTTCAATGTCAAACTCATTCCAGGGTTCCACATGAAACTACCTCGTACCATGCAGCTGGGTTCTGTCGCGACCAAACCCTATAGAGTGCGGCCGTCTGCACCGAATCAAACGGGTTCTATTTTTACAGGTCTATTTCTGACGTTTGGACTTGCTTTAGTGGCAACGTTCCTTCATCTCGTACCGGGCTTGCATTTTCTGAGCTCACTCATTTTGGCTGTGGTTTTGGGTATTGCAGTCCGCAATGTCTTGACGGTACCCGCCTCTTGCCAGCCAGGCATTAAGTTCACTCTCAAACGAATTTTACGACTCGCCATTATGTTGCTGGGACTGAGGCTGAGCGCGTCGCAGATCCTGGAAGTTGGCCCCAAAGGGCTGGGGATTGTAGCTGTTGTCCTAGGCAGCACTTTTATATTCACCTGCTGGCTGGGTCGCCAGCTCGGCGTGAGTCGTCAACTGTCTCAATTGATTGCGTCAGGAACATCTATTTGTGGGGCTTCTGCGGTCGTTGCCACTAATAGCGTGATTGAAGGGTCGGATGAAGATGTTGCCTATGCCGTCACGATTGTGACCGTGTTTGGAACCCTATCGATGCTGCTCTATCCCCTGCTGTTTGGTTGGCTAGCTCTAACGCCAGAAGCCTTTGGAGTATGGACGGGGGCATCGATTCATGAAGTGGCTCAAGTGGTGGCTGCAGCCTTTCAGACCAGTCCAGTCAGCGGTGAACTGGCCACGATTGCGAAGCTATCGCGGGTGATGTTCCTGATTCCGGTGATGTTGACCTTAGGGGTTTTATCTTTTCGGCAACGGGTAGGAAATTCCAAATCACTGCCAATTCCTTGGTTTGTACTAGGGTTCGTGGTGCTGATTGGGGTTAGCAGTTTTCAGATTTTACCGATTGCATGGACTGAGTCCATTACTCAAGGCAATAAATTTTTACTGACCGTGTCGATGGTGGCCATGGGGCTAGAAACTAAACTCCATAAGTTTAAGGAAATGGGTCTGCGACCACTCTACTTGGGCGCTGCGGCCTGGTTATTTATTTCTATTTTGAGTCTCACTTTAGTGGAAACCTTTTATTTATAGAGGTTTCAATCCTTCAGTTCAAGTTGAGTAGGGAACAGGTATAAAGACGACTACCCTAGCCATTGTTGAAAACACATCCCTCTGACGATTGAAGGTTTCGATAGGTAGAATGGACTGTGTGCGACAATGGCTAGGGTTTAGTCGTGGAAAGATGTTCAAAAGTCGGAAAGCTTGGATTCTAGGTGCGATCGCATGTCTGTTCGTGCTCTTTGCGGCTTGCCAGTCTCCCCGGCCCGTCGCCCAACCCTCATCTGTCTCTCCATCGCCAGCATCTTCTCCCATTGCTTCGCCTCCAGTTGAGTCTCCGCTGCCTGTAAGCTCTGAACCAACCCCCATCGTGAGTGGCGAGCGGTTAATGGCCGATCTCAAAGCCCTTAATTTTGAGCGCTACACTGGGGCCGAATTGAAAAAAGCGAGAGAGTTGATGACTCAAACCCTCACTGCCTCAGGATGGACAGTCGGGGAACAGCCTTTTGAAACAGGAATAAACGTTGTTGCGGAACGTCCAGGAACAGACCCCAATGCTGGCGCATTGCTAGTGGGAGCCCATTATGATTCGGTTCGCGGTTCTCCAGGGGCGGATGATAATGCCACTGGGGTGGTAGTGGCTTTGGAAGTGGCGAGACTGCTGGGCGATCGCAAAACGATACGTCCCCTCCGCATTGTTCTATTTGATCAAGAAGAAGCCGGACTGGTGGGCAGCTATGCCTATGCCCAACGCCCCGAAAACCTCAAGAACTTAGACGGCGTCGTTATTTTGGAAATGCTGGGTTACACCTGTGCCACTGCCGGCTGCCAGCAGGTGCCTGGAGAATTTAAGGTGGAACTGCCCAGTGATAAGGGAGACTTTCTTGCGATCGCAGGAGATACCGAACATTTACCGTTACTGGATGCCTTTAGCGAGAACCATCAGCCGAACCTACCTGCATTAGTCCCAGTCCCCATCCCCTTTAAAGGTCTATTAACCCCTGTAATTCTGCGTAGTGACCACACCCCATTTTGGTTTGAAGGGATTGGGGCGGTGATGGTCAACGATACCGCCCATCTGCGCAATCCCCACTATCATCGGCGGACTGATACGCCTGATTCGCTAGATACTGCATTTCTCGAAGGCAATGCTCAGACCGTTGTCAACGCAGTAACGGCTCTTTTAGACCGTCCGCAAAGTTTCTTGACGACTGAAACCGACAAATCTTAAGCTTTCTCAGAATTCAGGCACTGACTATCATTGCCCGTTTTCGTAGCCTAACAGTCAAACCCTTATATTTTGCTAGACTTTCCAGCTGTAGCTGCAGCACGTTAGACTTCTACATATAATTAGAATATGTGAAATAAATCATAAAGTATCGTGAATTTTTGTTGACTTTACTTTATGGTTAATCATATCTACATCGATTCAGGACCATCTGTTATTATTCCTGCAATCATTTTGCGATTTATAAATAAACTGGAGATCTATCCATGACCATAGCAGTCGGACGCGCCCAGGAGCGAGGATGGTTTGACGTCCTCGACGACTGGCTGAAGCGTGATCGGTTCGTCTTTATTGGTTGGTCAGGTATTCTACTTTTCCCCTGTGCATTTCTATCCGTCGGGGGATGGTTTACCGGCACAACTTTCGTAACTTCCTGGTTCACCCACGGTCTTGCTAGCTCCTACCTAGAAGGTGCTAACTTCTTGACCGTAGCTGTATCCACACCCGCCGACAGCCTCGGCCACTCCCTACTTTTGTTGTGGGGCCCCGAAGCTCAAGGTGACTTCACCCGCTGGTGTCAGCTGGGTGGATTGTGGAACTTCACCACATTACATGGTGTCTTCGGTTTGATCGGCTTCATGCTGCGTCAATTCGAAGTAGCCCGTCTGATCGGCGTGCGTCCTTATAACGCAGTTGCTTTCAGCGGTCCTATTGCCGTGTATGTATCTGTCTTTTTGATGTATCCTTTGGGCCAATCCAGCTGGTTCTTTGCACCTAGCTGGGGTGTAACGAGCATCTTCCGATTCTTGTTATTTGCTCAAGGTTTCCACAACTTAACCCTGAACCCTTTCCATATGATGGGTGTTGCAGGTATTTTGGGTGGTGCGCTGTTGTGCGCCATTCACGGAGCCACTGTTGAAAACACTTTGTTTGAAGACGGTCAAGACGCCAATACATTTGCTGCGTTCTCTCCAACCCAAGCAGAAGAGACCTACTCCATGGTCACTGCAAATCGATTCTGGTCTCAGATTTTCGGGATTGCCTTTTCCAACAAGCGTTGGTTGCACTTTTTCATGTTGTTCGTACCTGTAACTGGTCTATGGGCATCTGCCATTGGCCTCGTCGGTATCGCTCTCAACATGCGTGCTTATGACTTCGTTAGCCAGGAAATCCGGGCTGCTGAAGACCCTGAGTTCGAAACCTTTTACACCAAGAACATTCTCTTGAACGAAGGTCTTCGTGCTTGGATGGCACCCCAAGACCAAATCCATGAAAACTTCATCTTCCCTGAAGAAGTTCTACCTCGCGGAAACGCTCTGTAGACTCTAACTTCAAACGATAAAGTTTGATTGAAAGCCCCCGGATTACCGGGGGCTTTTTTGGTGTGGTTAGGATTGATCCATTCCCGCAAACTCAAGCTGAAGGGGCTGCGAAAATACCATTGGTCTATGCCTTACATGAATTTAGGTCCGCCTGCCGACCATGAAACATTCACCACAAATCTTCAACCCAACTGGGCAATGCATTGAGTAGGAGATGTTGGCTAAACAAATACCCCCTAACTCATACAGAGATAGGGGGTAGGACTTTTTTGATGATTATTTCTGATTTAAGTCAAGCTAAAACCAGATATTAAAAATTCTAGCAGTAGCTTGATTAGACTCATGTTGCCCAGAAAAAATCGGGATCTAACATCGAGGTGCAAAAAACTTTTCAAGTTATCTTTGTTCAGCCCCCCAGATATTTAATTTTTGCTGGGGAGACATATCCATAGTCCTGAATCGTATATGCGATCGCAAACGACTAACCACACAAACCTCTCAGAGATATAGCTTACAAGCCCCTCTATCCATCGGACAAAGCCTTAGCTCCAATTTTGTTGTCCTTAAGATTCTCAACAGCACTATCCTTACCTAAAATCATGGCCGCTCTTAGAGTTCTTTATGGGAAAGCAACCACCTAGCAACTTTGGCAGGTGAGCTAACATTGACGAACATCTAGGAACTTGATATGCGCAAAGGCTGGAATCCTACCCGTCGCAATCGCAATATTGGGACTTCAACACAAGGACAGGGACAAAATAATCATCTGGTTATTCCAAAATCATGGTCGGATGATCGGGTGTTTTGGGAAGTGCTGCACCAACCTATAGCTATCCAAAAAACCATTGGAGAATGTGAGCTGACATTTCTCATAGAGCCTCCGCGCCCTGAGTGCTTTTATCCCTGTACGGTCACAGATGTCATGTCTGTTTTAGAATATGTTCCCCAAGCAGATCTAGATGGCTTGGAGCTAATCATCTTTCGTCAACCCACGCGCAAACAAGATCAAATCAATCCTGTCTGGGGTCGTTTTCTTTACTATGCAACGCCTGGGCCACATTCAGGACCTGCCATCTGTATCGAAGCTCATGATCTCACTAAAACCTTGCGGTGGTCGCTCTCTCTGGGACCAGACTCTCTCGATGAACTTGCCCGACTAGAAGCTGATGGTCATCGAATCGAAAAAAGACGGCGTGATTACACCATCCATCGAACTCATGAGTCCGTTCGCCATACCATCCTCTTTCGGACCCTATTCCATGAAATAGGACATTATGTTGATTGGATTCAAAGTGTTGTTCTACCCAGTTTTAATACAACAAGCGATGCTGAAGAGGCCCGCCTTGATCAGGAGTTTGATTCTAAACCCTCGAAAGATAAAGAGGCCTTTGCCCATCGTTACGCCCAAAATCTAGCGACCCAACTGTATCAGTCTGGTCACATCCCTTTTACCCCTCAGCCTAATAGCGAAGCTTTGCTAGATCAGGGGCTAAAGCCAGGTTGGTTTACTCCTAATCTCTCGTAAACATTTGGAAGACATCCATATTCTGGTGGTGAAATCAGTACAAGAATTGATTGCGGATTTGCGATCGCAAACCCGTCACGACAATGCCTATGATCTACTCTGGGAGATGGGCGAAGAAGCGCTTGAACCCTTACTCACAACCCTGCGTGATGCTGAAGAAGAGAACCAGGTGCGCGAGAGCTGTGCCCAACTAATTGGTCATGTCATACCAGCAGGTGTAAACCAGCTATTGGTGATGTTGAGGGAGACTCAAAGCGATCAGGCAGATCTGGTTGCCTGGGGGCTGCGATACAATCATGCTCCTGAACTCATTGAACCGAAGCTACTGGAATTGCTACAGGATAGTTCGCCCACTATTCGTGCTAATTCGGCTCGTGCTTTTCGCTATATCCACATTAATTTACAGACATTTGATCCTCAATTGCTAGATGCTTTGCAAGATGAGTATGTCGAGGTTCGACTTGATGTGTTGCGTACCCTCATTGAGTTAGTAGAAGTTGGACTTGAGCAATATGATGTCTTTAATGTCACTGCGCTGGCTGCTGCCGTAAACACAAGGATGAATTCCAGCAGCGTAAATTCAGAAGAATATCACTTGTCTAATACATTGCTGACTTTACTCATATCGGAAAACCCCCATCTTCCTGATGCCTGAGAATATCACCTGCGGGATATCAATATTCCTCATCATTTCATCCCATTAATCTGTCATCACAAACTTATGGAAGTGATACTGAGATTGTATTGTCTGCCTTTTGGAAGAAGACTCACATGTTCTGTTCCAGTTATGAGAACTTGGTGAATTTGCTAGATGGTGATGTCCCACTTGTCTTGCAAAGAGTCGAACGCTGCACAGCCAACAGTTCTTATACCTCTAATGATTTGCTGGGGGGAGAAAACTTGGAAGCCCTAATATTATTTTTTGGGGACTACCAGGTAGGTATAGTCTGTGATGGTGAGACTGATGAAGTTTATATTTCAGACGTTTTCCAGTTTGCACCTCATCTCAGAGTAGATTTATCGCAGCAAAAACCTTGGAAAGCAATTCTGGGGATGCAGCTTTTCTCTGTTTGGCAGCTCACGAATAATCATGGATATGATGATGGTCTCCAGTTTGAGTTTGGGATTGCTGGGCAACAAACACGCATTCTTGTGGATGGAGCAGCCTCCGAGATCAGGATATGGGAAATCAAGCCCTATCTGTAGGTATTATCGCAATCGAAAAATCTTTATCTAATGAACGATTCGCTCAAAGCCTTACCTACAGACCAACTACTTTCTCAAGCAGAACAATGTGCTCGTTCTGCCGATGATGACAATGATCTATATTGGGATATTCTTCATGCTCTTCATCTCCGCTCAGACCCGCAGATATTTGATACTGCCGTGGAATGGTGTCAAAGCTCTGAATCCTGTATGAGAGCATTGGGGGCGGCCGTCCTATCACAACTTGGATGTGCAGATCGCCACTCACCCTATCCCTTTGGCAACGCTGCACTGCCAATTCTGTTGTCACTGCTCCACGATTCTGAAACGGAAGTTCTTTGCAGTGCTATTAATGCTTTGGGTCACCATGCATCCTATGATTTCTTGTGGGACAGTAGCGAACTGGTGGCATTCGCCAATCACGATTCTGCAGATGTCCGTTTCTCAGTGGCTTATGCTTTGGGTGGCTCCCAGTGCGATCGCTCTGATCTTGCAGTCGCAATGATGTGTCGATTAGCGCAGGACGATGACTATGATGTCCGCAATTGGGCATTGTTTGGTTTAGGCAACTTAAGTGATGCAGATTCTCCCCAGGTTCGAGAAGTACTGTTTCAAGGTTTATCTGATCCTGATTATGAAATCCGAGGAGAGGCTGCTGTAGGACTTGCTAAACGCCAGGATAACCGCGTTATCCCTCTAGTGCTTAAGGAATTAGCACAGCCAACTGTCGCTAGTCTCATGATTGAAGCTGCTGCAGAATTTCCACAACCCCAATACCTGGTGCATCTGGAAGAATTATTAGCAGCCAATCCAGATGACTACAACATTACCGAAGCAGTCAAAAAGTGTAGCCAGTTGTAAGGGCGCCAAGACCAGTACTATTTGCTGTGCTTATTTAAGGCATTGAACAAGAACAAACGCGAGAGTGGCCTGCCATTGAATTGTTTTATGCAATAGTTTTTGAGACAACAGTGCCTGGATCTGTTTCACATCTTTCGCTGAACAATGTTGCCCTAGCCGCTTGCCATAGGAAGGGCGATCACCACCCACGGCAAACCATCGTTCGATCAGTTTAGGGGTGACATATAGGCTCATGTGGGTCTGCTCTAAGTCTATTGTGATAGGCATATTGGTAAATACAGCTTTTAGATCAGATTCATCCCAAGTGAGTTGAGTATCACCCGTATCATCTTGATATAAGGCTGTTTCAGCTGTTTGCCAACGCTGAAATAAAGCATTTCCTACATCTTCTGCCTTTACCAGGTCACAAATTCGTTGCCCATATTTGGGAATCGTTTCCGCTAGAATGATCTGCCCCTTCGGCCTTAAAAGACTGATGAGCTGCTGGGTATGGTTTTCAGCGGCAGACCGATCCATTTGATGCATCAGATTAGCAAAGGTATTCCGACCTAAAATCCAATCAAACTGAAGCTCAGGAGTATGGTCATGAATCAGAGTTTTGAGGTCAGAACTCTGTCCTGCTAAAAAGATAGGTCGTTGCAAGGCTGACAGGGCTTTCACCTGAGCTTCCAGAGTCTGAGCGACTTTATCTGAGGGAACATGGGTATAGACACTGCCTTCCGGGGTCTGCCGTAACGCTTCCCAGGTGAGTAACCCCGTTTGGCTGCAGACCTCCAGAACCACATGATGGCGCTGAATTTGAGTGAAACTGAAAATGCGATCGCGCACCCAAGCCGCATGATCGCCAGTCTGACTCATGGTGCGCTGTAACCACCGTTCCCGCTTCGAGTCTTTCGGACCATAGCTAACCGTCTCTTGGGGACTCGTCTCTGAAATTCCCGAGAGTTGGGCTTCTCGCTGACGGGCAATCTGCGTTTGAATGGCAGCTTCAGCCCCTTGATCAGAGGGTTGGTAAAAGACCTGTCCTTGGAGACTGTCCGGTAGATACTGTTGGGCAACCCAATGATCACGATAGGCATGGGGATATTTATAGTTAGCACCATGACCAAAGGAATGTTGGTCACGACTCTTATCCCTGAGGGCATTGGGAACGTCCCCTTCCCGTTCTTTCTCTACCGAGGCCAGGGCATCAAAATAGGCCAAAGCACTATTGGACTTGGGAGCGGTCGATAAATAAAGGGCTGCTTGGGCCAAAGGATATTGCCCCTCTGGCAACCCAATTCGATCAAAGGATTGAGCACAGGCCATAACCACAGCGACAGCCTGTGGGTCCGCCAGACCGACATCCTCACTGGCTAAAATGATCATCCGTCGAAAGATAAAGCGGGGATCTTCTCCGGCATAAACCATGCGGGCTAACCAATAGAGTGCCGCATCCGGGTCAGACCCCCGCAAGCTTTTTATAAAAGCGCTGATCGTATCAAAATGGGCATCGCCCTCCTTGTCATAGAGAACAGCCCGCCGCTGGATAGAGGCTTCTGCGACAGCCAAGGTGATGGGAATAACGCCATTGCCGTCTGGCTCTGTGGTTTCAATGGCCAGTTCTAACGCATTCAGCAACGCTCTCGCATCGCCATTCGCCACATTAATCAGGTGATCGGTCGCGGCACCCTCAAGCTCAATAGCCGTATCGCCATAGCCGAAGTATTTATCTTGCAAGGCCCGCTCTACCACCTGGCGCAGGTCGTCTGGCATCAGCGATCGCAACTGAAAAATCCGTGACCGACTAACTAGGGCTTTGTTGACCTCAAAATAGGGGTTTTCGGTGGTTGCTCCGATTAAAATCACCGTGCCATTCTCCACCCAGGGCAGCAATGCATCCTGTTGGGCTTTATTAAACCGATGCACCTCATCCACAAATAGGATCGTGCGTTGACCATATTGGCCCCGTCGGTCCTGGGCCTCATCCACAGATGAACGAATATCTTTGATGCCCGCTAAGACCGCATTCAGAGCCAAAAAATGGGCTTGGGTGGTGTTAGCAATAATTTGAGCTAGGGTGGTTTTGCCCGTGCCAGGGGGACCATAGAAAATCAGTGAGGAGAGTTGATCGGCCTGAATGGCCCGCCGCAATAGACGTCCTGGGCCGACAATCTCATCTTGGCCTACAAACTCATCTAAGGTACGGGGACGTAAACGCGCGGCTAGAGGCGCTTCCGTTTCTAAAAGCTGTTGACGATGCTGTTCAAATAAATCCATCGCCTCAGTGCTTAAGATCGTCGAGAAAAGGTTTGAGGTTTGAGGGTTCCCACTGTCAGCTGGGCTTGCTGTTTCTTATTTTTGCGCATAATTGTTAATGCCAACTGATCGCCGGGAGTCACAGACTGTAAGAGCTGCTGAAGTTGCTCCGTATTATCAATTGGGGTTTTACCAATTTGGACAATCACATCGCCAGACTTTAACTGTGCCGCTGAAGCTGGGGAATCGGACAATACATCCACCACCAGTACCCCTTTATCTTGTTGGAGGGGTAAGTCTATCTCATCTTTCAGCAATGTCTTCGTTTCTTCAGAAAGACTCACCATCCGAATCCCCAAGTAGGGATGGGCCACTTTCCCCTCGTTTAATAATTGCTTGCTAATACGGGCGGCAATTTTGACAGGAATGGCAAATCCAAGCCCCTGAGCCGTTATCCCCGACTCTTGAGACTCGCGGATAATCGCCGTATTAATCCCAATCACCTCACCCTTGAGGTTAAGCAACGGTCCTCCAGAATTCCCAGGATTAATCGCAGCATCCGTTTGGATAAAGTTAACCCGCTGGTCTGGTGCTCCTAGTTGAGAGCTAGACCGATCTGTGGCGCTAATAATTCCCATGGTCACCGTGTTGTTCAGCCCCAAGGGATTACCAATGGCAATCGCCCAATCTCCGGGTTGTAACGTATCTGAATCCCCGAGTTCAAGGGCAGGCAAGGACTCCTTGGCCTCTATCTTAATCACGGCAATATCGGTGAGGGGATCAGCCCCTTCCACGGTGCCAGGAAACTGCTGTCCGTCCTTGAGCACCACCGTCACCTCATCGGCATCTTCAACGACATGGGCATTGGTTAAAACCAATCCTTTTTCATCAAAGATAAATCCTGACCCCGTGCCCTGCTCTAGGGAGCGATCAGAGCGCTCAAATAGGCCGAGGGACCCTTTTGAACTCCGGGCCGCATTAATACGCACCACAGAAGGACCGACTTGATCCACCATTTTGACGATCAAATTAGAGCTAATCTGGGAGCGATTGGCAATTTCAGTGACTGGAATTTCGGGGGTACTTTGTGGGCTCTCAGCGGTATCAGACCCTCGATTAAACCAACTTTGACAGCCGGTCTGGAGCAGCGCACTTCCAACTAAAAGAGAAAAAACTAGATGTTTGCGGGATCGCTGCATTATCGTAAAACTAGGGCGCATTCAGCGTTATCGTGATTCTTTACTCCACTCTAACCTGGGAGCAATTGGGTATTATGGCCAAATTCAACTTTCGCCATCTGTTTGCAATCATACCTTGGACCTTAGGCAGCGTGGCGGGCGGTCACCTGATGGCCCATGCCCAGTCGGCCCCCTCCCGACTATGTCCTGCGTCTGTCCTGTCTCGGTTAGTGCGACATTCAGTAAAGTCGGGCGAAACCTTGGCCAGCATCGCCCAGCAATATGGCCTGTCCACTGCAACCCTCAAGGGCATGAATCCTAAACTAAGGCAAGGACGAGCCAGGGCAGGCATGAACTTAGTGGTGCCGCCCTATAACGGCATTTTGGTCGCTATTCCGGCTGGCCAAACCTTGCAAGCCGTAGCGAAAGCCTACCGCATCAGCCCAGAGGTCTTGTTTGAAGTGAATGGTTGTCAGACCTCACCTAAGGTCGCGTTTGTGCCGGGTATCACCTGGTCTCCAAGGGTGAACTCCCGCCCCACAGGGATTGCCCCGCTCCAGTCTGTGGGCAACACCTTCCAATCTCCTCGATCGGTAACGGGACGAGATCGCTATCCGTTACCACAGCCTGCGTCTGTTTTAGGGACTTATGGCTGGCGTGTCAATCCAGAGACCCGCAAAATGCAGTTCTACAGCGGCGTCGATTTGCAAGCAACGTCTGGTACCCCTGTATATGCCGTCAGCTCAGGTACAGTTGTTTTTGCCGGGGAACGAGGGGCCTCTGGCCAAGAGGTGTTTATTCGCCATACCCAAGGTCGACAAACACGCTATGGTCGGCTCGAGAACTTGCAGGTCAAGGTGGGGCAACATATACAGCCAGGCCATCTGCTAGGTGAAGTGGCTTCTGCGCCCCAAACGGCTCTCCGGTTCGAAGTACGTTACCGTTCTAGCCTGGGCTGGGTGGCCCATGACCCCCAACCTTATTTGCAATCCCTCCAAAAGTGATGGCTAGTTGCAATAGTTGAGGAGAAATTTCTCCATCCCCACTGTATCCGTGGGTTCTGAGAATAAATATCCTTGGGCATATTCACACTTCATTTGGGTGAGTTCCTCGGCTTGCTCCTCAAGCTCAACCCCTTCAGCAACCACATCCATATGGAGGTTATGGGCAAGGTTGACAATGGTTTTAACAATCTCAAACCCTTCTTCGGAATTCATGCGCTCCACAAATGAGCGATCAATTTTGAGGGTATCCACTGGGAACGCATTCAGATAGTTTAAGGAAGAATAGCCAGTGCCAAAGTCATCAATCCCCAACTTGATACCTAATGTCTTAATGGCATCTAGCTTATCGGCCACATCTGAAGCATGATCCATCAGTACCCCTTCGGTAATCTCCAGCTTAAGGCGATGGCACGGTAAATTCGTGTCTTCTAAAACAGCATGAATATCGTTGACAAAGTTGGGTTGAGAAAATTGCCGACTCGAAATATTAACATTGAGCTGTAGATCTTGGGCCAAGCTGTAATGCTGTTGCCATAGCTGCATTTGACGGCAGGCTTGGGCCAGTACCCACCAGCCCAACGGAATAATCAGACCTGCTTCTTCCGCCATCGGCACAAATTCCGAGGGCAAGATCAAGCCGCGTTCCGGATGATGCCAACGCACCAAGGCTTCTAACCCCACCAGGTCGTGGGTGTCTAAAGATACAATCGGCTGATAGAACAGTTGGAACTCTTGCCGATCAATCGCTCGCCGCAGATCATTCTCAAGTTGAGAGAGGGCTAGCACTTGCGATCGCATGCTGCTACTAAAGATTTCATACCTATTTTTACCTAGGTTTTTGGCCCGGTACATGGCGGTATCGGCATCTCGCAGCAGCTCTTCCGCATGTTGGTATTCGGGGCTGATCAGGGCAATCCCAATACTGGTGCCCGTAAAAATTTCATGGCCTTCAATGGCAAAAGCCTGCTTTAACTGTTGCTGAATTCGTTCAGCCGTCTGGAGAACCTGATCCATATTCTGGATGGTGTTCAACAAAATCACGAATTCATCGCCGCCGATGCGAGCAACGGTATCTTGGTCTCTCAGACAAGACTGCAGCCGGTTACCGACTTCGATCAGTAGCCGATCGCCAATCATATGACCCAGACTATCGTTGATGATTTTGAACCGATCTAAGTCCAAAAACAAGATGGCAAACTGATCGTCAGGATGGCGCTGATATTGCTTAATGGCCTGGGTGAGACGATCCATGAATAACACCCGGTTGGGTAAGCCGGTTAAGGCATCATGGAGGGCATCATGGACCAGTTGTTCCCGGGCCAAGTGATATTCGGTGATGTCCGTCTGGGAACCAGCAATGCGGTAGGGCTGTTGTTCGGCATCGCGCAAGGCCATCCCCCGGCTGCGAAACCAGCGATACTCCCCATTTTTATGACGCAAGCGAAATTCACTTTGAAAGTGATTGGTTTCACCATTCAGGTGCATCGATAATTCTTGCTTCAGACGATCGCGATCGCTGGGGTGAAGCCGATCGAGCCATTCTTCACAGCGATCGCTAATTTCATCTTCTTCATAGCCAATCATCGATTTCCAGCGGGGCGAAAAATACACCCGATTGGATCGCAAGTGCCAATCCCAGAGACCATCATTGGCCCCCCGAGCCGCAGCAGCATAGCGTTCTTCGCTTTCCCGCAGGACTTGCTCGGCCCGTTTGCGCTGGGTAATATCGACCAGATAACTGCGAATGACCTGACTTTCCGGCATGCAGTGAATGGATTGTTCGAAGACGCGATCGCAAACATGTACTTCCCGCACAAAGTAGGTATTTTGCGCTTTCTTGACTTCAGCTAAGAAACCTTGCAACAGCGGATGCTGGTTGGACTCTAAAATATCGGGGAATTGAGCCACCGCCGCCGGATTGATATACGTGATGCTGCCACTAAAATCCGTTTCAATGATGGGATGAGGCATTAACTCAGGGAACGACGAGAGGCGAACGAGAGCAGCTTCTCCTAAATTTCGTAATTCTGTATCAGAGGGGAAAAAGGTCTGAGTATTCGAAGACGAAGGAGTAGGAGATTCCGAAGAATTGATCGCGAGTAAATCATCTAGTTCATACTCATCTGGAAAACCCGTTACTAGGTGATAAGTGGCTTGAATATCCTCCCCGAAAGAGATGATTTCTTGATCCTTGAGATCATGGGAAAATCGGCGCTTCCCATTGATCCATAGACCATTACGGCTACGCCGACCCTGAATATTGCCATCAATCACTCGAAAGAAATGATTTCCCGTTTTCGGTTCATGAATTCGTAGCAGTAGCGCATGTTGGCGGGAGACGGTGCCCATATTCAACACAATGGAATTGGCGGGATGGCGTCCAATCGAATAGGTTGCAGCTTCTAATACAACGGTTTGCTGATGGTCACCTGTTTTGATCACCAATAGATGATGAGCGCGACTGACTCTTGTCGCGGGCGAACTAGAACCAGACTGTCCGGTTTGTGGAGGATGACTTCGAGTTTCTCTAAGCGTAGGTGATGTGATATCTCCTGGAATCACATTCACGCCGAGCTGAGTGGTATCTTGCACAAGCGTTCTGGCAGGCATCAGTAACAGTGAGAAAACGAGAATTTATGAAATGGGGATAGTCAAGGCAAGACGGTCGCGAACTACGAGAATCTATAAGCGATTTTACGCTTATATTCTTCTATATATGCCTGATTTTACGATTTTTCACTAATCGTGATAATACCGGACTTAACAGCAGTGGCGGATTTTCCAAATTTTCTAGATGAAAATCGGAAAATAAGGACAGTGCCAAAATGTCATCAGGTCAATTTCTTAAAGCTTACAAGAATGATTCTAACCTCATAATTTTGGGAGTGTTGAATCATTCACATTGGGGACACGCTAATACAGAGCATTCCCAGATCATCGTCAAAAAAATCATTTTTTCGTTTTAAAAAAATATCAGTGATATTCATAAATTAACGTCACCTCAGCCCCGTCCAATCAGCACTTTATCCCTGGTATCTGATAAAGAGGGGACGCTCCCCTTTTACAATGAGATTCCAAGCCCTCTGCACTTCTTGATATGACTCTTAAGCTTAAGCCGGACTGGGCCGGAGAAGATTGGCTCTCAAAATTGGTCAATCTCCTGATTCAAACCAAGCCAATTTATGCCGTGATGAAACGGCAAGCCAGACAAGTTCTCATTAAGACTGCCGAGAAAAATGGGGTGCCTTGGCGCCAAAACTACCAAGCTTTAGCAGCCTCACATACCCAAGAGTTCTTTGATCGGACGAACAATCCGAATCTGGTCTATCCCGACTATTATCAAGTCCCTTTTCATGCCTATGAACAAGGTAATTTATGCTGGCCCGCTGCCTTTGAAGCCGAATCAGCAACCTATGCCATGGCGTTACGGGTTTGGCCCCAAGAGGATCTGACTTGGGAGCTGGCCCAAGAACGGTTACGGTCTAGTTTTCACCAAGTACTGGCCGACCATGGTCCCGCCCAAGTGACTGATATTTTAGATGTCGGCTGTTCCGTGGGAATTTCATCTTTTGCCCTCCATCACTACTACCAGTCCACTCAAGCTCATGCGGTACACACCACTGGCCTTGATCTCTCCCCCTATATGCTAGCCATCGCCCACAAGCGAGATGTGAACCAAGAGATCAATTGGCACCATGGCAAAGCCGAAGAGACGGGTCTGCCCGATGCCGCGCTAGATCTAGTGACCCTCCAATTTGTGATTCACGAACTGCCTCGGGAGATTACCCAGCAAATTTTTGCAGAGGCGCTGCGAATTCTGCGACCCGGGGGATGCCTAGCACTCGTAGACAACGACCCCAAATCCCCCGTGATCCAAAATTTACCGCCTGCACTGTTCACGTTGATGAAAAGCACAGAGCCCTGGAGTGATGACTACTACACCTTTGATGTGGAGTCTGCGTTAGAAGCAGCTGGCTTTAAACAGACCGTCACCACGGCAAGCGATCCACGCCACCGCACCATCATTAGCACTAAGCCCAAGAGATAAGGACCTATTCCCGCAGCCACCGAGTGACCCCGCCGGCCTGATCGATCAAGGTAATGCCCTCTGCTTTAAGCTGATCCCGAATACGATCGCTTTCTGCATAATTCTTGGCTAGGCGAGCCGCTTTTCGTTCCTCAATCAAGGCTTCGATGGCTTGCTCACTAAGGCCACCCTCAAGGCCTGAAGGGTCTGCATCTGAGTCAGGCTGAGCCTCTAGCCCTAATACCTGGGATAAACAGACTAAGGTTTGCCACTGCTCCCTGAGCTGATCACTCGTGGTAGACGTTTCTCCTTGATGGCTGAGAATATTGCCGGCTTTGCGCAAATCCTTGGCGAGTTCGAATAAGACGACTAATCCACTCGGTGAATTAAAGTCGTCATCCATGGCTAATTGAAACCGCTGTACTGCAACGCTGGGATCTGGCATCCGCATATTAGCGGGATTGCCAAAATCTGGATCGTTATAGTCTGACCACTGCAACTGAGCTCCATAGTCATAGCCAAAGAGCAGTCCTTCTTTTAGAGTTTGCCAACTTTGCTGCGCGGCTGCGATCGCATCATCCGTAAAATCTATCGGTTTGCGATACTGGGCCTGCAAGACAAACAGTCTCAAAGCCATCGGATTGAGGGTTTGCCCCGACAAAATAGGCAAGGGGGTGTCCAAGAGCTGACGAATGGTCGTGAAGTTCCCCAGGGACTTAGACATCTTTTCCCCCCCGACATTCACAAACCCGTTATGCATCCAGTAGCGGGCCAGTCGGGACGTCAGGGCTGCTTCCGATTGGGCAATCTCATTCTCATGGTGGGGGAAGACCAAATCTGAGCCACCGGCATGAATGTCAATTTCAGTGCCTAAGCATTGATTCACCATGGCCGAGCATTCAATATGCCATCCTGGACGCCCCGGTCCCCAGGGAGAATCCCAACTAGGCTCTCCAGGCTTAACCGCTTTCCACAGAGCGAAATCAAGGGGATGACGTTTCTTTTGTTCAGCTTGCTTGGGTTGTTCAACTCGTCCGCTGGCCCCCGCTTCCATCTGATCTAGCAGTCGTCCAGAGAGTTGGCCATAACCTGGAAACTTTTCGACAGCAAAATAGACATCTCCTTGAGCAGCATAAGCCACCCCCTTGGTTTCGAGTTCTTGGATCAGGTCAACGATCGCCGGTATCGATTCAGTGGCCTTGGGATAAGCATCTGCTGCCAAGATATTGAGGCGAGCCATATCCTCTTCATAAGCTTGAATAAAAGTTTGGGTGACAACCTGCCAATCTTGATCTGTTTGCGCCGCCCGCTTGAGAATTTTGTCGTCAATATCGGTGTAGTTCTGGACATAGGTAACGTCATATCCCCGCCACTGTAGATAGCGCCGAACAATATCCCAGACAATGTAAGACCGAGCATGGCCCAAATGGCAATAGTCATAGACTGTCACACCACAGCAATAGAATTGCACTTTGCCAGATTCGAGGGTTGTAAATGGCTCTTTGGTTCGACTCAGGGTGTTGTAAATTTGCAGGGGCATGATCCAGAAGCTTTCTAACTAAAAAAATAGACTCAAAGAATACGGAGAGAGAATAGCAAGGACTAGAGACCCACAAGTCTCTAGATTAATCAGAAGCAAATGAAAAAAAACATTAGCATCTTTTTTGTTTTTAGGATCTCAAAGTTGGAGAGATTAGACTATAATCGCCTCAACCAAACACCCAAAATATGATTGCAGTCTATCCTGGCAGTTTTGACCCCATTACTTTAGGGCATCTCGACATTATTGAGCGAGGATGCAACTTGTTTGGATCAGTCATTGTTGCCGTAGCTCGCAATCCCAACAAAGCACCTTTGTTTTCGGTTCAACAACGCCTTCAGCAAATTCAAACCTGTACCCAGCACCTTAACAATTTAGAGCTTGACACATTTGATACACTAACAGTGACTTATACGCAAAAGCGGAAAGCTCAGGTGTTATTGCGGGGTCTGAGAGCGTTATCCGATTTCGAGTATGAGCTGCAAATGGCTCATACCAACCACACCTTATCTCCCCATATCGAAACCGTGTTTCTGGCCACCTCCAACGAATATAGTTTTCTCAGCAGTAGCTTAGTCAAAGAGATTGCTAAGTTTGGTGGATCAGTTGCTCATCTTGTTCCTGAAAACGTTGCCATTGAGTTAGAAGAATGCTTCACCAAGACTCCGCCTTCAGTGTCGATACCACCGCCAACGGCACCGATTACACCACCCACGGACTAGCGGCTCATCAATCTCAAGGATTAGAGTTGCAGCAGCAGCTGCAACGATTAGAAGAAATTATTGTCCTGGACGGCTTAAAAATGCCGTTAACTCGTCGTACGGTGGTGGATGAAGAACAACTCTTGTCACAGCTATTAGCCGTAGAGAGAAGCATCCCGGATACGATTCGATCCGCAGAAAATATCTTGCAAAATAAAGAAGATATTATCAATCGGGCTAACCAATATGCGGAAGAACTGATCCAGTCAGCCGAACAGCGCGCCGCCCAAATTGCGGATGAACTTACGATTATTCAGCAGGCTGAAATGGAAGCTCAACATTTGCGTAAGCAAGTGCAAGGGGAAATTGAGACCATGCGCCAGCGTAATATTTCAGAAGTAGAGCGGGTTAGACGCCAAACTCAACAAGAGATTGAGGCCATGCGCCACGCGGCCCACGCTGAATGTGAGCAAATTCAAATGGAAGCTGATCGATATACAGAGCAGGTTCTCAAAGAATTAGAGGATCGATTAGGACATATGACCCGCGTCGTTCAAAATGGTCGCTCCCATTTGCACACTTCTGCTTCATAGTGGGAAAAATTGCTTATATTAAATACAAGAAGCAATTAGTCAACCATCATGATTGAGCCTATCCCAGCTGTAACCCTACCGCCTTGTAGCAGTCCCGAACAAGAAGCCCAATGGTTACGGCAAGCACTGCATGCATGGCTCGATCGGGAGTTCTTGCCTGAAGTCGTTAACAATAAAATCGCCGAGCGAGCTGCCTCTGTTTACTTACGACAACGGATGGAAGGCGAAAATGATTTGGGCTCCTTGCTAATCGCGATTTTGACTGAAATGCAAGGATTTGATTTCTCTAAAAGCTTTTATAGCGAATTTGCAGTTGCCAATGCGGTGAGCGACTTGCTACTCAATAGTTTAGGCATTGATACCTGCTGCGGACAATCATAATCGTTAGAGTTCTTTAGTCAGACTAGACGGTATTGCCTGCCATCTATCATCCTAAATTTAGACAAGCGAAAGCAGCTTCTCTTATTAACTTCAGAGAAGCTGTTGCTTAATCGTTACCAATGAAACGCTGGGTAGCGCGTTGCTTTTTACCAGCTGGACTTGGTAACGCCTGGCAATAAACCTTCGTGGGCCATTTCTCGCAATACATGTCGAGATAAGCCGAAATCTCGATAGTAGCCCCGAGAGCGTCCAGTTACCCAGCAACGATTGCGCAAGCGGGTTGGCGCGCTATTCCGAGGTAGACGTTGAAGCTGACGGTGCAAATCCATCCGCTCTTGCTGAGAGGCAGCTTGAGAAATTTGTTCGAGTAGCGCTTGGCGCTTGTGAGCGTATTTAGCGACTAGCTTTTGTCGCTTTTTCTCTCGCTCAACCATGCCTTTTTTAGCCATGAAGTTGTGGGATGTCCAATCAAAAATTTAAACAGTATTTTCTATCTTAACGAATCTTGTCCTTTTTGCCGAAAGATTTCAATTACTTTTTGGAGGAACGGGCTGGGGTGACCTTACCTGCAGACGGACAGAGATCGGTAAAGGAACAGCGATCGCAAGTGGGTTTCCGCGCATTACAAACGGCCCGACCATGATAAATCAGACGAATCGACCAGTTTTCCCAGTCTTCTTGAGGTAAAAGCTTCATCAAATCCTGCTCAATTTTGACGGGATCTTGATGGCGGGTCAGCCCCAAGCGATTGCTTAAGCGCTTGACATGGGTATCTACGGTTACCCCCATATTGATGCCATAACCATGGGCTAAGACGACATTAGCAGTTTTACGGGCAACCCCTGGCAGGGTCAGCAATAGATCCATTTGATTCGGCACTTGGCCATCAAAATCCCTGACAATCTTCTGGCAAGCCCCTTGGATATGCTTGGCTTTGTTGCGGTAAAACCCCGTTGAGCGAATCAGCGCTTCTAATGCTTCCCGATCCGCTTCGGCGAAGGCAGGGGCATCTGGGTAGGCATCAAAGAGTGCTGGGGTAACCTGATTCACCCGCTCATCCGTACACTGAGCCGACAGAATCGTAGCTACCAGTAGTTGAACCGGTGTTTCATAGGTCAAACTACAGGTGGCATCCGGATAGAGTTGTTTGAGGCGATCGAGTAATTCTAATGCCTTTATTTTTTTAGCAGAATTGCGAGGCATAGCCTAAGTCATCAGTTTGGCGGTATCCAGCACAATCATAAACACCCCAAGCCCTAGCAAGAGGAAAAGGCTAACCTGCATAACGCCTTCTTGAATCTTATTGGGTAACGGTTTACCTCGAACCCCTTCCAGCAGTAAGAAAGCCAATTGCCCCCCATCTAAAGCCGGTAGAGGCAGGATATTGATAAAGGCCAAGTTAACGCTGATGACCGCTGCAAATTGAAATAGGCTGCTCATATCGGTACGAGCCATATCGGCACCAATGGCAACAATACCCACAGGACCCGCAACTTGGCTGGCAGACTCTCTAAAATTGCCCACCAGTTCGCCGAGGGTATGAGCCATAAAGCCCACTATTTTCTGAAACTCTTGGGCTGCAGTACCAAATAATTCGCCTACATGTTGGATAGGACGGCGCACTAGACGGCCATTAGGAGCGAGCTGAACTCCAATGCGAGCTAGGCCCTCGTCCGTTCGTTCAGGAATAATGTTGATATCTATCTCTTGATCTTGCCGTTTAATATGCAGTTGAATGGGCTGGCCCTCATTATTTTGGATGGATTTCATCAGGGAATCCCGAGCGGCCTCTGCTTGGCCTAGGGTCTGTCCATCAACCGCAAGGACGATATCTCTCGATTGGATACCTGCATTAGCAGCAGCGGAACTCACATCCGTTGCCACTTGAGCAATCAACACCCCTGGTTGGTACTGAACACCACCGGGAACGCCGACGATGCCAACTTCTGCAACCAGCAACACATAGGCCAAAATCATGTTGGCAATGACCCCAGCACTGATGACAATGGCCCGATCCAAAACAGGCCGATTGCGCATCAAGTCTGGATCAGTCAGGGGGATAGAACTCTCGGGATCTTCATCCGGGAATCCGACATAACCGCCAAGAGGAATACTCCGCAAGGCATACTCAGTTTGCTCACCCTGGTATTTCCATAAAATCGGACCAAAGCCAATAGAAAAGCGGTTTACATGGATTCCTTGCAGTCTCGCAGCAAGGAAGTGACCCAATTCATGGACAGCAATCAGCAGCCCTAGAATACCGATCATGATGAAAATTCCAGCAAAGGGAGGCATGGATGCACCTTAATATCGCGGCTCTAATCCAATCATAGGGGATTAGGTTTAACTATCTTAACGCTATTGATGGCCTCAGGTTGTTGCAGTGAAGGGAGGTCATAATTCCAGTAAAATTCGAAACAAAAGAGCAGGGGCATTTCGCCAAAAACGTTCGGTTCTACACCTGGGGGAGTGGAGGTAGAATCGCTATCGTCAAAGAAGCGTTAGAAATATCTCAGCCAGTGAACTGATATGGGAGGCAATTCTAAGGGTGAACGCGTGGGTCTTGCCAACAATTAGCGAGGGATTCAGGGAGAGTGAACCGGCATTGGATTGGTGGTCTGAACCTCAATCCAATCAGGGAGAAACTGAATGGCATGCTGCGATTGGCACGCTCTTATCGATGTTGCTGGCGACTCAAGAAAAAAACATCAGCCAATCTAGTACCCATCAGACCATTCCTGCCAGGATGCGAGGCTTGATCCTAACGGGGCCAACTCCCCTTTTGAGTGATTTAGGCTTATTTGCAAATTTCCATACCTGGGCTTTAATTCCAACGAATGGCACTGCATTCCAATTGCCCCCCTGTGATCGAACGCATTCTGAAGTGCCCCCTCAGTCTGCTCAGACTATCCCATTACTCCCTGCAGATCCTCAATTAGCAGAGCGATTTTGCTTAGTGCTGACGGCTTCCTTTTGTTGGGTCGCGACTTTGAATTCTACGACTGCCCAGGGAGCATGCTTCCAATTCTCCTTTATCCCAGAAACAGTACAGCAGGTGCTGCAGAGTGTGCGATCGCGTATCCAACTCACGCGTCCCCATCAATTGGCAGAGTTTGATGGCCTCTTGCAACAATGGCCAGTTGTTGAGCCCCACTATCGAATTCCGCTGCAATTTAGTCGTCAACTGCTGCAAAATTATCGGCAAGTCTCGACGCTCTTGCCTGAACTCTCGCCGCAACGCTCTTCTCACTTATCTGAGATGAAGGCTACCGAACAATCAGATAAGCGTCAGGTGTCTCCGGATCACAAATGCCCAGAAGTCGACTTATTAAAAGCATTAGCCCATGAAGTGCGGACGCCTCTGGCCACCATTCAAACCTTTACACAGCTACTGCTGAAACGCTCTGATTTACCGGCAGAAGTCTTGAAACGATTAGAATCGATCCGGCGGGAATGTCATGAGCAAATTGATCGCTTCAGCTTAATTTTTAGGGCGATGGAGCTTACCACTGCGGAGACAACGCCTACGGTTCAGCTCATGTCTATTTCGGTCCAGGAGGTTTTAACAACGAATGTCCCTCGCTGGCAAAAACAGGCCGATCGGCGCAGTCTCTCTTTTGAGTTGGACATGCCGGCGCAACTGCCTGCGATCGCAATTAGTGATCCCAACATGTTGGAGCAGGTTCTAACAGGCTTAATAGAACAACTCAGTCATCGTTTGCCAATAGGCAGTCAAATGCAGTTGCAAATTGCCTTAGCAGGCGATCAGCTCAAACTAGAGCTGCGCTCTGATCAAACCATGACAAATCCAGGCTCAGGGGCTGATTTGCCCATGCTCAAAGCTATTGGTGATTTATTAATGCTGCAACCCGAAACCGGCAACTTGAGCTTGAGCTTACCCGTCACCAAACAACTCTTCGAAATTTTGGGTGGAAAACTCACCGTCCGTCAAAATCAACAGCAAGGTGAAGTCTTGACAATCTTTTTACCGTTAGGGACGGATAGTACTGCATACTAGGAATGGCTCCAGAACTGGGAGACTTCCCTGAGTTTGGCAGGATATCCCCCCATTGATGGAGTGAGTCTTATCGAAATTTGGTTATGTCTGTAGAGAATCTTGTTACCCCTCTCGCCGACCTGAAAGCGATCCCTTATCTTGATGCCGACGGGATGCTTCCCCAACAATTTTCAGGCAAAATCGGTGTCTATGCCATCTTTGGGGAAGATAAAACCCTCCAATATGTGGGGTATTCACGGGATACCTTTCTCAGTCTCAAACAACATTTAATCCGTCAACCTCGTTTATGCTATTGGCTGAAAGTCCAATCGATTGACCGCCCGAATCGGACCCTACTGGAAGAGATACGGAGTACGTGGATTCAGGGCAATGGTGCACCAGTACCTGGTAACCAAGCCGATCAAAGCAAGTGGGAACAGGCAATTGATGTCAAAGCTGCCATGACCGATGAAGAACAGGCCCAACATCAAGACCCGGCCCTAGACGAGCGCAGCCAACTCAAAGTCCTAAAAAATGCGGCCCGTCGCCTAGAAGCTGAAATCATGGAGATCCTCAACCAGCGTGGCGTACAAGAGCCTCTGCGGTTTAACCCTAAGTTAAAAGAGACGGGGTTATTAGATTTAAAATAGCGTGGGGTCATCCACCCCACCCATGCCTTAATCACAGTCCCAAGTCTCCCCATTTTTTGCAGAGATATCGCCCCTAATATTGAGAGGTTTCATGCCTGACGGAGAACAAATCAGTTTATTTGATTGGCAGGGTGCCGAAACCAAATCAGAAACGGTGACTGTGACCCATGAAGAAATCTCTACTAGTCCACAGGTTCCTATCCCCAAAGGGTTTTATCAAAACCTGCCAGAATTAACGACTCATTGTCAACAGTGCCAACGGTGTGATTTGGCACCCAGCCGTACCCATGTCGTGGTGAGTCGGGGTAATCCACAAGCGCCCATTCTGATCATTGGAGAAGGACCTGGTCAACATGAAGATGAAACTGGATTACCTTTTGTGGGCCGAGCTGGGCAATTATTAGACAAAATCTTGGCCTCAGTCAAACTCGACTCGCAACAAGATGTTTATATTTGCAATATTGTTAAATGCCGACCGCCAGGCAATCGAACCCCAACGCCAGATGAGTCAGCCGCTTGTAAACCCTATCTACTAGAGCAGATTCGCCTAGTGAATCCCAAGATCATCTTGCTGACAGGCGCAACTGCAGTCCGGGGGCTTACAGGAGATAAACGGGGCATTACCAAAATCCGTGGGCAATGGTTACCATGGCAAGACTATTTGTGCATGCCCATCTTGCATCCTGCCTACCTCCTTAGAAATCCCTCCCCTGAACCTGGCAGACCCAAGTGGTTAATGTGGCAAGATATCCAGGCCGTTCGGGCGAAACTAGATGAGTTGTTGCAGTCACCTTAAGTATTTAGAGAATTTGCCTAGACGACGGATTAGGAGCCGTACAACAACAGCATTAGCAGCCACTCTAGCTACCTTGACCAATAGCCATAAAAACTTGCTTCAGTTCATTTAAGGTGGAGAATGCTGGGTTGTCTTGCTGCCCTTCTGCTCCTGCTTGACCCTTTAGGCTCTCTACAACATCTTGAATCGGTTGTAATAAGCTCTCAGAAGTTTTGACTTTCCCCCACAACTCGGCCAAGGCCGTTTTTTGGTTTTCTAGCTCGTGTTCTTGTTGTTTCAAAGCATTGCGCTTATTGTCTTGTTCTGTAGACGTCGTCTCTATTGTATTTCGAGTGACTTGCAGAGAAGCCTCTAGGTCACTGAGTTCATGGTTTAATCTCTCTAGCGATTGCTGTTGCTTTTCCTGCTCAGCTTTTGCTAATTCTACGATAGGTGCAAGATCTAACGTAGCTGATTGATGAAATTTGTTCTGTTGCGATCGCTTCCGCTGATACAAAATGTCTTGATGAAAATAGAGAATGGCTTCACGCTCTTTCAGGGTTTTGCGCTGACCCTCTAAGGTCTCATCCAGTAAACGGAAATGCTGTCGCTCATCCTCCACCTCACCGGTCAAGCTTAATTGATCATACTCGCTGGCATTTTGAATTTTTGCTTCCAACTCATCAATCGCTTCTTGTTGGTATTTCAGTTCTTCTTCCTGATCATTAACAAAACTAGAAAGTTTAACCAATTCTGTATTGAGCTTCTCTACCGTGGTTTCCAGCTCCTCTAACGGCATATCCCGGAGCCTTTGCACATCAGCCTGCTCACCAGCAGCCCCCTGCATCTGAGTGAGATTCTCATAGAGATTGCTTTGGACTTGTAGCTGTTCGCTTAACCAACTTTTCTGTTCTTCTTTCAAGGTGAACGACTGCTCTTGCACCTTGAGTTCTAATTTGGTTTGTGCCAAAGAATCTTCGGTTTGTTGCCATTCCTGCCAGACAGATTGCAACTCAGACTGTTGTTGATCAAGCGTCGCTTGTTGTTGTTGAGCATGAGAGCGATCCTGATCAAGGGTTTGCCAAGCTTCCTGTATCTGGGGATGTTGATTGATACTCGCTAAAACATGATCCGGATTGGATGTCCCATTAGCAAGAGATTGATCCAATTGCTCCAACAATTGCTCTATCTGCCGTACTTGTTCATCAGACAGACCTGCCTGTGCCTCATTTTGAGCATTCTGCAACCGTCCCCAGCCTTCCTCTAACTGCTGGCGATCTAGCTCCATCTGCTCTTTTAGCTGCAGGATTTGGGTGCGAGTAGCTTCAAATTCTTGGCGTTGTTGCTCGATTTTTTGAGATTCAGCATCCCATTCTTGTATTTCCTCAGCTCGGGCTTCCATATCCACTTCACGCCGAGTGAGTTCTTGACTTTGGTAGATTAAGGATTGCTTCCACCCTTCAATCTCTTCTTCCTGGGTTTTGAATTTCTCACGCATGCGAGAAAAGCTTTTTAAGATGCCAACTAGCTGTCTTGTGGCATCTTGAATACTTTTAAGCTGCTGATTGCCATCCATCTCAACCAAGACAAGGACGCCTGCGTTGTAGTCATTCGCAGCATCTGCTTGGAGCAGTTCTTCGCCAGAGATGGGACTCCAGTTATGCTCAGATTGCTTTTGGGCTAAAAGCTTCAGCTCTGTTTTGGCACCCATAAAGCCAGTCTTCTTGTGCACTTCAGCGAGATACAGCACACTTATCACCCTCAATTTCTACTTGCATCTGAGCCCAGTCAATATCCAAAGTTCAGCTTTCTAAATTTAGCGATCGATTGAACTTCATTCAACTCCTATTCAGTATAAAAGCTTCGCTTTTGACCCAATAGGGTTTTTCAAGCATTAAGCTTAACTTCCCCTCAAGATTAGCTAACTTCAAGATTTAAGCCAACACTCTCAGCAAAAGACATGCTCAACTATACAAGGGAACACAGTTCTTCCCAAGTCAATAGTTCCCAAAAGGGCCGCTCTTCTTTGCATGCATAGAGTAAGTCTTTTTACTCCTAAGGAATTGATCCTTTCCCTAGAACAAAACAATTCATAGATTGGCAAATTGTATGTTAGGGGAGGGTATCCTAAGTTCGCAGGGGAAATCACCCTCAATAACTTCGTTCTTGGCTGTTCTGTTTGAAGCTAGTCTACTCAGGTAAATGACTAATACCATTTGTCAAATTACTCGGACTACTTTCACCTTTACCGTAGCAGCCAATACTTAAATGTGAGTAGCCCTAGCGAAGATGTCAGGTAGCAATAAATGCAAAAAGTTTTAGTAGTTGATGACAGTATTACACAGCGACAACTCATGAGCAATGCTCTCGAAGACATGGGACTCACGGTTTTGATCGCAACAGACGGAGTAGAAGCGCTTGAGCAAATCCAATCAACGCAACCTGATATTGTGGTCCTAGATATCGTCATGCCTCGAAAAAATGGGTATGAGGTTTGTCGCGAAATAAAGTCTAACCCAACAACTCAAAATGTACCAGTTGTAATTTGTTCCTCAAAAACAGAAGACTTTGATCGGTACTGGGGGATGAAACAAGGGGCAGATGCTTATCTGACCAAGCCGATACAACCGCGAGAATTACTAGTCATAGTTAGGCAATTACTAGAAGGTTAGGTCCTTATGGTCAGTCACCAAGATATTGTTGCAGATACAGATACTAATCAGCTCTCCAATCTGCAGGAATTACAAAATCCTGAAGGAGACTTATTCTTAAGATTCTTCATAGAGTCAGGCCAAGAATTTGCATTACCAGCCCAAGGCATTCGGGAAGTGCTGGCGTTAGCGCCAGATCAGATTACACCGATTCCCAATGTATCTCCTGTGCTGATGGGCGTCTTGAATCTGCGAGGTCAAGTTGTTTGGGTAACAGATATTGGTCAGTTCTTAGGTCATCCTAAACCCTTAGATACAGATTGCCAGGAAATATCGATCATTGCGATCGAATCCCAAGAAATTACCGTTGGTTTGGCTGTTGACAAGGTGATGGATATGGATTGGCTAGATGCTGACAGGCTGAGTCCATCTCTCAGTGCGCCAGACAATATGGCTCCTTTCTTGAAAGGAGAATGGATACTCAATGAGTCCGAACAATATTTACGATTGTTGGATCCAGAAGCAATTTTGAGATCAGCCCGGTGGGCGACTTAACCCCATGAAGATGTAAGGGAAATGACTAAACTTGGCAGGTCTAGAGGATATTCTTCAACATCATTCCTTAGTTTTGTTCAATCTTAGTGGTTTAATTCATCTCAGGTAGTTTTTAAACATTCTCTATCATAAATTCCCGCAGATTATTCGCTTCAGTTAGCATTTCGACTCATCCAGTGGCAGGAGCAGACAGATGTCATTAAGTACTCGATATACTCAGGACTATCAACAAGCAGTAAGTGACTATATGAAAGGTCACTACCAGGAAGCTGCCGAAACGACAGACCAGTTAGTAAAAGAGTATCCTGACGATCCAAATCTGCGATTACTCCGAGGACATATATATAGTTGTCTTCAAAAATACGAAATTGCGAACCAACAATATAAGTCTGTATTAGAGTTGACTCATGATCCAGAGTTGCTTGATTGTGCTCGCAACAGTTTGGCGGATTCAACTCGATACCTTGAATCGGGCTATGGCTATTCTGAGTCGATGCCCTCTATCGATAACAACAGTGCTGCTTTGACCATGACGAATGGAAATGAGTCGCCATTGGGTGAACCAGTAGTTACCCAACCCTCATCCTCACTTCAGACAAATTCTGATGGTGAGTCTTCAACTGCAGATGACAATCCATTTGCAGTCAATTCAAACCCCTTTGATGATTATGTGTCCGCTCCTCTGGTTTCTGGGAACACTAACAGACAGCCGTTGGTTTCGGATAGTTTTGCTGATGGAGAAGACGATACGTTACTCATGAACAAAAACCATTCAACATCCGACTCAGAAAGTTCCGATACTCGGCCGTCCGGTATTTTCAGCGATTCCGAAAGCGATGCTATTCAAAGTGAATTTACTGATATTAGTGGTGTAGACAATACCATACAGTCCTCCCATACTGATGCTGACGCTTGGGATGAGCCCTTTGATTTGGCAGGGGAGAATACAACGCAATCTGCAGACTTAGATTTCTCAGATTCAATCGATCAAACTGAGTTCCCCATGTCTGGGATTGATTTATCTGAAGAACTATCTATGGATGGTTTCGAAGGGAATGCGGAAATCGACACCTTTGATCCAGCAACCGAGTTTGATCTTGATCCCAGTTTGCTGAACTTGGCTGAAGATGAACAGGATTTGATTGGAGATACGGGATTAATCAATGTAGCGGAGAATGCGCAAGCGTTAGCCATTGATGATCTACCTCCTTCGTCCGACTTGGCCGCGTCATCACAGTCAGGATTTTTAGGAGAGTCCCAGGATGGGAGCGCCTTCTTCCCTGATGGCCAAGGGGCTGCCCTGTCCAAAAAGCCTGGGGGAATTTTAGCTCCTTTTTCTAATGCCTCATTGCAGCAAAAGCAAATTATTATGTCGACAACTGCTGGAGTCGTTTCGGCGTTAGCGGTTGTAGGGGCAGGCCAACTCAGCTCTCAATCTATGGCCACGACAGGAGCGGGAGCACTGGCAGCTGGTGTGGCGGGTGGTGTGACAACCCTAGCCCTCGGACAAATTATGACCCGGCAAATCAAGTCTTCAACGAATGATTTGCAAACTCAATTGACTGCCGTTGCCCAAGGCGATTGGAGTGTTCGGGCCACTGAGTTTTCTAAAGATGAATTTGGTCAGTTAGCCACCAGTTTTAACCAAATGACTCGTTTTATTGAGTCAACCACTGCTGAAGTACAGCGCAAAGCAGAAGAACAGGAAAAGGCCAAAGAAGACCTACAGCGACAAGTGATTCGTCTGCTGGATGATGTAGAAGGGGCCGCTCGTGGAGACCTGACGGTTCAAGCAGAAGTAACTGCCGATATTTTAGGAGCGGTTGCTGACTCTTTTAACCTCACCATTTATAACCTGCAAAAGATTGTTAAACAGGTTAAAGTAGCGGCCCAGGAAGTGAATAAAGGGGCAGCTGAAAACGAAGAATTTGCCCGGGGCTTATCTTCTGATGCATTACGGCAAGCTGAAGAGTTGGCAGTCTCGCTAAATTCTGTGCAAATGATGACCTCCTCTATTCAGCAGGTTGCAGAAAGTGCTCGTTCTGCAGACCAGGTGGCTCAAAAGGCGACTGAAGCTGCGCTGAAGGGTGGGGAATCTGTAGAAAGTACAGTGGCTGGTATTCTCCAGATTAGAGAAACAGTGGCTGAAAGTACCCGAAAAGTGAAGCGTCTTGCTGAATCTTCCCAAGAAATTTCTAAAATTGTTGGATTAATTTCACAAATTGCCTCCCGCACAAACCTACTGGCCTTGAACGCTAGTATTGAGGCGGCTCGTGCAGGTGAATCGGGTCGTGGTTTTGCAGTTGTTGCGGATGAAGTCCGTCAACTAGCCGATCGGGCTGCCAAATCATCCAAAGAAATTGAGCAAATTGTTTTGCAAATTCAAGGTGAAACAAGCTCTGTGATGATGGCCATGGAAGAAGGAACCCAACAAGTTATCGAAGGAACCCAACGGGCGGAGCAAGCCAAGCGTTCGTTGGACGACATTATTCAAGTCTCATCACAAATTAATCAGTTGGTGGGTTCGATTACCAAAGCGACTGCTGAGCAAACCGAAACCTCCCGCTATGTATCTCAAGTGATGCAGTCGGTGGAATTAACTGCCCAAGAAACTTCACAAGAAGCTCAACGAGTGTCTGATTCTCTGAGAGGTATGGTGAGTGTTGCTAGTGAACTTCAGTCTTCAGTGGAGCGATTCAGAGTGGAAGGCACTGAATTCTAGGGCTTTGTAGCCTAATTTCTAAATCATCAATTTGACTTATCGTTTTACAGCATCCTAAGGAAGATGGTAATGCAGCCAGAACAACAGCGGATTATGGTCTACTTTATTGAGGAGGCTAAAGAGCACCTCAATACAATCGAGCATGGTTTGCTGAATTTGCAGACCGTTGTTGCCGATCCTGAATCTTTGAATGAAGTATTCCGAGCCGCTCATTCAGTGAAAGGGGGGGCTGCAATGCTGGGTATTTACAGCATGCAGCATATTTCTCACCGGTTGGAAGATTACTTCAAAGTACTGAAAGAGCATGACCTTCCGGTCGATCAGAAACTAGAGTCTTTACTATTTAAAAGTTTTGATGCCCTCCATATTCTGACGGAAGAATTAGAGCAGTCCTTTGGCTTATCGGATGAGTTGTCAGCCAAGACCATATCGGAAATCGACCCGGTTTTTTCTGAAATCGACAGCCATCTGACCGAGATAGCAGGTCCAGGCGTTGATATCAGCGCTCTATTAAGTGATGCCCCTGCACCTACACCGCAGAAAACAACCGCCGAGCCAGAGGTGTTGGATGCTCAATGTCTTGAACTTTTTCAAACAGACATCTTGCAATATTTACGAGAGATTCTGGGATTATTCAAACAGCCTGATACACCAGAAAATCGCCAGACATTAACCAAGATCTGTCAGGATCTGGGCCAAGTCGGACAGGAATTTCAGCTAAAAGGTTGGGCTGAACTCTTAGAAGTAGCAGGTGTTGTCGTAGCTGACTCCAGCAACTCCTTTGCGACCCTTGCAGGAGTGATCGTTCCTAATATTAAAGAAGCAAGAGACTTAGTTTTAGCGCAACGTGCAGCAGATGTGAAGCCGATGGCCGCACTGTTAGATTTGATGCCTGCACTAGACTTTGGTGACCTAGGAGTTACGAGTTCAGCCGAGACTGAGACTGAAGATTGGTTAGGCTTATTTGCGGAAGAAGACACGAGTGCTTCGACAAATGCAGATACGGGAGCTTCTTTCCTTGATGACTTGTTCAATGAACCGGCATTAAATTTCGACACATCCACGACTGCTGAAGTTCCTGAGCCCGTTGCTGCTACAGACAATAATTTTTCTAACTTAGACGCCTTGTTGGCTGAAACACCAACAAATGGGGCCACTGCTCCCGCTTTGGCCCCATCAAATGATGACTTCAATGATCTTGAAAAACTTCTAGAAGAGCCAAGTCGTCCAACAAAGGCTAAGGAACAGGCCAAAGCGCCACAGAAGCGCACAGGTACTAAGCCATCGCGGCGGGGGAGTGCCATTGCACAAACCATGAAAGTTCCTGTGAAGCAATTGGACAATCTAGGGAACTTAATTGGCGAGTTGGTGGTTAGCCGTAACTCCCTAGAAGATAGCCAAAATCGTTTACGGCAGTTTTTGGATAATTTGTTGTTGCAAGTTCAGCAACTAAATGATCTAGGGCGGAATATGGAAGATCTGTATGAGCGTTCGTTATTGGAAAATTCATTGTTGAGTAGTCGCCAACAGCAGGCGGTTGCCAGTGGAAACGGTGGAAATGGTAATTCTGGCGGTCATTCCACAGGCCAGCAATTTGATGCCCTAGAAATGGATAGTTTCACGGGGTTCCACACCTTATCCCAAGAGATGATTGAACGCATTGTTCGGGTGCGTGAAGCGGCCTCTGATATTGAGTTTATTGTTGGGGGAACCGAACAAGTTACGCGGATGTTCCGTCAAATTACAACTCAGGTGCAAGAAGGCCTAACCCAGTCGCGGATGGTGCCTTTTTCCCAAGTAGCAGAACGACTCCCTAGAGCCGTCCGTGATATTTCCATGAAGTGTGGTAAAAAAGCCAGGCTGGAATTGGAAGGTCGTGACACTCTAATTGATAAAAGTATTTTGGAGCGGTTATATGATCCGCTGACACATTTGGTGAATAATGCGCTGTTTCATGGCATTGAAGCACCTGACATTCGCCAATCTTTGGGTAAAGCCGAAGAAGGAGTCATCAAACTACGGGCCTTTTATCAGGGTAATCAAGCTGTTATCTCGATCATGGATGATGGTGCTGGCATTGATATTGAGCGTGTGAAAGCGAAGGCCGTCCAGAAAAACTTACTGACCCAAGATGAGGCCGACACCCTATCTCGCCAAGAAGCCTATGCCTTGCTATTTAAATCGGGTTTCTCGACCCAGGAACAGGCCAATGATTTGGCGGGTCGTGGAGTGGGCATGGATGTTGTCCGCAATAGTATCCATGAAATTCGCGGGGTGATTAATACCGATTCAGGGATTGGCAAGGGCACCACGTTTACGATTCGACTCCCTCTGACCCTCAGTATCACGAAGGCCTTGTGTTGTATCGATAATTCGACTCAAATTGCATTCCCGATTGACGGAGTGCAAGATGTGATTGATATTCCCAAGGAACAGTTGCAGCAAGATGCAGATGGACAAGTGTTGGTAACCTGGCAAGATAAGCAGCTGCCTTGCAAACCATTAGGAGAATTGCTGGCCTATAGTCGTCGATTTAAGCGGAGTTCATCTTATAACGCTAGTAATACGAAGGATGATGGCATGGCATCAGTGGTCATTCTTCGCAGTGCAGATGATCTGGTGGCCATTGAAGTTGAACAGGTTTTGGCCGAACAGGAAATTGTAATTAAACAATTGGCGGGGCCGGTTCCCAAACCCATGGGCATTGCTGGCGTCACTGTGCTGGGTGATGGTGGCATTATGGCCATTGCTGATGTGATGGAACTGGTAGATCTGTGCTTGGATCGCCTAGAGGTGAACAGTAATCTCTGGAAGAGTATTCTGGAAAACACGGAAGTAGAAGAAGCTACCGATCCGATGGTACTCATTGTTGATGATTCGATTACGGTTCGAGAATTGCTGTCCATGACCTTCAATAAGGTGGGCTATCGGGTGGAACAAGCCCGTGATGGCCAGGAAGCATGGGAAAAACTGCGATCTGGATTACCCTGTGATTTGGTTTTCTGTGACGTGGAAATGCCTCGGATGGATGGGTTAGAGTTACTGTCTCGTCTACAGCAAGATGATGATCTGCAGGACTTGCCTGTAGCGATGCTGACATCGAGAGGAGCTGCTCGCCATAAACAAATGGCTACAGAGCTAGGGGCGAAAGGATATTTCACGAAACCTTATTTGGAAGAAGTCTTGCTGGAAGCAGCTCAACGCATGTTGAATGGGGAAGTTTTAGTCAAATAAGACAGTTCCTGACGGGGTAAAAGACTATGCTTAAGCTCAGGGAGTTATCCCTAATGTTGGTCTTAGCGAGTCAGCGGGCATGCCCATTTCAGTACCTGAATTTCAGCAGTTATTCCCGTATCAGCTTGATGAGTTTCAACAGCAAGCAATCGCTGCTTTAGATGCCAATCAATCGGTAGTCGTGTCGGCACCCACAGGGTCAGGCAAGACTATGGTGGGTGAATATGCGATCTATCGAGCATTGCAGAACGGGCAACGCGTTTTTTACACCACACCGCTAAAAGCGCTCTCGAACCAAAAGCTGAGAGACTTTCAGTACATGTTTGGTGACCAGGCGGTTGGGCTCTTGACGGGGGATCTTTCGGTTAATCGAGCGGCCCCCATTTTGGTTATGACAACGGAAATTTTCCGAAATATCCTCTATGGCACGCTGACTGATGTGGTCAATACTTCTTTGGAGGGGGTGACGTCAGTCATCTTGGATGAATGTCACTATATGAACGATCGTCAACGGGGGACGGTTTGGGAAGAGTCTATTATTTATTGCCCTGCCGATATTCAACTGATCGCTTTATCTGCGACGGTTGCCAATGCACAACAACTAGTGGATTGGATGAGCTGGGTGCATGGTCCAACACAACTGATTGAATCGGATTGGCGTCCTGTTCCTTTGGCCTATTTCTTTGCGAATGCGAAGGGACTGTTCCCACTATTGAATCAACAAGACACAGCCCTCAACCCGAGATTAAAGGCCCAGGCAAAAAAACATCATGGCCATCGTCATCAGCGTCGCGCTGATAGTCCTGATGTGATCGCTGTATTGCAGCATTTGCGCGAGCGAGAGATGTTGCCGGCAATTTATTTTATTTTTAGTCGCAAGGGCTGCGATCGCACCGTCGAATCCACGACCCACCTCAATCTTCTGAGCCCTGATGAATCAGCACAAATGCAGACGCAGATGGAGATATTTCGACAGCAGCATCCCGATGTGGGGCGGCCAGAACAATTTGCTGCGATCGCCCATGGTATTGCAGCTCATCATGCGGGCTTGCTTCCCCAGTGGAAAACCTGGGTGGAGGAACTCTTTCAGGCGGGGTTAATCAAAGTGGTGTTTGCAACGGAAACCCTAGCTGCAGGGATCAATATGCCTGCTCGCACCACCGTGATTGCCAGTTTATCCAAGCGAACGGATTTAGGCCATCGGTTACTCACCGCTTCTGAAGTCCTGCAAATGGCTGGTCGAGCAGGACGACGAGGCATGGATAATCAAGGCTATGTGATCACGGTACAAACGCCTTTTGAGGGGGCGAAGGAAGCAGCCTACCTGGCCACGATTGGACCGGATCCTTTAGTCAGCCAGTTCACACCTAGCTATGGCATGGTGCTGAACCTGCTGCAAACCCGTACCCTGGATGAGTCCAAAAGATTAATCGATAAAAGCTTCGGTCAATATATTGCCAGCGTGCAACTTTCACCTCAGAAACAAGCGATCACAGATCTGCAACAAGAGTTGACCCTGTTGCGACAAAAGCTCGGAACAATCGATGAAGAGGCTTTAAAGCGTTATCAAAAATTGCAGCAGCGCCTCAAAGAAGAGCGCCGGTTGCTAAAGATTCTGGAACAGCAAGCCCAGGAAACTCGTTCTAGTGAATTAACCCTGCTGCTGGACCATATCGAATTGGGAGCACTGTTGAGCTTGGCTCAGCCTAAATCTAGAACGCTTATTGCCAGTGTTTTTGTCGCAACTATTCCCAGCCCTGGCCATTTCCCGTATTTGGTTTGCTTGAGTCAAGACAATCACTGGTCCGTTATTTCTCGGAGTGACGTGATGCATTTGGATGGGCAGTTAGATCACTCCGCAAAAATCCAACAGCTAACGGTCCCTTCATCCCTGACTAAAAAAGGACAGTCTAAACAGGGTGATGCCATTAGCCTTCAAGTTGCAGAACAGATTCCTGACAGCACTTGGCAGCCTGCGCCAGAAGTGACACATCAACAACAGCAGTTACAAGCTGTAAAGTCTCAAATGCACCAACATCCTGCCCATACTTCTCGTCAGGATCATAGTAAGTTTCTACGGTGGCAGCGGCGGGTCACGACCCTAGAAAGACAGCTTCACGATCGAGAAACGAAATTTAATCGCCAATTTCAACATCAATGGCAAGCTTTTATTGCATTGGTAGACATTCTCCAAAAATTTCGTGGATTGGACGATGTGAACCCTACAGAGCTAGGTCAAATCACCGCAGCTTTTAGAGGGGAGAATGAACTCTGGTTAGGGTTAGCATTCAAATCGCAAGCTCTCAATACTCTCGATCCCCATATTCTTGCTGCCGTTTGTGCTGCCCTGGTGGTGGACAATACACGGCCTGATGTATGGATGAAATTCCATCCTAGCGCTACAGTTCAGCAAGCGATCAAACCCTTACGTCCACTACGGCAGCAACTGATTCAAACACAACATCGCTATGAAGTCCCCTTTCCTGTGTGCTTAGATACTGAATTAGTCGGCTTAGTCGAACAATGGGCATTAGGCCTTAGTTGGAGCGATCTATGCGATGCCACTAGCCTAGATGCAGGTGATTTAGTTCGTATTCTGCGACGTACGGTAGACTTACTCTCGCAAATCCCCTACGTACCCTATCTGTCTCAGGAGCTACAAAAAAATGCCAGACGAGCACAGCAGCTCATGAATCGTTTTCCCATTAGCGATACTAGCTTACTGCCCGAGACAGCAGTTGAAGTAGTCATGTCTGATGAAGACTTGTTACCAGAAGAACCCGTTCGTGAGTCTTCGCCTTAGGTGACAGAGGCCTGGTTTTCCTCATTAGTGGCTTCAGCATTCTCAACTTCTGCCGCGTGAGGAAGCTCTAAGCAATATCCCGCCCCATATACCGTCTTAATATACTGAGGATGTCGGGGATCTGGCTCTAGCTTGGTGCGCAAATGGCGAACATGCACCCGAATTGTTTCAATATCATCGTTAGGATCGTATCCCCAAACTTCCTGGAGAATTTCGCTGGGAGAGACGGTTTGACCATGACGTTGAAGCAGACAGTGCAGCAACTCAAACTCTAAACGAGTCAACTTAATGACTTTATCTACCCACAGAACTTCAAACCGCTCAGGCACAAGAGTAAGCGGGCCATAACTGAGGATTTCGCTATGGCGAGCCGCTTGCGGAATGCGATCAGTTCGTCGCAGTAAGGCGCGAACTCGGGCCAGCATTTCTTCTAGCTCAAAGGGCTTGGTGAGATAGTCATCGGCCCCAGCATTAAATCCTTCGACCTTATCTTGGGTCTGACTAAGGGCCGTTAACATCAGAATTGGGATATCGGCTGTCCTCTGATCACGTCGTAACCGCTGGCAAATGGTAAAACCATCGACTTTGGGAAGCATCAGGTCCAAGATGATCAAATCTGGCAGTAACTGGACGGCCAACGCTTGCCCTTTAATCCCGTCAGTTGCTTGGGCTACATCGTAGCCTGCCATTTCCAGGTTGATCGCAACCAACTCTGCAATCGCAGGATCATCATCAATAACAAGTATCCGGGTTTTCATGCAAACTGCTCAGTGTGGACAATATTAAAGAGGTGCAAGCGCATCAGTTAACAACGATTGGATCAGAAGTGCTTCTTCATGTTTAAAACAGGCTTGTAAAGATTATAAACAAGGATAATTTCATCCTTCCCACCCACTTGTCTGAATCTACAGCCCATTCTAAAAAGAAGTAAAAGCGTTTTGAGTCCACCTCAGCATAATCAAAAATCGAAGAAATTGTAAATTTTTTTGTGAAATGATCTTAAATATCTACTTTATCAAAGATTTTTAAATTTCATCTGCATGATAGAAAATGACCTCCAATAATGCAACCTACATCTGTACAAGATTAGGAGAGAACTGATCCTGCCACTTCAACATTTGGTTTTATGCCCATTAGGGATCTGAATTTCCAGTACCTTTCAAACGTTGAGAGGGGGCAAAATAGCTAATATGACCTCTTCCATAGAGTTTTCACCCTAACAAGCTTTTTGGACTACTGGAAATGAGATGGCCAATAATGACCTATCTTCAGTGTAGAGAATTCAGATAAACCATTGTGGACGGAAAAAAGAGTGGAGACCTACCAGCTTTCTTAGGGCACTGAATCTTAAGGGGGCAATCTATATCTCAGAAGCAAGCTATAAAGCGACTCCATCGTTATTTTACTCCACCTTTTGGGACCAGTCTTAAACGAGTACTCCAAGATGGTGGAGACTGACCTCATATCTTAAACCTGGCTCCTATGGCGACCTTAGCCCTAAGCATCCAAGCAAGAGTCAGCTCATTTCATGCAGCTTCAATCTACACAGATGAAAATGCTGTTCTACAATCGTTCGCCACACTTAATGACTCATGTACTTGGTAATTGCTAGCCTTTGGTCTACGAACCAAGATGGTTAAACCTATGGACCAGGGATTCCCCTTGAGTCGAGCTTAGAGAACGTGTAACGTAACATCAATATGCAGCCTGACGCTGAGTATGAAGCCACAGCAGATTCTCACTGAGATTCATCTTTATCATCCGCCTCAATCCTTGGGCCATCTCTATTTAGAAGATAGTCCCCAACCTGGCGCACAACTGGAAGTAGCGGGTCGGCAGTATACGGTCTTAGAACGGCGACATCGCTATCAACTTCAAGCTAATCATTATCAACTCCACCACATTGCGGTGTATGTGCAGCTGGCCATTGGAGCGATGAATACAATGGGTAGCATAGGCGATGAAAATTGCAAGTACAATGCTCATTCAGCTTTATTACGATGTGCGATTAATCCTGATGGCCCTTGCCAAGATTGCGCCTCTTTTCTTCCGAAGACGGATATATCGTAATTCTGAACCTGAGATCTTAAAAAGTCGCTAAACCTAATCAAACAAAGGAGTATTGTTGATGTCACCTTGGCCAGCACTCGTTAGTCTGCTTGCATTATTGCTGTATTTTGTAGTCACTATTAATGTCGGGCGTGCCCGCGCTAAATACGGCATCCCAGCTCCCCAAATGTCTGGCAATCCTGATTTTGAGCGGGTTCTACGAGTCCAGCAAAATATGCTGGAGCAGTTGATTTTCTTCCTGCCAGCTTTGTGGATATTCTGCTTCTATCTCAATCCGTTATGGGGATCGGGGCTAGGAATGCTATGGGTGGGTGGCCGTGCTCTTTATGCTTGGGGGTATTACCAAGCTGCAGAGAAACGAGGTCCTGGCTTTGCCATTGCGTCTTTAAGCAGTCTAGTACTAGTCTTAGCAGGGCTGGTTGGCGTTGTCTTAGCCTTGATACCGGCCTAGAGAGTCCCGCTATTTAACCCAAAATAATTTATACAACCCATTGGGTTAGGGATTGGCAAAACTGCTCTAGGTCTAAGGCATGGATGCGTTGATCTTGATGGGCACGTTTGCGATCGCACGCCGTATTGTATCCCCACGTCCCTAAAAACAAACCAATCTCTGCCAAATCAGATTGTTCCTTAACCTGCTCCAGTGCGGCTATTCGATCTTCCACAAACCAGATTGGGCCAGCCACTTCTGGGATTAGCAATCTTAAGGTCTCATACTTGGGGCGACGGCAATCTTTGCCATAGATGCGATCTCGGGATAAATCCACCCCCGCGTTTTTGAGTAAGGTATAAATAAATCGGCTTTCCTTAGTGCTGATAATAATGACTTCAATATCCTGACTAAGGGTTTGGAGTGCAGAAACGACCCCAGGGTAGAACTCATGTAAGGCCAACCAATTCTCTAGATCTGAGGCAATCCAGTGATCGCGGACTCCATCGACCTGTTGGACCAAGCTTTTTCGATCCAGGTCTTCCTCGACAACGATCCGATCACGGATCGAGGACCAGTCTGCTAACACCTGAGCTTCGGAAAACCCCTTCAAAATGGCGCGCAGAAGTACAGGCATTTCCCAACCCGTCTCAATCACTGGGCGCAGGTGGTAGAAATGCTCTGCTAATTCTGGAGCAGGCTCTGAAGTTGAGGTAGGCCAAATTCTGCTATAGGCCCGCCAAGTAGTGAGAAAATATTCTCGCAAACCATTGCAAAGAACACCATCAAAATCAAGGGCTATGGTTTGGGGTAAGGATAAGCTCATGGCTATAGATTAATCATGCCGCCAGCATTCCCCAGGCAAAGTGCTTACTTTTGCCTCAACTGCTAGCGTTATCAAATAAACTGGGGCGGAAGGATTCGAACCTCCGAATGCCTGGACCAAAACCAGGTGCCTTACCACTTGGCGACGCCCCAATGCGACAGTAATTTTTTCAGGCTCGAATATCTTAACAGTTTGCTTCCCCAAACTGTCAACCTTTATCTCAGACTTTCCTAAAAAAAATGACGGTCTATCGATTGTCCTTGCTAGTATGACCATAGATAAGGCCTAATCTCACAATGACTGCTAATGTTCTAGCTGCCAAAACCCGAGTTTTCGATCAATGGGCTCCCAATTACGATTGGTTGTTCACCACGGTGTTTTACCAAGCAGTCCACCAACGTCTGTTGAGCTATGTAAACTTACCGAACGATTTACCCACTGCTGCTTTGGATATGGGTTGTGGAACAGGTAAGCTCCTCAATCGTTTAGCCTCTCAATATTCACAGTTGCAGGGAACGGGACTGGATTTATCCCCAGAAATGCTGCGGCAAGCCCGTCAGGGTAACTGCCATCGTCCGCGCTTGATTTTTATCCAAGGGGCAAGTGAGGCAATGCCCTTTGCGGATAATCAGTTTCATGCAGCGTTCAGCACCATCAGTTTTTTGCATTATCCCAATCCACAACAGGTATTTATGGAAATGGGTCGTGTGCTAAAGCCTGGAGGTCAGTTCTATTTGGTAGATTACACAGCCTTTTTTGGAGTAGGCACACAGCAAAATATTGCTGGATTGGGTGGTCCTATGCATTTTTATAGTCCTCAGCAACGTGAAACGCTAGCAATGAATGCTGGTCTAACTTGTACTGCTCATCATTCGTTGTTAGGCCCTGTGTTACTCTCAGTTATTCAAAAATCCAGTCTGTCTACTTAAATTCAATTTGGATACAGCTAGTGTTGGTATCTCTTTAAAAGTGGAATGCAGGCTGTATCCAATACCAGAATTATCAAGAGACCCGAGCGACTGGCTTTGGAGTGAAGATGCACTCTGGTGTCAATGACATGGGTAGAACTAGTCCTAGATCAGACGGCTCTCTTCCAGGGGTGATCTTCTGAGGCAAGGATGGGGAATTGTAAGGACGCTCTCCCTGTCATTGTCAAAATGGCATGAGCGACCCAGAGTCCACGATCTAACGAACTCTAAGTTGGCTCTAATTGGAAAATATTTAGACTATTTTAGTGAAGGCGATGACCACAGTTTGCACAGAATTTGTCTTGCGCGGACACGGCCGTTCCACATTGACTACAAAAATTATTTTGCGTTGTTTGGGTAGCGGTTGCTGTTGTTCTCATGCTGAGGTGCATATTGCCCATACGCATTTGCATCGGCTGCATACTCATGACCATATTACCCATCGTTAGCGGTTGTAACGGTGGCATGGGAGGTATAGGAGATGTGGGGGGATGTACAATCTGCTGCAGTGGAATACTTGCGAGCGTATGCCGAGGGGGCATTGCCTCAATCGGCCGGATTTGATGATTTTGCACTAACAGAACATAATTTCCCTGCGCCGTCTCTAGCCGGATAATATGCCCTTGAAGACTTCGAAAGAGTTCTGGAGAGGTGGTCCAATGCCCAGTAGAAAAGCTGTGGCTAGTTTGTTGTTGTTGGCCAGGTGAGGCTGCAATAGCCGTAATAATGGTCTGACTGTCTTGATTCTCGAGATAAATAGTGGAGCCCGTCCCTAATTCACCGACATATGCCATACTGCATGGCTCCTTATTTAGATTGAAATTTTCACTGGTGTTATCTCTATTGTGAAGGATTGGTACTGTACTGTGATTCTTCTATGGGGTTCTTAACACAAGCCAAGATAGAGAGACGACACTCATGAGGTCCTGAACTAACATTCAGAACTATGCACACTATCTTTTGCCTGATCATCTGAAAAAATTTCTTCTCTTTCGTTGGAATAACCCATGGCATAATAGGTCGGCAACGAGGTAACGGTGGTTATGGTCAAACACTCTAAATCAGAGGATGAGCAAGATACATCTGGACAGATCAGTGGTGGAGAATTTACCTTAAAAGTCCCTGATCCAGAAGATGAAGAAATCTCTGAATTTGAGTTTCAACAACAAGTTGGTGCTGCATGGGAGGTCTGTGATCGCTTCGACTTACAGACGGATATTTGGCGGGGGCGAGTTTTGTGCGCCATTCGCGATCGCGAAAAAAATACGGGCGAAGGTCGAGGCAGTGGCTTCCTCAACTGGTTACAAGACAACGAAGTTAGCAAGAGTCAAGCCTATAGCTGGATAGAACTCGCCAATAGTGCTGATACACTTTTAGAGGCCGGACACTTAGAACCTGACTCCATCAATAATTTTAGTAAGCGAGCCTTCGTTAAAACAGCCCAGTCTGCTCCCGAAATTCAAGAATTAGTCAGTGAAACAGCCCGCCAGGGGGAGCGGATCACCACTCGAGAAGTTCAACAGCTCTCGGATGAGTGGACAACAATGACCTCAGATTTGGTTCCTGCTGAAATTAAAACCAAGGCGGCCAACCAAACTATTCCCATTCGCCATGTAGCTCCCCTCGTCAAGGAACTAGAGAAATTACCGGAAGCCCATCAGAATACAATTCAATCTGAGCTTGCCGCTAGCCCTGATCTAGATACCCTCAAACAAGCCACTGCAGAAGCCAAACAATTAGCAAAATATTTAGAGGCTTTTGGCAATGTCCAAGCCCTCACCGAGCAATCTATTGATTTAGAATCCAGCCTAGAGGAAGCACTGCGGCTAGGCTGCCTCAATATCACAGCTGACTTAGTCAACCAGGCCTCGCAACTAGAACATATGGTAGCTAAGCTTTATACCACCTGGCGACGACTGCGTCGCTTAACGGACAAACTACATAATGCATCTGGAGCCAGTACTCCCCATCTACAATCCCTATTACAGGCATTAGAGCGTCTCTATGGCGATGTTCTAGAAGTGGAACTAGGTGCATCTGGCTCTAAGCCTTCTGAGACGATTAGTATCCAGGTCTTATCCGAACCCCATGCCTCTGGCTCAGAATAAGCTGTTTAGGAGACTCAGAAGATTCTGGATCTCTCGTTTAGATATCTTTATTCTGCAAGCTTTCTGGATGCCTTGGGTCTTTGCCTTTGGTGCATTTACAGCCATTAGCTTTAGTATTGGCGCTCTGTTTGATGTCCTGCGGCGATTAACAGAAGGAACCTTATCGAGTGCTGATGCATTACAAGTGTTGGTATTACAGCTCCCTCGCTTTATGGTGCTGGCTTTACCGATGTCCATGCTTCTGGCCCCTTTGCTTACCTATAGCCAATTAGCCCAAAGGAATGAGCTAATGGCTCTTAAAGCTTGTGGGACAAGTGTATATCGCATTGTACGGCCAGTCATTTGTTTTAGCCTGATTGTGGCTGTTTCTACCCTCACCCTTAATGAGTGGATCGTTCCTCCGGCTACTGCAGCAGTCAATCGGTTGCTGGCCCAGCACCCCGCGAGTCAGATTGCAGCGATTCCTAGCCAAAATATTGTTCATAAAACCTATCGGCATCAGCGATTAATCCAGCTGTTCTATGCCCGCACTTTTGATGGTGAGGCACTCCATCAACTGACTATTTTGCAGTTTCAAGATCGTCACTTACATCACATCTGGCTAGCCCAGCAAGCCACCTGGAACACCGCTCAACAACAGTGGACATTATCCCAGGGGACTCGATATACAATCGATCCGATTTCGGGGTTGTACCAACACGTTGTTTCCTTTAAGCAGCAGCCTTTTCAAAGGATCAGTCCGCAGGAATTAGCCGAGATCACAAGCAACCCCATCAACCTGCACGAAACCGCGGTTCTGATGCGACATGTACAACAGTCAGGAAATTTACAAACGATGCAACACCTGCAAGTGCGCTGGCATTCACTGATGGCTTTTCCCTGGATCGGAGTGGGATTTACGCTTATAGGATCAGCACTAGGCTGCCAGTCAACCTCAAAGCAAGGTTCACTGGGCTTTGGGTTAAGTAGCCTGTTGATTTTTGTTTACTATACCTTCTCGTTTATCTGCCAAACCTTAGGAGATACAGGCCTCTGGTTAGCAAGCATAGCTGGCTGGCTGCCGATCGTGGTTTTAATCACCCTAGGCAGCACCTTACTTCACAACAGCAATATCCGTTCAGCGAGTTACTGAGTAAAGCCAATATCCTTTGCCCTGATTAGTCTCACAGATCTTGGGTCAACCAAACATCTATTTCTACCACTGGCTTAGATAGCGAGTGATAGAGGTTTAAAGCCATGTTTGAGAGATATTTCACCAATTTTTTCCATCTTTGCAACCGTAATTTCGTTGCGTCCCCAAGAAAAATTAGTGTGTAGCTGCTCAAATTCTAGGAGCATGGATTCCGCAAAACAGGCAAACAACTGACGATTAGGAATATTCATGTTGACAATATGCATGATCTTCCAATCAATATCCAAAGAATGTTCGACAATACCACCGTTGAGGATATGAACGTCAGGATGCTGAACTTTTGTGCCTAAATTTTTCGGATAGCCACCATCAATCATGAGACAAGGATGCTTCAAATTGTCAGCATCAATCTCGATGCCTTTTGGCATACTAGCAACCCACACAACGATATCTGCTTGGGGTAAGGCTTCTTCAATCGACATGATTTTGCCTCGACCCAGCTCAGACTGCAAGGTTTCCAGACGGCCCTGATGGCGGGCAACCAAGAGTAATTCAGCTGTGTCTGTACGAGCATCTAGCCAGCGACATACAGCACTACCAATATCGCCCGTGGCACCACAAATAGCGACAGTTGCCTTATTCAGGTCAATCCCTAGTTGTTGGGCTCCTTGCTCAACTTGGCGGCAGATAATGTAGGCCGTATGGGTATTACCGGTCGTGAAGCGTTGTAAATCTAGTTGAATATTCCGAATGCGGGTAATGCGCTGTAAATTGAAATTCTCAAAAATAATGGAAGAGAAACCACCCAAAGCAGTGATATTAATCCCATTCTTCTGAGCATGGGCCATGGCATTAACAATTTTACGAGTCGCCGCCTTGATTCTCTGGGAAGCCAGCATCTCAGGTAGGAAACAAGATTCGACATATTTGCCGTAAATGGTTTGCCCCGTAATACTTGTAACCGTAATGTCATCAACGATTTGAGGTGGGGCCATACACCAAAAATCTAAGCCTTGATCAGCGTACTCTGGATATCCTAATTCTCGGGCAACGGATTGAGCATGCTGCAAGCTGGTTAGATGACCAATTAGACCAAACATATATTTTTAGAAAGGAGCAAGCATTGCTGTTTCAAACAGGCTTACTGCGAATGTGTAAATAAAAGACTGTTGCAATAGTACACAACAATGTTACTTAATATTACAGCAAACCGTTATTTCGAACCAGAAAAAGTGATGGACATGGCGTGAAGTTAGCCAAGACGGGATAGCTGCTACCCCTGCAATAGAAAAAGCCAGACTAGAAAGCCTGACTCTTTTAGATTTAGAGAATGGCATGGCGCAGCATGCCATAAATCAGTGATGCGATGTTTATGCAGCCACAAGACCGTATGCGGACATTCGCATAATTTCTCCAGTAGAGAACCCAATATTGCTGAGGGCTTCACCGTATTGGATCATGAAGTCTTCAACTAGGGCTTCTTTTTCCATTCCTAAGACAGCTGCATCTTTGTCCACTTCGTTCAACATTCTCCAAACGATGGGAAGATTTTTGCGATTGGCTTCTTGGATTTCTGCTTTCACGTCGTCGAAGTGGGCCTTGAGCCACTCTTCACCGTAATTGAGGTGCTGATACTCATCTTTGACCACAGATTCTGTAATCTTGCGGGCAAAGTCATCGGCGACGGGGATATAGATGTTGTAGGCTGCGATCGCAAAGCACTCAATAATCAAAGACTGGATCACTAAGCAAGTTGGAACTTTATCCTCAGCCGCAGCCTCTTGGAAATTCTTATGTAAGTCGGAAAAGAAACTGCGAGCAAAGTTTAGATCGCAGGTCACTTCTAAGTTGCGACCACAGGCTTCAAACCCTTTTTTGTGACGAGCTTCCATCTTGGACAGGCGGATAAAGTCGTCTTGGTGATCAGGCAGCATTTCGCCAAGACGAATATAGTTTTCATGAGCTTCTTGCTCACCTTCGATCACAATACCGTCAATCCGACTGTAAGCATCTTTGTAGGTGTCACTATAGAAGTCAATTTCTGAAATAGCCTGAGTTTGGGGCATATCTAACTAATCTCCTGATACATTCCTGTTTATACTGCGTCAACAACGTGACCTTAAAGTCTAATTCTAAAAAATATAGTTCTAATCTTTTTCAGTCTACTTCAAGGAGCAAAAGTCTCATGCTGTCATCCTGATTATACTAATCCTAAGTAAATTTGCTCAGAATTTAATCAGTAAAAGAAGGTAAGTCATTGGCAGTCTACCTTCTAAGGATTATGGATGACTCGTCAAGATAAAGGGGGAACTAAAATGGCAAAATCCTTCCCCAAGGTATTCCTTATACCTGTGAACCATCAGTATCTTTAGGCTTTGCTAGATACCTCTCAATTAAGATAATGGCCACAATGTCATCGATAGGATGATTAATCTTGCGTAAACTTTGGGGAATGAGACGATGGATGCCTTGAGGCGGGTAAAGCTGCCAATATTTGCCTCGGGCTTCTAAGGTGCTATAGCGTTCATCGACCTGAATAATGTCAAGATTAAGTGCATATTTTTCGACCAGAACGTGCAGCCATTCTTTTGAAGTGGTCTGATTCCCCATTACTAATAAGGAGATTGGATAGGTTTGGCGCAAAGTATTAATAGAATCAATTACTTGAGAAGCTGCCACAACCTGATGCCAGTGAATAGTCTGGTCTCCCCCCATGACGGCCAATCCACATTTTTGTCGTCCTGGATCAAATCCCAGAATCATGGACGAATCTACGATGATTGTGGGTTCAGAGGTCGGAGATATATCGTCTATCATTCCGTTATGTTTTGACGATCTTTTGTTGTCTAACTTTAGTGCCAATTGCTATGACAGACGTGAATGAATTGAGCGCTTCACAAAATCTGTCATAGACACCAAAGATCCAGAGCAGCTTAGGTTAAGATGTACAGTGGACTTTGATGTCTATCCAAACAACATAGACTAGGAGAGGTGGCAGAGTTGGTCGATTGCGTCTGACTTGAAATCAGATGAGCCCGTAAGGGTTCCGGAGGTTCGAATCCTCTCCTCTCCGTTTTAATAAAAATAGTTGTAATCGTTGAGATTGAGGTATACAAAACCACCTCAGCGCAACTACTCACAGAAAATCGGCATTAGATTGTGGTCTAATGCCGATTAGTATCACTTGGATCCAATAATACTCAACCAGATTGAAGCTGCTGAATCCCTGAGACTAGCTGCTCTTCACCGAGGAACTTATGCCACAAGCGCCCCAGTTTCCTGGCTTCATCAGACTTTTCTGTAGCTACTTCATACATGCGACGTGGGCGTCCGCGGCCTTCAACTTTTTGCCAATAACCTCTGATTACACCTTCATCTTCTAAGAATTTGAGGGCACTATACAGTACCGTATCTGACAAACGATACAACGGATGGTTATTCTCTACGAGCTGGATCAAGGCTGTTCCATAGGAGTCACCATGGTCAATCAGCACGGATAATACGTAGCAAACGGCTACTTCTTTACTGAGATAAATAGGTGGTGGTTCTTGAAAATATCGATAAATATCTTGGAATTTCATGTGCTGTCACTTCGTAAATAAGGTGAATAATGATGCGGAAACTAATGACGATGGTTAATCGTCATGTTCCATGAGCCTGTCTAGAGAAGTTGCTCGGAAGACGCCATTAGCCCTTCATACGCCCCCGTGTCTTTGCCCTATAGACGACAAACACTAAGAGCACAGAAGTTACTGCTCTCCAAGAATGACAGCCCTAAAAGCGTTACGAATTCGTAAGTTCCGCACCAGCTTCGGGAGTCAAAATAAGAGCAGGCTAAAGCTGTGCTTCAGAACTTTGCAACTCTAAAACGCCCAATACTGGTGATATTTGTTTTAAAAAATAATGATTTGAAGATAACCCCCCCGGTTTACCTAATGAACTCGATATTTAGATCAATTGTTCAGTGCATCAGCACAACATAGCTTTATCTATAACGTTGGTATCCTGAGTAGTGACCTAACGATAGACAGTATTCACATAGCTAGGCTGAAGTTACTATTACATTCGAGCTAACACTAGAGATTATAATTCCCAATTTTGTTTCTTAAAATTGAATTTATCTGAATTTTATAGTTCAGATTGTAAAAAACGATAGCATTCATTCCGCTAATTCATCTCTCTGTCCCTGTTTGATGAAAACTTATGGGGGATGAAGAGGCTGGAAAAATATAAGTTAAGATTGATGTACTTCAATATTCAGTCTACACAGTTATGCTTGAGTTTTCCTGGGGAAAGCCAACAGTATTGTAGAGAATATTCTATTGAGGATTATCAAGTGTTGCAGAAACTGTTCAAATTCTGAACCTTCTGGGAAAACTGTTGAGTGATGACACTTGTTGATAGCATACCGTTGAGAAGAACGCACAACATGAGGACAATCATTACCTTGTTTTGGAGTCAATTCGCTCGGTGCGTGGGAGAACAATCATAAAATGATTGACGACAACACTGATCCAAACCTCGGCCAAGTTCTGATCAACCGATATCGGTTAGCAGAGCTCATTGGTCAAGGCTCGATGGGAAAGGTTTATCGGGCAGAAGATCAGCTCTTGGGTGGTGTCACAGTCGCCGTTAAATTTCTTGCTCAAACGTTACTGAGCGAAAAAATGAAAATGCGGTTTGCCCATGAAGCTCGAACTGGGGCACAACTGGGGCAACGCAGTCTCCATATCGTCCGTGTTTTAGATTACGGTGTACATCGGAATGAAGCCCCCTTCTATGTCATGGAGTATATGGAAGGGAAAAATTTAAGTGATGTTATTGCAGCTCAGCCTTTAGGGATTAACCAATTTTTACGGTTAATGCGGCATATGTGTCTGGGATTAGAATGTGCACACCAAGGTATAAAAATTGATGGCAAACACTGTCAAGTCATTCATCGCGATATTAAGCCTAGTAATGCCTTTGTGATTTCTGATCCCAGTTTAGGAACCTTGGCTAAGGTTTTAGATTTTGGCATTGCTCAATTCTTATCAGATACTACTGAATCCAATCAAACAGGCTCGTTTATGGGGACATTGGCTTACTGTTCTCCTGAACAGATTGCCGGCAAGGATTTAGATAATCGCTCCGATATATATAGTCTTGGCATCACTATGTTTGAGGTGCTCACAGGACATATTCCGATTCAGGCCGAAACTAATTCGATTGGCAGTTGGTATCATGCCCATCGCGCTCAAGTGCCTAAAACCTTCACTCAAGTCGCCCCCGGATTACAAATCCCTGCCTCTCTGAATGACTTGATTATGTCTTGTATGGCGAAGTCTCCTGACACTCGTCCCCAGACCATGGCTGATATCCTGGCGGTCATCCAAACCTTAATAGAGCAAGGCTTGGACGGAGGCAAAGTCGAAATTGATGAGCCAGTCATCGTCGATAAAAAGGCCCATCAAAACACCGTATCGGATCGACGCCGAACCCTCGGAACGGCCCGCGTTCCCTCTATTCCTAATCCTCAGCAACGATTTTGGTCTATTGAGGATGCAGGCTGGAATGTCTCTTGGCCCAAAAATAAGCCCATTGCAGATATTGTATTTCCACAGTTATTGCAAACTGAAAAGGAAGAAGCGGTGGCCTTATGGGTGATGTTGCCGCGATCTGAAGTTAGCCAGCGGCTGCTGAATACCCGCTATAACCAGTTTTTATGTACAATTCATCCGCATCCCATGGTGCTGTGGATTACGACGATTTATGATCCGATGTCAGGGCCAAAGTGGTTGCCTTGCTATCTAGATTTGAAAGATGCTCGCGGCGAAAAAGCAGTGCAATTGCTCAGTCAGGTGGGATATTATCCACTCATTTTCTTCTCTCGTGAGGATCCTGAACAACCTGCAAACGTTTGTACTGTACCGATTGCCCCTTATCAGAAACAGATCTTTCAAGATTGGATGCGGCTCAGTCGAGGGGCTGTTGTACCGGGTTCGGCAATGACCAGTAAGCAAATGCTGAAAGCTGAGTTGGAAAAAATCAAGCCCAATATTTTAATTAAGCTCGAAAATGCGCAAGGACAAAAATTTCAAACGTAGGTCTGGGTCAAGATAGCCTTAAGCCGGCGGCACAAATAAAATTGGGTGCCAGCTTCGGCGTACCATCTCTCCAGCGAAGCTGGGAATTGACAACTCCCAGAGTCGACCAAAGTGCTTGGAAGAAACGACAATAGCGCTGATATCGAAGTCTAAAGCAACGGTTTGAATTTCTGCGATCGCATTTCCCTGACGCACATCAATATTCACCTGTAACTTCAGATCCTCAAGCCGCTGTTGTAGTGCCTGTAAGGATTTAGTGCAATCCTTGGCTTTCGGGAGTAGGGAGACTTCTTTACGCCCTGATTTCTCCAAAACCCAACACAGCATGCAGGCGTCCAAAGACTGAGGCGGCCGATTTTCTGCTTTGGCTGCGACATAGTCCACCACATGTTGAGCAGATTGGCTGCCATCAAAAGGGATAAGTAAGTATCGCAACAAATGCTGACAGCGCAGCGCCATTTCTTCTTCCGTATAGGCAGACACTAACTGTGGTCGCAGGATCAACAGAGGAACAGCAGTTTTGGGGGCTAATTCACTGGTGGTACTGCCAAACAATTTCTCATTCAGGAGGCTATGAATCGAGGTCCCTACCATGACCAACTCTGATTGATACTTTTCTACGGCAGCCAAGATAGCTTTGGCCCTCGCTCCAGCTGAGGATGAGCAGGTGGGCAATTCGATTTGGACTTCAATATTGTCAGGGCAATGTTCCAATGCGGGAGAGAGTTTGGCCTGAGCCATCGCCAATTTTTCTTCGTCAATTTTGGGAATATTTCGATCGTCTTCGAAGGGCACACAGTGTAAAAAGACAATTTGTTGCAACCCAGCTTGCGCGAGTTCAGGAATAAACTTAACGAGACGATGAAGGCCATCGGTAAAATCGGTGGTAATGAGAAGTCGATGGAACATAGATCACATCCCTGAACGCCGAATAATTGACTCTATTATGGTGCCTTGCAGTAATTTCTTCTGGGTCGCTTGAGAATCTTGATCATTACTAGTGAGTCTACTTAGGCTGCCCTAGGTTAGGCAAGCGGCCACTCAGTCCGGCCATAAAGCGAAGAGCTAGGATCCGCAGAGGAGTAATCCATTGCAGTGTACGCAACCCCAATCGCCGTCCTTGAACGACTAAAAACCACCGATTGGAAAATACTCGGTTCAGAATATCGGTAAAGCCCAACGCTAGCCAATTTTGGCGACGCCGCCACTGCTGATATTGACGCAATACCTGGACATTGCCAATATCTTGACCAGCCTGATGGGCAGTATGCAGAACTTGGGCTAAGGCTGCCGCATCCCGAATGCCCAGATTTAGACCTTGTCCTCCCACCGGATGGCAGGTATGGGCAGCATCACCGACCAGAGCGAGACGATGACCCATATATTGTGTGGAATGCATCCATTTCGCTGGAAAGAGGAAGCGGCGCCCAACCAGAGAGAGTTTGCCCATTTGCGAGCCGTATCGTTGTTGAAGCAAGTCTAGAAATTGGTCTTCTTCTAGCTCCAATAAAGCTTGGGCTTGAGCATGGGGAGCAGTCCACACAATGCGACATTGACGGTTCGCAATCGGCAAAATGGCAAAAGGACCACTGGGCCAAAATCGCTCATAGGCGATATGGTTATGGAATTTCTCGGGAGCAATGGTTGCCACTAGACAGGATTGCCAATAATCCCAGCCTTGAGTGGTGATACCGGCTTGTTGACGAACTTGAGATCGCGACCCATCTGCCGCCACCAGCATTCTGACGTTCAAAGTCTGGGGCAATGACTCAGCATTAGGGCGATGGGCCTCTTCTGCTTCGCAGGAACTGGGTGCCAATTGAACCTCCACCCCATGGGCATGGTAATGAGTAGCTATTACTTGAGCAGGACAGCACCAGTCGACATGCTCACAAGTTTCCAGAAACTGCAGTAGCTCTTTAAGTAAAACGCGATGTTCTGCAACATAGCCTAAGATAGACGTCCCTAAATCTCTCGGCTTGAATTTAACAACACTGGGACAATTGCCGTCTGATAGATGAACCTGGGAAAAATATTCGACTTGGGGAGCAATGGCCTCCCAAACACCAATTCCTTGATAAATTCGGCTAGAACTTAGGTGAATCGCATAGGCTTGGCCTTTAGCAATAGCCACCGAGTGGGGTTGCGCTTCAATCACGACCACCCGCAGGTCTGTATCTTTAAGGGCCGCAGCGAGAGTTGCGCCAACAATTCCGCCCCCAACAATAGCGATGTCATAGTCGAAGCTGGTGTGGGACGGGGCATTAACTTCCGCGACAGCAGTATTTTTCGTGGTGTGTTGGGCTGAAGCCATGGAATGTGAAGGATCGTAATACTTCTTTCATTGTTGCCTGTTTTTTGAACAGTAGGCAACTGGAGACCGCTAGGATCGAGCGATCACAAAGCTGCAACAGTAAAGTGAGGTGTCTTTTTGGAATTTTTCTACTCGGAAATATTGCAGTCCATAAACACAAGCCAATAATGGTAGGCTTTAAACCAAAAGAAGCCAATATTCTGTCCCCAAGTTTTTGACCTCAAGGATCCTATGACACAAGCTAGCGGTGCCCAACAAGCTACGGAAAAAAGCCTGGAGGCGATGAGAAAGTTCTCTGAAACCTATGCTCAGCGCACTGGAACTTACTTTTGCTCAGATCTTGGAACAACGGCTGTTGTCATTGAAGGTCTAGCCAAGCATAAGGATGATTTGGGTTCTCCTTTGTGCCCTTGTCGCTATTACGAAGATAAAGAAGCGGAAGTGGCAGCGGCCTATTGGAATTGTCCCTGTGTACCCATGCGGGAGCGTAAAGAATGTCACTGTATGTTGTTCTTGACCTCTGATAATCCCTTTTCTGGGGATCAGCAAGCCATCACTGCTGAACAAATCCGAGCTGAGACAGACAAGTTTTAATGGAAGATCTGCCTCCCGCTTTTTGGCAAGGGGTTGAAGAATTTAATCAAGGCCAATATTATGCGTGTCACGACACGCTTGAGGCCTTATGGATGGAAGCGACTGATCCACCCAAAAGCCTTTACCAAGGTTTTTTACAAGTTTCAGTAGCTTGTTATCATCTTGGCAACAAAAACTGGCAAGGTGCCGTCATCCTCTTAGGTGAAGGTATCGGTCGCCTGCAATCCTATGAGCCAGAGTTTGCAAGACTAGATATTGGAACATTTGTTGATGTCAGTGCAAACCTATTAGAATGCTTGCAGCAACATGGACCGGAGCAAGTGGCGATATTCAGTCAACTCGTTTTACCGGCTCATCAGCAGTCTGAGTCTGCCCCCCAAGATGCTAGCCTTATTACTCATTTAGCTTTATTACCCAAAATCACCACGGTAGAATAAAGCCAAATACAGATAACTAGAGTGGCTGAATGACTAGAAAAAAGAACCATCGAGCTTTAAACAGGTAACCGATGAGCAATTTTCAAATGCGAGCGCCCATTTTTAGACTCAGAGTCAATCTAGTATGCATCATCCTCTTAGGGCTAGGGGCGATTTTCTTTAATCCGATCCAAGCCCAAGATCAGCGCCGATCTTTGACCCTGCGGGCGGATGTTCAAAAAGCCAATGCTAAAACCGGTGTTGTGACAGCAGCAGGTAATGTTCAAATTATTTATCCTCAACATAAGTTGAAAGCGACTGCTGCTAAGGCTCAGTACTTTAGCCGAGAACGCCGCATTCTGATGGAAGGAGATGTGCTCATCGAGCATAAAGGCAATAATATCCAAGCGGATAAGATTACCTATGTGATTGATGAAGGCCGATTTGAGGCTGAGTCTGATCCCTCTGAGGCGGTGGAGACTAAGGTGAATATATCTAAGTAGCCTGAGCATCTGAGGACTTTTCTGAAGATCTGAGAGGAGGCCGCTTGCGTATTCTCCTACAATCTATTAGCAAATCTTATCGCCGCCGTAGCGTATTGCAGAAGGTCTCGCTGTCTACAGGTCAAGGTGAGATTGTGGGACTATTGGGGCCCAATGGAGCTGGAAAAACCACCACCTTTTATATTGCGGTGGGATTAGAACGACCGACCCAGGGAACCGTTTGGTTGGGCAGTCAAGAGATCACGGCATTACCGTTACATCAGCGAGCCCGGCTAGGAATCGGCTACCTGGCCCAGGAACCAAGTATTTTTCGGCATCTGAGTGTCCGAGATAATTTATTGATGGTGATGGAACAGTCGGGGGTGCCCCGCAAACAATGGTCTACTCGGTTAACCCATTTACTCACAGAATTTCAGCTTGATCATGTGGCCGATACTCTGGGCATGCAAGTGTCTGGAGGTGAGCGACGCCGGACTGAATTGGCACGGGTATTAGCGATGGGTAAAGATGGGCCTCGATTTCTCCTTTTGGATGAACCCTTTGCAGGGATCGATCCCATCGCTGTCGCGGCGATGCAAACTATGATTGCTCGATTGTGCGATCGCAACTTAGGTATCTTAATCACAGACCATAATGTCCGCGAAACCCTGGCGATCACGCATCGGGCCTATATCTTAAGGGAAGGGAGTATCTTGGCTGCGGGGACACCTACAGAGCTTTATGATGATCCCCATGTTCGTCAGTATTACTTGGGAGATCAGTTTCAGCGTTGATCATCACTCTGGACTCATAGCTGATGTCTAGAGTAAGCAGGGTTTTAGGGCGGCAACGATTGGCTTTGATCGATCGCTATCTGTTTCGACAATTGTTGCCGCCTTTTTTGTGGGGGATGGGAGCTTTTTCGTCCATTGGTGTGTCGGCTGCCGTTTTGTTTGACTTATTGCGTCAGGTTTCAGAAGCGCGGTTACCCCTTGCGATCGCACTATCGATCCTCGCCCTACAGCTACCTTACTTTGTCAGCCTCGCCATTCCCATGTCAGTACTATTAGCCTGTTTGCTGACCTTATCCCGGTTGCAGGGCGATGGTGAGCTAATGGCACTCCAATCCACAGGGATGGACTTAAATCGATTGATTGGCTCTTGTCTTGGTTTTTCACTATTGGCCTGTCTATTGATGTTGGGACTAACAGAAAGCGTTGTTCCCATGAGTCAAGCTCACTCACAACATCTACTTCTTCAAACCTTGCAAGCAGGGCAATTTTCACTCCAGGACCGCCATATCGTTTATCAAGATATCGGTCCCAATCAAAAACTGCGCCGCCTCTTTTATGCTCAAACGGCCCAGGAAAAAACCTTGTCTGGAATAACCGTTATCGATTGGACGTTGCCCAACCATCAGCAGATCTTAGTTGCTAAATCAGCGACCTGGAATGCAGAACAAAATCTCTGGACTTTTGAGGATGGCTCCATTTATGCCGTCGGGACTGATGGAGCTGAGAAACATATTATTGAGTTTTCAAAACAGGAACTACAACTGCCGCCTCCATTGTCTTTTGCTGATCATGACATCAACCCCAATGGGGTGACCCTCGCCCAGTCAAAACAGCTGCTAGCCAAACTCCGACAAACAGGTAATCCAACTCAAGTCAGGGCCTTAGCGATCCAAATTCATCGCAAAGTTTCGCTCCCATTTACAGTGATCGTCTTTGGATTGGTAGGAAGTTCTTTAGGCATCAGTCAGCGTCGGTTGGCCGTTAGCAATGGCTTTGGTATGAGTCTGATTGTGGTGTTGGGGCAATATATCCTAATTTTCATCGCCGATGCCTGGGGCCAATTAGGCATCATTTCGCCGTGGCTTGGGGCTTGGTTACCCAATATTATGACTGGATTCATTGGGGTAGTTTTACTGCTGAGACCAGGAAAAACTCTGCGGTGGCAACAAAAAAGATAAGCTTGCTTAAATTTAGAATTCACAGGAAATAAAACACCCCCTATAATGCCTGAATATTTACATGGGAGCCTTTGATGTCAAATTTGCTAGAAGCACAAGGAAGTTGCCTCTGTGGAGCAGTTCATGTGGTTGCTAAGGCGGTGAATCCCAACGTGGGTGCTTGCCATTGTTCAACCTGTCGTCAATGGTCTGGAGGACCGTTTTTTGCAACTGAGTGTGGTACAGAAGTGATGTTTGAAAACCAAGAGAAAATTTCGATCTTTAATTCTTCTGATTGGGCTGAACGAGGATTTTGCCAGACCTGCGGCACGCACCTGTTTTACCGCTTAAAAGAAACACAGCAGCATTTTATCCCTGTGGGGCTGTTTACTAACAGCGAAGAATTTCTGTTTGATCATCAAGTTTTTATTGAGGAGAAACCTGACTTCTACAGCTTTGCTAATAAAACCCATGACATGACAGGAGCTCAACTCTTTGCTCAGTTTGCGAGTTCTGAAGAATAAGTTTTCTTCAATACTTCACTTGTTATCAAGAAAAGTCTGCAATTTCTTTATTGAGTAGAAGGAATGGTTACCCTGGACATAATCCACACAATCCTCTAACTCTGCCTCAGCATTTGCCCAAGTCAATATATTGACAGCCTCTTTCCTTATAGGGCAGATTGAATACCTCATTTATTCAAAAGATTTGTACTTCATATAGAGATTCAAGATTTCAATCATTTTTAATCGAGAGTTCTGTAAGCAGGGAGTATTTATCAAATTCAAATTACCCATATAAATCAACCAGAAAACTAGATGATTTATATTGGCCATAATGTAAGTTAATCTATACCGTACATCATATATTTTCTGGTGTTTTTATGGTGAGATTAGCAACTGATTTAATTTATGCCATAACCTTATAACTCAGTCACCATAATATTTTAAGAGATCTATTATAATGCAGACTACGTCGGAATTGGGTGGAGAAGCGGCTGATTCTTCTGGCTTAAGTAACATTACTTTATTAGTAGTATCTACAAGAGAGATAAGCAAACTAATTCCTCTATAGAAATTCACTAGACAAGGCAATTGCCTGAGATTAACTTTCTAGATTTTATACTCATTTAACGCGGTTATTTATTTTAATACAATCGAAGATTATCTATATTAACTAGACAAAATTTAAATTCATTTTGATTGAGCCGAAACATTGAGAAATACTCAAGATAAAACCATATTATTATTACCTTCTTGAATAACTAGAAAAAGCTAACTACATCTAAATCAATGAGGGGTCTGGATTGAGATGTCATTTTAAGTTTTATCGATGGGAACCCTAGATCTGTGTAGATCTGACAACTCATGTGCATCATTAGCACTGACTTTGCAAAACTATATTGTCCCTGAATCCTAATAGACCGGGGAGAGTAAGCTGACTTTCTAATTTCGTTATGAAATGGGGAAAAACGGCACTCTACAACTCAAGTGAAAGGGTCCAGCTTGAACTTGAAGTGATCAATATTGTTTGATTGCGAGTGAATTGTGATTCCTTGCTGCAGATCCTGATTTTCTGTGTTCCCCATTACCAAGAACTCCAAGACGACATGAATGACGATAGAACTCAGTCCTATACTTCTCCACGTAAAGTTGGCCCTCTCGCCATTGCTGCCATTTTGGCCAGTAGTCTTCTTCAGCCCCTTTTCCCTGCCTTTGCTTTAGGAACCGCCGCAGGGGAACAGATCACCAATACCGCCACTGGCACCTATAAGGATGATCCTTCATCCCCAACGACCATTGATACAACATCCAATACGATTACAGTCACTGTTGCTGAAGTTGCAGGTTTATCGGCTGTACCTTCTGGATTTGCTGATGTAAATGGTGGATCCGTTGATGCTGGGGATACTTTAACCTTTACCTTCGATGTCACCAATATTGGTAATGCGCCGACTGACTTATTTATCCCTGGTACAAATAATCTGAATGCTGAGAATTTTGTACCCAGTACGGTTCAGATTGTAAATGCAGCAGGTACAGTACTAGCGACGGTACCTGCAGGTGGTTCTAACCTGAGTGCACTGTCGATAACTGGATTAGCAGATCTAGATCCTGATCAGGTCTTAAAGATTCGTGTGACAGGGACTCCAGCCTCGAATATACCCGCTGGTGCCGATGTCGGAGTCACACTAGGTAATACAGGTCCCAATAACAATAGTGCCAGTACTCAAAACCAACCTGATAATGCAGATGGTGCTCGCTCAAATGACCTTCGTACCATTGATGCTAATCCAAGTAATGGTGCACCGGAAAATGGTGAACGGGAAGCCAGTGCTACAAATAGCATTCCTTTTGGTAGCTCCCTCAGACCGATTGCTTTGGCAACGATAGCCAAGACAGCATCCAATCTAAACCCAGGACCGACTCCGGCAGCTAACGATGACTTAATTACCTATGATTTAGAGCTAACCGTTGAGAATACCTCACCGAATGCTGCTTTTGTTCCTACTAATTTAGAGGGAACGCCAATTAATTTGAACGGCACATCGACTCCCCAAATTCTTGTCTCTGATGCTATCCCTGTGGGGACAAAGCTGTCTTCGATTGATAACATTCCAGCCAATTGGCAAGCTGTTTATACCACTACACCAACCAGTACACCAGCAACAGCTGCAGCTTGGGTCACAACGCCACCGCCTCTGACTTCAGTGACACGGCTTGGGTTTGTTTTTGTGGGTGGGCCTGTTCTAGGTAGAGGGACAACCGTAACGCCATTTCGCTTTACCGTGATTACATCTGGCTTGCCACCCCTAGGTGGACAGGTGAACAACTTAGCCCAGGTGTTTGGAGAAACGTTTGGTGATCCGTCTAACCAAGTTATTTATGATGAATCGGGTGATTCTCACCCCAATAACTTTAATGACAATCAAACGCCTCCCAGCCCAACTGGAAGTAACTATAACCCGACAACCGATACAGGGGTTGCAAATCCAGTCACGCAAGGTACGGATGCAGGCAACGGCAACAATGGAACGGGTCCTAATGGTGAAGCCAATGTGATCCGCTTAGGAGAAGTGGCAGCTAGTGATGATATTCTCAATGGTCCCGATGGTGTGCCTGGAGCAGGAGGGCCCTCTGATGACGATGATGATTTTACGAATCGATCGACTGATATCCCGCCAAATCTAGGTCCTACTGATACCTTTGACCCGGCTCCATCTACCTTCACCAATTCCGTTCAAAATCCAGCAAGCACCGGGTTTATCGCTGATGTCACGATTCAGCCGATTTCACCGACTCAGGCTGAAGGAGCTGATGAGAGTACATTGACGGGGCAATATGGAACAGATGCTGATATCCCCAACGGTACGGTTGTCACTATTGCTTATGATCCGGATGGTAACCCTGGGAATGGTGATGAGCTAACCGCAACCTATCGATGGGATAGTACCACCAATACCTTTGAGTTGTTTGCTAGTACGACGGGGGGTGTTGCTGATGGTACGCCTAAGCATGTCAATGCTGGTAATTTACCCGGAGGAAGGGCCATTAACTATTCGGTGACGGTGGATCTACCGGATGGGGTGGGGCTAAATGATGAGATTCCCATTCCCATCGTGGCTTTTGCGGATGATGATCCAGTCAATAATCCGGGTTTTACGGGAGAAACTACCAATAATGTGACGATTGATCGTCTGTATACTGGCTTTTTACAAGTCATCAAAGAAGTCCAAGTACTGGACGCCAATGGGGAGGTCATTCAGGCCTGGACCTCTGATCAGACTATTTTAGATAGTGTTAATATCCAGCTGGATTATCAGCTGGAGTACCGGGTTACTTACGAGAATATTTCTACTCCTGTCGTGGGGAATGGCAACATCGGTTTGACAATTCCTGACTTGACCTTAGTAGAAGATGGCACTGCGATTGTGGGAGGCACAACCAATAACTGGGCGGGCTTCTCTAACCATCAGCAAAATACGAGCGCAGATCAAGGGACCGTGAGATACTTCACGAACAGTGATGATCCCAATCCTTTGACCACATCAGATCCGGTGGATGATACCAAAATCCAGAAATATGAGAATGAGGTCGGACAAGTTGATCCAGGTCAGCGGGGTCAGTTCTTCTTCCGTCGTCGTATTAAGTAATGGGGGTTAGGAGGGAACCCTATCAACAGATCATCTGTTTTTGGGGTTCAATCCTTCTCAATCCCTCTACTGTTGCATTTCAAAGGTCTTCAAATAATGAAACGTCGCTTATCAATTGGTCTGGGTATTTTAGCGGTTGCTGTAGCTGTTCCTTTTGCCAGCGGCACTCCGGTCTTTGCTAATTTGCAAAAGGCTGGCGCAGAGCTGGTGCAAAAAATATTACAGCCAGAGGTAAAACTAGCACTATCTGCAGAGAAACAAGTCATTTCTACCAACGCAGAAGGGGAGCAAGAAATCGTCTGGGAAGCTGTAGAGGGTAATGTCACTGTCCGTCCGGGTGATGTCTTGCGCTATACCTTGCTAAGTGAGAATGCTGGGGATAAATCCGCTTCGGAGCTAAAAATCAACCAACCCATTCCCAACAAAACAGCTTACGTATTGGATTCTGCTCGGGCCAACGGTGCCACGCTTACTTACAGTATTGATGATGGTCAGACTTATGCTGAACAACCCATGCTGGAGGTGACTCAGCCGGATGGAACGGTCAAGATGGAGCCTGCACCGGCTGAAGCTTATACCCATGTGCAATGGGATTATAGTGAGTCTTTAAAGCCGATGGCTGCCGTTCAAGCAGTCTATGAAGTTGCGGTGCAGTAGATAGATATTGCGAGAACGCCTCAAGTTGTTTGGGGAATCCTCTGCATATTTACCATCCCCAAGTTCCGGCACCGCCTTTAAAGGGGCCAACAATATCGGGTGTAATCCAACCACCGTAAAAATCACCAGACTGGGCCTGGACCACTTCTCCATCGAGGGTGCAAACGTCCATGCGGCTAGGATAGAAGGCGACGTAATCTTTGAGATCAGCGAAGCGAGGGGTGGGATTGGCGTAAAACCAACCTACGTTTTCTTCGATGCGATCGCACACGGTTACCGTGTAATATCCTGCAGATCCTTTCCACTCACAAAACGTCGATCGCCGCGTTAGCTGTAAATATTCCATTTGAATATCAGTGGGCGGAATATAGTAGACCGGCGGATGACTGGTCTCTAGGACTCGCTTGGCCTGGTGGGTATCAGCTAAGGTAACCCCATTAATAATGATCTGCAGATGTTTAGAAGAGTCTTCTAAACGAGGAGGACGAGGATAATCCCAAACAGATTCTTGACCCGGACCGGGTTCAATACGATTCAGGGGCATTAGAACAAAACTCCTCTCTTGAAAGCGACCCATACACTTTTTAGAGGGTAACGCCGATCGGTTCTAATGTGGTTTTGAAAGAGATATGGAAGGCTTTGACGTGGTGATCTTGGAGGCCAATAAAGCCAGAACCTCTGTGGTTGCTTCTAATTTAGAGGGGCTGCGAGATATGGTGCAAGACAGTTGCAATGGATTTAAGGTGGCTCCTCTCAATGCTCACCCATTTGCCCAGGCCATTGATGATGTTCTAGAGAGAAAACTGCCCGATCTCTCAGATGCGACCTAGGCCTGGGGGACGGAGCAATATGCCCCAGGGGTTGTGAGCGATATGCTGAGGTTCTGCATCAGGTGACCCAAACCTTGCCTCCAGTGCTCTATCGCTAATGAACTTTCAACACAATTTTGCCAGTTTGCTGGTTGGACTCTAAAGCATGGTGGGCAGCAATGACTTCTTCAAATGGGAAGGTTTCACTGACCATCGGCTGCAAACGGCCATCTGCTAGACGGGGAAGGAGAAATTCACGGGCTGCTACGACCGCTTCTGTTTGTTGAGGAAGACCAAAATTGGGATACCCCGTATAGGCGAACACGGTATACCCATGCAGACTGATGTTTTTTAACAGAAATGGCATCACGGGTAAGGTGGGTTCCGTTGAATCCAGGAGACCATACAAAATACAGCAGCCTCCCATGGCTAGGCAGTCGAGGAGGGTGGGAATGGTACGGCCTGCGATCGCATCAAAAATCACCTTGACTCCCTGTCCATCAGTAATCACCTGAACCCGCTCTGCCAGGTCTTCTTCACTAGTGACCACCACATGATCTGCTCCAGCTTGGTGAAGGGCATCGGCTTTGGCCCGCTTGCGGGTGGTAGCGATGACCGTCGCCCCCATTTGTTTGGCTACAGCAATAGCGGCAAAACCAACACCGCCCGTAGCTGCAGTGAGTAAAACGGTATCACCGACCTGTAAATGACCGACCCTTTGCAGGGCAAAGTAGACGGTAGTGTACTGGACACCAACGCAAGCGGCCTGCTCTGCGGAAAGAGTATCGGGCCAGGGCCAGAGGGCATTGGCGGGGACAATTGCGGCTTCACCATAGACCCCATAGTCGGCCTGGGAAAAGGTTGGGATGGTGAGAATGCGATCGCCCACCACAACGTTATCCACATCAGGTCCTACTGCCTCCACCGTACCGGCAACGTCATAGCCCAACTTGGATGGCAGCTCCGGCGTTTCAATATATTGATTTTGGCGGAGGAGGCCATCGGCACGATTGAGACCAATCGCCCGTATTGCAATACGGACTTCGCCAGAACCTGGTGCAGGTAACGCAAGGTTGTCAATTTTGAGACCTTCAGGACCCCCAAATTCATGAATACGAACAACACGAGTCATCGTTTTACCTCAAAGTTTTAGATAGAGCATTGCTAACGCTCTATCGGTAGACTAAAAAGGAAAAATAGATTAGTCAAACGAATACTATGCATAGCTGCCATCGATTGCATACATACCAAGGAGCAACCCCATGACCCTTGACTATGCCAATCTGCGCCAACTAGATCTGAATCTACTGCTGGTTTTAGATATTCTGATCGCTGAAGCGAGTGTGACTCAGGCAGCTGAGCGGCTACATATGAGTCAATCGGCCATGAGCCATGCCCTAAAACGGCTCCGCAAGGTCTTGAACGATCCGATCTTGATTCGGGTTTCGCAACGCCAAATGGAAGTGACTCCCTATGCCCGTGAAATCAGTGGGCAAGTGCGGCAGGTATTGACCGATATTCAAGCAACCCTGCTAGTGAAAGAAACCTTTGATCCAGCCACGACGAAGGTAGATTTTCGCATGGCGACGAATGACTATGTAGAAGCAACCATCGGTGGACAAGTGCTCTCTAAGCTAATGGTTGATGCCCCCCAAGTGCAGATTAGGATATGCAGCACCAAGAAAGATGAGGTATTAGCGGCATTGGATGCCAATAGGATAGATCTGTTTATCGGTGCTGAATTAGATCGCAAGCCTTGGCATGACCAACAAGCGCTCTACGAAGAAGAATTTGTGTGTGTAGTGCGTAGTGAAAATCCGCTGACGGAGATGTCATTGACTGATTATGTCGCCAGATCTCACATTCTGGTCTCGCTTCGGGATGATTTTCTGGGAATTGTGGATCGCCGCTTGGCAGAACAACAGCAGGCCCGGTCGGTGATTTGGTCTACGCCCCATTTTATGTCAGTGCCGTTTTTGCTGGCTCGAACAGATTGTGTGGCGCTATTGCCAAAACGAATGGCGGAACAATGTGCCAAGGCCATGGGGTTAAAATTGTTGCCACCTCCGATGGATATCACAGGATTTACGGTCTCGATGGTTTGGCATCAGCGTCATACCCATAGTTCTCAACATCAATGGTTGCGAGAACAGGTAGCTCAGGCTATCCAAGCTTTATAAAGCGAGGATGCTCCACCCAGCCGTCCTTACCTGTGTTGATATTCTGCTTTTGGTGAAGCGACTCCTTCTTCTGACGCGAAGCTAACTTAGAGCTGACTTTTCCTGCTAAGTCTCCTGGGTAGCTAACAGCCAGCCTTCAATCAGGTCATTGAGCTTCGCCCACCCTTTCCACAGGACTTGAATTCCAATCGGTGTGTTTCGACGATGCTCCAGATATCCCCCGAGTCGTGCAACTGCTTGAACAGCCCATGCCACCGTTAATGTTTTAGGTACCTTCGGGGTCTTGGCAATGAGAACTTTGATCTGTAAAGGCGTGAGGACATCTTGTGCAGGTAATTGAGGTTGTGTTCGTTCTAAATAAGTCACACGCAACAGCTCTACAGCAGTGACACACAGGAATCCCAATAAGGTTTTCATTCCCTCAGATGCCAACCGATATCGCTCCACCTGAGTGCCCGATTTTAGAACTTTGTGATACTCCTCAACTCGCCAACGGTAGGTGTACCAACGCAAAATGGTTTGGGCCATTTCTACTGTTGTCACGACTTCACTAGTGAGCAACATCCATGACACTGGTTCTTCCCCTTCAGGTGGGGCTACTTCTGTTGCATAGACAGCGTAAATCTGAAGGGGTTGACTGGCAGCTAGTCGGGCTGGTCTTTGAAGTTCAACAAGACAACATCTCACAGCTAACTTAGCCGTGCGCGCACTCCGGCCTTTCGTTTTAGGTAAGTCAATCTCATACTCGAACTGAACACTCTGGGCTTCCAGCTTTTCCCACAGGCGATTAGGATCGTGTTCTAGACAACGATTATGAGAGGCTCTAACCACGAGTCCCGTATTGTCTAGGGTATTGAGTCGTTCAAAGACTTCAGCAATGTCTCCTTCTCGGTCAAAGACATGAATGATACGAGTTGAAGGACCCACAGCTTTCTCCACTGCGTGCAGTGCTTCCACCCAACGATAGGATTCTTTTTCCTCAAATAGACGCTCCCGAGCAGTTTTACGCGCTTTGGTCTGACGTTTCTTCTTTTGTCGGGACGTTTCATTCTTCGGGGGCTTGGGGCGATGCTGACGATTCCACACTTTTTGCCATAACAAACCCAAGGGTTGGCCCTGCTCAGGGTCAACGGCTAAGGCACTATGGAGTAATAATCCATTCCCCCCTCTGCCTTGGGGACCATAGCCTTGGCGCTTCTGCTTGATACCTTCATAGTCGAGGAAGGTGGTGTCGCCAACACTCAAGGTCATCTCTTGCGACGATACGCTACAAGCGGTCATAGAACAATGAGGAGAAATAATCTTAGCGAAGCTGGTTTTCACATTTGCGAAAACTCGTAAGACCGTTTGAGGGCTTTCCCAGTCTCAAATACGGTCATAGGGCTTGACCAAATTTCTCGCTCAGAGAACGACCGATACTGAATGCACGGTGATTCAATCGTTGATCACCCAACTCACAGGTTCCAAAATTTTGCTCATAACGCTCTGGACTCATTAGATGCTCCCTGGGTATCACTGCACTTACTTTAACCAAGGCTGAGACTAAGGGCTACAAATACCACCCACTAAGCACTGGAAGACTTAGCAGGAAAAGTCAGAACTTAGAGGCGTACTGCCATCCCGCTCACCTCAATTCCACCGCTAGCAGGAATATCCACCACCAGCCGACTAGGTCGCCCCATCGCTTCTCCTTGGCGAATCACAAACTGATGGGGGACAGAGATTAACTGGGCATCCCGCAGATACCCTCCTAAAGCTGCCGCCGCTGCCCCCGTTGCCGGGTCTTCCACCACACCGCCAACGGGGAAGGGATTACGGGAATGAAAAATGCGAGGGCTCTCTCGCCAGATTAACTGTAGCGTTAACAGGCCATCCTGCTGCATCAGTACTTTGAGCCGGTCAAAATCGTAGTCTAAATGAGCCAGCCGCTCTGCTTGGGAAACGGCCAATACCAAATGCCATGCCCCAGCATAAGCCCGAGCCGGTGGGATAGATAGATCCAGCTCATCCAATTGCCAACCCAAAGCAGACAAGATGTCAGCCACTAATGCATCCGAGGCTAGGGTATGGGTGGGTTCTACAGATGTCAAAGAAGCTTGCCATTGCCCCTCTTGGACACTGACAGCCACAGGGACTTCTCCTACGGTCGTTGCTAATTGATACGTTCCCTCACCACTCAATTCACCAAGGACCACTCCAGTTGCAACGGTGGCATGTCCACAAAAGGGTACTTCTACTTCTGGACTGTAGTAACGGACCGTTCGCGCAAATCCAGTTTTTGGCACCACAAAGGCTGTCTCAGAAAAGCCCACTTCAGCCGCGATTCGCTGCATGGTTTCCGGGGTTGGCAGGGTATCGCCAATCCACACTCCGGCAGGGTTCCCCCCTTTTGGATCAGTTGTAAAAGCAGACAGCAGGCGCAGTGAGGAGTCAGTCATGGGTTTGAGTTTTAGGGCAGGCAATAGCAGATAATCGCTCAAGCAAGGACAAAAAAGCAAGCTCTAGTGCTGCGCTAGCCCATGTGAGCAAGCATTTTGACAAATCGGTCGAGGGGCCACATTTTGCGTTCTGAGACTTGGCCATCTCCTAACTCTACGATCCGCTCTTGGCCTTCTAAAGTTTGGGCGACATCAACGGAGTAGAAAGGAGCATCTATTCGTTGAGTTACAGTTTCAACAATGGCAGGCACTTTAGAAGTGGGCGAATACGCAGTGCCATTGACCACGAAATATCTCTGTTCTGATTGAGACTGAAACTGCTCTACTCTACGCACAGCAACACCCCCTTCAATCTCTCCCCGATATTGTTCAATCCGCTCGATAATATTGACCGCTTGCTCTGGGGTATTGGCAATGGACCCTTGGGCATCGGTGTTGGATTTCACAAAGTCTTTGATAAAGTAAGCGTCCCAATTCAAATGAGAGATTTGTTCCAGATAGTTGGAGCCTTTTTCCAGAAATACCGTTTCTGGGGTCAGATCAGCACAGGCGGAATACCACTGATTGAGATGGTGACAATGGGCATAATCTGCGGCTGAGGTTACTGGAATCCCTCCTCTCTTGCCGATAAAATCGGTCAAGGCTTGATAAGCAGTGAGATTAAACATCCAGCCACGATATAAAATCGCTTCACCGGACTCAATACGGGGCCGAGGCTTAAAATCGCCAAAACTCAAATCATCGTAAGCAAACAAGGAAACGGGGATTCCCAATTGCTGAACTGCCACAAATTCGTCCGTAAACGGTTGATCGGGTTCTTGAGACTCTAGCGGGTTGCAGGGATACAAAATTCTCATAGCAATGTTTGAGAACAAGTTTCTAGTGGTGGTGCTTCAGGGAGTTAGAGAAGCTAGAGATCCCATCGCATTACTCCCTTCCCGCCATAAGATCGTGCATCTAAATATCATTGAAATTCTTATTTATCAAGAATCTGAATACCCAATCTTATGCTGGGATGGGAGTAAATACCTGTTGGTATAAGACTGGATTGCGGGGAATAATCAGCTTATCAGACGCATTAACAGCAGCTTTGGTAACGGCAATTTCTTCAGTTCAACCAATGGCACTTTCGTGATGGAAAACGATAGATTTATTGATTTACCAAGTATTCGGCAACATTTTCCCCGCTCAATCGCCTTGCCCGAGCGGCTGATAGAGTTGTTGACGCTTCTCCACCAAAAATATCGCTACTACCACTGTGATGAAGAGCCACTCTTAAAAGGAGTATTCTTTGATGACTATTACATCAAGAACGGCAACGACCTAGCTAACCATTTCGGTATTTTTATGCTTAGCAGCGTAGGAGATAGGGTTGGATATTGGTTTTATGAAGATTGTTCTCCTGACAATGCACCTATCGTAATCATTCATGAAAGCGGAGGCTTAGTTCTTGCCAACTCACTGGAAGAGTTTTTAGAAAGACTGATACAGGATACTTTTTGGGATTATTGTTGTCGGTCTGACTTTGAGACTGATCCGAATAACGGCTGGATTGATGAAGTCGATATATGGCTACACGAGGTTGTGCAAATCATACCTAGAACTCGTGAAGAACTCCTCTTTGATCCAAGTAAAAATCACCCCGACATCTGGGATTGGCTGGATCAAAAACATATCCAGCAGCGTGAAAAAGTTGCTCCATGGGAAGAAGATCTTATGCACCAGATCGCTGATGTTATGTCACCATACTTCCCCACAGAATCTTCACTCAGCGATTTTGAAATACAAATTGCAGGATCTTGTTTTGAAATGCATCGTGGGTGTAGTCAAAGGATGATCAAACATGCTGAGGCATTGGAACCGCTGATTCGTGAATTCAGGGAGCGGCGTAGTCAAACTCACCCAGAGAATAAACGATGGTTTGTGGTCTACCTTATTCTTTTGAGTTCTGGGAGTGTGAATGTGTATGGCAATTTTGATGATGTTCCGTCTTTTCGGCAGGTCAAGCCTACACTGCAAGATTACATCGATGATTTGCGATTAGAGTTACACACAAACCTATGGATTTCCAGAGACCTCAATCTCGAAGTGTTGAGGCTTTCTTTGGTAGAAGATTGTCATGCAACCTTCATTCAGGCTTATCCGCACCTGGTTCCATTTGATCCAGATGATGACCAATCTTGGAGTCAATATGGAGATCTGCTGTTCCAGTTCAAGCACTATGAGGCTGCCATCTCAGCCTATAACCATGTTTTAGTGGATGATTCCAATAGACAAGATATTGTGGACAAACGAGAACAGGCACAACAAGCTATCCAACACTCGTAGCCCATCGCAGTGCTTATAAATTGGGTGCAGACAGTCCGAGGAGTTGGGCCACCAGAGGTAAGACTTTTTCAGCGCGATCGCAATCCAATACCTCCGATTCCCAACCCTGCAATCCAGTCCCCACACTTCCTTGCGTCACTCGTTCTCCCATTTGTCGCCGTTCTGCTGCCGGAAACGTCGAGAACGTCCGCCGCAGCAACGGTAACAGCGTTACAAAAGTATCCGGTGCCAATTCACAAACCCACTGATCCAGCACCTGCCAAATCTCCTGATTGTGGAGTAACAACAGGCCACTGCCCTTGAGAAAGCCTTCAATCCAGGCTGCTGCTTGAGTCGGTTCCGTCGCCAAGGATAACGCTAACCCCAACCGTTGGGCCGCTCTTGCAGGTTCGAACTGTCCCCCATCCAGCAGTAACCGACAACAGCGACCGCCCAGCAATCCATGCAAACTCTCTCGATGGGCCAGTTGTTGTACCACCATCCACCACATCTGCTGGTGGTCCTGATTTTGCAGCAAATTAATCGCGCTGTGGGTTTGCATAATTTGCTGATCCATCATGGCTGCCGCGTCATCATCCAGGGACGCACAAGCCCCCGGTAAACCAATACAGATGCGAGTGACTAAGCCATCCACCACATGGGCCACAACATCCGTATCCGTTTGGCGGACATCGCGATACCGCAGGATTTGGGCCAAAGACGGTAAGGCCGACATCAGATGCACCACATCGCTGGCGACTGCAGCTTCAGCCTGCAAGCAGAGCATCAGTTGGGCAATCGCTTCGGGAAGAGCCGCCAATAGCACTTGGTCTAACAGCTCAGTCAATTTCGGTAAATTGGGAGCCTTTTCAGCCACATCACAGGCATAGGCTGTCGTTGCAACTTCAATCGTATTTCCCCATTGACCTGCTTCAATTAAGGCAATCTCAAACTCAGGCTGCCACTCTAGCATCCACGCTTCTTTGAAGGTGCCTTTACCGCGACTAAAGGTAGGGCGGCCCCAAGGAATTCCCAGTAAATTGAGACGATGCAAAAGTTGCGATCGCAACAAATCATTCGGCTTTCGCAAATCCAGAGCCAATTCCTTGGACGTCACCTGAGGTTTGAGGCGCAGCTTTTTCTGCCAACGCTGCAAATCCACCTGTAAGGGCACCATCGGCGTATCGTCCGGGACTTGCCCCATGCGATCGCTGATAATCAATCGTTCATGAATAAGCCGCAACGGCAGGTCATCTCCAAAGCAGAGGACCGTCTGGGCCGCTTCATTCAGTTCCGGCAAACCAGGTGTGGGGCAATCTCGCAGCGCCGCTAAAGAATTGGCCAACCGCACCGCCTCAATCACGCTAGCCGAGGAGGCATCCACATCGGCCTGACGCAACAGTCGAGCCACATGGGTCAACCAATAAATCGTGGGTTGATCCGATGCAGTCCATAAATGGTGATACCAGCCGGGAGCAGCAATCCCAGCGCCATAGCCACTGCGATCTGCCAGCCGTTCATAGGTCCAGGGAATCCAGGTGGAGGTCACCTTCAGTTTAGGTAAGCCTTTCAGTAAAGCCGTATCCTGCTTAGCCGGTGGGAAAGGTTCTGCCAAAGCAGGCGTATGCCAAGCCCCACAAATAATCGCAATTTTTTCATGCCCTGCTTTTTTAGCTTTGCGGATCGTTTGCCGCATATAGGCTTCTCGCAAGGCTTCTCGGTAATCCCGATTGTTATTGAGATCCGGCGGATGGTCTTTTTCCATCTCTAATCGCAGGGCTGTCATCGCTTCCACAATGGCGGGGAACAAATCGGTGGTTTCAGATCGCTGTTCCACCATTCGCTCCCACCAGCGTTCACTATCATTGAATCCAGCAGCTTGGGCTAACCAAAAGAGCGGATCATGCCGAATCTCCGGTAGAGCAGACTCAGGTGATAAATTCTCAGCATCACTATCTGCTTCGGGGGGTTCAAACTGTTGATCAAGCTGCTGTCGCAAAGCAAGCTGGTGGGTCTGGGGTAAGTCCATCCACTGCACCGGGACCTGCTGTTGTAGGCCATAGTCTAACGCCTGCCATTCGGGTGAAAAGACCGCAAAAGGGTAATAAACGGCTTGCTGAGGTTGCTCCGGTGAATAGATCAAAATCGCGACAGGCGGACTCATGTCTGGACTCACTATCTGGTCAATTACGCCCGCAGCATCCGGTGGCCCCTCCACCAAAATCAAATCAGGCTCTAGGCTTTCTAAGCTCTGTCGCAAACTCCGGGCTGAGCCCGGTCCATGATGGCGAATTCCAAACAGGTGCAGTGTAGACATTTAATCGAACATCTTTAGCAGAGCCAGCCATATCCCGTGTTAGGAAACAGCCCCCTCTTTTGGCTTAGGGAAATCATATACTGAGCATCATGTCACCAAAATCTATTGTGCCGTCTGAAGTTGGGTTATGGATGATTCATGGCAATCTCCAAACCCCTAAAGTATGGCAACCAATCACAACACAACTGCATCAAGCAGTTAGCCCAGAACTCAACCTATCCATTTTCTTAGAAGATCTATGGGCCAGTCCCGGAGAGTCTTTAAAGGAATGGGCCGCATTATTTTGTCAACGTGTTCACCCCCATGCCTTTAAGTCTCGTATTTTGCTGGGATATTCCCTGGGGGGACGTTTAGCGTTTCATGCCCTGCTACACCAACCTGAATTATGGCAAGGAGCCATCATTATTAGTGCCGATTCGGGGTTGACATCGGAGTGCGATCGCAGAAACTGTCTCAAAAAAGATAACGTATGGAGCATCCAATTGCTGCATGATAATTGGGACAACCTAATACAGGAGTGGAATTCGCTACCCGTATTCTGTGGACGCCAGCCCTCCTATTCAGCCTTAGAAAAAGACTATTCTCGGCTCAAAATCTCAAAAGCATTTCAGAATTTCTCCAAAGGACATCAATTCAATCTTCTCTCTAACTTACAAAATTTAAACATTCCTGTTTTGTATATATCAGGAGTAGAAGACGAGAAATATTGCCAAATCGGGCAAAAGCTAGCTCATCATTGTCCATCAATCACTCATCGCATAATTCTCAATTCTGGACATCGTGTACCTTGGGAAAATCGGAACAATTTCATATCAATCATTACTCATTTTATAGAACAGGTATTAAATCCTAAAATACAAACAGAGCAGTGATCACATAGTTTTCCAATAAAGTTTTCTCAAGCCAAGAATATTATTATTTTTAATCAATGAAATAACTCGGACTTTATAGATACCTACAAAGTCTATTCTTAGTTTCTAATTGACCTTTAAGTATCACAAAAAAATAAAAAGCAAGACTCAATAAACCCATAAACAAGACTATATATAAATCAAATTCAAGCTATTTTTCTCTTAAATTCAAGCATTAAACATTGCCAAGATTAAAGATTTATATTTTATATAGAAGCCTTATTGAAATAGGCTTCATAAAATTTTAGATATTTAGATAGCAATGATTAATCAGCCGTCAACAGTATCTCCCTATCGACTTCATGAAGTACACAACTCATCCATCACCAACAAAGAAACCAAGCATGAGCTAGATAGTATCAACAAAATTTACCATTGAGATTTATTTCTCTTTCAAATTATAGTTTCACTCAAAAATCAACGATCAACCTAATCTGATCAATCGAATCATCTCATATCACATTATTCTTGTAATTACCTTAAGCATTACATTTTCACACTCTGTCTAAAGAAGCATCAGATTCAGATCAGAACTTACCTCATATATAAAATCATTTTTAGATAATGACTCTAACCTCCAATATATAACTAGTATAAAATCTTTTAATTCCTCTAAAGTTCTTGCTATCTATAGGATCTAAGCACTTAAGATAGAATAAGTTACTGTACATAATTAATTTTATTTTACAAAATCTCTATTTTGCAGTACGAAAGTAATAAAAACTTTTAATATGCACTGAAAAAGGAATAATAATCTATAGTCATTTAAAGTAATAAAGACATATACGACATCAATAAAACATAAAATTACCTAGATAACTTTTGTAAAGAGAAACTATTCAATTACTCAAACAAAAGGTAAATTCAAAATGTGTTTGGTAAAGCAAAAAAAATATCAATCCTAGCTAGATATGATTCATCTATGGGCTCACAACAGACAGATTAGAAATAATTTTTTAGTCTACTTGATACATGAACCAAGAATTTTCTAAGTTCGAATATTCTTAAGCCCACAGATTCCCCCTAATCAACTGCTCCCCAAAAAATCTTCCCCAAGTCAAAACTCAAACAATCAAATTTTTAGCTTTTCACTCAAATAGTGATAAAGAGGCTAAGAGTTATCAAAGCTCTTGATAAATAACTAAAACTAGATTCTATGCCTGTAAAAACTGGGTATAAGTCATTCGCATTTTTTGAATGAGATTTAAGCATTTAGAGGATATTATCCATACAAATTATCTAGAGAGTACTAGAGCATGCATTAACTCTAACTAATATAGAGATATCAGCCTCAACATTAAACGTGGCAGTGCTTATAGATTTTCTGAGACTTATACGGAAAAATATAGGATTGTCAGATAGTGCTGTCTAACAATTTATATCCTAAAGCGGATAACAATTTCTCAAACACTAGTGATAAAAAAATAAAGTCTATAAAGGTTTTTTTCTTTAGTCACGATGTGTCTTTAAACAAACACTTAAGGAGTAAGTTAGAAGCAGCAATCTTCTAACTTACTCTACTTAAATTACAGTTTTTAAAATTTTTTTGAGTGCTATTCTATGAACAAATGTCCAACAACAAAGATCAAAAGAAACTGTTAAATTTTTCATAGATTTAAATCATTTTCAGACTAAAATAAGTACATTTTGATGAAATATCTGCTTGGCAGCAGAGCAATTTTTTCATAAAAAAGGTTTTGGGGGCAAAGGTTTGACTATTTCTGATCAAGAATTAGGTAACAAAATCGATCAAAGCTCAAGCTTAAATCAGCCTAATATCCACAATTTTGAATACAAAAACAATGACATCATCGATTGGTCTTCATCTCTACAATCACTACTAGACCAGCCTCCAGCAGAGATGCCTCTTCGAATCATTGTGGGCGGCATGGTATTTTTGCTGGCTTTTCTCGGATGGGCTTGGCTGGGAAAAATAGAAGATATAGGTACAGCAAAAGGGAAGCTAGTTCCGAAAGGTGAGACATATAAGGTTGAGTCTATTGCAATAGGTAAAGTCAGTCGAATTGCGGTTAAAGAAGGAGAAATAGTTACCGCTGGACAGATAATCGCTGAACTAGATACTTCTATAGATAAAAAAGAAGTCAGACGATTGGAACAAATGCTATCTGACTACCAACAAGAACTGAAGCAAAAACAATCTCTTCTCAACAAAGTCTACTTAGAAGCTCAAACTCATCAACGAATTGCTACATCAGAGAATTTAGGTCAAGAGTCTGCTATTAAATCAGCTGAAGACAAGGCAGAAACTTTGCTTCAGTTACTAATACAGCAAAAGCAAGAACTCAATGCGTACAATGCCAGGCATAAACGCTTAAAGCTCTTGTCAAACTTATCAAAATCTCGAGTTAAGCAACTAGAGCTAGATCTCAAATCAAATCAAGGTCGCGTGAAGAAGTTAAAATCTTTGGAAAAGCAAGGTGCCATCTCTAGTGAATTGGTCTTCCAAGCAAATCAAAACCTTAGTCAAGTTCAGAATCAGATAACAGAAAGTAAATTACAAGACATTACTAGTGTCAGCCAGCAGATCTTTCAAAATGAGCAATCGATGCGAACGCTCGCGGCAAAAATGACACAAGATCAAGGAGAGATATATTCGGCTTATCAACGGGTTGAGCAACTACAAGCAGATTTAAATCGGAATAAAGCAGAAAGAACGCGATTAAAGCTAGAAGCATACCAAAAAATTGATCAGCTCAAACTAGAAACTACTCAGAATAAAACTAGAGTATCTGAAACAAAAAATCTAATACTCAAAGCCAAAGCTACCCTAGACCAAAAACTTCTTAAAGCACCAATTGATGGCATTGTTTTATCCTTCAATTTAAAGAATAAAGGTAAGGTAGTAAATTCAGGTCAAACCGTAGCTGAAATTGCACCTCACAACACTCCTTTAGTAATTTCTGCAGTATTACCGAATAAAGAAGCAGGATTTATCAAAAAAAATCAACCTGCAAAAGTCAAATTTGATGCCTATTCATATCAAGATTACGGAGTGATTCCAGGCAAGGTAACATCAATTTCGGCAGACTCAAAATCTGATCAGACCCTAGGAAATGTTTATCAAGTTGAAGTTGAATTAGAGCGGAATCATATCGTAGACAACAATAAGAAAATCAAATTCAGACCTGGCCAATCAGCAACAGCCAATATTATTATTCGTCAGCGTCGTGTTATAGACGTTTTATTAGATCCAATAAAACAGTTAAAGAACGGCAATACGAAAAATTAGTATTGCTTAAATCTTTTAGTCTCTATAATAACGAACAAGATAAATCTTATTTTTCGGTCATCTCTTGATACTGAATAGATCTCGATTACATTTCGTTTTAATCTATAAAACACAAACAACCAATCTATCAATCAAGGTAAAAACCATTAAAGCGAATCATTCCAACCTACCACAAAAATAAAACTTTTTTCATTAGCTCAAAATCTACTTTTCACAAAAAATAAATACACTTCAAAAAACCATCGGTTAAGCAGAAAAACAAGATGAAAGAATCAATGCTCTATCAAAAATACATCATAAAATTGAATTACTTCTCTAGGAATAAGTATCTGTAGGATCATAAAATTTCAATTACAAAGCCGATTTATCAACTAATGAGATTTAAAAAATGAACCATAACTTATCAACTCACTCTGGCGCTGATTTTGACAAGCAAATCACTTATGAACAATTCAATCAAGTGATTGAAGCCATACTAATGGGAAAATATTCCTGGGCCTGCGTCTTAATGCTGCGTTTTGTGGGATACAACCCACTACACTATATTCCTTATCGCACTTACAACAGATTAATCAAAAAAGAAAGCATGCTGGGTTATCAAATACCTCAAGATAAAGCAAGCTGTACAGAATTTGAGCCTAGTTCACTAATATCCCAGTCAAACTCATCGAGATACTTGCAAGACCTTGAATACTTAGAGGATGTTCGAGAAACATCAACACAAGTGACCGGTGGAGAAAGCAATAACTGGCTAGGGAAAAACTATCTTTTTCTATGGGACAAAATGACCAAAAAACAAAATCATTAGCACAAATAAAACTGAATAATAAAACCAAGATGGATAACTTAAGTATCCCAGACAAGAATCATCATTTTCAAGCCTCAGATAAGCTACCTAAGCTACCTAGCTTTTTATCTACAATATGTGACATCTCAGACTCAAATACTGTCATCAGTGAGTTATGCAAAAAATTTGAAGCAATTGAACTGCAGCTTGGAGATATTATTCATAATATCCACGAAGCCTCAACTCCAGCCAAAAATGATTACCAAGACCTATATATTATAATTCAAGGAAGAATTAGGCTTGTAAGCACTGACTCTGAACAACATCAAAATTTATCCATTCAATTATTGCAAGAGGGTAGTTTTTTTGGAGGCGACTCTAACTATCGCGAAGCTAGTTTACCTTACCAAGCTTTTGCTGCTAGTGAAGTAAAGATCGCAAAGATTCCTTTTCAAGTACTACACCCTTTTCTAGCGAAGTTGCCAAAATTACAACACCATTTAGCTGAGACTATTCAAGCTCGACAGTGCTTAATTTTCTTTAAAACTCTTACAAGCTTAAATAGGCTACCTACCCATAAATTAGAGCAATTTTGTTCATATGTGGTTGAGAAGAAAATACTCCCAGGTAAAGCTGTTGCCAATTTAGCCCCTGCCAAACTGGGTCGTTTTTGGCTACAGCAAGGTCAAATCCAAGATCAAAGCTCCCATCCTGGCTTCACTTGGGGTTATCCAGAAACGACTGAAATCAATAGCTTTAGCAAAACTGAGCTACTCATATATCAACTTCCTCAAGAAGATTGGGAAGCTGCCACAGCCATCGCTCCTCAACTGACATTGCTAGTTCAAGAAAGTCATCAATCACCCACCACAAACTCAAATTCTAATCCTCAAAAAATTTACAACACTGACCGAACTAAATCCTGGAAGCGAAATCTAGTTCGTTCCACCCCACCGAGGAAAATCAAGGATCAGACAAAGCAATTCCCCGCTGCAGAGAATGTAGATAATCCACAACAGGTTGATTTTCCTAAACCGCTAAAACCTCGCCGAACTTTATGGAAAGCTTATCCGTTTATCGAGCAGCAAAGTTCTTCGGACTGTGGGGTTGCTTGTTTGGCGATGATTAGCCAGTACTGGGGCAAGCGTTTTAGTATTAGCTGGTTGAGAGAAATAACTGGTGTATGGCGATCAGGTACTTCTTTAAAGAATTTAGCTAGTACTGCAGAATCCCTTGGTTACCATGCCCGCCCCGTACGGGCAAGTTTAAATCGTTTAGTGGATCAAACCAATCCTTGGATTGCACATTGGGAAGGGGATCACTTTATTGTTGTTTACTGGATTAAAGGAGATCAGGTTCTAGTTGCTGATCCAGCTAAAGGCAAATACCGGATATCACGCCGAAAATTTGTAGCGAGTTGGACAGGTTTTGCGCTTCTCCTTGATCCTACAGAGCAACTATATACAGTCCCCGGGGAAAAGCGATCTTTAGTTAGATTCTTCAATCTACTATTGCCCTATCGCACTTTAGGGCTACAGATTATTCTTGCTTCAATTTTGATTCAGATTTTTGGTATTATTTCACCTCTATTCACCCAAATAATACTGGATCAGATTGTAGTCAGCAAAAGCCAAACGACACTCAATGTCATGATTGTTGGAGCTCTGCTGTTTGGCATTGCAGGGATGGGATTAAGTGCCGTTCGTACATATTTACTAAACTACTTTGCTAATCGACTAGATCTAACATTGATTAGCGGCTTGATTAGGCATACTCTCAATTTACCGATTAAATTTTTTGAATCGCGCAGAGTAGGCGACATCATTACGCGGGTTCAGGAAAATGAAAAGATTCAACAATTCCTAATCGGGCAGGTATTGCTATCTTGGCTAGATTTAGTGACTGGAATTATCTATCTATGTTTGATGCTTTACTACAACTGGCAGCTCACAGTTTTAGTATTAGCCATTATCCCTCCTATTGTAGTTCTCACCTTGGTTTCAACACCTTTACTTCGTAAGATTTCTCGTGAAGAGTTTAATGCTACAGCAGATGAGAACTCTACGTTAGTCGAAATGCTATCGGGTATATCCACAGTTAAATCTGTCGCTGTAGAACAAGAATTCCGCTGGCGTTGGGAAGATAAATTAACCCATCAGCTCAATATACAATTCAAAGGCCAAAAACTTGCCATTCACTTAGGAGTGCTCAGTGGCTTAATTAATACGATTGGTGGAACAGCTTTACTTTGGTACGGGGCTACTTTAGTCATCCAAGATCAACTAACCATAGGTCAATATGTTGCTTTTAGCATGATGAAAGGCCATGTTATTAGTCCTTTCATTACACTTGTAGGGCTATGGGATGAATTGCAAGAAGTTTTAATTTCCGTCGAAAAGTTAAATGATATCTTTGATTACCAACCTGAGGAGAAATCACAAAAATCTTCTACAGCTCTACCAAACATAGAAGGAAATATTCGATTTGATAATATCAGTTTTCGTTACGAATCAGAAGAAGAGAGGAATGCTCTTCAAAACATCTCTTTTGAAGTCAAGAAAGGACAAACTTTGGCAATAGTTGGACGTAGTGGCTCAGGAAAAAGTACTTTAGTCAAATTACTTCAAGGTCTATACCAACCGACCAGTGGTCAAATTTGGATTGATGGACACGATCTCAACCATTTATCACTTAAATCGCTCCGCTCCCAACTAGGAGTAGTACCACAAGAGTGTTTTTTATTCTCGGGAACAATCCTAGAAAATATTACACTCCACCAGCCCAAATTTAGTCTAGAGCAAGCTATTGACACTGCTAAGCTTGCAGAAGCGCATGCTTTTATTCAGGCTTTTCCTCTCGGATATAGTACCAAAGTAGGTGAATGGGGTACTAATCTTTCGGGGGGACAAAGACAAAGAATTGCAATTGCCAGAGCTTTACTTGAGAAGCCACCTATACTAATCTTCGATGAGGCAACCAGCTCTCTTGACACTGAATCAGAACGAAGATTTCAAGAAAATTTAAAGCGTTTAGCACGAGAACGGACAACTTTTATTATTGCCCATCGACTTTCAACAGTACGCAACGCTGACTGTATCATTGTTCTAGATAAAGGGATTCTCGTTGAGAAAGGCACTCATGAAGAGTTAATTCAACAACAAGGACTTTATTTCTACTTAGCTCAGCAACAATTAGAATTATAAAAATATTTAATGCTCTAGTATTTTAGATTATGTGATTCATTATGTTTTTATTGTTGCATATTAATAATATAATTTAATTCTTTACTAATCCACTCTTCAAATAAGCTATCGAGAATTTCTTGCCTTACAATGGGTGTTAAATCTGCAGGTATATATTTTTCAATCCTTACCAGATGATGCACTTCTTCTGTTTGAATTGGCCCTAGCAAAACTCCTATTGGTAAAGGATCTTGAAAAATAGCTGCAGCAATACCTGGAGAGAAACTTAAGCGGTTTGTCTCACCTGTATAACCGCAAAGAGAGCGAGCTCTTTCATCAAGATCATAAAGATGAGCTGCTTCATAAAAACTAATTTCTTCTTCTTCAATTTGATAAAATAATTCTTGAGCAAATTTTTGACAGTCAACACTAATTTGATAAATTACAAAACGATCAAAATTTAGTCGCCTTTCAGCAAAGTAAGATTCTACTTTCTCTTCAAATAGATATGTAGCCAACTTTTTCGTAAGCAAGTGACCCTGAATTGCAATTTCCCACTCATCTGGAGTAACCATTTGCTCGTTAAGCCAGGCCATTGTATCAGATGCCTTCTCCAAATGCTTATTACGGCGAATTTCATCTACTTCATTTTGAATTTCCTCAGGTGTAACAGTAATATTTTGGGAATCAGCTGTTTGAAGAATGATTTTTTGTTTAAGAGTTTGCTCGCAGACCTCCACTAGACTCATATTTTGCCTGAGTGTTTCTAGCACCTCAGCTATCTCAATTGAAATCCCGTGAAAGTCTATATTCATCATTCAGTAAGAGATATTAAATAAGAAATTTTTTCTATTTTTTTGCAAAATACTAGTATATATCTTCTTTATAAGAATTGTTCATAGCTATCAAACATGCGTAAGGCTAAATTACTCATGGTTATACCATGTACCAATCTATCCAAATATCAGTTTTCTTGGGCTTAAGAATTAGAAGATAGTTCTCTCAGGATTACTGAAAGCATCATCACCTGAAATCTATATTTAGTAACCAGTTTAAGAAATTCATATCAATCAAATAACTCATTATTTGATTGATATGAATTTTTGGAAAGCGTTATTCATCAAACTCCAAAACTAGATTTTAGGGTGCCATTGATAATAGCACCCTAGGATATTCAATGACTAAGTTATCGCCAGTATCAATGGAAGCTCTGCCGTATTTCCATCTGAAAGGAATAGGCAGTTACGCTGAAACCCAATTATCCAAAATAGATTAAAAGATTACTAGCAGAGAATATAAGTAAAAGAGGCTAAGACATTTCTAACGACATCTTTGGCGTTCTCACTTACTCTATTTAGCTTGAAATATTATGGTAGATTGCTTGCAAGCCCAGCGAGGGTATAAGTTTCGCCAGCTAAAATATATTCTTCAAATCCCGTAGTAACGAGTGTCATACCGTCAAGATTGAATGTAACTTGAGTATTTGCACCAATACTGATATCAGAAAAATCGGCAAGGCTACTCGCAAGACTAAGGGTGTCTTGACCTCTTCCACCTCTTAATGTGGCGTTCCCAAAATCACCAGCACTACCATCAATAAAGTCGTTGCCTCTCCCTGCATTGACAACCACACCGCCACCAAAGGTACCGGTTAATGAATCTTTTCCTGCACCCAAACTTACTCTTCCACCATAAAGACCATAGGCTTCTTCCCCTGTAGCCTGAACAATAATCTGATCAGCCCCTTGTCCAGTACTAATCACACCACCAGTGTTGATAATTCCAAAGGCTTTACCAGTCGCTTCCGCAGTGGCAATAATCGTATCAGCCCCATTCCCTGTGGTAATTTTTCCGCCTGTATTATCGATTGCGATCGCAATATCAGAAGCTTCAGCAACTGCCTCAGCAACAGCCAACGCTAAGGCTTGATTGTCAGGAGGTGCACTAGAAAAAGCAGAACTAGACGTACCTGCAAAAGTACTAGATTGAGTGTTTGCAGTAGCGCTAATCGTATCTTTGCCTTTGCCAGTTGCAAGCAAACCTTTCCTATTTTTGATTCCAGTGGCCGATATAGAAGCAGTCGTCAAACTGGTAGCAATAGCATTAGCAAACGCGATTAACTTATCAGAGATAGGGGCACCAGCAATCGCTTCGACAATGGCTGATGCATTAGCTGAAGCGGTTGCCGTAGCAGAAACACTCCCCTCCGTTTGACCATCTATAGCATCACTTCCAAGGCCAGTCTGAATAGTCGCCTTAGAATTATTGATACCAATAACATTAGCCTCAATATCAAGAGATGCCAAAACTTGGGTAATGACGCTTGTATCAACAGATTGAGCAACGGCTATCGCCTCTGCTACCGAATTAGTAGCAACTGACAAATTGGCTGAGGCGTTACCTTGGATTGTATCCTTGCCTTTATTAGTCTGAATCGTACCTTTATTATTAATTCCTTGAGTACGAAGTTTAAAGTTGACTAGAAACTCAGTAGAAGTCGCAAGCAAACCAAAGTTTTTCGCCCCAACCCCAACTAAAACTCCGAATCCAAAATCACCATTAAGGAAAGAATTACCTATAAGTGAATCGCTTCCCTTTAGAGTTTTAACAATAGAATTCTTGGGATTAAAAATCGTAGAATTTGGAGCTATTTTGTCAGCACGATTAGTGAATTTAATTTTACTGATGTTTAGTCTTTGCATGGCTATTAAAGCATTATTTTATAGTATCAAGATATCTTTCCAAAAGCATTGAGATAGTTTTAAAAAATCATATGTACTATAGACCACTATACAAAAACTTTCTAACAAGCTAGTGCTCACTATCTTCCAAAATACATTCTTCTTAAGGATCAATAAGGTAAAATTATTTTTTCTTAAATATTTTATGATCAAAAACAACATCTTCAATAGAAATATTTTACTGCGAAATTTCGTGCAGATTTTTATCGCCATGAACGACATAGTTTAGACAACGATTATTTTTTAATTCAGAATCCAACTAATAACAGGATAAAACAATTTATATCCAAAGATTAGATCTCAAACATTTTAGCAATCTATCTATTCTTGAAAAATTTTCAGAAAAAATTTATGGAAATGAAATATCCACTTGAGTATTGACACAAGGTGAATTATTCTGTGTTGACTTAGAAGATGCCTTTGCACTAATGGCTTTGGCATTCAAACTAAAGACTTCAGTACTGCTACTTTCACTTTCTCCCATAGAAGAAATAGTTGTAGCAGAAGACTTACCATAAGCACTTTGGGTCTTAGTAGATGAATAAGCTAAAGCAGAAGAACTACTAGCGCATCTAGAATTTTTTTTGATCATTTGCCGCAATTATCTGACTCTAATTTTGTACATTTTTTATAATAAGTCTTAAATAATTTAAAACCAATTCAGATATTTTATTACAAAATATTTAAGCAAAGTGAACTCTTAACTAAGAGGACAAAAGATTCTTTTAAATCTTCTATTAATAGTTGCTCATAGACGCGTTACTGGGAGTAAGGAATGAGCCTTACTCCCAGTAACACATTTCACAGATTTCTGAAAAAATCAGAGCTTTTAAAAAACTTTGATTTAAGCTGATTGTGCAATAGCACCACCTGAAGAATTCGAGCTATGAGAAGTCGTAGATACGTTAACATATCCATCCGTTAATGTATTGGAGCCTTTAGCACTAGCATTAAAAGCACCAGTAGCTTGATTGCCCTTAAGTTTCACAAAGTTTTTCGAAACGTTAACATTAACATTAAAGTTGATACCGCCACTCACAGGAAGATGAGAAGGAACGGGAATATAGTATCCCCAACCACCAGTGACTTCTTCTAGACCTGAATCCAAAACTTCTAAGTGATTTAAATCAGAGATAATCATCATTTATTCCTTGTGTAATTAATGAGCTGTTACTGTTTGCAAATATAAATTTGCACAGGCTATTCCACAAACCCAATCAAAACCTTAAAACTATTCATATTGCGATCAAAAAGCCTTATGACTAATTCAACACAAACAACATTCCAACAGTTTTAAATGACTTTCAAGCAGGAAAGAAAGAACCCTTTTTGCTCGTTTACATAAATCACTATAAAGAGGAAAAAGAATCTAATGTTGCCAACTTGGCATAAATTATATTTACATAAGGTATATCTCTAAATTATTTCGGATTTACTTATAGCTTGGAATGAGTTAAGGCCTAAATCTGCGACTATCTTTAGGCCAGTCAAGCTTAATAGCTACATAGGTTACAGGAGGAACCATAATTGACTGAGTTGAAACAAATGATATAGCCCCAACTGCATTAAAACTCAGGCAAGAATGACATAACTAAGACTTTATCCATCAAGCGGCAAGCATAACAGAGCAAGGCAAACTAGTGCATCGTCAAGACCTAATTTTAGGGTAAGCATCTGTGGCAAGCCTTATGAAGTAAGGCTTGCCACAGATGCTTACCCTAATTTTTTAGCTGATCTAATGAATCCTACAGATCTCCAAGATAGAGCTGCTTCAGCTTGGGCAAATCACCCAATGGTCGAAAGTCAGTAATGGGGTTATCACGCAAATCAAGAGATTTTAAATTCTTGAGAGCCGATAATAGTTCTATCTTCGTTATTCCTGTCCCTTGTAAATTGATATAACCCAAATTCACTAACGAAGCCAGCGGTCGTAAATCTGTCAATTGCTGATGATAAAGGTTCAGACCTTTGAGCTGTGTCAAGGTTGATAACGGTCTTAAATCTGAAATGGGTCCAGCAGTTACTTGATTCGGATCACTCAGAGGGGTGGCATCAAGGTTGAGATAGGTCATCTGACTTAACCTTTGCTGAGCTAGGGTACAGTCAGTAGTCTCAGCCTTCAACAAGAGGGTCTCAATCAGATTGCGGGTGGTTCCTGATAATTTATTTTTATGGATGCACCAGTCGTAAATAGATCTATAGACGGGCTTACAGGCTATAGCCATCGAGAGCCTAAAAGTAAAGACTCCCGTCAAAAGCATCAGGTAGATTGGCTTGAGTAAAACCTTGCGATATGCCATTTTGGCCCTCCTCTACTTAGGAAGTTTTCTATCTATTGCCCATACACCTAGATCAATCCCAGGTCTAAATGCTATATTCAAGTACGCAATGGCGGGTGTAGCCAAGTGGTTACGGCAGTGGATTGTGGTTCCACCATTCGTGGGTTCGATTCCCATCATCCGCCCTGAATATCATATTCGTAATAGTTGTGCCGTACTTCCCCTGGGTTGATATCGGCCAGTTTTTGGTGATCAATTCGTTAAGAGATGACCTACCCATTGATGTCTGGGGAGCAAATCTCGATAATGGCAGTGGGCTTGAGCAATCCCCATCGGAGCAAAGCAGATGACAACATGCGATTATGTGCCTGGCTTGGGTGGAATTCCAGCCGCCCAGTCTCGAATTAGCTATGTGGATGGGCAAGCGGGCCAACTCGAATATCGGGGCATTGCTATCACTGAGCTAGCTGAACGCAGCAATTTTCTGGAAACAGCATTCTTGTTAATTTGGGGCCATCTGCCCACACCTGAAGATTTTGATCTCTTTCACTATGAGGTCATCCACCATCGCCGCATCAAGTACCGTCTGGTGGATATGATGAAATGCTTTCCTGAACGGGGTCATCCCTTGGATGCCGTACAGGCCACAGTGGCAGCGTTGGGGCTGTACCATTCTCGACGGGCTTTCAATGATCCGGCCTATATTCGGAGGGCGGTGGTGAGGCTCTTGGCAAAGATCCCTACAGCTGTAGCGGCCTTTGAACATATTCGGAAGGGCAATGATCCCCTCCGACCCCGTGATGATCTCAACTATGCAGCGAATTTCTTATACCTACTGAGTGAACAAGAACCCGATGCGCAGAAAGCACATATTTTTGATCAATGTTTGATTCTCCATGCTGAGCATACGATGAATGCTTCGACGTTCTCGGCACGGGTCACGGCATCAACGCTAACGGATCCCTATGCAGTTGTAGCCTCAGCCATGGGTACCTTAGGCGGTCGGCTACATGGCGGCGCTAACGAAGAAGTGATGCAGATGCTCACAGATATTGGTTCCGTGGAGAATGTGAAACCCTATCTGGATCAGAAATTAGCCCAAGGTCAGCGGATTATGGGGTTCGGGCATCGCATTTATAAAGTCAAAGATCCGCGTGCCCGAATTATGCAAGGTTTGGCCGAACAGTTGTCGGAGAACTATGGATGCGATCGCTACTACGGTATTGCCCTAACTTTAGAAAAAGCGGTGTTAGAAAGACTGGGCGATCGTCAAATTCATGCCAATGTAGAATTCTATTCTGGGTTAATCTTTAGACAGCTGGGGTTTCCTGCCGATACCTTTACATCTCTTTTTGCCATTGCTCGGGTCGCTGGCTGGCTGGCCCACTGGAAAGAACAACTCGATACCAACCGGATCTACCGTCCCTCCCAAATCTATATGGGACAGCACGATCAACCCTATATTCCTGTGGTAGATCGGTAGCTCCTAACAATAGGAGAGAACGATGAGCCCAAAATCTCAACGACGCACCTTTCTACTCAGTAGCCTTGCGGCTACAGGCGGCTTACTGGGCAGTATATTACTGCATAAAGATCGCCGCTCCGCCTCGGTCACTCCATTATCCTCACCTAAAAATTCATCCCTACCTAAAAAAGTTTTAGGTAAAACAGGTATAAACTTGCCTATTTTAGGTCTAGGAGGAGCAGGCCAAACACCGCTATCTCAAACCGGTGCTGAAAAGGAGTCTGTGGAAATGATTCAGCAGGCTTGGAACTTGGGGATTCGCTATTTTGATACAGCAGCTAGTTACGGTCCTAGTGAGGATTATTTAGGAAAAGTTCTACCGCAATACCGTTCTCAGATTTTTTTAGCGAGTAAGACGGCTAAACGCGATCGCGATGGCGCATGGCGAGAATTAGAACGGTCCCTCAAACGCCTCAACACCGATTACTTAGATCTGTGGCAACTGCACCATGTTTCCTTTACCGACGAGATTGAAACCATATTTAGCTCAAATGGTGCCATCAAGGCAATGGAAGAAGCCAAGGCCCAAGGCATCATCAAGTTTACAGGCATTACAGGCCACCATGAACCCCAAATCATCATCGAAGGTTTAAACCGCTACCCATTTGATACCACCTTAATTCCTATTAACGCCGCCGATGTTCACCATCCACGCCCCTTTATTTCGTCCGTGTTACCCGTCGCTCGTCAGCAGCAGGTGGGGGTGATTGCCATGAAAGTCCCCGCCTACGGCAAGTTATTGCGTCCTGGGGTGCTGTCAGGCATGTCAGAAGCTATGGGTTATTCTTTATCCCAACCCGGCGTGCATACCTGTATCATCGCGGCAGAGACGGTAGAACAACTGACAGCCAATGTACAAACTGCACAAGCATTTCAAGAATTAGATGCTGCCACCCTTGCCAACATTGAAAAACGAACTCAAGCCACTTGGGAAGATCATTCGTTTTTCCGGCAATGGGCTTGAGCAGTTTTTTCTAGACCTATCGCTTGGGCATGCCTTAATCCAGTCAGATGTCATGCTTCTTTAAGTAGTGCGGTAGGGACGGTGGGTATAGTATTTGGGGAAATCATCTAGCCGCAGATGCAGCCAGTAAACACCAAGACCAGACGTACTCACCCATAGAGGAGCGGTACGAGGATTAAGTTCATCACTTATTAGTTTTTGCAGGGTATCCCCTAAAATTTGCCACAAGATATCTACTTGCACTGGTGGAGCCTGACGAACAAAGTTTGCTAAATGTGCATAAGTCGACAAAGGGCCAAGCGCACGGGGTGCAAGCAACATCGCATCCCCTCCTAAGTTGGCAAACACCTGAATAGGCTCATCTCCTCTTTCTAGATACTGGGCAAAAGGTTGGGGGTTAGGCGATATCTTGGCCAAACGTGGAGCATTCACCAAAACAAATTCCCAAGGCCGATGGAGACTATCAGGCATTAGAGGTGGCGTTTCCCAAAAGAAAGCAGCATAGGGGCTGTCTCGTAAAATCTGAGAGATCAGCGATCGAAATTCGGCATCCTGTTGCCAATGTTCAATAGCCTGATGCCAGTTTAGAGGAGTGGTATTGAGAGAGACTGTAACCCGTTGCGTTTTACCTTGGTCCAGGAGTTGACCATAGGCGATTAGATGCCCAGTTATTGATTGGGCAATCGTTTCAAAAGCTTGATCCATTTAGCTCTATCAATCTATACAAAGTCACGTATCGAAAATATTCAAGATATCAGAGGCAGTTCAAAGACACCAAGGGAAGAAGCCTCGGCTTGTCTTTCTGGCGTTTCAATAGCCCAAGCCTAGCACTCCAAACCTTTTCAGGGTTAGTGACCATGCGGATTGCGCTTCGTTGCGATAGTAGTATTGGTTTCGACTTAAACCGTTATTCAAAATGAGATTGTTAGAATGCAGATAGCGATCCATCTAAAAAATTTGGCCTTTCTACTGGTAGTAGTGAAGGGATGACCGAGTTTCTTATCCAATATTGCTTTGGTGAGCATCTGAAGTGGGTAAACTTAGACTGATTCATCCAGGCAAACTCGTTTGGATTTATAACAAGCCTGTTGATTTCGCCTCAATGAACAAGGAAGCCAAGTACCATGTAAAAAGTAGATCGATCCACTCAAACAGGCAACAGTCTTGGGATAGATCTCTTCACTAATCTCAAGCTTCGCTAGTCTAAAACCAAGGATTGTCATAGAAGTTTATTGTTTTAAGGAAAAACCGAGTCATGGGATTATTTGACCGCGTTAGTCGGGTTGTTCGTTCAAACCTCAATGCAGTTGTCAGCTCTGCCGAAGATCCAGAAAAAATTCTGGAACAAACCGTTGAGGATATGCGAGAAGACTTAGTGCAATTGCGCCAAGCTGTTGCCCAGTCCATCGCAGCCCAAAAGCGGGTTGAACAGCAATATAATCAGGCCCAAACTCAGTCTTCCGAATGGTATCGTCGTGCCCAGCTTGCACTCCAAAAAGGCGATGAGAATTTAGCTCGCGAAGCTCTATCTCGCAAGCAATCCTTTACAGACACGGCCAATAGCCTCAAATCCCAGCTTGATCAATCCACCAATCAAGTGGGGACCCTGAAGCGAAACATGACTGCTTTAGAAAGTAAGATTGCTGAAGCAAAAACCAAGAAAGAGATGCTCAAAGCTCGTGCCCGTGCGGCCAAAGCGAGTGAGCAGATCAACAAAGCCATGGGTAGAGTCGATACATCGGGAGCGATTGGTGCTTTCGAGCGTATGGAAGAGAAAGTCATGGAAATGGAAGCCCAGTCTGATGCTATTGCTGAACTAGCAGGAGATACCTTAGATAGTCAGTTTGCCAGTTTAGAAGCGGGTAGCGATGTGGATTCCGAATTGGCGATGTTGAAGGCTCAACTCGCCGAGCCTCCTGCTTTAGAAGGGACGCCTGCTGCACCAGAAGCCTTGCCTGCTGCCACAACTGAGCCAGTGGATACCCCTCAACAGCAAACACCAGTGGATTCAGAACTAGAAGAGCTACGCAACAAGTTGGATCAAATTTAAATCAGGGCTTGTAGACTGGGCTGATACTCAATAGACTGAGCGAATGACGAACGGCTTCTAGTGGGTGCTTAGGTTCTCGTAATCGACTGGATTAGAGAGCTTGCTTCACCTACTAACCGATCACACCAGAAGCCAGTCATCAGTTAACCCCATTCTGGGCAGATCTAAGGTTGTCTTAGATCTGCAATGTTTTAGCGGATGAAATTTGCCGATCGCATTCAACGATTCCAAGCCAATGTCTTTGCGGACATGGATCAGGCCAAGCGCCAAGCCCTTGATGCAGGTCAATCTTTGATTGATTTGTCATTAGGGTCTTCAGACTTGCCTGTCGCTGCGCCGATTTTGGAGACGATTAGCCAATCTTTACAGGATCCTTCTACCCATGGATATCTGCTCTTTCATGGCACTCGCTCCTTTCGAGAAGCGGTCGCAGCCTGGTACGAGCAGCGATTTGGACTATCCATCGATCCTGAGACTGAAGTATTGCCCTTAATTGGGTCCCAAGAAGGGACGGCTCATTTACCCCTAGCCATCCTCAATCCCGGCGATATTGCCCTATTACAAGATCCGGGCTATCCCTCTCACTCAGGCGGTGTCTATTTAGCAGGAGGGGAAATATATGGTATGCCTCTGCTAGCTGAAAATCAGTTTCTTCCAGTTTTTAGCGAGATTCCAGCTAAGGTGCTGCAGAAAGCGCGGATGATGGTCTTGAGTTATCCTCACAATCCCACCACTGCGATCGCACCTCTGTCTTTCTTCCAAGAGGCCGTCCAATTTTGCCAAGGCCATGACTTAGTGCTGGTTCACGACTTTCCCTACGTTGACTTTGTCTTCTCGGATCAAAAGATGCCGTCGATCCTCCAAGCAGATCTTGATCGGCGTTGTTCTATAGAGTTTTTCACCTTTTCCAAGTCTTACAATATGGGCGGATTCCGCATTGGGTTTGCCGTGGGCAATGCTGACCTTATTACGAGCTTGCGCAAAATTAAAGCCATTGTTGATTTCAACCAATATCAGGGCATATTAAATGGTGCCATTACAGCCTTAAACACCGGTGATTCTGATCTGCAAAAGACCTTGGCTATCTTTCAACAGCGTCGAGATGTTTTCGTCAACGCATTGGGCAAGATGGGTTGGGTCGTTCCCAACCCCACTGTCACTATGTACATTTGGGCACCTTTACCGGAACCTTGGCAGCAGCAATCAGTCGAATTCTGTAAGCAGTTAGTTCTGCAAACGGGGGTCGCCGCGTCACCAGGAGCGGGCTTTGGTCCAGCCGGCGAAGGGTATGTGCGCTTTGCCTTAGTCCAAGATCCTGACACGCTGATCACAGCCGTTGACCGAATCGATTCCTTCCTGCATACTTGACCATGCAGAAAGGGCAGTCCTGGATGAATCCATCGACTGAACGACTTGATTTAGATATACTCCTCTCCCATCAAAGGAAATCAGCCTTTATGAGTTATTCTCGCCGTTTACTCTGTGCCTTCTCTAGCGCTTTGATGCTAGTAGGGGTGAATTGTGCTGCCAGTCGTGCAGCCGAAAAAATTACGGTCAGCTATGGTCCTTTTGGCCGATCCATCGCCGTCTCCGACCTCCGTCAATTATTGGAGACTGGGAGTGCTCCTCCTGATCTTGCCTCTGTGTTGAGTGTTGTGGGTCAACAGGAACAGGCTTCTTTATTAGGTGGCCTCAAGTTTAAAGTGCCTTTAGATGTAGTGGTACTGGATAAGATCTTGCGCTCTCCCCAAGGCGATCAACTGCTCTCCCAAATTGCCGGGGCAACCTCTCTTCCCGGTGGAGTTGAGAAACTGGCTCTTAGAAGTGCTCTGATTGGTGCCGCCTCCTCAAAAGAGGGATTAGGAATTCTGAGTTTTCTAGAGGCCTATCCAACCCAAACCCTAAAAATAGACTTAGCTGCCGTTCAGAAACTGATGAAGTCCGGCTCTCTCTTGGGAGGATTTATGGGCGGACAATTCCCAGGAGGAGAAGCTCCGGCAGGCACTCCCGCAGCACCTACTGATAGTGCCCCTACCCCTGAATCCGATACTCCCAGCTCTGAAGCCGCAGAAGATCCTGCTGATACTACAGCCCCCAAACAAAGCCCTGACGAAACGTCCAAGTAATAGCCTCATGACTATGGTCCTAAAGGCGCTGTAAAAGCGACAAAAGCATGAATCAAGGGAAAAAGGTATTCGCCAGTCTACTAGTGATGGGGCTGAGCAGCCTATGGGGATGGACAGCTACTGCAAACCCAACCTGGCGGCCTGTTCAACCTGGAAAGCGAAAAGGAATTAGTGGCCTGGCCTTGATCCAACAGCAGGCGCAACTGTGTCAGTTGTTGGCTGTTCACGATAACAAGGGAGATAAAGATCAGCCTCGGCTAGCTGTACTAGGCGTTCCCTCCCAAGGTTCTATCACCTATCAGTCTCTGGCATGGCCTACCCAATCATCCCTTCCCCTTGACCTGGAAGCGTTAACCCTCGTACCTAACACCCAGACCGAATTTTTAGCGGTCACTAGCTTAGGAATGGTTTACCATCTGCAGCTGGATCTGGAAAACAATGCTGTCAAAGTATTACATACGGCACAAATTCCTCCAGGCGCTCAGCTAAGCAATATCGAAGGGTTTGCTCTACAACAGATTGATGATCAGTTAATTGCTGTTTGGGCCCATCGAGGCCAAGACACCGACCCCGCTGTGCTTTTTTGGGGTCAGTATTTTCCTGATCAGGCCAAGATAAAGGTCAATGGATCAATGTCCTTTCAGGTGCCATGGCCTCAGCAAAACGTGCGCCATATATCTGATTTAAAAATTGCGCCAGATGGATTACTCTACATCACTGCTGCTAGTGATCCAGGTGATAAAGGTCCATTTCAATCTGCTGTCTATGGGATGGGAAGCTTTCCTTTTCATCAAACCCAGGCAGCATCTCAACAGCGAGACAAATCTACCCTAACCCCGCTCTATCGATTCCCTTTCAATAAAGTAGAGGCGATAGAGCTAGTACCCGGTAAGAATGGCGGCATCGTCTTAGCATCCGACGACGAGAAGTTTGGCTCATCCCTCGCTGGACAATGCTGGGCTGAGCCAAATTAATCTAGCCTTTGCAATGCATCCCTAATCTAGGGACGCTGACTATAACTTCCAGTTGACAACAACTTGACCATCATCGCTTTGAACCGCGACGCTAATCGGAATCTTGCGGCCATTAGAATCGGTTGCTGAACAGCTAAACTTCTCTCCAGAATAGGCAATAATATAGCGTGTTTGAGGCGTTCCACAGTTGGGGGTGACGGTTAAGCTCTCTTGGTTTTGTAGCCCTGTTTTGATTAAGCCTTCAACTTTATCGTAGGAAATCAAACCACTGGTAGCATTCCAAGAAAATCCACCCTGCTCATTGGTTTGGGTTGCTATGGCTTCAATGGTCTTGCCATTAGCAGCCTTGACGGTACAGTTAAATTTACTACCGACCTTAATCGCCACATTTTGAGGACAATCTACCGAGCGGACCGGAATTCCAGCTTGGTCCGCAAACTGCTCTTTGATAGTGCTTTCGACAATGCTGCCATCGATACGAGGTGCATTCGGATCAACCGCTTCGGGGGTAGGCTCTGGTTCAGGACTCGGAGGATCCTCCGTAGGAATCAAATCACCGGGGGAGTCATTGCTGGAACTTGTATTGTCATTATCATTGCTAGCGGTAGACACTGGATTCTGCTTCCAGGTCACATTACCTTCATCATCTTTTTGGGTAACGGTTACGGTAAATTGAGTATCGTCTGATGCCTCTACATCGCAATCGAAGATATCTCCTTCTTCCAGCTCAACGTCTTTGGGACAAGAAATTGACGACACATTGATGTCGGTTTGCTCTTCAATCCCTTTTTGGATCTCATCTTCCAGCTTGCCAGTGTTTAAGGTGGGCGAACAAGCAGCCAATAGACTGGCCAGGCTTACGGTAAAGATGACGTTCCAATTGAAGTTTGTGCTGGTTGTATTGCGAAGTTTCATAGCTGTTGAATTAGCGGAGAGAAAATGTATCTAGTAGGCTCTGTGAGCACGGTAACAAAATTGCTTCGAGAGCTAACAAACACCTAGATTCTTTTAATAATGGTGTAGGCTAAATAGTCGATTACGATTCACCCTACTTGGGTATGCTGAGAGCACGTCTGCCAAGCCTATTATCCCAGGCAAAGCTACCGTAACGGCTTTTATCGATCAATGAGTAGAAAAAGGACTAACCGTGACTGAGTTAACGTTGGAGTGGGTCGAGGGAGGCGTCTCTCGTTCGGAACAAATTCAACCAAACCAACCCAGCAAGAACCCTGGCACCGTCCGGATTGGTCGGGATCCTCAAAAATGCGATGTCGTTCTATCGGATAGCAGCGTGTCGGGACTACAGGCCGAGGTTTATTACCATGCCGGGAGCCAAGTATTCTATTTGCGATCGCTTCGGGATACCAACCCGCCCATCGTCAATGGCCAACCCATCACCACTGGTGAAGTTCCCTTAGGGACCGCCAGCACCGTCTCCTTAGGGCGAGTTGTCCTTAATGCTCGAGTCAGTGGTGATGGCGGCATTCCTCCAACAGAAGTCAATCAACCCGGTGGCGTGCCCCCGACCACCGTCAGCTCCCCTGCACCGGCAGCCCCACCCCCTTATCCGTCTCCCAGCCCAACCCCTTACTATCAAGCTCCACCCCCTGCTGGTGATCAAGGCCCCAAGGTGTGGGTGTGGATTGTTGCAGGTGTGTTAGTGATTGGGGGTGGAGCACTGGCTTGGCCCTATGTCAGCAACTTTCTGGGCTTAAGCAAAGAACCGACCGTTTCCCAGAGTGATTCTACTAAATCCAACTCGGATCAGGATAGCAGTGACTCCTCCCCTAGCTCACGGGGAGAGTCCTTTGGTGACAAGATGGCCGATTTGGTCACCTACGAGCATTCATCAGGGTTATTTCAGATCAAAACCCCACGCACCTGGCGCCGCAAAGATACCAGTAAAGCAGGGGAAGTCATCCTGCGGTGGACAGATAGCGAGACCGACAGCAGTATTGTGGTCGATCTATTTAAATCCCGACGCCTCAGCGAAGAGGAACTGGGGAATTTATCTCGTCGTTTTATTACCAATGCCTTCGGAAAAGAAACTGGTTTCAAGGTAGGACAACCCAAAGTTCAAGACAGCGGTGTGGTGGAGTTGGGGTGGGAGTTCTCAACTCGCAATGATCAAGTATTGGGGGCAACCTATACAGAACAAAGCGGGGATACCATCTCTGTCGTCAGTATTTTGGTGTTGCGATCCGACTTTGATCAAGTTCGATCCACCTTCCGAGAAATTTTACAAAGCTATCGTTTTGATCCTGCCGTTGCGATTCCTTAAAAGGTTAACTTCATTCACTAGGAAGCGCTAGCCGCAAGGGGCTGGCTGGTTTTAGTGATCTCATCTAGCCAATGCTGGAGATTATACTGATTGAGCCGATAGCTCAAGGGATGGGCAATCAGACGGGCCGTACTTTCATACAAACAGTCCAGCTCAATCAACCCATTCTCTTTCAAGGTTCGTCCGGTAGACACGAGATCAACAATCGCTTCAGACATCCCTGTAATCGGCCCCAATTCTACAGAACCATAGAGCGGAATAATTTCCACGGGCAAATCGATCTGGCTGAAAAAGTCATGGGCACAGTGGACAAATTTGGACGCCACCCGACAATTCGGGGGGAGTTCCATCGCTGAACGGTAGGAGCTTTGGCTGGGGACGGCCACGGACATCCGGCAATGACCAAATCCTAGGTCTGCAAACTGAGCAACCTGGGGTTTCTTTTCTTGTAAGACATCAAATCCGACAATTCCGATTTGAGCCTGTCCATACTCTACGTACACAGGGACATCTTGGGCCCTGACCAATAACCCTTGAGCCGTTTGCGTTGGGTCCTGAATTTGCAGTTGGCGATTCCCAGAATCCAAGAAGGCACTGAAATCCAAACCAACAGATTTGAGGAGGCGAATACTATCTTTCAGTAACGCTCCTTTAGGTAAGGCAACCGTGAGCATGAAATAAATCTCGATGGAATAACGACTATCGCAATTTTTAAGGGAATTACGCTAGCGATTCAATTGTGACAGACCCTTGGGCATTGACCCAAGCAATTTGCCCAATTCGCTGTTGACGAGCAGTGGTTCGAATGTCATCGGGAGACTTTTGGGACAGCTCCACTTCAACTCTGGTGAGGGGAGGCTGGGCGTTTTGCTGACGCAGCTGATGGGCATGGTCAAACGCGGCTGCGATCGCAGATTCTGTTTCTGCCACCACCAGCCAATGTGACGCAGGGGTCTGCTTAGGCAACTTGCCAAGGGTCAATAATACCTGATGCAAATGTTCCACATTAAAAGAAAAACCAATCCCAGGGAGCATTTCATTCTGCGGATGGTATAAGCCCAGTAGCGTATCGTATCGTCCACCCTGCCCTAGTAAACGTTGGCCCGATTCTGCATCACTGATGATTTCAAACACGATACCCGTGTAGTAATCAAAGGTCTGAATAAGACTCAGATCTAAGGTCAGTGAGGGTTGCTTCGACAATACTTCTACCAACGACTTGAGGTTGGTGACCGCCTCATGCTGGGGTGGTTCAAGGGGTAACTGGGACACCTTTTGCAGCACCTGAGCCGGTTCACCCCGTAAATCCAGTAAAAACAGAGCATGTTCTTTGAGTTCTGAACTCAGGGGTAAATTAGCCAGGCCCACTCGATCGAGTTGGGCAATGGCTCGGCGCACATCTCCCCGCACAGCTTCAGGAAAAGGACGAAGCAGGGATCGGGTTAAATCTGCTTCCCCCAAAAGGACATGCCAGTTCTGAACACCTAGTTCTGTGAGGCAATCAGCGAAGAGCAGAAGAATCTCAGCATCTGCCAATAACCCGCTACTCCCCAGTAGCTCTACTCCTGCTTGGTAAAACTCATGCTGACTACTCGCATGACCTGGCTGTTGCCGAAAAATATTGTCGTTGTAATAGAGTCGCTGAGGATGAGTCTCCCCTTCCATTCGAGTCACAGCGGCACGAGCAATGGAGGCCGTTAACTCGGGCCTAAGCCCTAAGACCCCTTCTTCAGCATCCCAAACTTGGATCACAGTTTGGGGGTCCACTGCTCCCCCAGCTAACAAGGTATCTAGCCGCTCTAAAGTAGGAGTAATAATGCGGTGATATCCCCAACGCTGGAATACTTGCAGCAGACGCTGCTCAATCCAACATTTTTGAGCCACATCTAAGGGCAGTAGGTCTCGGGCACCCGCAGGAGGTTGATACATGGTCACCAACTATTTCTTACCACCGAACAAACCAAACAACCCCTTCTTACGCTCTGGCTGCTTAGCTGCCTGTTTTGTTGTAGCGGGCTGCAATTTCTTTTCTAGCTTCTCCAATTTTTGCTTTCCTTTGATGGCTTCAGCATTCTGCGGATCACTATTTAAAGCTTGGGTAAAATGCACTTTGGCCATTTTGAGAGATTTTTTCTGGAGGTAGATAGAACCCATTAAAGTATGACAGCGACTGTTTTTGGGTTCAAGTTTGAGAGCATCTCGCAGCTCTACAATAGCGTCATTCAAACGGTTTTTCTGAATCAGTTCTTCCGCCCGTCGGCAATAGTCATTAACAAACTGTGAGGTCGCCGCTTCTTGGGGAGGAGATTGCTGCTCTGCAGGCGAAGCAGACACAGATGTTTCTGGTGTTGCCGCCGCTTTCGGCTGTGCCTGAGCCGCTCTAGCCTGCATGGGAGCAGCTCCTGATTGCTGGGTCCCTTCCCGCCGAATTAAATAGGCTAGGTTAAGCTCACTGAGTTGGCTAACAACCGCTAATATCCCCTCCAAAGTCTCAAATTGGTTTTGGGCTAAGTGTTTGACCTGTTCTTGGTAATGTTCCTCAAAAGAATTGGCAGTTAATAGTTCCTGGGCACCCGGTGTTTGCATCGAACTGGGATTCACTTCACGATTAGCCCGCTGCCCGACTAATCGGAGTAACACCTTATATTCTTCAAAGTCTTTGTCTTGGGAGAGGACTTCATAAGCAGGATTCACTAACTTTGAGAGCATGCGACTCGCTTGTGCTTTATCCATTTCAGCTGGACAGCTATCAGGATGCAAGCTGCGAGCAATTTTGAAGTAGCGCTTGCGAATCTCACCTTTAGATGCGCCAATGCTCAGACCCAAGCTGGCATAGTGATCCGGACAATCGAAAATAGCAAGACCATGCTTCATCTCAAATGACATGTAAGTGCTTCCGAAGTTGAGTGTGTTAGGTAATCCCCTAGTGCTAGTCTAGTCGGTTCGGGACAATCCAGCACCTTAATTCAACATAGAAAATTTTATCTAGAAGCAGGGATTGTTGGGGGAGACCAATCCAATGGTTGAATTTTTAAAAGTTCGTGACTGAGGGCAGCGTGAATATGACCATTGGTGGCCAGTAAACGCCCTGAGGCTAATTGTTGAGGACTTTGGTCATAGGCAGTGACGGTACCGCCCGCTTCCTGCACCAGGACAATACCCGCTGCAATATCCCAAGGAGACAAACCCCGTTCCCAATATCCATCTAACCGACCGCAGGCAACATAGGCCAAATCAATAGAGGCTGAACCACCCCGACGAACACCCTGGGTGAGATGAGTTAAGTGGCAAAATTCTGCATAGTTATTATCATTCGTTTCTCGACGGTCATAGGCAAACCCTGTGACCAATAGGCTACTAGCCAAGGTTTGCGTAGGAGAGACTTGGATGGGTTGACGATTACGAGTCGCTCCTAAACCCGTTGCAGCTCGAAACAACTCCCGATGGAAGGGATCATACACCACACCCACAGTGGGAACACCCTGAACAATTAAAGCAATGGACGTCGCGGCGAATGGATATTGGTGGGCATAGTTGGTGGTGCCATCTAACGGATCGATCGCCCATAAATAATCACTGTCCTGATTTCCTTGTTGCCCCGACTCTTCTGCAAGGATTTGATGGTCTGGAAAATGGCGGCCAATCACTTCTAAAACAGCTTTCTCAGCCGCTTGGTCAGCCTCTGTTACCAAATCCCCCGGTCGCTTTTCTTGAATATTTTCTAACTTGCCCCAAAATTGCTGTAGGACACCACCACCTGCTAAAGCTGCTTCAGTCGCAATATCTAGATAGACGTTTAAGTCGGTTGTCGGCATCATTTATTCTTCATCTAAGGGCAAGCCAGCACGGACCTTACCTTTACCAAAATACTGACCGAACTGTAGTTCATACACTTCGTCTTCGTCCTGGGTTTCTACCACTAAATCACTTTGGGGATAGCTCACACATAGTAAGGCATAGCCTTGCTTTTGCAGTTCTAGAGACAGCCCCATGGCTTCCGGCTGATAGATATCACCAGAGATGACTCTCACTGCACAGGTTGTACAAGCTCCATTCCGACAAGCGAAGGGTAAACGCTGGCCTTGTTGCTCTACACTCTCAAGGATGTAATGGTTGGCAGGAACTAAGACTGAATAGTCGTTTCCGCTATGGCGATCGCGAATATGTATCGTAAATTTTTCCATACCGTTTCATCCGGGTTCAGATTCTGTTAACATAGCTTACTTGTACTGGATAAAACTAATCCACCTGGAGAGGTGGCCGAGTGGTTGAAGGCGCAGCACTGGAAATGCTGTTTAGGGGTAACTTTAACGAGGGTTCGAATCCCTCCCTCTCCGTTTTTAAAATTGAATCGTGCTCATGCAGCGTCTAGCTGACTTCCCAAACCTTTTCAAGAACTTGAATCGGCGGAATATCTGCTACTTTGCTCGTTAAAGACTTGAGGCCAGCAAAATGGGTGGCTGCCGGTAAATGCCGGGTGGGTTCTAGGGTTCCAAATAGGGCAACCAGGCGAGTTTTGACGGCAACACCTAAATGCAGGGGAGCCCGGTCCGCACAAATCATTAAATGCCCTGCATCGATAAAGGCAGCCAGTTGACCCACATGCTGAGGAGTCACAATCTGAAGTTGAGGACAGACGGCAACCAGGGAAGCAACCCAATCTTTATTTTCGGCCGTTTGCACCACAATTAAAGGCGTATCCGGTTGCCGTTCTAAGTAACCTCCAATAACAGATTCCCAACTCCGAATAGGATAAAACTGAGAGGGTTCATCATCAGAGTTCTCAGCTCCAGTCCCACCATGGAGGGTAATGTAAGATTTCCCAGCAATGCCCAATCGTTCTTGCTCAGCTTTTGCCCAATTCTGATCGTCTAGGGGGATCTGAATCGAGATGTCTGGACAAGGCGTATCAATCCCTAACCCCAACAGCAAGTCATGATAGCGTTGGGCATCATAAGGACGGGCATTCGGGGGGACAGCGGCGGTTAAACAGGCACCGGATAGATCGGCCACGGTTCCACCAAGAGTGGGAAACCGTTTCCGTGCAAATCGGACCCAAGCAGGCAGCCCCAGATTTTCATAGCCAACTCGCTGGGGAATACCGACTAACCAACAGAGCAGTCCCGCAGTCCACTCGCGACTGATGGTAATGCTGGCATCATAGCGACGGTCACGCATTTGTCCGATTAGATTACCCCAATCGGCGGCTCCATTCCGATTCTCAAACTGAAAGGTCAAGACATTATCAACCGTTCGACAGAGCCGAAAAGCCTGCTTGGCTCGAGGTTCTACAATGACATCAATCTCAACCTGAGAATAATGGCGGTGAAGCGTTTCTAAGGTTGGGAAGAACAATAGTTGCCGACCAACATCGCCAGGAATTAATGCTAATACGCGGGTCATTATTTAGAACAGCCGTAATGGATGAAGTCTACGTTTACCGCCACCCATTGTAGGGGAATGCTCAACGCTTGTAATCAATCCGCCTTAGAACTCAATAAGTCTTCTAAATTACAGTCTCAGGTCAAGATAGGATAGGGGACGGTGGCAGTTTATGGTTATCAATGCATTTACTAATTCCAGCAGCAGGCATGGGACGGCGCATGGGCAGCGATCGCAATAAGTTGCGGTTGATGTTGCTGGGTAAGCCCCTGTTAGCTTGGACACTGCTTGCTGCTGAGTCTGCCTCTTCCATTACCTGGATTGGCATTGTCGGTCAATTAGACGATGAACCGACCTGGACAGAACTTTTACAGTCCCTGCAGTTGAGTAAACCCACTGTATTTATTGAAGGCGGCAAGACTCGTCAAGAATCAGTCTATAACGGTCTCCAGGCACTCCCTCCTGAAGCAGAGCAGGTGCTCATCCACGATGGTGCCCGTTGCCTGGCCACACCAGAGTTGCTCGACCGTTGCTCTCAATCCCTCCAAAAATATCAAGGCTTTGTTGCCGCTGTCCCTGTCAAGGACACCATTAAAGTGGTGGATGCTACGCATCAAATTCTAGATACCCCTGATCGATCCCAATTGTGGGCAGCCCAAACCCCTCAAGGGTTTCAAGTGGCCCCTCTCAAACAGTGCCATGAACAAGGTCGGCAGCAAGGATGGGAAGTCACGGACGATGCAGCTTTGTTTGAGAAGTTAGCTCTCCCTGTCCATATCGTTTTGGGAGAAGAGACCAACTTAAAAGTGACTACACCAGCCGATCTTGCGATCGCAGAGCTGATCCTTGAAAAACGCCTACAAAAAAAACTCCCAAACTGACGGATTTGGGAGTTAATTCGTAAATTATTGCCACAGTAGAAAAACTGGGAAGGTTGCCGCGAGTTAGCCTTTCCGCGAGTAATATTCCACCACAAGTAGTTCGTTAATTTCTAGCGCAATCCACTCTCGCTCAATGACGCCATTGACTTTACCGGTCAAAGTATTTTTATCAAAGTCTAGGTGAGTCGGGATATTGGCTAAGCCTGGGAATTGCATATGGGTTTCAATCAACTTCCGGGAAGCATCTCGATCTCGGGCCTGAATGACATCACCTGGACGACACTGATAACTGGCAATCGAAACCACCCGGCCATTCACCAACAAATGACCATGATTCACCAACTGTCTAGCCGCAGGAATAGTCGGTGCCATCCCTAAGCGAAAGATCGTGTTATCTAAGCGCATTTCCAGCAATTGCAACAGGGTTTGACCTGTAGAACCTCCGGCACGACGAGCCTTGCGCACATAACGCAATAACTGCCGTTCAGAAAGGCCATAATTAAATCGTAATTTTTGCTTTTCTTCAAGCTGGGTTGCATATTCAGAACGCTTCTTGCGTGCTTGGCCATGTTGCCCAGGGGGATAGGCCCGACGAGGAGTCTTACGGGATAAACCCGGTAATTCTCCTAAACGACGCACTACTCTGAGGCGAGGGCCTCGATATCGCGACATATCACTTCCTCTTAGTTTTTATTACGTGAAATTTGTCAGACTTTTCAGTATAAGCTTTTGAAGGGTAACACATCAAGCTTTATATTATATTTTCCATTCTTCCAACTCCTGCTAGTGCCACCCTAACTGGGCATTTCTCACCGTTTTATCTCAGACCTTCAATAACCATCATGCTTGATCAACTTTCTGTAGAATCTATTCCACCCCTTCTAGGTGCTTCTAAAGCGCAGTTAACCGATTGGGCTCAAACCTATCAGCAGCCAGCCTACCGAGGTCAACAAGTACATCAATGGATTTACCAGAAAGGTGTACACTCCCTCAGCGAAATCACTGTTCTACCGAAACAATGGCGGACTGAAATTGCAGATATACCGGTGGGTCGATCTCAGATTCATCATCGCTCTGCAGCACAAGACGGAACCGTTAAGTATTTACTCAAACTCGCAGATGGACAGATTATTGAAACGGTTGGCATCCCCACCCAAAAACGCCTAACAGTATGTGTTTCCTCCCAAGTCGGCTGTCCTATGGGCTGCGACTTTTGTGCCACTGGCAAAGGTCAATATCAACGCAACCTCGCCTGTCATGAAATCGTTGATCAAGTCTTAACCGTCCAGGAAGATTTTCAACAGCGGGTTGGCAATGTTGTGTTTATGGGTATGGGGGAACCGCTGCTTAATCTAGACCAAGTGCTCGCAGCCGTACGATCCCTCAATCAAGATGTGGGGATTGGTCAACGATCCCTAACGGTTTCCACCGTCGGCATTCCGAAGCAAATTCTCAAACTGGGTCAGCAACAGCTTCAGATTACTTTAGCGGTGAGCTTACATGCTTCCAATCAGAGAGTTCGCACACAGCTTGTTCCAAGTGCAAAGCATTATCCCCTGGAGAAGCTTCTGAAAGATTGTCGTACTTACGTTACCCAGACCGGGCGCCGTGTCACCTTTGAGTACATCGTATTAGCAGGTGTGAACGACCAAACTGAGCATGCCCTAGAGTTAGCCGATCATTTACGAGGCTTTCAAAGCCATGTGAACTTAATCCCTTACAACCCTATCTCTGAAGTTGACTATCAACGCCCAACCCAACAGCAACTTCAACAGTTTCTGAACAGCTTACAAAGCCAACATATTACGGCCAGTATTCGACGATCCCGCGGTTTAGACAAAGATGCTGCCTGTGGTCAATTAAGGGCAGCGCAAATGATAGACCAAGCCTCGAGCTAACAGGTCAGATAGGACACTCCGCAGAAGTCCCCTATATTCATCACAGATAAAAAGACAAGAAATAAGGCAGTGTGCATAACACACTGCCTTATTTCAGCCTAGAAAAGGCTTATGTCTAACGAAGGGTTTAGAACGAGAAGGTTGCTCGGATTAAACCTTGGATGATGTCGTTATCGTTGCCAGCACCTGCAGCGGAGAGGCCATTGACAGTACCCAAAGGATTAATGATGTACATCACAGCAGGAGTAATGGTGATGTTGTCATTAACTGGGAACCGGTAGAAGGCTTCCAAGTTGATCTGGTCATTGGATCCAGGAGTACCGGTAACCAAGTAAGGCATACCAGCAGCAACTGCAAACAAGGAGCCAGGAACGAGGGCATCCTTATAGCCAACGCCAGCCATCCAAGTCTGAATGGTGTTAGAACCACCTGCGGTCCCAATTGTGGGTGCAATAGCAGGAGCAGCACCAAACACATCAACACTGGGGTTCACGGTCTGGTTGCTGGGATCAAAGGAGATACCGTAGCGACCAAAGACGCCGATATTACCGAAAGAAGCTTCAGCATTGACACCTAAAACTTTCTGTTCGATGTTGAAAGTCTCAGCGTAGGTACCTTGCAAACGAATTGCAAAGTTGTTTTGATCGTCTGCACCAAAGGTGTTGGCATATTCAAGTTCAACAGTTCCTTGGTGAGGATCGCCACCTAAACCACCATTGGCGGCAGAAGTTGCGACGTTACCAGCAGCGGCAACATACACACCACGAACACTGATTGAACCAGCATTAGGATTCCAATCAAAGGCTGCACCCGCACCACCGTTTAGATCAACTGCGTTGGTGATGATTAAGGGGTTGTTGATGAAGAAGCCAGAGCTGAAGTCTTGAGCGGAGTTGTTGGCGTAGCTGTTGAAGTCAACAAAATCGCTAGGGAAGATGTTGGTACCAACGGTAACAGCTAAGTTTTCGCCGGGCTTGAAGGTGTAAGCTAAACGACGCAATGTGACGGTATTACCTACACCTGCATAGTCAGCAGCACCCAAATCAACTAGAGGTACACCAGAACCTGTCAAAGTTCCCAAGCCGGGACCAGGATCTTGAGCACCCAAAGCGTTACCGAAGAAATCTTGACCATTATTGCCAACTTCTAATTGGGTGGCTAATAAGTCATCTCCAGAGAAGCTAGTGTTGAAGTTCAAGCGTACTCGGGAAATTGCAGAAACGCGGCTATCAGGTCCGCCTGCGTTGATTACGCCATTTGCAGGATCAACAACAGTATCTGTTGGGTTGTTGACGAAGTCGCCAAACTGGGCAGCCATGACCACTTCACCTTGTAGTTTGGTGGTGGTAGAGAACTGCTGGGCTTCAACAGTAGCAACGCGAGCTTCTAAACCGTCAACACGCCCTCTAAGGGTGGCGAGTTCAGCAGCAAATTCATCTTGTAGAGCCTTGAGGGCATCTAAATCTTCTTTAGTGGCGAAGCGGTTGCTGAGGTTATCTAAACAAGCGTTAACCAAAGCAGCGGCTTCACGACGAGACATGGCTCGGCTGGGGCGGAATGTGCCATTAGGGTAACCGGCGACGCAACCATAGCGCTCAACCAAAGATTGAATCGCTTGGAAAGCCCAGTCATCAGGCTGAACATCAGATAGCTGAGAAACTGAAGTCACCTGACCCACAGAGTCTTCTTTAGTCTCGGACATCAAGTCGTTAACAGAAACTGTTTCGCTGAGAGACTGATCAGCAAGCAACAATTCATCTTGCGCAGCAACAGGTGCTACTTCAACAGATTGGGCTTCTACAGGAAGCTGTTCGCTGGTGCTGACAGCCTTTGCAGGTAGGGCAGAAAGACCGAGCAGACTCAGGCTTCCAGCTAATAGATATACTTTTTTCATGGTTTTACTCCTCACTCACATGCGTTTAGATCTAGAAAAAGACCAAACACGATAACGTAATGCTTCACACCAAATACGATGAAAAATTTTTCGTCGCATTATTTTAGAGGGAAATGTTTTTGACAGTTGAAATAAACTTTACTGTATACATTCCTTCATGTACGAAAGATACTCTACTTTAGAGGGGCAAGCCAAGGGATCGTAGTCGATTTCTGTATTGGCATATACTTCAATTTCCTCTGCTTAACTGGTAATTAAACACACTAAATCTGGTCTCAGGATAAGTGCTTAATCCTCAGGTATCGAGATAGTTCTGGCAATCAAGCAAGCATTTCCCCAATCTGATATCTACCCATTAGGTTTAGAGCCAGCCATTAGATATTTAAAGTCGCTAGGGTTGCAACTTTCGCATACTGAAAACGACGATATCTAAGCTGCGAAAGGATATTAAAGCCCATCGTTCAAAAAATTCAACCCTTATGCAAATGTACTGATCGAAGCGAGAACATCAAGAAGATCGAGAATTGAGTTGAATCAGCTCCACTTTATAGTGGTCGGGATCCTCTACAAAGGCAATCACTGTAGAGCCATGTTTCATAGGGCCAGGTTCTCTAGTCACACTGCCGCCACGAGTCGTGATTTCGTTGCAGGCACCGTAGATGTCATCAACACCAATGGCAATATGGCCATAGGCATCTCCTAAGGTGTATTCAGATACGCCCCAGTTATAAGTAAGTTCCAACACCGTATTATCTGCCTCATCTCCGTACCCCACAAAGGCCAGGGTAAACTCTCCGTTAGGGTAATCTTTCCGGCGAAGTAGCTTCATGCCCAGGACATCACAGTAGAATGCTAGAGAAGCATCAAGGTTTGCCACTCTAAGCATGGTATGGAGAATTCTCATAAGACTATTTATGTAAGAGTTAGTAAATTCGAGCGGTGGTCATCACAGTAGTTACATTCTGACGCGATCGCACCTAGTATGTCTTAAAGAAGACAATCGTTGCATCAACGCCGCTGTTACAGTCAGATGCATTCTATAGCCTTGACGATACGGTCAAGCACACCAGATTATTTTGTAGGTTGTTGGAAACATAACGCATGCACGAAACTGAAATCGCTGCCATTGAGGCGCGTGAAATTCTAGACTCACGCGGTCGCCCGACGGTGGAAGCCGAGGTCATATTAAGTTGTGGGGCTTTTGGGTTAGCCCAAGTGCCAAGTGGTGCTTCCACAGGTAGTTTTGAAGCCCACGAATTGAGAGATGGAGATGCCCAGCGCTATGGCGGCAAAGGGGTACTCACTGCCGTTGCCAACATTAAAGATGAAATTCAGCCAGAGCTCATAGGATTAAATGCGCTTGATCAAGCTGATATCGATCAAACGATGATTGAGCTGGATGGCTCGACTAATAAATCTAAACTCGGTGCCAATGCGCTCTTAGCCGTATCCCTCGCCACAGCTAAAGCAGCTTCTGAGGTGCTGAATTTAGAGCTTTATCGTTACTTGGGTGGCCCTTTAGCAAATCTATTGCCTGTCCCCTTAATGAATGTGATCAACGGTGGGGCTCATGCCAATAACAACGTTGACATTCAAGAATTTATGATTGTCCCCCACGGTGCAGCTTCATTTAAGGAAGCATTGCGCTGGGGTGCAGAAGTCTTTACATCTTTAAGCCAAGTGTTGGCAGCTCAAAACCTTTTAACTGGGGTGGGTGATGAGGGAGGCTATGCCCCCAATCTAGCCTCTAACCAAGCAGCTTTAGAGTTACTGGTAGAAGCCATTGAGAAGGCTGGTTATCAGCCAGGGGATCAAATTAGCTTGGCCTTAGATGTCGCAGCTAGCGAATTCTATAAGGATGGACAGTATACCTATGACGGTGCGGCTCATTCTCCCAAAGAACTAATCGATTATTTAGATGGCTTAGCTAGTAAATATCCGATTGTATCCATTGAAGATCCCCTCCATGAAGAAGATTGGGAGAGTTGGGGAAATTTAACCGCCCAGCTAGGGGATCGAGTACAGCTAGTAGGGGATGACCTATTTGTAACAAACCCCATACGGTTACAAAAAGGAATTGAACAACAATCTGCCAATTCTATTTTGATTAAGCTGAATCAAATCGGTACCTTGACAGAAACCCTAGAAACGATTGATCTAGCCAAACGCAATTCCTTTACTTCCATTATTAGTCATCGATCCGGTGAGACGGAAGATACTACGATTGCAGATCTTGCTGTTGCAACCCGAGCAGGTCAAATTAAAACAGGATCTCTCTGCCGCAGTGAACGAGTAGCGAAGTACAATCGCCTGCTACGTATCGAGGATGCACTTGGGAATCAAGCTTCCTATGCTGGAGCAGTAGGCTTGGGTCCTCAATAAGACATCTCGTCGGAGTGGCAAAGGGTCTAAACCACTTCGATTTGATCTCGGTTAGAAGGGGACTGGTTAACTCAACAAACTGGCCGTTTTGAATTGCTTCATCGCTGGCCTCCACAGACGTGCACGATTAATTCCAGTGTAAAAAGTTCTCGTGAATAGGAATGAGTTGGAAGCCACCCTGATTAGGAAAGGTTTTCCCTCTCAGAGTATGTTTTGGCTCATTAGGATTGACCACTCAGTAGCTCTTGAATCACTCTGGGAAGATCCAGAACCGCTTGGAGAACCTGATCGGGACCAATCCCCACGACCACCTGCAAGCCCAAAACAATCAGAGCCAACAAAAAGGCTGTTTTGAGGGTGGTTTTAACCACCCGTAACAGCCAGGTAAAGACCAACCAAGAAACGAGGATAGCCGCAATCAGAAGAATAGGATTCACGATGTAAGGGGTGGTTAGGGGTATAAAGGTTGGTTCATGGGGAAGAAACGCAGATACTGCCGCTTTCTATCAACAGGCACTAAGGCAGGATGACCTGATTCTAGCAATTGCCAATCCCAATTCTCTGATGAAGATAAATAAGGGTGAAGGTATATTAAACATGGAGGTTATCGCACTATCAACTCTGAAGACTTCGTTAAGAGATCTACGTTTAATGAATAGTGTCGCTAACTTGTAAGGCAAGATACCTCCTAACTGCGTCTACGGCCCTACTGCTGACCTGAAAACGGATTTAAATCAGCACGAGGGCTTCTTTTTTGAGATTGTCATGAAGCAGTGGTCTTATCTTGTTCCCAACTGAATTCAGTCTTTGAGCCAACTATTCTTGTCTTGCATCGCCCCATTACGGTTTGGCAAGATCAGTCTTCTGAAGCATAAGTGAGGTGGCATGGCCTCAAAATCTATCGCCCTCAGACGACTATGGCTGCCTAGTGTTTGTTTGTTGCTCATGGTTGGGAGTGGGCTGGCTATCTTTACGAGCCAACTATGGAACCTGAATGGTTGGCCCCAGTTTCTAGAGTTTTGGCAAGCTAGCCTCCATCCTGATCTAACAGCTACGTTGATGGAAACCGCCTGGCAAGGACTACTAACAACGTTGGCCTATGCCATTTGCGGCACAGTATTCAGTATCTGCCTCGGTTTTGTCGGCAGTATCCTCATTTCAGACGTGGGAGGGCAAGTCTTAGACATTGCTCCCAGTTTACGCCGGGGCTTAAGAAGCCTACTGGTAGTCCCTCGTGCCATTCACGAAATGTTGTGGGGACTCTTACTAATTAATCTGTGGGGACTGGATCCGCTGACTGCGATCGCAGCCATTACCATTCCCTTTAGCGCTATCGTAGCGAAAGTCTTTGGTGACATTCTTGACGATACGCCCCGTCAATCATTTGAGGCTATCCTTCAAAGTGGCGGACGTCCCTTTAATGCCTTCCTATATGGATTATTGCCCTCTGCCAGCAAGAATCTACTGTCCTATAGTTTCTATCGCTTTGAATGCTCCCTACGGTCAGCTGCAACCTTAGGCATTATTGGGGTTGGAGGGTTGGGCCATGAAATCTTTTTGAGTTTGCAGTCCTTGCAATACCAGCAAGTATGGACCTTTGTCTATGCTTTAGTCATTTTGAATGGCGTGATTGATTGGAGCAGTGCTCGGTGTCGCCAGCGGCTGGGCTGCCAAAACCGGATTAGTTTGCACCTAAAATATGTGCTCAAGAATAAACAGGTGCATTATAAACATCTCGATCCTGAACGTTCAGCCTCCAATAACCTGTTCTCCTGCATACTGATGGTCGTTGGCCTAGTTGGGGCAGTAGCTTGGAGTTGGTTTTATATTGACCCTGATCTATATGCCTTAGTTGCCCCCCAAACTTGGCACAATAGCCAGCAAATATTCGTAGGATTATGGCCGTTACAACCTAGCCTGCCCCTATTGGAAACCTTTGATGCTTCGCTCCAAACCCTGGGCATGGCTTTGATCGCCATTTTGGGTGCCGGCTGCGGGGGCATGGTGTTGTCCTTTGGAACGGCTGCCAATTTTTTTCTGCCTGGCGGACTCTTTCTTCCCTCACAAGCAAGTCCGTTACGCCAAGTAATCGGTCGGCTACTCGTAGGCATGACTCGGCTATTTTTGTTGCTCTGCCGCTCTGTACCCGCACCTATTTGGGCTTTGGTGATGTTGTTTATCGTATTTCCGGGAGTGCTACCGGGTGCGATCGCACTTGGCATCCATAATCTCGGCATTCTGGGACGTCTAATGGCCGAAGTCAATGAAAATTTGGATCAGCAGCCCTTGGTAGCACTGCAAGCCCAAGGAGCCTCTAGCCCCTCTGTTTTCCTCTATGGCGTTTTACCCATGACCCTGCCCCGTTTTTTGGCCTATTCCTGCTACCGCTGGGAGGTAGGCATGCGGGAAACGGTGATTGTGGGGCTCGTGGGCGCTGGAGGTCTGGGACGCTTACTCAGTGAACAACTGAGTAGTTTCGATAGTTCAGGGGTGTTGTGGACGCTAGGTTGTTTTATCCTTCTCAGCTTGGGTGTTGACTGGCTGAGCCAATATCTCCGGCAACACTTGAAGTCGATCTAAATATTTTGCAATCTCTGGGTTAAGCAAGCTTTAAGTCCCTGACTTCACAACATCTTCACCCCTTTACGTTTTAATGAAATCAACTTAGATAAGCGCAAATTGCGTCTTGTACCACTCCTTACACCAATAGCCCCACTGGGGTTATTTTTTTGTCTGAAATTATTGAGGGTGCAGGGAAATAAATCTCATCGAGTGAGAGCGCTCAATATTTAATTTCAAAAAATAAAATATTGTCCAAAGCCTTGAATTTTTAGAATGACATGCTAGGTTTGTATTTCTTCCCTAGCAAAATATTTTGCTTTCTCCTGAAATTCAGGAGAAATTTTTTGTGAGAACCCCTTTGGCATCCTGTTTCTTCACTATTCAAGGTTTCATTCCTATCTATGGTTGCCACTGCTTTGAGGCAAGTCGTGCGACCAAGGGTCTATCGACTGTTTCTAGATAAACTATTTTGCTATGTGTCTCGATCCATAACCTGTTTGGTCTACAACCCCAAGTTATTTCTGATGCGTAAACTGGCCCGCATCGAATTGATTAGACAGGTATGGGGAGCGATGACAGCCAATGGGAAATTTGACGAATCCGCACCGTCTCAAACGTCTTTAGTGACGTTTCCAGATCCCCAAACAATCTCCACCGTTTTACGCCAACAAGGTATTTATGCGGGTCTTCAGTTATCAGACATCCTGGTCGATGAATTGGTAGACTTTGCCCATCAAACTCCCTTTGCAGCAGATCGAGATGCCAATATTCGCTGCCAGTACAAGGATCGAGCAACTCTAGAAACTGCCCTAGGATACTCGTTCCAATTAGGAAGTGTGAGTACCCAAGATTGCGCTGCCGTGCAGAATCTTATTCATGATCCAGGACTGGTTGCGATCGCAACCGAATATTTAGGTGAAAAGCCCACAGCCATTGGCAGCGAGTTGTTGTGGAGTTTTCCTGGAGAATCCACTTGGAAACAGCAGATTAAAGGTGCCCAAGTCTTCCACTACGATATTGATGACTATCGCTCGATAAAATTCTTTTTCTACTTAACAGATGTGGATGAGAGTAACGGTCCCCATGTTTGCATTCAGGGAACCCATTGGGGCAAAAAGCTCAGACATCAATGGATGGGGCAGCGGTGTGCCAGTCTGAGGGATCGCACTCTAGTGGATACCTATGGAGTCGATCAGGTCTTAACGGTTTGCGGACGGGCAGGATTGGGGATTGCGGAAGATACTTTCTGCTTCCATAAAGGCAAACGCCCCATCTCACGTCCTCGACTCATGCTGCAAATCCAATATGCCCTCAACGATTACGGCGATATTCGAGCCTATATTTAGATCACAGCTGCACCTAAGCAGAATCTAAGAGGGTTTGGAGAATATCCTCATCAATAACAATGGGATCTTCCCCCTCCGTCAGTGGATCATCGCATTGCTCAAAAGCCACTTCATTGATAACTTCTAAAGCCCCATCCAGCATCAGTCCTAGCTGATCTACCAGCGGTTCAAGATCCTGCCGCTGCCATTCAGATTGTTGACCCAAGTGCTGTAATAATTGGGAATGTTGCTGATCCAATCCCGCAATACCTGGAACACAGACGGGTTCAACGACCTCCTCCGGCGGCTCATCTTCAATAAACACATCCGCCAGCAAGGCAGAAACCGTGGCAGACTCTGTGACTTTGGCATCAATTAATGCCCGATCTAATTGCAGTGTCTCTGTCGTACCGGAATCAGAATTGGGAGGCGAAGAAGTTGCCGTCGTGGGTAGAGCCTCTACGGTCATTTCATGAATATGACTGTAGACAGCCTGAGACTCTAGTCCCAACAAGGGATACAGTTTGCTGAGGATAGCGATTTCTGATGGGTTGATCTCACCATCGACTGCCGCTAAGTGAATGAGAAACTTTGCGATCGCAAGCTTGCGATCCGCAGATAGCGGCTGCAATTTAACTTTCAGCCCTCGCAACGAGAGTTTATCGACCAGTAAACCGTGCAAATGAGCATGCAACCTAGCCCGTTCGCCATTCTGTAAATGGGGCGTTGAAGCTAAATAGTTCTGCAAGCGCTGGAACTCGGCCCCTGTCAAAGCTCCATCAGCAACCACCACCATTACTGCCAGGTGTAATAACAGCGTCGCTAATTTATATTTCTCGGAAGGTGCAGCGAGGGATGTTTCGGGTAGACGAAAAAGGACATAGGGTTGATTAGCAGTCGGAGGTTTGCCCCCCAATTGGACATCCGGCTCAATCCCAATTCCCACACGAGTCAAGTAGTCCGATAACACCGTTGCCTCTGATTTCGTCAGCTTGTCTGGGGGTGGGTCTTGCCATTGCTGCAATAGGTCTTGTCCCCACACAACAGCGATGTCTCTTTCAGTGAGACTGTTTTCCACCCAAGCCCGAAACGCCTTAACCTGGGAGGAAGCACACTCCACCATCAGTTCCGACGGCAGCAATAACAGAGCACTATAGCTGCCTTGCCCGTCTGGATTACGTCCTAACCAACGGCTATAGGAGTCGAGGGTTTGCATCCCTGCTTCTAATAAAGGTAGGAGCCGCTCTAAGATCTTCTCTGAATTCGCCACTTTAGGCAGTTCAGGGATGTCCAGCTTAATTTTCCCCCCAAAGGACACGCTAGTCGGTTGATAGATAACTGTATCGGCAGGAAGAGTTTGTTCTGCATCAGGCTCTAGCAATAACCCATCACCAAAATTCTGATGATATTCATACTTAAACCAAGACCGCCATTCAGGGAAACAGCGTGATGCCGGCGTTCGCAACTTACTGGGAAAGCTATGCATCACCCAGGACAAAGCCCAATCTGCCGGGAGGGGTGTTTGAGTCGCTGCTAACGTTCCTAGACCGACCTCTAAACTTAGGGGCCACTCTACAGCTTCAAAAGTCCAGGGGGGCGGTAAAGCCGTGATTTCATTGAGAATAAGGAAGCGGCAAATCTCTAAGAATTGACGGGTCTTTTCGCCAAATGTCTCTTGATCACCGTACAGATTTTGGAGGCGTTCCACCTCGACCATGATGGTGCATAGTTCTGTCAGGATAGGCCGTTTAGCCCGTCGAAAATCTCTGAGAACCCGGCGTTCTAGACCATAGAAGAAAAGATAAACATACCCTAATGGAATCTGAGGGTCACAGCGTCCATCCGCCAACCACTCCAAATATGCAGCTCGGCTAGCAGAGGGGATTTCGCTATAGGACGGCCACTCGCTAATCCAATTGCCATTGCGATCGGGCTTCGCTTCATCTAGTTTCAGTTGCGGTCGAATTAAGGCTGGTTCAGTGCTGACATGGGTACTAATTCCTTTGAGGTTGTCCCCCACATAAACGAGACCCGGCAGACAGTAGCTACCCACTTGTACAGTCTTATCTACTGATACCCAGGTAGCTCGGGAGGGAGCAACAGTCTGAGTATTGGAGGTTACAACGTCACGAACAGTAGGAGGAGGTTTCGCCAAAACTGCAGTCTGCACTGCAATCGACGGAGCGTCCTCGACTGGCTCCACTGGACTACTTTGGGGTGGATCAACAAAACCCGCTGGGGAAGTTGATGTTTCTTCGTCTGAGGCTGTAGTTGAAGGCTGAGAAGGCGAAGAAGGTGTCGATCGAGGACGCTTTGGCTCTAATACTCGCTTTAACCAGTGAACAATCCCCATAGTGATCGTGTGTAAATTTCTGCTGGGGCTGATTCCAGCTCCGCTCTAATTTAGCGCCTTCAAGTATAAACTGCCTATGTCAGCCACAGAACTGAAACATCCTGGGTATACTGCGGGTAAAGCATAAACCAGATCCAGCAATCGGTAAGGAACAAGATTTTGGCTTGGCTATGGTTAGGACTAGGATTAGCGTTTTGTGTATTTGAAGTCATTACACCAACCGCTTTTGTCGAACTGATGATGGGCATCAGTGCCCTTGCTGTTGCGGTTATTTCTTTGGTCATTCCCCAGTTCTATCTTCAGGCTTTGATTTGGTTGCTCTTGTCGGTGCTGTTGATTGGATTAGTCCGCCGGTTTGTGCCCAAAAGAACCGCCAGAATTTTACAAGCCGAGGTGGAAGCCGAGACACTCACTCAGATCCCGGCAGGCCAAACGGGTCGGGTGATCTATGAAGGAAGTTCCTGGCAAGCCCGCTGTGAGGATGAGAATCTGACCATTGAAAGCAAGACCAAAGTTTACGTCGTGGGCCGGAAAGGAACAACCTTATTTATCATTCCTGCCGAATTTGGAGAAGGTCTAACCTTTCATTCGAAAGCGTAAAACACCTGAAACTTAGTTACTGGGAGATAGCACTGTGTGGCAAGTTATAACTGTTATTTTGGTCGCTTTAGGTGGGGCTGGTGCAGCTAGCTCTGTACGCATTGTTAATCAAGGGAATGCTGCTCTAGTCGAGAACTTAGGAAGTTATAAAAAACGTCTAGATCCAGGATTAAACATTATTTTTCCTGTACTCGACCAAATCGTCTATAAAGACACATTAAGACTAAAAGTATTAGATATTGACCCTCAATCCTGTATTACTTGCGACAATGTCGCCATTACAGTTGATGCCGTGGTTTATTGGCAGATTATCGACATGGAGAAGGCCTATTACAAGGTTGAGAACCTCTCTTCCGCCATGGTCAATCTGGTCCAAACTCAAATTCGGGCTGAGATGGGTAAGCTCGAACTAGATGAAACCTTCACCGCCCGCACTCAAATTAGCGAAATCCTTCTGCAAGAGCTAGATAGCGCGACCGATCCTTGGGGGGTTAAAGTCACACGGGTTGAGCTACGAGATATTACCCCCTCTAAAGCCGTCCAAGATTCCATGGAACTGCAAATGGCTGCTGAACGCCAAAAAAGAGCAGCGATTCTAACGTCCGAAGGTGAAAAAGAAGCTGCTGTCAACTCCGCACGCGGCTCTGCTGAGGCACAAGTCTTAGGGGCTGAAGCCCGTAAAAAATCGGCCATTTTAGAAGCAGAAGCGGAGCAACAGTCTATCGTTCTCAGAGCCCAAGGGGAACGTCAAGATAGAGTGTTGAAGGCTCATGCCACTTCAGAAGCGTTGCAGATTGTTAGTCAAGCCCTCAAAACAGATCCCAAAGCTGAACAGGCCCTACAGTTCTTATTAGCCCAAAACTATATGGATATGGGAACAACCATCGGGGAAAGCGACAGCAGCAAGGTGATGTTTATGGATCCTCGATCGGTTCCTGCATCCATCGAAGGGATTCGCTCCATTATTGATGATTCAGGCCAAGCTTAAGGGAGGGGTAGCATTCTAGTTCTAGATTGCTTACCCTAGGTTGAGAACCATGAACACCTGACAGAACAACTGTATGAAGCTGGATCAATTTCTAAAATTTCAAGGGGTCACCCTTACTGGCGGACAAGCTAAACATCTGATCCAATCTGGATTTGTAACAGTCAACGGAGAGCTTGAAGTCCGCCGTGGACGACAGCTCGGTGTGGGTGATATTGTCACCGTCGAAGATGAGTCTTTTGAAGTGCAGTTAGAATCAGACTCAAACTCTCAAACGAACTCCTAGCTTTGGGGCCGCTCTTTTGCCATAACGGACTCAGAAAACTGAGGAGAGAGTGGAAGTTGACGGGTTGAAGAATAGTACGTTGTCACATAGAGCGGCATAGCCAAGGTCAGACATGCGATCGCAGTTCCAGCAATCTTGGAAAGAACATCGGAGCTACGTTCAGGGGGCTCGTCAGCCTGTTCATGCAATTCCATAGGAGTTTTTTAAAAAATAGATGAGAATGTCTAAGCTAGCATTATTAGCCTAGCATTCCCAGCTTAATTCGGTTGTCCGTCAATAACTGTATTTGACAAAACATAATCATGACTATATCCAACCTTGCCAGCAAAAAAATTCTAGTCACTGGAGGCGCAGGTTTTCTGGGCCGTCAAGTCATTGCCCAACTGCAAAAAGCCGGGGCACAACTTGAGAATATTTCCATCCCTCGCTCTTCCACCTGTGATTTGCGATCCCTGAGTGCTTGTCAAGACGCTGTTGCAGGACAGGATATTGTCATCCACTTAGCAGCCCATGTTGGTGGCATTGGTTTAAACCAAATCAAACCTGCTGAATTGTTCTATGACAATTTGATGATGGGCACCCAACTGATTCATGCGGCCTATGAAAAGGACGTTGAGAAATTTGTCTGTGTCGGCACCATTTGCGCCTATCCCAAATTCACTCCCGTCCCCTTCAAAGAAGAAGACATCTGGGATGGCTATCCCGAAGAGACCAATGCACCTTATGGGGTGGCAAAAAAAGCGTTACTCGTCCAGCTCCAAGCCTATCGGCAGCAGTATGGGTTTAACGGGGTCTATCTACTACCCGTGAATTTATATGGCCCAGAAGATAATTTCAATCCTCAAAGCTCCCATGTCATCCCTGCACTGATTCGCAAAGTCTACGAAGCCCAGAAAGCTGAGGCAACTCAACTAGAAGTTTGGGGCGATGGAACACCGACCCGAGAGTTTTTGTACTCTGAGGATGCTGCACGGGGAATAATAATGGCGATGGAGGATTACAACGAATCTGATCCCATTAATTTGGGAACGAATTCTGAAGTCTCCATTCGTGATCTCGTTACCTTAATTTGTCGATTGATGGACTTCAAAGGTGACGTGGTTTGGCTCACGGATAAGCCAAATGGTCAGCCACGTCGTTGTTTGGATACGGCTAAAGCTAAAGCAAAATTCGGCTTTACCGCCAACATCACCTTAGAGCAGGGATTACAGAACACCATTGATTGGTACCGACAGCACCCCGAGTAATTGCGAGCACGAGAGTCATGGCAACGAGGCCACCCATGACTCTCGTAAAACCATATCTATTTCAGAGCCTCCTGAGCTGCTCTCTGTTTTTAATTCCCAAAGCCTTTCAGGTCTTACTCGGGAACAGCTGATTGCCATTGTTCTACAGCAACAGCAACAGGTTATCCAACTGCAGCAGGAACTCAACAGCTCTAGTACCGAGTTTGACAGTTCTACAGAGGTGTTATCTCGTCCACTGTTGCCCCATCCTGATGGCGATGCCCATCATCCTTATCTCAATGTTCACGGTGAATCGGGGAGCTATAAGCTCTCCCTCGTTGGCAATTCCTACTGGACCATTGGCCGAGGGTCTGACAACGCGATTGTGCTACCGGATCAATGGATGTCACGCAACCATGCCATGCTCCAGTCGATGGGCGCAAGAGAACTCTATTTAATTGACTTAGGGAGTCACAATGGCTCATTTGTAAATGGACGGCGAGTCAGTGTCCCCATGTCTTTGAAACATGGCGATAAACTCACCTTCGGCCAAACCAACGTTGAATTCTATAATCCCGATGCGGTTCGCTTATCTACTGCCACTCAGGGTTTATCGGAAGCACCGGTCACTGCTTTGCTGCATGTTCGACGGTTGATCTCAGTATTAGTGGTTGATATTCGCAACTTTACGGGTCTGACCCGAAGTTTAGATGAACGCCTCTTATCTGAGGTAGTCGGCACTTGGTTCCGCAAGGCAGGAGATATTATTCGAGCTAACGGCAGCTGGGTGGATAAATATATCGGTGATGCAGTCATGGCCGTATGGATTCACGGTGGCACCCAAGATGTGAGCCAGCAAGACCTACAGCAGCCCTTCCAGGCCATCCATCAGCTCAATGAAATGACCCAGAAGCTCCATTTGGTCTATCCCTTACCTTTTCCCCTAAAAATTGGAGCTGGCCTCAATACGGGCTATGGAATGGTAGGCAATACAGGCAGTAGCGATCGGCCAGACTATACCGCCCTAGGGGATACAGTCAATGCAGCGTTTCGTTTAGAAACTTGCACAAAGCAAATTGGTCTTGATATTGCGGTAGGAGCGACAACGTATCAATATATGCAGGAATGGCAGAGCGAGGATTTGCCATTACGCCAATTTACGGTGCAATTGAAGGGGTACGTAAATCCTAAACCAGCTTATGCTTGCTCTTTTCCCGAACTCAAAACTTTTTTAGAGACCAACCAGTAGTAATATTGGTGTATTGAAAATACAAATTTCAGAAAACAATACCCTAAAAAACTTTTTTTGTGGGTTGGAGTCTGTAGTTGATGATAGGCTCTTTTAAGAGCTGTGTTGAAATCTCTGAGACAGGGAGGTACTTAAGGATATGCATTCGTTTGTCCGTCGTTTTGGTTTGATTGGTCTAGCTCTGGCAACATGCCTTAGCTTCTTTGGTTGGTCCCAACCTGTAAATGCCCTCAATTTACAGTCTGGCCCCAGCATCGTGCTTGCAGAAGCCTACCGTAACCCAATTGACGCAAAATTGGAAACAGACTTTGGTCAAAAGATCGATGTCAATAACACCAATGTCCTTGCATTTATGAAATACAAGGGCCTTTATCCCACTGTTGCTGGTAAAGTCGTGCAGAATGCACCATACAGCAGTGTTGACGAAGTTTTACAAATTGATGGTTTAACTGACCAGCAAAAGAAAACTTTACAAGATAACCTAGGTAACTTTACGATTTCTGACCCTGATCCTTCTTTGGTTGGTGGTCAGGACCGTTATAATCCTGGTTCTTACAAGCCTTTCATGAAGTAATTATCTTTATGTACTGATGGTTTAGAACGTGGCCGAACTTCTATTCCATCAGTTTGTACAATTGCACTCTCTGCCTACGCAGTCGTTGACTTGACCACTGCTTTAAGGTGGAGAGTATTTTTTATGCTGCATTACAGCAATTTTTCTTGAACCTTGTCACAAGATCTCCATACTCAAGTGTCTTCCCACTTTGATGTCCTCGTTGTCGGGGGTGGTGCCGCCGGGCTTTATGCTGCCTTGTCACTCCCCTCACACGTTAGGGTTGGACTGATTACCAAAGATAGTTTGTCGCGATCTGCTAGCGATTGGGCTCAGGGAGGTATCGCAGCCGCCTTTGATAAAGGTGACTCACCGGAACTGCATGCCCAAGATACTGTTAGTGCAGGCGTAGGGCTGTGTGAAACTAAGGCAGTTAATTTTCTTGTGCAGCAAGCACCATCTCAGGTACATGCCTTGTTGGAGATGGGAATTGCCTTTGACCGTCGTCAAGATCAGCAATTGGCTGCGACCTTAGAGGCAGCGCACTCTCGCCCTCGGGTTCTCCATGCCGCGGATACAACGGGAAGAGCCCTGATCAAAACCCTAACCGCCCAAATGTGGCAGCGATCGAATATAGAAGTGCTGGCCGATACGTTCACCCTGGAGCTATGGCAACATCCCGATACAGGACGTTGCCAAGGTATCTGTTTGCTATCGGCAGGTCAGATTTCTTGGGTGTCTGCTGCAGCCGTTATTTTAGCTACAGGGGGTGGCGGACAAGTCTTTTCACAAACGACTAATCCAGCCTTAAGTACAGGCGATGGGGTAGCGATGGGGTGGCGGGCAGGTGTCCAATTGCGAGATTTGGAGTTTTTTCAATTCCATCCCACAGCTCTAACCTTACCGGGTGCGCCCAGATTTTTAATTAGTGAAGCAGTGCGCGGTGAAGGGGCTCATCTTTTGGATACCTCCGGTCACCGATTTATGTTTGACTATCATCCCCAGGGAGAACTGGCACCGAGGGATGTGGTCAGTCGGTCTATTTTCACCCATTTACAGGCCTCTGAGTCCCAAGACCATCAGGTATGGCTGGACCTGAGACCCATTGCCCCTGAGAAAATCCAGCGACGATTTCCCAAGATTATTCAGGTTTGCCAGAAGTGGGGAGTGGATGTTTATCAAAATCCCATTCCGGTATCACCTGCGGCCCATTACTGGATGGGGGGAATTCGGACCGATTTGCAAAGTCAAACCTCCATTCCCGGGCTGTATGCAGTCGGAGAAGTTGCCAGCACGGGGGTACATGGTGCTAATCGATTGGCCAGTAACTCTCTCTTAGAATGCTTAGTGTTTGCGGCTGAGTTTGCCCATCTTGATATATCGTCTATCCCGATTGCGGATATCCCCCAAACTGAAGCCTTAGGGAGTACCGATCTAAAGATAGAGCCACAAGACGAATCAATGTTGGCTGAGGTTCGCGCTCAGCTTCCTGAAGTTTTATGGAATAGCGCCGGTATTGCCCGCTCGGGGGAACAGATGCAACGTGCGATCGCACAAGTGCATCAGTGGCGACAAGCCTTCCTAAGCTCTCCCTTATCCCAGCAACTCAACCACATATCGCCAGGGCAAACGGTGACGGTTAATCCCAATATTCCGGTAAGAGCTTGGGCAGAAACCCAGAATTTGCTGGATATTGGTTACTTAATTCTCAAGAGTGCTCACTTTCGCACCGAAAGTCGGGGCGGCCATTATCGAGCCGACTATCCCGAATCCCAAGAACAATGGCAGGCCCATACAGTTGTGGAACAGGAGACCTGGCAGCAGGTTCCCTTAGACTCTTAGCTAAACCGCTTGAGCTGAATCCGGTAGCGCTCTTTTTTGGTAATTTGCACTTCACCCAGCTCCAGACGCCCCTTGCCTCGGATCGTGACTAAATCTCCGGTTTTGAGGGTATAGCTGGATTGGGAAATGTCTTTCCAGTTAACCCGGACATCTCCCGTATTGATCAGGTTAACCATTTTGTTGCGGGATAGGCCAAAGCCAGCAGAGGCTACTGCATCAAGGCGCATAGAGGCTTCGACCGTCGTCATCTCCTTGCAGCGGGGTTCTCGCACCTTCAATTGATCAAAGGGAATCGGTTCCACCTGGACTGGCACGGTGCGCACCTGAGTCAGGTGGGTTTCTAGAAAAGGCACCAGTTGCGGAGATGCGATCGCTTGAGCGCCTCGTTCCCCCAACACCAAAATATCTCCCACCTGATCGCGAACAATCCCGGTACCCAGAAGGGCTCCTAAAAAGTCACGGTGGGTAGCTGGATCGAAGAGAAAATTCCCGGAAATACTGAGGGCAGACAGCTCGACCTGATCTTGCTCTAGGGGAAGATCCGAATGAGCGATCGCAATCCGCTGCCGTTCAGCCTGGGGATAGCCCCCCCAAGCCAGAATCGAGACTTCCGTCAAAGGCGCAAACATTTGTTGGGCTTCTGCCAGCTCTGGCGGAGAGAGAAAGGCAGAGACCACCACCTCCCAAGTCTTCAACGCTTGAGTGGCCTGGTCAAGAAGGCGAGACATACAGTCTGTATGTTCTGCACCTTTTAATAATTGTGCCTTGGGTAGCATGTGCTAATGAAAGTCCCAGAGAGGGACAGAATAAATTTGTCAGGAAAAGGAAACGGTACTGTTATCCTAACAAGCCCGAATTTTAATATTCCTCTAAAGGAAACTGCCTAAATCTCGCGAGACCTGCTAAGCTTTGAAAAAATATCCAAAATTAGCCCTTTTGTAAGCTCAATCTCAATCCATCAAAAGCTTAGTATCGCTGAAATTGCAGAATTATATAACCTTGGGAGTTATCGAATGCGGCAGGTCAACTTTACTCTGATTTTTGTCATTTGTCTGGCTGTTGTCTTATTTGCGATCGAAAATACACAACTTGTCAGTATCAAAGTCGTGAATGGTATCCAAATCACAGCTCCATTGTCGATTGAATTGATTATTACCTTAGGGATTGGCGCTATTCTCGCCTGGGTCTTTAGCGTTTGGACGACGGTGCAAGAGTTATTTGTCACCCGCGAAGCTTTGCAAGCAAGAGAAGTTGAAATTGAATCCTTACAAATAGACCTTGAACGCTACAAAGCCGAACTAGAAGAGCAACGCCTGCTCCTGCCTAGCCAAGCAACGGTCACCAGTGATGCCGTCTCTGTTGCCACCTTATCTGAACCAACGATAAAAACCGTTGTTCCTCGTTCAGAACCTGAATCCACTATCCTTACTCCTCCACCGTCTGAGCTTGTTCCAGACTAAATCTATATGAGCAGTTCCTTTGCCCACAATGCCATCTCTATGCTGATCGACTTAGCCCAACGGGGTGAAATCGATCCATGGGATGTGCAAGTCATTGATGTCTTTGACCGGTTTTTAAGCCACTTATCCTATCAAGACTCCCAGGAACTGTCAGATTCAGGCCAGGCTTTTCTCTATGCATCCATGCTGGTTCTTCTCAAGGCCGAAACCCTAGGTGACTTCATTGAAGAACCGCAAGAGCCAGATGAAATGGAGCTGCTCTTATTTGACGATATGGAAGCCGTATCCAACGGCCTCCCCTCTCCCTTAGAAGGCTGTCTGCAACGTCGTCCTGTGGCTCGTCCTCCCCAACGACGACGGGTAACCCTAACAGAGTTGATCAATCAGTTAGAACTGATGGCCGTTGCCGTTGAGCGCCAAGCCGAGCGCCCCAAAGTCCGCAAAGTCCGGCGCATGTCGAAAGCCAAATCGATGAAAGCGATTACACAACTGGCTCACCAAGAAAATCTTTCAGAAGTTGCAGAGCAATTAGAGGAAATTTTTGCCCGCTTAGATCCCAACCAAATCTGGCTAGACTTTGAAGAGTTACTATCCTTTATGAACGACCGGGTGGGGGTCTTCTGGGCATTGTTATTACTCTGTGCTCAATCCAAAGTGGAGCTAGAGCAAAACGAATTTTACGTGGATTTGAGATTAAAGCCCCTGACACCTGCCCCCGTAAAAGTAGAGCTTTTACCTAATCTTAAGCCCGCTGCGTCTTAGACATTGCTCAATTCAGGGATGATTCCAATCTCATCAATATTCTGAAAGGATTGTAGGGCAAAGTTTTCAAGGTAGGGCGATATTTAGAATCACCCCGTCGTCGAGCAACGCCAAATCTTAAGCTTTCCCTGCCAGTCAACTAGCCTAAAAAGCTTTGGAGTACTGTCTTCAGGCTGTATTGGGTACTAATTTTTTTAGTTTTGCCAACGGCTTGTCAATAGACCATCTATCGGCAAGCCGTTGGCTCTAGGTCGCAGCCTCGCACGACCTAATTCCTAATACTGCAACAATTATTGAAATTCTTTCTCAATATAAATGCCACTTATTGATAAAGTATCTTGTGAGTAATACATTCACAATTGTGCATTCTTCTAGAGTCTTTAAAAAGACTGCATTTGGGTGAATCCAACTCTGTCCATAACAGACCAACAGGATTTCGTTGGAATGCTTGCCTCATAGAGAGGTTAGCGTTCTGAGACAGGAGTCCACCCAGCGTATTACGCTGCGAATCCTCTATTGGGAGACATTAACTTAAAGGCGATTTCTGTATGCAACAACCGATTGATGTAAAACCTGTAACCTTTCCGAAAACAAAAGATATTGCCACAATCTGCGTTTACGCATTAGGACTGCTTTCGGCAGGCTTGTTTCTATTTTTGCCCGTTGTCAATGTTTTGAGTCCTAGCCCTTGGCAGCGGTCGATGGGAGCGATTCATGGCGTTGCCGCGCTCTTAGCTACTGTTGTAATTGCCTATGCAGGGCATCTGGCATTTCCCTTATTGCGAGGGTCTCACCGAATATTGCCGCAAGTTCGCACCGTCATTTTTTGGGCCTCGTCTATCGCTTTTTTAGCGATTGCTTCAGGCAATTGGGCCTATATGCGATATCGGGCACCCATAGGAGGTGCTCGTCGCTGGATTTTGGAGAATACACCGTTAGTTCACTACTTATTCATGGAATATCATGAATTTACGGTGTTATTTACTTTGCCGTTAGGGGTGGCCTCAACCTGGGTGTTGTGGCAATACGGCGATCAAATTATGGAGCGTCAGCATCGCGTGGTTCTGTCCGCGACCTGTATCGCCATGATGGCCATGATGTTCTTTGCCATGGGCGGATTTGTTAGTGGGCTCAATGTAGCCCGAATTCACAGTTTGTAGTTTAGCCATCCGTAACCTATGAAATCAATGTCACAACCGCTCTATCTCAGAGTGGGGAATTGGCTCAAACAATTCCCCCAATCCCTTGCTAACGGAGCACCCGAGGCTCCCACGGTCTCTGGCCCCGCCGCTGCCGCTCTTCTGAGCGCTGCATTTAGCTGCTTTTTACTGATGGTAAATCAACACTTAACGGTCTTGTTTAAGGGTTGGAATGCCATTGTTTGGTCCTTAGGGGAATGGATTCCAGGCAGCCGCACTGGCGATCAGGTCTATGGAGAAATTGGCAGCTATTCCGGTAAGGAAACCTTAATGCTGGTCAGCTGGCTTTTGAGCTGGGCGATTCTACATCAGCTTTGGAAAACGCGGAATATTCGTGCCAACAGCCTCTATGGCAGCCTGATCTTTTTTCTAGTGGCTGCCACTGTCATGAATTGGCACCCGATTTTTCCATACTTACCTTTAATGCCCCATTAACAATATTCTTTGAGGTCTTATCAACACAATGCAAACTCAGACAAAAACACCCTCAACTAGCTTGACCACTCGCTCTATGCATAAGTATGTAATGTTGGGTGTGGGACTTTGGATGGCTTTTCTCGGTACATTTGCCATCGCATATGTTCGCGTCAGCCATAGTCAACGATTTGCAGGGGAGCCTTTTCAGGCCTTATCCCCCCATGAAACTCAAAAGCCCGAGTCGTCCTACTAAATCTAAGAATTCTGCTTTCCTAGACAGCAGACGTTATGAAACATCCAGGGAGAAGAGAGATTGCTGTACTCATGCCTGAAGCAGATTAGCTGAGCTAATCTCTATCCATACGGAGATCGGCAAAGTATTAATTGACATATATTCTCAATTAATACTAAAGTGTTGTTGGATCTGATAGGTTCCAAACTCTTCTAAAACCAATTAGGGTGTCTAGTTTTTTGATTAGACAACCTAACTGGTCATGAAACCTGATTCACTTGAGCCGCGCTAACAAGGGGGGTCATAGATCCTGACTCCCTTTGTTTTTTTGTGACCTAATGTGGGTCATTTCATTTGGCTTGTCCCTTTATTTTTGCCTTTTGTCTCCCATGCACTCTTGGTATCGCCCCACTTTTGCCCCAGAACATGGCGCTTTGCTGGTTTTATTCGGATCGTTACTCTCTGGTGCTGCCTTAGCCCAATCCTGGACCAGCGATACAACTTGGGCCTGTGTTTGTGCAGGTTGTGCGTTGCAAGCCGAGCATCCATTGATTGTCCAAGTCAAACAGCGACGGAGCTGGAAGCCTAGATATTTGGTTTGGGCCAGTATGTACGGCGGTTCTAGTCTCTTAATTGCCTTTTATCTGGCTAGGCACAGTCCAATATTGATGTGGTTGTACTTGTGTGGCGCTATTGCTCTGATTCTAGATGCGATCGCAGTTCTCAAACACCAACAAAAATCCATTGCCAATGAGTTGGTCATGTTTGCCGCCATATGCCTGTCCACACTACTAACCTATGGGGCAACAACGGGCAATTTAACCCCACAAGCCTGGGGCTTATGGATATTGAATACATTATTTTATGCCAGCGCTATTTTTACGATTAAGCTCCGCAAAACCAAAACCAGCAATCTCAAACCCAGCTTCATCTTCTTGAGCATTGCCATTTTGATCACCCTGGGATTGTTCTACAGCCATTGGCTACTACCACTCACCGCCCTAACTTTTGCCGTAGCCCTGTTGAAATTTGCAGTCGTCATCTGGCAACGAGACTGGTACACCCAATGTCGCTTTGAGCATATTGCTCGTTTTGAAACCTATTTCACTATGGTCTATGTCTGTTTGGTCGCGTTAACGGTTCTACCCCCCACATTGCCCAGTGCCTGAATAGTTTGAGCTTCAGCTTTTCATGACATACAGCTTTTTCGTTTAGGAGACTTGTGATGACCACCTACTACAAAGTCACTTTGATTAATGAAGAAAAGGGACTTGAAGAAACCATTGACGTTCCAGACGATGAATATATTCTGGATGTTGCTGAAGATAATGGTCTCGATCTACCCTTTTCCTGTCGGGCAGGCGCATGTTCATCTTGTGCAGGCAAACTCATCAAAGGCACCATCGATCAAGCTGACCAATCCTTCTTAGACGATGACCAAATTGGCGAAGGTTATGCCTTGCTATGTGTAACCTATGCTCTATCAGACTGCACCATTGCCACCGATCAAGAAGAAGGCCTGTATTAAAGCCCGCCCTGTCAAACCCATCGCTGCCCAAAAGGACAACCCTAAGACTTACGAATGGTCCATAGGGGAAACTGCTGGGTTTTGGTAATCTGGACACCCTCAATTCCTTTGCCACTAAACGCGTATTCCTTTCGCTGAATGAGGGGGATGTAGGGAATATCTTCCGCTAAGACTTCCTGAATCTGGGTCAAAAAAGTCTGGCGCTCTTGATCATCTTGAGTTTGACGCTGTTGCTCAATTAATCGATTGATCTTGCCGTTGTAGTAAAAAGACCCGAGGGAGCGACTCGCCCCTTCTTCACAGCCATTGCTCTCTGTTCCTTTGCTGCAAGACAGAAACGGTTGAATATAGGTATCCGGGTCAAAAAAGTCTGGATACCAGTTGACTAAATAGGCTGGATAAATCCCTTTGGACAAACTGTTATTGCCAACGGTAGATTCCACACCTTCTAACTTCAGCTTGAGAATCCCTTGAGATCGCTCTTCAACAACAGCTTTCATCAAGTTCGCAATCAGACGTCGTGCCACATAATTGGATGGATACCACAGATCCAGCGTTAGGGGCTTTTGAGCAGAATAGCCTGCAGCCGTTAACAGCTGACGGGCTTGAGCTGCATCTCCATCGCCATATTTACTTTGGAATACAGGCCGAGCGGCATCGAACGTACTAGGAATCAGACTATATAGAGGTTCTGCTTGTCCCTGATAAACCCGCTTCTTAATGAGGGGGCGATCCACGAGCAGAGCAATAGCCCGTCGAACAGTCACCTGGTCTAAAGGCTTCTGCTTGACGTTCAACACCATATGGGTAACGGCATTGCCCTTAGCCTCAATCACTTGCCACTCAGCCAAGGATGCCTCTGCCTGTAGACTTTGAATTTGGTCTGTTTCTAACCCTTGATAGCCAACGTCAATGGCACCTGTTTTAAACTGGTTAAAGAGATTGGCAGGTGTCGAAAAAAGCTGCAGATTAATGCCTGAGTTCGCAGGTTTATCACCCCAATATTGCTCGAAGACATCCAACCGAATATTATCGCTGCGGTAGTCCACCAGTTTATAAGGTCCAGTTCCCACAAAGCTCTTGGGTTTAAATGCACCTGGACCAATGGTGTAGGCTTGCGGCGAAACGGCACAAGCCCCAAAAAAGGTTAACAGAGCCGGTAAGGCTGCAAAAGGCTGGCTGAGGGTAATTTGCAGTTCATAGTCTCCAGACGCTTTGACCTCAGCAATCGGTTCAGCGAGCAAAAAAGACGGTTGGCCGCCATTGTCCATAAACCGCTGCAAGGAAAAGGCCATGGCCTCGGCGTTAAAGGGGGTGCCATCGTGAAAGACAACCCCTTGTCGCAAGGGAATCTTGTATATCAGGCCATCCTCACTAACCGTGGGCAAGGCAGTTGCTAATTGTGGCTTGAGTGTGGTGTTGTCTAAATCATAGGTATAAAGGGTTTCACCCATGTTATAGAGCAACGTCGCGGGGAAGAGTTCATAGGCGTCTGCCGGATCAATCGTCCGAATTTTGGCTGTGCTACCCAGGGTAATTCGCCCCTCTTCTGAATTGGTAGATAAGTCTGAAGGACGAGGACTACAGCTCAAGACCAGCAATACCACCAGACAAAAAAGTCCAATCCACTTGCGAGAGAGTTTATGGAGCTGGAATCGGGTTGCGATCGCATTCACAATACAGTTCCTAGTAGCCGTTGACCGAAAGGGAAGCTTTTCGCCATGATGCTCATCAAAATCGGTCTACTCACAATACAAAGTATCCCGAGTGTTCCGTCCTGTCACGGGATTGGTGCCTTGGGCAGCCGCACAGAGCACTTCTAGGGTGTCATCTCGCACATCAACATCGGTAAAATCGGCACCATCGATAATCGCTCGACGAAATTCAGTATTAAAGGCAAAAGCCCCTTCTAGATTGGCATTTGTGAGATTAGCCCGCGCAAATCGAGCACTATCTAAGGTAGCGACGCTAAGATTCGCCCCTTCTAAATTGACGTCCTCTAAATTGGCGGCAAAAAAGCTCACCCCGCGTAAATCACTATTACTAAAATCGCTCCCTCGGAGATCAGCCTTGGTAAAGCTAGCGTCCGTTAAATCACGATTAGAAAAATCGGCGTTTAACAATATCTCTTTGTTATAGACATCTGCCTGAGCCGTGGGCAGCCAACTGGTCAGGCTGAAGCCAACCAAAAACCCGGTCATGACACAAGTCCACACTATGCGTCTGAGCTGTGGAAAAGCTGTGGATAAGTTTAAACCTTTCATTTTCATAATTATTGTCTTTAAGTCAGGGGAGTAACAACGCGATCAAGGATGATGAAGCCGATAGTGTATGTATTGATCCTATCGGACTCTTGGCTGCTTGAAAGAAATATGCCTCCTGCTGCACCTCGCCCCAATCGTCAGTCCCTCAACCTCCAAGTGGGAGAGTGGGGTGAACAACTTGTCTGTCAATGGCTCACCCAGCAGCAATGGCACATTCTCGACAGACGCTGGCTTTGTCGATGGGGTGAAATCGATATTATCGCCAGATCTAGCGCTTCCACCCCTGCCCCTCATATCAATGCCAATCGTCTGGCCTTCGTAGAAGTCAAAACCCGTCAGGCTCAAAATTGGGATGCGGATGGTCTTTTAGCGATTACGCAGTCGAAACAGCAAAAGCTATGGAAAACAGCCCAAATTTATCTAGGGAAGCATCCCGAATTAGCGGAGCTATTCTGTCAATTTGATGTGGCTTTAGTACAGTGCAACTGGATCTCCAAGCCGCCCGCCAACACAGTCGATATTCATGATGAGTTACAAGAGACTGCCATAGATATCAAACAGCCTTTCCATGTTGGGGGCTATCAATTCATATTGCTCGACTATATAGAATCTGCATTCACGCTGTAGCGCTTAAGTACCGGCCCTACGGGCGATATGGGTAGGTTATGGAGTGGGATCGGATCAAAACAGCAGTGGTTTTGATCCGATCCCATCGAGGACTGAACACCACTCTGATCCCTCCATAAAAGAGATGATCCCCTCAACACTCTAAAATGTCATGAATTCATGACTATAAGATCCCCAGAAATACCTACTTTCCATAAACAAGCTATTTTTACTAGCTTTTAAGCCTTGACGAACTCTGAGATCTCGTACATATTTGTTAACAAAGCGATCCCCAACTAGTTATATTTACTCAAGGTTAACTATGGTATGGCGCTCTCAAATCGTTCGTTACCCTTAGAGGTCTCTGCTGATATGTCCCCAGAACAATTGCCTTTAGACCAGATGACTTTGCGTCAACTTCGTCGTGTTGCCAGCCGTTATGGGGTGTCACGTTACAGCCGGATGCGCAAAGACCAGTTGCTCGAATCCATTCGCGTAGCTCAGAAAAATGCATCGGTTCCTGCAACCATGAATCACCAAGCTAGCCCTGAATTTTCCGGAGCTGTGACGGATCAGGAGCGGGTAGAAGCTGCAAAATTTGAAGTGGGGCAAGAAGATGCTGTGGAGTTAGCATCGGTTGATGCCGAAATTAACGACTTACCCGAAGGGTACGGTGAGACTCGGATTGTCCTGATGCCAAGAGATCCCCAATGGGCTTACACCTATTGGGATATTCCCCATGACCACAAGGTGATTTTGCGCAATCAGGGAGGACAACAACTCGCATTGCGTCTCTACGATGCCACGAATATTGACTTGGCTTACCAGGTCCCTCACAGTGTGCAGGAATATCCTTGTGATGAGCTTGCCCAAGAATGGTACTTACCCCTACCTGTTAGCGATCGCGATTACGTAATTGAAATTGGCTACCGCTGTGCCGATGGTCGCTGGTTAGTCTTGGCTCGCTCTGTTCCAGTGCATGTCCCCCCCACCTATCCTTCCGACTGGGTAGAAGATCAGTTCGTTACCGTCGATTGGGAGATGGACTTACAGGACCAGCAGATTGCTACCCTAGTGCCCCCAGAGCAGAAGCCTGTGGCTCCTGCATCTGACAACAGCATTTATGAAGAGGTCTTCGGCATGGCTGAAGGCGTCGAGGCCCTGCGAGTTGCCGGTTCTCTTTATGGCTCCATGCAGCAAGCTCCCCAAGCTCCCGCTCACGAATCTACCCTGAGTTCCTATGTCTTTCCTTCTGGAGTCGGTCTTTGGGCCATCCCAACGGCTTCCGGCGTGAACATGTCTGGGGTCGGAATCGGGGCTTCTGCGCCGCCCATTCGACCTCGCCAATTCTGGTTAGTCGCTGATGCTGAGCTGATTGTTTACGGTGCCACCGAGCCAGATGCAACCGTCACCGTTGGGGGTCAACCCATCCAGCTCAATCCTGACGGGACTTTCCGATTCCAAATGTCTTTCCAAGATGGTCTGATTGATTATCCAATCATGGCTGTGGCTGCGGATGGTGAGCAAAATCGCTCTATTCACATGAAGTTTACTCGGGAAACCCCCGAACGCCGCACCAACACCAAAGAAGAAGCTGTTTTGGAGTGGTTGGTCTAAATCATCCCTTTTCTTAAAACTTAACTTCTACTAGTGCGAGGCGAGAAAGGTATCTTTCTCGCCTCGTTTTTATCTCCAACAGACGAATATATCGGCTAGTCCTGGCAAATCCCGTTCATAGGGTAGTGATCCCCGTCTACTTAACTTGTGTGGTCCAGCCTGTTCTCCGGGCAAACTAAGAATAAAGCGATCTAGGTTTTTTCGCAGAACCGGGGATACACCGTCAGTGAAGCTGCTCAACAAATATTTTAAGTTCAATCAATCGTCCGCGCCGACAAAAAGCCAAAAATCTAGTATTCAGGTTGGTCAACTCTTAATCGATCGCTACAAGCTGATGGAGTTGGTGGGCAGTGGCGCTATGGGCAGTGTCTATCGAGCCCAAGATCAACTGCTGGGTGACGTGACCGTCGCCGTAAAATTTTTAACCCATACCCTAAACAATGATGCGATCGCATCTCGTTTTGCGAGAGAAGCACGGATTGGTGCCTTACTAGGCCATCAAAGCTTGAATATCGTACGAGTACTAGACTACGGCTTACATGAAGAGCATATTCCGTTCTATGTCATGGAATTTATGCAAGGGCAAACCCTGGATGACCTAATTGAAGCAGGTCGTTTACCCTTAAATCGCTTCATTCACATCATGACCCAGGTCTGTGCAGGCATGAAGTGTGCCCATCAAGGCATCAATATCGAAGGTGAACTCCATCAAGTCATTCACCGAGATATCAAACCTAGTAATATTTTTCTGATCAAAGATGCCAGCTTAGGCGAACTTACCAAACTTCTAGACTTCGGAATTGCGGACTTTTTAAGTAGCCAGTCTGAGGATCTGCGCTCTCATGCCTTTGTGGGAACCGTTGCCTATGGCTCCCCCGAGCAATTTTCTGGTGCAGTCGTTGATGCTCGTTCTGATATTTACAGTTTGGGAATCACCATGTTTGAAACCCTTACTGGCTATTTCCCAATTATGGCTACAGCCAACACAATTGAAAGTTGGGCCCAGGCGCATCAACAATTTCCCCCTCAACGACTCCGAGATGTAGCTCCGACCCTGAAGATCCCTGGAGCCCTCGAAGACTTAGTGATGAGTTGTTTAGCTAAGTCTCCAACCCAAAGACCTCAATCGGTCACAGACATCATCAAGACATTAAAGGGCATTTCTCACCCAGGACCAGGGGTCGCTCCATCTTTGATCAACAACTCATCTATCGACTTAGCCTCAATCCCCCCCAACAGCAGACTCAGCGTGCCAACTTAACCGTTGCCGAGCAAACACAAGTTGTCTTTTGGTCCACCGAAGATTTGGCATGGCGAGCCTCCTGGCCTGAGAATAAACCCATCGCCAACATTGTATTTGCACAAACCATTCAATCCTCGGATCAAGAAGCCGTAGGCTTATGGGTAATGCTGACCAAACAAGAAATTGAGCAACGATCTCTCAGCAAGCGTCATAGTAATTTCCTATGTACCTTTACCCCTCACCCAGCCATTCTTTGGATCACCACTTTATTTGATCGCCAACAAGGTCCGCGATGGCTCCCATGCTATGTCGATCTAAAAGATACTGGCGGTCAGCATATCACCAAATTACTGAGTGAAATGGGGTATTACCTACTCATGTTGTTTGATGCATCCAATCCGGGGCAACCCGTGAGCGTTGTCACCATTAAAATTCCAGAGCGGCAGTGCCAATTGCTCAAAGACTGTTTATCGACAGCAAAGCAAACCACTACCACCGGCACATTAATCGATAGTAAACAGCTTCTTAAACAAAAATATCAAGCCGTCAAACAAAAAATTCTCGCAAAACTCTAGCAGTGTGTCGTGACTTCCACCAAATAGGTCTCACGCGGCATTTCGAAAAAACGCTTGATAACCTCAGACAATTCAGATTCTTGCATCAACAATCATGCAAAGGCGTTGAAGATTCAGACAAAAACGAAGCAAGCTTGAGAATCTGTATACGCAATTATCAAAATTGCTCATGCCCTTACTAGAGATGAGTAACATTCCCAGACCCACCTCAAACATAGTGTGGGAATCATCCCAATCCTAACCGTTGGAAGATATACAGATTAGTTGTACTCACTCTAAAAGTAAAGACTGATACCCAGACACCAGAAGGGTCCTCGTCAATTAACTTATTGCCGAGGACCCTATAAGCGGCGATCGAGGAATGCTCCTAAGCTCTACCTAATTTGTTGGATGCTTGAATATATTCTTTGAGAAGCTGGGGTACGCTAATACGACCGTTTTGCTTCCAGATAAAAGAACGGCGATGTAAAGACTCCAATGCATCTAGTAATAAATCACTTTCCTCTAAGGAAATATCCTGAGCAATATCTGCTAAAGATCCAGGAGTATCCAGGCTTGCTAGACTTTTCATAATGGACATCTCTAATTTAGAAAGACGCCCAAATTGCTGTAACAATAGCCGTCTGATATCCCCATAAATCAACTCATCTCTATCCAAGAATTGAGGGACATTCCCAGCAAAAAAGTCAACGATGGTTTTCACCGCAATGCGCAACGCTAAAGGATTGCCGGTATAACGCTCTAGTAAAACATCAGAACAGTCATCAGAAGCCTCTAGACCAAAAGCTTTCAAGGCTTCTTGACCTGATTCTTGGTCTAATCCATCTAGATAAAGTGTTCGGCTCGGGAAGGCTTCATTATCAGTAAACGCCAAGCCAGAAGGTTGTTCTCGGCTAGTAATTAAGACACAGCTATTATGTCGACTTTCACTAATCCGCCTTAGGAGTAAACCATAGGTCTCACAGCCTTCTTGATAGCTACCCGCTAACTCATGCCCCTGCAATACAGAAAACCAATCATCTAACACCAGAAGGCAACGGTGCTCGTTCAAGTACGCAAGCAAAAGCGTTACTTTATCTTGAGCAGTATCCGGTAACTCAAGATCTTCTTGGCCAGTGATGGACTGCAGTAAATCCATCATCAGAGCGTCAAAATCTGGTTGATCTCTTAAAGACCGCCAAATAACGCAGTCAAAAAGACTTTGAACCTGTTCAACACATTTCACTGCGAGGGCCGTTTTACCTACACCACCCAACCCGAAGATACCAATGAGGCGATTGTGATCTTCAATAATCCATCGCTTCAGCTGAGTGAGTACAAACTGCCGCCCCACAAACACAGGCACTGCCGCAGCCTCTCCCCAATCACACATGGGTAATGAACGTCCTGATTCTCTTTTCGACTTGTGAGATTGCATCGTCCTCACTCCGCCAGTATGAGACACCTGAGCCAGTTCAGCATCTTCCAACTGCTGGTATCGACGCCTGAGAATTGAGCAAAAATTATGCTTAGATAAAGACTCTCCCAAAAGTTCTGACAATTTTCGCCACAATTTATGGCCAACATCTTTGATGTAGTCAGCATCATAGCCCGTACTTTGAGCGATTTGTTGATAGGTTTTTCCCTGCCAAGCCTGCAGAAAAACAGTGGTTTGGATATTACTCAGTTCCGCATTTGGAAAAAGGCGCTGCAGAATTAAGTAGGCTTGCTTAGACTCCGGTTGTCCTTGTGGGAGAGAAGGCACTAGATAAAGGGGATCAGCTACTTTTGCTGGAGTTGGAGTTGTGTCATTGATAAAGTTGCGAGCGCCGTTATACATAATATTTTGACTATTCTGAATAGCCTATTGTTGGAGATAAAAATGATTGGCCGGGTACTTGCTAACCCAACCTTTACCGAGACCGAACATAGATGGTCTATCCCCCCCTTATTAGTTTTCCCAAGTTAGCCATTCAAAATTACGTCAGCGAATAATAAATATTTATGCTACTTATTTTTTCTAATTCATCAACTCTAATCAGGCTATTTTTTCTCAATCAACAGTCATTCCTTCGTATCTCTAGAATCTAGGATCTAAAGATGCAGCATCCTGAAAAATCAGCTATGGTTTCTAGCACATTTATTCAGAGAGAACAAGCCATTACTTGGGAATCATCAATCCTAACGAAGCTAACAAACTTCCCCATTTTTCCAAAGGTATAAATAGAGAATCGATCCTTTTCTATTAATTCATAGATGATGAAAAGAACCGGAAAACCACATAAGTACTAAGTGCACAGACTTATAAAGTAATCTGCATTGCATTAGTAATTTATGCAATATTTTACTTTATTTACTTTTTTTTAACAATTCTACACTAGATTTGCTGGCAGCACTCTTTGTTGAAGAAGATTACTAACAGTTGATAAGTGGCAAAACGACTCTTGACTTATCCAAAAACAATATCGTTTGGCCTTATAAGGCCAAACTTTTGGTTATTTGACTCTACAACGACTAAGTTCATGAGTTTGTGATGCTAATCACAGTCCCCCGGAACAGTCAAGCGATCAATTAGCTGTGTATTCCCACAAGTTTTAGATAAGGTTACCCGTGAAATTGTTCCCCTACTCAAGTTAGGCAACCCACAATACCCTCAGTAGGGGTTGTAATGGGCGTAAGCAAAGGATCGGGGATGCATGGCTCAAAGAAAAACGGGTCAAGGACAATAGATCCTGTACCCGAACCAAAAAACTATCATGACCCTACCATCGCAATTGCTAACCGTGCTAGCCCATGACGAATTTCTAGAACAAACTGAAGCACTCAAAGTATCAACCAGCCTGAGTCAGATGGTTTATATCGTTCTGCAAATGGGCTTGTTTCTAGCTCGCTGTCTTCTGGAGGATGAACTCTCAAGGCGCGCGAAAGCAGTATTTGTATGGCCTGTATGTACTACCTGCGGAACCCGCTTACATTCGAAGGGATGGGAATCTCGTCAGATGCAGACACTGGTAGGCACTATCTCTTGAAAGCGACGGGTGGGCCGTTGTCCCAAAGGATGTCCAGGCAGTCTGTTGACTCCCCTGGATCAAGCCATTGGGATTGCCCCCTATCAGCACAGCAGCGAAGAACTGGTGCGTCTGGGCTGCTTGTTGAGTCTGTTCATGCCCTATGAACTGGCCAGTTGGATGCTGGGTCAGTGGAGTGGTCTATCCGTGAGTCCATCCAGTTTGTGGAACTGGGTGCAATCCGTGGGTAACAAAGCTCAGCAGGAATTAGAAGCTCAACTCAACGCTCAATCATCAGGGACTCAGGCCCCTTGTGAAGCGATTTCAGAGATGTTATCTGCTCTACCTTTGGCCATTGCCGCCGATGGTGTGATGGTCCCCTTTCGCCCCACCCCGAACTCACCCAAGGGAAAAATCCAGTGGCGAGAAGTCAAAGTCGCCATCTTAGCTCGCCTGGGAACACGGGTTACCCGAGCTAAAAAGGAGGTCCCCCAATTACTGCGTCGAAGACTGGTGGCAGTATTGGGCGATATCGACCAGTTCATCCCTTTACTTCAACTCGAAGCTCACAAACAAGACTTTGAATCTGCTCCAAAAGTCATCTGGCTCAGTGATGGGGGACGAGGCTTCTGGCGAGTCTATCGCACCTTGTTCTCTCATTGTGCTGTGGCAGTCCTCGACTTTTTTCATTCAGCAGGCCATCTGGCACGAGCAACTAAAGCGATGTTTGGAGATGCCCGCTCTGCTCAAGCCCAAGCCTGGTTCCGGCACTGGCGACACCAATTGCGACACGGGCAACACCTACTTGTATTACGGTCCTTGACGATATTGATTCACTCACAACTGTTAACGGGAAAGTCTTTTTCAACGTTGCTCCAGGTGCAGGCTTATTTCCAACGCCATCATAACCACATCCGTTATCGGCACTTTGAACAGCAACAGATTCCTCTCGGGTCAGGAATGGTTGAAAGTGCATGCAAGTGGTTGATTCAGCAGCGCTTTAAGGGAGTTGGCATGCGCTGGAGTGAGGATGGTTTCAACCATTTACTGATCTTGAGAATTGCCTGGGTCAATGAACGGTTTGACTCCTTATTCCCAGAGGTGACCATTCCGAAAACTAAGGCATCCCCGATCCGCTAAATACGCCCGGTTGTAATTGCTGGTATTGCACCTTAACAGTTGCTGCGTTCCGTAAAGTCATATTATCCATAAAGTCATATTAAGTCATGATTTTTAGTCAGAATCTGACTAAAAATATAGGTCTGATACAGACAAAATGAAGTAAATACTACTAGGATCAGGTTTTAAATAGCGCTCTCTAACTACTGCTGAGTCTTGATTCAAATGGATTTAGGTCGCTAACAGTATTGTTACAACCGTTTCTCAATCACAGCATGTTCATTGAGGTGTTAGGTCAAGTAAGACAGACTATTTATCATAAAATTATCTGACAAGTATGATAATGTAAGTCATATTGAACCGATTTAGGTTTTCGGGGGATCTTTGCCATTATGGTGTTTACACAATTCCATCAGCCCATCTCATCTCCACGCTGGAATGTACCAGTTCGCTCGCACAAGAGCAGAGTTCATCGCTACGAACACTCTGCCTTGTCTAGCGATTTTTGCATCGAAGCGGCCCCCGATCAATCTGGTTTTTTCATGACCTCTTGTAAGGCCAATGTTCGTAAAGGAGATGTGATTCACATCTGCGACACTGGTCAGCAGTCAGAGTATCGAATTGATGAAATCGACTATTATAGTGATCCATCAGATATGTGGATTGCCAAACTCCGGATGGTGTCATAATCCTTTTCTGGCTTAAGACGCACTTATATGTCCAATACTTCAAAAATATTTTCGCCATACTCCGATTAAGGAGCCTTGAATTTCTACCTGTGTCGCTAATACTTTGATCGGCTGATATTTGAAGTTGGCAGCTTCAAGGGTGACTTCATTCCTCTCTAAATGAAATCGCTTTAGAGTTGTTCCTTCTCCCTCGACTCTAGCGGCAACAATCGTTCCATTTTTTATGGTCTTCGGTTCTTGAACAGGGCGCATAATCACGATATCTCCATCCGTAATATGCGCATCAATCATGCTGTCTCCATTCACCCTAAGAGCGTAGGATTTGGGTGGCAATTGTTTAGGGCTGAATTCTAAGGAATCCACCACTTCAACAAATGGCTCAATCAGTCCACCTGCTGCGATCGCACCCAGGATCGGAATCTGATCCATATCGGACTGTAAGTGCTCCGGGTGAACAATCCGCAACGTCCGGGCTTGCCCAATTTCCCAATCTACATAGCCTTTCTTGCGCAAATGATCCAAGCGGCTCTGAACTGGGGCCGGTGATTTGAGCTTCATGGCCTGCATCATCTGCCGAATAGATGGAGCATGTTGATGTTGATCAATGAATTGAACCAACCAATCAAATAATTCTTGTTGAGCTTTTGATAAAGGTTCCACGATTGATCCAGCCCTAACGCACATCAAGTCAAAATTTTCTGATACAGAGTTCTATATTCTTTATGCCCATCAGCATAAAGAAGAATTAATAAAACACCTGTACTACTTGAGTATACAGACAAGTCGGATGAGTCGACAAATTTAGGTCGGAACGAGGAACCGTTACCTTATTCCTCGCTGATCATGAGTGAGGGGCTTGAACTTTCCCTGACAAAGATAAATTCAACCTTGATTTCCCTATGATCCTGCACTCTATGGTTTAGGTTACATCTATCTTTAATACCAATCCTCTGGGTCATAGTGAGTAAATATGGGTGATACAAAACGGGTCGGTATTCTGACCAGTGGTGGTGATTGTGCGGGGCTCAACCCAACCATTCGAGCAGTGGTGCTTCGAGCTGTTGAACATTATGGTTGGGAGGTGATCGGGATTCAACAAGCCACTCATGGTTTATTGAAAGATCCACCCGCAGCAGTGACGCTTCAACCTCAACAGATGAGTCCTTTGCTCACAGCAGGAGGGACCATGTTAGGCACCACAAATAAGGGAAATCCTTTTGCTTTCCCAATGCCAGATGGCACGTTGATCGATCGCTCTGAAGATATGATTGCGGGATATCGCAAACTTGGATTGGACGCTCTGATCGGTATTGGGGGAGACGGCAGCATTGCCATCTTACGAAAACTAGCCCAACAGGGTAATTGGAACTTGGTGGGCATCCCCAAAACCATTGACAATGATGTGGGGGTTACAGAACGCTCTGTGGGGTTTGACACCGCCGTCAATATTGCCACAGAAGCCTTAGATCGCTTGCAGTTTACTGCAGCCAGCCATAGCCGTGTCATTATCCTGGAGGTGATGGGTCGAGATGCAGGACATATTGCCATCAGTGCTGGTATTGCTGGAGGCGCTGATATCATCTTGATTCCTGAAATTCCCTACACCATTGAGAATGTCTGCGCCAAAATCAAAGAACGTCAGAGTAAGGGGAAAAACTATTCTCTGATTGTGGTGGCTGAGGCTGTGCGGACTGAGGGCGGAGACCCATTAACTCATACGGATGGACTAGGCGAATGCCGTCTGGGTGGGATCGGCCAGTATCTATCCGAACAAATTTGTAGCCGGCATGTGGCCGAAACACGGGTGACCGTTTTGGGTCATGTCCAGCGAGGCGGCATGCCATCTCCCTCCGACCGCTTGATTGGGGCAGCATTTGGGGTCGCGGCCGTCGATCTGATTGCTGAAGGCCATTTTGATCACATGGTGACTTGGCAAAACCGTCAGGTTATGAGCGTTCCGATTGAAGATGCGATCGCACATTACCGAGCCGTCGATCCCACTGGGACACTCGTAAAAACGGCCAGAGGGCTAGGCATCTACCTAGGAGACTAGGGCAACTCGCCTTTTCACACCTAAAAATTGATGATATGACACCTCAATTTTTAGGTGTGAAGTAGCTGTATATAATCAGGTCGCTGCTGCCAAGATTTGATCGTCTAACGAGAAATCAATATCCGCTTGATCCCGCTTGCTAGTCAGATAATCGTTTTGAAAAGAATCTTGTAGACCACTCACCAGATCATATTGAGGGTGCCAGTCGAGATCTGCACATACCTTATGAATATCAGCGAAGAAGTTCTGTAAACGCATGGGAAAGGCTTTCCGTTTGCCAAAATCAAACTGTGCAGGGTCATAATGCACCAGTTTCAAGTCATCAGGAGACTGGCCAACGGCTAAGGCACAAGCTTTAGCAATACCGTCAAAAGTGACATAGCGATCACCACTGACGTTATAAATCTGGCCAATCGCTTGAGTATTGCCTAGGACCGCAGCCATTGCTAGGGCTAAGTCTTGGACATGCCCTAGCTGGGTAATATGTTGGCCGTTGCCAGGAATCGGAATCGGGCGCTGGCGAACAATCCGGTCAAAAAACCAAGCTTCTACATCGTTGTAGTTTTGGGGACCATAGATATAGGTAGGGCGAATCGATGTGAAGGGCAAACCTTGAGCAGCTAAATCGGTCTCTGCTTCTGCTTTACCGAGATGGCGACTTTTCGGATCGGTCGGATCGTCTTCCCGATGGGGCATTTGATCCGATTTGAGATAGACTCCCGCCGAACTCATATAAATAAAGTGTTGAACCTGATCCTTAAAGAGCGCAGCTAAGGGCTGAGTATCTGATAATTTCCGACCATTGTTATCAAAAATGGCATCAAATTTCTCATGAGCTAGCTTGGCTTGTAGTTGGTCAGCATCCGTGCGATCACCCTGAATTTGGGTTAAGCCTGCCACTGCAGGCGAGTGGTTCCCACGATTGAATAACACAACTTCATGCCCCTGCTCCACCAAGGTCCGGCTGAGATAAACGCCGATAAACCGGGTTCCGCCCATCATTAATATGCGCATTGCTTGCAAATCCCTTTGGTGATGTGGTGCTCTATTTTGAACCATATCAGCATGTGCTAACCAGCCCCAAAGAACAGCCACCCTTAGCCTTGAAACCCATGCTTAATGAATTGTTTCAATTGATTCCCCTGAACACTCTACAGTCTCATGGACGTCATTTGAGACGAAAAAAAGACTTCCTCATGTAATTTCACTCAGATATCGCTATAGTAGGGCCAGAATATTCGCTGGCTAGTTTATTTTTAGAGCAATGGCACGTCATTCTATCTTTACTCCAACCCTTCTAAAGAAACAGCTTTTAGGCTCAACCTTACTGCTCTGGGGGTTGGCAATAGTAAGCGGAGTGACTCTCGATAGAGTCCAGGCACAAGCCCCATCCACTTCAACACCGTCTTCAGACTCCACAAAAACTCAGCCGCCCTCTTCAAAGACTCCGGCCAAGCCCTCTTCTTTAGAGCCATTGCCCAACGAATTTATTGAGAAGGCTCCTGGGCCAATTCGCACCCCAGATCCCCGAAAAGTGACTGGACCACCCGCAACATCTCCAACACCTTCGACTTCAGCAGAAAAAACAGAAGTAAAGCCAGCTCAAGCTAAGCCAACAGAAGCTAAGCCAACTCAAGCTAAGCCAACTGAGCAAATTGCCCCCGCCAAACCGGCATCGCAACCCACAGCACCCAAAGCACCTACGGCAAAGCCACCCACAAAAGCTAAGCCCGTTGCCCAACCCACCCCAAAGGCCGCACCGAAAGCTGTCAAAAAAACTCAGCCAGCTAAGCCCAAGGCAACTGCCAAACAAGGCAAAGGCAGTCAGCAGGCACTTGTCCATTTACGCCAAGGGGTTGAGAAGTATGGCAAAGGCAATTTCAAAGGCGCCATCCAGGACTACAACAAAGCGATTCAGGTGAATAAAAACTATGCCCTAGCCTATGTAAATCGAGGGTATGCCCATACGGTCTTGGGGAATAATCAGTCTGCGATCGCAGACTATACCAAGGTCATCCAACTCAACCCTAAAAAAGTTGAGTTAACCAAAATCTATTTAAATCGGGGCTTAGCATTTGCTGCGGCCCAAAATTACCAAGCTGCTCTCAATGACTACAATCAGGTATTGCAGCGAGATGCCAAGAATCCGGAAGCCTATCTCAACCGGGGGCGCGCTCATGCCGCCAATGGCAATCACCTGGCAGCCATCCAAGATTATGGGCAGGTGATTAAATTCCAGCCCAAGTCAGCTTTGGCCTACTTTAATCGCGGCGTGGCTTATACCAATTCTGGGGATAATGCCACAGCCCTAGCAGACTATTCTAAAGCCATTGAATTAGATCCCAAATATGCCGCAGCCTTATATAACCGGGGCCTAGCCCAGTTAAACCAGGGGAACTCCCAAGACGCCATTGCAGATTTTACGGCATCCATTCAAATGGATGCGAAATATGCAGCCGCCTATAAGAATCGAGGCACTGCTCATTTAAAGGCGGGGGATACTGAAGCTGCAATCCAAGATTTCACCCAAGCCATTACCTTCAATGCTGAAGATACCTTGGCCTACTACAATCGAGGCATTGCCCACAGCACAGCAGGACAAAACGAAGCTGCGATCGCAGATTACTCACAAGTGCTAAAACTCGATCCAAAATTTGCAGCGGCCTATACCAACCGAGGCAACCTCCATGCCTCTCAAGGCGATCGAGAAGCCGCCTTAAAGGATTATTCCCAAGCTATCGAGAATAATCCTGAGAATGCAACCGCCTATAATAACCGGGCCCTCGTCCATTCAGCACTCCGACAATACGAAGAAGCCTTATTGGACTATCAGCAAGCCGCTAAAATCTACCAAGGCCAAGGATCGACTCAAGAATATGAGCGAGTCCAACCCTTGATTACAGAACTCAAAAAGCGAGTTGAACTCAGAAAGAATAAGTCTTAAAGACTTCGGATTCCTGACTGAGAAAAATTACTTCTGTTTCACCATCAAAGCAGGCAGTTCTCTTTCGAGTGCTGCCGCAATTCTGTAAGCTGTTGAGGTACGCTCATCTTTACCGCTGCAATTAACAGCGACTTGATTCTATGTCTGCCTCCAGCCCTCGCGTGATTCGGATTGGTTCCCGGAAAAGTCAACTGGCTCTCGTGCAAACGCACTGGGTCCAAGGAGAATTACAAAAACATTTTCCTGACTACGAATTTGAAGTTTGCACCATGTCCACACAAGGGGACAATATCCTCGATGTTGCTCTGGCCAAGATTGGAGACAAGGGATTATTTACGAAGGAGCTAGAGGTATCTATGCTCCGTAAAGAGACCGATTTAGCAGTGCATTCTCTCAAAGATTTACCCACCAACTTACCGGAAGGTCTTTGTCTAGGCGTGGTGACAGAGCGGGTTGATCCTGCGGATGCGCTAGTCGTCCATGAAAATTTTAAAGACTATCAGCTTGATACCTTACCCAAAGGAGCTGTGATTGGAACGTCCTCCCTACGGCGGCTGGCCCAACTCCGTTATCACTATCCCCATTTAGAATTCAAAGATATTCGCGGCAACTTAAATACCCGCCTTCAGAAGCTAGATTCGGGTGAATATGATGGAATTATCTTAGCAGTGGCTGGATTACAGCGGCTAGGCTTTGGCGACCGCATCCATCAGGTTATTCCTGCAGAAATTTCATTACATGCCGTCGGCCAAGGTGCCTTAGGCATTGAATGCCGGGAAGGGGATGAAGAAATCATGGCCTTTATCAAAGCCTTAGAACATGAGCCCTCAGCTCATCGCTGTACGGCCGAACGTTCCTTTCTAAATGAATTAGAAGGCGGTTGCCAGGTTCCCATCGGCGTCAATACCACCCTGGATGAAGGACAGCTAACCCTCGTGGGTATGGTGGCCAGTTTAGATGGCAAACGTTTAATTAAAGACACGGTTTCAGGCCCCATTGCTAGCGCCACCCAATTAGGGGTTGATCTGGCCCAGAAAGTTCGGGAACAAGGGGCCCAAGAGATTCTAGAGGAAATATTTGCCGCTGCCCGTCCCTCAGATCTTTGATAGTCTGATAGCACCCACTTTTCCGTCAAGCTAGTCTTTGAGACCTCTGGCAATTGTCATGGTGCGCAAGCAGGTCTCTTCGCTTCAGGGTAGTGGAGTCAGGCTGTTCTGAGAGGAGTTGCAGGATGTCTAATCCCCAAGTGTTATGTCTGGGAGAAGTTCTGTTTGACTGTCTGGCGGATCAGCCCGGTCGAGCCTTAGAATCCGTTACCTCTTGGACCCCTTATCCGGGTGGGGCACCGGCTAATGTGGCCTGTGCATTGGTTAAATTAGGTACATCCGCTGGCTTTATCGGCTGTATCGGCGACGATGCACCCGGCAGGCAACTCACTGAGCTGTTGCAACAAACGACCGTTAATACTCAAGGCATCCAAACGGCTGAAGCCCCCACTCGACAGGTGTATGTCACCCGAACGGTAGAGGGAGATCGCACTTTTGCGGGGTTTGGCACCTATGACACTGCTGCATTTGCTGATACTCAATTGCAGGCCGATCACCTGCCGGTGGACCTGTTTACCAGTGCCGACTATTTAATCCTGGGCACCTTAGAACTCGCCTATCCTCAATCGGCAGCGGCTGTCCGTCAATCCATCCATCTAGCCCAACAGCATCAGGTGCAAATCTTAATTGATGTGAATTGGCGACCCGTATTTTGGGCCGACCCAGATGAAGCCCGCCAGATTATTTTGCAGCTCTTGCCCGATGCAAATTATTTAAAACTGGCTGAAGAAGAAGCACTGTGGTTATGGAACACCACGAATCCAACAGCAATTATGAAGAGGTTACCCACTGTTCAGGGCATTATTATTACGGCGGGGGCAGAGGGATGTGCTTACTCCTTCCAAAATATAGATGGAACTTGTCCGGGCTTCACTGTTGAGGTACAAGATACCACTGGCGCAGGAGATGCCTTTGTAGCTGGATTTATCCACCAGCTGCTCACTCAAGGTCATCCTGCAGATGTACAGGCTGCTCAGGCTATGATGACCTATGCCAGTGCGGTGGGTGCTCTAACAACCACTAAAGCAGGAGCAATCGCAGCCCAGCCCACTGCTCATGAAGTTGCCACTTTTCTGCAAGCTCAACCCTAGCGCCATCCAAACGGGGACTTTTTCATGTCAACCACTGGGACTATGCCTCCATCTCCACCATCCGCCCAGATCACCGGCATCTCCATCAATCATCCTTGGCCCACGGGATATATTTTTCAAAGTCCTGGTAATCAGTTTAGCTATCGCGTGATCGGTCCCTGTTGTCGACTATTTGATCGAGACAAGCTGCCTTGGCCCTGCTGCCGATTACAATGGCGAGGCAAGGAACCCAGTTGGCGTCGCATTGGGCGGCGCTTGATTGCTGATTTATCGGCGAAACGCTACCCATCATACTGTGTCGAACTGGTGGGCTATCAGGGCGCCGCCCCCTTAGTCACGACGCTCTACACCTATCGACTACCGTCTCCATTACAACAATGGTGGTACGCAAAACATCTTGCCACTCAAACGGTTGATCCGCCCACTACTTAGCTTGAGCCGATTTAGCTTGTTTGAGTTTTTTCTGCACTTGGCTGACTTTGCGAAATTTCTCTTCTTTTTCGTATAGCTTTTCTGCTTGCTCTAAATCTTGAATGGCTGCGGTTGCATTGTCGTTGGCTAAATGGCTTTCACCCCGTTTTTGAAAGGCGAGGGCATGCTTAGGGTTGAGTTCAATGACTTTAGAGAAATCAGCAATGGCGGCGGCTGGCTGCTGCTGCTCGTATTGAGCCATGCCTCGGTAAAGGTAAGCAAACAGGTTATCAGGGGCAATTTGTAAAGCCGTAGTGTAATCTGCGATCGCAGCCTCATACTCTTCTAACTGCCGATAGGCATTGGCCCGATTATAGAGTGCATAGGCATTAAGCTTATAGGCTTGTAAGGCCTGGCTGTAAGCCTCTACGGCTCCTTTATAATCGGCTTGAGCATAGCGATCATCTCCCAATCGCACCGTCTCAGGCACTGATGGTGTAGGCGCTTGGGCCTCAGGACTGGAGGCATTTTCCGTGTTGGATGGTGCTTGCTTGCCAGCAGGGGACGACGTCTCTGGCAGAGACTGTGCACGTAAGGTTTCTGAACCGATGGAAACACTTCCGAATACTAGTAGAGAAAAAGAGGCGACTCGTAGATATTGCTTGTATTGAGCAATGCAGTTAGAAAAAATTTTCATAGATACTCCTGAAATACCACACAAACTTTTGCCTGACACTCCCAGACTCCATCCCCCGAATGGCAGCTATCCTAAGCAAGAACCCTAACTCCCCTCGATAGGAATCAGCACCGCTTTGTTCCAATCACCAGCGCATTCATAAATCCGCCATGAATACACAAAAGGCCTATAAGGAATATCTACACATCCTTATAAACCTCAGATACTCTGCATTATTAACAGACACAAGAGCCCCTAATAGCCCCAACCATTCATATATTCGGGGCTATTAGGAATACTAGTCTTAAAAGACTTAGTACTTGTAACTCTCAGATTTAAAGGGTCCCTGAACCGGAACGTTGATGTACTGAGCTTGTTCAGAAGTTAGCTGTGTAATCACACCGCCAAAACCTTCCACCATATACCGGGCAACTTCTTCATCTAACTGCTTAGGTAGCAACTCTACAGTGATGGCTGAAGCTTTCTGATCTGCAGGCAAGTTAGCGAACTTACGTTCAAACAAAAGCATTTGCGCTAAAACTTGGTTAGCAAAAGATCCATCCATAATTCGGGAGGGGTGCCCCGTTGCATTTCCTAAGTTCACTAAGCGACCCTCCGAAAGCAAGATTAAAAAGTCTAGCGGATCATCACTTCGATACACCTGATGAACTTGAGGTTTGACCTCTTCCCAACGCCAGGTTTTGCGCATATAGGCCGTATCAATTTCATTATCGAAATGACCAATATTGCAAACTACGGCCCCTTGCTTGAGGGAAGCCAGCATATTGGCATCACAAACATTAAAGTTACCTGTGGTGGTTACCACTAGATCCGTATGGGCTAAAAGGTCCTTGTTGATGGAGTTGAGAGTACCGTCATTCTGACCATTCTTGAAGGGAGAGACCACTTCAAAGCCATCCATACAGGCCTGCATCGCGCAGATGGGATCTGCTTCAGTGACTTTGACAATCATGCCTTCTTGTCGCAGAGAAGCAGCAGACCCCTTGCCCACATCACCATAGCCAATCACTAAGGCCTTCTTACCAGACATGAGGTGATCTGTGCCACGCTTAATCGCATCATTCAGACTATGGCGACAACCATACTTGTTGTCATTTTTGGACTTTGTCACCGCATCATTAACATTGATAGCAGGAACTTTTAGTTCCCCCTTCTCCAACATTTCTAGTAAGCGATGCACCCCTGTGGTGGTTTCTTCCGTTACGCCATGAATATGGTTAAGCATATCGGGATATTTCTCATGGATATGACCTGTTAGGTCACCACCATCATCCAAAATCATGTTTGCATCCCAAAGTGCACCTTCGGGCGTGCGGCAAGTCTGCTCAATGCACCACATGTATTCGTCTTCGGTTTCACCCTTCCAGGCAAATACAGGAATCTCTGCTGCGGCAATCGCTGCTGCTGCATGATCTTGAGTGGAAAAAATATTACAGGAAGACCAACGAACTTCTGCTCCTAACTCACAGAGCGTCTCAATCAAGACTGCCGTCTGAATGGTCATATGAATACAACCAATAATTTTGGCCCCTTGCAAAGGCTTACTATCACAGTATTTCGCACGGATCGCCATCAATGCAGGCATTTCACCCTCAGCAATGGCCATCTCTTTGCGTCCCCATTCTGCTAGGGAAATATCCGCAACTTTATAATCTCGCGTCAAAACTTGTGGGCTCATATGATCCTTCTCAACAATGGGTGTACTTATTTGATCCTCTGTTAATTATAGTGAGGCATTTTATATATATTTGGCGGGGAATAATGAATGATTGCTGTATTAGCTATCTTGAATAATTTATCAGTGAATTCTGGCAAACTTCATAGATTCAGTCTCCAAAGATATCATTGAGCGTCCATAGTCTCTGACAATTGTTCCTCCTGAGCAGGTCTTTTTGCTGTATTCTTTGCGTAATCGCCTACCATGCATGAGGTTGCTCTCAATTTTTTATGGCACGCCTGTCATCAGAACTCCAGCGCACATTCATAGACAACGAACATCCTCCTCATGTAACTTTGCAAGAATTGCTGGCTCTAGCAGAAGAAAGAGTTTTTGGGGTCTTATTTGTTTTGTTAGCGCTTCCTTCAGCGCTCCCAGTCCCTGCCCCCGGATACTCAATTCCCTTTGGAATTATGATTTTCCTGCTGGCAGTTCAGCTGATTACTGGCTCTAAGCAACCCTGGTTTCCTCAAAAATTTGCAACTCATCCGATTGCCCTCTCGACAGTACAGGGCATATTAAAAAAGGCTTTACCTTGGCTCAAACGCATTGAAGCCATCACTCGACCTCGCTTCTTACCGATTTGCACCAGCATACCGGGCCGCATAGTAGTGGGCTGTATATTGGCGCTGATGGGCATTTCGATGATGATACCTATCCCAGGGACCAATACAGTGCCAGCCATTGGCATTTTCGTCACTGGCTTTGGTTTATTAGAAGATGATGGAGCAATTAGTTTGGGTGGCTTAGTCATCAGTTTATTTGGCGCAGCAATAACCATCTCAATTCTAGTGGCTTTTATTTGGGGAGGAAGCAGCTTACTAGAGTTAATAAAAGGATGGTTAGAGAGTCTATAGTCTTAAAGCCAATTTCCACTCATAAATGCATCACTTAGCTTTATTTAGAGTTTCTCTATAATTACCCAGCTTCTTAACTCACTATTTCTTCTAGTAATAGCCAGAAATATGGAAAATGGAAGGCTAAACTAATACTGCACCCTTTAATTTGGGGTTGATGTTTTGGCAGTCCCTCTCTATCACTTCTTAATGCAAGGAGTAGTATAAGCTATCCAGTTTATGGGCATTCTAGATAAAGTCCCCTCTTACCATCAAGGCCCAGATCTAGCTCCATCTCACCAAAAGGTTCCACCGGGTAAAAGTCATTTGTGAATCTCTCTATTCACCTTGCGCAATGCCCTATTGAGCCTCTCCATAAGAGATTTGTGATTTTCACAGCATATTGTCACCATGTCCAAAGTTCTTGTCATTGAAGATCAAGATGACATTCGCAGTATTATTTGCGAAATATTAATGGCTGAAAACTTTAATGTGATTGATGCAGAAGATGGTCACATCGGCGTTTTGCTGGCCCAGGAAGAAATGCCAGATTTAGTGATTTGTGACATCATGATGCCTGAATTTGATGGCTATAGCGTCATGACCCAACTGCGTCAAAATCCTTATTTACAATCCGTTCCTTTTATCTTTTTAACGGCAAAAGCCAGTAAAACTGATCTGAGGCTAGGGATGGAGTTAGGAGCAAACGATTATTTAACCAAGCCCTTTACACGAGACGAGCTATTAGGAGCAGTAAATGCTCAAATAGAGACCTTATCAATTCATAACTCTGATGATCGGCCAACTTGGAGTGATCACTGCTGCGATCTCATTCAATCTCTTCCCTTAGAAATACATCAGCCACTAGAACACATTCTTAATCTCGCACAGTCTTCTCAAGAGAATGAGGCCCCTAAGAATACTACCCCTGCAAAGGATCTCTTGAATGAGATCAAGAGTACGGGAGATCTATTATACGAACGGCTCCAAAATGTTTTTATTTATCAAGAGTTAGCTAGCATAGAGCAAAATCCTCAACGCCTACGGATATTCAGGAAAAATACAGGCATTTGTGCCACCAAAGCGGTAATTTCTAATATTGCCCGCACCCAAGCGCAATACTACAGCCGAACATCTGATTTACAACTAGAATTAAAAGACGCCACTATACTCCTAGCACAGCCAAAACTACAAAAAATAATAGAAGAAATTGTTGATAATGCATTCAAATATTCAGCTGTAGGAACTCCCGTTAGCCTCAAGAGCTCAGTACATGGCCAAACATTCTTCTGCCAAATTACGAACGAAGGACAGGGACCCAGCCCAGAGCAGCTGACAAAACTGGGATCTCACATGCAATTTGACCATCCTTCTTATCTACATAAGTGCGTTGGCTTGGGGTTGATTATTGCCAAGCTAATTGCAGAGCTGCATGGTGGTGAGTTGCAAGTCAAATGTGAGCTAAGTCAACATACAAAAGTATCAGTCTTCTTACCATTAGCCTAAAGACCAAAACTATCTCAAGTCATTGATAAACATCAATATATTTAATGTAATTTGCTAACCAAATTATGCTACTCCCTCAATAGATTCACGATAATACTCAGAAGGCTCTAGTATTTCTTATGTCCTGGGAAAAGTACCAGATTAAGAAGGATCTGTTTCAAGATTAGGGAACTATAGAAATAGGGTAGAAGGCGCAGATTATAAGTTGGGTAATTCCGTGGGGAAGCATATCAAGAAAGGGAGTGAGCTATTTGAAGCTTATGAGTTAAATACTCATGAGTTATTAGAGAAAGTTGTATGCGACGCCAATACAGCCATCTTAATCATTGAGGCTGCGGTTAATGAAGCCAAGGGGCCAAAGGTTCTGTACGCTAATGACGCATACAATCAACTGGTTTTCAATTCAGGGGACGAGCAAAATCAATGTCCCCACTTTCTATATGACTATTTAGTACCTGAAGATATCGGTAATCTAGCGACCATTATCTCTAACTTACCGATTCAGGAAGAAGCTTCAGCCAACTTTTTGGCCAAGGCAGATAACCATCAGCAGCTTGTACCGTTTCACATTGTCCCCTTATCCGACATCAATCACTGTTTCAAAGCAGTACTGCTAACACAGCAAAGTGAGCCATCTGGCAGTTCAATGCAACAGCATGGTTCTACAACTGTCGCAGCCACGGCACAAACCCAAAAAACTAAAGAGGCGACTAGGGACAATCTAGAGAAAAGTCATCTCGATTTCCCAGGCCATAACTTACAATCTTTACTCGATTCTTTGCCAGGAATTGTTTTTACCTGCAATAGTGACTTGGGATGGTCTCGGCGATCATTAAGTCAGGGCTGCCTAAAGCTCACAGGATATGCACCTGAAGAATTACTAGGGACTTTCAATCTTACTTACAATACTCTGATCGATCCAGACAATCTACCTCAGCTAACGGCTGCCATTGCCACAGCAATCGCAACACAGCAGGTTTATACGGTGGAGTATCGTATTCGCACAAAGTCTGGTCAGTTGAAGTGGTTTCTAGAACAAGGAAATGGCATTTTCAACAAACAAGGTCAAGCATTAGGGCTAGAAGGATTTATCACAGATATTTCTCAGCTCAAACAAGCTGAAACACAGCTAAGACATGATGCGTTCTATGACAAGCTAACCGGATTACCTAATCGATCCCTATTTATGGATCGCCTTGAGTATTGCATTAAGCGAGTAAAGCGGCACCCCGATCAAATTTTCGCTGTGCTGTTCCTTGATCTAGATCGATTTAAAGTCGTGAATGACAGCCTAGGGCATGCAGCAGGTGATCAGCTCCTGGTAGAAATCGCAGAAAGATTGACGGCTTGCGTACGTGAAACCGATACCTTGGCACGATTAGGGGGTGACGAATTTACCGTTCTCCTAGAAGGAATTAAAGATCTGAGTGATGCCCTAATCGTTTGCGGGCGCATTCAGGAGTCATTAAACTGTCCATTTAAATTAAATGGACGCGAGGTCTTGATTACAGTGAGCACGGGCGTTGCCTTAAGTACGATGGGCTATGACGATCCTGAGCAACTTCTCCACAATGCTGATGCGGCTATGTATCGGGCCAAGGCATTAGGCAAAGCACAGTGGGAAGTGTTTACAGCTGACATGCATAGTAATGCGTCTGCCCAGTTACAGTTAGAAGTCGATCTACGACGGGCGATTGAGCGTCAAGAATTTCAACTCCATTACCAACCTATTTTTCATTTAGAAACGGCAGCAATTGTCGGCTTTGAGGCACTTTTGCGCTGGCATCATCCTTTGCGAGGGTTAATTTCGCCTGTGGAGTTTATTCCAGTTGCAGAGGAAACAGGGTTAATTTTACCGATTAGCTGGTGGGTCTTGCAGGAAGCTTGTCGACAGCTCAGCCACTGGCAAACGCAATTCCCATTAGATGTTCCCTTGTTTATCAGTGTTAATTTCTCTAGCAAGCAATTTTCCGAAGTCGGGCTAATTTCTCAAATTGAGGCAATCCTTCAAACCACAGGTTTGGCCCCCCAGAGTTTGAAATTGGAAATTACTGAAAGCGCCATTATGGAGAATGCTGAAGCAACAGCTGCACAATTGCTAGAAATTAAGGCCCTAGGCATTCAACTGGGTATTGATGATTTTGGGACGGGTTATTCGTCTTTGAGCTATTTGCATCGTTTTCCCGTCGATATTCTCAAAATTGATCGCTCTTTTGTCAGTGCGATGGATAGCCATGAAAATTTACAGATCGTTCATACCATCACAATGCTCTCTCAGAATCTGGGCATGAGGGCTGTGGCAGAAGGGGTAGAGACGGCTGAGCAAGCTGCTCAATTGAGAGCCATGAATTGTCAATATGCTCAAGGGTATTTTTTCTCAAAGCCGATTGATGCCAGTTCAATGGAACACTTACTCGCCCATCATTATCAATCGTCACCCGAGGATACTTCTTCTCTAACGCTGGCACGTTTAAAGTTGCGAGTGAATGCAGCCTACTCTTATCGGCCTTTAGTTGGCAAAACATCTTGGATGATTGGCACGAGTCAAAGTTGCGATATCTTGCTGGCTGAGCCGAATGTTGCCCCCAAACATGCCATGTTTCAGTTAATGGGAACAGGTAATTATTACTTGGTCAACCTTGCAACTCACGTTGGTGTAGTTGTGAATGGTCAACTCATTACCCGTCCTACTCTGTTACAAGAGGGAGATCGCATCACGATCGGGACAACAACGCTCACCTTTGAATCTGAGGATTTATCCTTGGGGCATCTTGGAACCTCAAAGTCGGAGAAGACGGTGATGATGTCCCAATCCTTACAATTTCAAGGAGAAATCTGGCAAGCAGCCCTCACATCTCAAGGCGTATCCGTGACATGGCAGACAGCAGAACAAGATGTCAGGCAAACCCTAACACAGATGCAAAAGATGGGTTATGCAATACCCGATTTGCTTTTAATTGATAAACACCTTGTATTAGCAGAGCTAGAAGATTTCTGCCTCTGGTGCGCAGAGTATCATCCACACCTAAAGTTGATTTTTACTAATGGCGAACAACCCCAAGTTGCCCCTTCTGAACACCAAAGAGTAATAGACCATGGAGCTGTGGACTTATTGCCAGGCTTTTCTGAGCATAATGTGTTGTTGAATCTAGTCGATACCTTGACCAAAATTAATATTGTGCTGCAATCAATAGAGTCGCAACCCTTAGACCGCAAAGCATTGATTGCCGGGCTAATGCCGTTGCAGAACATTGTTAAACAAGGGGTTTTTCAGTAGCCAGATAGATTCCATTGAGGCTTCAAGACTGGGGATATCCTGATCTATTTGGACAATAAACCGTCCTTCAAGGTCAATCCCAGTCCAGTTTTGCCTTGTTATTTCAGAGCGAAGGAGAACTAGACGTCCAGACAGCCCCCCTGGACGGTAAAATGAATTGCCGATTGTTCTTCCCATGCCGAAAATCGATGATTTCCAGTAATGACTTTCGCACAGGTGTGTCAATTGAGCTTGATGGCTCAGTATGGCGAGTCGTAGAGTTTCTCCATGTCAAACCTGGTAAAGGCTCTGCATTTGTGCGAACAAAATTAAAGAATGTCCAAAGTGGCAGTGTCGTAGAACGGACATTTCGCGCGGGAGAAACAGTTCCCCAAGCCAATTTGGAAAAGCGGGTCATGCAACACACCTATAAAGATGGTGATCAATTTGTGTTCATGGATATGGAAACCTACGAAGAAGCTAGCTTAAGCCAAGACCAAATTGGCACTCGCGTGAAATACTTAAAAGAAGGTATGGAAGTTAACGTCATCCAATGGGGAGAGCGAGTTTTAGAAGTAGAGTTGTCCACATCAGTCGTTTTGGAAGTCACCCAAACCGATCCAGGTGTGAAAGGTGACACAGCGACTGGGGGGAGCAAGCCAGCTATTGTAGAAACAGGAGCGCAGGTGATGGTTCCTTTATTTATTTCTGAAGGAGAAAGAATTAAAGTGGATACCCGCAACGACTCCTATCTAGGCAGAGAGTAAGGAGTAACATCAACGGTGGAATTTGATCTCAACCAACTCCGTGAACTATTAGCGATTCTCAATCAAACAGATATTGATGAGCTAAGTCTTAAAAGTAACGATTTTGAGCTGACTATCCATAAGGCAAACCAAACGACAGCGACGGTCTCCTCTTCGACCGCACAGCCAATGGTTATAGATGGTGCTGCTCTGGAAGCTTCTGTTCCAGACTCTTCTCCCCCTTCAGCACCAGACAAAAAATGGGTCGATGTGATCTCTCCGATGGTAGGTACGTTTTACCGTTCCCCCGCACCGGATGAGTCTCCTTTTGTAGAAGTAGGGGATGCCGCCCGACGCGGGCAAACCATCTGCATTATCGAAGCCATGAAGTTAATGAATGAGCTGGAAGCTGAGGTTAACGGCGAAATCGTTGAGATTCTCGTGGAAAATGGGGAGCCTATTGAGTTCGGTCAAACCCTAATGCGCATTAACCCCTCTAGTTAGACGTTACCTTCATACCCAAGCGCTGAAGATGCGATACTGCCATCCGGCATAATCGTATCTTGCAGAATGGCATCTGTGAGATCGATTTGCTCTAAATTAGCACCTAAAAAGTCAGCACCACTGAGGTTCGCGCCTTTGAAATTGGCGTTCTGTAGATCTGCATCTCGGAAATTGACGCCACTCAGATCGCTGTAATTTAAGGAGGCTCGTTGTAAGTTGGCCTTCGATAAACAGGCTCCCACTAGGATGGCGCCACTCAATAGCGAATTACTCAAGTTACTTTTGGTTAGATCTGCCCCTGTGAGATTAGCTCCGATCAGCTTGGCGGCGGATAAGTTGGCAGCGGATAAGTTGGCACACAGTAGATCAATACCATGAAGGGCCGAATGGCTTAAATTGGTATCTCGCAAAACAATATGATCGAGCCGAGCTAGGCTCAAATCCTGCTTAGATAGATCCGATTTACTAAAGTCTCGTTCGCCATTGGCATAGCGCTTTAAAAGTTCTTCAACGGTCATAGCCTAATTGTCGTCTTCCCACCAATATTTTTATTGTGCCAGGGGTTGGGACTAACCGAATGAGTTTATGCTGATTTTGGATGGAATGGGTGCGATCGCAAACAACAATACCCAAATACGCACTCCATATTCCCTGGCGATGCCTTTGGCCCTCTTTCCAACACTCACCTGCAATACACACAGTTTGGATGATTGATTCAAATAACACTCAGCGGATCGAGCCAGCGCAAGATCGCTTTTTCAAGGTGATTGACATCTTTATATAACTCTTGACGAAACCATTGCCCCACAGCATCCAGGGGGGTAAACGTATCTCCTGGTTGCCAACGGACATCTTGTCCTAATGGCGTCAGATGATTGCCTGCTAAGCGCTGAATGGAAATCATGCCCGGAAAACGCTGTTCTAACAACCCTGACAACCTTAAGGTCTGATCTAGGGTGTCATTGGAAAACTTGACCATTAAATTCCTAGGAATTTGGTAGTGTCGTTCCACTAAGCGGTTGGTTTGAGCAGGATTAGGCGAAAATTCAATCGGAACCGCAGGAGTAATCAAGTCAGCGAAGGGAATTGCCTTATCAATCGGGGCGTTATTAAAGGAAATCAAGATATTTCCAGCTCGCTTGACCTCAAACAAACTGCCAATTAGTAGGTGGAGTTTGCACCCCATACTATGACCAATGCCATAAATGGGCAGGAACTGGGGCAATCGTGCTGTTCTTTGTAAGCAATCGACTGTATCTTCAAATTGATGGAGCGCTTCTTCCGCAATACCTGCATGATCGACTGAGGTGAGAAAAGGAGTAGCAATGACGGCATACCCTTGATTAGCGAGTCCTTCCAGGAGCCTTCGATAGGTTGCTTGTGGGGCAGCAGCAACGAAAGCACCACCCAGAAAATGAATTAAGGCAATGGGTTGGGGAGGAATAAGGATTGAGTTATTTTCTATTTCTTGCCAGTTCATTCTGGATGTTCTTTTGGATATAAATCTGAAGGTGGACGATCGCTACTCCAAGCCCACCAAGCCTGTCCACACTGGCATTGGTAAAACTCTTGCCACTTGCGCAGATAGGTTTCGGTAATGACCGGAGCCCGACGATTGATCCACACTGCCTGTGCTTCTGAACAGGTCGCCCGGCAACTTGGACAATAAAAATGATGGGCATGGGTAGCTGAATTGGTCCAGTTGGGTGGGGTTGGATCAAACGCGTTCATAACCGTATTGTAAGAGGTTCAAGATTAGATGTGTGCAGAGTCAACAGCATTGGAGAAGGTAAGCGTATAACACTATTGCATGAGTCTTCAGAGAATAACAGACAGCCATAACACCCATGAAGCGTAAACCTTCTAGCACTCAGTAATAACGCCATACCCAGTGATTACGAGAGAAGAAGGCAAACAAAACAAGTCATGTTCAATTGTTTACAGTAGCTTACGCCCTTATTATGTCAATCCAATGAGAGCTTACCGTTAGATCAGAGAAGGCGACCCAGAGTACCTAGGTCGCCTCAAACATCACGCTTGAAATTGGGTACCACCATTGCCCCTAACTTTATAGCAATATAGATGTACCGCCAAACACAAAAGGTGGTCCCAACTAGTTCGAAAACAGAAGACTACACACCACCCTGAATATTAAAAGCGGGTTTTGTCAGACGCACTTTATAACTTCCGTTAGGAGGCACTGTTAGTAGTTGAGCTTTGAAGGTGACAGACTGGCCTGAAGATAAGTTAGATGGTCTGGGCACGGCACTTCCAGTCTGTATCAGCTTGCCGCTACCATCGACCACTTCGAAATTCACGCCCGATACGGTTACAGATTTCTTGTTGCCGTTTGTTAGGGTTCCTTGAACTTCAGACGAACCATTCAAACGAATAATAGGAGCAAGACGAAGATTCGATACTCGTAGGTTCTTGCTGAGTTTTTGCGCTAAGGCTTGGGGATCCACATCACTTTCTTCAAAAGAAGAACTTGCAGAAGCTTCCTCAGTCTCTGGTGGGCCATTGAGGTTCATCAATTGCTGCCAATAGTTTTGGAAGCGGGACTGCTCTGAAGCACTACCCCCAATTTGAATTACGTCTCCTGCTGATTGTGTATGCCCCGGCAGAGTGGCTACCAACGCTGTAGACGCCATAACAGAACCAACCAGAAGGCGCGTTAACCAGCGCCGAGAAGATGTCAACATTATTTATTTCACTCTCTCAACCAACTTCTAGAAATAATTCGTCAATGCTTGATTCAGATCCTATCTCAGGAATATTTGAGAATCTGTCTGGGGTTAGTATGCCCTGCTCTGCATCAGAAGTAGACAGGGACTTCAGCCGCCGTATTGCCAGGGCGTATCTTTCATCCATAGGGGCTGTCCCTCACGATGCTGCCCAGCAGCGATGACTTCTCCCATAAAAATAGAATGATCGCCTTCTTCTAAGCTGCCTTTGACCTGACATTCTACGAAGCCTAAAGCACTAGCAATAATCGGACAGCCAGTCTCTTCACCTAAGTAGAACTCTACATCGCCAAATTTATCGCCTGTTCTTTGTTGGGGCTTAAAAAAGGTTTCTGCTAAATCTTGTTGCGACACCTCTAGAAAGCTAACAGCGAAGACTTGACTCGCCTTGATCATGGCGTGGGAACGAGAATCTTGGCGCACGCCAATGACAATCATCGGGGGCTTAAAAGAGGCTTGGGTCATCCAGCTAAGGGTGAATCCATTGACTTCATCCCCTTCTTTAACACCACAGATGTTGAGGGGATGGGGAATGTTGCGAAGCAAGGTGCGTTTGGCTTTTTCGTCTAACAAGGTTGCGGTATCCTTATACATCTCTCAAACTATGTCTCTCACTTTAGCAAGGGATGTAGACACGACTCCGCCAAGGGTCAAACTGCGGTAATGCGAGCATAGAAACCATCAATATGTCCAATTGGCAATGGATTCCCACTGGTAAAGTGATCTCGATCGTCCCCCAGGCACTACATATCTGGCGACTCTCACTACAAGCGAGGGGTGAAATAGACCCTTCTTTATGGAATTTATTGTCTAGAGATGAGCAACAGAGAGCCCAGCGGTTTGTGAGATCGCAAGATCAGGGCAAGTATGTGCAGGTCCGGGGAACCCTACGATGCTTGTTGGGCCAGTATTTACAGACGTCGGGTAAAGTCTTGTACTTTGATTATGGAAACTATGGCAAACCTCAACTCATAGCGTCTTGCAATCCCTTGAATTTGCAATTCAACGTTTCTCATTCCCATGAATTAGCTGTTATTGCCATTACTCAGACGACTGCAGTGGGTGTTGATATTGAGCAGGTGAACCCACAGGCTAAGTATATAAATATAAGCCAGCGCTTCTTTTCAGAAGCAGAACACGAGATTCTACTGCAACAGCCTGTAGAACGACAATGCCGTACTTTTTTTCAACTGTGGACCCGGAAAGAAGCTTGTGTTAAGGCAATGGGCGGCAGCATTGCCCATGCCCTCAATCAAATCAATGTAGCCCAGGGATTAAATCAAGCCAGCACCACTATCAATGTGATGGAGCAATCGCAGTCTCATCAACTATTTCTGCACAACCTATTTCCAGATCCTAACTTTGCCGGGGCCGTTGCAACCCAAAAACCCTGGCAACGTCTACATTTGTGGGAGTATGCCAGTTCCGATCAATAATTTGTCTGGAACATTAATTGGAATCTCTGACAAGCAAAGACAAAGATAAATTAAAGATATGTTACGATTTTTAATATAAAAGGTACAATTCAAGTCTGATGAGCCCTATATACAGACATCTAAGTTTACAGAGCGTAATCTTTTTGACTGTTGTAAGTGTTTGGATACGGTATTGTACGTTTGACTTGCTGAACGGGATTGCCTTTGTAGTGAGATAGATGAGAATTCATTTCTTACAAGTCCACACGCCATCCTAGATGCCTTTGTCTAAACTTGAGAGACGCCCCATGAGAACCAAAGAAATTGCTAAAGATTCTGTGCGCTCTTACTTGCGAGAGATTGGGCGTGTCCCCCTCTTGACCCATGAAGAAGAGGTAACGTTTGGCAAGCAAGTCCAACACCTGATTAAGCTGCAGACTATTCACGAAGAATTGGCGGGGCAATTAGAACGTCAACCGAACCAGACGGAGTGGTCGATGGCCGCTAAGCTCTCGGAAGCTGAGCTGCAAAAAGCTCTAAATGCAGGAGAAGCGGCCAAGCGAAAGATGGTGGAAGCCAACCTGCGCTTGGTAGTTTCCGTGGCTAAAAAATATATCAAGCGCAATGTAGACCTGTTGGATCTGATCCAAGAGGGCACCATTGGTATGCAGCGAGGCGTCGAGAAGTTCGATCCAACGAAAGGCTATCGATTCTCGACCTATGCTTACTGGTGGATTCGGCAGGCGATCACTCGTGCGATCGCAGAAAAAGGACGGACGATTCGACTCCCCATCCACATCACAGAAAAGCTCAACAAAATTAAGAAGACGCAACGGCAGCTCTCCCAAAAGTTGGGCCGAGCAGCAACAATCAGCGAGTTAGCCACCGAATTAGATTTAACGGGTAAGCAAGTCCGTGAATATTTGGAACGTGCTCGCCAGCCGTTATCCCTTGATGTAAAGGTTGGAGATAACCAAGATACCGAGCTGGGTGAGCTGATTGAAGATCCTTCAGAATCTCCTGAGAACTTTACTCTGCAAGCTTCTTTGCGACGAGACCTTGAGCGGCTAATGTCAGATTTGACAGACCAGCAGCAGCAGGTTCTCCATCTCCGCTTTGGTTTAGATGATGGTCAACCGCTGACTTTGGCCAAGATTGGCGATCGCTTAAGCATTAGTCGGGAGCGGGTTCGACAAATTGAGCGGGAAGCTTTAAGTAAGCTACGGAAGCGCAAAGCCGATATTTCTGAATATCTGGCTAGTTAGTATCTGTACACCTAAAATTATTTTAGTTTTTTAGGTACATTCGGTTAGTGTACCCTTCCTGAAAATTATTGGGTAGAAGAGTAGACCTCTTGCAATATTCGTTTCATTATGTGCTACTTACTCAATAAATACTGCGATTCTGCCTTAGATTTTTAGTCCACTACCATATCGTTAGCTGAATTATGTAAGAGGTCTATTATCTCTTTTGGTCAAAATCACGAACAAGCCTACACTGCTAAGCTACATAAGATTTGTAGGTGACAACCATACTAGATGTATGTGTCATTGTCGAGATACGAATGAGAGGTTTCTATGTATATCTAATGCGGTGGAAAGTCGCTGTATTTTCTCTATCATTTCGGTCAAATGATTGTGGTATAGTTTCTCGCTCATAAATTTGCCTATAAGTATTGCTACACTGGTCTTTTAACGCTCTTTGGTGAGTCTAGATTTAATCATCTAATCTTGCTAATGATCAAGTACAGCGGTACCGATTCTCAGTATCTATTAAAAGCATATTATCCGTGTCTCAGTCGATCGGTGGTGGTGTCAACCACAGATCAATCTTGCGCATTATAGCGATGTTAGTTGCGTCGGAGATTATCTTTGGCAAAACAAACTCTCGAACTGCCGCATCGTCGTCCGTATCTGGGAGACCTTCAAGCCGCTCTGCACGTATTGCCCGGGCTTGGAATTCCTCGATTGATGCAGGTGCGAACGTCGACTCAGTTTCGGAATTGAATATCTGTAGCGTCGTGATAGCGCGATCGTAGAGTTCCTGATATCCCGGACCAAGTAAATGTTGGACAGCATTATCCAGCTTCGTCAGAAGATCATCGTGTCTTGACAGGTCGTATCTAATAAACTCGAATTCTCGAACATCTACAGGTGCTTTTTCAGGCTCATCTTGTGTCAAGAAAATCACTGGTTTACCGTTGGCTCGGGCAATTCCAAGCTCATAGAAAACATTTGGATTCGGATGTGAGATATCTCCAATGATAAAATCTGCGTTCTGAATCTCAAACTCGATCTTCTCCATTAAAGCTTTAGTGAGAACGCTGGTGTCGCCACGGCGAACGCTAAGGCCATGAGTTTCCTCAAGATATCGCTGTAAGTAAAGAAAAAAGAAGTTAAGTTCTGGTCGGAACGGCATCACAACAAAACAAACCTTTTTACCACTCATGAGCCTGCCGTGAGTCGCTTCTGCATCGACAACACAAACCGTGTAAGGCGCTCGTGCAACTCATATGAGTCATGCGGGTTGTAAGTGAGGTATTGATACCCTGATAAATCGCTGGGGATTTGTCCTTCAGACTCAGAACTAATAAGTATAATAAAGGGCTTTCGAAGACCGTGGGCAACACCGAGTTCAAATATCACATTCGGGTTAAATTCAGATAAGTCCGCAATAATGAAATCGCTCAACCGTAATGATTCAAGCATCTCGTCAGCCCATCGCGCGCCGGCAACAAACTCCTCCGGAATAATGGGCTCAACTCCATTTCTCTGCAAGATGTCAACAATGATCTGCCTAGCACTCACTTGAGAACGACCGTATGGCATGAGCACTAGGCATCTTGGCGTATCCATCATCTCTCTCATCGTACTTAATAAAGTCTGCAGCGGCTTAACTAGTAATTATATGAAGGCATGATAGCTCCAGAATCAAGACATTTTTCGACTCTAATCCGTATACTTCTGAAATCAGGATGTTATCTAGATACTATGGGAGCATGTCACCTTTGCAGATGCACAAATTCTGGGATCAAAAATTTAACGTCTAAAAGCAAAGACTAGTAAAGATTTTTGGGATGAGTATATATAAGCACTTAAGCAGAAGTAATTACAATCTATTTCCTTGCTAAGCCAGGGTTTTAGCAAAAATGTTGTGAAATTAATTATGTCCTACTGCTTACTTGATCACAAAAATAACATGCTCTCAATACTATCCATTCAATTTATCAGAAATAGTAGTTTCCACCACTGTAAACAGATCCACCAAAGCAGTGTTACTTGCCATGTCCATCATCCTCAGTGGGTATGTATCAAAATTAAGCTAGTACCCTCATTATCTCCATCCCCCTTAACTCTCAACACTCAACATTCCTTTATCCTGAATCAAGGGAATATAGAGCCAATCTGGGTTGATGACAGATTCTAAGCTACATCAGTTACCAGTCGCAAAATTGAGGACTGCCTTGCGAACTTGGTATCAAGAGTCAGGACGAAATCTCCCCTGGAGACAAACCCGAGATCCTTACGCCATCTGGGTCTCAGAGATCATGCTCCAGCAAACCCAGGTTAAAACCGTCATTCCTTATTATCAACGTTGGCTAGCCCAATTCCCCACCATTGCCAGCCTAGCAGCCGCTCCCCAACAGGATGTTCTGAAAGTCTGGCAAGGACTGGGGTACTACGCTCGGGCGCGGAACTTGCATCGAGCTGCCCAACAAGTCATCGCAGACTGGGACGGGACTTTCCCAGAGCAATTTGACCAAGTGGTGAGCTTACCCGGCATCGGTCGAACCACTGCCGGGGGAATCCTTAGCGCCGCCTTTAACCAGCCCACCCCCATTTTGGATGGCAACGTCAAGCGCATATTAGTCCGGCTACTCGCCATCCAGGTGCCACCGAAAAAAGTGTTAGCCGATCTGTGGGAAGCCTCCACAGCGCTCCTCGATCCAGAGTATCCTAGGGAATTCAACCAGGCATTTATGGACCTCGGGGCAACCCTATGTACCCCCAAGCAACCCCAGTGCCATCGCTGCCCCTGGATGTCCGATTGCCAAGCCTACCGCCATCAACTGCAAACCACCTTACCCATGACCGAACAGAAAGCCCCAGTGCCCCATAAACAAATTGGCGTTGCCGTGATCTGGAATGACCAAAACCAGGTGCTGATCGATAAACGCCCTCAAAAAGGATTACTGGGTGGCCTATGGGAATTTCCAGGTGGGAAAGTGGAACCCCAAGAATCCGTGGAAGACTGCATTCGCCGCGAGATCAAAGAAGAACTGGGTATTGAGATTGGCGTTGACGATCATTTGATTACAGTCAATCACGCCTACACCCACTTCAAAGTCACCCTCATGGTTCATCATTGCCACCATATCCAAGGTGAGCCCCAGGCTATTGAATGTGATGAAATTCGCTGGGTTACCTTAGCAGAGCTAGATGAGTATCCCTTTCCCAAAGCTAATCAAGACATCATTGCCGCCTTACGGGCTTCTAAGCAACCGGAAACCAAAGGCTAAAATAATGACCTCAGCTCTATCCCTACCGAGAGGCATCCGACTGTGAGTACGGTTTATACCCGGCCCTTAGCCCGACTGGTTGAGCAACTGCAGCGACTCCCCGGCATTGGCCCTAAAAGTGCTCAGCGATTAGCCCTGCATCTGCTGAAACGACCGACTGCCGAAGTCGAAGCCCTCGCCAATGCCTTAATCGAGGCCAAACAACAGGTCGGTTTTTGTTCTGTTTGCTTTCATTTGTCCGCTGACCCCGTTTGCGATATTTGTCGTGCCCCGAGTCGCGATAAGACGGTGATTTGCGTGGTTGCCGATTCCAGAGACGTGATTGCCCTAGAAAAAACGCGGGAATTCAAGGGCCAATATCATGTGCTTGGCGGCTTGATTTCCCCCATGGATGGCATTGGCCCCGATCAGCTGAATGTCCAACCCCTGATCCGCCGGGTTCACCAAGCGAAGACCCAAGAGGTGATTCTGGCCATTAACCCCAGTGTGGAAGGCGAAACTACCACACTATATGTCGGTCAATTGCTCAAACCCTTTACGCGCGTGACGCGCATTGCCTTTGGTCTACCCATGGGGGGTGACTTAGAATATGCAGACGAAGTCACCCTTGCTAGAGCACTAGAAGGGCGACGAGATCTGGATTAAATGATGTCTAGAGAAATCCCTAAAGCTTTTGCTTTACGAAGTTCACGAGTTGAGTCAATGCCCGCTTCAAGTTAGCAATCTCAGTTTCCATCGACTCTACTCTCTGGCGTAGTTCAATCACCTCAGTATTGTCAACGGCAGGAGCAGCCTCTGCAGGCTTACTGGCTTCCGTACGGAGTCGAGGTAATCGAGACTTAGTAAAGGCACCTTTAATCGCCTTTTGCAATTGATGCTTCTCAAAAGGCTTTTCAATAAATTCAAAAAATTCGAAGGGTTCTGTCAGCTTATCGGTGACTTCTTCCTTTCGACCTGACATGATGACCAAGGGAATGGACTGCAGATCGTTCTCATTTTGCAGTTCTTGATAGACTTCCCAACCACTAACTCGGGGTAACAGAAAGTCCAACATGATTAAAGTAGGGCGTTCTTGCCGAATCAAGTTTAAGCCTTCTGCACCATCCTTAGCTTCTAAAACCTGAAAGTCACCTTCCGGCAGCATATCCCGGACACGCATACGAATGACCTTGCTGTCATCAATCACTAAGATTTTGTGACCTGCCACGCTTAACTCCTACATCCACTAATGAGTAAGGGCTGAAAAATACCAGTCTAGTTCTAAACAATCTCTTGATAATGCATCAGATTGAACAAGAATCTTGCCTAATAGAATTAGACCCTCTTCTAGAGTTTGCCCTGATTTGACCCTAGAAATGTCACTTCACCTTAAGAAATAATTCAACAATAGAGGAAAAAAGAGAATTTAGGAATCTTATCGCCTTCAATCTAGACATTTTCGCCAGATTTTTTTGGCCTGTTAGGGAATCGAAAATGGTGTTAGTCTGCTGTTGATAAAGCTTGCCCTTTGCCCAAATTCTTACTGAGCCATGCCGTTTTTTCAATCAGATGATCAGCTCCAATCTCAAGGCCAATCCATTGTGGAAGAGGTCTGGACTAAATTTCCTTGGTTAGCTCAAAATCAGCTGGCCATAACTTGGCTTGTGTATGATCCACCTTTCATCACGAATACAGGAGGCAGCATCAGTCCCCAGGAATTTTGGCAATATCCGGTGCGGGGGTATAGCTATCGCGGGGTGGAATGTATTTATCCAGCCAGTGTGGTCAAGCTGTTTTATCTCGTCGCTGCCCATGAATGGTTAGAAACGGGAATGATGCAGCCCTCCCCTGAATTAGAGCGGGCGATGCGGGACATGATTGTTGACTCTAGTAACGATGGTACGGGTCTGGTAGTGGATATGCTGACCGGCACCACCAGCGGTCCTGAGTTATCCCCTGAACCCTTTAAGACCTGGCAGTACCAGCGCAATATCGTCAATCGATATTTTCAATCCTTGGGCTGGCCGGAACTGGGCACCATCAATGCCAATCAAAAAACCTGGGGAGATGGTCCCTACGGACGAGAGCAGGCATTTGTGGGAGAAAACCGAGCCAATCGCAATAGGTTGACCACAGAAGCCTTAGCCCGTCTGCTGCACAGTATTGTCGGTGGGGTATCGGTATCGGCGGTGCGATCGCAAGCCATGCTAAACCTAATGCTGCGGAATCTCAGCCCAGACGTGCTGGCCGCAGATCCAGAAAATCAAGTGACCGGATTTATCGGCAGCGGCGTTCCTTTAGATACAAAAGTATGGTCCAAAGCTGGCTGGACCAGCACCGTCCGCCATGATGCCGCCTATATTGAATTGCCTAATCGCTCTCCTTATTTATTAGTGGTGTTTACCGAGGGCAAACAGGCCAGCGATAACGAAGAAGTTATTCCCTTTATTTCCGCCAAAGTGGCTGAGGTTATCCCCACCCACTCTTCTTAATCACCAGGTGGGATCTGAGAATAAATTGATCGTCAGTTGACCATAGCCAGGGGGAACAGAAGAGATACAAGAACACATCTCTCCAATCTCTTCAACATCCACCTCACAAGCGTGACAGGATCCCATTAAGCAACCGGTGGGAATCTCAATTCCAGCGCGCTCAGCAACCGTCAACAATGGCTCACCAATTTCAGCCTCGATGGTGACATCGTCAGGCATAAATTTCACAGAGACAGACAAAGCTAAACCTCACAAGCAAGTTGAGAAGAGGGCGTGTCAATAATCTTAATGAATTTCATCCCCAAGTGGCTAGGAGCCGTGTCTAATCGCTGTTGTCCTTTTTAGATGAGGATTCACTCTTGATATCTGCGTAACGCAGCCCATCACCCCAGATAAATGAGTGTAGTAAAACTCACATTTCTTTAGCTCAATGTCTAGACAATTGATATAAATCACTGTACCTACCCCCAGGGACAGTTAGACTTTCAGACAAGTGGCGATGATCCTAAACAGACGCTTCAATCTGTCTTTTAACCAGTGGGATGCGGGATATCTGGTTCAAGACTGAAAGCCTCTGGGAAAGAGCATGCAGCCCATCAGATCGATCACTTCAGGTCTATCAGAGCAGGATGTGAACGAAATGATCCAGAGTCATACCCATTTAAATACTTGTAATTTTTGGTATTCCTATCGGTCGACTCTCTTAAAATATTGGTTGGAATGAGCGTTTGGGTTGATGGTTGAGATGTCCGGACAAGTCATAGCCTCTCGGTATCATGTGCTAAAAACCTTAGCGCAAGGGTCTTTTGGTACTACTTTTCTAGCCCGAGATACCTATTTAACAGATTATCCAAAGTGCGTCATTAAGCAGCTCCAGCCAGATTCTAATGATCCTAAATTTCTGGAGATTGCCCGCCGACTCTTTGAACAGGAAGCGAGTATTCTAGGCAACTTAGGAAATCATCCTCGGATTCCCAAGCTGTTATCTTATTTTGAGTCCGAACAAGATTTCTTCCTGGTCCAAGAGTTTATTGATGGCATTTCAATTGCCCAGGAATTGAGTGGAGATAAACGGTGGCCAGAAGCCAAGGTTAAAGCCTTCTTGGTCGAATGCTTAGAAATCCTCAAATATGTCCATGATCTAGGGGTTATTCACCGAGATATTAAACCGGATAACTTAATTCGACGGTTATCGGATCAAGCCGTATTTTTGCTGGACTTTGGGGCCGTCAAACAAATTAATCGCGGTCAAAGTCAGGTGGTCGAGACCACCATTGCCGTCGGCACCCCTGGCTATATGCCAGACGAACAAATTCGCGGCAAACCCCATATCAGTAGCGACATCTACGCTTTAGGCACCATTGGTATCTATGGTTTAACGGGCGTTCGTCCCGTCGAATTTGAGCGCAGTGAAGAAGACGAAATCCTCTGGCAGAATGAGGCCGACGTCAGTCCAGAGATGGCTGACATTTTGCGCAAGATGGTTCGTCGAGACTATCGCAAGCGCTATCAGTCCGTCACCGAAGTATTAGCGGATCTCGACCAGGTACCTGATGTTGTGGGTAGCATGACCCTGGCAGCCGCCAAAACGGAAGCCATGCCCCCGTCCGGCAAGTTAGAGAAAGAATACGACCCTGCAGAGCCACCCTCAACGATTTATCAACCTCAAACCACAGTAACCGCAGACAATCCAACCAACCAAGTTACCAATCAAGCCACCAATATTCAGGCACTGCCGGTACAGCCAGAGAAGGGGACCGCCCCCATCTATGAGACCAGTAAGACGAATGCTAAATCCCGCAAACTCCTTCAGGTGCTCGTGCCCTCTACGGTTTTAGTCGGAGCAGGCATTGGTGGATTTCTGCTGTGGGGTCCTAAAAACCTCAGCCAAACGGCAGCTCACCTGGGCCAACTACATGGGCAAGCCAAATATTCTGAATGTATTGACCTGGGCGAAACAGCCATGACCCAACAATCTGAAGCGGTCAACCAATTGCTGAATCCATTGTCGAAGTGCTATCTGGGCCAGGCCAAACAACTGGCTGAGGAAACGAAGTTTGGGGAAGCTGTGCAGCTGATCACGAAGGTGTCGGATCAGAGTACCTATCATTTTCAAGCCACCCAGAAATTAGATGATTGGTCCGCCCGCATCTTGCAGGACGCTCGCCAGAACTATGAAGTCAAGGGAGATTTAAAACTGGCTTTATCGGGGATTGAACAAATTCCCACCACCAGCGTCGTCAAGACAAAGGCCCAGCGAGAATCCAAGCAGTGGCAAGACAAACATAGTGCCAATGAGAAAAAGATCACGGCAGCTAAAAAAGCCTTAAAGGAAGGGCGTGAGGAAGATGCGATCGCAACCGCCAAACAAATCAAAACCCCAGAATACTGGCAGAAAATCGCCGATCAAATCCAGAAGGATGCCAAAACTGCGATCGCCAATCGGCCAGCCCCCGAAACCGTTTGGCAGCCCCCTGCACAAACGGCCACCCGGCCGGCTCCTCCGGTCTATCAACCCCCCGTTCGGTCAGCCCCGGTTTACCAGCCTCCAGTCCGTTCAGCTCCTCCCCCGGTCTATCGCCCCCCTGCCCGATCGGCTCCCCCGCCTGTCTATCAGCCTCCTGCACAGCCTGCCCCCCAGAAAGAAGTGGTGAATATCTGCCCTGGTCCTTTGTGTTCAGAATGAGGTTCTTTGCCTATGTCATCAACAACTTAGCTATCAGGCCTCTTGCTGATTCCTCAGCCAGCCAAAATTTATGCGGGTGATTTATGCCAGTGACAACGACTTCAAGGTATTAAAATGACTTATTTTTCTAGAGTTCTCCTCACATCTTCTCTCCTCTTAACGGCCATTGCCAGCCCCTTAGCAGTCTCTGCTGACCCTGGTTTATCGACACCCGGCATCCCTGCTATCCCCAAGGTCTCAGAAGGAGAAAATGCCACCTCTCCCCAAATCAAACCGGGTATTTCACCAGACCAACCGGTAAAATCCAGAATTCGCTATGAATGTAAAAATGAGGCGGATAAATTATCGACCGTAGCCCACACTGAGCGAGGCATGATTGAGCTCATTGTCTGGGAAAGTAACTTTTTTGGCACAACTTGGACTCCTGCCAAAAGATGTGAAGCAGTAACCCAACGATTTCAGCAATTCTCTGACCAGCGATTACTGCGATTTGTCTCTACTGGAAGTATGAATAACTACAAAGTTATTTGTATCTCTGAGAAAGCAGGGCAATGCCTAGATCAAGGGTTATTAATTACCCTTGAGCCGAAAGATAAACCCACACGGGTACTGCGCCAACTGTTCAACTATCGAACTAGTATTCGCCGGGGAGGTCCTAAAAAAGAGGTCATTGACTTTGAGCGATTGTTAAACGAGAGAACGCCCATCGCTGAGCCGGAAAGTGCCATTGGCGGGACCACGGAAGACCCTGTCAGCCCTAATACTGGCTTAAACAACTAATCTATAAGCCCCTCGTGAATTTACTGGTTTTTTTAGAGACCTCAGCTTTATAGCTATCAGTATTTGAGGCTTTTAGGCCTGAACTATTCATTTTTGATCCAGAGAGTATTTATCCTTTTTACTCTCTGGATTTTTTATGCACATCATCAAGATTCGGTCACTCCATCCATCTTATAGATATTTATATTTTCTGAATTTCAGCTTCCATTCCTTGACAGTATGGTTCAATCTAGGGTGTCTAATTTCCTGAGTCTGCACAAGAGGACTGTTATTTATTGCGCTTAATTTGTGGATAAATTTATGCCGTTAAAGCCATTATCTATTTGCCATCTGAGTCTCCTCTCGATTTCTGTTTGTCTCTCTTTTCCTAGCCAGGTGGGAGCAACGGAACTCTCTCTGAAAAATACTTACCCTTTTAGCCAACAGGATTTAGCCCTTCAAGAGAGTCTGATGGGACGGACGCCAGCCCCTCTCGGCGTTGTGCTAGCCCCAGACTCGGCAGCAACCAGCCCTCCGGCACCAACAGGATTGAATTCTCCTCTACCCTCTGTCGCCAACACTACAGCCTCTCAACAGGAAGTCCTGGCTATCACTCATGGTTCCGATGAGGCTGCGACTAACCGCCTGCCTGAATTCACACCTCCATTGACTGCAGTTACAACGTCTACCCCCAATGAGACACTGCAAGAAAATCCCACTTTCTCTGAGGGTGAGTTCACCTCCAGGCTTCTACCCACAGCCGCAGCAGTTCAACCTTTATTAACCCTCGATCAGATTGCTCAGATTCCAGAAGGACCCAACCCTGAAGATGCAGCGGGTCGTCGGCCCAGTATTCGCACCCAACCCTCTAGCCCTGATGAAGTCCCGTTGGATCTGCGAGAAGAGTTGCTAACGCCCAAGGTGATTTATAGTCCTAGCACCACGATTCTGACGCCTTCTGCCTATGGCAAATCCTGGCGTCAAGCTTCCGTTGGCATTGGCTTTCAACATCGCACTCGGTTTACAAATAGTTCTGATGGAGCGATTGGGGTTGGCTTTGGCTTAGGCGATGCCCGCAAGTATGTGGGTCTGGATGTGGGACTCACCCTAACAGATTTAGATAATTTTGAGCGGGGCATCATTAGCTTCAAACTGCATCGACGGTTACCTGATTTATTTGCCGTCGCAGTCGGCGTCAACGATGCCATTAGCTGGGGACCAGGAGATATCGACGGTCCCAGTCCTTATGGTGTGGTGTCAAAGACATTTATCCTCAAGGAAAATACGAAGGATCTGTTTAGTCGAATGTATGTCTCCGCTGGATTGGGGACAGGACGCTATCGAACGGAGAATAATGTGTTCACGGATGATGATACTCCGGGCATTTTTGGCAGTGTCGCCCTGCGGATTGCTGATCCGGTGAATGCGATCGCAGAATGGTCTGGCCAAGATTTATCCCTAGGCTTTTCTCTTCGGCCCTTTCGTGAAATTCCACTGATTATTACCCCAGCAATCACGGATGTTACTGGCACCGCCGGAGATGGTGTGCGCTTTATTTTTGGCATCGGTTACGCCATCACGTTTTAGAGCAGTCCGTTTATTGACCTGATCGATAGCCAACTTGAATAGAAAAATCTATTGTGACCATGATCAAGATATTTAAAACCCCTTTTCGCCTCATTAATCTAGGGTTGCTGACGGTAGCGATGACCTTGAGCGTTGCTGATCGGAATATGGCCCAAACTCCGCTAGATCCACCGATTACACCAGGCACACCTCCCACCAGTCAATCCGATATCAATATGACAGGCCAATCGGATGGAAATACGGACGTCAACCCGGGGTTTGAGGATCCGCCTGCAGATACTCCTTTTATTGATGGTGTACCCACCGAGATCGCCACGATTGAAACCAGCTTTGCAGGGGTTTATGCCTCTAAGTTTGGTCCGTTCTTTGGCGAGGCAGCTTCTGCAGATGTGATTTCCCAGGAGTTAAAGAAACTCGCTAAAGCCACCGGAACCAATCCAGCATTGCTCTATGTCCTGAAAACGAGAGAGGGGCTGCAGCTTGTTTTGGTCACCGCAGACCTTAGTGACCCTGAGTTGAGTCGTATTGATCGAGCTATCCAAGTAGCCTCCAGCCAACCGATCCAACTGGGACAAGCGGCTCCGTCCACAGATGATCTCAATAATCCCAACGTGACGTTTGTAAAAGTACCAGAGGCTACCCTAGGTCAAGTTTCCAAGGTATCTAAAGACTTTCGACAGCAGATCAGTGACCCAGTTGATTTCAAATCCAAAAGCTACTTGGACTCGGCCCAAAAGCTTCATCAATGGATGGTTCAGCCACTAGTCGCCGAGCTAGAAAAGAAAAAGATCGATACCATCATCTTTTCCATGGATACGGGGTTGCGATCGCTCCCCTTAGCCGCCCTCCACGACGGTCAACAGTTTCTGGTGGAACAGTACAACCTGGCATTGATTCCCAGTTTTAGCCTGACGGATACCCGCTTTTCTCCTATTCAAGGCAAGCAGGTTTTGGGCATGGGAATTACCAAAGAAGTCGAGGGCCAATCGCCATTACCCTCTGTTGCAGTGGAGATTCCAGCCCTCACTGAAAATATTTGGCAAGGATCAGCCTATTTAGATCCCGATGTCACCCTCGCCAATCTCAAGAAATTTACCCAACAGCAACAGTTCGACATTATCCACTTAGCCACCCATGCCGAGTTTAATCCTGGCAAGATCGATAAGTCTTTTATCCAGCTTTGGGATGGCAAACTGACCCTCAAGGATTTACGAGAGGTGGCCACCCAATCCAAATGGAGTGATACCCCCACCGTAGAGCTATTGGTGTTAAGTGCTTGTCAAACCGCCCTAGGCAATACAGATGCGGAGCTGGGCTTTACGGGTTTAGCGATTCAATCCGGCGTAAAGTCGGCCCTGGGTAGTCTCTGGTTTGTCAGCGATGAAGGCACGCTGGGCTTAATGACAGGGTTTTATCAAAACTTGAAAACGGCTCCCATTAAGTCGGCGGCGTTGCGGCAGGCCCAAATGGCTATGCTCAATGGTCAAGTTCGATTGACCGATGACGCTCAACTCGTCTTAGCAGATGGCTCTCAAATTGCCCTGCCTGCTATTTTTGCTGAACGCGGCGAAGTGGACTTTACCCATCCCTACTACTGGTCTTCGTTCACCATGGTGGGCAACTGGAATTAATCTGACCAAACAACCCATTACCCCAGCAGCCTGAATCATTTCCTCTATAGTTTTTCACCAGAATTGAGAGGAAGAGAACAGCTATGGCCAAATTTGCTATGCTCTTGAACGGATTGAGGAACGGTTTAAAGGGTAAACATCTCATATGTTCAAGAGAGTCGCAAAACTAGGACTACTAGTAAGTTCAGCTTTTTGGCTGTCTATCAGTTGTCAGACTAAACCAGCCAGGAGTGCAGAGCGAATTTTTGCCTCGTTTCTCTCCTTTGAGCAATCCGTCTCAGTCAAATCCTTGGAGACCTTTGCCGAAACGGGGCGAATCACAGGTGATTTTATTCCCTATGCTCGCTATATCAGCCCTGAGCAGCGCCCATTTCTCCAAAATGCCCTACAACAAAAGCTAGCCATCTCTCCAGTCGCCCTATCCCAATTTCTCTATTCAGATATTGGCGAGTTGATGGTCCAACGGGTTGCCCGAGTCATTCGACCCAAATCTAATCACGGTGGATTCTATGCTCTGAGAGGCGCATTGATCGTGGCAGCGGCGGATCCAGAAGGTCTCACAGTTTTGAATTTTCTCAAGCACTATCCCATCCAAGGGCTGAAGATTGACCTCAGTGAAGGATTAGCTGTCTTCTCTCAAATCCGGGGACTCATTCGGCAAACAAACACATTAATTCAGGTGTTGGAGAACCAGTCCCCTGCTAGCCCCATAGCCAGTTCCACAGGGTCTGCCTTGACTCAGCAAGGGCAATATTCTTGGCAAAAAACGACCCTCACCCTATCCGATCAAAGTGCCACACGGCAAGGGCTAACGGGGCAATCCCGGCAGTTCCCCGTTGATATCTATCTACCTCAAACGGCCGCTCCCAAGCCTATTGTTGTGATTTCTCATGGCCTCAATTCCAATCGCAACTCTTATGCGTATTTAGCAGAACATCTTGCCTCTCATGGATTTGTGGTGGTCATGCCTGAACATATTGGCAGCAATACTAACCAGCTCCAGGCGCTGATGTTAGGACGAGTGAAAGACGTAACCCAGCCCATCGAGTTTCTGGATCGTCCACTGGATGTGCGGTTTATCTTGGATGAATTGGAACGATTAGCAACCGCCGATCCAATGTTTCAGGGGCAGCTAAATCTGGAGCAAGTAGGGGTCATTGGCCAGTCTTTTGGGGGATATACCGCCCTAGCCGTAGCGGGCGCAACGATCAACTTTGGGCAACTTCAGCAAGATTGTGGATCGCGGCTTAAAGACACCATCAATATCTCCTTAATTCTTCAGTGCCAAGCGTTAAAGTTGCCTCAACAACGCTATAAGCTGGCAGATCCCCGAGTTAAAGGGGTCATCGCCATCAACCCAGTCGATAGTAGTGTGCTGGGCGAGACTCTCAGCCAAATTCAAACCCCGGTAATGCTGGTATCAGGCAGTGCGGACAAAGTGTCTCCATCGCTCCTTGAACAAGCGACTCCGTTCACGTGGCTCACCACAACAGACAAATATTTTGTCTTGATGCAGGGGGGCACTCATTTTTCCACGATCGCAGTCGATCCATCCAGTGAGTCTGAAGCACAGCCTGAGTCCCAAAAACTGTCAGGACCATCTCCTGATGCGGCTAAATCATACCTATCCGTATTGAGCCTAGCCTTTATGAAACAGCATATTGCAGAAGAGATGGAATATCAGTCTTATTTGTCTCCTGAGTTTGTGGCGACTTTGAGACAAGGTAAACTCAAGCTCAACTTAACCCAGACTCTCTCTACCCATGAGATCTTAAACCCCAGGTAATCGAGCATTGCCAAAATCCAAGTCTTGAGAGAAAGGTCAGATCTACAAGACTATAGTTGAGATCTAGTTGATAACACCTGCAGGCTTGTTGATGTTCTCTGCTGTATTGGCTAGAAAGGTTATGGAAAGAACCTCAAGTCATGAAAGAGAAACATCCCGTCGAAATTCTTGAAGACTTTTTGTGGAAGATGCTTCCAGGGAACTATCAGCCATACGGATATACATTTGACTGGAAAGTTTCAAAACTGTTCTTTGATGATGATTTTTCAAATTTAGAAAATATTGAAGCTGATTTTCAACATGAATATGAGGTGGTGGTTGCCAAAATTCAAGAGGTTTGGGGCCCCGCTGACTTTCGGGGGAACGCCGACACTGGCTCTCCAGATTGGTATTGGAACAGCATTATCGAAATGAGTTGCTGGGACAAAGAAGAAGGAATAGCTTATGTTGCTTATCATAGAGATGATAAAGAACTGCCCTATGAAATAACGCTGGGAACAATATTCGAAGAGGCACTTGAAGAGGAATGGTGAGTGCTGGGGTTGCTGAGTTGGAACGATTCGTTCCGCACAGTGAATTTATTTTGCAGTCAACTGATGTATTTCTTGTTGAGCTAACGATCAGATGCTACAAACTCCTATTCAACGATTGACGTTAGAAAAGTTTCTAGCATTACCGGAGACAAAACCTGCTAGCGAGTATATAGACGGGCAAATTATTCAAAAACCGCTACCACAAGGAAAGCACAGCTCGATCCAGACAGAATTATCGACTGCGATCAATGCTCGGTTAAGACTTCAAAAAATTGCCAGGGCCTTTTCAGAATTACGCTGTACTTTTGGTGATCGATCCACTGTTCCAGATATTTCCGTCTTCAGTTGGGGCAGAATTGTGCGTGATCATCATGGAGAGATTGCTAATGTTTTTCAGCTGGCACCTAATTAGGCCATTGAAATTCTGTCTCCCGATCAGAGTCATACTAAGGTGACTAAAAATATCCTACATTGCCTCGATCAGAGGGCTAAGATGAGTTGGCTAATTGATCCAAGTGAAAAAGCAATCTTGGTTTATCGGCCACAGCAACAGACTTTAGTGTTTGACCTACCAACGCAGCAACTTCCTGTCCCGCTATTTGCAAACACTTTACAACTGACCACTGAAGAAATTTTCAATTGGCTACTGGAGTAGTCATGCACTACAGAATCATTCATAGCGGCTCCACATGCGCAAAATCTTGATCACTTTTTGCTCATCAAAGATTTGGTAAACGAGTCGGTGCTGGATGTTGATCCTTCGGGAATAATACCCCTGCATATCACCCACTAACTTTTCGTAGGGCAGAGTATAAGGATCACTCTGTAATACTGCTATCAGTTTTTGAACTTTTGGCTTGAGATCAGATGCTGAGACTTTTTTCGCATCTTTAGCAGCTTGCTTGGAAAGAACAACAGTCCACATTACCAATCCAGATTTTCAACGGCAATACATTCTTCCACAGGTTCTGCGGCTGCCGTCCGAATGGAGTCAGTCATCCCCGGAATACTGCTTAAATAAATTGTTTCCTGGATAGCATCCCAATCTTCTTTAGAAATCAAGATCGCATCGTTGCGTTTACCAGAGATCACGATGGGTTTGTGATGTTCAGCGATCTCATCAATCAGGTGATATAAATTATCTCTGGCTTCTCGAACGGTCAACAAATCCATGAGCTTCCCTGATTGGTACCATTTTCGGTACCAATCTAACATGTGTGTCTTGAGGGTTTCAGGTTTCTGGCGGAAAGCTGGAAGCACAGTTTAGATCTCGTGACTCATATACAGGTCATCGTTGCCCATATACAGGTTACTCGTTGATAATGTCTGAATGACTTGTTGATGTTCTCTGCTGTGTTGGCTAGAAATTGTGACAGAACCCGGACGCTATAAAAAGACCGTAAATCTTCCCAAGACCAAGTTCGATATGCGCGCCAATGCGGTAAAGCGCGAACCTGAGCTACAAAAGTTTTGGGCAGACCAAAATATTTACGAAGACCTGTCCCAGAATAATCCGGGCGAGGTGTTTGTGCTCCATGATGGACCTCCCTATGCCAACGGGGATTTGCATATTGGTCACGCCCTCAACAAAATTCTCAAAGACACCATCAACAAGTTTCAGCTTTTGCAGGGGCGCAAAGTTCGTTATGTACCGGGTTGGGACTGCCACGGGTTACCGATCGAGCTGAAGGTATTGCAAAATATCCAGCCTGAGAATCGAGCCAAGCTAACGCCGTTAAAACTAAGGTGGAAGGCCCGTGACTTTGCCCTGAAGACCGTTGAGAAACAAAGCAAGAGCTTTCAGCGTTATGGCATCTGGGGAAATTGGGAAAACCCTTACCTAACTCTGAAACCAGAGTATGAAGCGGCCCAGATTGGTGTTTTTGGCAAGATGGCCCTTAAAGGATATATCTATCGAGGCTTTAAGCCTGTTTACTGGAGTCCTAGTTCCCAAACGGCTCTAGCAGAAGCAGAACTGGAATATCCTGAAGGCCATACCTCCCGCAGTATCTATGTCACCTTTGATGTGAAGTCTTTGTCGGAAACGGCACAGCCACTGTTAGCTAAGTATTTGCCGACGCTAAAAGTGGCCATCTGGACCACGACGCCTTGGACGATTCCAGGTAATTTAGCGGTTAGCCTGAATCCTGATCTCACCTATGCCGTGGTGAAGTCTGGGGATGATTATTTGATCGTGGCGGAAGACTTGATCGAGCAGTTGACCGAGACCTTGGAGTCTTCGTTTAAGGTAATCACAACTCTACCGGGTAAAGCCTTAGAGCATTCGACTTACCAGCATCCCCTGTTTGAACGCCAGGGACCGTTGGTATTAGGAGATTACGTAACGACGGAGTCGGGGACGGGTTTGGTGCATACCGCACCAGGGCATGGACAAGAAGACTATCAGGTTGGTCAGCAATATGGCCTAGATTTGTTGTCGCCTGTGGATGGCGATGGCACCTTTACCAAGGATGCGGGTCCGTTTGCCGGGTTGAATGTCTTGAATGGCGGCAATGAAGCCGTGATTGAAGCGTTGCAGTCAGCGGGTGCCCTGCTGAAAGAAGAAAGTTATGCCCATAAATACCCTTATGATTGGCGGACTAAACAGCCAGTAATTTTGCGAGCGACGGAGCAGTGGTTTGCATCGGTTGATGGGTTTAGAGAGGCAGTACTAGATGCGATCGCAACCGTAAATTGGATTCCCGCCCAAGGCCAAAACCGGATCACCTCCATGGTCTCCGAGCGATCGGACTGGTGTATCTCCCGCCAGCGCAATTGGGGTGTGCCTATTCCCGTGTTTTACAACGACGCCACGGGAGAGCCTCTCCTGAATGAAGCCACCGTCAATCATATCCAAGCAATTGTGGCGGAGAAGGGCTCCGATGCTTGGTGGGAACTCGACAACGATGAACTCTTGCCCGAACCCTATCGCAGCGATGGCAATACCTACCGCAAGGGCACGGACACCATGGATGTCTGGTTTGATTCTGGGTCGTCCTGGGCGGCAGTCTGTGATCAGCGTGAACCGTTGAAATATCCAGCCGAGATGTATTTAGAAGGGTCCGATCAGCATCGGGGTTGGTTCCAGTCCAGCATTCTCACCAGCGTGGCCACTAACGGTCATGCTCCCTACAAAACCGTTTTGACCCATGGCTTTGTCCTCGATGAACAGGGCCGCAAAATGAGTAAATCCATCGGCAATGTCGTTGACCCGGCCATCGTTATTTCTGGAGGCAAAAATCAGAAGCAAGATCCACCCTATGGCGCTGATGTATTGCGCCTATGGGTCTCGTCTGTAGACTACGCTTCAGATGTGCCCTTGGGCAAAAATATCCTCAAGCAAATGGCGGATGTCTATCGCAAGATCCGCAATACGTCTCGATTCTTGCTGGGTAACCTCCATGACTTTAACCCTGCTAAAGATGCGGTGGCTTATAAAGATCTGCCCCAGCTCGATCGCTATATGCTGCATCGAATCACAGAAGTGTTTACGGAAGTGACGGACGCTTTTGAAAGCTTCCAGTTTTTTCGCTTCTTCCAGACGGTGCAAAATTTCTGTGTGGTGGATCTGTCCAACTTCTACCTAGATACGGCTAAGGATCGCCTCTATATCAGTGAGCCTGATGCTCTGCGACGAAGAAGTTGTCAGACGGTGTTGGCGATTGCGCTTGAGAACTTGGCCCGCGCCATTGCCCCGGTGCTATCCCATATGGCGGAAGATATCTGGCAATCATTGCCCTATGAAACGCCCCACTCCTCTGTTTTTGCAGCAGGATGGATGCAGCTAGAGGAGCAGTGGAAAAACCCTGATCTCGCTAGCCAATGGGTGGCCTTACGAGATATTCGCCAAGAGGTGAATAAGGTGATGGAACAAGCCCGCGTCGAAAAGGAGATCGGTTCATCTCTGGAATCGAAGGTATTGCTGTATGTGAGCGATACGGCTGTACGTCAGCAGTTAACAGCCATGAATCCTACGGCTGGTGAGGGTTCTAATAATGTGGATGAATTACGATACCTATTTTTGGCTTCTCAGGTAGAATTGTTGGATACACCTAAAAGTTTAGGTGAGTTAAAGTACCAGTTTCAGTCTGAAACCCTGGGTGTGGGAGTGGTGAAGGCAGATGGCGAGAAATGCGATCGCTGTTGGAATTACTCGACTTATGTAGGTCAGTCTGAAAAACATGCATCGTTGTGCGAACGCTGTGACTCAATCATCGAAAACTTAGTCACCCAAGGCCAAGTCAGTCAAACTGAGGATGGCAGCTACCAACCTATTGCACAGTAGCAAGGACTCGAAGACTTCAAAGACAACAGTTGGTATAAAATCTTGAAAGGAAGTTACTAATATAATTGACTCTCAAATCACACTCTGTGCCAGACAGTCATTTTTTATAAAAAACTGTTGTAGCTCCAGGGCAACCTTGCCCTCTGAGCATCTGCCGCTAAAATCCCTCCTCAAAGATCATCAGATATTAATCTGGGAGGGTTGAGTAGCGTTGTTTCAGCAATTCGAGATCGTTTTTGCGGTCTAAGTTATTTTGTTCTAACACTCTACGCAGACTAGGGTGGGACGTTTTGAGAGTTTCTTCATCCATAGCGATAAACTCTTGCACCATCTGCATGGCCTTTAGACAATCCTGTTTAGTTCGGATTTCAGATGAAGTCATTGGTTAACCTTTAGTCTTGTTGAGAAGAGCATCCTCCAACCCATATTGGAATCAATTCAGAAAGTCAATTCTGTTCTCCAAGCCAGGGAGACCTTAGCCCACATTCAGTGGATCAAAAATGGCACAAAATAATTGCGACGAAATCTTTGGCACATTTCATGAAATATTGTCCAAAGTATGACGTCAGTTTACGCTTGCCAATCCATTAACTCTTCAAATATTTCTACCTCCGAGAAAGGGCAGACTTGAGGAAGTTGCTTGGGATCGAGGGGAGTTTCTTTACCCACAAGGTTTAGACCCTTTTCATACCCAATCTCAATAGCCTCACTCAGATAAGGCTTCAAACTAGGATTCTCTTGTAGGTGGCGCTCAATCTCCTGGCGCTGCTCTTTAATCGTGTAAAACCAACTCTTCGAACGGGCCTCGGGTTGATAATGCCACTTAAGCAAATGCCCTAACAAAACTCCCAATCGATTGCGCAACTCCTGCCGTTCTCGCTTCCCCAAAGATGCAATCTCCTCAATCAGATTTTGAATATCCACTTGCTCCCACTGCTGAGCTTGCAGTAGTTCTATTTGGTGTTGGGTCCAAGCGTAAAAATCTTGATCATAGAGTGTAGTAGTTTGCATAGAAAGCGTCGCTCTTCATCACATTAATTTTGTAGGCTGTTTCGCGGTAGCTGATGCCATGCTGTTATTTTGTAGTTCAAACAAGTATCAACATTTTATCTTAGGCTTAGGCGATGAAACATCACTTACATCAGGAGCAAATACAATCCTTTGCAACATTTATCGAAGACTTGGTTTCAGATATCCCTCCACAAGTGCTTGATACATTGCCTACCGATGGTGCTGCTGAACATGACCACTACATCTATGGCACGCCAAAGAAAACCTCCCATCCAATATAGAGTCAAATTTTGCAGATACCTTTTATGTCGAGGAGTTACGATACCTATTTTTGGCATCGTAGGTAAAACTTCTGGATACACCTCAAAGTTTAGGTGCGTCAAAGTATCAATCTCAGCCTGAAACCCTGGGCGTGAGAGTGGTTAAGGTAAAGGGTGAGAAATGCGATCGCTGCTGGAATTACTCCACTTATGTCGATCAGTCTGAAGTACATCCCTGGTTGTGCGATCGCTGCGACTCCATCATCGACAACTTGATTACCCAAGGCCAAGTCAGCCAAACTGAAGATGGCAGTTATAAACCAACTTTATAGCAGCTTTTCCTCTCCATTAAAGGATCTAACCCCATTGAGGTATTGCAAACTTAGCAATGACTGATCCCTTCTTGGCGAGCTGCTTGCTCCACTGCCGAAGCAACCGCTGTCGCTACGCGCTCATCAAACACAGACGGAATAATATGATCGTGGTGGAGTTCATCACTTCCCACTAAAGCTGCGATCGCATAGGCGGCTTGTAGGTGCATTGTCGTTGTAATAGCGGCAGCGCGGCAGTTCAGGGCACCTCGAAAAATACCGGGAAACGCCAATACGTTATTAATTTGATTCGGATAATCACTGCGTCCCGTAGCAATCACAGCGACATCACCTTGGATTAACTCAGGTTGAATTTCAGGAATGGGGTTAGCCATCGCAAACACAATTCGATCTGAAGCCATCGTTTTGACCATTTCTGGCGTTAGAACACCTGGCGCACTCACCCCAAGAAACACATCCGCCCCTTTGAGGGCATCGGCTAAGGTTCCTGGCTGTTCTACCGCAAAAGACTTCTTAGTCTCATTTAGGTCCGTGCGATCTTGACTGATAATGCCGTTGCGATCGCACAGTCGAATCGTTTTCACACCTGCTTTTTGCAATAACTTAGCAATGGCCACACCTGCAGCTCCAGCTCCATTGATGACAATGGAAATATCCTCAAAGGTTTTATCCACTAACTTCAGAGCATTGATGAGCGCTGCCAACACCACAATCGCAGTTCCATGCTGATCGTCATGAAAGACCGGAATATCTAGTTCTCGGCGCAGCCGTTCTTCCACTTCAAAGCAACGAGGTGCACTAATATCTTCTAGGTTGACCCCACCAAAGACCGGGGCCATTCGCTTCACCGTCTCCACAATCTCATCCACATCCTGAGTAGCTAGACACACAGGAAAGGCATTAATCTTGCCAAATTCCTGAAACAGCAGAGCCTTCCCTTCCATTACGGGTAAAGCGGCTTCGGGGCCAATATTTCCTAATCCCAACACTGCACTACCATCGGTAACGACAGCCACGGTATTGCTTTTGATGGTATAGCGATACACCTGATCTTTCTCTTGGGCAATGGCCGTGCAAATCCGACCTACGCCAGGTGTATAGGCCATGGATAAATCATCCTGGCTATGAAGAGGGAGCTTACTTTGAACGGTGATTTTTCCGCCCCGGTGGCAATCAAAGGTGCGATCAGAAACATCCAGCAAGGTAATGTGCGGCAGTGCTTTTAAAGCATCCACAATAGTATCCGCATGTTCCGTACTGGAGGCATTGACAGTAATTTCGCGAGTCAGCGAGGTATGAGTGCGTTCCAAAAGGTCAATATGTCCCAGACTTCCCCCAGCAGACCCAATGGCTTGTAATACCTGGGCCAGCATCCCCGTCTGATTAGGTAACTTCAAGCGAATGGTCAGGCTAAAGCTAGAGTTAGGTGTCAGTTGAACCATATTGATTGCTACCGTACGTCAAAATTATTGCAAGCTACAGCTCCCAATTGTAATGGCATATAGCAAACTCGATGGTGTTCTCCTCTTCTGCATAGAAGGGAATGGATCACCATCAAAGCAATAGCACAGCATCTGTATGAAACCCCATTTCTTTTTTCTTCTGATAACAACAATAATTGAAGGATTCAAGGAGTAACCTTTCTAATTTCAGATCATCTTTCTGAAGCGCTAATAGATGTAAATGAATATCAAGATTTACCAATCAGAAAGCATTAACTATCTAAATCTAATCTTCTCCCGAAGAAGCTTTCAGGAATTGCAAAGACTAGTGACTCATAGAACACAAGTCTTTGCAATTCGCATAAAATCCTGCGCTATATCTGATGATTCTAATAGCCTCAGAACATCACTTAAGTTCTATTGAAATCGATCCTCAATTGGGAGCTACTATGACGCAAGAATATGAATATCGATACGATGCCCTTAAAGATGTTTCCTCTGAACTGAAATATCCAATGGCTAAGGAAGTTTTTCCAGCAGATCAGTCGTTGACAAAGTGGCCTTGGACCAGAGATATCGTTTCCGTTGTACTCAGAATTATTGCCAATCAGGCAATGCAGGATATAGCCGTCCGCAAAGGGTCTGCCTGTCGTCTGATTACTTTTCTGCGCTTGTCTAGAATTCTCGAGAATCCCCTCAATCAATCATGGCTGGAGCGACTCTTTAATGCTGTGAGTGATCTTGTCAGAGGTCTCTCCAATATTTTTGGCAACCAATCCCAATCTCAAAACATCAGGCATGATGTTAAAGATAAGCAAAATCCTGATAAGGTCTCAGCCCGGATTTCATCCATAGCCAAGGATATTCAAGAAAAAGCTGAACTCAGGGATGCAGGAGAGAAACCTTCCTTAGCAAACTATCGTGATCTCTTTCAGATCATTTACCTACCAGATATTAGTAATCATTTTCTGGAAGATCGGGCATTTGCTGCTCAACGGGTTGCCGGAGCCAATCCCCTTGTGATTAACCGCATTTCCGAACTCCCAGACCATTTCAAAGTCACAGAACAACAATTCCAGACTGTCATGGGAGAGGGCGAGTCTCTCCAGACAGCCCTAAATGATGGACGCGTCTATCTAGCGGACTACCAGATCCTAGAAGAAATCGTTCCTGGTACCGTGAATACCAAGATAAAAGGTCGTCAAGAAACACTTCAGAAGTATAGCTATGCACCTTTAGCATTATTTGCGATTGGATCAGGTCATTGTCCAGGTCGTCTCCTCACACCGATTGCTATCCAATGCCACCAAGATGCAGACAGCCCTATCTTTACACCGCCAAGCCTTGAGGCTGGTGAAGAGGAGCGGCTAGCTTGGCGTATGGCCAAGACAGTGGTTCAAATCGCTGATGGTAATTATCATGAACTGATTTCTCATTTAGGGCGCACCCATCTCTGGATTGAGCCGATTGCTTTAGGTACTTATCGACGCTTAGGAACAGAACATCCCCTGGGTAAACTGCTCCTCCCTCACTTTGAGGGCACCTTATTTATCAACAATGCCGCAGCGAGTAGCTTAATTGCACCTGATGGCACCGTAGATAAACTCTTGTTCGGAACAATACTGTCCTCCGTGCAGCTTAGTGTCAAAGGGGCCAAGGGCTATCCCTTCTCTTTTAATGACTCCATGCTGCCCCAAACCTTTGCATCCCGAGGCGTGGATGATCTGCAAAAGCTACCTGACTACCCTTATCGTGACGATGCATTGCTCCTTTGGCATGCAATTCATGACTGGGTTGAGGCCTATCTGCAAATCTTCTACAAAGATGATGCTGCAGTCCTCAACGATGAAACATTGCAAGCTTGGTTGAAAGAGCTTAGAGCTGAAGATGGGGGTCAGATGACCGAAATTGGTGAAGCGACACCGGAAGAACCCGAGCCTAAGATTCGCACCTTGGATTACCTCATTAATGCGACAACACTCATTATTTTCACCTGTAGTGCCCAACATGCATCTGTGAATTTCCCCCAAGCGTCGTTAATGACGTTTGTCCCCAATATGCCTCTCGCAGGTTTCAGTGAAGCTCCAAATGCAAAGACAGCCAGTGAAGCGGACTATTTCTCCCTACTACCTCCCCTCAGCTTGGCGGAACAACAGTTGGATCTAGGTTATACCTTGGGTTCGGTCTACTATACTCAGCTGGGTTACTACAAGGCCAATGATGTGGATCTAGATGATATTAACGAACATACTTACTTTAACGACCCCCATGTTAAACAGCCTCTACTAGGTTTCCAACAAAGGTTAGAAGAGATCGAATTGATCATTCAAGACCGTAACGCAACCCGACCCACCTATTACGACATCTTGCTCCCGTCCAAGATTCCACAAAGTACCAATATTTAACCTACATTCAGCAGGCTAGCTAGCAGAGCAGATAATATTTTTTACAGCCCTTCCCAAGGAACGGCAAGATAAGTTGCTGCCTGCTGTTGAGCTTGATGAGATGCTTGGCACCATCAAGCCAAACTAAATGGACGGCCTGAAAGCATTGGAGAATCCAACGTAACGTAGGTTTCATAGTTTGTTTCCCCTTCTGATTAGGGAGAGTTGTTTGTACTTGTTCTAGTGCATTTCTTAACTGTCGTTGTCCTAAGCTGTAGACCATCAAACACAAGGCCATGATCATGGCTAAGGCAGCGATACGCCGAGGTGTCTTCAGGAAAACACTAGAGGCAAAGAAGAGTGGATCTTTGATAAAGCGAAAGCCTCCTTCACACGCCTGCTGGTTCTTATACTCGCGCAGAATATCATCATTGCTCCATTGCTCTTGTTCCAAGAGATTGGTGGCTAAGATGAAACGACCTGCTTGCCGCCGATAGCGTTCGATGACTGGCTCATTGAGGGTTAAGGTAGCCTCAATAGAATAGGTGTAGTGAGTCACAACCGTTGCTTTTGTCGGTCGTCCAGCCTTTGAATAATGAGGTTTTTTGTGGATTTTGAGATCGTCAAGGGTGTGATACCTGAGGATTTTGCCAAAATCTTGGGCTGCAGCTAAAGCATCTGCAGGGCACAAGAAGGTCTGTTTGCAGAGGGTTTTAAGTGCAGTAGTTTTTTGGCTAAACGCCTGATCAATCCGCTTTTGCACTTGTTTGAGTCCAGAGTCTCTGCGAGCTTTACTTTCAACCACCAGCCACCGTTGTTGAATCTCTCCATAGGTACTACATACTTCGACAAAGCTATAGCCGTTGAGAGCACTGGGGTGAAACTGTGAACCCGGCAGCCCTTGTAATAAGTCTTGGGCTGCCGTTGAACTTGCTGGAACTCGGCTAATCCAAGATGTACTTCCTAATGCTTGCAGATTGTCGGCACTGTAGAGGGCACTATCAGCAACAATCACCTCTGGCTGTTGCTGACTCCACTGTTGCTTAAATTCATGGATGATAGGCACAAACGTACTTTTGTCCGCATCATTACCGTTGCCCACTTGTAAAAATAAAGGAATACCCCCGTCCCCACTCACCAGTAGGTTCAATACAAACTGCTTGAGATCACGACGATTGTCCCGTGAGTAGCCGTAGGTGATTTTCACGGGTATCGGCTCCTCTGATTCAGCCAGTGCAGGGGAGGGGGACTCAGGTGCAGAGGGGGATTCGTCTGACGCCTCAACCTGTGGTTTATCTAAGTATTGCCCCTCAACACTAAGGCTTGTCGCATCTAGATGCGCACACCTTAGAGCTACATCGAATTTCTGAACGACTGCCATTGCCACATGGATAAATATCTGGGTCACACCATAGGCATAGAGCTTGTCGAGGACTCGACCGATACGGGTATCGTTGAGGTGCTCTGGCAGTACACCTTGACCGAGTAAGTGCTCGGTTGCTTTGCTTTCGAAAAACTCACTAAATAAGTACAATGGAGCACTCAAAAAGCCCATACCATTTAGAATCAGGGCTTTGACAACTTGACCACAACTAACATTCTCTTGCTCGTGAGTACCTAATAATCGATCCACTATTTCGACAATGCCGATCTCATCGACGATACCGGCAATAATACCGAGATGGTCAATATCCTGAACGTCTATCTCTTGAGGTGAATACATGGACTTGCGTTGAGAGACAACCTCAAAATTATCCCTTGATGGTTATACCAATTTGCGTTTTAAATCGTAATTCTCATATGAGGAAAATTGGTCATAGAAGTCAGCCTATCGGGTAAATCCATGAGTTCTTTGAGTCCCTTGCACAAGGTATCGGATACCTCATCTAAAGAATCAAAAACCTGATTGTAGAAGTGCTTTTCTTTCACCTCCTCCCAGATATGCTCTACAGCATTGAGTTGTGGACTTCGAGGAGGCTGAACAATCAAGCGTATATTGTCTGGAATGACGAGCTTCTTTCCGGTGTGGTAAGACGCTCCATCGACCTGCATCACCACAAAATAGTCTGAAAATTCATCCGCCACTTGTGCTAGGAATAAGTTCATCATCTGAGTATTGGAAAAGGGTAAGACTAAAGCACTCATCTTTCCTAACGCAGGAGCAACAGCAACATAGCCATAGAGATATTCACGGACAAGCTGCTGCCCACTTTCGGGTCGAATTCCAGGAGCACACCAAGCTCTTCTTACTTGCCCTAGACGACCAAAGCGCCCTTCGTCTGCTGCCATGATCACAATGGGACGTTGGTCTTCAGCTGAGCGATCTGCTACAGCGGTTTGGACCAGCCCCCGAAAGTTTTTTTAAAAGCCTCTCGTGCCGCTTTGTTTCCATTGGGATGGGACGGACGAGGCATGAGTTTGCGCCATCCGTGTCGGTCTAGCAAACGATAGATAGTACTGGGTGCCACTGACGTCTCCACTTTAGTCTCAAAGGCCGTTTGGATCTCTTGAACCGTTGTTAAATGACCTTGTTGAGCACGTTCAATAAACGATTCTAAAAATTCAATCTCTTCTTCGATACTCAGATAAGCACCGGGATTCTTCTTCCGTTTAGCCCTAGGAGCAATTGCTGCTGCTCCTAGGCGATTGTAAGCGGAAATCACCTGATGGACCGTTCGAAGACTAGTAGCAGTATGCGTGGCTATTTCGATAGCTGGGCGAGGATCTACCAGGGCGTTATAAATAATCATCCATTTTTGCTGACAGCGGGCAGTCGGAGCCGTAGCAATTTTGTCTTTCACCTCATCCACTGTTAGATGCGGTTTAACTGTACTAACTCGACTCATATACTTATGGAATGAACATAGGATTAGATCCTATCTAAATTACATCCCAAAACACAAATTGGTATTAGTACCTGCTGAATGTCGGATTTAAGTTACGTCACCCTAGTTCGGGTTAAGTCCATTTTTACAATCCTTCTACGGCAGAACACAGCTTGCAGCTCCCGTAGGAATAAGGGTTTTAGCTTATCCCGAACTCAGGTTCAGAAAAGCTATGGCAGTATCGAATTGGATCATGTCATGGCATTGATCTCGCTAACCTGAATTCGGGTTAAGCACATTTTCCAACCACTTGTACGGAAGAATGTAGGTTTTAGCCGATGCAAGAATAAGCGATCAAAATACGCCAGCCCCTAAGGCAAACGTTTTAGTAAATTCAATCGTTTGGTTACCTCTTTGTACACTTCAGTACGGCCTTTTTGTTGTGCCAAGCTGGCGCTTTTTTCCAGATCGGCCCGTCCCTCATTTCTTTTACCGCTAAGGGCCAGCACCGTTCCTCTATTCATATAGAACAACGCATTGCTAGGAGACAGGCTGATGGCCTGGGTCAAATCCTGCAGTCCTCCAGAAATATCTCTAGTACTGGCCCGTGCTAGACCTCGGGCATTATAGGCAAACGCCGCATAGGGGGAATTAGCATCCAGTTTCAATGCAGCATTGGCATCCGCGATGGCATTCTGCCACTGCTGCTTTTCGGTCAATAGATTTGCACGCAGAATATAAGGCATCGCAGCTTGAGAATCTAACCTCAGGGCCTGGTTAATATCCGATGTTGCACCCGATCCATCTTTCAAAACAAACTTTAGATAAGCTCTGATGGTATAAGCATCACTCAAATCAGGGTTTAGGCGAATCGCCTCATTGATATCTTGTTGTGCAGCCAAGACAATATCGCGATTCTTTCTAGACCGACCCTCCAAAAAACTCCAGCCGATCGAAGACATACGAGCATCCGCCCTTAAACGGTAAGCATCCGCTGCATTAGGATCCGTTTCAATCGCTTGATTTAGAGCCCCCAAAGCGGCCTCATTATTGCCTTGATAGAGTTGATTGCCACTTTGGGCAATCAAGTCATCCACCTTTGAGGGCTTTGCAGTCGCACTCGGATCGGGCGCTTGAGCAGTAGCAACCTGTAAGTCTAGATCTATTCCAGATTGAGGCGCTAAGGACAAAAACGTACTAATCGGAATTCCCAGGTTATAGCCCACCTTCACCACTACATCTGGATTACGGGTGCTTGCCTGGCGATCCGTTTCTCCCCGGCCATGAATACCAACTAACGTTCCTTCTTCACTCAGCACTGGCCCCCCAGACATACCTGGCAAGGTGTTGTTGGTATAAATTAAGCCGTAACCGTCATCTTGCTTCACCTGAGAATTAGCAGAGACAATACCCTGCTGAAACAACAGGGTAGGTTGAGTAATCGCTGTTCCTGTTAACGGCCACCCAGCAACATAAGTGGTCATTCCTCGTTGCGATTGACTGGAATTACCCAAATTAGCCACTTGATAGGGCTTTTCACTACTGAACTGCACCACGGCAAGGTCAACACCAGGCAATTTTTTAACCTGGGCATAGCTCAAAGAGTGGCGCTGATTATCTGGCGTAATCACGTCATACTCATCGTCTGTTGCCACTACATGGGCTGCTGTCAGCACAAAATAAGTCTTGTCTTGCTTGGCAATCATTACCCCTGAGCCAGGTGCTTGCCCATCAATCTTCACGCTGATTTGCTCAGCAATATTAGCCACCTGTGAAGCAGTGAGAGCTAGAACAGCTTGCCCTTGCACCACAACAACAGTTACTACCCCAACCAGTACAGATGGAATTCCATAACCAAATTTCATTTACCAGTTCCTCATGCTCAATATGCTTACCCAATCAACCTTCACTTCAAGTTCATGCCCAGAAAACACAGCACTGGAACTCACCCCCGTGAGCTACCAAACATCGTCTGGCTGAGGTTGAGACGGCGTTGAGGTTTCAGACGGAGCCGAATCGGTGGAATTAATAGTTGGTCTGGAGTTCAAGAACTCATCCATCTCGATGTAGATACGTCGATTGGTCTCATTGAGTGGATCATGGGAAGCTCGTACCCGCAAATCCATCAACTTCTGAAGTGTTTTACCTGGATTACTTCCTGGTTTTAGGGTAAATAAAATACCTGTACACTTTTGCTTCGGAGCAGGCGCAACACAGACAACATTTTGTTCAGTCTCTACATCTCGACCAGTGGTTACATAATTGAGTGACCCATCTCGATAGTATTGCTCAAACAATCCCGATACTTTTTGGCAACGGGCTTCGGGAGTCCAGCCTGAACCTGCAAAGTGCTCTGATGTCCACCGGATCACTGCAACAAAACCTTGTTTCGTTTTAGCCAACGTTGTTGGCGTATTGTTGCTTTGGCCACAGCTAAATCTTGGTTCGCTCGCTTGCGCTGGGGAACGACTCAGCCACAAGGTCGCACCAGCAACTAATGGCAATGTAATCAAAGATATAATTGGGTAGCACTTCATAGTCAAGTCCGAGCTTAAATTACATCAAAAGCTATATACATAAAAGAGCAATAAACTTGGATATAGCAATCTCCTTCTTAGAGATAGCAGTCCATCAACCACGACTCAATTCCAACTTTATGAGTTTATAAAGTCTGGACAAGAAAATCAATCTATTTCTCTTTCTGGCCCTTTACTTAATAATTTAGACTCTTCCGATCTAGCCTCTCCAACAAGGGGAAAATCATTATTTTATTAATTTCAGCACAAAAGCACTCATTTTTGAATCAAATCAATGCTTTGAAGTTTTCTATCTCTATTTATCCTATATTTATCCATAATTTTAGCTTCACTTTACTGTACCTATAAGTCTAGGAATGAATGATGTCAGCCTATTACTTTGCACAAATTCCGTTTATCTTAAGGTTTTTTAGTGCATTCAATCAGAGTTACTACTAGCATAATAGCCATACAAAATAAGACTTATAGATCTAAATACACATAGCAAAAATCACATGCCATGCATGTCGAAGCCAGTAGAGTTCAAGCCCAAAAACAACCGGTTTTATGTTTTCTCTTCCAAAGCCCTAAATTGAAGTTTAGTTCATGCTAATTAGCATGAACTAGGATAAACCTCTACCTGGAAGCAACAGAGTTTGTGTAATCGCAAAGCATGATCGTGCAAGCTACAAGTACTGATCGACGATGCTTACAGGAGCCTATCAGACTAGAACCCTGTTTCTATCAGGGGTGAGGTTATGGGTTAAATCTTTAAAACCTTGGCAAAGCGATGGACATCGTAATATTGTCCATCCTTAAACACTTCTTGTTTAAGAACCCCTTCTAACTCATATGCACATTTCTCGACCACTCTCATCGACACTATATTGGGAGCCAGAATAAGAGCATAGAGCTTCTGCAATTTTAGGTCTGAAAAAGCATAGTCAGTCATCTGTTGAACTGCTTGGGTTGCTATCCCGTTACCCCAATAAGGTTCTCCCAGCCAGTACCCAATTTCAGCCAGGTGATCGCGCCAACCTGTTTTACGAGCTATGCCGACACTACCTGCAAACTGACCATTATATTCGATGACTTTCGTCACATCTCCTTCAGCCTTCACCCCTTCAGATACCCACCATTTTGCATCGGCTCTTGTGTAGGGATAAGGAAAGGTATAGACCAAAAAACGCGATACTAACTTGTTGTTAGCCAGAGCTAACAAAGCTTCAATATCTGAATTGGCATAATCTCTGAGGGTCAGCATGGGGGGTGCGATCGCAAGCCGCTACATCCTCAAATTATAGTCGCTGCTAGATGAACACTATTCAGTAGCAGTCAACACTGGATTGTTTTCTAGAACGTCTATGTGGCGATGGTTCCAGTCCACATCCTTTAAAATAACCTGACTCAAATCTACTTGCCTAAGAATGGTACCTGTCAAGATTGCTCCACTCAAATCTGCGCCCGTTAAATCTGCACCCGTTAAATCTGCACCCGTTAAATTTGCACCTTTGAGGTTAATGCCAGTGAGATCGGAATAGCGAAGGTCTGCCCCTGCCAGATTTGCCCCTGGACAAATTGCTGCGCGTAGATTTGCCACCCTTAGATCTGCTTTTGCCAGTTGGGCTTGCTTTAAGTTAGCTCGTGTTAGAGTTGCCCGAATCAGTTTGGATTGACTTAAGTTGGCAACTTCCAAACAAGCATCCATAAAGTCCGTTCGCCACAGTAATCCTTGGGATAAGTTAGCACCTCTGAGGTTGCTACCTCGAAACTGTGTCAGGCTCATATTGACCCGAGCTAGATTTGCCTGCTCAAAATTAATGCCATTTAGCAACAGTTCACAGAGACTATCACCCATCAGAATTGTGGAGCTAAAGTCTCGAATACCGTTCGTATATTGTTCAATAAGAGAGTCGGAGTGAAGGTCAACTAACATAGCTTTTAGGTCTAACAGCGAGGCTTGGATAGAATCCCCCCATCCAAAGCAGACCCTCAGCTATCTCAAGTGAGGGTCAAACGAATTGGGTCAGTTGTTAGACACCAGTCACAATTTGAATGAAGTTGACGTTAGTGGCTAGTTCTAAAAGAAGAATAGACATAAAGCCGACCATGGCTAGGCGTCCACTGATTCTTTCGGCATTCTTGTTAAAACCAAATACGGGCTCTTCTTGAACAGAGGTCTTAGGCTCAACAGCAAAACTGTTAACGTAACCGCGGTCGTCTGAAGTGAATCCTTTAGTCATGGGAAGTGCTCCGTAAATGCTTTATTTGCTTATGTAAATAAATGTAACACAAGCATTATGAAATGTAAAGAAATTGACGTCACCAATCGACAAAGACGAAAGCTTTATCACTTCAAATCCTTTACCTATAAAGCTTTTTGGCGATCTAAGAATTAAATCATTTTTGTAACGAGTTCTTGCAAGCAACCTTGCTTAAATCGGCAATGAGTCCATTGCAACTTCTTCGCTTGATGGCCAGACCAGTTGAGAAAGAGCAACCAGCCACCCAAGCCAGACTGCACTTTACAGAGCAACACCTACATTCTGTAAGACGGTCATTGGCCCAACCTGCTTCAAATGCTCTAACTCCTGTGGGTTACGTACCAGTAAAGATCCGGCAAACCCCAAAGCATTAATGGCAACATCTTCAAAGCTGGGTTGCGAACGTAGTACCATCAACATCCAATCTCTGGTGACCAGAAGATTATAGGCACCTGTCGCTTCAGGAGTATCAGGTTGCCATGGTAAACCAATAGCCCCTAAGAGTTGGTAATAGGTGTCTAGCAATAACGAAGCTAGGGTCTGAGGAGAATCTGTCCAGTCTAAAGACAGAGGTGCGATCCCATGCACAAACGGCAAAGCTGGACTCTGACCAATACCTTGTAAAGCAGCTGCAGATATTAATGGTGAAATCGGTAAATCAGGGCGATCAGGAAAAAACGGTAAGGGCACCATCTGCAAATGCTTATGGGGCTGACTCGCACCCGCCGCCCACCCGCCGTTATAGAAAGCCAGCCCTTTCATTTCACTTAAGACAATGGCTAACGCCAAACAATCGGCAGCATCGAGCCACGTTTTTTGACTGACAAAGTCCCGCGTCACCATCAGCAAATGATGATCTACCACATTGAATTTATTCAACAAGACGAGATGCTGATCCGACAGATCAGATACAAACAGATCTTCTTCGTAAGGGAGAAAGGGATTAAAGTCTTTGGGTTTAGGTGTTTTGAGCACTGTCGCTTTGCGCGCCAAATTAGAGACAATCCGCACCATAAACTCCAGTTCTCCATCGGTCAATGGCTCATAATGTGTGGCAATCGAGTGCAAAGCACCACAATGCTTCGCCTGTTGGGTTCGATGAATCAGTTGTGCTTGCAGAGTACCGGGAATGAGTCGCTGGGCATGGGTCATGGGCGTCAAGTTGTCAACAGAGTAGTCGAAAAAACAGACCTACTCCTTAAGAATATTCGGTTTAGGCTAGAGATATAGCGGCTTAGGAAATTGGGCATAGGCAACTTAATATCAACAAGCTAAACTAATGTAAACTAATTAATTCCTTACCTTTAATAATTAAGCTCATGCTTAAGCTTTCTGAGCTAGATAGTCCATGCATGGCGATAACCGCAGTGCAAACGCCTGTTACCCGCCCTGAAGACAAACAGGCACAAAAGACGGTTCGGAAACCCTATCCGAATTTCAAGGTGATTGTGGTCAATGATGATGTCAATACATTTGAGCACGTAGCCAAGACATTAATGACCTATGTTCCCCATATGACGTCTGATAAGGCTTGGGAATTAACCAATCAAATTCATTTCGAAGGACAGGCCATCGTTTGGGTGGGCCCTCAAGAACAAGCAGAACTCTACCATATGCAGCTCCAGCGAGCGGGCTTAACCATGGCACCATTGGAGGCCGACTGAAGTATGTCTGCGAGTAAAGGCCGATTAGTGCTCAACCACTCCACCCATATTCCCGGCTTACTCGCGATTTTAGGAAAATTGATTCACTATCCAGGCATTAAAACCGTTACGCCTGGTGTGATTAGCCGGGTAAAGGGCCATACTCCCCACTTAAAACTTCGAATTTCAGTCCCCATTCGGGGCGGATTTAAAGTTCTGGCCCGCTCAGGCAAAACGGTACAAGAAGTCTTTATCGTCACGACCCTCACCCAAGAATCGGTGACACAACTCATTACCGAGTTGTGTTAAAGAGCCCAAACCTTGAAGGCAAAGCTCTATTTAGCGTGGGGCCAGCATTTTTTCGCCCGAGCAGTCGCCCCGCCCGGGATTTAGGCATATTAGCAGCCGCTGTCTATCGCCAACAGATAGGCCACCTCCGCCTATTAGATGTCATGACTGGATGCGGGGTGCGATCGCAACGCTATACCCTGGAAAGTAATGCAGATTGGATCTGGGCCAACGATGCCAATCCTGACATGGCAAAGGTTCTAACCGATAACTTGAGCCAACTGCCCCCGGAGCGGTATCAGCTTTCGTATCACTCAGCAGCACAGCTATTCCATGAGTGCCACCATCACGAGAGTTTTGATTTTATCGACTTGGATAGTTTTGGCTTGCCCACCCCTTTCCTGCAAGGCTGTCTGCAAACCGTCAAATTAGGCGGATTACTTTACATCACGGGCACCGATAGCCGCACCTTAGCCGGACATAATCCCAAACATAGTCAACGATTACTGGGAGCATGGGTGCGATCTCATCCTGCTGCCCATGAGCAAGGACTACGGCTATTATTAGGCATTTGCTGGCAACAAGCCCAAGCCCTAGGACGGGATATTCAGCCCATTTTCTCGTACTTTCAAGGTCAAATCTATCGAGTGCTCGTCCAGGTAACCTCCCCCCAACCTCAGAATGGTCTGGGATTTATCGGCTATTGTCACCACTGCGGTCACTATCAAACGGTCTCTTGGGAAAAGCTCAGTCGAGCCACCTGCCCAAACCAAGGCCCACCCTTAACCCTTAGCGGTCCCATGTGGTTAGGGCCATTACATGATCCAACTTGGGTAGCATCTATGGAGCAACTAGCTGAAGATTGGGGTTGGTCAGACCGGGTTCAACTCCTACAGATTATGCAAGCAGAAGCACTAATGCCGCCTTATTTCTACTCCGTTGCAGACATTGGACGGCGAGGAAAAATGGATATACCAAAACGCGATCGCATGATTGCACAACTCCAAGGGCAAGGCTATCAGGCTAGCCTCACCCACATTAATCCTCAAGCCTTTAAAACCGACGCGCTATTCCATGACTGTCTGGCTATTGCAGCAAATCTATGAACAGCAATAGTGTCAATGCTTATCGGCTCAGTCGAGCGGGAGAAACCCACTCATTCCAAGAACTGCTATAGCCATCGTAAGTAATAAAGTAACGGTTACCGCTGACATCCAGAACCTTTCCGGGGTACCACTTTCCTTTCCACAAAATCTGTACCGATTGTCCCGCTCGATAGGCAGAATTAGAGGAGGCAGGAGCATAGGGACGAAAACGATTGGGGCCTACCCACTCATCCCAAGAACTGCTATAGCCGTCATAGGTGATATAGCATTGTCGACCATTAGCATCAAGAACCTGAGCTGGATACCATTTCCCTTTCCATAAAACTTCACCTCTCTGTCCAACAGCACAAGTAGATCTGGCCTCAGCATTTAGCGCCAAGCCACCAAACCAAGTTGCCGTTAGCAGCAATAAAAATGAAATAGATTTTTTCATAGTAATAATATTGATGGTCATACCTATCCCTAGTATTCCCATTGAGGCTGATGATTAAGCGAATCTTGCGATTTACCATATTGATGGGGCAAGCGCATCTCAACTCCCTAATCTGCAGTCACATAGCCCCTACCAAGGGAGTGGTTGACCATCTCGGAAAAATCCACCTGTAGGACCATCATCCGGTAACATTGCAGCCCAAACAATTCCAGATGCCCCCTCAGGAACGGGTCTCGCACCCATCTTTTCTGTGCCGGGATAAGTTGCAGTAAAATTCGGACATACCGCATTCACCAAAATACCTGCCTCTAGCAGCGATCGACTCAGCTTGACAGTTAGAGCATTCAAGGCCGTCTTAGATATTCCATAAGCTGGCAATCCCCCGCTTTGTTCCTGCAGACCTCTGGGACCGGCAAACGACCCCGCACCACTAGAAACATTTACAATCCGCCCATGCTGACTCTTCTCCAGCAGCGGCAAGCACGCCTGAGTCATGCGCCAGGCTCCAAACAGGTTCGTATTCAAAGTATTCTGGACATCATCCAAATCAGCCGCTAGAGTTTGCTGCTGAAAGTCAAAATTTATGCCTGCATTGTTAATCAATATATCTAAGTGCTGGAGATCGCTTTCTAGTTCGCTTACTAACTGGGCCACACTCTGATTATCTGAAACATCTAAAGGCTTGACAATCACTTCAAGCCCTTCTTCCAGCAGTTGTTGCGCTGCTTGTTCACCCTTTTGGCGATCACGAGCAGTGAGGATGATGCTAACACCTTGCTGGGCCAATTGTCGACAGACCTCTAACCCCAGTCCACGGTTCGCCCCCGTCACTAGGGCAATTTTGCTGTTCTTTTCTAGCATGGGGTTCTCCTATGAGGTACGAAAGAGTTGATGACGTCAAAACGACCGGATGTCGATCGCTCTCGGTCAGACCTGGGGGGCCACTTTTGATCAAAGCTGTGTTTATCAAAGTGCAGCTGCATAAGAATCCACAGTCAGGAATGAACCCTAGCGATGGTGTAGCGTGGTCTTCCACCATTGATACTAGGGAGATTGACAAAGCCCTGTCCATGATCGTCTAAGGTTTGCCAGTGAGCTAACCACAAATAACGTGATTGTTATTCAAGACAACACTGCAGCTCATGCTCCAGATAGCCTGGCATGACAGAGAGAAAGTCTGACTGAACCTGAGCTTCTTTTCCTGAAATCACATCGAGGATGGCAACTTCTAGAATCATACGTTGAGATCTTGGATTATTCCGATCCAGGCTGAGTCCAAAAATAATTAGCAGCGGGAGGATTCGCTATCTTACGAGCATCATCCGTAGGATTGAGATAAACAGAAGACTGGCGAAACGGCTGGTCTTTCCCAGAAGACTGGCTGAGACGTCGTGCCACCCGATCGGGGATACCATAGCCTTGCTCAATATGGCCTTTTCCGGCTAAGACAACGACAATCCGATCAGGCTGTTGGCGAACAGTCTGGGCTATTTTTTCAGCCATCGTCTCATCCCAAAGAACTTGCGCGGCAAAAAAGCGCTCAAACCCTTCTTCAGAAGCAGGGCCGGGATGAAATTGTTCATAAATGGTCTTAAGTTTTTGACGATAAGCAGTATTGCTAACGTCGATCTCTGCTAAAGGAGGGATAAAGGTGTAGTCTTCTGAGGTGAGGCTTTCCAACCCTTGCCGACCCACTTTTTTGGTGATCTCCCTAGGGGTATTAAGAGCAATAACCGGCAGTTGATGCTGTTTAGCAAAGCGCAAAACGGGGGCGTAGAATTCCCAGTCAAATCCCCAGCGTTGACGATACTCCGTTTCTTTTTGCAACTGTGCCTCTGTAATCTCTCCGGCCAGATAGCGATCGATGGGATCTTGAAAGGGACGCTGAAACATCTCCATGGCGATCGCAAGTTTGGGTTCTCGTTCAAATAACCCTCGGATAATCGCTAATTGAGCTTTGTGGTCAGCCACACTGTTATGGGTTTCCCCCAAATAGACCACTTGGGCATCGGCTAACTGGTCTAAAAGAGTCTTTTGCTCAACACTAACCGCCGATGAAGCACTGATGACTTGCCAGCCAATCGTAGGGAGTGCACAGGCCAAAAACAGTCCTAATCCTAAAGACCACAAATAAGACGGACGGGGTCGGCGCATGGGGAAACCTCGACAGGTACTAGGTACAAGATGACATAAACCCACCCAACTATGGTGAGCAACAGATCGGAAGCTAGGAATAGTCCAACAAAACAAAACCCCCTCTTTAAATAAAGAGGGGGAAAACTATGAACTAGTTATTTCAGTAGACTTACCACTTATCAGCTTGATCTAAAACGTATGCAGCAACGTTCTCGATATCGCCAGAGGAAAGGCTAGCACCAAATGCAGGCATGCCACCTTTACCATTGGTGACCTGATTGATAATGGCATCAGCAGAGTCCATGCCATTAGCAGATAAAGCATCTGCTTTCAGAGTTTTATCTGCTTGGACAACATTGTTGCCGCCTGCATGGCAAGCAGCACAGTTAGCATTAAAGACACCCGCACCCGCACCCGCATCAGCGGCTAAAACAGGGCTGCTGATTGCAAAAGCTAGGACAGCAAGTGCAGTCAAAGCAATAGATAGAAGTTTTTTCAATGTGTTTCTCCTCTCAATTCATATTGACAGCTGTGCTGCCAAATTTATTAACGCCAGACACCAAATGATGAATATATACGGTGCTTAGTTATGGCAAATGCGATAAACTCGCATAACTATTTTAGGATCGTCTCTGCAACTTTAGAACCCTAAACTTAGAGTTCGTAGGATTACAGAGGTTACCTTAAAGGCATCGACGTTGCTCTAATCAACTGAATCAGGGCAGTTTAAGGATAATAACCTTAAGTAAAATCTATGCCATCAGCAACATCTTCAGTGCCCCAACCCCTAGCTACTTCAGCAGCTCTGAGAATAAAGGCTTCCAGATTTGCCAGTTCTTGATCGGGCAACCAAGTATCAGGGACCTGGCGGCACCAAAAGCTAACATCGCTACCATCGTAAATAGTTGGCTCTCGTTGGAATTCAATGAGATTGGCAACGTTATCCCGAGAAGGGGTTGCCCCTTGCAAATTCTTCATTGACAAAGATTGCACGGGATTTGGCAACGTCGCCCCACCTACATGGCAATTCTTACAGTTATCGTCAAACAACCGTTTCCCATCTGACAGCTCTTCGGGAGAAAACAACTGAGTCTCTCCCGAAGCATCTATTGCAATAGGAACGGGTTCTGTCACCTTAAGATACCGAACAATATAATCGTCAATATCTCCAGCTTGGGCTATTGAACTGTTTGGGAGACTTCCCAAACAAACCCAAAGAACGGCAAGAAAACAACATTTGAGCCACGATTTCAGCATTTGATGCGCGCCTTAAATATGAACTTTATAAAGATAACGTCGTTCATACTGGTCAACAACCAATGGACACTTAGCGGTTAGCTTTACCGCCACCCCACTGATCGCCAATCACTGAAGGCTGAATGAGAATATGACCTGCAATGTCGAATAGGTCGTCATCAGACAGGTTTCTCATTAGAGGGAAAACATCAGTACTTTGAGTACTAGGATGCACTTCAGAAATGGTGTCAAAACCATCGTAAGTAGTGGGCTCGTTCATGTAATCCACAAGACTTTCAACGTTGTCACGTCTGGGATTGGCGCCAGCCAAACTAGAGGCGGACAGGTTGATGCTGGGATTAGTTTTGGTATCTCCACCAATATGGCAGTTTGCACAGGCAAAGTTGAATAAGCGCTGGCCCTCTTTCGCTTGCTGCGTGGATAGAGTAACGGTACTCCCCTCATTTAACGCAACTGTTCGAGTCGCATCATCTAATTCAGCAGCAGTTGCAGTACTGGTGAATGCTTGAAAAGCAAAAAATACTGTAGCCACCGCCAGCAACATGTATCTTTTCAGCATAGTTCTCCTTTCAATTTCGTTTAATTATCAGGCTCTCAACACAGTTAAATCCACTCTACAGAACCGGGTACTCTATCTAAACCTGCCCGTTGCTGGTGACAGTGATGGAGTCCGCAGAAATGAGAAGAGGAAAAGGCATGAATAAAGCAGTAAAAGAGTTTTAGGCTTAATTGAATTAAAACCCGAGTCATGACCTATTGGCTTGACCTTAGGTGTTTTCTTTGTTAGCCAAAATTTCTAAAATAAGTGCTTTGACATCCTCCAGGGCTAAACGGGTGTCGGGCGCTTTATAAGCAACACCCAGACGATCGCATAATGTACAAACCTCTTCAATAGAGAGATGATAGTCCTCTGCTATTTCTGAGATCGATAGGTCTGCAAACCCCATAATCATTAACGTACTGATTTTATTAAGGTTGACCCATCTAATATCATGCCATTGAGGCGTCCCTTTCCCAAATCCAGATTCTATAAATTGGTCAAATCTGGAATGGAAGGGGAGCAAGGTTTAGGCCACTACCCTCTATTCAATGGCAGCAGCAACTGGAACCGCTGCGGGTGAAATATCTGAGGCCATCGGCATTTGAGCATGAATTCGAATCAGCCGGGCTAAGGTTCCTTTTAACTCCGGCCTAGGAACAATGGCATCCACAAACCCATGACTAAGCAAATATTCTGCTGTCTGGAAGTCGTCTGGCAGCTTTTCTCGCAAAGTCTGTTCGACGACCCGGCGACCTGCAAAGCCAATGGTCGCTTTGGGCTCAGCCAAAATCATATCCCCAAGCATCGCAAAACTAGCTGTTACGCCACCGGTTGTGGGGTGGGTGAGCAATGGAATGTAGAGTAAGCGGTTCGTTCGGTGCTGATCTAGGGCCGCAGAGGTTTTAGCCATCTGCATTAGGCTAAGCATCCCTTCTTGCATCCGGGCGCCACCTGAGGCGCAAACAATCACCAATGGCAGACGATTCTGGGTGGCATGCTCAATCAAGCGGGTCAGTTTCTCGCCCACGACAGATCCCATGCTTCCTCCCATAAACCGGAAGTCCATGACGCCAAGGGCTAGGGGTAGGCCGTCGAGTTCGCCTATGCCAGTTTGGACGGCATCTTGTAGACCTGTTTTGCTCTGGTATTCCAGAATGCGATCGCAATAGGCTTTGCGATCGTGAAATTGAAGCGGATCACAAGCGACTAAGTCATTGTCCATTGCCACCCAAGTCTCCGCATCAATCAGCTGTGAGATCCGCTCATCACTAGTGACACGAGTATGATGTCCACATTCTAAGCACACCATTTGATTGGCCCGTAAATCTTTGGTGTAAGTCAGGGCACCACACGACTCACACTTCGACCATAAGCCATCAGAAATCTCTCGTTCTGGCTGTGCTTTGGTCACAGGATGAGATTTTCGTCGATTTGCAAACCAATCAAATAAAGACATGGAAACGCTCGATTCCTCTTAAAAATGAATTCAGCATCTGCAAGACCGCAGCAATGGGGGCATTCGGTTACCGTTCTCCTCTCCCATTCGAGACATCCAACGACAAAGTCTCCCCCGGTTTGCCTAGGAACGAATACAGTTTGGCCTTACCCGTTATTCACAGGATTGGCTGTGAGGAAATAACCCATCCTCCACTATGGCCGAATCGCTTGTGGACTTTGTAATGAAATTATTAATTAATCATAAACTTTGTCGCTGGTACTTGGCGTCTTAAATATTTTGTCGTTTGTAAAGTTTTTCAGAATCGCAGAAATTCAGTGACAAATGTTACGACATTTATGGGCACTCTAAGCGTATACGGAGCGCGTCTTTTATTCCAAATCACGATCAGCTGGACAAGCACCTTTGCCATCTGCTTGGGCTGGATTTTACATAACTTCTGGGGATCCCTATGAGATCTCTTCATTCTTCATGAAAGTTATTAAGATTGGGCTTTTTAAGGATATGGAACCTGTACAAGGGCTTCCCGATGCTGCGCCTGCCTGGATTAAACGCTTGAGTCACCCAACACCCTAAACTGTCATGATTTCTAAGTCTCATCAAAATTGGTTTCCCGTTTGGCAATATCTCAATCAGCCCTTATTCCATTCGGATATTAAACTGGTTCTCAATCCAGGCCGTTTTTGGCAACATCATCGCATTGATTATTTAAACCGGTGTTGGATGAGACAGTGTTTGCCCAATCACGATCCCCAACGCTAGCACCACCATCGGCTAATCTTTGGGACATTATTAGACGGGTCTTCTATTAAGCATTTTTGAGTTTTAGATGAAGTTAATGCACACTAGCGACGCTAGTGTGCATTAATCCTGGGAAGAGCTGGGCTGGTAAAAAAGCTTAAGCAGCAGTGTTGATGATGGGGAATCACTTATGGCATTGTTAGTGTCTGTCACGGTTTGCTCAAAAGAAGCAGTGATAAGATAAGAGATGATTCATCGATATCCCGACCGACTTACCGGGCATTAAATATCTCCGCGTTGGAATTGCTCGGATATATTTACGTCAGCCTAGCGTTTTTTCAAGGGTAGAAATCGTTCGATTCGCTACCTAATCACTGTCATCAACTGCCTATTTCCTCATGGTCAATGCTCCCCCTAAACAACCGACTCCACCTAAACTTTCCAAATTGGAAGGGATTAAAGAGCGAAGTCATCATCTGCGCCATCCGTTAATTGCAGAACTCCAGACGGATGCGAGAAATTTGCCAGAAGAAGCCATTCAGATCCTTAAATTTCATGGCTCATATCAGCAAGACAATCGCGACAATCGAAAAAAAGGGCAGGAAAAAGACTATCAGTTTATGCTGCGAACCCGAAGTCCGGGTGGATTCATTCCAGCTGAACTATATAACACCCTAGAAGAATTGAGTGAGACCTACGGAAATCACACGCTGCGGGCAACGACACGGCAGGGATTTCAGATTCATGGCATCATCAAGCAAAATCTGAAAACGGTCATGGCCGCCATCATTCGAAGTATGGGCTCAACCCTAGGGGCCTGCGGGGATTTGAACCGTAATGTGATGGCTCCCCCGGCTCCCTATACCAACCGACCGGCCTATACCTATGCCCAAGAGTATGCTGACCGGATCGCAGACCTACTGACGCCCCAAACCGGAGCCTACTATGAGATCTGGTTGGATGGAGAAAAGTTTGTATCGGCTGAAGAACATCCTGATGTTAAAGCCGCTCGACAGCGCAATACCAACGGCACCAATTTAGACGACAAAGAAGAGCCCATCTACGGGGAGCATTACATGCCCCGGAAGTTCAAAATTGCCGTTACCGTGCCGGGAGACAACTCTATCGACCTCTATACCCAGGATGTGGGTTTAGTCGTCATATTGGATGACCAAGAACAACTCCAGGGATTTAATGTGTTCGTGGGTGGCGGTATGGGCCGCACTCACAATAAGGAAGAAACCTTTGCTCGGATTGCCGAGCCTTTGGGCTATGTTGCCAAAGCAGATGTCTACGATTTAGTCAAAGCGATCGTAGCGACTCAACGCGATTATGGTGATCGTCAACAGCGTCGCCATGCCCGCATGAAATACCTCATCAATGATTGGGGGATTGATAAGTTTCGCAGTATTGTTGAACAGTATTTTGGTAAATCCGTCGCTCCTAGCCAACCCCTGCCTGAATTTAAGTATGAAGATTACTTAGGTTGGCATGAACAGGGGGATGGCCAGCTCTTTTTGGGCATTTCGATTGAAAATGGCCGGGTCTTTGATAATGGCAAGCTACAGCTGAAGTCAGCGCTGCGTCAAATTACCCAGCAGTACAATCTGCCCATGCGGCTGACGGCCAATCACAATCTGATTATTTACAATATTCAGCCCAATAACAAAGCGGCCATTCAAGGCATTTTGAAAAATGCAGGCGTGCTGGCAGAGACGGAAATTGATCCGCTGGTTCGCTATGCCATGGCTTGTCCAGCTTTGCCTACCTGCGGATTGGCGATCGCAGAATCGGAACGCGCCATCCCCGGTATTATTGATCGCATCCGAATCCTGCTGAATAAGCTAGAGCTCAATGAACAGCATTTTGTCATTCGGATGACGGGTTGCCCGAATGGTTGTGCTCGTCCCTATATGGCCGAGCTAGGATTTGTGGGGATTAAGCCGACAGCTTATCAGCTCTGGTTAGGGGGAAGTCCGAATCAGACTCGGTTAGCGAGAACTTTCCTCGAAGTCATGCCGATAGACGAGCTGGAGACGACTCTAGAACCGCTCTTAGTTTTCTTTAAGCAAAAGAGCAAAACCACGGAAAGCTTTGGTGATTTTTGCGATCGCATCGGGTTTGATGCCCTACGCCAGTTCATGGATACCTATGATCCGGCGACGCAAACAGGCAAAATTCCTAGCAGCAACGCTCGAGTCCGCCATCGGGTCAACCTTCGGGAAGATGTCTATGATCGTCTGAAGACAACGGCCAGTGAGCAAGGCAAAACCTTAACTGAAGTTGCATCAGACGCCATAGATGCCTATTTGCAGAACCCATCTCAGACCTAAATTTCACCTAATTTTAGGTGTAAAGACGTGGTGAATATTGTCGTCATTGGCGGGGGAGCTGCCGGATTCTGGGGGGCCATTGCCTGTGCAGAAGCCCATCCCCAAGCCCGAGTTATGATTTTGGAAGCTAGTGGGCAATTGCTCTCTAAGGTCCGGATCTCAGGGGGCGGGCGCTGCAATGTCACCCATGCTTGCTTTGAACCCACTCAACTCGTGGGCAACTATCCCCGTGGATCTAAGGCCCTGAGAGGCGCGTTTAGTCGGTTTCAGCCTCAAGATACGGTACGTTGGTTTCAATCCCACGGCGTCTCCTTAAAAACAGAAGCCGATGGCCGCATGTTTCCCAAAACGAATGATTCGGAAACGATTATTGCCTGCCTGCAACGGACAGCCAAGACCTTGGGAATTCAGGTGCGAACAGGGGTGTCGGTGACCCATATCCACCACGAGGCTCAGTTCACAATTCAGTGCAAATCTGGGGAGAAACTTCGGTGCGATCGCATTCTCCTGGCCACGGGCAGTCATCCCCTCGGTTATCGCCTCGCCCAGCAACTCGGCCATACCCTCGTATCACCCGTGCCGTCCTTATTTACCTTCAAAATCAAGGATTCCAGATTGCAAGACTTAGCCGGTATCGCGGTTGCTCCAGTGCAGTTACGGTTAACCGTGGGAGATCAAAAGTTTGATCAGCGGGGGCCGCTCTTAGTCACCCATTGGGGGTTGAGTGGTCCTGCAGTCCTGAAACTCTCCGCTTGGGGGGCTCGGGCCTTTCATCAAAGTCGATACCAGGGGGAATTGACGGTGAACTGGGTGCCCCATCACTCCTATGAAGACCTGCGCCAGCTATTGGGGAAAACTCGAACGGCCGTTGCCAAACGTGCGATCGCAAATCACTGCCCAGTCAAATTGCCCCAACGCCTCTGGCAAAAACTGATCACTGCTGCTGGGATTGCTCCGCAACAGCGCTGGGCTGATGTATCGAAACAGCAATTGAGATCGCTACTGCAAGAGCTGACCCAAGGAAAGTTTCAGGTCCTGGGTAAAGGAGTATTCAAAGACGAGTTTGTCACCTGTGGTGGGGTCGACCTCAAACAGATCAACTTCAAAACCATGGAAAGCCGCTGTTGTCCAGGACTCCATTTTGCCGGCGAAGTCATCGATATTGATGGCATCACCGGTGGATTTAACTTTCAAAATGCCTGGACCACTGCCTGGCTAGCTGCCCAAGCGATAGGGCACCAGGATTAATCCCCCTGCCACCAGAGGAAAAACCCACTCAAAGGACGGTTCTGTGGTTTCATACATCAATGGAGACTCTCTCTAACACCTCGTGCAGATGTGGTCGCCCTTGGCGATCCGTCGGGACTTATTTTTCATCGACAGGAGACTTTTATTTTGGGTGTTGAATTACGCAGCTATGTTTACTTAGATAGCCTCCAAGCTCAGCATGCTGCCTATATGGGCAAGGTCGCAGTAGGTTTTTTACCTTTACCCGGCGACACCTCCCTGTGGTTAGAGATTTCCCCTGGGATTGAAATCAATCGGATCATGGATGTTGCCCTTAAAGCGGCTGTGGTCCGCCCCGGTGTACAGATGGTGGAACGCCTATACGGTGTTCTGGAAGTGCATGCCAGTAGCCAAGCCGAGACCCAAACCGCAGGTCGAGCCATGCTAGAAGCACTAGGGGTCAAACAAAATGAACGATTAAGCCCCCAAATAATCTCTAGCCAGATCATTCGCAATATAGATCCCCACCATGCCCAACTGATTAATCGTAATAGCCGAGGCAACATGCTGCTATCAGGTCAGGCCCTCTATGTTATGGAGGTTCAGCCCGCGGCCTATGCCTCTCTTGCCGCTAATGAAGCTGAAAAAGCAGCATTGATCAACATTTTACAAATCACCTCTGTGGGTAGTTTTGGCCGACTATACTTGGGAGGAGCTGAACGAGATATCAAAACGGCAGCGGTGGCTGTAGTGGATGCCCTTGAGCATGTCCCTGGACGCGAGCCTCTAGGCGGTAATCGCAATGAATAGCTGAGATGAGCAAATACAAGATTGCTATGGCAGGGGAACATCTAGCCCTTTTATATCGTGGCCCTGACGTTTGGAATCGGTGGCGACAGGACCATAGCCAGAAGTCTCCTAATCTTGCAGGCTGTAACCTAGGGCAAATGGATTTACAGGCATTCGACCTGAGCCATACAGACTTGACATCCACTAATTTACGCGGAGCCAACTTAACAGGCGTCAACTTAAGCAACAGTCTTTTGTGTGGTGCCAACTTAATCGAAGCCCAGCTCACAAGGATTGAAGGTGTTGCCATCAACCTCCACCATGCTCAGTTGCAAGGGGCCGATCTTAGAGATGCAAATTTAATTGGCGGTGATTTAGACGAAGCAGTCTTGCTAGAAGCTGAACTGAGTCGAGCCAACTTGGTCGGTTGTAGTTTAAAGCATGCAGATATTCGGCGAGCAGAACTAGAAGCAGCCCAGCTCCACAGAGCAGATTTAAGGTTTGCAGAACTAGCAGCAGCCAACCTGATTCAGGCAGGCTTAAGTCAGGCGAACTTAAGCTATGCGACCTTAACAGGAGCTTATTTGTATGGGGCAGATTTTAGTCGTGCCAACCTGCGGGCAGCCCACTGTAGTCAAGCCTATCTAGTTCGGGCTAACTTCACAGATATCAATGCCGAAGAGATAGACCTAGCTTGGAGTAATTTGAGTAAGGTGAACTTCACCGGAGCAAATTTGCGGCGAGCCAGTTTACGGGGAGCCCGGCTCCATCGGGCCCAGTTCAACCAAACCTGCCTGGAGGAAGCCGACTGGGAATTAGCGAGTTTAGCGCAAGCCAGGGGATTGCCCAGCTTAAGCTGTTAGCGACCTTGATCCTGCAGCAAATGGAGCAACTGTTTTGCTTCTTCTTGCTGAAAATGACCTTGGGACTTGCAGGGAATAGACAGCAAAATCCGATCAAAGGCATGGACCGAATCACAAGGAACTGAAAGAATCACCTCTGCAGGCTGATTACAGATATCTAAAACAAAAGGCCCACTATGGAAAGTTTGGTGCCCCGCAGCTTTGGGTGCTACTGCTTCAAAAGAGTAGTGATTGAGAATATAGGCAGCATCGCTAAAGGTTAACCAAGGACAAGCCATACCATGGCGCTTTTTCGGTGTTTTGGATCGCGCAGGTGGAGCAGTCTTCGGTTGATGGGGCGCAGCTTTACGAGACCGAGATTGATGAGATTTTAAGTAGGAGTAGGCTTGGTTAAATTCTTTTAGTTTGGCTTCCGCTTTTTTATAGAGGCGAGGATTATGCAAAAACCGATCGGGATGCCAAACCATTACCAGATCCTGATAGGCTTCCCGCACTTCATCAAAGGTCGCGTTTTTATTGAGGGATAAGGTTTGCAGATATGCCTCGCCAACATGCATGGCAGACTCACTTTCACTCGAAAGTTTAAAAACATCTTAATGATGCTCAAACCTAGAATGCAAGACGCTAGCCGTTACTTTCTGCTACGGAATACAAAGAAGTCATAAGGAATATTTCAGAAGCGGTGTGTCCCACCGCTCACCTTCAATGATCTTAAGCAGACAAGCGCTCGGTATAAGCGGTCGTTTGCCAAGTCGCGAGGGTGTCAACCAAAGGTCGGGCAGGTCCAAAGAAATAACCCTGGGCGAAGTCAATATGAAAGTCATTGAGCAGATCTAGAATGGCACGCGATTCTACATACTCCGCAATGGTCTGCAGACCCATAATTTTCGAAACATGATGAATTGCTTCCACCACGCCCTTAGACATATCATCGTCAACCACTCCTCGAATAAAAGAGCCATCGATTTTGACAAAGTCAGCAGGGATCTTTTTCAAATGGGTAAACGAAGACAAGCCACTGCCAAAATCATCTAAGGCAACTTTACACCCCATATCCTTGAGGGCTCTTGTCAGTTGAGCAGCGGCTTCAATATTTTTCAGGGCAACTGTTTCTGAGACTTCAAAGCAGAATTGCTCTGGTCTTAAATTGTGCCGGGCGAGCTGTTCTGCAATAAAAGAGGCAATTTCCATGTTTTTAAACGTTGCCCCGGACAAATTAACGAAAAAGATCGCTTCTTGCAACATTAAGGAATTAATTTCTCCTAAGTCTGCAAACAAATGCTTGATCACCCAGCGATCAATACGGGGCATAAAATCATACTGCTCGGCAACGGGAAAAAATATGCCGGGAGAACAGACAATACCTGGCTGATCGCATAAGCGCAGCAAAATTTCAAAGCAAGGCTCAGCCGATTCTGCTTGTAAAGCCTGAATCGGCTGGGCATATAATTCAAAGTGATTATGCTCAAGGGCATCCCGTAATCGACTCACCCACTGCAAGGTTTGTCGAGACTGAAGATTAACGGCGCAATCAGCATAGTGCACCTGGATGCGATCCCGGCCACCTGCTTTTGCCGTATACATGGCTCGATCAGCAGCTTCAATCAACAAAGAGGGAGCAATCGCCTCATCCGGCACTTGACATGCTACTCCCAAACTCAGGGTGATGCGGTTACTAACCGGAGAGGTGGAATGCGGTAGGTTGAGATTATGGATGCCCCCCCGGATGGATTCTGCGACATGGTTGGCCCCGCTGATGTCCGTATTGGGAAGTACAACGACAAACTCTTCCCCGCCATATCGAGCAACACAGTCTGCCGGACGTTTGGCAACTTTAGCAATTGTTTGGGCGATTTTCTCTAAACATAAATCACCGGCTTGATGACCATAGGTATCGTTGTAAGCTTTGAAATGATCAACATCACACATGATCAAAGACAAAGGTTTCTCCTCGCGGAGTAAGCGATTCCACTCCGTTAGAAACACCTCATCAAACCGTCGCCGATTGAAGACACGAGTCAAACTATCTACGGCAGCCAGCCTCTCCAGCTCTAGGTTAGCCACTGCCAGCTGATCCGATAGTGCTTTTAAGGCCAAATTCTTGTATTCAAGCTCCAGACGCTGATGCTGACGCTCCATTGCATATTGAATCGCGCGGGTCAGAACTGTACTGTCAAATCGTCCTTTGACGAGAAAATCCTGTGCACCTTGTTGCATTGCTTCTAAGGCAAGCCGCTCATCACTATTACCACTCAGAATAATCAAAGGGATATTCGGAAAAGCATCATGGATTTTGCGAAATGTCTCCAGTCCTTGAGCATCAGATAGAGATAAATCCAGCAAAATCAGATCAATTGTGGATTGATCTCTTAGGGTATTCAAACCAGCATGCAACGTTGGGCAATGATTGAGCATGATGGAACTTTGTTTTTCCTTCCCCAATAACCGCGTCACTATTTCGACATCTTGAATATCATCTTCAATGATCAAGATTTCAGTATTACTGACTGGAATAATTTGTGAGCCAAATGCGTGCATGTACCTGGAATCCCCTCGTATGAGCCTAGAGGCTGAGCCTCTCTATCAGCAACAGCAAAGATAAGGTGCTATGACTGATGATTTGTATACTGGTCCCCCCATAAATAACCAGCCCTTGTTATAGGTCAAATCAATGATGTAAGCATCATTTTTATATTCAGAAAAAAAATCATTCTTGTATCTCCCCAATATTGCCCAGTTCTTGTCCGAACTTGGTCATTCTTTCTTTGGATGTTGAGCCATATGAATGGCTCTTCGATCCCCCCATATCAACCCAGCAATAGGTCTCAGAATCTATGAACTTAGATAAAGAATCCGCGTTTCTGCGGATGTAGACGACCAATACCGTACCTCTCTTATACCCGTTTAATTCTTCAGAATGCTTCAGTGAACATACGGAATTCATTAAATATTTCAAAAAAATATTATCTCGGTATTAATACGGATATAGCTTATCTCTATATACAGTGAAAACTGAATGCTACAACAGGATAGAAACTAGCTTTAGCGACAAGACAAAAACCTTTTTCCGTATCTGTCATGTATTGCATAATACGGGTTCTGCAGGAAGATCCAGCGCCGAAAATTGATTTTGCAATATGCTGATAATTATTATTATCTTATAGATAATAAATAGAATAACTTAATCTTCGTTGCCCTTTAGAAATCTAAATTTTTTTCTATTTTCGGAGAAAAGAGATCCTATCTTTTGAGGAGATTCAAAAACTATATATTTCCTTCTATTAATGTGTTCCTAATATTGTCGACTTAGCATAGATTGTTGTATATTGAATTGTCGATTCATAAAGACTCCATTAAGATTGATATCAATCAATTGTGGACATAGTGCTACAGCCTAGAACAAAGCTTTAGCGGTTGACTATCTTCTGTAAGCGTTACCAAGTGAGAGTTTTAGTGGTATCAATTTAGGCGGAATAAGAGTATGAAACTTTTACTAGTTGAAGATGATCTTGCGGATATCGAATTAACCCAAAATGGTGTCCAGCGCTCTCATGCTGCTATTGATTTAGATTGGGTTGTGGATGGACAAAGTGCTCTATCCTATTTATTCCGGGAAGGAGAATACCAGGAAAAAAGTCTACCCAGCATGATTCTCCTAGACCTCAATCTGCCGGGTATTCATGGGTTACAGGTGTTGGAGACTATCAAGAAAAATGACGCTTTTTGCATGATCCCAGTCATCATTTTTACGACCTCAGATGCAGATAAAGATATCCAAAAAGCCTACGAGCTAGGGGCCAACTGCTTTATTCAAAAGCCAGCCAGCCTATCTCAATACATCAGTACTATTTCAAGCATTAGTACATATTGGACAGAAATTGCTAAACTGCCTTCCAAAAGCTAGATTTTAGTAAAATAGCGCCAATTTTAGCTATATATACCACTTTATAGATGAATACAGATGTGTCTTAGAGCTGGAGAAGACTGTTAAAGTCTGAGCATGGATAGACGTCACTTATTCATGATGTTGGCCTTGGGAGGAAGTAGTCTTCTAGCTTCCGTACCTGCAGCTATCGTGATTCGGCAGGCTGAATTAAATGGAATAGAGCAAGAATTTCGCCAAGAGGTCGATGAGATTTCTATCGCTTTAGATCGAGAATTGCAGCTCAACTTTACACCCCTCAATGGTCTCAATATTCTGTTTACGGGGTCAGAAGAAGTTACATCTCAAGAGTTTCGTTTAGTCACGCAACAATACCTGGCAAAGCATCCAGACATTCAAGCCTTGGAATGGGTTCCCTACATCTCGCACCCCCAACGACAACCCTTGGAGATTAAGCGTCAAACAGAATATTCGAACTTCAAGCTCACGCAGGGAAGGGAACCCAAGACAAGACAAGTCGCTGAAAAGCGAAATACATATTTCCCCGTCGCTTTTGTAGAACCCTATCAAGGGAATGAACACAATTTAGGGTTTGATCGGGCTTCAGATGCTTTGCAGCGTCAAACCTTAGAAAAATCACGAGATTCTGGCCAAGATCGGATAACACCAATCCTGTCACCGGCTCAGAATACTCCCAATCTGTTTTTCAAGGTTTCTCCTGTCTACCGCAATCAGCCGCAAACGCCTCAGGAGAGGCGATTAATGTTGCGAGGATTTGTGGTGGGGAGCTATCGGCTGGATGCTTTACTGGCAAATGTTGGGGAGCGGGCTACTCAGGCAGGGCTTTCCGTGCAGTTGATCGATCAGACCAATCCCCAGGCCTCTCAACTGCTCTATGCAGGTTCTCATGGGACAGTCCAAGCAAACCCCTCAGATTTGACCCGAAATGTTGCCTTGTCTACTGTGCCAGGGAGAACTTGGGTCATGGTCGCCCAGGCCACACCTGATTTTATTCATCAACACAACAGCGGGTTATTTTTACTTCTACCCTTTTTGGGAGTAGTTTTGTTGTGGGCCGGGGGAAGTTGCTTCGTTTGGAGATTGCAGCAATCCGCGAACTGTGAACAAGACCGATATTTTCAAAGGATGGCCCATCAGTCCCCCGCCTTAATGTGGGTCACGGATGCGGACATGATGTTTTCATTTTTTAACCAGACTTGGTTAACCGTTACAGGGCGTACAACCGATGCCGAGATCGGTGACGGATGGATGTCAGGTATTCATCCTAATGATCGACAGCAGTGGCAGAAAACCTATGAGTCGAGCTTTAGCCAACAGCAAGAATTTTCGATCGAGCATCGGCTTCGCCAGAACGATGGCAGCTACGCCTGGATGCTTTCCATGGGTAAACCCAGATATACCCTGGATGAAAAATTTTGTGGATACATTGGCACCACAATGGATATCACCGCTATGAAACAAGCGGAAGCTCAATGTCAAATGGTCAATACAGAGCTATTACGATCCAACCAAGAATTAGAACAGATGGCTTCGGCCCTCTCCCATGATATGCGCGAGCCCTTGCGTAAGATCAAATCCTTCGCAGAGTTGGTACAAGCAGACTATGTAGATGACATCGATGAAAAGGGGCAACGGTATTTCGATTATGTGATTGACGGATCGGAGCGAATGCAGGCGATGATTGCTGATCTGCTAGCCTATGCTCGGTTGTCCTCCGAAGCACGAGAGGTAGCTTTAACAGATTTGGGACAGGTGGTAAAGCAAGTCCAGCAAGACTTAAGCCTGACCATTGCTGAGAGTGAGGCTGTGATTGAAGTAGGCGACTTACCTGAAATTATGATCAATCCGACGGATATTCAGCGGGTCTTTCAGAATCTATTGTCGAATGCCTTAAAGTTTCGAGGAGATGCGGTTCCCCATATTCAGATTGCAGCCCGTCAACTCCAAAAGCATTGGTTAATCACCGTTGAAGACAACGGCATCGGCATCTTAGAGGATGCTGTAGAAGATATTTTTGTAATGTTTAAGCGATTGCACAAGCGAACAGACTACGACGGCACGGGTATCGGATTGGCTATTTGCAAGAAAATTATTGACCACTATGATGGCTCAATCTGGGCTGAGTCGAAGCCAGGGGAGGGGACCACATTCCATGTCAAACTCCCTAGCCATTTTCAAGACCATTGGACAACGGACCGCCCCTTTGTCAGTGTGTTTGATTTCTAATGTCATCTCTACCCATGGGTTAATGCTAGAGCGGCAGACTGTTCGAAACTATCACAAATTATCAAGAGGGCGTGAGGGATGACCGCAGTTTGGGCATACTGCCGTCAAAAGGCTACTTACTCACATTTTGCTCATTTTTGAACTGTATGAATCTGTCAGTCTGGATGAGACTACGCTATTTATGCCAAGCACCCTGACTATTGAGCATATGCTGGATTGTCATCCCCCTGTGGTGTCCCCTGAGGTGACATTACTGGAGGTTGTCCAGATGATGCAGGCGGGAACAGTCCCCCAGTGGCATCAACCGCAATCCGGGGCGGTGAACAATCCGCAAAGTTATGTTGTCGTTCTTGAACAGGACCAGATCAAAGGTCTATTTACGAATCAGGATATTATGCGGCTCGTAGCTGAGCAATATGATTTTGCCAGCACTCCGCTTACGGAGGTACTGACCACTGCTAAGCACTATCCCCAAATTTCTGAGGTAAGAACTTGGGAACAGGCAATGGGTTGTTTCCAGGTCGGTGGACTGTCATATTTGCCCGTTCTGAAGGGTCGACAACTCGTCGGAACTTTAAGCCTAGAAAAGTTACGGACCTGGAAACTGACCTCCATATCCCCACCCTCCATTGTGGCTGCCCAGCCTATCGAAGCAGCATCCATAGACGATGTGAAACACAAGCTTGCTGAGATGACGCAACATCAATCTCAGCAACAACGTTTTTACACGGCCTTACAAAGTGCGATGGAAGGGATTTCACAACTCGATCCCCAGGGATGTTTTGTGGAAGTTAACCATACTTATGCACAACATTTTGGATATAGCCCCGAAGAATTGGTGGGATTGCCTTGGCAAACCACGGTATTTGTCAGCGATCTTCCCATTTTGGAATCGGCTTACAACATCATGTTAGACACCGGCAAAATCACCTTAGAAACGCGCGGGATCACCAAGCAAGGTGCCATCTTCTATCAGCAACTCACCATGGTGGCGAATCGGGATGAGCAAGGCGAGTTCCTGGGGCATTTCTGTTTTATGCAGAATATTAGCGCTCGCAAGCTAGCCGAAGTCAAACGAATTGAGAGTGAACAACGATTTCAGGCCATGGCTGACTGTTCATCAGCTCTGATCTGGGTGGCGGATGAACACAATCGACGCACCTATTTCAACGCAGAATGGCTGAAATTTACAGGCAGAACGTTAAAACAAGAAATCCAAAAGGGTTGGGCGACTGGCATCCATCCTGCAGATATTCATGATTGTCTGACTACATTGACCTTGGCGTTTGAAGAACGACGATCGCTGCAACTCGAATATCGTTATCTGAATCATGCGGGTGACTATCGCTGGCTCATCGATTCTGGGCAGCCTCGTTTTTTACCCAACGGAAAATTTGTGGGCTATGTCGGATCGTGCATTGACATCACTCCCTTTAAAAAGGTGGCTGACTCTTTAGAACAAGCTAACTACCAGTTACAGGAAAATATCAACCAAAATATTGACGCTTTGGTGGGTGCAAATGCCCAGTTAGAGGAAAGTGAGTCTCGATTTCGATCTTTGGCGGATTCTTTACCTGCATTGATTTGGGTTTGCGATACGAATCAACGCTGTACTTACGTCAATCAGACATGGCAAACCTTTACGGGCCGATCTCTTGAGCAAGAAATTAATTGGGGTTGGCTGGATACTATTCATCCTGATGATCATGCCAGTTTCGTGAGCCAGCTCAAAACTAGTTTTGTGGAAGAAACATCTTTGCAACTGGAGTATCGGCGATGCGATCGCAACGGTACCTACCGCTGGATTCTCAATACCGTTATTCCTCGATATATCGACAACCAGTTTGCAGGCATGATTGGCTGTGGCTTAGATATTACGGAGTCGAAGCAGAGTCAGGTGGACTTAGAGCAAGCCGTCTTAGAGCTGAAGCGCTCGAACCGAGATTTAGAAGAATTTGCCTATGTTGCTTCCCATGATCTGAGGGAACCCTTACGCAAAATCAGAAGCTTTTCTGAATTACTGCTGGAAGATTATGCCGACCAAATCGATGACAATGGCCGTCGCTACTTTGATTACATTATTGATGGGGCCAAGCGGATGGATGCCCTCGTGCAATCTGTTCTCCAATATTCTCGGGTGGGTCGTCAGCAGCAGTCCCCTGAACCCATTGATCTCAATACGATTGTTCAGCAGATCGCCAGTGACTATAGCCTGCAAATTGAACAAAAAAAAGGATGGATTGTTTATGATGAGTTGCCCACCTTAATCCTCGGCAAAGTGGAAAGCGTGCAGCTTTTCCAGAATTTGATCGGCAATGCCCTCAAGTTTCATGGTGATCAACCGCCCCACATTACGGTTAAGGCCCAACGCCAAGGCTCTCATTGGCAGATCTCAGTCAGCGATACGGGAATTGGTATCGCTCCAGAATTTTGCGATCGCGTTTTCACCATGTTTGCCCGTCAACACCAGCGCGACCAGTATCCAGGCACAGGCATTGGCCTCTCCATTTGCCGAAAAATTGTCGAGAGCTATGGTGGCCAGATTCATTTTGAAACAGAAGTCGGCAAAGGCACCACCTTTATTTTCACCCTGCCAGCAATCGACTAAGCTCTTAGCAATGTTCATTGCCGAGTCTGCAACGTGACTGTTCCTGCCACCTCCAACTTTTATCGCCTCCACCCCCGCGTGCAACAGTGGATTGCCAGCAAAAAATGGCCCGCCCTGCGAGAAATCCAGGAGCTAGCCATCCCCCCCATTCTGGCCGGGGATAAGGATGTGATCATTACTGCGGCCACCGCCCAAGGCAAAACAGAAGCCGCTTTTCTACCAATTTTTTCACAACTGGTCGATCAACCTGCCCAAGGCATTCAGGTGATTGGACTGGGGCCACTCAAAGCCTTGATCAATGACCAGCATCGCCGTCTATCCGCCATTGGCGATTGCCTTAATATCCCCGTTTGTCCCTGGCATGGGGATATCGGCTCCGGTCCGAAAAAACGTTTGCTCAAGCAGCCCGCAGGCATGCTGCTCATTACCCCCGAATCCCTAGAAGCTCTATTTGTCTTGCGGGGCCAGGAACTGAGTCGACTCTTCGCTTCCCTGTCTTACATCGTTATTGACGAAATGCATTCCTTTATCAGCATTGAGCGGGGTCGACAGCTCCAATCCCTGATGCAGCGAGTTGAACAGGTGGTCGGTCGTCCCGTCCCCCGCATTGGCTTAAGTGCCACTCTGGGGGATATGTCTTTAGCAGCAGAATTCCTGCGTCCCGGACAACAAGAGCGGGTCCAACTTGTCCAGTCCTTTGCTAAGGGAGATGAACTCAAGCTGCAGCTCCGAGGCTATCGGTCGGCACCCCCAGACCCGGAGGAGGAAGAGGACGAAACCATGCCGCCCCCAGATGCAGTAGAAATTGCTCAGCACCTCTTCCAGTCTTTGCGAGGAGAAAAGAATCTAATTTTTATCAACAGCCGCCGCCAGGTGGAGCGGTACGCCGATATTTTGCGCAATTTCTCCGCAGAATACCGGGTACCCAATGAGTTTATGCCCCATCATGGCAGCCTGTCGAAGGAACTGCGAGCCGAGGCAGAAGAAGCCCTCAAGCGAGATCATCCCGTCAACGTCATTTGTACGATGACCTTAGAAATGGGGATTGATGTGGGAGCCGTCCAGTCCATTGCCCAGATTGGTCCCCCTAGCTCTGTGGCGAGCACTCGCCAGCGATTAGGGCGTTCAGGCCGACGGGCAGGCGATCCGGCGATTATGCGGGTCTATGTATCGGTCCCTCAACTGAGTGCCTACACCTCTCCAGAACAGGCTCTATATCCCGATTTAGTGCAAGGGATTGCCATTATCAATTTGCTGCTAAAGGGCTGGTATGAACCACCGATCGCCGGACGCTTGCATATCTCCACCCTAATTCAACAGATGCTATCTAGCATTGCTCAACAGGGGGGTATTCATGCCGATCAGGCTTGGCATGACTTCTGTGAACAAGGTCCTTTCCAAGAAATGGAGCAGGACCTGTTTATCAAGCTCTTGCGATGTTTAGGGGAACGCGATCTGATCCAGCAAAGCCAGGATGGCCTGTTACTGTTGGGTCTCAAAGGTGAACGGTTGGTCAATCACTACACGTTTTACACCGCTTTTTCCACAACCGAAGAGTACCGAATTAGCACCCCAGATCGCTTTTTAGGCACGCTACCCACCGCAATGCCCATTGTGGAAGAAATGGTCTTGCTATTTGCAGGGCAGCGCTGGGAGGTGCAGTCCGTGGATGAAGAGAAACAGATGGTGATGGTGACGCCATCGGAAGGAGAAGGACAGGCCCCAGCCTTCGGTGGCAGTAGCGGGTTTGTCCATGACCAAGTGCGGCAAACCATGCGAGAGATTTATCGCTCCACAGACGTTCCGGTTTACTTAGATGCAACTGCCAAAAAGCTATTAAAAGAAGCTCGGCAAAGTTTCAGTGACTGTGGCCTCGATCAGGAATCTATTGTCGGAGAGGATGAACAAGTGCTGCTGTTCCCGTGGCGAGGCAGTTTGATCATGAATACATTGCACATGCTGCTCTTAGATAGTGGCCTCAAGGCTAGCCAAGAGGGACTGGCAATTAAAGTCAAAGGGGTGGAACCGGATGAGCTGATGCCGTATTTACAGTCTTTGGTGAATTTAGGTCCTGCCAACCCCCTACGACTAGCAGATGTGGTTCGGAATAAGCGTAGCGAAAAGTATGACTGGGTTTTGACAGACGAGTTATTGAACCATAACTATGTAGCCCGGTTTTTCGATCCTCAAGGCACCTGGGAAACAGTTTCAGAAATCTGTGGTGGAGGTTAGGTTAGATCAGTCGGCATCCGGTTCACCATAACCAGCAATGATAGATATCAATCAGTGGGACACTCTATTTCAGTGCATTGAGCAACATGACCTATTGGGTTTCCAGCAACAACTGACTATCGGAATAGAGGTCAATCACCTTGATCTTGAGAGAAACAACTCTTTTAATCAATGCTATTGATCGTAATTGGTTAGAAGGGGTACAGGCGTTGATTGATACTGGGGCCGATGTCAATCAAACTGCATGCTGTGAAAGCGCTCCGATTTTGTCCGCTATTAAGGTGGGCAATATTGAGATCTTGCAAATATTGCTCGGTCATGGAGCGAAGACCAATGTAGCTTGTCTCGGGCAACCCTTAACTGAAGCGATGTGGGCAGATCGATTTGACATGGCTGGCTTATTAGTCGAGGCTGGCATCAATGTCAATGCTCTCAGTGAGTCTGGAAAGACATCGCTGATGGCGGCAGCCGCTATGGGGGAGCTCGCCTGGGTGAAGTATCTGATTTCAGTCGGGGCAGATGCAAATATTGTGAACCATGATGGCATTTCAGCCCTGGTGATGGCTGCCTATCCAGGACATCAAAATATTTTTAACTATCTATATGCCCTCACAGATTGCGAAGAACAACGGCAATACTCGCAATCTTTACTGCCTAGCGGTCTGTTATACCAAGAGCGACTGCGTGACACTCTGACTCCAACATTGGTTGCAGCGGCGGCCCAAGGAAATATTTCGGATCTTATCCGTATGCTTGCGGAAGGAGCGGATATTAATAAGCTGAATGCAAGGGGTGAAAATGCATTACATGTCGCCGCCGCACGAGGACAGTTGGAAGTGGTTAATCTTCTTATCCAAGCGGGGGCAAATCTAGAGGTTTGCTCAGATTCAGAGGTCTCTGCCCTCTATCTAGCTGTCATTGAGAACCATGCCGACATCGTTCAAGCTTTAATCCATGCCGGAGCAAAGCTAGAGATCAATGATTTGATTCAAGCCGCATGTTTTAACAGTATTGATTCAGCCCAAATCCTAGTGGATGCTGGCTTGGATGTTAATGCTCGCCATGAGAGCGGAGTCACTGCGCTTGAAACGGCAAGACAAGGCAAGCGTCCAGAAATCGTTGAGCTGCTCAGACGTGCAGGTGCTGTGGGCAGATTTGATATTGAATTCGACGAGATACCATTCTGATGAGCAAGACTGAAGTCTCGTGGCAGACCTTGGCTCTCAACATTAATTTCAATCGGGATGGTCAGATAGGTGAGCAGCTATATCAAGCGATTCACAAGGATCAGGCTCATCATTTCCATACTTTGCTCCATAAGAACAAGATAGATGTCGCGACATACGGCCCTAGCTTTTTGACGGAGGCAATATCAGCCGGAAGCCTTCAAATCATTCAATTGCTGATTCATTTAGAGCTGTCTATTAACTGGAAATATGATCTGCAAGAAGAGTATCCGCTAACCCAAGCGTGTCGTATAGGACGGTTAGACATCATCAAATTCCTGATGCAAGCAGGAGCAAATATTAATCTGAGAGGCTATAATTCTCCTCTTTGGACCGCTATTCAGTCCGATAGCCTTCATATCGCAGAATTTCTAATTAATTCTGGCGCAGACATCAACATTGAGATTGATGATTTTTATAATGTTCTGGGAATTGCTGCTGATAAGGGCCATTTCGCAGGAGTCAAGATCCTAACTGAATCTGCTATTCATCAATCACTCAATCCTGAGTTACTGAATATAGAATTGGCATTGCAGCATGCTGCGATGAGTGGTGAAGCAGAAATTTTTGACTATCTAGTTGATTTTTGCACTCACCATATTGAATTGTTTGATCATTCTGCCATTGATGATCTACGAGACACGCTACAGACTGGGATTATCAGAAAAAGCAGGCGTGAAGATCCATGCATTTCTGCTTGTACTAGGGCAGTGGGAGAAAACGATATTACTCGCCTCCAAGAACTGATTGCGAGTGGAGTTGATATGAATCTGTATACCGATAAGGGTTATACATTGCTCCATGCGGCAATTGACCAAGAATTGATAGGCGTTGTCCATGTTCTACTGGATGCTGGCATTGACTATGAACTGCGGGATGAATACTGTTTTCAAGAAACGCCACTGCTGATGGCATCTAGCGGTAATTTTCCCCACCATCCCGCGATCGTCGAAGCGTTACTGCATGCAGGCGCTGATGTTAAAGCAACTCATAAGGGCATGACACCATTGATGATCGCGATTAACACTTACTTCAGGCAAATTATTGATATACCACAATTTCTTGTACGTCCATCACGGGAGGAGCGAAGACGTAATGCCATACAAGTAATCAGGTTATTATTGCAATTTGGTTCAGAGGTTAACTCTCAGAATCTACAAGGCAGAACTCCCTTGATGCTAGCTGCCCAGACCGATGATTCAGTACTAATGCAACTGTTACTATTTGCTGGTGCTGATCCCAACCTGCAAGATGCAGCAGGAAAAACTTATGTGGATTATGTCCCATAGCAGGTGACAGATGAAACACAATTAAACCCTCAACTTTTAGTGAGCAGCTGTCGTTGATACATGTGGACCTTATCCACAAATTCATCTAAGAAGGTTTGATGGATCAATTCGCAATCCAACACCTTAGTCTTTTCAACTGCTTTCAAAATTTCCTCACATTCTGCGATAGAAGCGCCATCCTGACCATACAAAATTCCCGCAGGCCATTCATGCTGGCAAAAATCGAACCACCTAATATTTTTGCTAATGAGCTGTTGTCTCAGGGATTCATCGTCTGGAGCCAGGGCTTGTGCTTCTTCCAGTAAAGTCCAATCGGTCTTTTGGTCAATTTGCGACCATAACTGGGGGGCTTGATAGAAATTTTGAGCTGTTTGGATCAAACCTTTAACACCCCAAAGTTCTTGTTGCCGATATCCGTGCAGCAACGCGGGGAAAATCACTGCTTCATAAAGTTCATATCGAATTTTATGCGCATTTTCCTTTTCCCAAATGTGCAAATAGGCTTTGGTCCAGGCCGTCTTTTCTGCCAAATCCTGAAAGGAAGAAATAAATGCTAGCAGCAGCTTACGGGCTTCTTGCTTTAAACCCCGTTGTTTGAGATCGCAATATTGTTCAAAATATTCTGGCTGCATTCCTTGTGATGTGAGTAGAGCTAGGTACACTATCCTATTCTGGACCTGATGGGATTACTCCAAGGCAGACAATAACCAAAGACCTGTATAGGTTACGCCCGAATCATCAGGCTGGACCAGCAAAAAATGTAGACCTTGACTCGCTTGCTTCCCCTGCTCAAACCCCTGAGCTGCTGAAACGATATCGGGGTCACCATAGGTGACTAAGACATAGCGTTCATTCAAACCAGCGGACAAAATCAGACCACTCAACTCAGCTCGCAGGGTTTGCATCGCAGCGGGTTGGCGCTGTTGTAGCCATTGGGCAAGCTGCATCGCTCGTCGGCCGCCATTGATCAAAACACCCGGTATGTTAGTCCCTGGCCCTAAGCCCAATTGACTAGGCAATAGCTGGGGGGGAAGACTCTGCACTGGAATGGGACGTTGTAGTAAAACGGATTCCAGCTCGGAGGCGGCCAAGGTCACAAATTGCCATTGCTCTCCCCATAATTCTTCTGGCATCGGCTGAGGCGGGAGGGGTTCTATGGCTAAGGGGTCATAGGATTGGCCTGTATATTCTGGCATTTGAGCATAGGCTGGGACTCGCATTTGCAAAACCTGCTTTAGCCCTAGGGTTTGTCGCGTTGCCTCAACCGAGATATTTAACTGCTCACCGACGGTCTGCATATAGGTGAGGGTACGAGGCCGAAACACTTGAAATTGGCTGGGTGGTGGCCCCATTAATGTAAACAGCTCTTGGAGTTGGCCAATCAACCAATCAGGGCTGACCTTAGGTTCAGGACATAGCCGATGACACGCCATTTGGGTTTGCGGATCATAAACCGTGAGTTCCCAGAGGGGATAGTCCTCAGTATTCTTAAGAGGACGGCGATCAAAGTCTACTTGCCAGATCGTCATCGTTTTTGCGTTCTCCATCGGTCAACTGTTGCCCCCCATGAGCCCAACTCCTCTATCCTCTGATATTCAAGACATCTTTAACCGCATTGCCCCTGTTTATGATGACCTTAATCAATGGTTGAGCTTGGGCCAACACCGTATTTGGAAAATGATGGCCGTCAAATGGGCCAACCCCAAACCGGGCGATCAAGGATTAGATATTTGCTGTGGCAGTGGAGACTTAGCCAGGCTGTTAGCCCAAAAAGTATCTCCTGGCAAAGTGACCGGAGTTGATTTTTCCTCGGAGCAACTAGCGGTTGCCGATCAGCGCAGCAAAACTCAATATCCCCATTTATCCCTAGACTGGGTAGAAGGGGATGCTCTGGATTTACCGTTTTCCACAGACCAGTTTGACTGCATCACTATGGGATATGGCCTTCGCAATGTCACCGATATTCCTCGATGTTTGGGCGAAATTTATCGAGTTCTTAAGCCTGGTGCCCGTGTGGCGATTCTAGACTTTCATCAACCCCAACAGGCTTGGATACAGCAATTTCAAAATTGGTATTTGCAATCTGTAGTGGTGCCTGTGGCTCAACGCTATGGCCTCACGGATGAATATGCCTATATCACGCCGAGTTTAGAACGCTTTCCTCAAGGACCTGAACAGGAAAGGCTAGCGAAAGATGCTGGCTTGACTGAGGTAACCCACTACCCGATTGCTGGGGGCTTAATGGGAGTTTTAGTAGCAATGAAACCCAGTAACCACGATTGATAGTTAAACATCTATCCAAGGGCTTATACCAAGATGTGCCTGAAGGTGTAACTCTCAAACTCGTGAAACCCAATACTGAGTTGGCTTAGCAAATAATTAGAATTACACCCTTAGGTGCTAATTGGTATTAGATCACGTTTGAGGGACCTCGCTATATCTCTTTTTGGTGAAGTTTTGGACAGTCATAGAGACTGGATGCTATCTTGTGAATGTACGCGATTTAGGTACAGGTATGCTAATCAGCAAAACAGAATCTGCCACCAATGCTCGCAAAGAGTTTTTCAAAATTCTAGATGAAGTAGCCAATGATAGTTCAGTGGTCATCGTTAAGCGCAAGGATGCACCTAACGTTGCCATGATTGCTGAGTCTGAGTTGAGTAGCTTGGTGGAAACAGTACACCTGTTGCGATCGCAAAAAAATGCCGAACGGTTGTTTTCTGCTTTGGGAAAATCCCAGACAAGGGATCTGGATACCCCAGAAGAGATCAATACTCACCAAACTTTAGAGGAATTACGGCAATACTGTGAGCAAACGGAAGCAGCGGATACCATCACAGTCACAGCCAGCGAAGAACCCTCAACGGTGTCCCATCTTTGAGACGGAGTTTCGAGAAGATCTAAAAGACTTAGCTCGCATCAACCCCACAGCCTATGACAAGGTCTGGAAATTGGTAGATGAGTGCTTAGCCCATCCCTTTACTGGAATGGGTAAGCCAGAGCCTCTCAAACACCTTGGGGCAAATCTTTGGAGCCGAAGAGTCACGATAGCCGATCGACTCGTTTATCGGGTTGGACATGCGAAAATTGACTTTTTAACTTGCCGATATCATTACGACTAATCTCTTATTTAGCATCACAAAGTTTCGGCTTTACCGTTCACGCAATCGAGGCATGAGTTCCGCCAAATTACAGGGAGAGTGGCGGACATCCAATTGATCTTGGATCAGAGCATCCCAACCTGTTCGGCAAGCACCGGATGAGCCGGGTAGACAAAACAAGTAGGTGCCATTGGCCACTCCCGATAATGCCCGAGACTGAATCGTTGAGGTCTTAATCTCGTCGTAGGAGATCATGCGAAAGATTTCGCCAAATCCCTGAATTTCCTTATCCAATAGAGGTTGAATGGCTTCAGGAGTGCCGTCTCGTCCAGTCACCCCCGTGCCCCCAGTGGTGATGATGGCCTGGATGGATTCATTGGCGATCCAACGAGACACAACAGCACGAATTTGGTAGATGTCGTCAGGAACGATGACTTTCTCACCTAGGGTATGTCCAGCTGCTTGGATGCGATCGCACAACAGTTTCCCGGAGGTATCCGTGTCTTCCGTACGCGTATCAGACACCGTCATCACAGCAATATTAATGGGAATAAACTGCTTTGCCATTCTGATGCTCCCAAATCACGCTCTTATCCTACTAAAACATAGTAGTGAAGCCACAAACCTTTACGCATACTGCGTCTATAATCCTTTGACCTGAGTGAGTACGGAATCGATGAGGTTCTAGAAAATGGCAATACGCCACAACACAGAGGTTGAACATCGCTTTTATTAATGGGCAAAATCGGACTGCCTCTAAAACAGCAGAACAACTATGCACATCTTTTCTTAATGCTATCTCGGCTATTCTGAATAAGCTTCTATCTAATGAACTAGCATTTTAAACATTTTTTAGACTCTCTATTCATACTTTCTCTATATATTATTTTTATCTGCAAGTGTATCCACTATTTTCAGCAAGCCTCTCTTACAATTCATAAATATTCAATTTAAGACGAGAGGGTTAATCAATATACTAAAGTCATAAATGAATTAAAATTCATAATATATCCATGTCTAAAGTTGCTAGCAAATTGAATTATATATTTAACTGGATAGAGTCTAAATGTCTTGACTTTTCTGATTGCTATAATCCTGGTTTAAATCATCAAGAAATTGAAGATCTGATCGAAAGCTTGCCATTCAAAATCAGTCGAGAACTCCACGATTTATACGCATGGAGGAATGGGACAGAAGATCCAAATCATAATAATGGTTGGTGTAAGGATCTATTTTTGTTTCCTGAAAATTTATTTTGTAGTGAACCAATAGCATTTTTTTCTTTGCAAGACTCGATAGCCAACTACTTTGACTTATATCAAGCCTCTCAAGAAACTATAGGATCAGATTTTGAATATGAATTCTGGAATTATAAATGGTTTCCGTTCGCTTCTTTTGAAAATAAGAGGATCCTATATATAATTGGCGATCTCGATCCATCTCCAGTCTATTTATGGGATATTGATTGCAAGCCTAAACAAATCAGAGTGTATAGAAATATCACTAGTATGCTCTCTGCAATTGCAGAATGTTGTGAGTTAGAGATATACAAATTAATTCCTTATGAATATGGAGAAGATGACGAAATGATCATACGAATAGATGAAGATAAGCTGAGCATTGAAAAGGCGATTTACCAAAAGTATAGTTTGCGATAAAAAATAGGATTATGTTCCAGATCCGCCAGTCTGTTTTAAATGCACTGCAGAACCGTTAGAGGCTATGAAAACAATCGACTCGATTGAACAAAAAATATGTCGAGCGATTCTTGCTAATAATGTATTGGCCTTGCAACAGCTTATTGAACAGGGAGCTGATGTGAACATCCACTACAGGGCAGCAGAGCGGCTTACTCCATTAATTCAAGCGATTAATCTGCAACGAGTTGAAATCGTCGACATGCTCTTATTGGCAGGGGCGGATGTTCATCAAAGTCAATATGAGATAACCATGCCCTTGTGGATTGCGACGGATGTAGGGAATTTAGACATCGTTAAGCTGTTGCTCAATTCAGGCGCCAATCCAAATTATGGTGATGTTACTTCCGCGCCTCTTCACCTAGCCATCGCCAAGGATACTCCAGATATCGTTGAAGCACTCATTCAGGCACATGCTGATCTCAACCGGACATGTGCCTTGGGGTATACCCCTTTAATGACAGCTGTATCCAAGGGCAATTTGATGATCTGTAAACGTTTAGTAAAAACAGGTGCAATCATTGACATTCATGATGATTATGGTGATACCGCTTTGACAATTTCGGAATCTTTAGACCATCAAGATATCGTCAACTTTCTACAGTCCAATACCTAACCCACCGCATATTGGAGATCCCCTTCTACTTTTTAGATTGCAAATCACGAATGAGGGTATTGGGAATCACGGCATCATCCCAGGTTTCGGGTTTTTCTCCCACCCGGACCACCACCAACTCTTGAGATGGCATAACATAGACCCGCTGTTGTCCCCATCCATCTAGATAAAACATATCCTCCGACAAGAACGGCTGTGAGGCTCTTTGTTTATACCCTGGCCCATCTGTAGTCCGGGCCTTCAGCCAGATGTGGTAGCCATAGGCAGGTTCTGCCCCACTAGAAACCAACATCTTTTTAATCCAGTCTGCAGGAACCACCTGTTTTTGATTCGCCTTGCCCTCATTGAGCAGGAGTTGACCCACCCGTAGCCAATCTTGCGATCGCGCGAACAAACAGCAAAATGGTTTAGCATTTCCATCCGGTCGATCTAACCACAACTGCGCGTCTTGGGCACCAATGGGCTGCCAGAGCTGGGTGGACAAGTATTGACCAAAACCCTGGCCCGTCGCTCGCTCCAAAAGCAGACCTAAAATTTGGCTATTGGCATTGATATAGGCAAACTCCTGGCCGGAGGGGCGTTCCGCAGGGACGTTTAAAGCCGCCGATTTAGCATCTGTACCTAAATAAATCTGGATAATATCGGAAAACGGATCGTTAGCGATCTCATAATCCCGGAGACCAGACTGCATTCTCAGCAAATCTTCAATCGTGATTTTGGCTCGGTCATCGTTGGCCCATTCAGGAATATATTGAGCAACCGGGTCCAGTTCTGAACCGATGCTACCGTCTGCGATCGCAATGCCAATCAGCAACGACAGCACCGTTTTGGCCATGGACATGGAATTGGTATAGGCCGCCTGGTCATGCCCTTGCCAGTACTTTTCCAGCACCAGTTGACCTTGATGCATCACCAGGAGCGACGAGGAACGATGGTCTTGGGCATACTGTTCAATTTGCTCCAAGGCAGCCTGGGATAACTGGGGTTGAGCGGTAGGAACGGGTAGGCTATCCCCTCCAGCAACCGTCGCCATGGGAGCATACCAATCCACCCCTGTAATGGGATTCTCTGGATAAGTCAGCATTCGTTGGATAAAGGTCCATTGCCAAGCAACGACTCCCCCCACTCCGATCGCCATCAAAGCGAGTATCCCTGCCAGTATCTTTAGCGCTTTTTTCAATCTGTTTATCACTAGGGTCACCAGACTTATTTTAGGGGTTGAGGCAGACTGTCAAGGGTATCCCGTCAACAACATAAATGCCCCATCCACTAGGGATAAATATCGACAAGCACAAAATCATTGAAATCCCTTCACAGAAAGTTTTTCAGCGCAATGCACTGCAGTGACTACGGTCACGTGAGCCTTGGATCAGCATCACTGAATCTAAGGGGCACTCCCCAGAGAATCAGGTTAACGACTTAGACCCACTCAGGCTTATCAACACCCTGGAGAACAGCAACTATGCCACTCAAATACCGCAATACCCCCTACACCTCTTTCATCAATACCGAATCCAACACACCCGAAGGATATACAGGCAGATATCGTGGGCTATCCACTACTATTCCTACGGCTCAGCCTACCGTCGCACCTCAGCAAGAGCAGGTGATCAAATATCGAGGGGTCACCACAATCCTCCATCTTGCTTAATGGCTTGGAATCTGAATCAACAACCAGGAAAGAACATCATGCAACTGAAATATCGGAATAACTTTTATACCGTGACAACGAACCCAACCGTTATTTCCTCCGAAGTATTGCAAGGTACCTATCGGGGGCTATCAATGGCAATTAATGTTACGCAGCCCGTCTCTACGGTGCAAGAGCGAGAGCCCAGACAACAACCTCAGCAACTGATTCAATATCGAGGCATTAAAACTCACCTCAGGTTTGCCTAATGATGGGAGCAACCCCCCAGTTGCAGCATGTGCAGCACTGGGTTCATTCCGCTTAAACGTTCCTGACTGATAACACCTCTCTCAAAACGCCAGCCCGCATCAAATCCTGGTCTTCCCACCAGCAGCGCTTCAGTTAGTCAGATTAAGGTGAGTTTTTGGCAGGAGAGAGAAGAGGAACTTTGGCAGCATATTCTCTCTCGTCGTATTATATTAATTAGCCACAGCGATCAATGTCACACTTAAGTTGATCTATTCTAGGTATTCTGAAAAAGAATTCCTCCATCCTCACTCATCCCCATCCGTTAATGCCTACCTCTAAATTTCTGCTGACAGCTCTAGCTGGCACTGCTTTTCTTGCCCTTGCCCCTCAAACTGCCCAAGCCGCTCCTTCCGGAACCTGGCTATCTCAGCCCCAAATTCGCTACCACGTATCGTCGAATACCCTGAACCAGGCGATGGCGAAAATTAAGCAGCAGCAGTACAAGGTCGTGTTTCTCGATTTTCGCAATGTTTCCGATCAGGTGCAGCAAAAAGTCAGCGCAGCGGCCCGGCAGCATCAGCTCAAGCCGGTGGTATGGATTCAGTCCCCCCAGTTGCGCTCCCTAACGGTACCCCAGCTTGTCCATGAGGCCCGCCACACCGATGGCCTGCAAGTGGATGATCACTACTTTACCCACTACTCTCAAAAAGACTTTTTCAAACTCCGCCAGGCGTACACAAAGACGATTTACTGCAGTATTCAGCCGTTTCAAGCCAAGCAATTACCGTCCGGTGGCTGCAATCAAGTGGACGTGCAATGTTACACCCCCAGTAGCCTTGCCAACTGTATGAAGTTAGCCGACCGCCTAAACGCAGTCACGAGCCTCTCTGCCCAAAACACCTATCAACATCGGCAAACACTGGCGGGTCGCCGATTTAATGTATTTTTGTGGCCCTACAGCAACAAATTCTTCAAAACCGCAATCCAGCCCTAATCAGCTCTAATCTCGCCAGAGAGCAATTCCACCAAGAATCCCCGCTCGATTGCTGACAATTTCAACATTGTCGGGTAGTTCAATCTGGACGCGCTTGGTTTCGCCTCCTCCCATATACAGCCTGTCGTAGTTAAACAGATGTTCTAGGTTCTTGATCGCTTGGGCTAAATGACGGTTCCAGGCTTTCTTGCCCCTTTTCTTCATGGCTTTACGACCTAGCTGCTGTTCGTAGGTTTTGTCTTTGATAAAAGGGTGATGGGCAATTTCTAAATTGGGTACGAGGTGGCCATTGACAAAGAGTGCCGAACCAAAGCCAGTTCCCAGGGTAACGACTAGCTCAACGCCTTGACCTGAAATCGCCCCATACCCTTGAATATCAGCATCATTAGCCACACGAACGGGGGTATCCAAACGGTCTCCCAGATTTTTCGCCAGGTCGTAGTCAATCCATTCTTTATTGAGGTTCACGGCTGTTTTGATCACACCATTTTGAACCACCCCCGGAAATCCCACAGAGACCCGGTTGAAGTTGCCTTGCTCTTTGGCAAGTTCTGCAATCACATCTAAAACCGCAGGTGGATTGGGATAGGAAGGGGTTTCAAGACGCTGCCGCTCTGTGACGGGTTGACCGCTTTCGTCTAGCACCATGGCTTTAATGCCACTACCGCCAATATCGACGGATAAGACTAAAAGAGATTCATCAGCAGGAGTACCCATCTGTTTTTCCTAGCGCATGTGACAACCTATGACTCCGCTAGTCTAGACCAAAGTGCTCCTGAATTTGACATCTGCTTGTAATCTTTACCAGAGCTAGGTTTGATTGCTACTGCCACCCATGATTGTCTCTATCTCATTGCTCAGTCTATTCTCAGTATTGGTTAGTAGAATAAGCCCTAGCTATTCTGAAACTTGAGCGATTATTATGAGCTTCTTTCAACCTCAGCGGCGAAAACTGTTATCCCTCTTTGGGTTAGGGGCAGCATCTGCTGTTGGAGCTGCATTGTTGCCGCGATCGCAAAATCGTTCTGTAGCCGCCTTTGATGCCACCCCTAACGCATCCCTTTGGGCCAAGCGAGATGATGTGAATTTGGGACAAGCCCTGCATCCATTTCAAGGCATTTCCCAATGGCTCAATTCCGATCCCCTCAGAGTTGCTGACCTGCAAGGGAAAGTCGTTCTTGTGCAGTTTTGGACCTTTGGCTGCATCAATAGCCAACGCACCCTGCCTTACATCACCCGCTGGCACCAGCAATATGCTGATCAGGGTCTACAAGTGATTGGTGTGCATACCCCTGAATTTAAATATGAACATGATTCCAGCAATGTCCAGAAGGCTCTAGAAGAATACAAAATTGCCTATCCCGTACCGTTGGACAACAACTATCAAACCTGGAAAGCCTACCGTAATCGCTATTGGCCCCATCTGTTTTTGACCTCGCGCGAAGGCGTGATTACCTATCACCACATTGGTGAAGGAGCCTATCAAGCAACCGAGCAGACCATCCAAGCATTGTTAGGTTGATGTGCCTTTCATGGTGATGACCGGTTTCAATCCGTATCTATGAGGAAGACTTGAATCCCTTATTAGACTTTTTAGACTTCCCCTTCTTCCCTTTAGATGATAATTTAGCCGCTTCTTGTAAAGGAGATTTGCGAGGTTTAGGAGGTTCCCAGATAGGTTGTGGCGGCTGAGTAGATTTTGTTGCTTGAGAAATGTTTTGGCCCCCAGAAGAGGATGACTCAGCTTTCCCAAAGACTTCCTGCTTAGGCGTTTTATGGAGAAAACTAAAATCAGAGCGCTCTTGAGGCTCTTCACTTAACGGTTCAACTTGCTCAGCACTCTTTACAAACTGTTCAGTTTCTGAAGCAAATTCTTCTGCCGAAACTTGAGCAGGTCGTTGCCAGACATGTACAAAATTGTATTGCCACAAGGATTGCTGAAATCCTTTGATTAAGAATCCCTTCAATGCAGTAGTTGCCTTAAATGCCTGATGATAAGTCTCCTCTCGGATGATTTGTTTGTCTAGCAAAAACTTATACACATAAGGTATGCCCCATAAAACTGCAAATCCCTGAGCTTGTCGCATTGATAATAGACCACCCACCAATTGGCCTACATATTTATCAAGCGCCTGTTGTGAAATGGAGAAATAACTATCAGGTTGGGTGAGTTGTTTTTTGGGACGATCTTGATGATTGCAGCAGTCAAGGACCGTACTCCAAATCAACTCACTGCAGACAAAACTCATTTGCTGTTGGCAATACATGTATCGACAAAACTCTAATAGCAAATGGCGCAGAATAAGACCTCGATCTTGTTTAAACGCTTTTTTTACGTCTGGGCTAACCTGCCAATCTTCGGTCAAGTGTTTTTCAACTTCTTGGCATTTTTTAGGGGTATTCTCAAAGCCAAATTTAGCTGCATCAGCCCCCACCTTACTCCAGTCAACAGTTTCTCCTTGCTGCAGTTGATGGTGGGCCTGTTCGAATAAATCCATAATGACAACAACGCCCAGGTCCCATTCAGCCCCACTTATTAATTGGGAGGAAGTCGCAACCATTTTGTAAGTGGCTCTGCACAAATTTACAGCTAAATCTGTAGCACCATGCAGCCTTAAATTATCGAGAACTGAAATGAGTTGATCAATACTCTGGACCGGATGATCTCGAAAACGCGAGAGATACTCTTGGACTTGTTGCCAAGCTTGGTGGAATAGAGAATATTGAAGCAGTTGACCATCAAAATATTGAAACTCACGCTGGTAAATCTCAGAATGATGTTTTTGCAAAAGAGTGGTCAACTGAATTGCTTGATCCGTTAAGTTTTGGCGGATCAGCATATCGAACACATCGAGAACACTAGCAATTAGATCAATCTCTTCGGCATAGTCAGATGGAATAGGTTCTGAAAGCGCATCTACCAACAATTCATGCTGTTGTTTAGGAGAAGCAGTTACAAACTGGTCATACCACTGGTCAAAATCAGTTAAAAGCAGTGACATAGGACTAATCCGATGATGTAATGAATGTACAAAGATCCTACATTTCTTCAGCGCTGGGGGGCAGCAGCGACTCCTAAAACAGCAAAAAATCCTTCCGATTAAACCCTTACACTTTCAGTATTCTTAGCAACGGCATGACCCTCTTGAGCCATTAAGTGCAAAAACTCACCCCATAAAAATCGCGTTATTTTTCCAGGACATTGGGGGAGTTGATACTGATTAATTTGATTCACGGGCATCATTAAACGCACAGAAGAGCTCAAAAATGCTTCTTCCACTGACCATAAGTCCTCTGGCTTGAGAATGACTTCCTCACAGGGAATGTCATGGGTTTGCAGAATCTGCCACAAAAAATGACGGGTAATGCCCTTCAAAATTCCCACTTCCGGGGGTGGAGTTTGAACCACCCCCTCTCGAACAACCCAGAGGTTACTAGTGGTAGCTTCGGTGATTTCCCCCTGCTGATTGAGCATGAGCGCATCTTCAGCCCCCTGCTGCTGAGCTTCCAGTAACGCCAAAATATTGTTGAGATAATTGCCTGTTTTAGCAGCTGGAGACAGGGCTTGGCGATCATTACGACGCCGCTCGCCAATCACCAGGTGTATTCCTTTTTCTGACAAGATGGGCTCTGGTGAGATCTCTGAAGCGACAATCAGTAAACTGGGCTGCAGCCCAGGACTAGGTTGGAGGCTGATTTTAGTCTCGGTTCCCCGACTGACCACAATGCGAATATAGGACTCTTGCCAGGTCGCTTGTTGGAGAGTGCGCTCCACTTCTGCTTGAATATGCTGATCGCTCCACGGCACATCGATGTATAGATAAGCCGCAGACTGTCGTAGACGATCCAGATGCTCTTGCAATCCGAAATGGCGACCCTGAAACGTTCGCACCACTTCGTAGATGTTATCTCCATACAAAAAACCGCGATCTAAAACGGAAACCGTCGCCGATGCAGCGATTACACCGTTGAGATTTGTCAGTAGACTCATGGCCCGTCCATCCAAAGTACTACAGACAATCTACCCGAACAGGCCCCTCTCCCTTATATGGGCAAAGAATCCTGAGATCAATTCATATTTATTTACCCATAGGGATTGGATTCAACATCTTGCCTCATCCGTTCTAAGGTCCGATTCATATTGTCAAACATTTGCTGGGGAGTCATACCAAACTGCCCTAGCTGAGTTTGGAGTTGCTCGACCGTCATGCGGGCCATAAAGTCATCGGACAGCTCAAAGCGCTTCATAAAAACGCGATAACGATCCATCATTTCTTCCATGCGCTCGATATAGAGCACTTTGCCATCCCGATCAAACTTGCCGTAGCTGCCCCCTAACTGCATGAGGGATTGATAATCCTCAAACAGTTGCTTTGCCTCCTGCTGCACAATATCAGAATCAAAAAATCCCATGATTAAATGTGATGTCCTTCGAAAGGTAACGGGTAGCGGTATATGTACTAATGTTACCGCTTTCTCCTCGATGCACCTAGGGGAGAGCATTAGGGGAAACCGTAATCTTCCCTTTGGATAAAGTTATTTTATCGTCGACTGAGATTAGGGAGCAAATCGGGCAGTAGGACAATACCCAGCAATCTCGAAAGGGACGGTCTTGGAAAACTTCTTAGCAAACGGTTTAGCCCGTTCAGGTTTTTGAACTTCGACATGTAAGTGAGGACCAGAACTCCAGCCCGAATTACCACTGAAGCCAATCAATTGTTGAGCGTCTACCCACTGTCCGATTTTGAGATTAACGTTCCGATTAAATTTCTTTTGCAAATGGATATAGGCAGAACGGTAGCCATTATCATGCTCGAGCCAAACATAGTTAAAACGAGAAGATTTAGACTGACTACCGCCATTATCGGGATAGTAATCACGAATCGCGATCACTTTACCGGACCGCATTGCATAGACAGGAGTGCCAATATTCACCGCTAAATCATAGGCATATTCCATTCGTCCTCGATGGGTTTGGCCTCTAATTCCCTGGCTTAGATGGCCTTGTCCCTTCAATGGATGGCAAAAGCCCCGTAGGGGAGATGTTACCGTCGCATAGGCTTGCAAGGGTGCCTGATAGGGATTATGACTCGGCTGCTTGGGTAACCGTGCTCCCCCCATTGCCTTGGGAGAATTTCCTGCACTCACAGAATCAGGAGTGATCACCGTCGAATTGGATCGGTGGTAAGGAATCGGTTGGCTATAGACAAGACGGGGCAAATCAGCGACCAATGCACTCACGGAGAGTAATACAGCCGTAACGACATTACGCCACCGCTGTTCATTGAGCACTTGTTGCAGCTGCTGATGGCTAATTAATCCCTGCTGAATCAGGATTTCACCAAGCTTTAGATGAGTCTGTCGCTGTTCAGTTAGGGCGTGAGCTAATTCAGCTGGACTGATCAATCCTTTCTGAACCAGTAGTTCACCAAGCCAAACTTTCTTTTTCCGTTTGCGCTGAGTTAAGAGCATGGGCAAATCCTTTCAAACTGTATGTTCCCTGAGCTCTGAGTGTTCAGTCACGCCAAGACCAGCAACACAACCATCCATGGTTTGCCATTACTGACTAGTTCAACCCTGAGAGCCCATCATCAATCCTTCGCCCATAGGTTGCCCACCCTCTCCATGGGAGAGAACTTTCAGCTACAAGAGAATATAAATTAGCCTTCGTTTAAGGCCAAAGGGTATCAGAGATAACCGTTCAGTCGTCCCTAGGGTTATTGCCCAAGGATCATCACGGCAAGGGCAATGCCACCCAGCCCCACCATCAATCCAGCAGGCATCACTTTACGAGTTTTCAGCCACCGAACAATAAATACAATAATTAAAAGAGCAGTAACCACCATCGCCAGGATCAGTCCCCAAGCATTTCCTTTTAAGGCAGCTAAGGCCCCCGATAACAGCAACATGCCCGAAAAACAACCCGAAATCAACGAGATCTGACTCCGACTCTTGGCATATCCCATAATTCCGCCAAGCAGAGTAAAAATACCATAGATAAATGCGGCAAGAATGCTAGAAGTCATGACGGTTCTTGGGTAGGAGATCTTGCAACTACTGTCCCATAGTGTGTTCTTAATCGGTATTCCCCCTAGTCGGGAGTTCTATCTCAGGGATAGACTAACAGTATGCGATCGCAACCCTGCAACCATGATTGACCGATCTAGCTCCAATGCGACCTCTTACGAAATTGTCTGCTTAGAGCACCAAGGCAGCTACTTGTACGCTGAGGTCATCCAGACCATTGAAGCTCGGCAACGATCGTGGGTTCGGCCCTTATTTTTACAACTCACCACCCAGAGTTCAGAACCCGCTCATCCAGCTCAGGGCCTGTTTTCTTTTCGCCTCCAGAACTGCGCAGATTTAGTATGGCCTTCCCGGTTCTTCCGGCCCGCAATGGACGATGAAGTCCTCCCGTTTCTACTCCAAATGCATACGGAAAAACCTCAGGATCAAGAAGATCCTAAGGTCGTTTCAGAACGCGATCGCAAAGCCCACCAAGCCCTGCGTCAGATGATTCAGCAGGTATGGCAAGCCTTTCCTGATGCGTTTGCTGGCTAGCGAGAGAACTTAGGAATAGAGCTCTAAGCTTTCTTCAGCTTTTTTTGGATGGATTTAATGCGAGATTTGTTAGCCCCTAAATCTGACTTACCCAAACGAGATGCAGAACGGACTTGAATCACTTTTTCCCGGCTATCCAGGTAAAATTCCACATCATCCACAAATCCCAGCAAGCCGCTAGTGAATTCGGCATAGATGTAGTTCCGGGTTTCCTGAATAATTTCTGCATTCCCCGTGTCGGCCAAGATGGTTTTGAGCTTGGTAAATGCGTCTTTGGGAGCACCTTCAAAGGTGAGGGGGTCGACCTGATGCCCCGGATCGGGATCTTGGCTACACACACAGTTCGGTGTGTTCGGACAAGGCGTGAGTTGATTTTTCTTGAGACCTAAAGAGGTGGGCCGTTGCCCAGAAAGTGAAAGCAGGGGCATGATGACGAGAACAATAGGGTTACCGCTTGTATTGTAAAGAATTATTTAGTTTTATGTAGGTTCACCTTCTCAGATATAGGCTCAACGCCTTGAACCACCTAGCCTTCAAGAAGATACAAAGGGAGGGTTATTCCCCCGATAAATGCACAATCACTTCCCGGTTTGAGCCATGTTGACGATGCTCCCAGACATAGATGCCCTGCCAAATTCCTGTGGCTAAACGACCTTGACGAATCGGAATATATTCCGAGGTATGAGTCAAAGCCGTACGGATGTGAGCTGGCATGTCATCCGGGCCTTCGGTACTGTGGCGATAGTGGGGACCTTCTGGGACAATTCGCGCTAAAAACGTTTCTAAATCCCGTAGGACATCTGGATCCGCATTCTCTTGAATCACCAAGCTGGCTGAAGTGTGGCGAAGAAACAAGGTGCAAAGTCCCATGGACATCCCGGATTCAGCCACCACAGACTGCACTTGCTGAGTGATGTTATAGAAAGATTTCCCTTGGGTAGGGATTTTGAGTAGATGTTGGGAATGGGCCATAGCGATTCCTAGGGGGACCACACAGATACTACCTCAATGGTCTTCTCTGGTTCATCTCTATGAATATGACGTTAATTCATTAAGAGATTGCCTACACCAGAGAGAGAAACATTGGAGCTTACAATAAGTGGGCAACCCTCCCTGGCGAGAGTAAGGATTTCACTGAAATTATGACAGCGGAAAGCCGTTACCAGAGTCGATTATTTAATCTCATCCTCCAACAGTCCCGCGAGTTGACGGAGCAATGGCAACGGAATTTACGCCAGGCTAAAGTCACCAGCCTCTGGGGGATGCAGATGGGGTTGTACCCTATCTATTTATTATTTCAAGTTTCCCGCTTTACCCAACAAGCCCTCCGTCAGGGAGATGTACAGGGCCAGCGACTGCTGAAGGCTGTTACCGATCCGAGTCAAGATAGCCTTGCGAGCAATGCAGATGGCCCCATTCGCAATGTACTAGCGGCTATTCAAATTGATACCCTCGAATCTGAACTGGACGAAGACGCAGAAGACGACGCATGGGCTGAAGAACCTCAATTTTCTGTTCAGATTGAAGGCCTCTCTCACCGACGTCCGACGATTCGAGTCCGGTATCAGAAGTGGATACAACGCTGGGCAGAGCGAAATCCTCTCCACAACAAAGCCACTCGTTGGTTAGGCATTACCTCAGAACCAGCGGTCAAAATTCAGGGGATTGCCTGTGATTTGCAATCGACCCATGTATCCCTGGTGACGCCTGATAATGAGGCCATCGATGTTCTTACCCCTGCCCAGCAACGAGAATTGCACAAGCTGATGACGTGGGAGTTAGCCAATTATCGACGACAAGAGCGACTCAGCAAAGATTTCCAGCACCTTGCGAAAACAGACTTCCGGCAGTTGCCGATGCCAAAAACGCGATCGCAAATGCTGCCTCCCGTTAGAGCCTTCCGCAAAGCTATGGCCTGGATGCAAACAGGGCCCATGGCGGCAAAAGCCAATTTATTTCAGGAAGCCTTGGCCTTGCCAGGAGATGAAGCCTCATACCCGCTACCGTTATCCTTACCCCAGGGATTGGCAGCGACCTTGGATCAGCTGACCCCGAAACTGACCCAAGATGCCATTGAGATGTTAGACGGTGCGATCTCATCTTGGGAGACCACCTCTTGGGAAGTCATGGGACCTACCGCCACGGACCTGTCGGACTATGTCGTTCAACATTGGAAACAGCAGCAGTCTCAACTTCAGCCTAGCCTTAGCATTCTCAGTCAAGACCCGACTTTAGGCGGACAGCCCCCTGAACATCCAGTCCGGTATGCTGCAACCTGGATTCCCAGTACCTTACGATCAGCAATGGCGGCCTTATTGGGACGACCTCAACCCACCCAAGGCCAGCCCGCAGCTCAAGCCCCACAACAGTCTGCCCCCTCACCCAACGAAGCGTTCTCAACGCTATCCTGGGCTGACCTGTATAGCGAAAAAATACCTACAGCTTCGCCAGCAAATACAACAGCATCAATCCCTGGGTCTCCGATCTTGGCTACTGAAGTATCCCAGCAGTTAGAAACGACTGCCTCTCCAGCAACAATCTATACCCAAGATGGCTCCATCGAAATTGAAGTAGATGCCGTGATGGTGGGCTATGAAAAACACCCTTTAGAACGAATTCTAGCTGGGTTAGATCGCATCACTGCCTGGCTTGAAAGCGCCTTGGGGTGGGCATGGAAGCGGCTGCAGCCTTCTATTCAGTCTTATTTTCAAAAAGTTTTGACTCGATTAGATGGCAGGAATTCGATATGATAATAAAGATTAAGTTTTAATTGCTGTCTATTCTACCGGTAATATAGGTTCCTATGGCAATCCTCAAATTCGTTACCTACGCTTGGATTATTTTCGTTATTTCCCTGTTCTTCTTTGGTTTCATTTCGAGTGACACCACTCGTAATCCTTCCAGCAAGTAGATCGTTATATTCCAGCCAATATTGGCTTTTCTTTTAAGATTATCTTTTGTGTGATGTCGGTGGGTGAGTTTTCTTACCCACTGTTTTTTGTGCCCATATCCCTTGAAGTTTGACTCTATAGATCCAGGACAAGCATTTAGAATGTCTTGAACATCAATCCTGGCTTTATTCCTTGATTAACATAATTAAAGTTCATAGTTTAAGTGCCTTCTACACTAGATCCTACGGCTGACAGGTCCATCTCCCTTACGGTAATATCAAGGCGAGTGAAGTAGACCCACAGCAGACCACCATTCAATAAATTTGGCATTACTTAAGCCCGTCTGCAAACACCATTTTTTTACCGAAACGCTACCCTGTATTCAACCAGTGATTTCAATGAATGCAGTTTGCTTTTCTTCTACAAGTGTCATTAAAGTTTCTATAGACTTTGCTCAACTTATTAGGTTGACGAACACCCCTTTCTAATTCTGCGAAGAGACTCACCCATGACTTCCCCTAAGGTTACGATTGCACCGGTTACGGCAGTAGATCAGCCCTATGCACTCAAGTTAGGCACCAAGCTACTGATCACCATCACCGTAGAAAATATTGCAAGTCAGGGGCGAGACTATCAGCTTAAGGGAAGTCAATTATCCTCAGACTGCTACACCCTAGGTGCACCCGCCATGAGTGCCGAACAGGGCCATCACAATCAAATCGAGGTGTTAATTCACCCCACTGAAGTTGCCGCCATTGGCCAGCATCAGCTTAAGCTGCAACTAGTCTCTTCAGAGGGGGAGATTCTCTGGGAAGACCAAGTGTATCTGCAATTTCTAGTGGCAGATGATATTGACATCATGCTCACGCCAGATCTGACCTTTATTAAGGATGGCGTTGGTGTATACCAACTATTGATTACCAATACGTCTCGATTTGAAAGAGTTTTGACGGTGCAGCCTAAAGGATTGCCTGCTCGGAATGGCCTGACCTTCAAGGCCGAGCCTCTCCAACTCGATCTGGGTCCTGATCAGACAGGCAAGGTGGACCTCATAGTTCAGCCTCGACGGTGGTGGCTCAGACCATGGCTCGGGAAGGGCCGCAAATTCCAATTCCAAGTGGATTTGCAAGATACCAATGGCATCCCGCTACCGCAATTACTAGCCCAAGCAGGGGTAGTATGGCAGCCATATCCTCGCTCCCACGGCCTCAAACTTCTCGGGCTGTTACTCTTGGCTTTAGGCACATCTTCTGCTCTGTTGTGGCAGTTCCTCTGGCGTCAACCCACTGACCCTGCCATCGCAGCCCTCCGCTCCAGTCAAACGGTTGTCCCCCAAACCGGACAAAAAGATATTCAGCTCAGCTGGACCATCAAGAATAGCCAGAAGCTTGCAAAGTTAGTGATTCTTCGGGAATACCAAGGCCAATCTGAAGTGGCCAAGACTTTCCGATTTGATGAGGGGATTCCGAAAGAATTACAGCGGAGCACCCCCAGTCAAAACTCCAATTTCTGTCAATCTGATCAGCCCGAAACTGGCGCTTTAAAATGTACTGGCATTACAACAGGGACGACCAATCCAGGCCAATACCAGTTCAAGGTACAGGCTTTTTCGAGTGACAATGCCAGCGAGCCGATGGCAACCCAAATCACTAGTCTAATTGCCTTCAAACCCAATGCTGTACCGCTTATTACCCGCTTTTATGCACCAGCCTCTAGGGCCAACACATCGACTTCAGGTCCCGTGGCCTCCGCTCCATCTGGCCCGATTCAGCTGAACTGGGAAATTGCCAACCCTAGCCAACTGACAGAGTTACAGATTATGACCGTCGACGCTAACAATGCCGAGGCGGCTTTGTTACAACGGTATCAATTAGTCAATGGCAAGCTTCCTGATACCCTGACCAAATATTGTCGCTTTACGCCTACGTTGACCTGTCAAAAGGTACCAACGGCTGCTCGCAAACCCGGACAATATTTTTTCAAGATCACCGCGTCTTACCAACAAGAGCAGCAACCTTTCACCCTGTCCAAAACTATTGGGCCGATGAACGTACAGGCTAAAAATCTAAGAATTGCCAGCTTTCTAATCAATGGTCAAAAAGCACCTGCACAATTTGTTTTAAAGCCAGGCCAAGATCATGTGAAGTTAACTTGGAAAGTAGAGGGTGGCAATAATCCCAGCGTTGCAATTTTGCCTAGCCCCGGCAAAATACCCGCATCAGGCTCGATGAAGTACCAGCTCAACCCCCAACAGCCAGGGGCAATTACCCTGCAAGCCACCGACCTGAATGGCAAACAAGTGCTACAAACCGTGGCGATTGGGGGCACGGTTGCCAAAGCGCCGACCAACAGACCCAAACCGCCCGTTGCCCAGGTTAAGCCCAAACAAGCCGCAAAAGTCAAACCGGCACCACCCTTGCCTTTTATCGCTGCATACCCTCCCCCATTCTCTCCAGAACCTGCAGTGCTACGGCAAAATCCTCTGCCTCCGCTACCCGCCCGACAAACCCCACCTAGGGCGACTCGTCCCCGTCGACCTGTAAGCAAGCCTGTGGTCAGTCGTCCTTCTCAACCTCGTCCTCCCGTAGCGGTCAGGAGTAGTGCTAAGCCAAAATATTCCCAGGCTGCCCTGAAGGAAGCTCAGTTGGTCACCCGTGGGTTAGTGGTGGCCCGCCAAAACCGTAAGATTGTGCTCAATGGGTCAACCTGGAATAAAACTCAAGACGCGATTAAACTACTCCGTCGAGGGTATAGTCGTGAAGCCGCCGCCCAGAGAGCAGGGGTTCCCTTATGGAAGCTGAATGTCTTAGTCTCCCTTGGCCAAAGAACCCGGTGATATTTACTCGTGCACTCCTGCTAATCGTTTTCTATTCAGTCTTCACCTGCAAGAGCTGGCCCTTCCCCTCGTGACCAACCGATAGCTCAGCAAGTCAGCGTGACCTATCGACGCTGGGTTGCCAGAAGACCTTGCGCTTTCTGAATAAAATCTTCTGCATACTCCCGTTCAGATGGGGAGGGGTTTAGAGCCAAAGCTTGATGGGCAAAATCAATGGCTTGAGGAATATCTTTGTAGATATTCCCATAAATTCCAGCTAAGAATAGATATCCTGGGGCTTGAGGCCATAATTCAATCGCCTTCAAGACCATTTTCTCAGATTCAGCGCCTAGCTCTTGCTCCTTGCTTTCATTCCCCTGATAATGTTGCTGAGTCGCTATAGATCTACAGATAAAGATCCGTGATTAGCTAGGCAGCTTGTGTACCCAAGGTTTTGCAATATTTGCCCATTAAGACAGTAATTTCATTGGGAGTCTGACTAAAGTACAGTAGCCCCTCATCGACCTGCTGAACTAAGTCATCAAATTGCTTGAAGAACCGTAGGTGTGTGCTGCGTTTTTTGAGTTTCTTCCACAAGAATTCAATTGGGTTGAAGTCAGGAGAATATGTGGGTAATTGGAAAGGAGTAAGGCGAGCGGATTGCTGGTCAAAGAACTGCTTAGTTGCTTTACTGGTGTGATATCTAGCCCCGTCCTGAATGAGAATAATATGCTTGTGAGTCTGCTGGAGTACTTGAGTTAGAAAAGCAGTATACCCTTCAGAATTGAAGCGTCCCGTCTGACCTTGATAGAAGAACTGACCAGAATGATAATCAATTAATCCAAACACCTTGTAAGCCTTCCGTTTACCACTGGTGGGCAATGTTGGCTGGTCTCCACGAAGACTCCAGGTGTAGCTTAACGACCCCCACTGCGCAAAACTGGCCTCATCCCCAAATAAAATTAGGGCATCTTTGGCTGCTGATAAACGCAAAATCTCAGGCCATTTGTGTGTCATCCATTCTTGTCGCTTGGCTTCATTGAGATGAGCTGCAACAAACCGTGCTCTTTGAAATGAAAAGCCTAAGTTCCTCAGTAGAGTACTCACATAATGGGGATGATAGGAAACATTGAAGCGTTTCGCAATCAGGTCTTGAACCATTAATGCACTCCAACAACCACACTCGTATCCAGCTTTGAGCGGACCTGCTTTAATCCATGACTTGAGCTGTTGTCGTTGCCGTGGAGTGAGTTTGCTGCGACGTCCTTGAGACGCTTTGTATCTAAAGCTAGCGATACCTCGTTTTAGAAATGCATGCAGATAATCCCTGATCGTTTGTTCGCCTAGTGCCAATGTTTCAGCTACCTGTGCCACTCAGCAATTGTAAATTCAATATTTCATGAGGTATCGGCTGCTATTCGAGGCTCTGGATCATCCAACATAAACTGGAGCAAATGCTCCCAACTCTCAAAGAGCAAGTATTTGGTCAAAGTCTGAATATCGTGAAAAAAGCCTTGTCGGGTTCCCCGTTGCTTTCGCATGCGTTGATAAGTGGAGTCCACCAAGTGCAAGACGGTATGAAATAAGAATGCCAACAGGTTGAGTACCAATAGCACAGCAGCAAGGTTCTTCTGACCATGACCAAAATTATGTTCTAAGTGATAGCCCTTGGTTTTGAGGACATTGTGTCCTTCATTCTCCGCTTTCCATCGGGCACGTCCAGCACTGACAATCTCGGCCACACTTTGGTCATTGATGAAATGGTGAGTAATGAACGCGTTGTGATACATAGTCTTTCCATCAGCAGCACGAGTAACAGAGACTTCGCACCAGTTGACCATCACTGCTGGTAGCTCCTCACGCAGGGGGATGCGATTGTAATAGCGATACTGACAAATTTCATGATAGCGACCGTTCCAGCCCCGAGTCTCTAGATGCTCAACATCTCCAATACCTTCTAAATACTCTACCCATTCATATAGCTCTGGATGGGAGGAGGGCAAACAGACAAAAATGAAGTTCAACTCATCCTCTAAACAAGTCTCCACCATCGGTTGACGGCTATAGAGGTCATCGCCAAGAACCGTAATCTTGGCTCCGTCAAACCCTTGAGCATGCCCCTTGATCCACCGTTTGGCCGCAGCGGTTTCACTATCCTGTTTCTCCGCACCATCTTGAGGACGAATGAACTCTGGGGCCAGAGAAATGACATGTTCAATTTCCGGACAAACGAGGACGGGCAACACGGCGGTGTGCGTATAGGTGACACTCCCATCCCGATGGGTTTTGGTAGAACACTGATCGCAACAAATCCGGTTTGAGGAAAAATACTCGCTGCCGTCTAGCCCTACCAACAGGTGTCCACCTAGAACCTTATATTGCTCTAGATAACCTCGTCGTAGGAGAACGCTATAAATTTGATAAAAAATGGGAAACAGAAGACGAAATGCGATCAAGTCCAAAACATTCTTGATTTGGTTGCTCGTGGGGAGTTCTGTTAACTCAAAGAGGGCTTGGGCGTTGTCACGACCATGACGACTATGAACATGGCGTTGGTACTCCAGAAACGAAGGACATTGCATAAAGAAGACAGCAAATGCGCCTAATACAATATCTTTGAGACTAAATTTGGTGCCATTACTGGGTTGACGTGGATCATCGAGGTGCTCAATGAGCTGATGTAGCCAGTGCAGTAAGAGAGGGAAATTTAGAACACCTTCATTCATCGTCTGGGGCTCTGCAAGTGTATGAATACATCCTCAACGACTACAACCTAGCTTGCCAAAATTTTGAATTTACAATTGCTGTGTGCCACTGAACCACCTTGACCAAGCTGCAATAAAGCACTAATACGTTTGACCAGACGTAAATTCTGACTCCCGTATGCCTGGCGCAGTTTAGCTTCAATCTTTTTGCGTGTTGATTGGGTAAAGCGCAGTTTGAATTGTGCGAGCATACTGGATGACCTCTGATAATCTTGAAATCCTTGCCAGAGCTAAGAGTATCAGGAGCTAGTTACTATATTTAATGAAGATGTAGTGTCGCTAAAACCACGGATGCTTTTCTGAAGATCTATAGCTTATACAGTTGAACCGCCTCTTTGAAGTAGACATAGACACGAGAACGGTGGAATTCATTGAGATCGTCCCAAAGGGTATTTGTCGTCCACCGATCGCCAATGATTTCAAATTGCTGGATCGCTACATCGAATTTTTCTCTCTCTAATGCATCATGGGCATAGTAATACCTCATGCGGAGGTAATCAGGATATTGGGCAAAAATATCTTGATAGACCGTTTGTATTTCTGACCAGGTGATCGGATGAACAGCATCATCCCGATCTATTTCTCGGGCTGCCAAAAGCAGAACATTGCCCAGCATCGGCTTTTGGGTAGCTTGTCCCTTCTTGTACGCTGCTCTGGCAAATGCCAACATTTTTTTCTGGCTCCCCCCCCATTGGGGATATAGGGTCTGCAGATAAGTCGTATGCAGTCCTAAATGGGAGGGATTCGCGTTCAGGCCTTGTTCAAAGAAATACTCTGGGGTGTAGGGATCTAGGTTTGTTCTAGCAGCCAGGTGCAGGAGTTCGTTCCAAATATTCGGATCATTCGGATTGAGTTGACTAGCGACGCTAAAATCACCGGCTGCTTCTTGGAGGTAGTAGTGAAATAACTGCCATCCTTCTTCCGTGACCTTACGAGCGACTTGCCCCGTTCGGAATTTCCAGGCGTAGTTTACATGCAATTCTCCCTGAATCAGATAAGGAATATGGGAGGTCGGGTAAGCGGCCATCCATTCCTGCAAAACAGCTGTTTGATGGAGATAATCTTGCTTGTCTTGGGACGTATATTCATTTTTGGGATTGGGAAATTTGCCAAGGGTCCTATACAGACGTATCAAAAAGCCAGACTTATGCTCGTCCTGTCTTTCGGCCCGTAAATACTCGTTGACCCGTGTTTCAATCTTGGCAAAATCTTTTCGTTCGTAGAGATCTTGCCGCCATGCCTCTGCATCAGGAATATGTTGATACCGCTGCAAATACTGCTCTGGAACCAATACAGAATCTTGGGCAATGGACGCGGCCAAAGAAGGCTGAGAAAAAGCAGGGCTTTCGAGCAGATTCGGTGAGGTTTGGGGTGTAGATTGACAGCTGACCAGTAAAGCCGCCACCCCCACAGCCACACAGTGATTGAGGGTCTGAGAATGACAACGGTTATCTAGAGAGTTCAAATCATTTTGATCGCGCACTAATCCTAGGATGCCCAGTTATATGGGGTCCAGAGGCGGTTGGGGGATAATACTTCCAAGATGGATGTAGAGACCAACCCTAACTTCAGACCATCTATGCACCCCGTAAATGATGCTACAGGGACTTTTATGGAGCCTTCAACCCTTAAGTTCCTGATAAAGCGCTACGCTGGATCGAGAGCCAATCATTGCTGGCAATTCTCTTCAGCTAGCACCGTCCTCAGCAGGTAATGTGATGTCCCATCTTTTCTTTGATTCTGAAACTAAGAAGCACAAGTCCTTTGAAACGGCAGGGGCACGGCCTCACTACAATCCCGATCGCCCCGGCCAAGTCGAGCATATTTTTCTGGATCTAGCCCTAGACATTCCTGCCCAATCCTTTAGCGGCACCTGTCAGATTCGATTAAACCCGGTGCGCAGTGGGGTTGAGACCTTGGTGTTGGATGCGGTCGATTTGCAGATCGAAGGCGTCAAGGTTGGCCGCACCAAACAGCTCTTTGACTATGACGGTGAACAGTTACAGATTCATTTAAAACAGCCAACCACAGTGGGGAAAGTATTTACGGTTGCGATCGCATACACCGTACACCAGCCCCAACGCGGTCTTTACTTTGTCCAGCCCGATGAGCATTATCCTGACAAACCCACCCAGGTTTGGACCCAAGGGGAAGATGAAGACTCTCGGTTTTGGTTTCCCTGCTTTGACTACCCCGGTCAGCTTGCCACTTCAGAAATTCGGGTGCGGGTGCCCAAAGCCTTTATGGCCATCTCCAATGGAGAGCTGATTGAAACCGAAGTGGATGGCAAACAGAAAATCTACCATTGGCTCCAGCGGCAGGTACATCCCACCTATTTAATGACCTTAGCGGTCGGCGAGTTTGCAGAAATCATTGATGATTGGCAAGGCAAACCCGTGACCTATTATGTGGAGAAAGGGCGGGAAGATCAGGCCCAGCTCACCATGGGCAAAACGCCCCGCATGATTGAGTTTTTTAGCGAATACTACGGCTATCCCTACGCTTATCCCAAATACGCCCAGGTCTGCGTTGATGACTTTATCTTCGGCGGTATGGAAAATACCTCCACTACCCTGCTGACAGATCGCTGCTTATTGGATGAGCGGGCTGCCCTTGATAATCGTTCTGCAGAAAGTCTGGTGGCCCATGAATTAGCCCACCAGTGGTTTGGGGATTTAGTGGTGATCAAGCATTGGTCCCATGCCTGGATCAAGGAAGGCATGGCCTCCTATTCCGAAGTGATGTGGACCAACCATGAATATGGGGCTGAGGATGCTGCCTATTATCGGCTGAACGAAGCCCGTAACTATTTCAACGAGGATAGCAATCGCTATCGTCGCCCCGTGGTCACCCATGTCTACCGAGAAGCCATTGAGCTATATGACCGCCATCTCTACGAGAAAGGGGCCTGTATCTATCATATGATTCGGGCAGAGTTAGGCGATGAGCTGTTTTGGCGAGCCATCCATACCTTTGTTCAGGACAATGCCCACAAAACCGTAGAGACCATTGACTTACTGCGGGCAATTGAAAAAGCCACCGGTCGCAATCTGCTCTTCTTGTTTGATCAATATGTCTATCGGGGCGGCCATCCCGAATATAAATTGGGCTATAGCTGGGATGCCGATCATAAGATGGCCAAGGTAACAGTGACCCAAACCCAGGTGGATCCAAAAGACAAAAATAGTGCAAAAGAACTATTTGATTTGAATCTGCCCATTGCCTTTGGATTTGACCGAGGCAAGCAACCCATAGAGTTTCAAGCCTTTACGGTTCGTGTCCATGAGCAGGAGCAGAGCTTTTACTTTGGCCTCCCTGAAAAACCACTTCTGATCAGCTTCGATCAAGGCAATCACTATCTCAAGCAGGTCACCCTCGAATACCCGGTGCCTGAGCTGAAGGCTCAGCTTAAACAGGACCCCGATCCCCTCTCTCGAATTTATGCGGCCCAGGCCTTGGCGAAAAAAGGCGGATTAGAAGTCATTAAAAGTTTAGGGGAAGCCCTGACTACTGATGGGTTCTGGGGCATGCGGGTCGAAGTGGCAAAGCAGTTAGCTCAGATTAAGCTCGATCAGGTACTGACCGCCCTCAAGCCAGGTCTTAAGGACAAGGATGCCAGAGTCCGACGGGCAGTGGTAGAAGCCATGGCGACCTTTAAAACGGACGAGAGCTACAAAGCCATCAAGCCTCTGGCTGAAAAGGGTGACCCCAGTTATTACGTGGAAGCTAGTGCATTACGAGCCGTGGGTGCGATCGCATCCTCCACCCTAACCACTAAACCCAAAGAGACCAAGGTCATCAAGCTCTTTAAATCGGTTCTCAAAGACCGGGCAGGCTGGAATGAGGTGGTGCGCTCTGGAGCCATTGGTGCCCTTAGCCAAATGAAAACCTCCACTGCAGCCCTCGATTTAATTTTGACCTATACCGAAGCAGGAACCCCACAACCGCTCCGTCTCGCTGCCATTCGAGCCTTAGGAAGTATTTCCACCGGACAACCCCCTGAACAGCTGCAGCGCATTTTGGATCGGCTATCGGTGCTCGTGGGTGAGAGTTTCTTTTTAACCCAAGTGTCGGTATCCGCATCCCTGGGACAGATGGAAACCCCCAAAGCGATCTCACTCCTGAAAACCTTAGCCAACCAAACCCCTGATGGTCGGGTGCGACGAATGGCCGAAGAATCAGTTAAAAGAGTGCAGGCCCGAGTGAAATCAAATCAAGCCCTAAGCACATTACAAGAGGAAGTTCAGCAACTCCAACAAGCCAATCAGGAGCTGAAAAGTCGGCTAGCCGATCTAGAGGCTAAATCCAAGTCCTCAGGGACCTAGGCGTTAATTGAAACCAATGCAAAGGACGGAGACTGATCTTGAGAGGTAGAGACAGGTCAAAAAATACAAACCTTTACAATCAATAGCCCGAAAGCAGGGCTTTACAGGTGATTAGCTTTACAAAGGCCCCTGAAAATTCGACAATAAATCTTGGCAAACCCATTTCTGATGCGCAGAGGACTGTGAATCAATGATCTTAAATTTTAAACGATTTTGTAAATCCCTATTGGCCGTTGCCTTTGCAACCGCCCTTGTTTTGACAAGTTTTAGCACAATTGCCCCTACTGCTTTGGCTGGGTCTGATACTGGAATTGTTATTGCTCAAGCTTCTAAATATACAGAAGGGCTACAACCTTTGTATGGACGTTTGTCTGAGCTAGATGGCTACATTGCTGAAGGTGACTGGAATAATGTTCGCACCTTTATCCGTGGTCCTTTAGGCGAACTTGGCCCCCTCTCTCGTCGTTTGGGTGATTCTTTACCCGCTGCAACTCAAAAAAGTGGCCGTCGCACTATCAAGTTGTTAGCCGATCACCTCAACAAGCTAGATGCTGCTGCTGCTAAGCGTAATCCCACTTCTGCTGCCAAAGAATATGACGCCGTTGTGTCTACCTTTGATGCTGTCCTAGGTTTATCTTAAATCTGACAATCAATATCTTTGAGCCAATTGTTAAAGGGTGTCACGCAGCGACTCGCCAAGATCCTAAAGCGTATCAATTGCAAGTTACATGCTGAATGATGCGATCGCTGCGATTCACTCTTTTTTTCTACCTAAAATTTCCGCTTAGGTGCGATTTAATTTTTAGGTGTAATAAGTCGAAGCTAGATCAGCGGGAAGTCCCAGGCAATTAAGCCAGTCCCAGACAACATCCGCATACTAATCACCAGTAATAATCCGGCAAAGATCGTTCGCAGCTTTTCAGGAGCAACGATACCGGCAAATTTAGCTCCCACAGGTGCCCCCAGTATCGTAAACGGGGCCACTAGCAATACTGCAGGCCAATAGACATAACCCGTTGACCAGGGAATATCAGTTTGAGTCCCGCTCAAAAGCAAAAACGAGAGGGTCCCAACAATGGCGATAGGTAATGTGAAGGAGGCAGAGGTCCCACTGGCTTTTTTCATGGGGAGGCCACAATAGAGGAGAAACGGCACACTTAGGGCTCCACCTCCAATCCCCAACACACCCGACTTAAACCCAATCACCATACCCACGGCACTCGTAGCGACGATGCCGGGAGCCCCCACCGTTGGTTCTTCTTCCTCAGATTTTTTCTCCAGGAATATCTTGGTAGAAACGACCAATAAAAAGATGCCAAAAATCAATTCTAAAATTTGGGTTGGCATCCGATTGGCTAAAAGATTGCCACTCACTACACCCACGGCAATGCCAGCAATGATAGAGCGAAAAATAGACCATTGAATATGCTCTTGTCGATGATGGGCCCAGGTCGAAGATGCGGCGGTACAAATCATAATGCACATAGAGCTACCCGCTGCCATATGCATCAGGGAGTCTTGAGGGAGTTGAATCAGATCAAAGAGGTAAAACAACCCTGGCACAATCAACATGCCACCGCCAATCCCTAAGAGTCCAGCTAAGGTTCCCGCCGCAATACCCAAGACTGCAAATAGCCCTAAACTGAATGGATCCATGGTGATGCTTTACCTGAACAATGGTGGTACAAACCCGCAAACACTAGAGTAAGGGTGTTCTCCCTTAAACCATTCCTGAGGTGTACCCGTTCACTATAAATCTTTCGTGAGTCAGACCCAAGCCAGAGGAATTTGGCCTGAAGATGCTGACTGCGACGATCGTGTGGGAACTCTACAGCTATAGTCCTCATGGTCTAGACGCATTCGTTTGGCCAAACGACTATCAAATATTCCATCTACAACAGAAATGGGGGAAATATGTTCCATTCGAAAATATCTCAAGTGCTGATTGCAACGATGTTTAGTGTGCCAGCCGTGGGATTAGTTGGGGCTCAAAACGCTCTAGCTAACGCGAACTATGGTGCGATGGCCTATTCTGTTTCCACCGGTAGCCATGGTTATTCCTATGACTACACGACTCCGCAGGAAGCAACCAATGTAGCCATTCGTTTTTGTGAAAAATATGCCAAGACTGGGGATTGTAAGTCATTAGTTGTGTTTAAAAATGGCTGTGGTGCCCTAGCTCGCGCCTCTGATTACTCAGCAGGATCTGGTTGGGGAGTCGATCGAGCAACAGCCGAATCTTATGCCCTGCAATCCTGCCAAAAATACGGCCCCAACTGTAAGGTTGTGAGTTGGGTTTGCACAAGTCGGTAATCAGATAACTTATCGGACATACACCGGATCACCCACTACTACAAATTTATATAGCTCTTTAGCATGGTGGGTATGCATTCGATTACATCCGGCAGACACCGCTTGACCAATCAAATTGGGTGTATTGGTTCCATGCAACCCTAGGGGAACACCATCCGCAATCACATAGCCCATCCAAATTCCTGCCATCGGATTACGAGGACTGTTATAAGGAATCACCTCCCCTGAAGGAGACTGCCAGTCCACCATCGTCCCTTTTTCATAAATCCAGAAATTCCCGGCAGGTGTGTCCAGTCCTGGCCGGCCAATGGAAATCGGCCAAGATTTTTGGTTTTTTCCTTGCTGATAGTATGTGACGGTCCGCTTGGCTTTAGAAATTTGCAAGCAACCTCCCTGCACTTGGCGACAATGCAGCGATAAGTCATCTGCTTGAGCCATTGGAGACCATAGGAGTCCCACTAAACCCGTCAAAACGCCTAATGCTAGTCCTTTCATCGTCCACATTCTCCACAAATATTGCTAGGACTAACGGCCCTGAAAAGGATAGTTATTGTCCAAGATGATGGTTTGAGCTTCAGCTTTCGGCTCAACATTAATCACCATCACATCCTGTTGGGAGCTTACTCTAGGCACTGCCTGGAATACAGGAGCTGGGGTTCCATAAACTGGCACAGTAGGTGCATAAACAGACTGAGGATAAGCCGTCGGGTAACCATAGCCCCAAGGATTCGCGTTGGGGGCTACTGGGTAACTGCCCACTGGATAAACCGTCGGTTGAGTTTGAGGATAGGTAAGAGGTTGAACAGGTTGATAAGGCACAGGTTGAGGGTAGGTTGTGACGCTGGTGCCTCCTGTAGGAACGTTGTAAACAGCTTGTCCATTATTCAAGGGCAGGGTTTGCTGCAACATCCCCCCTTCATATACACCAACACTACGCGTAGCATGTGAAACTTCTAAGCAATGTTGTTGAACTTGGGCACAGTGAACCTGCTGAGTATTCGGACTTGGAACAGCCGATGTTGTTTTCGTTGCTTTCGGAGTGAGCAGTTCATTCTGCTCGCTATTAGATGTTCCAGTTACTGGTGCTTTTGAGTCTAGTTTCGGGGCAGCAGTATTCGTTGTTGACGGTTCAGTCGTCGCAGCTGAATGGGTTTCTTCGGTTTCTGATGTCTCCGACGTTGATTTGTCTGAGGTTAGAGCATCAATCCCCATCTCAATGAGTTTAATTTTGGTGGAATCATCAAAATCAATTGGTAGGGCCACCGCAGATGCTGGAATGGTGGAGAGTACGACGAAGCTAATTAGGGTGGTCAGGTGGAAGTTTTTCATGGGTCTATATCCAAAGTAATGATCGACGGGAACGATACCAGATCGGATTTAACCGCCACTACTGCGGGTAATGCTGCGAGGTAAATCAGGGACTTGACGAGATCCCGGTAAAACTTGGGACTGGGGTAAAGGCTGTGCCTGGGGTGGAACATTGATAATGACCTGCTGCGGTCGGGTCACCATGGGGCCTAAATCCTGACAAGATTGGACAGTCTCCCGGACACTAGCGTCTGTAATCGTGGCCACATCAATGGTCATCAAGTTGGGGTAGTGCTTCAGAAAATCAGTGCAGTAGACAATCATATTCTGGGCAAACTTCATCTCAGCACGATCTGCGGCATCGCGACGGGCAGCTGTTTGGAAGACCTTAAATACTCCAACTTCGACTTCTGCAGCTGTGCTACTAAAGTCATTTCCATAAGCTGAACTGTTCTGAGTAGATGCATTGGCTCGGGCATAGAATCCACCGGAAACTCTGCCACTAAATGAATTGTCGTTGAACACTGAATTGCGGTTAAAAGAACTTTGATTGCTTATGTTGACGTGGTTGTTAGTGACTGCGGAGTTATCCACGGAACTGTCTCTCGTATCAATGGTGATGGGGGCCACACTGACATTACCGCTATTGGTCAAGGCCTCACCGCTATTCGTGGCAGCATTTTGGTCTTGAGTCGCTGATCCACCATTGGTGACCGCATTCTGATCGGCGGATCCACCCGTCGTATTGACATTGCCGCCTAGCGTATTAGCCGATCCACCCGTAGAGTTGGCAGAGCCACCGGTGACATTTCCACCATTGGTATTAGCAGATTGGTCTTGATTGGCAGAGCCACCGGTAACATTCCCGCCATTGGTGTTAGCAGATTGGTCTTGATTAGCTGAACCACCTGTCGTCGCAGCATTAAAATCGTTATTCCCTAACGTAGTATCCCCTCTGCTGACATCACCCAAAGCAGTATTGCCACGAGTCGTATTGCCTAGCGTTGTATCGCCACGAGTCGTATTGCCTAGCGTTGTATCGCCACGAGTCGTATTGCCTAGCGTTGTATCTCCGCGAGATACATTTCCTAAATCAGCCTGGGAGGTGGAGCTGCCACCCGTTGCACCTTCAGCAAAAGAGTTGGAGTCGCCGCCACTGACGTTAGATTGGGATTGTGAGTAGCCTCCTTCAACACTCGATGTAGCCGCTCCAGAGGTTATCGCTTCAGAGGTGGACGTATTGTCTGGGCTGGCATTGATGGTGGTGGTGTTGGTGTTATCTGAAGAGTTACCGACTGATGATGAACTGGCGTTAGCACAGCCAGTTCCAATGCCTTCTAAAGCATCTTCACCGGCTTGAATATCAATATTATTAGAAGTCCCATCCGTACCGTCATCATCGCGCTGGTCAAAGTTGGTGCCGCAATCGTTATCCAACGTTTCGATATCGACGGCATTTTCGTTGCCATCTAAGGTGATATCTCCAGTGTAAATCGCGCCTTCTTCTACTTCAGTCGTTTGCGCCAATCCTGACTGCCCAAAAGCCGAGAAAACCAGCATTAAGCCAAGAGTGCTACCGGCAATCGTTTTTAATCCAAAATGCGTCTTCATGGTTTTTTCTCGCTAATGAGCAACACTGGGTTGCTGAGGAACATATGCATAACTTGTATATTTTTATCTTTCCTTGATCTGAGATAGAAATCCTCAATAGGAATACCTAAAAAATCTTTTTTCTTAAATAAATTAAAAATGTTTATTTATTCTTAAAGCTGCAAGATTTATCCGTATTTCTCTCAGTTTTTGTGTGAAATATAGAGTCATGCCAAATCATGATTTAATCTCTCAGTATTTATACTGATCAAATACTGGCAGGTTGCCATCTCAATCCAAAGCCCAGACCATTCAATCTTCTCAATCTAATCAGGCAAAAATAGTATGTATTAAATAAGTAAATGTTTAGGGGTGCGTTATAAGTAGAGCAATATTTGATAATCTCAATTTAGATAAGAAATCCCCAAAAAAACTGCGCTAGAAAAAACTAGCGCAGTATCATGAGTCTATTAGCGAGATTCCATCTCTATCCACACAAGTTACACACTTAGACTCAAGGATTAACAGTGTTCACGTTGGAGCTATTGACGACAGCACTGTTGACGTAGCTGTTCGTAACACTACTGTTATCGACTGAAGAATCAGTCGTGTTCACTGTAATAGGGGCAATGGTCAGGTCACCACTGTTGGTAGTAGCTGGTCCACTGATGGTTTCAGCAAACTGACTTTGGTCAGCTGTTCCACCTGTAACAGAGCCAGTTTGATTGGAAGAACCACCTGTTGTGGTCACATCACCACCCACCAGATTGGCGGTCCCACCCATCATATCGGCAGTCCCACCGGTGATATCTCCGCCTATTGTATCCAAAGCTTGGGTCTGATCTGTGTTGCCAGCAACGACATCTCCACCGGTAGTATCAAGCATCTGTTCTTGGTCAGCCGAGCCACTGATGACTTCTGCGTCAAAGGTGTTGCCTCCTAGATCGGTATCACCTGTAGTGACATCACCGAAGGTTGTATTCCCTTGGGTCACTTCGCCAAAAATAGTGTTGCCACGAGAAACATCGCCAAAAACGGTGTTGCCACGGGAGACATCACCAAAAGTTGTATTGCCCTCGGTCACATCTCCTTGAGTTGCATTGGACGTTGAGCTACCACCCGTTGCAGCTTCGGCTTCGCTAAAAGAATTCCCACCACTGACATCAGAATCAGACTCTGAAAAACCTCCATCTACAGCAGAAGTCGCATCACCAGAAGTGATGGCTTCCGTGGTGGAAGTATTGTCAGGGCTGGCAGTGATATTCTCCGTATTAGTATTGGTTACAGATTCTCCAGTCACGCTAGAAGTGGATTCTGCACAACCTGTGCCAATCCCAGAAAATGCATCTTCTTGGGCTGTGACTTCGATGTTGTTGTCAACATCATTGGGTGTGCCGTCATCTGACCGTTGGCTAATGGTTGTGCCACAATCGTTATCCAAGGTTTGAATTTCTGTGGGACCACCGGTAATATTTCCCGTAAAAATTGCACCTTCTTCGACTTCAACTTGGGCTATGGCAGGTGCTCCTGACACAGTCATCAAAAAGGCTAGGCCTAGGGTATTGGCAGTGAGAACATTTAATCTGGAATAGAGTTTCATCTTGAATAACCTCGTATATTTAGTGGCGATGTAGAGCGTAAAGGCAGTTGCTTAGTAAAGGCAGGTGCTTAACCGCCACTGCTACGGGTAATCCGACGAGGCTCTGAAGGAAGATCTCTTGAACCTGGGAGGTTCAAGACTTCCGGTGATGGCTGGGCTTGAGGCGGGACGTTAATGATCACTTGTCGAGGCTGCTGTTGCGCAACAAGGGGACCTAGCTCTTGACAAGCCTGTACCGTCTTTTTGAGATGGCTGTTGTGAATGGTGGCTACGTCAATCGCCATCAGATTGGGATAGTGCTTGAGGAAATCGACACAGTAGACAATCATGTCTTGGCCAAATTTGACCCGCTTTCGACGAGCAGAATTTTTGGATGCCACTGTTTGAAACGCTTTGAAAATCCCAACTTCGACTTCCGCTTGATTATGGCTAAAGCTATTGTTATAAGCGCTCGAAGATTTGGAAGAGGCATTCAGGCGAGCATACATTCCACCGGATACGCTGCCATTGAAGGCATTTTTGCCGAAGACTGAATTATTGGCGAAGGCGCTCGTATTGGAGAAATTGGCCGTATTGTTGGTAATTTGGCGATTATTGACACTATTATCACCAGTCTGGACAGTGATGGGGGCAAGGCTAAGGTCACCACTGTTGGTACTTGCCGGACCACTGCCCGTATTGGCGATTTGGGATTGGTTGGCGGTCCCTCCTGTGGTGCTAGCGCTTTGGTTGGCTGAGCCACCATTGGTGGTGACCGTGCCACCGGTTGTGTCGGATGATCCACCGTTGGTATTGGCTGCCCCTCCTGTCACATCTCCCCCCGTGGTATTGGCGGATTGATTCTGAGTGGCGGATCCTGCGGTAACGTTTCCACCTGTGGTATTGGCCGACTGGCTTTGGTTCGCAGTACCACCGGAAGTGCTGGTGTTAAATTGATTATCGCCAAGCGCTGTGTTTCCTCGATTGACATTACCTAAGGAAGTATCGCCACGGGTTGCATCTCCCAGAGAAGTCTCACCGCGAGTCGCATCTCCCAGAGAAGTCTCACCGCGAATCGCATCTCCTAAAGAAGTCTCACCTCTACTGACATCACCTAAATTCGCTCCGGAGGTTGAGCTACCCCCCGTTGCTCCTTCTGCTTGAGACGTAGAGTTGCCACCGTTGACGTCAGAAGAGGACTGGGAATATCCCCCATCTACTGAGGAGGTTGCATCTCCAGATGTAATCGCTCCCGACTCAGAAATATTCGTAGGATTGGCATTGATGGTTTGGCTATTTTGGTTGTTGGAGGAATTACCTACGGAAGAGGATGAGGAATTTGCACAACCTGTGCCGTTGCCTTCAAAGGCATCCTCACCCGCATTTACAACGAGGTTATTATCTGGACCAGGGGTACCATCATCGTTATCATCCCGTTGACGAATGACTGTTCCACAATCATTATCTAGGGTTTCTAAATTAACCCCATTTTCATCACCTGAAATATCAATATCGCCGGTATAAACGGCCCCTTCTTCAACTTCTATTTGAGCTAAAGCAGGTGAACCTAATGCAGCAAAGAGTAATGTACAACTCAGTGTCAGCTTAGTCAGTGGAATCAGGCGTTTCATGGGTATAACCTCGTGGAGCACATCTCTGAGAATGTAGGTGATTGTGTGGATGTATATGATGTGTATATCTACAGCATGCCCTTAGAGAAAAAGGTCCCACTCGCGACAATTACCTATTTCTTCTAATTTTTAATCTCATATTGTCTTTTCCTTTATTTATTCTTTTTGACTAGTGTCCTAGGTAGTTTCACTTATTTTTATTTAAAAGAACAAAAAACATTTTGAGTCTAGAACATTGAATTCAGTGATACTACTGAATATAAGTACTTATCCCCGAGCTGATGGAATCAGAGATCAGTACTTTACTCGACTGACATCCTTAAAGTCTTAAAATTTTTAGGCGGCTCCTCTATTTCTATAGATTGGCCTTCACAGGTGACCATGCACTTCAATACCTCCATATTGGTCATCCTGTACTCAAAAATTTTGAGACGCTGGTGCTCTTAGCTGCCCTCTACCGTTATCTATCAAGCAATCTCTGGACGATATACTGCACAATGGGTAGAGAAAATTGTCATCTTGATTAAAGATCCTATGCAAGCAGAATATCGCCAGCGTCGTCAAAAACTGATGAAAGCCATGGGTTCGGGGACGGGAATTTTTCGGAGTGCCCCAATGGCCGTGATGCATAGTGATGTGGAATATAACTTTCGGCAAGAGAGTGACTTTTTCTACTTGACGGGGTTTAACGAACCCAATGCGGTGGCTGTGCTGGCTCCCCATCATGAAGAGCATCAGTTTGTGCTGTTTGTGCAACCCAAAGATCCGTTGATGGAGACTTGGACAGGGTATCGAGTCGGTGTCGAGCTGGCAAAAGAAGAATATGGGGCCGATGAAGTCTATCCGATTGCGGAGCTGGATGAACATCTGCCCCAATATTTAGCGGGTGCTGATCGGATTTACTACCACCTCGGGCTGGATCAACCCTTTAATCAAACCATTCTGAAGCATTGGCAACGATCACTGATCATGGTCCGAAAGAATGGCATTGGTCCGGTTGCTTTGGAAGATCCCATGACGGTGCTTCATCCCCAGCGGCTGACCAAAAGTGAGGCTGAACTGGATTTGATGCGTAAAGCCATCGATATTTCTGCCGAGGCTCACAACTTGGCCCGAGAGATAGCCCAGCCTGGTCGCTATGAATATGAAATTCAGGCAGAGATGGAACGGCTATTTCGCTTACGAGGGGGCTTAGGCCCCGCCTATCCCTCTATTGTGGCAGCGGGGGTGAATGGCTGCATTTTGCACTATACCGAAAATACCTGCCAGCTTCAGGAGCAGGATTTGCTGTTGATTGACGCGGGTTGTAGTTATCAATATTACAACGCCGATATTACCCGTACTTTTCCCGTGAGCGGAACGTTTACAGCAGAGCAAAAAGCTCTGTATGAGCTGGTTTTAGCGGCACAAGAAGCTGCGATCGCACAGGTGCAACCGGGCAACCCCTACAACGCCTTCCATGAAGCAGCAGTCCAAGTGCTGACCCAAGGTTTAGTCGATCTGGGCTTACTGCAAGGGGATGTCGATAAACTCATCGAAGAAGAAACATATAAGCCCTTTTATATGCACCGTACGGGTCATTGGCTAGGGCTGGATGTCCATGATGTGGGCGTCTACAAAAAGGATAAAGACACCTGGCAACCCCTTGAAGCCGGGCATGTGGTTACCGTTGAACCCGGAATTTATATTGGTCCTGACATTCAACTAGTCGAAGATCAGCCAGAAGTACCGGAGCGGTGGCGAGGAATTGGGATTCGCATTGAAGATGATGTGCTGCTCACGGGAACAGGCCATGAAGTGCTCACGGCAGCTGTTCCTAAATCCATCGCCTCCATTACCCACTGATGGACTTGTGATCGGAGGCCGTCGCGGTGTTGCTCCGACGCTGCATCAACCGTCTGACGACAAATTGCACCAAGACCAGACCAATGATGTAAGGCAAAAAGACCACAAACCAAACCAGAATGCCCAGTAAGCCAAATGTGAGATTGACAACCGCATGGGTTGACTGGGACCAAGCTTCTTGTAGGCGATCACCAAGGGAAGATTGGGGTGGCGTGGTTGCGATCGCAGATTCCAAACTGAGGTTAACCGTTGAAAAAGCCACCTGGGCTTGTAACCGTTTCACCTGAGCATCAATTTGTTCAATCTGTTGACGAATCGTCTTTAGCTCTTGAGAAACTTTGAGGACATCAGCCACAGATCCCGATCGATCCATAATCTTCAACACCACTTCTTCCGACTTGCGGAGATTTTTAAGGCGGGCTTGAAAATCTACCAGCTGAGTGGACACATCTTCCGCTTCGATCGAGCGGTTTTGAACGGTGCCTAACTGGGCTAATTGCTCCAGCGTGGCCTCCAATTTGGCTTGGGGGATACGTAGCTCCATGGAAGCCTGATGACGCACTGCCCCGTCAGGAGGCACTTGATCCTGAAGGCCAACCACGTCACCTTGCTGAGTTTTGACAAGCTTAGCGACAGCTTGTAACGTGGGCGCTATTTTTTCGACCCGAAGGGTCATATTGGCACGCTTGATCAGCTGGGGCTTGGCCTTGGGGGGAGCGGCATCAGTCGGTGACGACACATCATTTTGGAGGGCGGCTAGCTCCGACTGAGCGGCTTGGGGTGCCTCACCTGAATCTGACATCGATTCAGTGAGAGGGGATGAACAACTCGCTAAGAGAACGGCTCCGACAACTGTGCCCCAAACGGGTGCAGTAAGGCGTTTATGTTCTGGCGTCATAACCCTGACAAATGCTACATTGCCCTGATTATGGTGGTTTTAAGCACTATTATTAAGCCAGTTACCATTTATGCAACCAAGCCTGACATTCCTAGAAGGGATGTTAAAACTTGAACGCCAGTTTAGAAGGTCAGCAACATGGGCGTGATTTGCATGACGATCAGAGTCACATCATCACCGCTTTGATTCCGTTCTCCCATAAAGGCTTGCAAACGCTCAAACAGGTAATCTAGAATCTCTTGCGGGCCGTGGCAAGTATGGCAGGCTTCTTGAAAGACAGTCAGTAAGTTTTCTTCATCGAAGCGATCACCATTAGGACCAGCCGCATCGGTAAAGCCATCAGTATAGTAAATAATCGTATCGCCAGGCGCTAGGGTGACCTTATCTTCCTGATACTCAGTATTGGCATCCAGACCAATCAACATACCGTCCGTATCTAGGCGCTCAATCGCATCTTCACGGGCACGCCAGAGCAATGGCGGATTATGAGCCGCATTGCTGAAGCTAAGCTGACGAGTTTTGGGGTCATACTCTGAATAAAACAGAGTCACAAACCGATTAGAGTTTTCTAAATCGGCATACATGACCTGATTGAGATTTTTTAAGATCTCTGCTGGAGAATGATGGTGTAACGCATCGGCTCGCAGAATCCCGCGAGTCATGGTCATGATCAGCCCAGCAGGAACCCCTTTACCCATGACGTCTCCAATCACGAGTCCCCAGCGATCGGCCTGATTTAGGCGATATTGACGGGAGGTTGGAAGCTGTCGATAAATCGGAATAAAGTCGTAATAATCTCCACCCACTTGATTGGCCGTTTGACAGGTAGCTGCTAGGGCCACCCCGTCAATCGTGGGGGAATAGTTGGGCAATAAACGAGCTTGAATTTCTGCCCCAATCTCTAACTCACGGGTGATTCGCTCTTGCTTACGGAGTTGGGTCGTTAACGTGTCGTTTTCAATGGCCACAGCGGTTTGGTCAGCCACTAACTGGGCTAGCTTTTGCCGGGTTTCTGTCCATTCATATTCAGGATTACTGCTAAACAGGTATAGGCGGCCCCGTTCATGGAGTTCAAAATTCCGCACTAAAATAGCGGTACTGAACCACTGATAATTTTCTCCCAACAGCTGACCTAACTGTTGTTCTAGAACTAGGTTCGGTTGTTTAGCAGGAGAACCATTAATCGGAAACTGACGGGTGACACTCTCTAGGGCTAAGCGAATATTTCGGCATTGCTGTCCTTCATGACAATACAACTGCTCTAAAGACACTTGCCCGTTGGGGCGAAACAAAATTAAAGCAGCGGCATCCGCATCGGTAACACGACTAACAATCAGAGGAATTAAGGCGAGGAACTGATTGAGATTGTTAAAGCTCCTTAACGAAAAGCTTAAGGAACTCAATAAGTCTTGCGCTTTTGCTTGTTCTCGTCGGAGATGGGAAACAAGCTCTTGGAGTGCTGTCAAAGTTGCCACGTTTGTCGCCACCCCTGGATAGTCAAAATCCAAAGATTGGGACGGTTGGTTTGGAAGTGGAACTCGAGACATAAAGGCAAATACAAGCCAGTATTGTAGAGAAAACGAGTGTTGTGTTACTAGTTGACAGTTATGCCCAGTAAGCTTAGCACTCTTGTCAACTCTTTGGGCAGCTGAACTCTAACTAAAGAAAAATAAAGAAGCAGAAGGAATGCAACAGTATCCTCTGATACATTTTTTCTTAGGAAGAATACTCTAGATAGAGTGCCAAATCATCACGAAATTGCTGTTAACTGCAGCAAATATCAGAGACTGACCAAGAACGACTTAAAAAATTGTGAAACCACTCCTAAAAGGGAAACAATATGACAAATATCAATTGTTTCCTTCAATCTGGTATAGCGCACTTCTGATAAGATTGCCACAATTTATTTCCTGATCTCTGCAGTCTGATAAGGCAAAGAATCGATTGATCATGTTAGTTCTAGGTCAGAAAAATACTAGGTGCTCAGGAGTGCTTCTACAAATTCATAGCTAGAGAAGGGGCGCAAGTCAGTAATCCCTTCACCGGCTCCAATAAATCGAATAGGCAGACCTAACTCCTGAACCACGGCTAGGGCGACCCCACCTTTGGCAGAGCCATCCAGTTTAGTGAGTACCACTCCGGTTAGTTCGGCAGCTTCTGAAAAGACCTGAGCTTGTCGCAAGCCATTTTGCCCCAAAGTGGCATCCAGTACCAACAAGGATTCAATATGGGCATCCGGTGCTTTCTTGCTGACAATCCGCCGAACTTTGTTGAGTTCATCCATCAGGTTCTTCTTATTCTGCAAGCGCCCTGCTGTGTCCACCAGCAATAGATCAATGTTTCGCTTTTGGGCAGCAGTAATGGCATCGAAGACAACGGCAGCGGGGTCTGTATTCTGGCCAGGATTGGCAATCACATCGACATTGCTGCGCTGTCCCCACACTCTCACTTGTTCAACAGCTGCAGCTCTAAAAGTGTCGGCAGCAGCAATCAGACAGGCATAGCCCGACTCTTGAGAAATATGGGCTAGTTTGCCGATGGTGGTGGTTTTACCTGCTCCATTGACCCCTGTCATCAGCCAGATATTCATCCCCTCTCGCTTGGGGGCAAAGTTAGGGTTGTAGTTCTTTTGGATAGGAGCATCGAGAATCTTTTGCATTATCTCTTTGAGATATGCAATCGCAGCATCGGGGGGTAGGGTTTCTTCTCTAACTTTGACCTGCAAAGCTTCGATCAATTTATCCGTCGCCGAAATACCCACATCGGCTTGCAGCAGTAATGACTCAATTTCCATCACTGCATCGGCATTCAATGGGCCTTGACCCACCACCGATTTGAGTTGGTTGGCTAAGCCTCGCCGGGTTTTCCCCAATCCTTGGCGCAGCTTCTGCAGCCAAGAAATTTCTTCAACGGAGACATCTTCAGGGCGGCGACCCTGGGCTGCTAATACTTCTGCAGACCACAAAAACCCTTCATCAAATGTCAGATCAGATGGGGTCGGCTTGGCGGGGGGTGAAGTCGGGCTTGGCGTTGCCGCAACAGGCACAGGGGTTTCTGCTTTCGCGACCGGTGCAGGAGTTTCTACAGGCGTCGGTTCGGGAGGGGGAGCAGCCTCTGGTTCTGATGGCTCAATTTCCTCTACTTCAGCAGTGGTGGGAGTGACCTCAGGGGGAGCAGACTCAGCTTCTGGTGTTACTGCATCTATTGAGAGGCTCTCTGCTTCGACGTCTGGAGCAGGGGTTACCTCATCGGTTGAGGGACTCTCTTCGACGTCTGGGGCAGCAGTCTCTGAGGTGGTTGCTTGCTGTCGCTCTTGGATTTTTTGAAAGGCTGTCTCCGCCCAACTGAGAGAGTCTTCAGCTTCACTCGTTTCATCAGCATCGTCGCTATCATCGCTGTCGTCACTGGGGGCATCTTGCTCCGCTTCAACGACAGACGTTGTTTCTTGCTCCTCAGCTTCTTCTTTATTAAATTGGCGACGAAACCAATTGAAAACCATGACCTTTTCCTAAGCGAAACGATGGGGGCGGATCTGATTTCAACCTACCGCATATTAAGGTACCGCGATGTGGCGGGTTACCCGTCGCAAAACACCATTAATAAAGCGATGACCCTCTTCAGCACTATATTTCTTAGCCAGCTCTACGGATTCGTTAATCGCTACTTGATTGGGAATATCTAAATACTTCATTTCGGCAACGGCTAACCGCAACAAATTGGCATCGATGTGGGCCAACCGATGGAGCTGCCAATCCACCAAGGATTTCTCGAGGATTTGATCAATGTCCTCGCGATGGTGGTGAACCGCTGCAATTAAATCTAGGGTGTAGTCTCGAACGGACTGTTGGTTGGCCAGCTGAATAAATTCAGGGAAATCAATGGCTAACCCCAAACGGTTGACCGCTGTTTTGGTGAGGTCAATGGCTTCGGTAACCATGGCCCGCGAACTCTGCACATCAATGGCTTTGAGTTCGCTATCGAGGATGCGATCGCTTCCCCGTTTCAGTTCGGCACTGGCGGTTTCCAATGCTTCTTGGACTTCAGCGACAAGGGTTCGCACTGCTGTAATCATCACAGCTTGCAAATCTTGATTGGCGAGTCGATCAGAATTGCTAGGCAATTGACCAATACTTAAAAGTGCCAATTCACGGGCAATTCGGCGAGGTTGCATACGGAGATATGGGCTTGGTGCAGAACTCTCTAATCTTAGTATCCAACGTTCAAGTTCAGCATTGGCGGCTTACACTATATCTCTAGTCAATGGGCGCGAGGTATGCGGAAGTTATATTTCTTGGTTCCGGGGTTAGGGGGTAAATACGCCTGTGGTGGACTCTGGGCAGAACTGAAAACCTTAAAATTGGCTCAGCAGATCTGCTCCGCTGAAGTGGTGACCTACAAACAACGGGAACCAGACACCCTCTTCTTAACGGATCTGTGGACTCAGCCCCATCTAGATCAGGTCATTTTCGTCATTAGTTGGGGATTTGATGTCGGCAAGTTGGCTCAACAATTGCAGGCTTATAACGTGGTCTACCACGCCCATAGTTCAGGCTATGGATTTGACCTACCCGCACGGGTGCCGATTATTACGGTGAGCCGAAATACCCTAGGCTATTGGGGCCAGCGATCGCCTCATTCCCTGCTTTACTATTTACCCAACCAAATTTCAGACAATTTCAGCAATGTGAATATAGACCGAGATATAGATGTCTTAGTCCAGGCTCGGAAATCTTCTGCTTATTTAATGCAAGATTTGATTCCAGCGTTGCAGCAAGTCTGTACAGTCGAGGTCGTAGATAGCTATGTTGAAGATCTATCCCAACTCTTTAACCGAGCCAAAGTCTATCTCTACGATTCTGCGGAATATTGGGCACAGCAAAAAGTGAGCGAAGGCTTTGGACTGCAACCCATGGAGGCAATGGCTTGTGGGTGCCAAGTGTTTTCCAGCATTAATGGTGGACTTTCTGACTACTTGGATCCTGGTTTTAACTGTCACAAAATTGCAGGTTATTCCCTCACATTTGATGTCCAGCGTATTCAGCAAGTTCTGCAATCGGGTCAAGTCGGCAATCTCCCAGAATCAGTGTTGGCAGAATACCGGACGGCCAATATTCTCCAGCGGTTGCAGGTGATTTTGACTGAGGTCAATGCATTTTTTGATTCCCAACCCCAGCAACAAGAAGCCATTACACCCTTAACTCAGCTGCGAATCACGCAGCTCCGCTGGCAGAATCGCTGGCGAAAAGTGAAACAAAGGCTATCTTAAAACACTGCTTTAGGGCTGGCAGGAGAAGGACTTAAGGCTTGTTTCTAGTTGTGACAAATATCACCAGCAATCCAGTATGACATCACTGCAGAGACCGACAAGGATATCAATAATAGAGATATCGTTGGGTGCAAGTGACATCCCCCCAGGAAACTTTGCCCATCCTAGGTCTGGCTGCAATTGGGAGCGCTGTCAGACCTCTTCTCAAATTTTGGCAACTTATGACAACGATATTTTCTCTCACTTTGATTGGGCTTAATATTCTAGCCATCAATCTTCCAGGCTCTGTTTCAGCTCAGCTTGGCATTGCAGATCCAGCCGTAGAGATTCAAGTCGCTCAAGCTCAGCAGTCTGCTCAACAGCTTGATCTGCAAGGAGATCGGCTAGTTAAAAAGGGGCGCTTGGCTGCAGCAGTTGTTGCCTATCATCAATCCTTAGTGTTGGATGCGAACAACGCCTTGGTCCACCGAAAAATGGCTGAAGCGCTCGTCCAGCTTCAACGGATAGACGAGGCATTACAAGCCTTGCGCCAAAGCATCGTTCTCCAGAATCAGTCTTCCCCCTCCGCTTGGCATCCCCCTAGAAGCTCAGCTTGGTACGATGCTCAAGCCCATACAGAGCTGGCCAATGCTCTAACCCAGAATCAGCAAGTTGACTTAGCATTGCAATATAGGAAGCAAGCGATTGACCACTATCCAGGCGATGAACAGCTTTATTTTCAGTTAGGCAAAACGTGGGTCGCTAAAGGTAAAGCTGAAGCGGCGATGGCGGCCTATGTTCAAGGTTATGACCAGCAAATTGCGGCCAACCAGATGTCGAACGGTTTCAAGGATCTTGAAGCTGCATTCACAGATAAGAAGGCTCTAGCCTGGCGAGATGTAGGACGTGATTTTGTCGCACTTGAGCAGTACCAGCAAGCTATCAAAGCTTACCAAGAAGCCCTTGCCATCGATCCGACGGGTAGCATCTACTATTCTTTGGCATCTGTTCAGGAAAAAGCAGGTCAGTTAGCGGCGGCGGCTCAGTCTTATGCTCAGGCTGGAGATAACATGCTCTATCAACACCTGCATATCGGCATAGAGGCCTATCGCAACGCCATTCGCTTAAACCCCGATAATGCTAAATTCCATAACGGTTTAGGTAAAGTTTTACTGGAGCATGGAGAGATACGAGATGCGATCGCATCTTTCCAACAAGCGCTCTCCCTCAATCCCAATTTGACAGAAGCTCAATCCAACCTTGCCAAAGCCCAAGCGCGCTTATAGCCTAGACCGGCTAATCCTGACCAAACCAATATCACGAAGAGCCGTCTGAAATTCTTTCCTATTTCACCCCTGAGTTGCAATGAAAACTAAGACAACACTGTCCCTGCTTTGCTTGTGTGTATTGTCCATTGGTTTAATTCACCGCCTAAATCTTTTTTCGGCTAATTCCTCATCGTCTCAGCAAGTTTCGGCAACTGCAAAAAAGTCTACCGAGCAAAACAGCTCTGTGAAGCAACTATTAGCCAAAACTCAACAAGCCAAGGTGTGGCAACAGGCCATCCAACTGAATCCCCAAGATGCGGAAGCTCACCATCAGCTGGGACTCGTTTTAGTGGCCGAAAATCAGGTCGATAAAGCCATTAGTCACTATCAAAAAGCCATTGCCCTCAAGCCACCCAATATTTCGCGGATCTATCAAAGTTGGGGCAAAGCCTTAGTCAAACAGAGCAAGACTGACGATGCGATCGCAACCTTCCGCCAAGGCATCATTCAAGACTATCCTGATGCCCCCAAAGCAATGCAGGAAGCGGAAGTCCATTTTCGGTTAGGGCAATCTTTGGACCATGAAGAGCGTTTACCTGAAGCGATCAAAGCCTATCGCCAAGCTATTACAGCAAAACCAGATCGATTGATTTATGAACACCTAGGGAATGCATTAGCGAAACATAATCAGTTAGATGAGGCTGTGAGTGCTTTTGCCCAGACTCGGCCCAAAGCCTATCCAGGTTATCCTCACCGATTACTGGGAGATGTTCTAGTTCGTGAAAATCACTTAGATGATGCGTTAGCCGCCTATCATCAATGGCTTGATCTAGATAGTAAACACCCCAAACAAGGTGTTAAGGATGACTATGCCCATCATGCCTTAGCAGTCAGACTCAACTCCTTGAATCGTATCGAACCCGCACAGTCAGCATTTCGCAAGGCTCTTGAACTGACAGACCCTATGGGCCAACCACTAATTGCCCAAGACTTGATTCATTTTTTAGTGGGTCAAAACCTCTCGAACGAAGCCCAGGAAGTATCGCAGCAGTATTTTCGATCAGACCAACCATTCCAGAAGGCAAATGTCCAGCATTTGATCGAACAGTCAAAGGATTTAGTCAAGGCCAATCAATTGACTCAGGCTGAGAAAAATTGCCGTCAAGCTGAAACAATCCTGAACAAGACCCAATTCCTGGCCCATCATCTCAATAAGGCTGAGGTGAATCGGAAGCGGGCAGATGTATGGTCTTGCTTAGGCCAGGTTCAAGCCAGACAGGGCCAACTAGAAACAGCCTTAACCAGTTTTCGGCAAGAATATCAACTCAACAAATATGCCTACATTGACATTGCAGAAACACTAGTCAAACTGCAACGGCCCCAAGAAGCCTTGGACATTTTGCGGAAAGAGTCTCACCAAGAGGTCCAGGCTTATAACCGTTTGGGAAATCTACTGATCGCTAATCAGCAAACAGAGGTTGCCGCTCAGTACTGCCAAAAAGCTTTAGCCGTTGATGCTCAGAATCTTGCGGCTCATCGTTGCTGGGCGACAGCGGCTGGTGAGTCTAAACCAGTTGTGGTCGATACTCAACTATTTCAAAAGAGAATCAAAGACATCTCCCCCAAAGTCATCCAAAAGGCCTATCGAGCTAATCGTTTAGGAAATAATACTATCGGCTATACCCTTCATCAGGATGCCATCGGTGTCAGTCACGACGAGGTTACACGGACACAGACCGTTATGCCCCATCTCGCTGAACTAAATATCTATCAGACCTGGGGAGATGTCCTGGCTCAGCAAGGCAAAAGGCAGGAGGCAGTTGCCGCGTATCACCAAACATTACGGCTCTTGCCAGAAACTGCGCAAACCTATACCAGTCTAGGTAAAGTACTGATGCAACAGCAGCAATACGGGGGTGCGATCTCAGCCTATCGTCGCGCTATCCAGCTTTCTCCCTATGCAGCTCAATCCTATGTGAATCTCAGCAAAGCCTTACAAGCAGTGGACCAGACAGAAACAGCGAATCTAGCGTTACAGCAAGCTGTGCAATTAGGGTGGCAAGAAACTGCGTCAGATCAATAAGGGGCTTCACCCAGGTGCATCAAGGCATTTGTAAACCCTTCAATACCTGACTTTGTTCCTTCTCATTTAACCCTTTCCCTTGAATCAGGACTTGAAAACCACCCAGTCCCAGAGGGTTGATTAGAGACTGCAGGGTTTCACGCCGACGAATCACCTCATTCAGCTGAGTGATATCACAGGTGTTGTTATTGGCGACTAAGCGATCGCCCAAGCCCAACGCCATTAAAAACAACCCTTGTTGGATATAGCCTATTGAAGTTAACCCTTGGGCCAACCCCTGCTTTTCTAAAGCCGTAAAGTTAACGTGAGCCGTAATATCTTGATGTCCCAGATAGGCATAGGGATCTTGATGAGCACCATGCCGACGAAAGCATTGCAAAGTGCCCTGGTGCCGCTGGGGGCTGTAATATTGCGGTGCTAAATATCCATAATCAATCGTCAGCACATACCCTCGTTCCAGTTTTTGTGAGACGGTCTCCAGCCAATTCAGAGCCGCTAAATTAATCTCACTCCGATATCCATCTTCATATCCCGCACCAATATCGATGCCTTGCCCAGCTAAATACTCTACTAAATGATCTGTTGAAGGGGTTGATAAGACCTCCATAAAAGACTGTGAATCACCATCAATCGTCACAAACACTTCTTGCACAGCACCATCTTGCACAACAAATTGGTGCACCGGTAGAGCATCGACTAGCTCATTAGAGAAGAAGCAGCCCACCGTACCCGCCTCGGGAAGCCGTTCAAACCTCAGCCACTGCACTTTGTCAGGTGCGAACTGAAACGGCTGTAGCAATCGCTGTTGAGCCGCTATTAAGCCCTCTGCTTTTTCTACAATCATGTAACGCAAAGCGGCCCAAAAGGCTGCATAGCCAGCCGATGAATCAGCAGATTGTTTTCGGATCGCCAAATATTTAAGGACATCAGCCGCTACTAAGCCTTGACCAGCCCCCATCTCGACCAATGTAAATGACTTCGGCTGCCCCATCACCCTCCACATATCCAGAAATTGTTCAGCGAGTAATTCACCAAAATCAGGACATAAATGAGGAGACGTAAAGAAATCCCCTGCCACTCCGATTTGAACTTGGTTCGTCGCATAGTACCCCTGCTCAGGGTCATACAAAGCCAGTTCCATAAACTCAGCAAAGGTCATTCTCTGCTGAGGAGCAGTATTCATGCAGTCTACAATTCGCTGAAAGAGAACCGGGTTAAATGAATCAGGATGGGTCAAAGTGTCTGTCCTGGTAGCTTAGATATCACTGATATGGGTGAGAGTGATCACGCTCAAAAAAGTATTTTAGGGATAAAACGGTGGGAGAGGTTTGATCGTTGGTTTCAAGAACCAAGTCCAGATTGATTCGCTTATCCTTGAGGCCAGAATCACAACATCAAACTCTTGTTCCATCGTATTCCGTTGAAGCTTATCTCCCCATGAAGATCGTTGCCAAGAAACCTGCATTCCGTTCCTTATTAAGTCTTTCCCTACTGAGTGGATGGCTATTGATAGGTGGATGTAACCAGGCCAACCAAGAATCCACCCAATCTGCAGATGAAGTCGCTGAGTTAAAGTCCAAATTACAAGACCTTGAGGCCGAAAATAAAGATCTCAAAGAACAACAGGATGAAATCGGCCTCGGCTCAGATCCCCTCAAAGAGGCTAAGCCCGTTTCAGAGATAGTAGCCAAAACATCAGAAGACAACCCAGAGAGTGCCTCTCCTATACAGTCGGAGACGAACCGGCCCGCTGCCGTCGCCTTTAACGATATCGCCGATTTACCCACCCAGCCGCTCCTGGCTGATCTAATCAAACTAGAGATATTTTCAGCGACCGACGATCAAAACTTTCAGCCCTACGATCCCATTTCTCGGGGTGAATATATGATCTGGCTGTTCAAGGCCCACAACACCATCAGTCGCCCAGCCCAAAAGATCCGTTTGGCCCCTACTTTTGACCCAGAGTTTACAGATATTGATGCCAAACATCCCGCATTTAAAGTTGTTCAAGCTTTAGCCAATGCAGGCTATTCAGTGGGCTATGACGATAAAACCTTCAAACCCGATCAGCCCATTACCCGCGAAGAGATGATCAGCATTAAAGTTGGCTTGGATAAGGGTAAAAGCATTAAACCCGTAAGAGTCTCCCTGTTGCGCAGTGCCTGGAAGTTTAGCGATCTGGCTGACATTGATAAGCGGCACTCGGGGTACATATACAACGACCTCTTCGCGAAGGGACCCAAGGGAAGTAACATCGAACGTGCCTTCGGCAAAATTGGGACCTTCAAGCCCAAACAAGCAGCCAAACGCCATGAAGCCGCGGCTACCCTCTGGCAAATTGGGAGAGAAACCGCCCCCAAAGCCTTGGAACGACAAGAGAAAGAACTCAGTTAGTGTTCTCTGACATTTAGAGCTTGGCTAGCCAAGCTCTAAAGCTGATTAATCATCAGCAGCCAAGACCACCTCTTCATAGGTTCCAGATTGGATAATTTGGCCATTCTTCATGAGATGAATGCAATTACAATGCTCCACCGTTGTTAAACGATGGGCAATGATAATCATCGTCTTCGAGTCACTCAGGGAGCGAATCGCTTCTGACACTAAGGCTTCTGTCTCATTGTCAAGGGCAGAGGTCGCTTCATCCAACACTAAAATTTCCCGCTCATGATACAAGGCCCGGGCAATACCAACCCGTTGTCGTTGTCCTCCGGATAAATTGGCTCCACGCTCTCCTAGATTGGTTTTGACACCATCAGGAAGCTCCTGCACTAGCTCCGACAACTGTGCTAACTCAATGGCCCGGTTTAATCGAGTCTCATCAATCAGGTGATCGGGAACGCCAAGGGCAATATTTCGTTCTAAGGTGTCATCAATTAAAAAGATAGATTGGGGAATATATCCCAATAAATTTTGCCAAGCTCTCAAATCGTGGTAAACCGATTGGCCATCGACTTTAATATCTCCACCAGTGGGTGTCAGCAGCCCTAAAAGCACATCGACCAGGGTCGTTTTTCCTGCGCCCGATTTACCAATCAGGGCGATGGATTCTCCTTTCTTGATGCGAAGTTGAATCTGATTTAGAGAAGGGTTTTTAGCACCTTCATACTGGAAGGAAATTTTATCAAATAAAATCTCCTTCTCAAACTCCAACTGAGGCAGCTCAAGACTACCATTCAATTCTGCCGACTTGAGTTGAGGGACAACATCAGTGGAAGGGGCAATAAGTGCTTGATAATTTTCAAGTTCTTTGAGATCGTGATATAGCTTTTCCAATACAAATGTTGAACTTCTTAAAACGCTTAAGCCCTTGCTGAGTTGTGTTGCTAAAGGCATCAGTCGTATTGATACGACCGCAAAGATACCTAATGTGGAAATTAATCCTTGAAAATCTTGATTCGTTAAGATCGAAAAAGAGATAAAACCTAAGATAAAGGTCATAATCATGGCTTCAATCGTAATGCGTGGAATTTGATTGAAGGACATGAAATCGCTAAGAGAGGTGGAATAGAGCTGGGCTTGAGTATCGAGTTGATCTAAAAAGAAGGACTCGCACCCAATCACTTTCGTCTCTTTCACAGACCCCAAGCTATGGTTAACCACTCGAATCATCTCTGCCTGAGACTGAGCAATCGTTTTACCCCATCGAGCAAGGGTGTTTTTCAATCGTAAGATAATGGCAAAAACGACGAATAAAATCAGTCCAATTACGATTGTCGCAATGGGGCTGGTATAAATCAGCAATATACTCAGAAAGGTAATAATGGTTAAGCTGACAAAAGAATTCAGCATCTCTAGCAAGATGCCATTACAAAAACTAACCGTATGATTCATGATGCTTTGAATCATAAAAGCAGAATTATTTTTTAAGTGGAATGTATATGGCATTTGCATATACGCACTTAATAATCGAATCCGCAGCTTACCTTGGTATTGATAAACAAAGTTAAAAATATAGCGCCGAATAACGAAATTAAGAAAAGACTTGACATAAAAAACAATAATAATAAATAAGGCCAGAACCGCAATAAACCTTTCCCTAGATTCAAAGTTCAACCAGTCATAGATTTGGCCAATAACGATGGTTTTCTCTACTAACTCGGGATCACTCGCAAAAGCAATAAAAGGGCCAATCAGGCCAATACCTAAGGTTTCTATTACAGCATTTCCTAAAACAGCAGCCAGCAAGACAAATAACATTGCTTTCTGGTCAGCTAAAATATATAGAAATTGCTTCAAGAACTTTTTCATTTCAGGATTATCTGTTTAAATTTAACGGTGCATATTGCTGTATAAATGCATAATTCCCAGTAACTCTTGCCACCTTCTAGCCCTGAGTGAGCATGGCATTATCCAGCTCTAGAATCAACAAGAATCGCCAGATTTGTACCGTCGCGAATAGATTACCTTCACGTTCCAATACATCTTTGATTTTGAGAGCTATGGTCATATGATTCTAGATTTCTCTATTGCTATTTAAATTATCGGGATTCTCAAACAACAATACGTTGAAGCAGTACTTCTCTTACTTCATTACATACTGTCACATAATTACACTTCATCTGTGGAGAGAGGTGAGGCGCTACAGGTCTATATTGATCAGGCTGATCGACGATATTCTCTGCTGTGAGACTGCCATTATCAACGGCATAAAATATCTACTCAAAAATCTTAAGGTTGCGACTCTATTTTTCAACTAAAGCCTGCATCTCATATCGTTCGAGGTCCGAGCCGTCTGCTTCTATAATTTGCTACAGCATTCTGAGCAGCTCATCGCGGTTAGGGTCTTCAGAAAATATGATTCAGATATAAAGCTTATCTAGATTAAAGAGACCTACCATTCAACAACGGTCAGTATTCATAGCGCTTCCATAGGATAGGAAAGGCTAGGGTTACCCCAATGGATCAGGGGGTTGAGGTAGATTCGGAGTAGCATCTTGTCCTTCTGGAGACAAGTCAGAGATGACTTGGTCCAGCTCAGCCGCTAGTTCAGATTTGTTGGCATCGGGTTCTACAGTTATTGGGGCTTCTGAAACAACCTCTACCTGAGCAGCAGGCTCTGCCTCCTCTTCTGACTGGGCTGAACGCTCTGTCGGGGCGTCAGGGATAGGCGATTCTATTTCTGGTGTCGCAGGTGTTTCAACCATCACGGGTGTCGCAGCAACTCGTTCTTCAAGTTGGGAATCCTTAGCCGCAGGCTCTGCAACGGGTGGAGTAGACTCAGTCACTGGAGCAGGTGGTGATGTTACTTCTGATATAGATTCAGCCGTAGCTGCACCCGGTTGTGACGTTACTTCTGATATGGTCTCAGCTATTGTTGCAGCAGGAGACTCTACTGTAGGTGTACTCATCTCAGTAGGCTGGACCGTCTCAGTGGGTGTATCAGCCTCAGCAGTCTGCTTGCCACTGATCATACCTTTAAGTTTTTCTCCTAGACCTGATAGGTCTAAACGCTGTTTGATGGCAGGGGGCAAAATTGACTTTTCAGATGTCCCGTCATCCGCTTGCATGCCCATCTTTTCCCATAATCCTTGCCAATCCAGGCTAGTAATCTTGGCAAGGACCTGATCGGATAGCTTTCTGGCTTTAGCACCCCACGTTCCATCGTCTGGCTGCGCTGGATTAGCCTCTACCATGGCCCATCGACGCTGTAATGCTTGGTAGCTAAGCCAAACCAACAAGACGACACTCGCCGTATGCCCCAGCAACAGGCCGACAGGACGGCGATAGATCAACAGGATTAAAGCATAAAAAAGCCCCGTACCGCTCCACCAGACATCGGTTTTGCGGTGAATTTCTGGATAGACGTAGGCTGTTAAATACAGCCCAACACTGCCTAAACCCACGATCAACACTAAGGCTAAGGAAAGCATGGCCCAGATTCTCCGTTCAGCATAAACAGGATTCCCCATTCATACCACCCTGGAGTCATTTTCCTATGAGTCTAGTTAGAAAAATCAAAGAGGCATGCCTTTTGCAGACATACCTCTTCAAATTACACGGGCTTTGATCTTCGCTAGCGGAGACAAAGTGTATTAAATTCTGACTTCTAGCATAGAAAATTGGCTGGGCCTGGCCTTGGCCAGAAGGTGACACTTTCTAGAGTGTCACTCTACTCAAGGTTTAGAACGAGGATATTTTTCCATTAAGGCTTGGACCTGCTCGGCATGATACGAACTGCGGGTAAGGGGAGAGGAAACAATCTGCAAAAAGCCCATCTCTTCACCCAGAGCTTGCCATTTAGCAAATTGATCGGGATGGACGAAGTCCTGTACGCCTAAATGTTTAGCCGTGGGCTGCAAATATTGACCGATGGTGAGGATATCGCAATCGACTTGGCGTAAATCAGCCATGACCTCCTGAACTTCAGCATCTGTTTCGCCTAGACCCACCATGATGCCGGATTTTGTATAAACCCAAGGGGCGAGCTGGCGCGATCGCATCAGCAATTCCAAGGTCCGCTGATATTCCCCTTGGGGTCGAACCCGTTTATACAGGCGCGGTATGGTTTCCGTATTGTGGTTGATCACCTCAGGCGCTGCTTGCAGGATGGCCTCTAGGGCGTCCCAGTTGCCACATAAGTCAGGAATCAACACTTCAATGGTGGTCTGGGGCGACAGGACTCGAATCTGCTCAATGCAGCGAATAAACTGTGAGGCCCCGCCATCGGGCAAATCATCGCGATTCACAGAGGTAATCACCACATGATTGAGATCCATCCGACGCACAGCTTCTGCCAAGCGTTGTGGCTCTGTGGGGTCAAGGGCCACAGGCTTTTTCTCAAAATCGATATCGCAGTAAGGGCAAGCCCGAGTACAGGCTGGTCCCATAATTAAGAATGTGGCCGTGCCGTGGTGGAAACACTCGCCAATATTGGGGCAAGAGGCTTCTTCACAAACCGTATTCAGGTTCAGATCCCGCAAAATATCTTTGACACTGCCCACGCGCTCCCATTGCGGGGCTTTCACTCGTAACCAATTGGGCTTAACAACCACTACTCTGACCTGAAATGTTCTGTCTCTACTGTAAGGGATGTTGTCTCCTGCAGTATGAGTTGGTCATGCCCCCATGGAGGCTTCAAAAGCAGGCCACAGGCACCATTGAATCGTTTAGCTCAGAAGCTTGAATTGATCATGATTGAGATGGGTATTAATTTGCCGCTTTCAACACACTGCATAATGGTATGGTCTCAAATCCTTCCACTGCAGCTTTATCGTGAAAGACAGTCGAGTTTCTGGCACGGTTTTGCGATCGCATCTCCTGATCCCCCTGGTAGCACTCTCCTGCAAATGAATCGATTCAGCACACTGTTTTGGGTATTGCTCCTTGGGCTGGGAGGATGTTGGGATCCGTTAGGCAGCACAGTGCCTTGTGACACCTTTGCCACCAACATAAAAATCACTGACTGGCCCGCTAGTACCCGTATTCTGCAAGAAAAATGCATTTCAGGGTTCAATCCGACCTATCAGGTAGAGTTAACCATTCAGCCCCAGGACTTGTTGGCACTGCAGCAGCAAACCCCTCTCAACAAAATTCAGCAATGGCGGAGTCAGACCGATAGCCAGATTTTTGCAGACTCACCCCTGCAACACAAAGGCAAGCAGATGCAATCGCTCCTATATGCCGATTTTTCTGATGGTGCTTACCTCATGGAGGTGCTGATCGATACTAGTGATGCTCAACAGTATGTGGTTTACGCCTCAAACTCTTTCGTGGACTGATATTCAGTCTGTGATAAATGTCCCTTCATAAAATGCAACATCTAAAGGCTGCCGTTTGATGGCGTCTTGGCTAGAATTGATGAATCTTATTCTTCCCTCACTCTTCAAAAGCGTTTCCAATTGCGATGTTCGAGCCTCTCTTGGCCATCGTGACTTCCTTGAGTAGGAGTGAATATCTACTATGCTTTGTCATACTTGCCAGCGTCAATCTAATTGCTTAACCCACCAACTGGCCAAACAAGACCAAAATTTGCACCGGATGTTAGAACACTTACAAGGGTGTCAACAGCGTCAGCCTTACAGCGTTAAGTCCTCTCCAAGTCAGACTTGGCAACGAGCAGTCCGGTGGATAGAGAAACTCGTCCACCGCTTGTCTCCCTAAGCTCAGCAGACCATCTATTGACACAAGATACTCATCGCAATCTTTCCTTGCGCGGAAGGGTTAGCAATGTGCTAGAACTAATCCATTCAACTAGCCATTGTGGTTTCTCTTGACTGATGACTCTTGACTCGACTCCATCGGGTCTCGCCTTACCGAGACCAAAGAATCGTATCGTTGCCATTGTCCTAGCCCTTGCAGGGTTACTCTTGCCAGGTCTGCATAAGCTCTATTTAGGCCAAACTCGCTGGGGCTTGGTGTATCTGCTGCCTGGTATCTTTTGGGCCACCTTACCGATTGCCACCCTGACTCGGGTAGCCAGTCTATGTGATGCCGTGATTTATTTAACCCAAGGGGATGATCGGTTTCACCAAGCCTTTAATCCGGCCTGGCCTCAACCCACTCAACCGACCCTGGAACCGGCACAGATGAATGCGATCGCAGATTCGCTACGCCAGCTCGAAAGCCTCCGCCAAGAGGGACTAGTGACAGACTACGAATTTGAGCAACAGCGACGACAGCTCTTAGGTTAGTGCACCTATAAATAGCCATGCTCAACCGCCTCGTGCAGTGGACTCAACAGCAAGGACCGCTACGGGCTCAGATTTTGGCTGACCCCTATTATCGGTTTCAGTCCTTGGCAGAAGTTGCTTTGGCCGCTGAGCTGGGCGTCAGCATTGACGTTAATCAAGCCAGTGTCGATGATTGGCTGCGCTTGCCAGGACTGTCCATTCACCAGGCCCGCCAGCTCGTGCAATTAACCCAGAATGGCGTCCAATTTTACGCCATTGAAGATGTGGCAGCTGCCCTATCCCAGCCTGTCCAGCGGATGCAGCCTCTAGCAGCAGTGATGCAGTTTTGCTACTACGACCAGGAGAGCCTTGCCTTAGCCCCCGCCTTTAACTTAAACGCAGCTTCTGTAGAACAGCTGATGACGATACCGGAGATGACACCGAGTCTGGCGCGAAACGTTATTCGCGATCGCATTGCCCACGGTCCCTTTCACAACCTGGCGGATCTACAACGACGCCTGAATTTATCGGGGGAGACCACTCAAATATTACTGCCCTATCTGAGATGTTAGGCATTTTCTACATCGGCATATTCTCTCAAGCCATCCACAAAAAACCGATGGTTCTAGATCTGACCGTCATCATCAGTTTGCAGAATAGTTTAAAGATCGAAGCAGGGGCTAACTAATGCTAGCCCCTGCTTCATGTACTAAGTTAGGAGTACCTTGAACAATTACGTTCCAGTTACTTGTTCATGCCTTGCCATTGCTCGATAGCAGCGGGGAAAATTCTAAATAAAGCCCAACCACCAGCAACAGCGACAGGAGCTAAAACAATTAATAAACGAACATCCATGCTCAATCTCCTCTCAGAATTATTTTAAAAGCACTTTTTACCCATTGTCCTACAAGTAGTCAGATTTTTCTAATCAAAATCCCTTAGACTTAGCTTTTAATCGTTTTGAAACCCAAATCAGTCCCTCGATTGGCATGGACTAAAGCCAGTTTTTGATAGTGGCGAGCATGATCCATCAAATCCTCGGATTCCGCTTCACTCATCTCCCGCAAAGGCTTTGCAGGCACTCCCACCCATAGGGAACGAGGGGGAACCGACTTAGACACCACTGCCCCAGCCCCAATAATGCTGCCAGTGCCAATGTGTACTCCATTGAGAATAATGGCCCCAATACCAATCAATGTGCCTCGCTCAATATGCGCTGAGTGAATCACGGCTCGATGCCCCACGGTCACATAATCTTCTAAAATCGTCGGCTGTCCCGGATCACCATGAAGAATGGCGCCATCCTGAATGTTGGTATATTCGCCAATTTCAATGCGCTCGACATCCCCCCGCAGCACCGCACCATACCAAATGCTGGCCTCTCGATGAAGGTGAATATTGCCGATCACCGTGGCATTATCTGCCACAAACGCCGCCAAGGAAAGATCCGGGGGTGGCCAATATTGGGGACTGGATACATCCAAGGTCATAGGGTTAAAACACCGTCTCGATCCTACCCTGAAAAGAGACGGTCTCCAGACCATTCAGAACAGCCACGCTAAACGATTCACGGTTATAATGAAGCCACCTTAGCGGCAACCAGAGTTCTTCGGCTCTCTCTGACTTCATGACACATGTCAGCATGCACTATCCGATTTTTGGGCCTGAGACACTCTGTCCCCATTGCCGACAAATGATGACCGCATTGACCTTAACGGATACCTATCTTTGCCAACGTCACGGGGCATTTGAAGCTGATCCCAAGACTGAAGATTTAGTCCACCTCCAATCTGGACGTCATTGGCGATTATGGGATGGGCAATGGTACCGCCAACATACCCATCCTGATGGCATCCGCTTCGAAATTCATGAAGCGCTAGATCGCCTCTATACCGAAGGGTATCGCGCGACCAAAGTGATTATTGCCCAACGCTATCAGATCTTGATCAACACTTATTTAGAACATTCTCCCTGGTCAGACAAACCCCAGTCAGGGCGTCCACGCTTATATGGGCTACCCGTAGAATTCAGCCCTGACTCTGAGGATGATCCTCGCTGGCAAGTGATTAATTTCGATCTCGATAAGGAACCTGGAATTCCCAGTAATTCTCCTCATTTCCGCCTATTTGATTAAGCCTTCTGAATCTATGGCTCAACGACGAGGAGGCTGTGGTATATCTGATGGTCAGCATATCGGGGTATCGCCATGAAGGGGCATCATCTGTCGATTCGGACCGGGGATATCCACCGGGCAATCTCGTTCTACCAGACCCTAGACTTTGACGTTATCGAACGCTTTACAACTGGGTATACTCTGGGATGTTGGTTGGAGGGTCCTATCGGCAGACTAGAACTAATTCAAATCCCAGATCCTAAACCGCCAGCGGATGCCTTTGGCGACGAGGGTTACGTAGGCTATTATCATTTATCGATAGATGTCACAGATGACCTGTCGGCAGACCAAACCTTATCGACCTGGCTTGAACAATGGCGAGAACGGCTCAAAGCAGTCTCAATCACCTTAAAAGTATTGCTTTATCCCATGCCACAAACGATTGGCAAGCATACATATCATGTGGCCTTTGCCGCGGATGCGGATGGCTTACCGTTAGAAATTCTCCATAATCTCGGTTCAACATCTGCACTAGAGAGCTTGACTTAACGTGTTATCTTCGTTCGCGCATCCCTGTCTTAGGAGACTTTGACTATGCTGGAAACCTGTCCCCGTTGCTCCAATCGCTTAGGACCCCCTCTCAAATCCGGGCGTCAAGTCTGTGCCAATTGCGGCTGGTCCAGTGCCGCCATTGCCTCTCAGGGCAGCCCGTCCAGTCAAGCCGGGGCTGGCAGCATCCTTCAAGTCTGTGGGCGAATTCTCAAGCGAATTTTCCAGTATTTCAGCTCTCTGATCCAAGTGTGGATAGGGAAACTGCAGAAATCAAAGCAAAATTCAAATATGAAGCCCGGCAATATGGTCAAGGGATTGGCCGATAAGCTGAGCAGTTTAGAGCAAGCGATTCCCACGGAAGTGAGCGATTCTAAGCGCCCCTGGATGACGGTAGAAGAAGCCTTTGTCCATTTGGGAGGAGATGTTCGTGTTCCTACGTCTATTGTTCACTCTCTAGATGGTCGGTCTCGCGTTCCCTTGGCTCGGTTTCGGGAATATTACAGTGAACAAGAATTTAAAGCCTATGGCTTTGAAATGAGTTTAGAGCGCCGCCGAGCCCAAAAGCCCTGGCTGCGAGTTTTATCCCAGAAATAGAGGTTCAGCGAGTCATTAAATTGAGGACAAATTCCCTGTAGTCTTCTTTCATGGGCAAGTTGACCTCAATGCTGATTTTCGTGCGGGTCCCTTGAGAGACTTCCCCTGACATAGGGTTGATGCCTGCCGTTGGATACGACTGCCAAGCGCAACCCACTCCCCGCTTTTGCCAGTGGGGTAAGTCATTAAAGTTGATTTGCCCCAGTTGAAACAGCAATTCATTCTTATCGCCTACAGATAATCCCTCTAACTTCTGAGTTGCCATGCTCGCGGAGTCACCCGATTTACGCAACATCCAGTAGCAATGGGCATTGAGGGCATTGCGGTGGGCATCTTCCTGTCGCCATCGAAAATAGTCAACGACTAAATCAACCGTGGGCAGTTGGGAGATGCGACCGTCAAAGACAGCCATACTGCCCAAGATCAATGACAATTTAGCACTGGCTTCCGCTGCCAGCAAAGAGTTGAGCTTGCGCAGCTTACGAGCAAAGGTCTGCTCTTCTGGGTGCAGCAGTAAAGAGATTTCGTCGCTTTGGGTATAGCCATACATCACTCGAAATCCGCAGTTCATCAAATGCTGAACCGTTGCCACCATGGCATCCCGAAAGCCTGAATCAAAGGGGGCTTCTAAGTCCAAGGTTTCTTTGGTTAAGCGGGTAAAATTCCGTCCATCCAAACGAGCCACCATGTACAACCCAGGCAAAACGCATAAATCATGAGCGGTTTCAAAGACTCTCAGTTTTTGATCGAGTTCAGTAAATTTCATGGTTGCCAGTCCTCAACTGCAAAGTGTTGATGGGGGAGAATACGAACATAAAAAAGTTGGTCAAACCCCTCGTCATAAGCAGGCAAGATGAGGCGAGAGGCTGTTCCTCGGATCCCTTTATCTGAAATTTGTTGGTCGGGAGTGCGATCGCAGTTTCGTATCAATGCATCTGCCAACTTCGATTCAAAGTAATACCCTGTAATCGAGAAGCCCTGTGCTTGGGCAGGCTGGATATACCGCTGGCGATCAGCAGGAGTGGGATTGGTGTTGTCCACCACAAAGCGTTGACGGGTATCTAGGCAGGTGGACAAAAACTGTTGCTCACGATGTCGAGTTTTCAACATATCCAGATTGATCCGCACATGGGTCCGACCAAACCGATGGTGATAAAACGTCGATTTGCCTGTGGCCTGAATGCCCACAAAGATGACTGCTTCCATATCTTGCCTTTAGGAGCTGATGGTGAATCGGCTCCTATTCCCCTACTCTCTAGCCCCATTGATGCGAATCATCTCGGTCAAGATACTATCGAGACCGCCATTGACATGAATATGCTCAATTTTGTCCGCGATCCGTTCTAACACCTCCAGCTCTTTCAAGCGCAGGGCCACGGGATTACTCTCCATCACCTTGGCAGTGTTGAGCATACTGCGCGTGGCAGCCGTCTCTTCCCGACGACGAATAACGTTGGCCTGGGCGGATTTCTCTGCTTCAACCACCTGACAGAGAATGGCCTTCATTTCTCCGGGCAGAATGATATCTTTGACACCCACGGAAGCAATGACAACCCCATACTGCTCCGTTTTCTCGCGAATATGGTCAGAGACGCTAGCATCAATCGCCCCCTTATCTTCTAGGAGTTGATCCAGAGACTTGGTGCCCACTGCTGAGCGGAGGGCAAATTGAAGCTCTTTATAGAGATAATCCTCAATATTGCTCAAGCCAGTTTTGGCCTGCACGGGATCCGTGATCCGATATCCCGCCGTCAGGTTAAGGCGAAGAGACACCTTATCCTTAGACAAGATTTCCTGACCGGAGACCTCTAGGGTTTGCAAACGCAAATCCACCACTTCAGTTTTCCAAGCCCGACCAAAGGTCCACCAGACATGCCAACCCGGAGTCAGCGTCTCTACAAACGCACTGGCTTCATACAGCAGCCCTAAATGCTGGGCCGGAACTTCCAAAATATGTAAGACATCATAGGCCAGCTCTAGGGCTTCCGGTAACCCCGCGACCAGCTCGGCCACGAGCACTGGCGATAGCTTGGCATCTTCACTGATATCAATCACCTCAACCGCAACCCCTTTCCAAAAGAGCTTGCGACTACAGGGGGGCAAAATCGTAATTGCTTTGCCTTGGTACCGGACAATGGCAACTTCCTGATTGCCCAACTGCACGGATTCACAGTGACTAGCGACAAACTCGGGATGCCGCTCAATCAGCACTTCCTCAAAAGAGAAATCGGGTTCAGGGCGGGTGCGATTATAGCGGGTGATACTGATTTTGCGATCGCAGGTCCAAAACCCATACTCTCCAGGAGCCAGAGGTCGAACAAAATTATCCTGCTCATAGAGCATCCCCAACTGGGATTCAGGAATTGAGACCCGATTCAAATCTGGTAGCGATACGTCTCGCAATCGCTGGACAAACTGAGACGGCAGTTCAAGCCCCTCATCTAGGTTAAATAGGTGCACTTCTACCTCAATAAACCCCCGCCAAAACGCTTGCAGTTGATTCGGGCCAATCGTGCACCATTGTTGTCCTAACCGGACTAAGGCAGCCTGGTTATAAGCCGTGCGCACCACCGTAAAATACTCATCCATACTGTGGGCATGGGTTTGCAGCAACATCTCCAAATGGTCAATCTGGACTTGGGGCTGATTTAAATCAAAAGTCTTCACCTGCCAATGCCACCCCATGCGACGATGGGTACCCGGCAGCAAAAACATCTCAAACTTGCTGCGATAAAACAACATACCCCGTTCATGGGGCTTGATATAAAACGACTTAAACATTGTTATTTCCTTCTTCTTCTCGCATAGATGTGGGGCCACATCTAAAAGCACCCAAGGCTGTTGGTCTCCACAGTTACAGTGCGGGCAATCGCCCATGATCAGCTGGATTAAGTTGAAGGTGAACCGCAGCCCCACCCGAAGGTTAAGCCTGGGTTCTGTCTTCAACCGATAGGCCGTTCGCAGCAGCAACCCCTGGAATTTCCTCCCAGCGGTTGCCCTTCAAAGGAACCTACTCAAACCGATCATCCAATGCGATTGCGCTGGCCTTTGGCTGTTGCAGTGACGGCCACCGAGTGACACTCACCGCGAGACACCAACAACCGGATGCTTATCAAGTGGATTTGAACCACCTTGGGATTGCTCCCGTACCGATGACATAACTCGTCCTAAACGAGGTGCCCATACCCAGGGCGGGGTGGTGGAAAGTACAGGATTTGAACCTGTGACAGTCAGATTATGAGTCTGATGCTCTACCAACTGAGCTAGCTTTCGGTTCGCTCGATGTAGGATTTGAACCTACGCCCCCCGGATAAGCCCGGTGCTCTCCCGCTGAGCTAATCGAGGAATGGTGAATCAACCTTGTGTGCTTGGCGGTACACTTATCCGCAATTTTCAGCTTCAAAGTACCAGTCAGATATTCAGAACCTGAACCGCTACCTCACAGCACGCCATTGACTCAGTGGCCAAACCTAACACACTGAATTGAGAACCGCCATGATCCTCAGGCAACATCTCCAGTCACTTTCGACTCAAACTGATCATTCAAGGTTGCTGAGCAGCAGTCGGGACCTGCCCGGGGGCTGCGGGTTGGGGAGCAGGCGCTAACGGCGCAGGAAGGCTGGGAAAGGGCTGTCCGGGCGCTGGGCTAGGAACCGATAGCAAAGGATTATTGGTCCCATTAGGTAGAGATGGAACAGGATCTGCCAAAGAATGGACCGCAAGGGCTAGTTCTACCGTCGTCCCATTTTTTCCCTTCTTTTGCCAATCGACCTTTTGCACAATCGCATCATGGGGAGACAGAATATCTTGAAAAGCCTGTAATTGGGCCTCAATAGTTTTCAACTCATTGAGAAGTTGATTCTTCTTACTAGACGCTACAGCTTGCCCCTGTTGCCGAGCTTGTTGAGAAGATTGTAAAGACTTACGCTGGGCAATGGCCTGTTCTAGCTGGGCTTGAGCAGAGGTTTTAGCGAATTGCAACTGAGCTAACTGTTTCTCCTCCGATGGCAGAGGCAGGGTTTGACGAGCAAGATCAGTGTAAGGAGATTTAGCCAGATAATCCTGCATTGCAGCATCCGCTAAACGAACCCGTTCTCGGGCTTGCTGCACCTGAGCTTCTGCCGCAGTTGTATTCGTTGGGGCAGTCGGAATCTGTTCCGTCGCCGTTAAAAGCGCAACTTCCTGTTGCACCTTTTGACGGCGAGCCATAATGGTCTGACGGGCAGCGGTCCGATCGACCAAAATTTGCCCCTTAACGATTAAATCTCCCTGCTTAACGCGCAGTGACTCGGGAGATACAACCGTTAACTTTAATTTTGTCGGCGTTGAATTGAGAGGCTCTGGAGTACTGGCTGCCGGGTCTCCTGATTGCGCCTGAGATTTAGATTTAGAACTAGAGTTTTCCGAGCTGCATCCACTGATTAGGACCAGAAGAACACTGCTCACACTCAAGAATTTTAAGCAGTTGTTCTTAAACTGATGGTTTTTCTTACAAAGATTTTGATGAGTAATCATGGCAGAAGATATGTTCTGAAGTAACGTCAGAGGATTGGTTCGGGAACCGCTAGTTCAGCGGAGCTTGATGTAATCAGCGGGTCCAATACTGCAGAGCAAGAAAAATATAGCTCACTAGAGCTTAGTAGTCTCAATCCTTTAATAGATTGACCGCGATCACCCCCCCAAGAGTTAACCCAGATAGATATAAGGAAATTCAGTTCTGAAGTTAATACTATTTCAATTTGTAAACTTTCATGGGAGTCATTGCTTAACTTTGATTACGACTTGTTAAGAGATAGAATGAGACTCGGTCACTACAGCGTAAGGAAGCAGTATTTTTTCGTGCAAAACTCTACTGGTGTTGAAACCAAAGGCCCCGCCGTCTCTAGGTCTAGAGAATTACCCTTTACCCTTCAAGAGGTAAAGGCAGCCATTCCCCCTCATTGCTTTGAGCCTTCAGCCTGGCGATCTCTTTCATATTTCTTTTTAGATATCGGTATTATCGCTGGTTTATACGCCATTGCCCATCAAATTAATGCCCTATGGTTCTGGCCCATCTTTTGGTTAGCTCAAGGCACAATGTTTTGGGCGTTATTTGTTGTGGGACACGACTGTGGTCATCGTTCTTTTTCCAAACACAGGCGGCTGAACGATTTGATCGGACATCTCAGCCATACGCCAATTTTGGTGCCTTTTCATGGTTGGCGCATTAGTCACCGTACCCACCATGCCAATACAGGCAATATCGAAACGGATGAAAGTTGGTACCCTCCCACGGAAACTCAATATCGAGAGATGCCGAAGGATGTCAAATTTGTCCGTTACTATTTGACCCTACTGGCCTATCCCATCTATCTATTCAAGCGGTCACCTGGACGCAAGGGATCTCATTTCCTGCCTAGTAGCCCCTTATTCAAGCCTTCCGAGAAATGGGATGTCATCACCAGTACGGTCTTATGGGGAGCAATGATCGCTTTTTTAGCAGTTCTCACTTACACCAATGGCTGGTTATTCCTAGTCAAGTATTATCTCGTTCCCTATATTGTTTTCATTGTTTGGCTAGACGTCGTTACTTTGTTGCACCATACCGTCCCGAGTGTACCTTGGTACCCCAATGACAATTGGTATTTTCTCAAGGGTGCACTCTCTACCATCGACCATGACTATGGGTTTATCAATCCCATCCATCACAATATTGGCACTCATGTCGCCCACCATATTTTCTTAGGCATGCCTCACTATCATTTGCTGACGGCAACCAAAGCCATTAAGCCGCTCTTAGGTGAGTACTATCAGAAGTCTCCAGATCCCATTTGGAAGAGTTTATGGATTGCCTTGAGAGATTGCCGATACGTTCCTGATCATGGAGAGAAAGTTTACTACCAATCTGACTCCAAATCCTAAGTTTCACTCCTTTCTTTCGCCTCTCTTAAGGCAGCATTCGTTCAAAAAATAAAATGAGGGAATAAGACTGAGGTAAATTACATCCGTCAACAGCGCACTTCGAAATTAATATACGCTTCTTAGTTACTTGTAAGTGACACAAAAGAGAGAGGATTGGTTATCAGTCCTCTTTCTTTGATTTTTTATTCAGGATGTATCGTCTTGCTTTCGATACCAATAGAAAAGATTTCTATTCGTTACACTGAAACTGCTGAATTCTCACCCTTGCCGCCCGCTCTTTTTGCAATTCTTCATAGGGGAGATTCAGAAGATATTTAGTCACCTCCTTTCCTTGATCAACAACGCGAGTCGCTGCAACCAACTTGCTAGTAATCAAGCGCTGAAGAGATGCAAAGACCCGATTGATTTTGCCATATTTGGTATCTGCCATTAACCACGTCATTCGTTCTGCAATTTCATCTCGACTGAGAGGGTATAGGCTTTCAAACAACACTCCTTTGACAGCTAAATCTAGTTGGGCTTTATAAGAAGATTCCAGAAGGCTACTCCTCGTCGTGAAAGAAGGCTGAAGCTTTGAATGTCTCTGTTCTGCTATCCGTCTGGTTTGACAGCCCTTTGTAGATCGCTTGTATTGAATTGTGTCCATTGCTATGTCTAACAACAACTAGATAATGTTTTCTTTAATGTATGTCTTTTTCTAGCCCTGAGATAGCATAAACGCTCGCAAAAGCTAAGCGAATGATTTGCTAAATCCTAAAGATTAGAGTGTTCTCCCAAACAGGGGCTAAAGACTTCTCTATGTCATAGATGATCGCGTCCTGTGCAATCACCACCTATGCCATTTGATAAATGTTCTTTCTATTGTATCCGTGAATATACGGAGTGGCACCCCTACAGTAGGCAATATGACTCAATAATCATGCACCATTTCCGAAAAATTCAGTGTTTTCACGGAGACGCTTTCTCCATTTAGAGTGCCTGTGATTGCAAAAGAATCCGTATTCCTACATAGAACTCGTTAGAGGATTACGTCTAAAATATGTTTGTTGAAAAATATTTAGACAATCTTTTGTCATCTAATTACCTTTTTTTTCTATCGCCTTTTAGATTAGATGACTATAATTTTAGTCCTTTTCAATATCTCTAATAACATAAAAACTAATCTGCCACTCTGCTATGCCTCGCAAGCAACTCGGGAAAAAAGATCAGCTAATAATTCATATTGCAGCCCAGAAAATTGGCAGACGAATGAAGCAGCTACGTGCTCATCTGGGGTTATCCCAAGTTCAAATTGCCAAAAATCTTTCTATCTCGGTCAGACAGTGGTCAGGCTGTGAGTGTGGTGATTATTTACTCAATATTGATTTTCTAATTTTGCTCAATACCTATTATCAGGTATCTATCGATTGGCTATTGACAGGCAAAGGCAATATGTTTATGGATGATACTAGTGAAACTGAGCAAAAGATTACTAGCCAAGAATTAGCTGAAGAGCTAAAAGTTTTGATCACTCGCTTAGAAGAGTAAACGGCTTCTGCATACACTCCTAGACTTACTGCCCAAACCCATGAGCGAAGTAGCCTGGTTTGAGTATTCTTCTCACTCTTGTAGCAGAGGCTTCAAGATTTCAAGTTTCACGGATGCCCAGCACAAAATCAGAAACTTTCATCCAACTGCTGCATCAATACTGTTTTGGAGGACAACAGTTATGTCAAGTGGCTATGACAATATCCATGGATCAGCTGTGATGACCTTTCCAGCACTGCTCTCTTAAAAAGTGATAGGGATATCAAACCTAAATCCAGAAAAACTTCTAGGAGTTTTTGTAGGAGAACAGCTAGCATATCCTACTGGAAAGGAGCCTAATGGATTTATTAGTTCTTAAGAGAGCAGTACCTCCATCAGATATCGAACTATGTTCTTTTAATCCTAAATACGAGGAAATAATCTCTACAGTAGAAATAGAGCATTAACTATAATATTGCTAGTCTTTTCGATCTCCTGAGTCTTTAATGATCGAGAATCTGAGATTTAAACATGAAGAACTCAAAGTTTTTGACAATAGCAGCCTGTGCATATGCCTCATGCACCTTGGTTCTGAGCTTTATATCCCCAGCAACAGCAGCCTCCCTAACCTATAACTTCAGACAAGATGGTTTTGATGAAGGCGCTTACACTGAAGGTTTTTTCATCGCCGATGACCTTGATGGCGATGGTCAAGTTGCGTATTTTAGAGGCTCCCAAAACTTCCGTGAAATTTCGGACTTCAGGGTCACTTTTTCTGGGAATCGGTTAACACCACCGACAACTTATGGATTTGGAGACTTATTTGGTCTTGTCTATGACTTAGATGGTGGTCCCTTGGGCGATGGCAATACTAGGTTCAGGGAAGGAATTAGTACTTTAAGGCCCACTACCGGCTTATTTGGCCCGCGTTACGTTACGGGTCCTGGTGCCTTCAGCAACATTCAACTTCGCGGAGGCGTACGAGTCTGTGATGGTTCTCCTGGTTCACTGTGCGGATTGTTTAACGGTTCTAGTTCTCCTGAGTTCGTGACTGTTCCTGAGCCTAGTACTTTCTTGGGCAGCATTATAACCATCGGTCTTGGTATCTTCGCCAAAAGAAAATGGTCACATCTTGTCCGTCAGAATAAATCCAAGTGCACTTTGTAGCCTCAGTAGCAACGGAAGCATAATAGATCCCTAGCCTATGCAGATGAATGATCTGTTTTCTGGTAGATTTCCGTCGTGTTTTGAATAAATAATCTTAGACCAGGGATCTATTACGCTTCCGTTGGAGATTGTGAAGGGGGGACCAGTCCCTTGCTTTTCTGTAGAAAGGTAAAGATTGCGATTCTGCTGCAATTCCTCATTAGCTAGAATTGAAGAATAGTGTTCGAGACAGCAAAGGTCGTAACACCCCAATGGCTAATAATGGTACCGCCTATCTCCTTTGGTTTTTCTCTACCTTTGGCATCTGTGGGATTCACCGATTCTACCTAGGCAAACCCGTTAGCGGCATTCTCTACTTTTGTACCTTCGGATTTCTCGGCATTGGCCAAGTGGTCGATCTCTTTTTAATTCCAGAGATGGTTGACCATAAAAATCTGAAGCAGAGATTACTCTATAGTTCAGCTGATGCCACGACACAACCCACTATTGTGAGAGATGTCAGTACTTATGGGCAAACGAGTCCACCTCTGGATGTGCAAATTCTAAAGATTTGTCGAGATCAGAGGGGGGCCACCCTGAGTGATTGCGTAATTGCGACCGAAACAAGTCCTGAAACGGTCAAATCCAAAGTCCAAGAGCTGTGTTTGGCCGAACTATTGGTTGTTGGGAATCGCGAGTCCGATGGTGCCGTCATTTATAAGGCGGTCTAATCGCACTGTAGAATAAGACCGCCCTGCACGAATTGTCCATGAGCCACTCCATCACACCATTTGCAGATCTTCCTGCACAGCAGCTCAATACCATCAAACTGATTGCAACCGATATGGATGGCACTCTAACTGTAGACGGTAAATTCCCAGCTATCTTTGGTCAAGCATTGTGGGACTTACAAAATAGCGGGTTTGCTGTTGTGATTGTGACGGGTCGATCGGCGGGTTGGGTCAGCGGACTCGCCCATTATTTGCCGATACAAGGTGCGATCGCAGAAAATGGCGGCCTTTTCTTTCACCAACCCGATACCCCCGGGAAAGTACTTTCAGACATTCCTGGCCTCAAAGATCACCGGGCTCACTTAGCCAATACCTTTCGTATGCTTCAAACTCATTTCCCGCATCTACGGACTACGGCTGACAACGCTTTCAGGATCACAGATTGGACCTTTGATAATCCTGATTTCGATCCGGTCGATTTAGATCAGATGGCGAATCTCTGCGCCACTGAAGGATTTGATTTTACCTATAGTACAGTGCAGTGCCACATCAAACCCCAAGGCCAGAACAAGCAAGCAGGGCTACTAACCGTACTCGAGCATCACTTGCCTGAGCAATATGAGTTAGCCCAAATCTTGACGATTGGCGATAGCCCCAATGATCAAGATCTCTTTGACCCTCAAGTTTTTCCTCTGTCAGTCGGCGTTGCCAATTTGTCTCACTATCTGGAACAGATTGACCACCATCCCCAAGCGATAACCCAAGCAGCGGAGGGGTTAGGATTTATCGAAATTACTCAACGGCTACTCACACATTAATTCAAGCTTTATTCGAGCATGACAAACACCTCTAAAACGGCTAAAGGGTTTGGCTTATTGCAACCAAACCCTTAATCCTATAGAAACCGAGAATGTATGTTTGCTCAGAGTTGAAAAAATAGATAGAGTGTACAAGAAAAAAACAACTAAAGTGGACATTAACAACAGCAACAGTTCTAAGAGGTAAGTCTTACATATCTTTACTAGATAAGTGTTCTGGTCTTCAGCTTTTTCGTATAGAAAAGGATGACCACAAATCGTAAGTTCTCAGGAAGAAGGTTGCTCTTCAGAACAGAGGTAGGAGGTACTGACGTGCTCTGGGGTTACTTGTTAACTTTGACTTTTTGTACCTGGGTTTAATCTAACATTAACCCCCAGGACTGACTCAGTTATTTTACTAAAGTTCACTCTTATTTGCGGGGGTTAACAGAGTGAAACATATCAATAAAATTAGATGGGTTAACGCCAGAATTTGCGTCTCCTAACTCCTACTAATGAGCCTGAAGTACTTTTCTAAGCTGGGATTGGTCGATTTTACCTTGAGGATTGCGGGGCAGTCTGGGTAGTACATGCCATTGCTTGGGTTGTTTAAAGGGGCTGAGTTGAGTCTTCAGCAAAACTTGCAATGCGGCTAGGGAAAAGGAGTCTACTGCAGGGACCACAACTGCTGTAATACTTTGACCCCAATCTGGGTGGGGTTGGCCAAAAACCGTGGCATCTTTCACTATGCCTGTACCCAGGATTAACCGTTCTATTTCTTCAGGAAAAACATTCTCACCCCCAGAGATAATCTTGCGACTTAAACGACCCACAATATGCAACTCTCTTTGGTCATTGAAATACCCCAAATCATCCGTAAAAAATTTGTGATCAGAGACAAATAGTTGAGGGTAATATCCCTTACAAAGAGAGGTACTTTCAATGACCACCTGTCCAGTTTGATGGGCCAGCACGCCCTGATGTTGCTCATCTTTAATCGCAATCTGAGCGTGGGGCAAAATGTGGCCATTATGTGCGGCACCTAGAAGGAATTGATCTGGATCTAAGGTGGCGACTTGAGCTGCCGTTTCCGTCATTCCATAGGTTAATGCCAGACGTAAATGATGCTGACGAGCCGCCTGTAGTAAAGCAGGCCATGTAGGACCTCCCCCTACCAGAATGGTGCGAAATCGCGCCAGCCACTGTATGCGAGAGTCGCTCTGTTGCAAGAGTCGTTGGAGTTGGGTGGGAACAAGGGAGAGAAAATACGGATGGGGCTGCTCAGATTGAGAATCCAGAAAAGCTGCAACGTCTGGAGTTAAGGAGGGAGTGGGGGAAAAACAGTGGCGAGGGAGGAGGATTAGCTTGCCGTATGAGAGTAGCGATCGCATAAACTGCATCAACCCACTGACGTGATACAGCGGTAGCCAACAGCAGGAATGGATGGCACCCCATTCATCACCAAAAAAATGACGTTGGCAGCCTTCAACCGAAGCGGCTAGAGTAGCCCAAGTATGAATCGCAAATCGAACTTGGCCCGATGAGCCCCCTGTAGGAACCAAAATCCATCCCTTTTCTTCCGGCTTAGCTGGGGTTGGTTCGGGGATATCCAGCTGTGGCAGCTGAGAGGCGTCCCAAATGACATGGGGTTTAACCAAATGCAACACCTGCCGCCATTCAGAGCGTTGCCAATGGGGATTCCCGAGAAACACAGGACAATCACATAAACAAGCCGCCATCAAGCCAGCCAAGAACTCTAAGGGATCGGACTGGATTAACAGAACTCTGGGATATCTCTCTCGATCAATAACGTCTTGTAGCTCCTGTTGCCTTTGTTGAATTTGCTCTAACAAAAGCTGATCACTGAGGCCCAGAATCCAGTCCTGCCTTTGCCATATCTCTTGGGGAGAACCCAACACGTGAGCATTAGTAGGCTTAACTGAATCCACCGGGAACGATGTATTACTCATCCGGTGACAACCAATGACGAACACCAAATCCAATGGCCCGCTGGGGATTCGAGAGTTCTGCCGCTAATCTTAGACAGGCTTGCCGCCCAACCTCTGATTCAAATACAGAAGAGAACACCGCATCAATGGGATGGGATTGGCAAAACTGGCGCAAGCGATGAGGATAACCACAGATAGCAGGTTTAATGACGAAAATGCCGTTCCATCCTTGTTGAACACACTGGTGTAGCTGAGATAGCGTTGCCACCGACTCATCTAAGGCCAAGGGGGTTTGAAACTGCTGACTTAAGGACAACATGGCAGAAAATTGCTCAGGGGATAGCGGTTGCTCCAGATATTCAATGGTAATTTGGCCTGCAACTTGATCACACAGGTGTAGCCAACTACAAGCAGACTCATCGGTTAAACCGCCATTGGCATCTAAGCGGAGCAAGGCTTGCTGAGGCAAAGATCCAATCAACTGCTGAAAAATTGCCTGTTCTTGTTCGGGAGCCTCCACCCCAATTTTCCACTTTAGGGTTCGATAGCCCTGCTCCCATAACTGTGAAACTGCAGACAAGGCTTGCCTCCCGGTTGGCAATAGTCCACAGATATTAGGCTGGACAGAGGCTGATACTGAATTTTGAGTTAACGCTTCCCAAGCTGAACCCAATCCAAACTGGCAAGCCGGATAGTGATCTGGAATAGACAATATTTGAGTATCTGTTAACTGGGGTGGCAGTTGCTGGCAATAGTCCTGAGCCTGTTCCCAAGTCTCAGACCCAAACCACGATAGGGGAGCAATTTCACCTTGGCCGATATTGCCAGCATCATCCTCTAAAGTGACGATCAAACCCCGACGAACAGACCACCGACCATAACGCGTTTGTAAGGGCTGCTGGAACGATCGTTGATAGGTTTGATAGGAAAATTGCATAGTCTTGACTTTGATAGCTGATCGACTCGCCTCGGCATTGTTTTAAATCACATGACAGATCGAAGCCGATCACTGCACATTCTAGAGGTAGCCTCTATTGTGGGATGAAGGCTTCCTCATATAATTTCTCGACAGCCAGGTGGATGCATGACGAATTCCGGTACCAATACTCCCAATGTGCAAACCCCTCAAACCCCAACCTTACTCAATAACCGCTACCGGGTCATTAAAGTCCTTGGTGATGGTGGATTTGGCACCACCTTTTTGGCAGAAGACACTCAAATGCCCTCCCGCCGCCAATGCGTGATCAAGCAGTTGAAGCCCATTGATAATAATCCTCAGATTTACCAATTGGTGAAGGATCGATTTCAGAGGGAGGCTGCCATCCTAGAGCGTTTAGGAGAAAGCCATGACCAAATTCCGATGCTTTACGCTTTTTTAGAAGAAGCCGGCCAGTTTTACCTGGTGGAAGAGTGGGTGGCGGGTCAAACCCTGACCCAGAAAATGCAGCATGGCCCCCTCAGTGAGGCAGAAGTGCGAGATATCTTGATCAAGCTCTTGCCGGTCATCGACTATATTCACCAACAGCGGATTGTTCATCGAGATATTAAACCCGACAACATTATCTTGCGCCAAAAGGACGGAATACCCAACCTAATCGACTTTGGGGCCGTTAAAGAGACCATGAGCACGGTAGTGAATTCCCAAGGACAAACGAATCGCTCCATTGTGGTAGGAACCCCCGGATATATGCCTATGGAGCAACTGGCAGGACGTCCGGTCTACAGCAGTGATCTATATAGCTTGGGTCTCACGGCCATCTATCTCCTCACCCTTAAAATCCCTCAAGAACTCGAAACCGATCCGCAAACGGGGATGCTTCTTTGGCAGCATTTAGTGCCTAATCTCACCTCAGAATTTTCTGCCACCCTGAGTCAGGCCATTCACCCTCAGCCCAATGAACGGTTTCTCAGTGCGGTAGCCATGATGAATCATTTGGTGCTCCCGGCAACCCATGTGGTGGATGTCGTCCAGGACGCAAGTGCCCAGAATCTAGAGATCCTCGCTAATCAAGCCACCACTCCAGTGGGTGTAGAAGCCACAGATATCGTCTCTCATACCCTCCAACAGCCCTCCATTCCTACCGCCGAAACTCCTGTTTCAGCTTCCTCTGAACCAGCTGTATCTGAGCCGACTCAAGCCGTTGTTCCGCAACACCCATCCGTACCCCCCACCGTCAACCCAGCTCGGTTTCCAGAATGGCAAAAAGCCATCCTCACAGGAAGTGTGATTGGGGTATTTGTATTGGTGAGTGCAGTCCTCTTGCGAGGTCAGGTTTCGGATCTACTCACTCGCAATTCACCTTCACCCACTGCAGATACAGACCGTTCTACGTCCGATACAGCCGTGAGTACGTCCCCGTCCAATCCCACCAATGACAGTACAAGCCAGGTGACTCGACCCATCCCACCTCCTCCGGTTGAGATCGCATTACCCCCTAATGCCGATCAAACGAATGCCCGGATTGCAGGAGATCCTGGTTCCAAAAATATTCGGTCTGGTCCCGGGACAAACTATGCTCAAACCCATCTGGCTTACCCAGGCGATCGGATCACGATTGTTACAAGCGATCGCGATCAGGGCGGCTTCCTCTGGCATAACGTCTACTTTCCTGAATCCCAGGCACAGGGGTGGATTGCAGCACAGTTAGTTAAAGCTGATCAAGCCGCGCAACCCTCTCCAAAACCAACGCCCACGCCCACGCCTTCGAACACCAATGCGGCGATAGTAGGAAGCCCAGAAAGTAAAAATATTCGGACAGGGCCGGGGACAAAATTCTCGACTAAACATATGGCTTACCCTGGCGATCGCGTTCGCATTGTCGGTCAACGTAAGGATGGCGGTGGCTACCTCTGGTATGAGGTATTGTTTCCTCAGTCAGGGGTACGGGGCTGGATTGCGGCCCAACTTATTCAACGAGATTAGACCCTAACGCTTCTATTCTCAATTATTGTGGTTACTGTCTATCAATGGGGCAGCAAATAGACTTATGAAAGGGTTTCAAAAATTTTTCGGCCAGTTCCAGTTTGTGGTGATCAGCATTTTGACCACAGCGGTTATTGTCTGGCTAGCGGCTAGCCTCCAACTGGTCCCTGCTGATCCACCCGTATCACAAGAGCAATCACCGCCACCGCCAGCTCCCCCCCCTGTCGAAGTACCTCAAGCATCGTCCCCTCCGACGAGCAATCCCACATCACCGCTGTATGAGAACTTGCCCTCCATCTCTAACGCTCCCTCCCCAGCGAACGCTCCAGCAGCACCGGTCACTTCAGCACCTAACAACTACTATGGTCATCTTCCCTATGCAGAAAATGCAGGTAACCGACTGATTAATGTTGGGGATTTTGTGCGGGGAACGTATCGTCGTAGTGAGTCTTTGGATCAAGAAGCGGCAACAGCCTTTACCAAATTAGTTAATGCTGCTGCTGATGCAAGTCTCACACTTCAGCCGATTTCGGGGTTTCGTTCCGTTAACGACCAAAAAGAATTGTTCGATAAACAAGTACAAAAACTAGGAAGCGAAGAAAAAGCCGCCAAACTCAGCGCCCCTCCTGGATTTAGTGAGCATCACACCGGATATGCAATCGACATTGGCGATCGCAACCAGCCGGAAAAAGATCTCAAGGTGGCCTTTGAAAGCACGACAGCTTATGACTGGTTAACTAACAATGCCAGAAACTATGGATTTGAACTTTCATTTCCTCGTAACAACGCCCAAGGGGTTAATTTTGAGCCTTGGCATTGGCGATATATCGGCACGTCTCGGGCAGCAGTACAGTTTGCTAGTGCCCGTAATCTCTAATCGTTTCTTTAACCGGTTAGGGTAGCTCCCGACAAACTCCCGAAACCGTCAGGAGTAATTCTCCACATGGACATAATGTTGCCCTCACCTCTGAATAGCTAGAGTTGAGTTGATGCTCCAGTGGGAATGAGAGACACTTATGAGATGCCAGTAGGAAGTGTTGAGGGTATGGGACTGGCATTAATTCCTCAATTTTGGCTACTCCAACCTGACAGATTTCGTTGCAGGAAGTCGTTCAGGACTTTACCCCAGTTCCGTTGAGAGTTACGGATGCTTATTGATCAATGGCTAGGATGCAATATACGGGATGGTTCTCGTATTACTAAATTGACGTTTGAATACCCGCACCTTCATTAATCTCGACATATCAATATAGGCGATCAAGTAGATGATCAATGCTTTACTGCTCGTCTTTTAGCAACAAAAAAGCTAGTCGAGAATAACCCAACTAGCTCTCATCAAAATCAGACTATGACTCTTATGATTTGGGCTTCAGTGCTAAGAGGACATCGCCTGTATAGGTAGACTTATCCATTTGGGTGCTGGCAACACCAATGCCCCGAATGGATTTGAGAACCGCTTCGACTTCAGGCGTAATCAGACCTTGGCTGGTAATGGCCGGATTAGTCAAAATGACTTTGTTCGCTTCATCCATATTGACGAAGAAGTAACCTGAATTCGATTCGGGTAAGGTTCGCGTGACGGACTTAAATGTCTCGCTCTGATCCAGTGTTTTTTCGGGTTTAGCCATGACCTTGATGATGGGGTCACCAATGGCGAAGAACACTGTTTCCTCATCAATCCAGCCATGGCCGGCTAGGGTTTCTTTAGTCGGCGGAAACTGCCACTGAGTCACATCAACATTGCCAATTTTGCTCTTGTTGACAGGGACATTGCTTTGTTTGACTAGGTCATCCAGTTTGGCAAAGGTTGCCTCAGCTTTGGCGCGATCGCTTGTTTTGAAGATCAAGGTTCCACCAAAGCCCACGGATTGCAAGAGACCTTGATTTCCTGGAATGAGTGCTAGGCCCACTTCTTTATCCATCCAGCCAATAATGTCTTTATCCAAATCAAGCTGGGTGGTTTGACGAATCTGCTGCCGGACTTCATCTAAGCCTTCTTTAAATTCAGGTACGCTGTCTAGCTGCTCGAGGGCGTAATTCCACTGGCTGCTCAGGTCTCCTGCATTAGCTGATAACAGGGTATTGGCCGGAAACTGGGAAATAATTTTGCCGGGAACTGGCTTAAATTCCCATTTAAAGGAGTCGGGATTGACTTTGGTCACGGCTCGGAACCGAACGCCTTCATTGTCAATGCCCATGCCGACCGACACAGATTTAATTTGATTCAGTTGATCCTTTAGCTGAGGAGGAAGCGGATTACTGGGATTGAAAGCTGCCGCCTGCGTAATCAGTTTCCCGTAGTCGGGGATGAAGATTTGAGCAACGGGGTTGTCCATCTTCATGCTTTCTTCCAGGATCTTCCGGGTCTCACCATCAGAGGCCAAGGACGGATCACCTTTCGATGAATCAATGGCTTTTTTGACAACATCTTGATTGTCAGACATGGCTAGGTGATTATCGAGAATCGCCACAAAGCTAGGAGAGCCTGAATTATCAATTTCTAAAATCTTGACGCCTTTATGGTCAGTCTCTTTGACGTCTAGATCTTCCTTGTCTTTCATCTTATTGGCAAAGTTTAAGACTTCTACTTTGTCTTTAATGCCAATGACCATCAACATACTAGGAGTGGGTTGGTCTTCGCTCGCAGGAACCGCTGCAAACATGACGCTGCCTAGCCAAGGCTTGATGTCCTTATCGTAATCCAGCTTATCTTTTGCTAACTCTTTTTTGATGTCAGCAGTCATCGTGTCGAAACCACCGAACACAATATCTTGGGCTTCTGGCGTACCAAAATCTTTCAGCTTATCCCAAGAGTCAGACGTAATATCAACATAGCCTGCCATCCAGGCTTCATCGGGCACAATTTTTGCACTGGCGACTGGACTGGTTCCTTCTTGGGCAGGAATGACTTTCAGGTAAAAATATGCAGCAATTCCCCCAATCGCGACTGCACCCGCGATAATTCCAGGAACAATCAGTTTCCATTTGGTTGCCATTAAATATCTCCTCAAAAAAGAAAATTAGATCGCGTGGGTGAAACAGAAAAAACCGATTATCTGAAGCCGAAAAAAAGATTTGAATCGAACCTTTTGATGATTGATGAAAAGCTCAATTGTAAGCGCATCATGGGTTGTTTAGTCAATGAACGCCAACATGGGTATTTATGGACTAAATTATTGAAGAGGATTCTATGCCTGCGTTTGAAACGCTGGCTGATTCACTGAAACCAAGTTCGCATCTAATATTCCCTGAATTGGGCCACAACTAGCACTTATCAGAAAAAATGGCCGCAAAATTCCTATGTTCAAGACGGCTGAGATCGTCTCCTCATTCACCAATTGAGACGCTCACAATGTGCTTAATCTTCGTCTTCGTTAAAACTAGCGATTTTCTCTGATTAATCTACTGGGTAATGTCAAATAATCATTGGCACCATTTCGAATGTTTGCACGATCCTACCCCCACCAGCAGTCCTAGCAGGTGATCCTAAGCAGAGATTTATAGTGATAGTGATCATTGGCAATCCCACTTCCTGAGAGCTTTTAGTGGTGATCTGCAATTTATGCAAAAGAAATGCCATAAAAAATACCCTCGCATCCTGTCGAGGGTATTGCATCAGAAGAGGAACTCTAGCCTAACGATGGAACATACGTTGGGCAGAATGAAAGTTGAGAACAAGCTTAGCTTTTTGCCAACTCTCCATGAACAGGGCGTCCATTCTCTTTTAAAGTTTCGAGCCAAGCATCAGCATCATCCAGCTTATAGCCGGAAAAGCGAATCGTAGTTTGTTGATCTGTGATGGTGCGCACTGTCATGAAAATAACTCCTAAGGGTATAGGCCAGAAAATCCGAATACGATTTTCACATACCTACCTGAGGCTCGGCGGGTTTGCTAACGCGGGAGAAATGGAATTCTATATTTCTTTGAGGACTGCAAAATTTTGCAACAAAGCCCTCGGGAGCTGCTGGACTGCTTAGGCAGAGAGATCTAAGCCCAGTAGCTCTATCAGCTGCTGCTCTGATAATTGCGGAATGCTATATTTCTCAGCCTTTTTCAGCTTGTTGCCAGGGTCTTTACCCACGACGACATAGCTGGTTTTAGAACTGGGGTGGGTATTGATGGTGCCGCCTGCTTCCTGAATGATTGTTTTCACTTGTTCATAACTAAGCTGGGCCAGCTTGCCTGTGATGACAAAACTTTGCCCTGAGAGGGGGAGACCCGGTTGAGATTCAGGTACGACTTCTGGTGACGCCGATGCAGAATCGGCTGGGGCAGACGACTGAAATTGCTGTTCTAACTGTTGCTTCTCTTGGATGAGGGTATCAACTTGTTGCTCAAAATGAGAGACGACGTCCCTGGCCATTTTCATCGCTTTTTCCAGCTCTGCCTTGTCTTTCTTCAGGGTTTTGACTTGGGTTTCCAGGGTGGTGATATGTTGGTCCGCCTCTTTCATTGCTGCCATCATCTGTTCAGGTAAGGCATCACCCAAGTCGGGCAGCTCTGCAGCCTGTTGTTCTAAGGTTTGGATTTGCTGCTGTAGAGTCGTGATTTCGGCAGTCGCAGTGTCGTAGTTTTGCTGCAGCTGATCGCGTGCTGCCTTCAGCTCCTGCTGTTCTCGGTTCACGGATGATGTCGAAGATTGCAGATCTACTATCTGCTGTTCCAAGGTTTGGAGTTGCGATCGCAACTCTCGTTTCTCCCCTTCAGTTTGTGATAGCTCGGCCCGCAACTCTCGTTTCTCCCCTTCAGTTTGCGATAGCTCGGCCTGCAACTCCTGTTTCTCCCCTTCAGTTTGCGATAGCTCTGCCCGCAAGTCCTGCTGAGCCTGAGTTAATTGGTCTACTTCTGCCGTCAAGGTTGTAGCCTGTTGCAGATCGGCTTCGAGTCGAGCGTTGGCTTGGGTCAGAGTTTGGATGGTGGTTTCTGCTGTTTGTTGGGATTGGGAGATGCGATCGCATTCTGCTTGCACTTCAGCTAACTCTGCGTCCAAAGCTGAGGTATCAGCGGCTTGGCCTAAAGAAACTTGCAGATCCTGATTTTGCTTGGTTAATACTATTAGCTGTTGTTCTAGTCGGACCTGTTCAGCTTCGGCAACCTGTAATGCTTCTTGCAAAGGCAGTGGGGCAGCTTCAGCAGTTTGCAAAGCCGCAGTTAATTGCATCTTCTCTGCTTGCACCTCCGCTAACTCCGCATCCAAAACTGACGTATCAGAGGCCTGCTCCAAAGAGACTTGCAAATCCTGGTTTTGCTTTGTTAATGCTGCTAGCTGTTGCTCTAGGTGAACCTGTTCAGATTGAGCAACCTGTAAGGCTTCTTGCAATGGAATCGGGGCAGCTTCAGCAACTTTAAGAGCTGACGTTAATTGAGCCTTCTCCGCTTTGACCTCTGCTAACTCTGTTTCCAAAGCCGAGGTATTAGACGCCTGGTCCAAAGAGACTTGCAGATCCTGATTTTGCTGGGTCAGGGTTGTGAGCTGTTGCTCTAGTTGGGTCTGTTCAGTTTGAGCAACCTGTAAGGCTTCCTGCAATGGAATGGGGGCGGCTTCAGCTGCTGTGAGGGCAGACGTTAATTGAATTTTCTCCGCTTCCAGGGTCTGCACCTGTTGTCCGAGGGTGATGACCTGTTGCTTCTGGGCCTGTAAGTCTTGTTGGGTTTGGTTCTGTCCTTGATTAAGCGTATTAAGCTGTCGCTCCAGCTGTTGGGCTTGAGCCTCAGCACTTTGTAATGCCGACTCTAGGGTTTGTCGCTGTTGTTCTAAATCCGTAATCTGCTGTTGCAAAGGCGGGAGATGGTCTTGATATTCCGCAACCTGCTGATTGAGAACCTCCCGTTCTTGTTGCAGGGTGTGCAGCTGGGATTCTAGGGTGGCGATAGTGGTGGACTGGCCCTTAGTGACCTCATCTTGTTCAGTCTCTAGGCTTTGTTGTTGCTGCTCTAGAGTCTGTAGTTGCTGCCTCAGGGTCGCCAATGCCGTTTGTGATTCTGTCAGTTCTGCAGATAGGGTTTGGTTGGTTTGAGTCAGGGCTTCAATATCTGTGTGAGTGGGTTGAGCCTCTTGGGTTGTTTCCAGATCCAAAATTTGCTGGCGCAGGTGGGTCACCAGATCTTGAGCCTCGGCCAGCTCGATGGTGAGCTGTTGCTGATTGGTGGTGAGTTCGGTGATCAAGCTGGAATCTGCCGTTTGGGTCTGCTCCAGACTGGCCTCCAACTCCTGCTGCTGTCGGGTTAAGGATTCAATCTGTTGCTGTAACTCAGTCATGTCGGATTGAGTCCCTTGCAGCGTAGCGGTGAGGGTCTCTTTTTCTTGGACTAGGTCTTGCAACTGTTGCTGTTGTTGTTGGTCCCTAGATTGAGCTGATTGCAGGGCCTGTTCTAGTTCTTGTAGGGCTTGAGGTTGCTCAGATGGAACGGAGGCGGCCTGGTTGAGCAGATCTTGATTGTTTTGGGTCAGGGCCTCTAGGTTTTGCTGAAGGGTCTTAATTTGGGCATGGGCATCTTGGAGATCTACGGCCAATTCAGTGTTGAAGTCTGTGTCTTGGGTTTCTAAGGCAGACAAGGAGGTCTGGGCCGTTTCATAATCTTCTGCCAACTGCCGTTGCAGATCTTTGGCCGTGGTCAGTCGGCTGGTTAAAGCATCAATTTCTTGCTTTTGCTCTGCAACCAGGGACTCCAGAGTTTGCTTTTCTTGGCGAAGGTTCGGGAGAGTCGTTTGAGCATGATGCAGCCCTTCTAGCTCGGCCGTGAGCTGAGCATGAGCTTGCTCCAGATTCTGATGAGTTTGAGTGAGAGCAGAGAGCTGCTGGACCGTTTCAGTTTGGGTGGTGGCTAACTGGGCATTGGTGACCGTTAAGGTCTCTAGGTGCTGGGTCAGACTGTCCTTCTCCAGATGGGCAGCGGCTCGATCCTCATCTAAGCTCTGGTTTTGGGTCGTGAGAGCCACGATTTGATCCTGAAGCCCTGCCACTTCCGTCGCTAAGTTCTGACGCTGAAGATCCCGTTGGGTCTGCAGTTCCAGTTGGCTTTCTAATGTCTCTTGCGTCGCGGTCAAGATGGCAACCTGCTGTTCAAGGGTTTGAATCGTTGCCTGGGCTTGCGTCGCCTGAGACTGGTCTTGCTGTTGCGTCTGGGTCAGGTTGCTGAGCTGCTGTTCGAGGGCTTGAATCGTTGCCTGGGCTTGCATCACCTGAGATTGGTCTTGCTGCCGCGCCTGGGTTAGTTTGCTGAGCTGCTGTTCGAGGGTTTGAATCGTTGCTTGGGCTTGCGTTGCCTGAGATTGGTCTTGTTGCTGCGCCTGGGTCAGTTTTTTGAGCTGCTGTTCCAGTTGGGCATTGGCTTGGGTTAAGGAATTGGCAGTCTGCTCTGCTGCCGTCACCTTAGCCTGTAATGGCTGTTGCGATTGAGTCAGGGTATCGACTTGGAGCTGTAAGCCCCGCATTTTGGATTGGGTTTGGCGAAGATCAACCTCGGCTTGGGTTTTAGCTGCGGCGAGGGATTCCAGCTCTGTACTAATGGCCCTGCGCTGATCCAATTCAGCTTGAAGCTGTTGGCATTGAGCCTTTTGAGTGTCGAGTTCGGTTTGTAAGGCAGTCTGTTGGGCCTGTTTCTCGTCTGTCCAAGCCTGTTGCTGCTGTTGCTGCTGGCTGAACCGCTGCTCTAACTCAGCAACGCTCTGTTCCTGAGACTCCACTACCTTTTTAGCCTGATCGAGGGCCGTGGTTAACGTCTCGTTATCTGTGGCAAGGGTTTGTAGCTTTGCCTGCAAACGGGTTTGGTCATCGGCAATAGACCGTTGTTGTTCCTCAGATGCAGATGAGATCTGCATCTGCCGCTGACGTTGCCGCAGCGTATCGACCGTAGCGGTCACCAACAGGAGCGCACCTACACTTTCTAAAACCAAACGAAGATCGAGAACACTGAGCAATTCAGGCATGGAAGTAACTATGACTTTGGGGATGACAATAAGGAAACCAGTTCCTTCTCTTTATCCTGACGTTCTCTGCAGAGAAATGCTAGGGCCTGGGCTACAAAAGATCAGAGTTTTACATTGATCGAAGAAAGCATCTCCTCGGCCTCAGATATTTTGATCAGTAAAGAATAGTCGTCCGTTGATTGCTCAAACCAGATGGGCATTCTACGGACACTAGCACGCTGCTCAGATGAGATATCGTGCTGACGATGGTGCATTATTCCACAGGGTACTTGTGTGTTTAAGCTACTTCGCTACTACTCCGTCACCAGTTTCATCGCTTTTGTGGTGGCCATTCTGGCACTGAATCAATACACCCGAGATCGCGCTATCCAAAGCCTCGTGAAGGTTAGTGAAACCAAGAATATTGCCCTAACCCAGTCTTTTGCCAATACCTTATGGAAGACCTATGGGCCTTTTTTAGGCAATACCCAGTCTTTGAGTACAAAAGAGCTGAAATCCCATCCCCAAACTTTAAAGCTGACGGAAGAGATCGAGACCTGGGCCCAGGCATTACCCATCTTGAAAATTAAGGTCTTTGATACAGAGGGCCGCACTGTTTTTTCCACTAGTACGAAGCAAATTGGCCAAGATAAACGTCAATCCAAAGGGTTTCAGATTGCGATTAAGGGCCAAGCCCGCTCTTTGCTCAACCATCGAGATACGTTTACGGGCATGCAGGGTCGAGTGAGCGATCGCAACCTCCTCTCCAGCTATCTTCCCCTGCGTCCATCTGGGCCGAAGGGCAAGATCGAAGGGGTATTTGAGCTATATACCGATGTCACGCCTTTAATGGCTCAGGTGGAAACGACCCAACGTAATATTTTGTGGGGTACCAGTGGGGTATTGGCTATCCTGTACGGCGTATTGTTTGTCATTGTGTATCGAGGCGATCGCATTATCCAAGAGAAGCATGCCGCAGCCACCGCAGCCGCCCGAGCCAAAGACGACTTCCTCGCCATGATGAGTCACGAAATTCGCACGCCCATGAATGGGGTGATTGGCATGACGGGTTTGTTGCTAGATACAACGTTAACGGCTCAACAGCAAGAATTTACAGAAACCATCCGCAAAAGCGGGGACAGCCTCCTAACCCTGATCAATGACATTCTAGATTTCTCCAAAATTGAAGCGGGCAAGCTGGACTTAGAACATCAGGCCTTTAATTTGCGAGTGTGTGTCGAAGACGCATTGGAGCTAGTCGCCTCTCGGGTCGGTCCTAAAGACATTGAGTTAGCCGGGGTTATTCAAACTGATGTGCCCAAGGCCATTTTGGGAGACGTGACTCGCCTACGTCAGATTTTAGTGAACCTACTGGGGAATGCCATTAAGTTCACCTCATCAGGGGAAGTAGTGGTGAGCGTTACAGCCCAATCGATTGCCACAGATTCATCCAAATATGAGCTGTGTTTTGCCGTCCGGGATACGGGCATGGGCATTCCCCTAGAGCGCCAAGATCGCCTGTTTAAATCCTTTAGTCAGGTGGATTCCTCTACGACTCGCGAATTTGGAGGGACCGGACTGGGGCTCGCAATCTGTAAGCGGTTAAGCGAGCTTATGGGGGGACGAATTTGGGTCGAAAGTGCGGAAGGTCAAGGGTCTACCTTTGCCTTTACCATTCAGGCCGCCGAAACAGAAGACACAACGGAGTTGCTCCAAACCTTACCCACAGCCACCTTAATCGATAAACGGGTGCTGATTGTAGATGACAATGATACGAATCGGCGGGTTCTCACCCTCCAAACAGAAGCCTGGAAAATGCGGCCCCAAGTGGCAGCCTCTGGATACGAAGCGTTAGGGCTACTGGAACATGCAGGTCCCTTTGATCTGGCCATTTTGGATATGCAAATGCCCGAAATGGATGGTCTGACCTTGGCTCAGAAAATCCGCAGTCATGATCGGGGAAAAGACTTTCCCTTAGTGATGTTGACGTCGATTGGTCAATCACCGAATTTAGCCAGCCACAAGGCACTATTTTCAGCTTGGCTCAACAAGCCTGTGAAGCAATCCCAGCTCTATAATGCCCTGGTAAAATCTTTGACCGGCAACGAGGTCCAACCGCAAAAATCCACAACACCACAGCTAGATACCGAGATGGCGGTTCGACATCCCTTGAGGCTTTTGCTAGCGGAAGATAACCCTGTGAACCAGAAACTGGCGGTCCTGATTTTAGGCAAAATGGGATATCGCCCTGATGTAGTAGGAAACGGATTGGAGGTGTTGCAGGCCCTGAAACGCCAGCCCTATGACGCCATTCTGATGGATGTGCATATGCCTGAGATGGATGGCTTAGAAGCGACTGCTCATATTTGCCAGTCTGGGGCGCCAACAGAGCGGCCTCGAATTATTGCCATGACCGCCAATGCCATGCAGGGCGATCGCGAAACATGTTTGCAGGCTGGCATGGATGACTATGTCACCAAACCCATTAATATCAAGGAATTGATCGCTGCCTTAGAAAAATGTGAACCCCAGCCGATGGCCAAAACCTCTGTATAATTGCACCCACTTCAATACATCACACCTATAAAAACTAGATTTAATAGGTGTGATGTCATCCATCTATCCCTGTAAGCGCTTGGTGAATGATGGCAACGCCCGCAGCAACAACGGCTTGACGCCATTCAGTATTCGCAGGTGCATTAGCTTCTAGCAGCAAAGACTTGGCCCATGTATAGGTGGGAGAACCCGGCTCATCCCACCCATGGGCCTGATTCTCAGCCCGAATCGCCTTGAGAACCGGAAGTATGGGATAGGTACCAAACTCCACCGTGGCAAATCGATAGTCACACCCCTGCATCAACGCCTGACACCAGGGACCAATATCTCCTTGGCAAACATAGGTAGCCCCTTGTTGTCCCAGGATTTGCAGTCCTGCAGCCGTAAAGGTCTGTTGAAACCAGGGCAGATCGTTCTGGTGGGCTTGGGGCTTGACTAAAAATGTAGGCGTCGCCCAGCGTCCTAGACCCGTATGTAAGTCTAGATGGACGATGCGCTGGGATTGGCCCAACCAGATGGGGAGTTGAGCCACCAAAATCTGCTGGGTCTGGCCAGGGGCTTGGCCGCCAAAAAAGATGCCCTGGGGAAAGTCATACTGGCCGACGGGCAGGGTTTTCTTAAGGGATGAAACGCCATATCGCAGCGCGTAACCCAGCAGCTTGAGAGTATAAGGATCTCGTGGGGTCGGGGGTTGACGGGGGTTCAGAAAAGAATCCAGCTGACCATAGGCCGCTGGGCTGCCAGAAAAAGATTGTCCGGGTAATAAAAAATTGCGATTGAGATCAATATTGTCTTCGTTGCAGCGACGATTCCACGCAAATCCATAGGGATTGAGGGCATGAATCAACAGCACCGCTACCCCTTTCGGCAAGGTGAGCTGGGGCAGCAAATCGGTCAAGGTCGCCATCTGAATTGCCGATCCGCAATAGCCTTCCACTCCATGTAAACCACTGGAGAGAATCAGGGTGGTGTGGGGAGATTTAGACCCATACCGAGCAATATCAATACTCAAGGATCGGCCTTGAGGACCGAGGGCTTTGATGGGATGAGTTTCGAGAACACAGTTTAGGGATTGGGCCGCTTGGCGGAAGCGATCGCGTGCTTGCCAGTAGTCAGAAGAAAACACAGACGTTGATTGGCCAAGAGAGAACGGGTCAAAATTGATCTGCTGTGAGTTTAGCGGATCCAGACGATTGCAACCCTCAACATTTCTTTTAGTTGCTGAATCCTCAGAAAAATGAATTGGGATCAGACGATGAACGCTGCAAATATCCGCAGAATCACGGATCTAAGTCCCAGAAAAGATTGGGTAAACTAATGTAGATTGTTTTTTGTTGAAAAATATTTATTTTTGTAACAAAATTATAAAAAATAGCTGTAGAATATTAATTGTTTGACAGTCAATATTTCTCATATTTCAGACATAAAAATAGATCTATCTCTTCCCTTCAAAAAAGCTTATGGAAACCACAAAGTTTGATCCGTATCAGCTGCTTACTGAGTTATCAAGCTCTCAAGCTAGTGGTGTTCTCAAAGCCAGTAATGGTAAATCTATTTGGCATATTTACTTGAAGGAAGGTGAGCTGCAGTATGTAGATTGCTCCGTCCAAACCCTTGCCCAACTGAGCTACTTTCTGTGCCGCCAAGGATTAGAGCCCGCCTTTAATGCCCTCAAAGAGATGCCTCCTCAGCAGAAGATAGATGGGGACAGTACAGCAATCAAAGCTCAAGGACTGATTCAGCGTTCAATGTTGTGGCTGCAAGAGCAACAGATGTTGAATGAGATCCAAGCTCGACAGATTATTGAAGATATTACCCAAGACGCCCTAGAAACCTTTTTATGGCTCAGGCAAGCCAAAGCGGTTTGGGAGAATGGCGTCACGTCTCCAGAGTGGGTGACCCAGGTCTTAGGGGCAACCCCACTGATGGAATTGGTCGATACAGTCCGGTTCCTCAAGCATCGAATGAAGAGCTGGCAAAGTTGCTGTAAGGATATTTGTTCTCCCTATCAACGCCCTTATCTTTTAGATTTCCAACACATTAGCAAGCCCGTTGCGGGTGGCAAGCTATCGCCAGAAGCCCTGACCAAACTCGCTCAGTTGATGAGTCGAGGGTTTAGTATCCGTCAGCTATCCGTTTTGTTGAAACAGGACGAGCTACATATCGCCCAACTCTTTGGTCCTTATGTGGAGCAACAGGTGATTTTTCTGCGGAATCCACAACCGCCTTTTGACCAATTACCTCGGGTTCCGGTTCCGGCTATTCCCAAAATACCCTCGGTCGCCCAAGCGGCTCAAGCCGCCCAGGACGCGAATAGAACCTTCAAAATTGTTTGCATTGATGATAGTCCCACGATCTTGAGTGAGATTGAGCGATGTTTGGGGAACACTCGTTACGAGGTCACAACGGTAGACGATCCAATCCAGGCATCCTCTGTGATCTTCCGGATTAAGCCCGATCTCATTTTGTTAGACATCACCATGCCCAAGATCAATGGCTATCGCCTATGCAGCTTGCTGAGAAGCAGTGCTGTGTTTGATGAGACTCCGATCATTATGGTGACGGGCAATACCGGACTGATTGACAAGGCTCGGGCCAAATTAGCAGGTGCCACAGATTACTTCACCAAACCTTTTACCCAGAAAGGGCTAATGGACATGGTAGAGAAGTATCTGACTCAATTTACGCCAGCTTAGCGGTCTCGGCACTGCCCCATGTTGCGGGTTTAGGTAGCCTATTCCTCCTGTACCGAATGGATTCCAGTTTCTCCAGATTACTTTCTCGTTTACGCTTACCTAGCCATTCAAGGACACACCATGAGCAGCAAAATCTTAGTCGTTGATGACCTGCAATCTGAACTCGACTTAATCTGTCAATACCTCACAGAAGAAGGTTATACCATCGTCACGGCCACGAATGGCGCAGAAGCCTTAGAGAAGGTCAACCAGAACAAGCCAGATGCTATTGTCACCGACTGGATGATGCCAGAGATGGGAGGCTTGGACCTGGCCCGTAAGCTGCGCAAGAATCCTGAAACCGCTGATATCCCAGTCGTAGCCTGTACTGCTAAAGATCGGGATGTGGACCGGATGTGGGCAGCCAAGCAGGGCATTGAAGCCTATGTCACCAAACCCTGCACCAAGCAAGAACTGGTAAGTGCCCTGAGAGCGGCCATGAAATAAATGACGACTCAAAAACCCACTGCTTCGACAACATCTCTAGCGAGACTGCAAGAGCTTCTACCCCAGCTATTTCAGGCTACCCAACTATCGGGACAACCCTATTTACGGTTTTTATTGACTAAGGGCATGGGTGCCTTACTCTCGATGGAGCATGTTCATGAATCCCTGATTGTGGCAGCAGAACAGATTACGGCTATGCCGAATATGGCCAGACCCGTCCTAGGTCTAATCAATTCCCGGGAGCAGGTGTTCTGTGTGGTCAACCTGCCTCAGATATTGGGCTATCCAGATGTGACGGGCACTCAACGGCAATACCGTGTGATTGTGGTGCGGGTGCCTCGCTCTGAGTATCAGGCGGCGGGGGATGGTGATGCCCTGTTGGGGTTAGCGGTTCCCCAAATTCAAGGGGTCACCCGTCTAAGTGAAGAACAATTACAAACGGATCCCACCTTTTGTCCGGCAAACCTAGCTCCCTACATTACAGGTGCTTGCCAACAGGGAGATCAGCTCATGTATATCTTTTATCCTCCAGCCTTAGCAAAATCGCCGGCATTGTACTCGGCATAGTGTGAGCCGCGTTTGATGTTTAATCTGTCAACCTCGTGCTGGCAGTTGAGAGTACTTATTCTTTTACCGATTTAACCAGGACCATGACTACCCAAAAGGACACTTCCCCTGCTGACGCTTCTACCAACGGCAACAGCATAGAAGACCAACTGAATGGTACTAACGAGGCCACTTCTGTTGAGATGGAAACAGCCAAGCCCGCAGCAACCCTACGCCAACGATTGTTGACCACAGTTCTGCCCGTTGCCTTGGTGCCCCTGGCGGTCGCTAGTGCGATTGGTTACACCCGAACAGAGGCAGAATTGAAAGCAAAAGCGTTGCTGCAGTTAGAGGAAGTCAGTCTCCTGACCAGTGAGGCCAGCACCCTCTTCTTGCTAGACACCCTGAAGTTCCCGGATCTGATCGGTAGTGACCCCTTGTTGCTAGAGGCGGTCAAGGCTGGAGCCCAACAGGCGGAAACCCAGGGACTGACTCAAAAGCCGATTGAGGCAGTCGAAGCTCAGTTTGCTAGCACCAAGCTGCTAAAGCCCAATGCCAAACTGAATGCATACCTGCAGCGGGTCGTTAAGAACGTTGACCTGGCCGAAGTCTTTGTGACAGATAAAAATGGCTTTAATGTTGCCTATAGTGCTCCCACCTCTGACTTTGTTCAGAACGATGAAAACTGGTGGCAGCAGGCCAAAGAAAAGGGGCAATTTATTGAAGAGCCTGAATTTGACGACTCTTCTCAGACCTTTGTGCTTGCCCTGTCCAAGCAGATTACGGATGACTCAGGCAATTTTATTGGGGTGACCAAAATTGGCCTCCCCACAAAGGCACTGGATGAGGCTATTAGTACACTGATTACTCCCAACCTAACGGAGTCTGAGATTGTGCAGCTGGTTGACCCGAAGCTGGAAACCAGGCCAGTGGTGAATACCATCACCAAAACGGGTAGTGATACGACCAACCAAGAGGTGACCGGAGGCGAGGACGTTCTAGCTACCGCCAAGCTGATCGAAGATTACTTGGCAGCTGAGTCGGGTGATCTGAATGCCACTAAAGCTCAGATTGAGAATATTCCTGGGATTAAAGAGGTAGAAATCAAAGAAAAAGATGCGGGTAAATTTAAGCTACTAACTGCTTCCTTTACTTACAAAGACCGATTCTTTACCCTATCGATTGTTCCGTTCACGAAACTGGTTGCGATCGCATCCGTTGAAACCGCTGAAGAAGCGGCAGCAGCCCGAGAGCAGTTAATCGTATTTGCCTTAACAGGCTTACTCATGGCGGGTATTGTCACCGCCTTGATCTACTGGCTCTCCACTAGCTTGTCCAATCCTCTAACTAAGCTAACGGGCACCGCCGACGAAGCGGCAGAAGGAAACTTAAATGTCCGAGCTGATATTGAAGGAACCCGCGAAACCCGAATCCTAGCCCGGACCTTCAACAACCTAGTGTCCGAGGTCCAGACCCTCTTAAACAAAACGGAACAAGCCGCTCAAGAACAAAAAGAATCCCGCGACAAACTAGAAATGGAAATCTACCAGCTCCTCGACGAAGTGGGAGAAGCGGTAGATGGCGACTTAACCGTACGCGCCAGCTTAAACTCGATGGAAATGAGTACCGTTGCTGACTTGTTCAACGCCATTATCGACAACCTCAACGAGATTGCGGGTCAGGTAAAAGAGTCCTCTGTACAGGTGAGTTCCTCCCTCGGTGCAAACGGAACCGAGATTCAGACCCTAGCGGAGCAAGCCGTCCAAGAAACTGAGCAAGCCCGAACCACCCTCGATTCGATTGAGAAAATGTCCGTCTCCATTGAGGATGTAGCCAGCAACGCCGGTCGAGCCGCTGTGATTTCCGATGAAGCCTACACGACGGTCCAAGAAGGCAGTAATGCCATGGATCAGACGGTAGACAGTATCCTCGGCCTGCGAAATACGGTCGGTGAGACCTCCAAGAAAATTAAGCGACTGGGTGAATCCTCCCAAAAGATTTCTCAGGTGGTGTCCTTGATTGAAGAAATCGCTCTCAAAACCAACCTACTCGCCATTAACGCCAGTGTTGAGGCCAGTCGTGCCGGTGAACAGGGTCAAGGTTTCACCGTGGTTGCAGAACAGGTGGGTGCCCTAGCGGAACAGTCCACTGCGGCGACGAAAGAAATCGCTCAAATTGTGGCTGGAATTCAAGCCGAGACCAAGGAAGTGACGGAGGCGATGGAAGTAGGGACCACCCAGGTGGTGGATAGTACTCGCCTGGTGGAAACGACCAAAGAGAAGCTGACCCAAGTACTGACTCGGTCCCAAGAGATCAACGACCTCATGCGGTCCATTTCTGACGCAACTGAGACCCAGACTGAAACCTCAAAAGCAGTGACCACTTTGATGTCTCAGATGGCAGAATTGTCCGAACAGCGGTCGGAATCTTCTAACAAAATGGCCCAGTCCATGCAAGACACGGCTGCCGTTGCCCAGAAGCTGGAAGCCGCTGTGGCCCAGTTTAAAGTCGAAGAATCTAGCTAACGAATTTAGGATCGTTCTTCTATCGGTCCCCCTGACTTGAGATTAGCAGCCGGATGAACCCCATCGATATTAGCGACTCAATATCACCTGAGCACCATGGATAAAGAACAACAAGTCCAGTTCAAATTTCTCGAAGAAGCAGAAGATTGTTACGACAGGATTGAACGGGCTTTGCTGGGTCTAGCAGCAAACGTTGCTGAACCAGAGCAACTGGACGAAGCCCTCAGAGCCTCCCACACCGTTAAGGGGGGAGCGGCCATGATGGGGCTGATGGATCTGAGTAAAGTGGCCCACCGTCTAGAAGACTTCTTCAAAATCTTGCGGGTGCATCACGCCTCCAAAACCATCGAAACGGAGGTAGAGACCTTGCTATTGCAGGGTTTAGATTGCTTGCGACAGGTGGGTGATCGCTATCGGCAAGGAGCCGAAATTGATGCAGCCTGGCTAGCAGAACAAATTTATCCCGTCTTTGACCAACTGCAAGTTCATTTAGGGGATGTCACGGACGAGGACGAGACGGCGCTGCTCAACGGCGACGAGGATGAAACGGATCCGGCACTACTGATGTTTGAGGATGGCGTGGAAGCCGTTCTCGATCGGATTGAAGGCTATTTTGAGACCTTGCCTGCCCCTCAGCTCGCTGCAGAGCTGGCCATGACGGCAGAAGAACTGGTGGCTTTTGGTCATATGGCGAATTTAGAGCCTTTTATTCAGCTCTGCCAATCCGTCCAGGAACTAGCCCCCCAAGTTATCCCCGAGCAAATTCCAGAACTATCCACTGCCGCCCTCAAAACCTGGCGACGGTCCCATGCCTTGGTGCTGCGACGCAGCTTTGAGAAGCTGCCCCACCAGCTTCCGGACTTTACGCCCAATATCGCTTCCAGTCCTGAAATTGACTTTGAAAATGCCCTAGACTTAGTGGACTTGTCGGCTCTGCAAGCAGACTTTGGCGCGATTGACATGCCCCCAGAGCTACCTGCAGAGGCCATCTCTTTTGCAGATGATCCCGCCGTAGCTGACCTAGCCGAAGCTTTAGCCACGGATCTGCCTAGCCCCGAACCGCTAGAAACAGTCAATCTGGACGAGCTTTCCCTCAATGATCCGGCCATCGCCAACTTAGCCAATGCCTTATCCATTGAGTTACCTGCTGCTGACTTTGACATCCCGGCGGAGATCCCTACAGATGACTTATTCAATACAACTGACTTTGACATCCCAGCGGAGATCCCTGCAGATGACCTATTAAATGCAGATGATCTCATCAATTTGCAAGACTCGATGGAGCTTGCGGATCTACAGGACGCATTTGCCATTGACGCGGATCTTGGGGTTTCCCTACCCGAACCAGTGGTTGCAACAAGTCCTGAGAATCCTGTTCCCACCATTAATCCGGCTGCAGAGAGTCCTATCCCTTCTGAACTGCCATTAACCCTTGAGAGTGCCGCTCAAATTCTGGAACAAGCCACGGCCAACCAGCCTGCCGCTGCACCAGCAGCAAAGCCGTTAAGCGGTAAAACCGTGCGGGTTCCGGTGGAACAACTGGAGCAATTTAACGCCCTGTTTGGGAAACTGATTCTGGAACGGAATACCGTCAATCTGCGCTTTGAGCAGTTGCAAACCTATACCCAACTGATTCGACAGCGGATTCAACAACTAGAAGCATCCAATACCCAATTGCAGCAATGGTATGACCGAGCCTCCCTGGAAGGAATTGTCCCGGCAGAGGCAGCTGCCCCCGCTCAGCCCGAACAAATCGCCGAACCCAGGCCAGGGCAATTTGATGCCCTAGAAATGGACCAATATACCGACTTACACCTGATTGCCCAAGACCAAATTGAAACGATTGTCCAACTGCAAGAGGTGGGCTCAGATATTAACTTGACCCTGCAAGACATGGGTCAGGCCGTTCGAGACATTAACCAAACCACCCGCTCGTTGCAGACCAATGTCACCCGCACCCAGATGGTGCCCTTTAGAGAGATCGTCAAGCGATTCCCACGGGTGATTCGGGATTTGAGCGTTCAGTTCAATAAGCCCGTGAACTTGGTCATGGAAGGGGATGCCACCCTGATTGATCGGTCCGTGCTTGAATCCCTAGGGGATGCCCTCAACCACCTGTTGCGGAATGCCTTTGACCATGGGATTGGCAGCCAAGAGCGTCGGCTGTCCATTGGCAAAGCACCCGAAGGCAAGATTACGATTAAAGCTCGGAACCGAGGAGCTCAAACCGTCATCACCATTAGCGATGATGGGGCTGGCATCCGGTTGGATAAGGTGCGCAATCGCCTGCAATCCATGGGACTCACCGAATCAGAAGTCTTGCAGATGTCGGATCAGGACTTACTGGACTGTATCTTTGAACCCGGCTTTAGTACTGCTGACCAAGTGACTGAGATTTCAGGTCGAGGCGTGGGTATGGATGTGGTGCGAACCAACCTCCGGGACATCCGAGGCGATATTTATGTAAACACCGAACGCAGTGTCGGCACCACCTTTACAATTACGGTCCCCTATACCCTTTCGGTTCTGCGAGTCATGCTCTTGGAGCATTCTGGCTTAATTTTTGCAGTGCCCGTAGACAACATCCGCGAACTGCTGCGCATAGAGGCAGACCAACTCCACACGATTGAACAGACTCAAAAATTGACCTGGCAGGATCAGTCCATTCCAGTGATGAATTTGGCGAGGCACTGGGCCTTTAGCCAAACCCGCAAATTCTCCGAAATGTTGGGAACACCCGTTATTAATCAACCCACGGTTCTAGTGGTTGGCGAAGAATCCACTGTGGGCGGCCTGGAAATTGAGCGATTCTGGGGGGAACAAGAAGTCACGATTCGCAACATCGACAGCCCCTTACCCATGCCGCCTGGATTCGTTAGCTCTACGGTATTAGGGGATGGCCGGGTCGTCCCGATTATTGATCCATTGCCTGTGCTCAAATGGTGCCTAGAGCGCGAACAATCCGGTCTAATCGCAGCATCGGTGGAACCAGTGTCCCAAGCCAGCCAAGGCAATACGGTCCTCGTGGTGGATGACTCGGTTAATGTTCGTCGCTTCCTAGCCATGACCCTGGAAAAAGCAGGCTATCTGGTTGAGCAGGCCAGGGATGGTCAAGAAGCCGTTGATAAGCTGGAAAGTGGCTTAACGGTGCAGGCAGTCGTCTGTGACATTGAAATGCCGAGGCTGGATGGCTACGGTGTCCTCGAAGAAGTCAAAGGCCAGCGCCGATTTGAAGATTTACCCATTGTCATGCTCACCTCCCGTAGTCATGAGAAACACCGCAAAGTCGCCATGAACTTAGGGGCGTCAGCCTATTTCTCTAAACCGTTTAACGAGCAGGAATTACTAGATACCCTAGCCGGATTTATCGACCAGAAGACACCGGAATTAGTCGGTTAACTGGGTCTCAAATCGGCCCCTAAATATCCTTTAAGTCTTGGCACACCACTCTCAGGCCATAGGAGTTCTGGAAGTTGCTGGGCAACGAGCGATAGCGAAACGCTGACCGGCAGGCATGAGGGCCATCGTACCAAGATCCCCCGCGTCGAACCCGGTGAGATCGCAGATCATCTTGCTTCACCCAAGCCGATCCATTCGTGGGTGCTCCTTTATAGGTGTCATGCCAATGATCTTGGCACCATTCCCAGACTTGACCATGCATGTCGTAGAGGCCCAATGTATTAGGGGCAAACTGGCCTACAGGAGTGGTGGCCTTTCTAAAGGTGCCACGAGGGCCGCGACCATAGGTATAGTTGCCGTCGTAGTTGGCTATCTCTGTGGTTAAGGTTGCACCGACGCAAAACGGAGAACTCGTCCCGGCGCGGGCGGCAAATTCCCATTCGGCCTCGCTGGGTAAGCGATATTCCTGCCCCGTGAGTTCCGAAAGTTTCTGGCAAAATTCCGTGGCGGCTTCCCAACTCACTCGCTCAACGGGACGATTCGCCCCCTGAAACTTCGATGGATTCTCACCCATCACCGCTTGCCACTGGGCTTGGGTAATGGGGTATTTGCCCATAAAAAAGGTGGGCACTATCACCTGATGTTGGGGACCTTCGCTTTTTTGGCGATTGGCTTCCGCCGCCGGAGAGCCCATGCTAAACCGTCCCCCAGGGATATAGACCATATCCAGGGACTGTCCTTCTTTCAGATCTTGGCGATAATACTGGGCAGACTGACGGCTTCGCTTTTGGATCTGGCCTGTTGCATTGACGCCAACCACTTCAAAGGCAAACCGGGACAGTCCGGGCAGGGTCTTCTGTTCGGGTGGCTCCTCCGTGGTCTCTTTTTCCGTGGGTTCAGAAGGAGGTTGTTCAGGGTTTTCAGGTTGCTCCGCAGTGAGGGGCCTGTACTTATTACCCAGGCCAAATGCTGTGATCGCAGTATTGATCGGTATCCCCAAATTCAGGCCATCCTTAATCCGCACCTCCTGGAGCCGTCGCCCCGCTGCCCGTCCATGAATGCCAATCAGACGACCTTCTCGATCCAATACGGGGCCACCACTCATGCCTGCCTTGGTGACGGCGGTGTAGGAAAATCCATAGCCATCCTCAAATTCACCAATGGAGGCCACCTCTCCACGGGTGAGGGTAATGGTGGAGACGGAAATGGCCTGATCGGCTAGAGGATAGCCCCCCACATAAATATCATCCAAAATACCGAGGTTTTTAAACTTGCCGATGTCTGTGACGCGATAGTTGTTGTTGGTAGTGAAGGTTGCGATCGCAATATCCGCTTTGGCATCCACCTGCATCAATTGAGTGTTGAGGAGATGGGTTTCACCGTCATAGGTTTCCACATAGGCTTCCTCGCCCCGGTTAGAGTTTTTGATCACATGGGCCGCCGTTAGCACGGTGTAGATATTGTCATTCCGCTTGATCAACACCCCGGAACCAGAGGGGCCTTGAGTCATAATGCGAACGGTAATGCGGCGGGCAATTTGGCGAATATCCCGCACCGACTTGGCTAAAGACCATGGGGAAGAGGCCAAACTAAGAACAGCAGTCCCCCCGAACCACAAAAACTGACGTCGCTTAATGCCCATTCCAACCTATATCAATACTCTGCAAAACCCTTATTCCTAATGTATCCGCTCAATTTAGGAATGTCTCGGGTTCAGAAGGCTATCCGGGCTGGTTGGCTGATAGTAATCCTGTCGGCGAGCGACTTTAGTCGCCGTGGCTTCAGGTCGATCCGAAGTGCACCCAAGGCTTAGCCCTATGGCGTCGCTCTCTTAATTCAATGGGATCGCTGGAATCATGTACAACGGATCGCTTGCTTGGCAGCGGCATGGCTATTGAGTGTGGTGACTTAACCTGCACTGAGTTGAACCATAAACCGTCTAGCCATGATTTGGACCAATGGCCAACACTGCGGTCAAGGCAGCAACTATAAACTGGAAAGACTCAGGTCTCTGCCTCGACCGAATCGTTCAAGCCGGGTTGGCAGTCTGCTCAGACATTTCCTTATTGTTTAAGCCGGGTTGGCAGACCGCTCAGACATTTCCTTAGAGATCAGGCTTTAAGTTTTCGATAATCATCATTTTTCGAGGTATAACTGGAAAAATATTAAAGCAAGACTGACAATGGCAACAGAAACGCCATATCAAAAGGCCGAACGTAAAATCGCCGAAGCGCGGCATACCGGAGCGACCAAGCTCGATCTGAGATGTAATTGGAATGCTGATAACTCTGAAAAGCTTACTGAGCTGCCAGAGTCGCTGGGCCAGCTCTCCCAGTTGCAATCGCTGAACCTCCGCAGCAACCAACTGACGGCGCTGCCGGAGTCGTTGGGTCGGCTCTCCCAGTTGCAGACGCTGGACCTCACCAACAACCAACTGACGGCGCTGCCGGAGTCGTTGGGTCGGCTCTCCCAGTTGCAATCGCTGAACCTCAGCAACAACCAACTGACGGCGCTGCCGGAGTCGCTGGGCCAGCTCTCCCAGTTGCAATCGCTGAACCTCAGCAGCAACCAACTGACGGCGCTGCCGGAGTCGTTGGGTCGGCTCTCCCAGTTGCAGACGCTGGACCTCACCAACAACCAACTGACGGCGCTGCCGGAGTCGCTGGGCCAGCTCTCCCAGTTGCAATCGCTGAACCTCAGCAGGAACCAACTGACGGCGCTGCCGGAGTCGCTGGGCCAGCTTACACAACTGACTGAATTAGAAATTTCAAGTAACCGACTCAAAAAGTTGCCATCATCTTTGGCACGGCTCACTCTGTTGATCACGCTTGGAGCTGCTACGACATCTCTTGAAGTGCTACCGGGGTGGCTAGGCTCTCTCTCGAATCTACAGAATCTCTACTTAGGGAAGTTTGTCAAGGAACAGAATCGTCAAACATATTGGGGTGATAATACTAATAAGCTGAAGACATTACCAAAATCAATCAACCAGCTTAAAAAACTACGTTTGCTTGATCTTGAAGCAAACCAATTGACGGCGCTGCCTGAGTCGCTGGACAACTGTGAGTTACTGGAAGGCCTCTTCCTCCAAGACAACGAGGCGTTGGGCATTCCGCCAGAGGTCCTTGGCCCGACCTTGATTGAATCTACAATATCATTTAGCGGAGAGAAAGCTCCAGCCGATCCAAAGTCAATCCTGGCCTGGTACTTGCAATCGCGGACTGAACCTGCGCGACGGCTAAACGAAGCGAAGATGTTATTGGTCGGTCAGGGTGGCGTAGGCAAGACTTCGCTGGTTCACTACCTTATCCAAAACAAGCCGTGCAATCTTGGCGAGCTGCCGACCGAAGGCATCAATATCGATAACTGGGACGTCCAAGGCAAGAAAGGCACTGGCGGTAAGTTCGAGCGGATCAACGTCCATATCTGGGATTTTGGCGGCCAGGAAATTATGCACGCCACGCACCAGTTTTTCCTCACGCGCCGCAGTCTCTACCTCCTCGTGATCGACGCACGCGCTGGCGAAAAGGAGAGTAACATCCATTACTGGCTAAAGATCATCCAGAGCTACGGGGGTGAGTCGCCCGTGCTAGTGGTGATAAATAAAAGCGATCAGCATCCCCACGAACTGAATGAAACGCGCCTGATACAAGACTACCCGAACATCCAAGGTTTCATCCAGACAAGTTGTTCCACAGGCCAAGGAATCGCGAAACTTCGCCGCGAGATCGGCAAGCATATCCGTCGCCTGCCGCACGTCTTTAATGAACTGCCGCAGAGCTACTTTGATGTTATGGCCGAACTAGAGCAGGCAGCGGCTGAGAGAAACTACATCCCAATTGAAGACTATCGTAAGATTTCCAGTCGCTATAATGTCAAGAAGTCTGAAAACCAAGATCGCTTGATCCGTTTTCTGCACGATCTAGGCGTAGTCCTTAACTTCCAGGACCCCGACGATCCCTATGGTCAGAACGATCCCTACGTCCTCAATCCTGAATGGGTAACTGATGGTGTTTATGCAATCATCAATGACAAGAACCTGAAAGAGAAACGAGACGGTCTCCTAAGTTGTCAGCAGCTTTCAGCAGTGCTGAACACGCTTGAAGGATATCCCAAAAACCGTCATGATTTCATCGTGCGCAAGATGATGCAGTTTGAGTTGGCCTATCAAATTGATCATCGCAAGCAGACACACTGGCTGATCCCGGAACTGCTCGACCCAAAAGAGCCTAAGACGCTCCAATGGAAGCCTCAAGAATCATTGAACTTCCAATATGCTTATACTGTCCTACCAGCCGGTGTGATCTGTCGCTTCATTGTGCGGATGCACCAGCATGTGAACCAAAATCTCAGTTGGCGAAGCGGGACAGTACTGAAGATTGATGGCAACACGGTTCTTGTTCGCGGAGACATAGAGAAAAACAAGGTATTTATAGCGGTGCAAGGAGCGATCAAGAACCGGAAAGAAAGCCTTGCTGTTGTACGTGACGCTTTCCGTTACGTTCATTCGACAATTCCGACGCTGGCCCCCACAGAGGAAGTGCCATTGCCAGACAGACCAGACGTTACGGTGCCGTATGATCACCTTTTGAAGCTGGGGGAACATGGTGAAAGTAAGTACTTCCCGGTTGGAGCGGACAAATGCTATTCGGTAACAGAATTGCTGAACGGCATCGATTCAATTCGCTATCAGAATAAACGCCAAGGGCAAAGACGAGAGGAGAGAAAAAAAATGGGAGAGAAGCACGTTTTTATATCTTATTGCCACGACAACAAGGACGACGTTTCGCGGCTGGTTGAAGATCTGGGAAATGCAGGCGAATTAGTGTGGTGGGATGAGTTCATTCTTGGCGGTCGTGACTGGAAGGAAGCAATACGCGAGGCGATGAAAAATGCCTATGCCGTAGTGGTCTGCCTGTCGCCGGACTTGACCAAGGAGCGTTATCGTTCTGGTGTCTATCCCGAAATACGCGACGCAATTACCACCTTCAGACAGTTCGGCCCTGGACATTCCTACATCTTTCCCGTGCGGTTAGCGAAATGCGATGTTCCACCCATTGAGATTGACGACACGCGAACATTGGAGCGGATTCAGCACATCGATCTGTTTCCAGAAACAAAACGCGAAGCTGGTTTGCAGAAGCTTCTTAAGTCACTGGCTACAGCGCCAGAACACCCCTGAAGACAGGAGGTGCAATGTTCGTCAACCTGCTTCTCAAGATAGATATACAGTTGATCAGCCCCCAGTGAAAGAGTTAGCAAACAATGTTTTGCAGCAAACGACTCATTGTCGCTACTGAAGATTTCGTTAGATCACTACCCCAAGTCATATCGTTATGTCATTAGACCTATTACATAATTCAATTACCGATATGGTAGAGGCCTAGTACTCCAAGTCAGATCACGGGCGGCATAAATTGAGTTGGTAGCCCATCATGAAACGCATATTGCAAGAGGTCTAATACCGAGACTGGAAGAGTTGACCCTGAACAACTCATGGATACGTCCCTCAATATTTTCTACTTCCCTAGGGAATCTACGGCACCGCAATTATCTCAACCGAGGGCTTTAGGATTGGCAAGACAACCCGTAACCCAAACGAACTTTTATAGGTATAAGGATGGGAACGGTAGCGAAAGGCAGACCGGCAAGCATGGGGGCTATCATACCAAGATCCCCCTCGTCGTACTCGCTGCAGTTTCGGGTCTCCTTTCTCAATCCAGGCGGTGCCATCAGTGGGAGCCCCCTTGTAATGATCATGCCAATGGTCTAAACACCATTCCCAAACTTGACCATGCATATTGAAGAGGCCAAACCCATTGCCCGTGAATTGGTCAACTCCCAGTGTTTTTCGTCTGAAGGTTCCTTTCGGCCCTTTGTCATAGGTGTAATTGCCGTCGTAATTGGCCAGATCTGTGGTGATAGTCTTACCAAAGTGAAATGGCGTGTGGGTGCCTGCTCGCGCTGCATATTCCCATTCCGCTTCGCTGGGCAAACGGTAATCCTGCCCCGTGGCCACCGATAGCTTTTGGCAAAACTCTTCTGCTAAAAACCAGCTGACCTGATCGACGGGATGATTGGCCCCCTGAAATTTAGAGGGATTGTCCCCCATAATGGCCTGCCATTGGGCTTGGGTAATGGGATATTTCCCCATAAAAAACCCAGGGACATCCACCACATGTTTGGGATCTTCGTTTTTCTCTCGATGGGTTTCGGTCACAGGGGAGCCCATCGTGAACTGTCCCTCTGGAATAGACACCATCTCCAAGTCCACTCCTTCTACCAGGGGTTGGCGATAGTATTGGGCCGACTGTTGGGTCCGTTTACGCACCTGGCCCTTGTCATTCACCCCCAGAACCTCAAAGGTGAAGCTCGCCAAATCGGATTCAGGCGAGGGAGTCTCTTCCGCTGGCGGCTCAGGCTCAGGGGGTTGAGACTCCGATTCAGGCGCTTGAGCCACCGTGGGAGCGAGCTGCTCCAAGCCAAAGACCTCAATAGCAGTATCGATGGGAATCCCCAGATTCAGACCATCCTTGAGGCGAAACTGTTTTAACCGCTGTCCTGCCGCTCGACCATGAATCCCCACCAATTGTCCCGCTTGATTGAGAATGGGGCCGCCGCTCATCCCCGCTTTGGTCACCGCCGTATAGGAGAACCCATAGCCATCCTCAAAGGGGCCAATAGAAGCGACTTCTCCCCGAGTCAGGGTAATAGTAGAGACGGAAATGCCCTGATCGGCAAAGGGATACCCGCCCACATAAATCTCATCCAAAATATCTAGGGCTTTAAATTGGCCAATATCCGTCACACCATAGGTTTTATTGCTGTAGAACGTTGCGATCGCAAGATCTAAGTTAGAGCCGGTTTTCATGGATTGGGTATCGAGCAAGTGATTTTCGCCATCATTCGTCATGGCATAGGCTTCTTCCCCACGATTGGAATTTTTGATCACATGGGCCGCCGTCAGTACCGTATAGACAGGCCCCTTTTTTTGAATCAAAATTCCCGAGCCAGACGGCCCTTGAGTCAGCACCTTGACAGTGATCTGACGGGCAATTTTACGAATTTCATCAACGGATTTAGCAAAGGACTGGGGGGAGGCCACAAGGCTGAGCAAGACGGTGCCCCCAAAGCATAAAAACTGTCTGCGCTGCATTCTCATACCGATTGCTAGATGCCTGTTTCTCAATCACGTCTTTCAGGGCAAGCACCCTAAACGGTTTGCTTGATAGATTCACTCACGCTGCTAGTACCTTTCTCGACTCATTCTGCAAATATTGAGCTGCCACTGCAAAGACTGAGTCACTCTTTTTTGGCTAAGCCAAATAGATTTCTGGCAAGCAAAAAATTCCACTCAATAAATAGCTTACAAAGAAAATAGTCAAATATTTTTCTATTAACCCATGGAACTGTTTGCTGAATATATAAATCTCAGAATAGCAGCTATAAATATTATCATCACTTGATAGTAGCAATCCCTTGCTGTTAAGCAGTAGCCCCATAAAAGTTGAAGCTAGAAGAGAATATTTAACTCATTCTTTCCTAATATAACTACCTAATTATCTGCCGATTTCAAGATTTTTATGCATTCAAAATTTTTTGGATCTTTCCTAACGTCTAGACCTTAAACTTTCTACCTTGGAAGAGAGGACCTGCTATGGTTTGTCTAGGCCAGGCTGTTGGAGCAAAGTGAATGACAAAAGCCATGAAGACAGAAGCCACCAATGTATTGGGAGGTCCCTTACAGATTTGCTGTACGTCACCCATGACCGGATTTTATCGGGATGGCAAGTGCAATACCGGTGCCGGAGATATGGGAGCGCACATTGTCTGTGCCCAAGTCACCTCAGAGTTTTTGGCCTACACCAAAGTGCAAGGCAATGATTTAAGTAGCCCAGCCCCCATCTATGGGTTTCCAGGGCTGAAGCCCGGTGACTGCTGGTGTTTATGTGCCTCTCGCTGGCAGCAGGCCCTAGAAGCAGGAGTAGCACCCCCCGTAAAGTTAGCCGCGACCCATGCCATGGCTTTAGAGCATGTCTCCCTCGATGATCTGAAACAATATGCTGTTGATGCTGAAGGCAGCTAAGACCACCGTTTCATCAGCAGCCATTAAACTGTCATTAAGGTATATCACCTACAGTTAAGTTTGTGGGCCGTCTGCCTGCTACTGTGACGTCGCTTTAATTCCTCTATGTTGAAATGGCCAATTCACCTAGGTCAATCCTTCCGTTCGCCCTGGCAGCGCGTGGGAATAGTGGCAACGGTATTAGCCTTAGGTATTTTTGTTGCGATCGCAACCCTGCTCCCCCAAATAGAAGCCCTAGACACCCAGATTTTGCTAGCCATTCACAACCTCCATACGCCGATATTGGATCGGTTAATGGTGCTAGTGACCTATCTAGGTGAACCCCTGATTCTGTTTCCCTTCACCCTAGGCATGGGAGGGATATTGCTGTGGCAAAAACGACGCCAGGAAGCCTTAGGCTTCGTAATCGCGATTGGGGGCTCTTTGGGATTGAATATCTGGCTCAAAGAGCTATTTGCCCGTCATCGTCCTGCCCTCTGGGACCAAATTTTGCACGTGCCCTTCTATAGTTTTCCCAGCGGCCATGCCATGGTCTCCTTAGTCTTCTATGCCGTACTGATCTATGGGCTCATTCGCCAGTTTCGCTCCTTCCAGCTGCTGATGGTGGCCGTGGGCACGAGCCTGATTGCCACCATTGGGTTTAGTCGGCTTTATATTGGCGTTCATTGGCCCACAGACGTGGTAGCTGGATATGCCGCAGGCTTAGTCTGGTTAGCTATCTGCTTCATCTCCCAATCCTTACTATTGGCTAGGCAGAGGGAGGCCATAACCGATTGACCGCGAGCATCATTGAGGCGATATACCTTGATGAGGGTTTCCCTACCTTTACAAATGCCGCATCTTTTCTGAGCATAGATAAGGATGTAAACCCTGAAGGGAGTCTTAATTCTGTGGAACGAACATTTTTGGCTGTAAAACCAGACGGCGTCCAGCGAGGTCTGGTGGGGGAAATTATTGGCCGTTACGAAGCCAAAGGGTTTACGTTAGTGGGTCTAAAGCTGATGGTCGTCAGCCGGGAGTTAGCCGAACAACATTACGGCGAGCATAAAGAAAAGCCCTTCTTTGGTGGCTTAGTTGACTTCATTACCTCTGGCCCCGTTGTGGCAATGGTCTGGGAAGGCAAAGGCGTCGTTGCTGCGGCCCGCAAAGTCATTGGCGCGACCAATCCCCTCAGCTCTGAGCCAGGAACCATTCGCGGCGATTTTGGTATCGATATTGGCCGCAATATCATTCACGGTTCTGACGCAGTCGAAACGGCTCAGCGCGAAATCAGCCTGTGGTTTAAGCCCGAAGAATTAGCAGATTGGTCTCCCACATTAACCTCCTGGATTTACGAATAACTCCGCCTTGCACTCACCTCATCTAGAGGTGAGTGTTCGGTCTAGCTCACAAACTGTGGTATGTGAATGGCAACCCTTGCAGATGTTTTAATTCGTCTATTTAAAGCCCAAGATATTCCCTGTGCCGTGGTTGAGGGTTGGGTGTTGCCCAATGGTCAAGCGCCTGCCATTCGGGGGATTTGGCATCCTCCCAAGAAAGCCGGGGCCGGCTGCCTAGATATAGAGGTCTTATTGCCCGATGGCAGACTGCTGATTGATCGCTGCGCGGGTCTAGGCGAAGACAACAACGCCATTATGGATGGGGTGCAAAATTTTGTACTGGGTTCCTTTCCAGTATTGTTAGCCTGCTTCTATGGCAAAAACGATCCAGAGCAAGTCACCACTAAGCGCTGGTCCCTAGCAGGTAGCAATTGGGTCGCCTATATCGGCAACTTTTCGCGACGCGCCTCCCAAGGCATTGATATTCCCGTTCCCAAGTCAGCCTTTACCACGATTGAATCTGCCATTGAACAGTCCCCCCTTGCTGCAGACGTGCATTGGTTTCGGACTTTTTATTGTCATATCAGCGCTCAGCAAGTCTTCGAGGCTTTGATGGATAATCAACCTTGGCCCCAGGGTGAAGTCGCGCTGAAAGACATCCCTTGGGAAAAATGCGATGGCTATTACAGTGTGAGAAATTTCTTGATCCTGAAAAAAGAAGTTTCCCATACCCCAGGCTAACCGTTATCTTCGCGACAACTGGGGTTTGTGCCGCTGAGCATCCTGGAGATCAAGCAAGAGGTCTATTCTGCAAGAAGTCTGATGTTGTGATCGTTTGGCACGAGCTGCATCCATCGTTTCAGCCAGAAGCTGTTTAAGAATGTATCAGTACAAAAATATCAGGGTACAGAGGGCTCGATTTTGGGTTGAAGCAGAAACATGTTCGCTTACGGTCAGAAAAGCTTCAACTTCGAGTTCAGCCATTTCTTTGGGATAACGTTTGTTGTGGAAGAGAATAAAGTGTTGGATCCACTTTTTTCGAGGCTGTATGTGTAATACTTGGTTTGCATTACATCACGGACTTGTCAAGGAGTTTGCAGGGTGGCATAGAGTGCCTGTTATTAACTAATGTTGGGACTTATACGGTTATTTTGCCTATTAACGTTCCTCGTGACTGCATGATGGATCTGCTGAAAATGCTTTTCCTGTCTTATATGTAGACATTCAGATTCAAGTTTGCATATCGGTAAATCTCCGTAAGGTTTGGTTTTTGATTAGAGATGCTAATGTAGAGATAGCTTGGCTTTGAGACGAAAATTAGCTCTTATTTTTTTCGTGTCAAGAGGCAATTTGCCTTCTAATTATAGTTAGACTTGCTTGATATGGTAGATCTCCTCAATCCAGCGCTGCGACTTCGAGATCTCAGAAAACTTGTGGAGCATCATTTACATGAGGTTAAGTGGGAATATGGAGTTGATGAAACGAGTGAGTGGATATTAGCTGTAAGAGAGGATCAAGGGCATTATCAAAAACTGACCTCTTGGTTACAGTCCAAAAATATTGAAGCTTCCGTTAAAGCAATTCTTGTTGATCATACATGGTCCGCATTGGAGCATATAGATTGGAGTTCACTACGGAATAAACCAGAACGGTATTTCTATCAAAAAGATGTTCTAATAGTTGCCTCAGATCGTTCATGGGTTATTGAATATATATCTTGTCAAGATATTTTTAGATTTGGACGCTGGATTTAAGTTTCCTGATATCGAAACTTGTAAGAATCCTCGCTCACAGTGCCAGTGTTGTCTAACCAGCACATGCAAGGGACGCTCGACTAAAACGCCTCAGCTTCTCTTTAAATATATTCGGTCGCGCTCCTGATGGCCGAGCCGTTATGTTGCAAAGGCGTAGTTGAAACCACAATGGGATTGGATGCGTTCGTCTACTGCAACTGCTACGAAACCGGACGGCACAAAACACCACCGCCGCAGGGCATCGAAATCGAAGTCTCCCCCGACGGATCAATCAACTGTGCGCACGAAACCGTCGATGCAGCTATCGCCATTTATGCGTGGACTCACCAGCAAGCCTGCGATCACGAAGATTGCACTTTCCTGCATCATTACATCGGTAACATCGCGTTTGTGGCGTTTCTCCGAGAAACACTTCAACGGAACGCCGAGAAGTTTCCGACGATCCTTTCCAAGGTCATTTACAACGGCATCCACGGCGGAGACTACTTAACGCTTCAACAAGTTAATCTGGTGCGCGAAGAACTTGCACACTTCAGCTCAGTCGCATGCGACAACGAAGAAGACCAACAATACTTGGATACGTTTCGCGGCCAATTGACCGAACTGGTAAACTGCGCGCTTGAACTCCAGAAACCAATCGCCTTCTGAAAAGCAACATAACAATCACATGCACCGGAGCGGCCGTCGGGTGCATCATCTGAAATCCACGTCTCTGGCGGCCGCCCGGTGATGTGGGTCGTTATGTGGCATGAGACACTACGATGAATCAGTGCCAGTAAGAATTCTTAAATCTTGGTTCGAGCATAACCAGGAATTATTCTGCTTAAAATGCAACGAAATAAAATTTACTGACACAGGACATGGTTCTGCTTATGTAGACTTATAGCAAGCGCCATTTTATTCAGGACATAATAAACTAGAGATACTGTTATGTCTTTCAATGGATGCCTAAAATCTACAGCTACGATTTACGTTGCAAAGTGATCGATGCTATTGAACTTGATGGCATGCCTCCCTCAGAAGCGAGTGACACCTTTCATATCAGTCGTAACACCATTAATCTATGGCAACGTCTCAAAGCAGAAACAGGTGATCTTCATCCCATCCCTAGACAACACCTTGGCCATAGCCACAAAATCACAGACTGGGACAAGTTTCGAGCTTTTGCTCAAGAACATCGCTATAAAACCCAAGCTCAGATGGCCGAGTTGTGGGAGGGGCAAATCAGTGAGCGTACTATTTCAAGAGCGCTGAAGAATATTGGATTTACTCGAAAAAAAAGACCTATGGCTACCGCCAACGTGATGAGCACAAACGGGCTGAGTTCGTCCAAAAGTTAACAACAGTAGACCCAGACGATATCGTCTATGCTGACGAGTCAGGGATGGACAATCGAGATGAGTATGACTATGGCTATGGTCCCAAAGGTGAGCGGGTCTATGCTTTAAAGTCTGGTAGCAGAAGTGGACGAGTCAATATGATTGCAGCTTTGAGAGGAAAGCAGCTCATGGCCCCGTTCACGATTGAAGGGGCTTGCAATCGCACCGTATTTGAAATTTGGCTTGAGACTTGTTTGATACCGATGCTCAAACCGGGGCAGAAGTTAGTCATTGATAATGCCACCTTCCATAAGGAAGGGCGAATTGAGCAACTGGTAGAAGCCGCAGGATGTGAAGTGTGGTACTTGCCACCCTATTCTCCTGATTTGAATAAGATTGAACGGTCGTGGGCTTGGATTAAAAGTCGAATTAGACACCAATTAGAGCACTTCAGTTCACTTAGAGAAGCAATGGAACATGTGTTGAACCTAGCGTCCTAATTAGAGTGGCGACTGCTATAGATACCGATTTTTATATTTCGAGAATTACAGCATGGGACCATGCGATATGTTTGAATATGGAAATAATAAATATTGAAACCGAAAAAACTACGGTAATGGCAGAAGGCGCTTGCTTATCCATAGCTGAGTTTGAAGTTAAACTTTCAAAATATTTGAAGTGGCTAGAAGAGTGAATGCAGCAATGCCACATAACAAACGATTCGGCAAGCGCTACGAGCCTACCTCAGCCGCTGATGCGAGGCGTTAGTCTTACATCCATGACAGTTAACTTCCTAAACTTAAAGAGCTATTTTCGAGACGATGAACAACGTTGTGCTGTTCAAAACATTGTGCAATATCGGTTAGCTGATGACCGCATACAAGAAGAATGCCGATACCTTATGCGTTTTTGGTGGCAATAAAGCATGAGCTACCAAGAAGTAACTCTTGATGAGCTGGAGAACTGTGTCTCAGGCGAAAAATTCAAGATAATCTTAGAACTATTGGATTCTCTCGCTAAAGGGTATCAAGATATTGGTGTCTGGTGCGATAAATACTCGTATGAGCTATCAATTATTGAAGATCGCGGATACCAAACCTCAAAAAGTCAGTAATTCTTTAGCCTCAACTAAATTGTATTTACTCATGACTAACAACGCCGTATAAGGGACGCTCGATTTAGACTGCTACATAACTCTTCTCAATTGCTACTCGCGCCCTTGACAGCTACCGTTAGCCATCACACTTGTCTGAAACCTTTTACCACGCAGATACATTAGTTTATTCGATTGCCTTAAATATATTTGAAGTTAATGTTGTTAAATCAGTGATTTTATGAAGATTAAAGCAGTTATCCATTCAGCAGAGGAAGGAGGTTATTGGGCAGAAGTTCCTGCACTTCCTGGTTGTATTACTGAAGGGGATACAAAAGACGAAGTGATAAATAACTTGAGGGACGCTATTGAGGGCTGGCTTGATGTTGCTAATGAGCGTCAGGTGACTCAATCACCTGATCAAGTAGTTGAAATTGCTGTATGAGATCTGTTTCAGGTAAACGATTTTGCAAAATTTTGGAGCGAAAAGGTTGGACTTTAAAAAGAGTAACTGGTAGTCATCATATTTATGCAAAAGCTGACGTCGATGGAATTCTATCAATCCCAGTTCACAAGAATCGAGATTTAAAGATTAGAACTTTGAAAGCTTTAATGAAAATCGCTCAACTCTCTGAGGAGGATTTAATCTAACTTGAATCTGTTATAAGAATATCTAACCCATGCCTGCACACGGACACTCAATAATCACTTATCTGCTTTGTATTTTAGGTTCTTGCTCGCGCCGGTGAAGCAAACCGTTAGGCCATCTCTCTCCCGGCGAATAAGAACAGAGGTGCTTGTGTTTGACCATATCAAGTTCGGCGTTCGCGACTTTGCGATGAGCAAAATCTTCTACTTGAAAGCGCTCGAACCTATTGGAGTGACTGTTGTCACCGATTGGCCTCCAAACGGTTCTGAATTGAGTCAGCCAACAGGCAAGAGTTCACTGTGCCTGCACCAAACAGACGAGAAGCCCGCGCATCTACACATAGCATTCGTCGCCGAAAGCCGGCACCAGGTCGATGCGTTCTATTACGCCGCTCTGAGCGCGGGCGGGCAGGACAACGGACCGCCAGGCCTGCGTCCTCAGTACAGCAGTCAGTACTATGCAGCATTCATTCTTGACCCCGACGGGCATAACATCGAAGTGGTCTGCCATGAGACGGAGGCCTAACATCTGGTTGCAAACGGCTCTGAACCCCAGTCTGAAGATTTTCAGAATTCTGTCCAAGCGCTATCGCAATCGTCGCCGTCGCTACTCCCTTCGGTGTAACTTGATTGCAACCCTCTATAACGACGAGTTATCTCTTGCAGCTTAAGGGGTGGAAGCCAACATTAGCACATCGTGAAATGAATATTGCCAGAGGTCTAGGAACCCATGGTTGATCTAAATTTAGCGGCCTACTCACGCATTGTTATTCTGACGGGCGCCGGGATTTCTGTTGCCTCAGGGATTCGTCCTTTTCGGGGGCCGAACGGAGTCTGGAACGAAATTTCGGCTGATCAGCTCAATGCCGATGCTGGGCAAAATAATCCTAGTTTTATTTGGCAAACCCTGGGGGCTATGCGCGAAGTTGTGGCGTCGGCGATTCCCAATGCGGCTCACCAAGCCCTGGCGGATCTAGAACAAAATTGGAATTCATCTCAACACTTCACCCTGATCACCCAAAATATTGACGGACTACACCAACGGGCGGGCAGCCAAAACGTTGTGGAACTGCATGGATCACTCCTAGAGACCCGGTGCTCTAATGCTGCCTGCGATGCCCCTGTCTTTGCAGATCAAGCCACCCATATCGATCAGATCCCTCAATGCTCCATCTGCCATGCCCATCAGTTACCCAATGTCGTCTTATTCGAAAAACCCATGCCCTTAGATGCATCTTGGCACAGCAAAAAGGTCCTTCGAGATTGTGATTTATTTCTAGCGATTGGCACCTCTGGCACGGTGCAGCCCGCCGCCAGTTTTGTTCGCTCAGCCGATTATGTTGGAGCCCGCACGATTCTGATTAATCGGGAAGCCCCATCAGAACCCAACCCCTATTTTCACGAGGTCATTGTGGGTGTAGCAGAAGAGATCCTCCCTACCTTACTGACATGAGACGCCTCAATCGAACATCTCAACAGCAGCCCTTCTATCTAAGAGTGATGTGGGTGTGTAGCTGGGGGTTAATCAGCCTAATGGCGTTCTGTGTCACCCAAGGAATTCTGCTTCAACGAACGCCTCTTAATCAACCTGCTCCGTTGGTGGGGGCATCTGCGATCGCACTCCACAATGCCGACGACCAAAAGCAGCTGTATGTGTTCTCTCAGATGTTAGGGCGCATCCAAGTTTTCGATACCAATGGCACGTTTCAAACCAGCATTGCCACCCCCACCATTAAGGGAGGGCTGACACTTTGTGGTGGGGGAGAGCATCCAATGCTTTTAGTCACGCCCTATTTCAAAAAGCCGTTCTACAAACTGCAACAAGGGAAATTCATCTGGATTGACGATCAACCACTCCCCAGGTTTTGCCAGATATCTAAACCCCAAACCACTGCCATTGGCCCATATCGCTACAGACTAAAAGAGTGGCCGAGGCGCATCACCTATCGTCAGATTAACCAACGCCAAGAGGATGTCTTAATTTCAGACGGTTGGTGGCTGACCCTCTCCAGCTCATTTCCCGTCATTCTGGGGGTTGGCCTGACTGGAGGCGGCTTACAAATCTTGGGATATCTGCTCGTCTACTCTCGCTATCAGCCAAGGAAGCACTGACTATTTACAGTCAAAGTCTAATGGCTGTAATAGATCGAAGCAGGCGACAAACCTAAATCTGCTCATTCGCAGCTTGAGGCTTAGGATCCGGTTGAGATAGATCCCGGACTTCTTGAATAAAATCGCTAACTTCATTGGCCAATTCAGGTCGATCCGCATCTACCTCTAATGGGTTGTGAAATTCTGGATCGTCGGGGTTGCGTTTTTTGGAAAATCCCCAAGCAAAGATCAAAGCAATCGCCAGAATCATCGACCATTGGGGGGGCACAAAATCATCATTAATGACTTTGAGCAGTAGCCGGAATCCCACCAATACAACCGTTAAATATCCAGCATCCTGCAGATGGACATACTCTTCCAGCCATTTAATAAAGAGCCCTGCCATAAATCGGAGGGTGATAATACCAAAAATACCGCCCGTCAGCACCAACCAGCGCTCATCCGATAGGGCAATCGCAGTAGTCACGCTATCCAGAGAAAAAGCCAGGTCTGTGACAGCAATCACTGGAATGGCCTGCCAGAGAGAGGCAAACTTGGGGCCATGATGATGATTCTCGTCATCTTCTCTGAAGAAATACTGAAACGCTAGCCATAACAAATAGCAAGCGCCCAAAAGCTCAAATTGCCAAAACCGAATCACCCAGGTTGCTGTAAAAATCAGCAGCATCCGCATGGCAAAGGCGGCCAACAAGCCAATATTTAAAGCACGGCTCTGAAGCTCTTCATCCTCCAGTCCTTTGACCAATGCCGCTAATGCGATCGCATTATCAGCTGACAGCACGGCCTCTAAGGCAATCAAAATAAAAATAATGAGTGCGGTGTCGAGACTGACCTGGGGAGAGAGTTCAAACAACGGGTCTAGCATCTGGCAATCAATGAGGGACTGGGTTTAGGGAGCGGGATTTAGTAGCAAATCCTACAGTCTCTATGGTATTCAACGTAACGCTAAAGTGAACGTTTCTGCACACTATATTAAGCATTGCGATCCAGACCTAAGACCGATTTTCACGGATATTAGATATGACCTTTGTCAGGGCTCGAACCTCGCGAGAAGCGGCTTCCTTCTATATTGGGGCCAATGATGAATGTTGAGTGATGTAACAATCTATTTTCCTGATGCATGAAGGAGCAGACATTGTAGACTAATAAAAATGGGAATAATGGAGTTTGATATTCATGGAACTATCAGATCTACAAATTGTGATCGCCCTTGTTGTGGCATTGCTACCTGCATTGCTAGCACTCAATCTTGGCACTGCCCTTTCCAAGTAAGCATGCCAATCACAGGTCTGGCTTCCTTATGATGTGGTCTTAGCCACTGATCAAATAAGGCATCCAGTATCATTAAAATCAACATACAAAGCAAGTGCTTTACCTTGAGTAAGGCACTATTTTTTTGTTTAATCGTCTAATAGCTGATGGCAATTTTGCTGGAGGTTTTCCGTATCCCATTCATCGACTTACATAACCAGTCGCGGGAGAAAATTTACCCCAACAGCCGAATTCTACAAAAACTAAAGATTTCTATCCAATTGATTTACATTTTTTCGTTTTATTCGCTACACTAGCCACACACTGAGCCAATTTTGCGTGCATCACGTTATTTTTGGAGCTGGCAAAACCAACGAGTCCCCACCTAAGGGAAAGTCCGGTTTTTGATTTTGGTGTTCCCTGTTTTAGAAGGCAAACGTTAACCTAACAGCCTATTTAGGTTGTTTCTTCTGTCTTTGCCGTTTTTAAAATGCCGCTAATTGATTGGCATTGGTGTAAATCAGTTCGTCATACTGCCTTATAAAGGCCAACAAAATATGAGTGCATTATCCCAGCCAAAACCTGACCCCCGCCCCACCCGCAAAATGAAGCAGAGATCGGCAAGAAAACGCCATCCTCGCAAAAGTTCTAAATTTGCTGCTCGGACCACCGAAACCGCAACAATCTTGGGGGTCAACGTTCTTTTGATTGGGACCTGTCTCTACACCCTCAGTAACATGCTGCCTCACCAGCTCACCCAAGAAGCCAAATTACAGGAAATCAAAGGAGAAGTGAGCCGGACCTCTGCACAGGTTGAAGCCCTCAAGCACTCCCATGAGCAGAGCCTAGTTCCGGAAGTATCCCGGCGCATGTCAGAAGAACATGGCCATCTCATTCGTAAGAACAAGCGCAATCTGGTGTGGATTAAACCCACTAAGAACCAGCCCTAACCCCTCTCTTACCCTTAATCGATTCAAGCATTCAAGCAGGCCCAATCTTTGGTGGACCTGCTTTTTTATGGGTCAGAATTGCATTGTGTGGAATGTTCGTAACTACAGTTACCAAAACCTTAAAATTTATCTGCTAACGTTGGGGTAACAAAATGCAGGACCCTAAATTCCGTGGACTCACTCCACATCTTAATAGTTGAGGCTAATCCTCACTTGCGATCTCTTCTGGGTTGGCATCTACAGCAAGTAGGCTACTTTATTCATCTCAGCGCTAGTATCAAGCAGGCCCAGGCTGCCTATCAACAGCATCAACCTGATCTGGTTATTGTTGACTCTGAATTACCAGATGGTCTGGGTCAGGAACTCTGTCGATGGCTACAGCGCCAGAAGCATCCTCTGATTTTGATGTTGTCGGCTCAAACAACTGAAGCCGATGTGGTATCTGGATTAAAGGCAGGCGCAGATGATTATGTGGGTAAGCCTTTTGGCATGCAAGAGTTTTTGGCTCGAATTTCGGCATTGAGCCGCCGCAGCCGTCTCAGCCTGCCCACACAAATTTCTTTTGGAGCGTTGAGGATTGATTTGATCCAGCGGCGCGTTCACTACCATAACGAGCTAGTGGATCTCACTCCCCAGGAATTTAGCCTACTCTATGTCTTAGTCCAAGCAGAAGGGGCCGCCCTCAGCCGGGTCGAACTCTTGCAAAGAGCCTGGCCAGAAAGTATCGACAATCCACGGACAGTAGATACTCATATTTTGTCCCTCCGCAAGAAGATTGAACAAGACCCCCAACAACCTCAGCTCATTCAAACTGTACGGAACGTGGGTTACCGTCTCAATCTAAGCTATCTGATGGATGCAAATCCATCGCGTCGCTCTGATGCCTCTCAGATCCCCCCTTCATCCAATCGTTTTGTGGCAGATGGGGCCACTACTAGCCAAATGCCTATCCCCAGAGCCCAATCGGGTTAAGGAGAGTGGCAGGCTGCCCAATCTGCGGCTCTTCGGGTGAATAGAACTTAAAAGATACAGCGGTGGGCTCTCAAACCTTGTCCCTCACAATCACTCCCTCGCGCTGCCCTCAACTCAGTCGTCAAGATTACAATCCCAGCAGAAGCCAACTTTGCCTTTCTTGCCACTCACCGTCAGGCTAGTGGCACTGGTTTGAACTTTAACCGCTGGCACACCATCGATTGCCACTTTTGGCTCAGTCGTAATGGTGGTAGAGATGCCATCAGACCATCGAATTTGATAGGTGCCCGCTTTGTTATCCGCAATCGTACATGGGTCGTTGACAATATGTTTCCGATCATTAGCCAGAAAGGTGCAATAGCCCCGGCGTGAGCGTCGAAACACAGGCAGTTTTCGATATTGTGGCCGCTTGTACAGAGGCAGTTTGAAGATTGGCCTTGGCCGCACGGAGCGCACCTTTTTGAGCGTATTCACGCCAGCATCAACATCAACCAAATGAGACGCAATCCAACCTTCCGTAGTCGTCTTGGGGGCAAAGATCTGGTACCACAAATATCCATCTGCGTTGTAGGCACTTTTGAGTACCTGAACCCGATCTCCAGGTCGGGCTTTCCCCACGACTCCCTGCTGAGTCCCGACACCCAGGCGAATGTTTTTGGCCCCCGGTCGTCCCATGACAGTGGCATTGGTTGGCATAGATACAGCGGGCTGACGGAGAGGATCTTCTGGGATAGGGGGCTGGGCGATAGAAGGACTGAGAGTCTGAGGTGGCGGAGAAACCGTAGGGTCACTCTCCTCAGGGGTATCTTGATAGGCTGCTAAAAACTGAGGTAAATGTTGAGCGGCCAAGGTAGAAGTGCCCAAAACGGTCAAGCCAATTAATCCCCCTGTGACAATGGGTTTATACCATTCTTTGGGCTTAGGTACAGGAGATGCAGGTTGACTTATTTGAGTCGCATATTGGCCGGCAAGCTGAGATGCCTGAACCGCATCAGTCGGCAGAGTCGAAATGGCCGTCGGAATCGGCTGAAAGCTAGCGACTGAGGCATCAGAAGAGGCATGGAATTGCAACGCTTGTAGCATCTCCTCAGCCGTTGGGAAGCGGTCATGGGCATGGGTCTGCGTGGCTTGATCGATCACTGCCATAAACCCAGGACTGAGTCCAGGAACCAAATGGTGCCAAAGATATTGCCCCGTTGCCAGATCAGTATCCAGTTCCTGGGGCATATGGCCCGTCAGTAAATAAATCGCCGTCACCCCTAAACTGTAGAGATCACTGGCATCCACAGGCTGTCCAGTGATTTGCTCTGCAGGCATAAAGCCAGGTGTTCCCACAACCACGGAAGCGCTAGACATTTCAGCCTGATCTGCCCCCATCGTTTCTTTCACCGCACCAAAGTCGATTAAGACCGGCTTTCCATCTTGCCAGCGCAGAATAATATTGTCTGGTTTAATATCGCGATGCAAAAGGTTGGCGGCATGAATATCACTCAAGACCTTGAGGAGGCTGATCAAGATCTTCTGCACCGCATTTTCACTGAGTAACCCTTCTTTTTGGATTTTGGCGATGAGGGTATCCCCTTCAATCCATTCCTCCACCAGGTAAAAAACGTTCTTTTCTACAAATTGTGCATAGAGGCTAGGAATTTGATCACTTCTGCCACCGAGTGATTCTAAAATGACCGCTTCACGCTCAAACCGTTCTTGCACTAGTGTATTGATGTGGGCATCTTCCTCGATGGGCTTGAGCTGTTTTACGACACATTTTCGCTGGGAAGGAAGTAGGGTATCAATGGCTAAATAGGTTGTTCCAAAACCACCCTCACTCAGAATTCTAGTAATGCGATAACGGTCTCCTAGAAGTGATAATGGTTGGTCAGGAGAGTCAAGCATAAGGATCCCACCAATAGCTTAGTCTTTGTATGAACACATCAAAATAGCAGTTCGAACTTGATAGTTTAGGGGTCCAAACTATCGACCTATCTCAGGCGTTAACCTCTTTCAAACATATTAATTTACTGAGATAATTTTCGATTTTTTCGAGTGGATAATAGCTATTATTACGATTTGAACTAGTTTGCGATAGATTCTGAAGATTTTCTTCAAGAAGTGATATTTTTTGATGAAAAACGAGTCTCCATTAATCGTTATTTAAAATGACAGATCTTCAGCAGTCCTTTGTTGAACTTAAGAGTCGAGGTCAGGTTAAACGTTTCTTATTAAATCAAGAAGAACATCGATTAGGTCGAGATCCCCAGTGGGCCGATTTTGTCTTGCCCAATGAGGGGTGGGAGGCATTATCCAGTCGTCATGCTGTATTCCGTCGCCAGGGTACTCACTATCGAATTTATGATGGTGACGGATTGACCAAAGCCAGTACCAATGGGATTTTTACCGAGCATAGACGCATCACCACCCAAACAGGGTATCTGCTCGATCAACCCAAGCAGTTCCAAATTGGCCTAGATCCGCGCAATCTCATTGTCCTGACCTATCTAGAGCCGGGTCAGGACAGGGGCAGTGCCATCTTCAGCAAATTAAAGCTGAATTTACTCAACTTACAAGAATGGCCAGTGGAACTGGGAAGTGATGTGGGCCAACGCTACGCAGCCATGGCGTTACCGTCTCCTACAGTTTCCCGCCGTCATGCCTCCATTAGCCATGAAGCCAATCAGTTTGTCCTCCGAGACCACAGCACCAATGGGACGTTCGTTAATCATCAGCGCTTGGACGCAGCCTATACCCTCAAAGAGCGTGACACCATCCAAATCGGCCCCTACACGTTGTTATGGCATCAGGGAGTCCTGGAGTTAGTCGATAGCGGAGATCAAATCCGGATTGACGCCCATCAGCTCTTGCGCAAAGTCCCCACAGGTAAAGGGGAGAAAGTGATTCTCAATCAGGTGTCCTTGGCCATTGAGCCTAAACAGCTGGTGGCTTTTGTGGGGGGCAGTGGCGCTGGCAAATCTACGTTAATGAAAACGCTACTGGGCATTGAACCGCTCACCTCCGGGCAAGTCTTGCTGAATGGAGATGATATCCGGCAACACTTTGACCGATATCGTTCAGAAATCGGCTATGTGCCTCAAGATGATATTGTCCATCAGAATTTGACCGTCATGGAGGTGTTGACCTATGCCTGTCAATTACGATTACCGCCCCACACCGATAGTGCCAAAACTGTGGCTCAAGCCCTGCAGCAGGTACAGCTCAGCCATGTGAGCCAGGAGCTAGTGCAAAATTTGAGTGGAGGTCAACGGAAGCGGGTCAGTATTGCAGTTGAGTTATTGGCCAATCCGAAACTCTTTTTTCTGGATGAGCCCACCTCTGGACTAGATCCAGGGTTGGACAAGACCATGATGAATTTGCTGAGGGAACTATCGGATCAAGGGCGCACCATTATCTTGGTCACCCATGCCACTTCTAACCTAGAGGTTTGTGACCATATTGCCTTTATGGGGCAAGGGGGGCATTTATGTTTCTTTGGGCCTCCCAAGGAAGCTTTGACGTTTTTCCAGATGCCCTCTGCAGATTTCAAATACTTTTCTGATATTTACATCGAGCTGGGTAAGGGAGACGTCGGCTCCCATCCGAATCAGGCGGTTGAATTTTGGTCTCATAAATTTCTGCAATCTGACACCTATCAAAAATATGTGCAGAGGGTACTCAGTGGTGGAGAACCGAGTGGGATGGGTTTGATGAAAAGCTCTCTCCGACAAGGCGCAGACCCCTGGTGGCAAGGGTGGGTATTGAGTCAACGGTATCTCACACTGGTCTTGCGGGAGCACTATAGTTTGATCCTGCTGTTATTCACAGCGCCCGTGGGAATTGGGTTGATTACCTTTGCTTTGCAAGATCGTAATTCCTTGGTGGTCTTAGCCAATGCCAATGATCCGATGCAGGCCCCTCTCGCTTTACGAGTGTTGTTTATTTTTACTTGTGCAGCCATGTGGGTTGGCTTTTCTAGTACGTCTCAGACCATTGTTCAAGAGGCCCAAATCTACGCCCGTGAACGATTAGTCAATTTAAGATTATGGCCTTACCTAGGCTCTAAGGTGCTGATTCATGCAGCTCTGGCTATCGTCCAAGTCATCCTGGTGTTGGGAGTAATTCAGTTAAGTTTTAACGCTCCTGAACCCTCCTTAATTGGCTGGGGCCTGGGATGTGGCATCACAACTTATCTCACCTTGTTTGCCAGCTTGAGCTTTGGACTGATGGTTTCAGCATTTGTGAATACCTCTATTCAGGCAGCTAGTGCCTTGCCCCTGATCCTGATTCCCCAAATTGTGTTCTCAGGGGTGTTGTTTGACTTGGAGGGGATCGCCCGGTTTCTGTCTTGGCTTATGATTAGTCGCTGGTCCGTGGGGGCTTACGGCGCTTTGGTGGATGTGAATACCATGGTCCCTAAAGGTTTGTCTACATCCCCCTTCCAAGTCTCCAAAGTTTACGATCCCACTTGGGCAAATCTCAGTTTGAACTGGGAAATGCTCTGCTTGTTGAGCGTGGTGTATCTCAGCATCACCATCTGGAAGCAACAGTCCAAAGACCGACAGTAAAGGGGCAATAGGAAATGGGCGGCACTGCCCTATGTTCAAATTTAATCTTGGGGAAATTGGGCTACTCCCAATCATCCTGTTCCGCTTGAGCAGTCAATTCAGCTTTGATGTCTGCCCAATCTATCTCACTCATGGGGGCATCTAAAATGAGTTTGCCTTGGTTCAACCAGAGGATGCGATCGCAGATCTGATTCAGAAATTCATATTGGTGACTGGCAATCACTAAAGTCATCGTACTGGCTGTTAAAGCTTTGATCACACGATCGATGGTGCCTGGATCCAGCGCTGAGGTAGGTTCATCCAATAGGCAAAGTTTGGGTTCCGTCACACAGGCACGGGCCAAGCTCACTAGCTGTCGTTGTCCAACTGACAACTGAAGTTCTGTCGAGGTTAGCCAGGCTTCAGGAATGCCAAGCCGCTGCCGCCAAGTCTGCACTCGGCTAGCGATGTCCTGATCTGGCAAGTTTTGCAATTGCAAAGGATAGGCGAGCGCCTCTTGAACGGTCATGCCTAGAAGCTTAGGCTCTTGAGGCACCAGCATTAGCTGCTGCCGTAAAGACAAGACGGGCCAATCGGGTAACGGCTGTTGTTCAAATAGGATCTGACCAGCCGTCGGACTACTGAGGCGATTAAGCAGACGCAATAGCGTTGTTTTACCGGAGCCAGAAGCCCCAATAATGCCAATGCGTTCACCGGTGAAAACGTCCAAAGAAATATTTTGGAGTAAATATTGATTACCCAACTCAGTCACGACATCAATCTGTTGAAGCTGGAGTTGAGGCTGTCTAGATTTAGATAGGCTATCGTCTGGGGTCACAAGCAGTCCTATCTTGCTAATGTACTTTCTTTATTCTGAATGGCAATGTCTGCCAATACGTAGCGTCAATACATTTATTCAGTACTGAGTAGTCTTAACCACATTGATCATGGCACTGATTTAGTTACTATTTTCAAGGGTGGAAGTCGCACCTCAATTCAAATTGCCGCCTCTGCATAGCCAGCCAAGATGCCCCTAAATCGTCGAAGATTTCTCACATTAGCCAGTCTGTCTACCTTAGGGGTGGGTTTAGGCCACAAAAGAAGTCTAGCCCAGTCTTTACAGATCCAGGTACCCCATCCTGGCCCGTTGTTAGCCCAAGCACCTCGATGGCAATTTATCGCCGTGGGTGATGTAGGGACGGGAGAACAGGCTCAGTATGATGTTGCACACGCTATGGTGCAATTCCACCGGCGACATCCGTTCTCTTTAGCACTCTTAGCTGGAGACAACATCTACGATGGAGGAGAAATGGAGCGTATCGGCCCCGTCTTCGAGCAACCCTATGCACCGTTGCTGCAGCAAGCCGTCAAATTCCATGCGGTGTTAGGCAATCATGACGTGATGTCCCAAGGAGGCGAGGGGCAGATTCGCTACCCCAGTTTCAATATGGCGGGTCGCTACTATACCTTTACCCGAGAGTCGGTACAGTTTTTTGCCCTAGATACCAATCCAGGTCACCACTGGCCTGCCCAATTGCGATGGCTGGAATCCGAGCTGGCTCAATCTATGGCCCAATGGAAGATTGTTCTGGGGCATCATCCCATCTTTGCATCGGGACTACATAGTATTAAATGGCAGCTAGCTACGCGCTTAGGGCCATTACTAGGCACCCCCAAACTTTATCCAGGCCTGGGTGAGCAGTTAACGCCCCTGTTTGCTAAATACCAGGTCCAGCTCTATATCAACGGCCATGAACACCATTACGAGCGGACCCAGCCCATTGCTGGCACCACCTACCTGACCTGCGGAGTGGGAGCGCGATTACGGCCCACAGGCTCGTCGGATTGGACCGCTTTTTCCAGTTCACAGCTCGGTTTTGCCGCAATTGCGGTCTATGACCATCAGCTCGTAATCCATGGAATGGGGGTCAACGGTCAGCCCTTTGACCAGGGTGTGATTACACCTACCTTTATAGCCCAGCCTTCCTTCCAGAAGAATGGGGCATAAGTGGTGCGGAAACTCACCGCTCCCTGAGTTATCTGCACGTCGCGATTCTATCCACCTAAATAGCTGATACCCGTCCATAGAATCCAAACATCAGCCAGGGCTAATAGGAGTCCGAAACCCAGTAACATGCCGTACATCCAGACTTGGGCGAGGGGTTTAACGGCCACCATTTTTAAGCCGGTTTGGTCTTCGATGGTGCGGGTCATTTGGGCAAATCCAGCCACCCGCATGGGCAAGAGTTGGGCTGAACCACTGGGAGTAATCAGATAATAGACCAGACCACCTTGTCCTGTACGCCGAGGCTTAATGGCCGTTATTTCTGGCCAGGTCAGAGCCCAGCCCTGTCGAAACCAAGTTGGAACCCACTGGGGATAGCGAATCTCCATCCCTGTGGCGGAAAGATAGACTTGCTCACTTAAGGCTGCGGCTAACGCCACCACCCCCAGTCCTAAACCCACGTAAAGACTGCCTTGGGTAACAGCTCCTACCTGATTCACTTTTGCCAAGATCGGCAGGGGAACCACGAGGGCAAAGTACAGCAGCCAAAGACTATACCGAATCAGCGGTGAAATTCGATACACGGCTTCTGTGGCGGTGGGGGCAGAGGGAGCGGAAAGGGACGACATGGCGACAAGGATTGAGGGGCCGATCTTGATTGTACTGACCTAGCCAGAAGGTGGGTTGTCGAGCTGATAGAGATGACGGAGCTGGTTGGGGGTGACGTCCTGGGCGGGCAGATCAAACTGGATTTGGCCCTGCTTGAGACCGATGATGCGATCGCAATACCGCTGCGCATAGTCCACCCCATGCAAACTCACCACCAGGGTCTTACCCCGCTCCCGCACTAGACGACTGAGCAGCCGCATAATGTCGTGGCTGCGTTCTGGATCGAGACTGGCAATGGGTTCGTCAGCCAGCATAATCGCTGGATCTTGCACTAAGACTCTGGCAAGGGCCACCCGCTGCTGCTGCCCCCCAGAAAGACGATCCGTGCGGGCATAGAGCTTATCGGGAATGCCCACCTGGGCTAGGGCTGCTTGGGCGGTCTCCACTTCTAGCGGCCACACCAAGGATGCCGCCGCCTTCCAAAAAGGCCAACGCCCTAGGTGCCCCGCATTGACGTTATGGATCACTCGTAATGAGGGCACCAAATGGAGTTGCTGGTAAATGGTGCCAATTTGTCGTTGAATCCGCCGGGCCGAGCGGGCTTGCCAAGGCTGTCCCATGGCCCAAACCTCACCTGCGGTGGGCTGAAGGGTGCCATTGAGTAACTGCAACAGCGTGCTTTTGCCAGCACCGCTAGAACCAATTAAAGCGATAATTTGGCCGGGATAGATAGCAAAACTGACATCGGCTAGAGCAGACACATCACCAAACCGATGACTCACCTGTTGCAGCGACAGAATACCGCTATTTGATCTTGCCGATTTGGCGGCCAATCGCTTCAATTTGAGCATAGTTACTATTATCGGTCTTGATAAACGAACTCCCCCCAAAGAGATCCAAAATTTCTGCCTGCTCCGGGACAGCGGGGTCGAGCTTAAGTAGGGCCGCCTGAACTTTAGGAATAAAGTCGGGACCGTAGCGTTCGCTCACCTGGGGATTGATCACCCAATGATAGTCAAAATAAGAGGGGGTTGCCCAAATCACCTGGACTTTCTCTAAATCCACCTTGCCTTCAGCCACCCGATCCTTCCAGACTTGGGAGTTTAAGGCTCCCACTTCATAGGTTCCAGCTTCTACCACTTTAATCGTCGTATCGTGGGACCCTGAGAATCCCACATTACCCTTGAGATCTTTGAGGGTGAGGTTGGCCTCCTGCATAAAGTATTGGGGCATTAGCCGTCCCGAGGTAGAGGATTCACTCCCAAAGGTAAGGGTCCGACCTTTGAGTGCTTGCAATCCCTTAACTGCTTCAAAAGGTTGAATCCCACTCGATTTATTAGCGATAAAGACACTGGTAAACTTGGCATCAATTTCTCGCTGGGCAATGGCTTGGGCCTTAGGGACCTGTAGACGTGCCTGCACCCCTGTCAGGCCGCCAAACCAAACCATGTCTAGATCCCCCACTCGAAAAGCAGTGACCGCAGCCGCGTAGTTATTGACGGGTTTATAGGTAACGGGAACCTCTAACTCGGCTTCTAAGTAAGTGGCTAACTTGCTGTAAAGACGCTGGAGCTTTTCAGGGTCTTGATCGGGGATAGCCCCAGCCACAAAAGGCTGTTGGCGAGGAGTCGAGCTTTCCGGTGCTGAGCAAGCAACCAGCAATAACCCCAACAAGCTAGGGAGTAAAAATCGTTTCATACCGCTGAAGTCCCAGAACAGGAGTCAATAACCAACATTTGTTAAGGGTACAGCAGGAAGGCAATCGCCATACCGTTACGCTAAATGGTTTCTCCCCACCCAAGACGCCGCCACACGATCATTGCCTTCTCTTTTTTGTCCCCCTAGACACTGCCACCGATTTGTCTTTAGATAGGCATATATTAAAAAATTATTAAGCAAATCTACTCGCAAACGATGGTGCTCTTTCTCAATTCCCAAGAACATCGGCCAGCAGCTAGGTCGCTTCAATATAGGGAAGGCATCACAGGAACGCTGGGCAACTCAAGCAATGGGGATTTGTGAGGACCACTCGGAGTCAATGAGCTGATGCGGCACTGCCCCCCAATCAGCCCACTACACCTCACTCACCCCATCCATAGCTCCGTTGTAAAGGTTTCATCTAGCGTCCCACTGACAACCGAGACTGACCAATTTCTCCCCCACTCACCAAGATTTACGTTTTCAGGCTTAAGGAGACCCCTTGAACATTCCCAATCTCAACGTCCGCTCTCTCAATTTGCGCGCTCTTAAACGGGAGTGGTTGGTTAATCCCAAGGCCGACCTGCTATCCGGGGCCGTGGTCGGCCTAGCCCTGATTCCGGAAGCCATCGCCTTTTCGATCATTGCTGGGGTGGATCCTAAGGTCGGGCTCTATGCCTCCTTTATTATTGCCGTGATTACCTCTTTCCTCGGGGGACGTCCCGGTTCTATCTCGGCAGCCACCGGAGCCATGGCTCTGCTGATGGTGGATTTAGTCAAAGAGCATGGATTGCAATATCTGCTGGCGGCCACCTTTTTGACCGGCATTTTTCAGGTGATCTTTGGGGTGCTCCAACTGGGTCGCCAAATGAAATTTGTGCCCCGAGCCGTGATGATTGGCTATATCAATGCCCTGGCCGTCCTCATCTTTATGGCACAGCTGCCCCAGCTCACAAACGTGCCCCCCATGGTTTATGTACTTACCGTGCTTTCCCTGGGGATTATCTATATCTTGCCTCGCTTTACTAAGGCGGTACCTTCGCCTCTAGTCGCCTTGGCAGTCATGACCATTGCTGCCATTGCCCTGCGTCTGGATGTGCCCACCGTAGGCGATATGGGGGAGCTGCCCACGACACCGCCTTTATTTGCCCTACCCCAGGTACCCTTCAATCTAGAGACCTTAAACATTATCCTGCCTTATTCCCTAACTCTGGCGATTGTCGGGCTGTTGGCCTCTTTCCTAACCGCCTCTCTAGTGGACGATTTGACCGATACCCCTAGCGACAAGAACCAAGAAGCCAAAGGCCAGGGCATTGCCAATATGGTCACAGCCTTCTTTGGCGGTATGGCAGGGTGCGGCATGATTGGTCAGTCCGTGATCAATGTCCAGTCTGGAGGCCGAGGTCGTCTATCTAGTCTGGCGGCTGGCATCTTTTTATTGGGGGCGATTCTGTTCCTGCAAGACTGGGTGAGACAGATGCCCATGGCTGCCCTGGTGGCAGTGATGATCATGGTGTCCATTGGTACCTTCCGCTGGTCATCCTTCACCAATATTCCTCGGGTCCCCCGCAGTGAAGTCGTGGTCATGCTGACGACGATGTTTGTAATTATCTTTACCCGTAACTTTGCCCTAGGAGTGGCCACGGGTATCGTTATGAGTACCGTGTTTTTCTCCCGTAAAATCGCCGAGCTGGTGCTGGTGGATCGGGTGATGCTGGAAGAGGGAACCCATCGCGTCTATAAGGTGTCTGGACAGATTTTCTTTCTGTCTCGGGATGAATTTATGGCCTCCTTTAACTTTTCTGAACTCGTCGAGCAGGTGACCATTGACCTCAGCCATGCCCATCTATGGGACCAAGGGGCGGTGGAAATGCTCGACAAAGCCGTACAGAAGTTTCGCCGTCAAGGGATCGAAGTGAATGTGGTGGGTCTGAATGAAGCCAGCACCACCCTGCTGAATCGCCTTGCCACGGATGAGGAACTGATCTCCAACGACCCGTCTTAGTCCTACACTTGCCCGCCATCCTTTAGGGAAACCACCCGTATGAAAACCATTCTTCTCTGCTCTGATGGGTCTGCCTTTGCAGACGGCATTTATAAATATGGAGCCTGGTTTGCTCACCAACTTCAGGCTCAGATGAAGGTTCTGTTTGTCAGTGATATTCGCCAAAAGGTCGTTTCCACCGGCAATCTCAGCGGCAGTATTGGTCTTGGGGCATCCGAGCAGCTGTTAAACGAATTGGTGAACCTGGAGCATGAAAAAGCCAAGCTCAACAAACAACGGGCAAAGTTGATTCTGCACAATGCGGAGCAAGTCCTCAAGGCAGAAGGGCTCAGTAATCTAGAACTGCTCAACCCCACGGGCTTCCTTGTAGACTGCTTCCATGATTTTGAGGCCGAATCCGACCTGATCGTGCTGGGCAAGCGGGGGGAGGCAGCGGAGTTTGCCTCAGGGCATTTGGGGGCCAACGTGGATCGAATTGTGCGCAGCAGTGCCAAGCCCTGCCTGGTGACTCCCCAAACCTTTGCCCCGATTGAGAGTCTACTGGTGGCTTATGACGGTAGCCCCACGGGCAAGCGGGTCTTGAACTTCCTAGTGGACAGTGCCCCAGGGTTCAAGGATATTGAGATTCATCTGCTGACAGTGGCAAAAAAAGAGTCGGATGCAGTGAAATCCCAGGAGTTAGCTGATGCCGAGAAAACGCTGCAACAGGCAGGACTGACCGTGACGACCACCCTGTCCACAGGAGCCCCTGAAAAGGTAATTTCCGACTATATTGAGCAAAACAAAATGAGCCTGTTACTGATGGGGGCCTATGGTCACCGACGCATACGCCACCTTGTGATTGGTAGTACCACGGTTCAGCTCCTGAGAAGTGTGCAAGTGCCAGTGCTTCTGTTCCGTTAGGCTGATTTTTGATAAGACGTTTGGTGATCGAATAGCTCAAGCAGCAGACATATGAATAGCTGATGCAGAAGTTGCGATCGCAACCTGCTTTACCACAAGAAATCTGGGGTGTGCTTCAACTACAGAAAGCCATTGTTTGCTGGATAGTCGGCTACATTGAAACCTGATTCATTCGCTGTATGTTCAAGACTCTCTAAACGCTCTAGGTGTCATACCCACAGATTTGCGAAAGTGTTTGGTTAGGTGACTCTGATCGGCAAATCCACAGATTAAAGCCACATCAATAATCGGGCGATCGCTTTGTCTGAGATAGCGTTTCGCTCGCTCAAGGCGTTGGAGTAGAACATACCGATAGGGAGGAACACCAAGGGATTTTTTAAACATCTCAGAGAAGTGGCATTGGCTGAGGCCCGCAACGGTAGCTAATTTCTGTAAGCCAATATTTTCGGCTAAATGTTGTTCAATATAAGCTAAGACTCGCTTCAATCGTTTATCCCCTAAGCCTTTGTCATATTGGCGGAACTTAGGGCGTTGATAACAGTAATTTCTGAGTATATGTAGCAGAAAAAGATTGCCCAAGGCTTCACTGTAGAGTCGTCCCCCTAAGCCTCCTTGCTGAATTTCGCGATGGTACTGCTGAGCCAGCATCTCTAGCTGAGGATCGTGACTAAAAGAAATAGATTTCAATTCCAGTCGTTCGGGGGCATGATAGCCGTTTTCCATTGCAAATGTCTGCAAATAGAGCGGATCAATATCGAACACCATGGTTTCGTCAACACTCTCCCAGCACCAACGACACGGCATATCATTCGCTACCGCTAGCCAGAATGATCCTGACGGTTGGGGGCCACTATACTTCTGTTTCCCAATTTGGGTAAATTGTTGAGTATTGTCGTGACTGAGAGTAACGTTCAATACATGCTGACTCAGGGCAGAGATCACAAGATCTGAGGGTGGCTCAACATGATGCGAGATGGTCAAGCCTCCAGCCTTAATGATTTGCTGAGAAACGATCCACTCTTGGGGAACAGCCTCCAATAACTGAGGAGATTGAGAGTTCATGCTGTTGGTAGCAAATAGCTTTGGCTCATTTTTGCTGATCCCTACAAACTTTTGCAAGTAAGTTCAATACACCCACTAGATTTACCTAAACAGAGCACATTAGAATACCGTGCTGAAGATTGGACTGAAGTGCTCTGCAATCCCACTTCATACAAAATCTTTGGACCATAAATTCTGACATTAAATTCGATCCACCCAAAGATCTGAACACTTTGCCAAAGAATGTTCAATACACTGCCTAGTCGTGGATCTAGCGTAGTGGTGTTCTGATTTGAATGCGAGGCCATAGATGGGGCATGAAATCAGTGGCCAATACTATCTCAACCTGGGCTGGCTGTTGCAGCCCAGCGTTGGCGCAATCTTGAAGTGAGAGAACAGAGTGGCAGCCTAGGCGTCCAACACTCAACGGGGCAAGCTTGCTAAGCAAATGCGCTGAAAAAGACATACAGGGGCAGATACGTTATGAAAATTGGCTTCATTGGTACTGGGAATATGTCGAGATCCCTCGGCATCCTGTGGGCTGAGCGGGGGCACAACGTCTTTTGGGGGTCACGCGATCCGAACAAAGCAAAATCTGTGGCTGAGCTGGCAGACCATAAGACCCAAGGTGGCACCAATGATGAGGCGGCTGAGTTTGGGGATGTGATCTTTTATTCAGTGCGGGGCATCAAGCCGTCGGTTGTTTTATCATCCATTGATCACCTCACAGGCAAGGTCATCCTCGACTGCAACAATCGCGATATTCCTGAAGGGTTCACCTACGGTCCTCTGATGGCGGAATCTTTAGCTGAGAAACTGGCGGCGGATATCCCCAAAGCCCATGTGGTCAAAGCGTTCAATGCCATGGCCCAAGAAGTGTTTGAGCTATCGCCTCAGCCCCTCACAGAGCATCAGGTTTCGGTTTATATCTGTAGTGACCACCCTGGGGCCAAACAAACAGCAATGGTATTGGCTGGCGAAATTGGGTTTAACCCTGTTGACTGTGGTCCACTCCGTAGCGCTCGCCTGTTGGAATCGCTGGGTGACTTTATCCGCTTCATGATCGGCGGGATGAACCTAGGTCCCTATGCAACCATTTCGGTCAAAATACTGCCGGATGCGTTGCAGCAGCGGCTGGGTGGACGACAACCGAGTTCTTAGAGCTATATCCGTCTTGCCAGGTCCAGGATCAACCTGGCCCAATGATCACGAATACCAGTCATGGCATTGAAGCAACGTTAGAGCAGTCTCAATGAATGAGAAACAAGGAAAAAGAATGATTACAGATAAATTGAAGCTAAAAGATAAAGTTGCGTTGGTTACCGGCGGGTCTAGGGGCATTGGCAAAGCCATTGTTAAAGACCTCATAGACCAAGGAGTGTCCGTAGCCTTCACTTACGTGACTAATGCGGAGAAAGCAAACGCTTTAGTCGATGAATTATCCAGTTTAGGCAAAATTAAAGGCTACCAGTCTAATATCTCAAATCTAGGGGATATCAACCAGCTCACTCAAACCATGGAAACAGAGTTTGGCAAGGTCGATATTCTGATCAACAATGCCGGACGGTTCATCAGTAAACCCTTTGAAGAAGTGACAGAAGATGAGTTTGAGCAGCTCTTCTCGACTAATGTCAAAGGTCCTTTTTTTCTGGTGCACAAGATGGTGAAGCTGATACCCGATGGCGGCAGAATCATTAATCTTTCATCTGGTTCGACCCGGCATTATGTGCCTCTGTCGAGTATTTATGCAGCTTCCAAAGGTGCTCTGGAGCAATTTACAAGAGCTTGGGCGAGGGAACTCAGCTCTAGGAAAATTACGGTCAACAGCCTACTACCGGGTTACACCGCCACGGATTGGGTCGCTGACACTCCAGAGGAACAGACGAAATGGATGGCCAGCCAAGCCGCTTTGGGTGAACTGGGAACCGCTGAAGACATTTCACGAGCGGCCCTCTTTCTTGCCTCTGATTTAGGCCGATGGGTGACTGGACAGCAAATTTGTGTGGATGGTGGTCTTTAGCTAGCACAACCATTTGAATGCGTTACTGGGGTTTGTGATCAGAACCATGAGGAGATAGAGATGTCTATTAATCAGTACTACACCTTGGGCTGTAGTGGCCTCCGGGTCAGTCGTCTTGCCCTGGGCACGATGACTTTTGGCACAGAGTGGGGATGGGGTGCCGACCGAGACACTGCCAGTCAGCTCTTCAATACCTATGTGGATGCTGGGGGCAATTTTATTGATACCGCCGACATGTATACCAACGGCACCAGCGAGACTTGGATCGGGGAATTGATCCGAGAGCGGGGTTTGCGAGACAGAGTTGCGATCGCAACCAAGTTCTCCTACAACGCCGACCCTGGTAACCCCAACGCAGGCGGCAACGGTCGCAAAAATATTCTTAGAGCCGTAGATGGATCGCTACAGCGCCTAGACACGGACTATATCGATCTCTATATCCTCCACACCTGGGACAGTCTTACCCCAGCAGAAGAAGTCATGCGCACATTAGACGATCTCGTTCGAGCTGGAAAAGTTCGCTATGTGGGTCTATCAGATATTCCAGCTTGGTATGCATCCCGTGCTCAAACCATTGCCGAACTCCGAGGATACGAACCCCTTGCTTCCCTGCAGCTGGAATACTCCCTCGTTGAACGCAATATTGAGAGTGAATTTATTCCCCTCGGTACACAGCACGGGATGGGCGTTATGGCCTGGAGTCCATTAGCCAGTGGCCTGTTGAGCGGGAAATACAAACCCAGTGAACAGGGCAATGAAGGTGCAGGACGCTTAGGGACGTTGGCAGGAGCCGATAACCCAGTCTTCAACAAATTCACGGACCGCAACTGGAAAATTGTGGCTGAGCTAGAATCCGTGGCCAAAGAAGTGGGTCATAGTATGGCTCAAGTTGCCGTTAATTGGGCTGCGAACCAACCGGGGATTGCATCCGTCATCGTTGGAGCCACAAAACTACATCAACTTGAAGATAATCTCAAGGCCCTTGATTTTGATCTACCGATGGAATGCAGAGATCGCCTCACTCAAGCCAGTCACAATCATCCCAGCTTTCCTTACTCCTTCTTTACCCCTGACATGCAGGCCATGTTGACCGGAGGGGCAACGGTTGGAGATAAACCGGAGAGCTACTATTCCCGAGTCAAAATTGAGGGAAAACCCGTTGGAGTGGAATAACACATGCATGAAATTAATGTCTAATATCAATTTCATGCGTTTGACTAATTCATGGAAGCTCTTTAGTCTACCGATAGAACATCAACCTATTTATTCATAACGGCTGCAGCGATATTGATCCAGTAGCAGCTATGACACATCACGAATCAGCGATCAGAGCAAGCATCAACGGGAGAAAAAGCAATGACGTGCATTGTCCAATTCCATAAGTTGGGTGGCCTATCTAGCCAGTCTTTTTGCAGATTTCATTAGTGGTACCAACCACCGCGTTGATGGCGGAAATATTACCTCGATCAACTCATACACCGATTGGAGAAGAGGATTTGTTACTTACCAGAAGTCTAGTCAGTAGACACACAAGTTAATCCGTGTGAACCCATGATTGATCAGGATCTGAGAGAAACGTCATGAAAATTGGATTGATTGGGACCGGCAACATGTCGAGATCCCTCGGTATTCTCTGGGCGGAGCAGGGACACGAAGTCTTTTGGGGGTCACGGGATCCGAACAGAGCAAAATCCGTGGCTGAATTTGCAGGCCACAACACTCAGAGTGGCACCAATGATGAGGCGGCTGAATTTGGTGAGGTGATCTTTTACTCAGTACGAGGTGTGATGCCATCCGCCATTTTGTCGTCGACCGAGAGCTTATCTGGCAAAGTGATCCTCGACTGCAACAATCGCGATATTCCTGAAGGGTTTGCCTACGGTCCTTTGATGGCGGAATCTTTAGCCGAAGAGTTAGCGGCAGACATTCCCAATGCCCATGTCATCAAAGCCTTCAATACCATGGCCCAAGAAGTCTTTGAGCTATCACCTCAACCACTCAAAGAGCATCAGGTTTCGGCCTATGTCTGCGGTGACCATCCTGCGGCACGGCAAACTGCAATGACGTTAGCTAGCGAGATTGGGTTTAATCCCATTGACTGTGGTCCACTGCGTAGTGCCCGCTTGTTGGAATCCCTGGGCGACTTTATCCGCTTCATGATAGGTGGTATGAAACTGGGTCCCTATGCAACCCCTTCCGTCAATGTACTACCGAGCGCATCAGAGCGGCGCCTGGGTGGACGACAACCAAGTTCTTAGATTTTTAAGAGTGAGGCAAGAATATGACCATCCAGTATCCATTTGTGCGTAAGCTATACGACGCCTTTCAATCCGGAGAGGTTGATCGCTGGGATGCGCTCGTGGCAGAGGAAGTGTTAGTCAATTCAACAATGGGCCGTAATATCCACGGTCGTGACGCCCTCAAAAGCTGGGCCACACAATTTATTGAAGCGCTACAGTCTCGCATTGATTTAGTCGATGAATTTGAGGCCATTGATGAAACAGGCAATGGTCGAGGCTTCTTTACGGTATGCCTGCATTGGAAGCATGCCCAAGAATTTATGGGAATGCAGCCAACGGGGCGAGAAGGCACATCTATTGAAACGATGATTTTGACTATCCAAGACGGCAAAGTTAGGCGCTGGGATGTTGCCGATAACACCGTTGAAATCAACATTTACTTCTGGGAGCGGGGATGGCCTATTCCTCACAATGTCCATCCAGAAATTATCGCGAAAGGTATTGAACGCCACCCTCAGAGAAGTTGATCCGCCCACCCTTGAGCTGGAAAAATTCGTCATTTCACAAGGACAAACAATGAATACAGACAAATTGAAGCTACAAGATAAAGTTGCGTTGGTTACCGGAGGGTCTAGGGGAATTGGCAAAGCAATTGTCAAAGACTTCATGAGCCAAGGAGTGTCAGTGGCCTTCACGTACGTGAGCAGTGCTGAAAAAGCAAAAGCTTTAGAAAATGAATTATCAAGTTTAGGAAAGATTAAAGGCTATCAATCCAATGTCTCAAACCTAGAGGATATCAACCAGCTCACCCAAACCTTGGAAACAGAGTTTGGCAAGGTCGATATTCTGATCAACAATGCCGGTAGGTTTGTGAGCAAGCCCTTTGGAGAAGTGACAGAAGATGAGTTTGAGCAGCTCTTCTCTACTAACGTCAAAGGCCCCTTTTTTCTGGTGCAAAAGATGGTGAAGCTAATACCCGATGGCGGCAGAATTATTAATCTTTCATCTGGTTCGACCCAGCATTATGTACCCATATCGAGTATTTATGCAGCGTCCAAAGGAGCTCTAGAGCAATTTACAAGAACTTGGGCGAGAGAACTTAGCCCTAAGAAAATTACCGTCAACAGCCTACTACCGGGCTACACCGCTACGGATTGGGTGGCTGACACGCCAGAGGAGCAGACGCAATGGATGGCAAGTCAAGCTGCGTTTGGTGAACTGGGAACCGCTGAAGATATTTCACGAGCGGTCCTCTTCCTTGCCTCTGATTTAGGTCGATGGGTGACTGGACAGCAAATTTGTGTGGATGGTGGTCTTTAGAACCAGGAGAATGACATGAGATTCAAAAATAAAACTGTTGTCATCACAGGGGGTGGCAGTGGAATGGGACTTGCAGCAGCAAAGGCGTTCCTAGCAGAAGGAGCCAATGTTGCCATCTGTGGACGCACGCAGGAAAAACTGATTAAAACGGCTCAGAATCTGAATGCCGGAGATCGGCTCCTCACAGTCGCTGTGGATGTTTCAAAGATATCTGACCTAGATCAGCTCTATACACAGGTAAGGGATCGTTTCGGCAAAATAGATATCGTTTTCGCTAATGCTGGAATTGGGACGCCTACAGGGTTCGGTGATGTGGATGAAAAGACGTTTGATCAAATTGTCAGCGTCAACTTCAAGGGAGTCTTCTTTACTGCTCAGCAGGCCTTGCCACATATGAACGATGGGGGTGCTATTGTGCTCAATGCATCCCTGACCCAGCACCAGGGGTTAGCTAATTTGACGGTGTATGCCGCCACTAAGGCAGCAGTGAGCCAGTTGGCACGATCGCTAGCCAGTTCACTGATATCACGCAATATCCGCGTCAACGCCATTAGTCCGGGTGTGATTGATACCGAGATGACGGGGGAATTCGATCAGGAGATGATCGCAGCACTCCAGAACGAAATTCCCATGCAGCGATTGGGGCAGCCAGAAGAAATTGCCAAGGTGGTCCTATTTCTCGCCAGTGAGGATGCTTCATACATTACGGGAGAAGACTTGCTTGTTGATGGTGGCCGGATTCGTCTAAGTCCATGGCAAGGCCTGTAGATCTCACTGGCATGCTCAACGAAGTTTTGAGCTTGCTATCTCAGCGATATATAGCAAATACACCAGAGCATCTATACATGTAGTAGCCCTGCAGGCCGGGAGAAATCTACAGGACTACCAAATCGAAATCGCGGTATTTAAGCCGAGACTAAGCTAGATCGAAGCGATCGAGATTCATCACCTTATCCCAGGCCGCCACAAAGTCATGGACAAATCGCTTCTGGGAGTCCGCACATCCATAGACTTCCGCCAGGGCACGGAGTTGGGAGTTGGAACCGAAGATTAGGTCTACACGAGTTCCCGTCCACTTGAGTGCACCGGTATTGCGATCGCATCCTTCAAACACATCTTCAGCCTCAGAAGCAGCCTTCCAGGTCACGCCCATATCCAGCAAGTTCAAGAAGAAGTCATTGGTGAGACTTTCAGGCCGTTGGGTAAAGACACCATGCTGAGCCTGGCCCACATTGGCATTCAACACCCGCAGACCACCGACGAGCACCGTCATTTCAGGGACCGTCAAGGCCAATAACTGGGCCTTATCCACCAACAGCTCTTCTGCAGAAACAGAATAGTGCCCTTTTAGGTAATTGCGAAAACCATCTGCTCTCGGCTCTAGGACAGCAAAGGAGTCAACATCTGTTTGGGCCTGGGTTGCATCCGTTCGTCCAGGCTTAAAGGGAACTTTGATATCGTACCAACCAGCATTTTTCGCGGCTTGCTCAACCCCCGCACAGCCCCCGAGAACGATCAGGTCTGACAGGGAAATTCGCTTGCCGCCAACCTGCGAATGGTTAAAGGTGGTTTGGATAGCTTCCAAGGTCTGGAGCACCGTTGCCAATTGGGTGGGCTGGTTCGCTTCCCAATCTTTCTGGGGGGCTAGACGAATGCGAGCACCATTGGCCCCACCGCGCTTATCCGAGTCACGGTAAGTCGAAGCCGAGGCCCAGGCCGTTGACACCAATTGGGACACCGTGAGATGCGTCGCTAGGATCTGGCTCTTTAGGGTGGCGATATCCTGCTCATTAATCAGCTCATGATCGACGGCAGGAACGGGATCTTGCCAGATCAATTCCTCCTCAGGCACCTCCGGTCCCAGATAACGCGAGCGAGGTCCCATATCTCGATGAGTCAACTTAAACCAAGCTCTAGCGAACGCATCCGCAAACTGGTTTGGGTTATCCAGAAATTGCCGAGAAATGGTTCCATAGCTGGAGTCCATGCGCATAGCCATATCGGCTGTGGTCATAATGGGCGCATGACGCTGGGATGGATCATGGGCATCAGGCACTGTATTGGCCCCCGCCCCTCCCTGGGGAACCCACTGATTGGCACCAGCGGGACTTTTGGTCAGCTCCCACTCATAACCAAACAGGTTCTCGAAATAGTTGTTGTCCCACTGCACTGGATTGGTGGTCCAGGCCCCTTCAATACCGCTAGTAATCGTATGGACGCCTTTACCCGTACCGAAGCTATTCTTCCAGCCTAGGCATTGGTCTTCAATGTTGGCCCCCTCTGGTTCAGGCCCCACATGGGCATCATCCCCCGCACCGTGACATTTACCGAAGGTATGTCCCCCTGCAGTGAGAGCAACCGTCTCTTCATCATTCATGGCCATTCGCCCAAAGGTTTCGCGAATGTCTCGGCCTGAAGCCACCGGATCAGGATGGCCATTGGGGCCTTCGGGATTGACGTAGATCAGGCCCATCTGCACCGCACCCAGGGGATTTTCCAGCTCACGGTCGCCGGTATAGCGCTGGTCCCCCAGCCATTCATGCTCAGCCCCCCAGTAAATATCTTCTTCCGGCTCCCAAATATCTTCGCGCCCCCCTGCGAAACCGAAGGTTTTGAAACCCATCGACTCCAGAGCACAATTCCCCGCCAGAATGATCAGGTCAGCCCAAGAGATTTTTGTGCCGTATTTCTGCTTAATCGGCCACAGCAACATGCGGGCTTTATCGAGGTTGGCATTGTCAGGCCAGCTATTGATGGGGGCAAATCGTTGGTTACCGGTCCCTGCACCCCCTCGGCCATCACTGATGCGGTACGTGCCAGCACTATGCCAAGACATGCGGATGAAGAGCGGTCCATAGTGACCATAGTCGGCGGGCCACCAGTCCTGAGAACTGTTCATCAGGTCGAAGATATCTTGCTTGACGGCCGCTAAGTCGAGACTCTTAAAGGCTTCAGCGTAGTTAAATCCTTTGCCCATAGGATTAGATTTGGGGGAATGCTGCCTCAGGATTTGTAGGTTTAACTGATTCGGCCACCAATCACGATTTGATGTGCCACTACCAGCGGTAAATTTTAAAGCTCCGCCTGAAAATGGGCACCCGGTTGCACTATTCATAGGGTCTCCTCTCATAGATTGCGATGTGGATTTTTGCATGGATTGCAGGTCTTGCAAACTAATAGCACCGTCCTCAGATGGATAGGTTTCACCAGTGCTGAGGGTCCCCCCTAGGGCTTGACTCATCACGGACTTGAGTCTTGAAAGCCGTATTAGCACGCGTTTAATACTAGCCATACTGACCTCTCTATTGGCTTGCAAATTCTTGCAGCAGTGTCGATCATTCTCCGAACTTATCTCAGAGTAATTCTTAATTAAGAAGAACACAATGAGAATAATTACTTAGTTATAAAAGTAGATTCTAAATATGGACGATTAGCGAATAGGAATGCTAGGTTTGTTATTGAGGCCCCTGAAAACCAGATGTCCCGGGCTGTAGGGAGCTGGCACATTGCTGGAGGAGGTATTGATGCAACAACAGGCAGATAAAATTATCCAAACCCTGAAGTCGAAAGGGGTAAGAGTAACCCCCCAACGCTTTGCCGTCTATGCCGATTTACTAGCGCGGTCTGACCATCCGACTGCAGAGCAAATTTCGAGCCATTTTAACCAAGATGTACCGACCTCGTCTCAGGCCACGATCTATAAAACACTTCAGGCCCTTAGAGATGTGGGACTAGTGCGGGAGGTCCTCTTGGAGGAAGGCGTCTGTCGTTATGATGCCAATATTGATCCCCACCACCATTTTCGCTGCCAGTCTTGCAGTGAGGTTGAGGATATTGCCTGGGAACAGTTCCAAACACCCAATTTTCAGGGATTACGCCCAGGACTTCAGGTGAATCACTATGAGCTGACCTTGCATGGATATTGCGATCGCTGCCAATCTGCATAGAATCCAACATTGGTGATGAATCACTTAGGCCCTAAAGCCGGACCCATTAACGGAAAAAATGACGGCAAGGCCAATCTCAATAAACGTCACTCCCACCAATCCTTAGGCAAACCGATAGTCATGCCAATCACAAACGGGTTTATAGCCAATGGTTTGATAGATATGGTTAGATGTGGGATTGGTGATATCGGTAAATAGGCAACAGCGCTGAGCCCCTCGATCCAACAGCATCCGGCTCACTGCAGACACACAGGCCGTCGCATACCCCCGCTGCCGACATTCTGGAGGAGTATAGACGGGACCGATACGGCCACCTCCGGGTTGAGACAGGCGTCCAGCCACCATCGAGACAATCTTGCGATCGCACCAAACATACAGATCCTGACGCTTGATCTGCAGGTCTAGAATGCGTTCAATATCCGCTTCCAGATCCCCAAAGGTCTCTAGAGAAAACGCCTCTGACCATTGCAGCAGCTGTTTGCGATCTCGCTTCGTCGCTATCCGCAAATGGCCCTGGACATCTGTTTGGGGGTGCACTTGGATCAACTGGTGAATCCGCAGGTGCATTTTTAAGGTGCTCGCTTGTCCAGTCACGGTTTGCCAGACATGAGCAAAGGCTTGAGCCTCCCTCACAAAGCTATTGACCCCGGATAAAGAGGTCGAAGCCTGGTGGAAGTAGTCTGCCATCAGATCTAAAGCGCCTAAATCCTGGACCTTCGACAGCACAAAATTATAAGGAGGAGTTCGAGTACCCACGGCCTGAATCTCCCCCGCCGACTCAACGACCAGCAAATCAGGAGGAGTGGGGAAAGCGCCTGAGCCCCGAAGTAAAGCACTCTGAATACCAAGCAGCAGATTATGTTCTGCAGGATGATGCAAGAGGTGAGACTGGGTGCGATCGCAAAATGCTACAGCGTCTTCAAACAGAATTAATTTCATGGATGTTATCAACCTAGAGCTAGTTGCTATCGCCCAATTGCAATGTGTCTCGCACTTCCATCAAAATCTTCCCTAACTTATTTTGGCCAGTACCATCCTGTCCACTGCCCCAGTAATAATCTCCAGGGGCATTTTCCACTAAGTCTTGATTCCCCGTAGATAACAAAACGGCTCGGATATCGGCATGGGTTTCAAATTTACAGAGCACCGCCTTACGCATAACATCATCTTTGACCTGTTCCCAGTCAGACCGTAGGGGCCGTGTGCGTTGTCGTCCTAGACGCGCCGCATCCTTCGGCAATTTCACCTGGCGTATCTGGTCGGCATGGGGAGTACCGACAAATTTTTGCGCTTGGAAATAATGTTCACTCGTAGGCCACCAAACACCATCCAACATCACCCCATGGGCTGAAAAGTTAGAAAAACAGCCATAGGGTTTTTCTCTATTTGAATAGAAGTAAATTGCCATCTTTTTCTACTTATTGAGTCTTCTATTTCCTGCGAACTCAGGCTAATGATTGAAATGGATGCGCCTTGAGCTGAAAATATTGAGAATTTTCTATATTAAAGGCATTTTATTAGCTTTATAGGGTGAGAGTCACTACAGCTATCCATGTCATCAACGCATAGCTATGCAGTCTCTGGATCAGTGACCCAAATCTGATGAGCTAGCTATCTTTAACTAGTAATACCAGAAGGCCTCGAATAGCCATTAACCCTGAATATTAGGATTTTTCAGCCTATTACTATCCTCTTGCTTAATTTTTGAGAATGATATGGGCATATTGGTGAATAACGAAGCTGAATTTCCAAAGATTAAGACAATCATAATTAATTGTAGTACAAAATACTTCAAGACGAAATCAAAGGGATTCAATCCTCCTAAGACCCGTGTTTTTTACTAAAATGAACAAGATTCGCCATCAAAAACTTTTGTCACAGGAATTATCAAACTTCACTCATTGTTGCGCTAAGATAGATTTGCATTTTCAGTCATAATAGTGTGTTCCTAGCTTCAAAATAGCCATTGTCTATAGCTTTTGGACCGCTTAGAGTCGGTTCTTCCTCAATCTGTAAGTGCAAGTTGATATTGCAAACTGCAAGTCAACTGACGATATGACCTTAGGGGAGAGGGGTCATAGATACTAGGCTTTCCTTGCAAAAAGATGCCTGGTTATCCTTATATCCAGATGGTGAGGAAGTTGACGATTCAGCTTCGATCAGATCTACGGAGTACCAGTGTGTCTTTTCAACCTCCTTTTTATTCAGGTGATTTGTCAGAACCAGCAGATTCATTTGAACCCTTAAAACAGCCCAAGTCTTTGCAATTAAAAGCGTTTACCCTGAGATTTTGGCAGAGGCTTCAGCCCACCGGTCTGTACCGGCAAATAAAGCAGCGATGGACTCGAAAAAGTGTTGTACAAGTCTCACTTCGTTCTCATTTTGATACCCGCATAGATAGCGTTTGGCAGCGCTTGGAGCAAGACCGGCAACCTTTATCACTGTTTCTATGTGAAGTGGATGATTTTGATCGCTTGCACCGACAATATGGTGACTCAGCCTGCAACACCTATATTGGCCAAGTGATTAAAGTCATTCAAGCCAATATTGAGCGTTCTACAGATATGTTGGCCCGCTACCATGGCGATACCTTTGCGGTCTTACTCCCCCAAACCTCTATTGATGAAGCAGCCTGTATCGCCAAGAAAATTCGACTCCGGGTCAAAGCTTTAAAAGAGAATCCGGCTTCTCCCATACCAGATCAAGCCATTACCTTAAGCTTGGGAATTGCGACGATTGTGCCAACTCCTAAATTATCCCCAGTCAATTTCATCGCTGCCGCTGAGCAATCCCTCCGCCAAGCCCAAAGAGCAGGTGGCAATCGCGTCATTCTCCAAGAAGGTGGCCGGTAAGGCCCCGTTTCCATACCTTTTATCAAAACTGGCTGCTAGTCGAATTGATTGAGCAGGTTGGACCCATAAAGTGCTTGGTCAGAAAAGGGGTTTACCCATGCATTCTGTGACAGCAGGTGCTCAAACTTTCCTGAGTGCCGTTCGGTTATCGTCTGATATAGGCTTATAACCTTCTCTGTTATTCCTCCAAATCTGCATAATGAAGTGTTGCTTAAGAGTCAATGCTATTTCCTAAGCAGAAAGGACGCCTAGCACCAGTAGAAGCACTCCAACACCGAGAGTAGAAAGCATGCCATACAGCGCATAGGTAACAGAGGTCTGTGTGGTTTGGGCTAAGGCTTCTTCTGATTTGAGGGAAATGACAAACCGTTGTCCTTTAGTAGTTGGATTCTCTAGGACTAGACTTTGATTAAAATCGCTCACCTGGGCCACCACGAACACCTGACGTTGCACGGGCAATATCGATTCTTGATAGCGATAGCCGATGGTCTGGCGACCGGTCTCTACACTGCTGAGTGCCAGGGAAAAGCCTCCAAAAGAAAGCTGGCCCCCTGAAGGCTGTTCTGGACTAAATTCATCCAACACCCGCACCGTTTCAATTTGGGCTCCTTCAGGCTCTACCCAAATTTCACCGGTATCATCTTGCAAGAAAAACGGTACGGACTGGCGATTTTGAGAGAGTGTTTCAGATCCACGTTGGGTCTTGGTGACCTCATTGTCATCACTGTCTCGTTCAGTGACCTGTTCTTCATACTCCCGAACAATCGTCATTTGGTAATGCACACAAGGTGCTTGCTTCAGTTCAGATACGAGAGGCTGGTCACATTGGATCGTGCCCCTCAATTTGACATAATCTCGCCAACTACCCGAACCCATCTCTAGGGCAATCTCGCTAGCCAAATGATTTAGCTCAGCAACGCTAGCAGGTCGAGCTTGGCGCAGACTGGCTAGTTTGCGCTTGAGATTGGAGTAGACGAAAAACAGAATAATACTGATAACAATCAGAATGATGCCAATGATTTTCATGGAAACTTGCACTCCTGGTGACCAGAGAATGTCATGGTTCTGGCCAACATCACTTGAAAAATAAGACGAGCGCTCCGGCAAAGATACTGAAGCTTTAACCCTCATCATGTCTTAAACGTTGGTTGCTGCCAAGGTGGGGAGGGATCTGGATGAGCTGGGTCCGAGCTTCCGGTTAACTGCGGGATGAATCCACTACAATCATGAATGTGTTTTGGGTACAACTTGGCTATGGAAGTGTTAGAGCTAAAGCGAGAAGTCGAACAGTTATCTGATCGCCTGGGTAAAACTCAGGAGTATCTTTGACCTGCCTGCCCTCAATGCTCAAATCAACGATCTTGAACAACTAGCGGCTCAGCCGGAGTTCTGGGATGAACAGGAGAAAGCCCAGAAGGTTTTGCAAGATCTCAATGATCTCAAGGCCCACCTGACCCAACTTCAAGACTGGCAAGGCACCCTAGAAGATGCCGAAGCTTTAGTCGAATTGCTGCAGCTCGAAGAAGACACGGCCCTTTTAAAAGAAGCTGAAGGGAATCTGCAGCAGCTCACGCAACAGCTCGATCAATGGGAATTGCAGCAGCTCCTATCGGGTCCCTATGACAAGGTGGGGGCTGTCCTGACGATCAATACTGGGGCCGGTGGGACGGATGCCCAAGATTGGGCTGAAATGCTGCTGCGCATGTATACCCGCTGGTCAGAACGCCAAGGCTATAAGGTGCGCCTGGCGGAACTCTCGGAAGGGGATGAAGCGGGTATTAAATCAGCAACCCTGGAAGTGGAAGGGCGCTATGCCTATGGCTACTTAAAAGCAGAGAAGGGCACTCACCGATTAGTCCGCATTTCTCCGTTTAATGCCAATGGCAAACGCCAAACCAGTTTTGCCGGGGTAGAAATAATGCCCCAACTCGATCATGAAGTGGAACTCGATATTCCCGATACCGATTTGGAAATTTCCACCTCTCGGTCTGGAGGCAAGGGAGGCCAAAACGTCAACAAAGTGGAAACGGCGGTGCGGATTGTTCATGTGCCAACGGGACTAGCGGTGCGCTGTACCCAAGAGCGATCGCAACTGCAAAACAAGGAAAAAGCGATGGCATTGCTGAAAGCCAAGCTGTTGGTAATTGCCCAAGAACAAAAGGCAAAAGAGATTGCCGATATTCGGGGCGATATAGTGGAAGCAGCCTGGGGCAACCAGATTCGTAACTATGTGTTTCATCCCTACCAAATGGTGAAGGACTTAAGAACCAACCAAGAAACCACTGCCATTGAGAATGTTATGGATGGTGCCCTGGATAACTTTATTGAGGCGTACTTGCGTCAGGAGAATCAAATCGCCTCATGATCTTGACGATTGACGAGGTGCTGACCGCCGAAGCATTAGCCGAAATAACGGATTTGCTGACAACAGCAGAATTCGTAGATGGTAAAACCACGGCGGGTTGGTATGCCAAATTAGTCAAAAATAATACCCAGCTTGCGGGTAAAGCAGATTGCACTGTGGATCTGAAAGAGCGGGTGAAGTCAGCCCTCCTGCGTCATCCTTTATTTAAGGTGGCGCTTCAACCTCGTTCCCTGCATACCCTGCTGTTTAGTCGCTACCAAGAAGGCATGTCCTACGGGGACCATGTGGATAATGCTTTTATGGGCGGGGCTCGCTCCGATGTTTCTTTTACCCTTTTTCTCAATTCTCCCGATGACTATGAAGGGGGAGAACTTTGCGTGGAATTAGCCGATGGGGTTCACACCTATAAATTGGCAGCTGGATCTGCGATCGCATATCCTTCTTCCACCATTCACCGGGTCGAAACGGTCACCTCTGGGACCCGCTTAGTGGCAGTGGGATGGGTACAGAGTCTGGTTCGCAATGCCCAACAACGAGAGCTATTATTTGATTTGGATACGGCTCGACGCTCTCTGTTCGCCACCCACGGTAAAACCCCGGAATTTGACCTGATTTCCAAAAGCCATGCCAACCTACTTCGCCAATGGGCAGAGTAAATGGCGTGATTTTTTTGAAGTTCTAGCCTTTTTTACAAATATTAGAAAACTTATACCCCAGGTTATACAAGGCAAACGCTAGCATCATCGCGTTCTCAAACTTGAGGCTGGAATACTAATAAATAAGGAGATGTCTCCAGCCATTACTCTTTAGGTATCAATCACCAAGAGGGTTCGGCTGATTGCCATTCCCTTCATCCCCATGTTGTCGACTGCTTCTCCGCTTACGCCAACCAGCACGGAGAGCTGGACCGAATATCTACTCAAGCTGGATCCTTGAGCAGTGTGGGCCACAGCCTCACCCGCATGCCTTAATTCCGGGCATGCGGGTGAATCCCAAGACAGGCAAAGCCAGGCGCTCGATTGATGTTGAGTCAAGATGTTCATACCTAACTGAATCTAGAGTCATTCCCTCGTTTTTTCACAGCAGATACCATTTCCCCACCGGTTTTTAGCCATAGTACCGGTGGGGTTTTTCCTATCTATCCCCGGTTAGGGCTGGGCTAGACTAGAGGTCAAGGAAAAACCATTTGCTCAAGCATGGATGCAGATCAGGCCCTGAGACAGATTGAACAGCTTGTGATTGCCCAAACGGGTGAAGGTCTGAGCGAATTACAGCAAACAATTCTGAAACAGGTTTGGCTAGGACAAAAATATTTCGACATCGCCGATACCTATGGCTGTACGGAAGGCCATGCCAAAGATGTGGGGTCAGATTTGTGGAAACTCTTGTCCCAGGTCATGGGCGAGAAAATCACGAAAAAGAACCTGCGCCATGTTTTGACAAACCATAGGAGTGAGGCTTCCTCTTCCCCTCCTATAGAGACTTACCGACCCGACTTCGTGGGGCGACATCAGGCGATCAGCCACCTCAACCACCTCAACCAGCAAGGGGCAACGGCCATTGCCATCCAAGGGGAAGGAGGGCTGGGTAAAACGACCTTGGCCCAACAATATCTCCAGAGCCAGGGTTTTGAAATCGTCCTAGAGTTGTTGATGGCGAAAGAACCCGACACTATCACCTCAGCCCAGCGGGTGGTGGAAGAATGGTTAACGCGAGATTTACAAGAAGATCCAGGACTAGAATTTGGCATTAGTCTGGATCGCTTAAAACGCCATCTCCATCAGCGCCCCATTGGGGTTCTGGTGGATAATCTGGAGCCCGCTTTAGATCAGCAAGGCTTGCTCATTGCTGAGCATCGCCGGTATGTGGAGCTATTTCGAGTCCTCACCGACCCTCGCAATCTGGGACTGACTTTGGTTACGAGCCGCGATCGCATTTGTGAAGCCAGCCTCAACCTCCAGCATTATCGCCTCTCAGGCTTAGACAAAGAGGCTTGGCAGGAGTATTTCCAACTCCAGGAGCTAACCCTCGATCTGAAGCTACTGGAGAAAATGCATCGGGCCTATGGCGGCAACGCTAAGGCCATGACCCTGCTCTGCGGGTCGATCCGGTCCGACTTTGGTGGAGATGCGGCAGCCTTTTGGCAAGATCAACAGCAGGATTTACTGGTAGCGGCGGATTTACACAACCTCATCAATAACCAAATTGACCGTCTCCAAAACCTGGACCCCCAGGCCTATCGGTTATTTTGTCGGTTGGGCTGTTATCGGTACCAGACCCTCGCCACCCTCCCCCGAGCAGGTGTCTTGGCCCTGCTCTGGGAAGTACCGGAGACCAAACGACGAGCCAGTCTGATGTCTCTACAAAATCGGTCTTTAGTAGAGTGCCGTCAAGGTCGATATTGGCTGCATCCCGTCACCCGAGCTGCCGCGATTGCCCGTCTGCAGTCCAGTCCAGACTGGCACCAGGCCCACCACCAGGCCGCCCAATACTGGTCCAACAGCGTCCAGACTCTGACCACCACCCAAGAGGCCCTGCAGGCCCTAGAAGCCTTTTATCACTACAAAGCCATTCAAGACTATCCCCAGGCAGCAGCAGTGCTGCTCCAGGTGCGCCAAAACCAGTGGCAGCAGTATTTGTCTCTGGGCAGTAGTCTCTATCGAATGGGGTTACACCAGTCCTTGCTAGGAGAGTTACCGTCGTTGATGACGCATCTGCCTTGCGATCGCAGCTATTGCGAACTCCAAAATATTCTGGCGGACTACTATTGGAGCACGGGCCAGATTCGCCAAGGGATAGCCTTGCAAAAGGACTCCCTCAGCCTGTCTACCCAGGCTCTAGCAGCACCAGACCTAGATCCTCGTCACCATCGTCATTTTCAAATTCAAGTCCTCGATTCTCGCTTAAGTTTAGGGTTGTACTACCTAGATTTATGGGAATTAGAGCAGTCCGCCCAATGCTTTCAGCAGGTGATCGAGCTGGCCACCCACACCGATCAGGATCGTTGGGTGCCGAAAGCCTCCATTTGTTTAGCCCTCGTGCTGACTCACCTCGGCAAGACAGATCAGGCTCAACAGTTAGCCACCCAAACCTGGGGAGAACGCCTACCAGAAACAGAGCAAGCCGCCCGACTGGCCTACTTTATGCAGCTCCTGGGCCAAACCTATACCGCCCTTGGGGACCTGCCCTCAGCCCATGCCTTGTTTGACCAGGCCCTAACCGTGGCAGAAGCCAGCCATTATCCCCATATCCAAGCCCGAACCTTAACGGGACGGGCTGTCATTCACCGGCTTCAAGGTAAATTTACCCCTGCAGTGGCGGATCATGACCAAGCGATTTTGCTGCTCAAACCCCTCAATGCCACCTGTGACTTGGCAGAAGCTTATTTTCAGTTGGGGTTGACGTATCAGACCATGAATCAAATGGGCGATCGCGACCCAATGTTCCACCAAGCCACCCAGCTATTTACGACGATGAATGCGCCTTGCCAAATTCAACGGGTGTTGGCTTCCACCACTCAACCTTAACCCCGGTGGCGAATTCGCCGCTGCCGCCGACGGCGCTGGGCTGCGAAGGATGCCCATAGTAAGAGGAGTGAACAGCATAAGCCCGTCAACATCGGCACTGCCACTGCGGCGGTAAAACAGAGTTGATAGGCTCGTTCGGCCCATCCATTGGCTTGAAATGCCCGCCCAAAATAAGTTGTGAGATAGCCAAACGGAAGCAGGGCTAGCACAACCATCAAGGCCGCACCCACAAACCCCGACCTAGGTCCTTGGCGGCGAACCACCCGTCCCCCGAACCATGTCAAACCGATAAACAAGCCAGATAAAATCAGACCCGCTCCAAGCATGTACAGCGCTAGCATATAAGTTTATTTGAGCGGTTATAGACTCAGTATTCTTCCAATAAGCAGCATACTGAAAGACGGGTGTAGGAATGAAATTAACAACAAAACCTTAATATCCCTTGGCAGAAAAATCTAATGTTTGAGAAAATATAACGCGGTGAATTTCAGTTTCAAAGGAGCCATCACCCTGTAACTGAAAAAGTCTAAATCCTGGCTGTGCTTGATCTAGGGCAAAGGTTTTACTGTGAGGTGCAAATTGAATACAGGTCGATGGCGTGCTGAGGTAATGGATATTATGGCGCTGATGTTCAAACTGCTGATGAATATGACCAAATACCACAAGTTTGACGTGGGGATGTCTATCGAGGATGGCAAATAAATCGCCAGAGTTTTGGAGGCCAATTTGATCCAGCCAATCCGATTTAATTGAAAAAGGTGGATGATGAAGGGCAATCAGCGTGGGATGGGGATCGCACTGCTCTAGTTCTTGATTGAGCCAATTTAAACTCTCTACTGACAACTCTCCATAGACTTTCCCAGGAACGCTGGAGTCTAAGAGCAAAAAGTGCCAATTTCCCATTTGATAGGATTTGTGGGCCTGAAAAACAGGCTCCGTAAAGGTAGCCTTCATGGTGGGCAGATGGTCGTGATTCCCTGGCAGCCAGTAGGTCGGAATCTGCAAGGGGGCAATTAAGGCTTGGATCTGTTGATAGGCGATATGGGTTTCATCCTGTGCTAAATCTCCCGTCAGCAAGAGCTGATCCGGGAGTACAGGAAGTCGTTTTAATTTCTGTAAGACCGCTTCTAAAGAAGAAAAAGTATTCAACCCCAATAGATCACGATCGGGATTTGCAAATAAATGCAAGTCCGACAATTGAGCAATCAATAGAGGTGAAGTTTTTTCCATTCCGTTACTAGTAGTTAGAAGCCAAAAAAGATCCTTGCTAGCTGTACCTAAAGGATAACTGATTAGATAGTGACAAATCAGCTAGATCGAAAAACTCCTGCCCCCATGATTGTTGCTTTCTCTTACTCATGAGCATGCCCAATCTTGATAGGATATTTCTCAGGTTATGTTCTCCAGCCTATCTAGGCATGAGCCCGATCGTAATGTTCTAATCCAGTGATTGGCGTGATATAAATCACAGCCCTCTAACCCTCTTCAGCACCAGCTTATATCCTTACCTCTTCTTTCCTTCCCCTAGAGTTTATTTACGTCTCATTTTGGTGCTATTTCAAAATGATATGAAAAATAGATATCTTGGGGACATTGCTTTAATTTTGACTATCAAGAATCAGAAAAGTCTGGCTAGCCTTAGACCATTGCCTTGGCTGACGGCTCCTGTTGATGATTCCTCTCATGCTGGAGGGAATTCACCAACCATCTGAACCGAATAGGTGGGGATGTCGGGTGCTATCCATATATCTCGTTCAGGAGCTGACTATGCCCTTTCATGAGGGAGAACTGGCCGTTCAAAAGCAAGCAGGGGTTGAGGCCGCCGCTCAACGAGTATCCGGTGCTCTCAAACAAGGATTTGAACCAGCATCGACTGAATTTTTGCTGCCTAGACCATTTGCGATCGCAAGTTCGATTGACCCCAGTGGTAACCTATGGGCGTCTCTGATCACAGGTCCACCCGGCTTTCTAACCGTGACCAGTGACCAGACTCTCAACGTGAATCCTATCTCCACAATGGATTCACAACTCATCCAAAATCTGCACACCAATCCCACTATGGGTCTACTGACCCTAGATTTAGCGGCTCGCCGTCGTCTACGGGTCAATGGCTACGCTCAACAAGTGAGTGAACAAGGAATACAACTTCAGGCCCAGCAAGTCTTTTTCAACTGCCCGAAATACATCCAAACCCGCTATTTGCTTTCTGACCCCAGTGACAGGCCAGCCTCTACCCCTGCAGCATCTACATCAAACCTATCCTCCGATCAGCAAAACTGGATCACCCATACAGATACGTTTTTTATTGCTACGGCCCACCCAGAGAAAGGAGCTGATATCTCCCATCGAGGAGGTTTACCAGGGGTCTTGCAGGTAGTGAATGCGAATCACCTCCTCTTCCCCGATTTCAAAGGCAATAATATGTTTCAGTCTTTCGGGAATATTGCTGTCAACCCTCAAGTCGGACTGCTGATCTTAGATTTTGATCAAGGTCATACGCTGCAATTGACCGGCAAGGCGGAGCTGTTGTGGGACGACCCTCGTCAGCAGCCCTTCAATGGAGCCCAGTGCCTCGTCAGTTTCACGATTGAGCAGGTGAGGATGATTCGCCATGCTTGCCCACTACGATGGAAGTTTGGAGAATTTTCCCCAGTAATACCGCCTCAGAATTCTCCATCTGAAAACATTTAACCGACATTCAGCAGGTACTAACCATCAAGGGATAATTTTGAGGTTGTCTCTCAACGCAAGTCCATGTATTCACCTCAAGAGATAGACGTTCAGGATATTGACCATCTCGGTATTATTGCCGGTATCGTCGATGAGATCGGCATTGTCGAAATAGTGGATCGATTATTAGGTACTCACGAGCAAGAGAATGTTAGTTGTGGTCAAGTTGTCAAAGCCCTGATTCTAAATGGTATGGGCTTTTTGAGTGCTCCATTGTACTTATTTAGTGAGTTTTTCGAAAGCAAAGCAACCGAGCACTTACTCGGTCAAGGTGTACTGCCAGAGCACCTCAACGATACCCGTATCGGTCGAGTCCTCGACAAGCTCTATGCCTATGGTGTGACCCAGATATTTATCCATGTGGCAATGGCAGTCGTTCAGAAATTCGATGTAGCTCTAAGGTGTGCGCATCTAGATGCGACAAGCCTTAGTGTTGAGGGGCAATACTTAGATAAACCACAGGTTGAGGCGTCAGACGAATCCCCCTCTGCACCTGAGTCCCCCTCCCCTGCACTGGCTGAATCAGAGGAGCCGATACCCGTGAAAATCACCTACGGCTACTCACGGGACAATCGTCGTGATCTCAAGCAGTTTGTATTGAACCTACTGGTGAGTGGGGACGGGGGTATTCCTTTATTTTTACAAGTGGGCAACGGTAATGATGCGGACAAAAGTACGTTTGTGCCTATCATCCATGAATTTAAGCAACAGTGGAGTCAGCAACAGCCAGAGGTGATTGTTGCTGATAGTGCCCTCTACAGTGCCGACAATCTGCAAGCATTAGGAAGTACATCTTGGATTAGCCGAGTTCCAGCAAGTTCAACGGCAGCCCAAGACTTATTACAAGGGCTGCCGGGTTCACAGTTTCACCCCAGTGCTCTCAACGGCTATAGCTTTGTCGAAGTATGTAGTACCTATGGAGAGATTCAACAACGGTGGCTGGTGGTTGAAAGTAAAGCTCGCAGAGACTCTGGACTCAAACAAGTGCAAAAGCGGATTGATCAGGCGTTTAGCCAAAAAACTACTGCACTTAAAACCCTCTGCAAACAGACCTTCTTGTGCCCTGCAGATGCTTTAGCTGCAGCCCAAGATTTTGGCAAAATCCTCAGGTATCACACCCTTGACGATCTCAAAATCCACAAAAAACCTCATTATTCAAAGGCTGGACGACCGACAAAAGCAACGGTTGTGACTCACTACACCTATTCTATTGAGGCTACCTTAACCCTCAATGAGCCAGTCATCGAACGCTATCGGCGGCAAGCAGGTCGTTTCATCTTAGCCACCAATCTCTTGGAACAAGAGCAATGGAGCAATGATGATATTCTGCGCGAGTATAAGAACCAGCAGGCGTGTGAAGGAGGCTTTCGCTTTATCAAAGATCCACTCTTCTTTGCCTCTAGTGTTTTCCTGAAGACACCTCGGCGTATCGCTGCCTTAGCCATGATCATGGCCTTGTGTTTGATGGTCTACAGCTTAGGACAACGACAGTTAAGAAATGCACTAGAACAAGTACAAACAACTCTCCCTAATCAGAAGGGGAAACAAACTATGAAACCTACGTTACGTTGGATTCTCCAATGCTTTCAGGCCGTCCATTTAGTTTGGCTTGATGGTGCCAAGCATCTCATCAAGCTCAACAGCAGGCAGCAACTTATCTTGCCGTTCCTTGGGAAGGGCTGTAAAAAATATTATCTGCTCTGCTAGCTAGCCTGCTGAATGTAGGCTTTAAAACATCCCAAAGCAAAATATGGATGAGCGCTTCGCGTTAGGCATCAGAACCTAAGGTGCCTTCCTTGTCCTTCCCAATGACTCCTGCTGTGGTACTGGTTGCCACAATACTTTGTGTAATGGCTTGTCCTGCCGCCATGCCTCCGCCACCGGATGCCAGGCTACCACCCCCTATTGCAGCAAGACCACTGGAAGTAGCAGCTGCTCCAGTCGTTCCTGACACAGCCGCCATTGCTACTGCTGCTTCAGCAAGTCCTACTCCAGCAACCGCTCCAACCGTTGCTGCTCCAACAACCGTTCCCACTTTTTTTGCAGTAGCCACAGTATCGGGTTGGGCACCTACAACTTGAGCACCAAAAGCCGCTGCACTTCCTCCCGCAGCCCCTGCATACTCTGTCGCTTTATTAGCAACAAATCCAGCTCCCTCGCCTGTTTTCGTCAGTGCAATATTTACCACTGCTCCTGTTACTTTAAGAGACTTGCCAATAGTTTGATGATGCGGATTCCCTGCTGCCTTGGCTGTAGCTTCTGCAACTACACCCAGCCCATGAAGGCCAATATTCGCTACGGTACCAGCAGCATTACCAGTATTGCGAATCAAACCACCCAGACTTAAATTTCGCGAAACCCATTGTTTGGCAGACATAAGCCTCTCCCGTAGTACTTGAGGTGTTCATCCAGACTTTCACAAGCCAGTGAACTAAATGCAGAAATATTTTGCTTTAAACGCAGTATGCCCGACTAAATTCAATCATTTTCTATTTTTTTATCAAAATAGATTAAATTCGTTATTTTTAAGGCTGTAGAGAGATATCGAGGCAACTGGGAAAAACTGAGACAAAAGTGAGGCAATGTTTCCTGTCAGCCTCGGTATTCTAAAAATTGTGATATCTGCATTTAATACTGCACTCTCTCAGAATTAGCTATTTCTGCATTGACCGGGAACCAGCTATGTCTAGCGTTCAATCCCCCCCACCCAATTCTCCTCCTAGCGCTGATCTATCCCTAACTGCATCAACCCTAGTGATTGTTGATGCTGCTGTTCAGAATTATCAATATTTGCTAGCCAGTCCCCTTCTAGGGATGGAAGTGCATGTGTTGAATAAACAAACCGATGGCATTGCTCAAATCAAATCCGTATTGAGTCAATCTCCAGATTGGGCCAGCCTACATTTGATTTGCAATGGAGAGTCAGGACGATTACAAATCGGCAGCACCTGCTTGGGTGAAGACAACCTTTGGGCATACGCTGATCAAGTTCGGCAATGGCGCTCCTATTTGACCAACACCACCGAAATTATGATTTACGGTTGTGAATTAACAACAGATCGAGCTGGGCAAGCTCTCGTCTCATGGTTGAGTTTACTAACCGGGGCACAGGTCAAAGCCCTATCTTGACCGCAACTATTGGAGCCCCACCCTCAGAGATGAGATTATCCGGCTGATGGGAACTGACCATCAATCGCCCCCAAAGTTTGCAAGGTAATCCGCTGGGCAGTGGTTAACCCTTGGGCACCAGTAATATCCATGCCTTCATAGAGCCGAGCCGTCAATACCGTCAAACAGTCTCCAGTCTGGATATCCCACACCCGCACAGACTGATCTTGAGAACCACTGACAAGATATTGACCATCAGGGCTGAAGGCCACTGAACAGACCAACTGAGTATGGCCACATAAGGTTCTCAGGCATTCCCCCGTTTGGATATCCCACAGCTTAATCGTGTGATCGTGCGAACCAGAGGCCAAAATAGAGGGCTGGCCAGCACCACTCGGACCAAAGACAACGGCAAAAATCCAGCTCTCATGGTCTGTCAAGGTTTGCAGGCATTCTCCGGTATCGACTTGCCAAAGTTTGACGGTATGGTCTTGGGAGCCGCTGGCTAGGATCTGACCATCAGGATGATAGGCGATGGAGTAGATGCGATCGCCATGTCCCTCCAACACCTTGAGACACTCACCCGTTTGCACATCCCAGAGCCGCACCGTTTTATCAGTACTGCCGCTGGCTAAAGATTGACGATCTGGACTAAAGGCCACCGACCAGACCTGCCCCCTGTGCCCTTGCAGCACCTGCTGACATTGCCCCGTTTCCACAGACCATAGGCGCACATCTGGATCACCACCGCCACTGGCAAACCAGCCCTCTTGTCCCGAGATAGAAGACCAAGCAACGGCAAATACCCAATCTGGGTGATCATAAAAGGTTTGCTCACACCGTCCCGTTTGACAGTTCCAGATACGAACCGTCTGATCCGTGCCGCCACTAATCAGATACTGGCCATCATCGCTAAAGGCAAGGGACCGAACGACGGCACGATGATCACGCAGGGTCACAGTAGTGGTTTGCTGCTGCCAGTCCCATAGGTGAATGACGGAATCGCCGCTGCTGCTAGCAATCAGTTTTCCCTGGGGATGAAAAGCCACGGGCAAAGCCCAATCCGTATGGCCTTCCCAGGTTCTCAAGCACTGGGTGGTTTGCCAATTCCACAGCCGTACGGTTTGGTCGAGGGTAACACAGGCCAGAGTTTGTCCATCGGGATGGAAGGCCAGGGAGAAAATCTGGTTGGTATGCCCCTGTAGGGTGCGCAAGCACTGATCGGCTTGGCAATCCCACAGCTTTACGGTTTGATCACCGCTACCACTGGCCAAAATAGGAGCCGTCGGACTAAACGCCACCGAATAGACTCCACTCCGATGTCCTTCGTAGGTTTGCAAACAGAGGGCGGTTTGGAGGTCCCACAGCTTAACTGTGCCGTCATCGCTGCCGCTCGCCAGATAGTCTCCGGCATGGCTAAAGGCGACAGAACGAACCCGTCCATGATGGCCTTTCCCCGTTTGCAGACATTCACCGGTCGCCAGATCCCAAATTTTAATGGTCTGATCTTCACTGCCGGTCACCATTACAGCGGGAGGGAGCTGCTCCGATTGAGACCCACGTTGGTGGGGCATTGCTACAGCTCGAATCCAGCCTTGATGGCCTTCACAGGTCAGCAGACATTGTCCTGAATGGGTTTGCCAGAGTTTGGCGGTACCATCCCCACTGCCACTGGCGAGGAGGGTGCCATCATGATTAAAGGCCACAGAAAAGACCTCATGGGTATGGTCCACCAGAGTCCGTAAGCATCTACCCGTGGACACCTGCCAGAGCTTAACGGTGTGATCGGCGCAGGCACTAGCCAATAAATATCCTTCACCTTGAATCTCCGACGGTTGGGGCGAGAAGGCAATGGCCCGAATCCAATTTTGATGGCCTTGGCAAAGGGTGACTTGCTGCCCCGTTTTGACTGTCCAGAGCCGGATATTGTAGTTATTGTCACAGGTGGCCAATAGCTTGCCATCAGGACTGAAGGTCGCCGCCAGAATATTGCCCAGAATCTCTGTAAAGACCGTTCGACTTAAATCGGCATTCTTAAAATTGACTTGAGCAAGATTCTCACCCTGCAAATTGGCCTGCCAAACCGTTAGGGACGAAAAATCATAGCCGCTTAAATCCATCTCTAGCCGCTGCAGTACATGCAAGATATTACCGGCGATGTAGGCCGTATCCTGGCAGGGCTGTCCATGTAAAGGCGCTAATAGTTGCTGGCAATGGGATTCAATAGTCGCTCTTGTCCCCAGTGAATCCAGCAGTTTATTTGTAATCGGCTGGAGAATCAGGGACTCTTGGGCGTGGCGAATATAGTCCTGGGCTTGAGCTTGGACCAATGCATGAGTCCTGAGCAAATTAGGAGCCCCATCGACCATCTCTTGGGTGACCCATTCAATCAGCTCCCGGGTCACAAACTCCATGACAACGGGCTGTTGAGTAAAGCCAGTTCTCGTTTTTTCGATCAAGGAGCGACGCTGCAAAGACACCAGTACAGGCATCAGGTCATTGAGGGCTACATTTTTAACCAGATTCGCTTTGAGATCGGCAAAGGAGAGGGGCTCTCGATTAATGGCCAGCCAATACATCACTTCTTGCTCACAGGCCGTCAGCCGTCCAAACTGGCGAGCCAGCAGATCGCGAATATCGTCAAAAATAAATGGGCCTTGCTGAACAAAGGCTAAAAACTGGCCAATATCGCTGTCAAAATAGTCTCTGATAGCCGAAGCAACGATTTTAATGGCAAGGGGATTGCCCGCATAGCGCTGGATAACGACGTGCCAATCCTGTTCCTGAGCTACATATTGGCCTTTGGTCTGAAACAGCTCTCGTCCTTCCCCTAAAGGCAAGCCTTCTAAACGCAGGCATCGAACCGGAAGGTTTAAGCCTTCTTGGGCAATCAGTCCTTGAGGTTGCTCTCGGGAGGTTAATAGTAAACAGCTTGGATGGGCCGTTTCTCCGATCCACCGAAAGAATTCTCCATAGCCTTCATACCCGGCTAAATATCGACTCTGGTGATCGCCCCCCTGCAAAATGGATTCGGCATTATCCAGGACAATCAAACAGCGTGCATTGCGTAGATAGGTCATCAAATGCCGCAGGCGCTGCTCGTTGTCGGGAAATTGCGCCGTTTCTTGCTGACAGCTAAAAAACTGAATCAGTTCCGTCAGCAGCTGCTCCAAAGACGGGGCATTACGAAGACTACGCCAGATTACCCACTCAAACTCTTGGGTCAGGCTATAGGACAGGTTGGCGGCTAAAGCCGTTTTACCCATTCCCCCCATCCCCAACACCATAATCAAGCGACAGTGATCCTGGAGCATCCAGTCACTCATCAATTGCAGCTCAGGCAAGCGACCATAAAAGTCGTTGATGGCGGGGGCATCTCCCCAATCTTGCCGGGTCAGGCTGGGCGGTTTGGCCGGGGTTAGAGAAGGCGCAGATGCTGCTTCATCTGTAGGATTGTCTTCCGGCTCAGCCACGTCTTGCCAAGGGACTCCTACCGCCTCGCAGATGGCAACAAAGGCTTCGCTGCGGATCGCCGCCCCGGACCAAAAGCGATTGAGAGTAGATCGGGACGTATAGGAGACGCGGCACCAAGCCGATGAGGTTTTATTCCATCGCTTAATCCGTCGGGCCCGATCAATGAGCGTTAGTCCCCACTCAGAGGCTTTAAGGGAATCGGCCATCCTTAGCTTCCCTGGTTAGAACCCTGCCGACTTTTGAAGTGAAATACAGACTGTCTCATCAAACGACCCTCGTCTCACCTGCACCATGGCTATGCTAAACCGAAAGGTGGAAGTCTTTGGCTATCTTCCTCAGAAGTCTTTAGATGCCAGGGCTACCATGTCCACATCACTGGGTTGTTATCTAGATGATCCGTCACAGTACGGCCAATCTGATCCATTGCTGTCAAATCCTCGGCGGATAAGGTCTGATAACCTGCCTGGGCATTTTCTTGGGCTTGCTCAGGATGTCTAGCCCCAGCGATCGCAACGGTCTGGGGCTGAGCTATCAGCCATGCCAGGGCCAGTTGGCCTAAGGTCATCTGATTCCGCACAGCGATAGGTCGTAGCTGATCCAAAGCCTGTTGAGCCCGATCATAATGCTCTCCGTGAAACAGCTTATTGGCCCCTCGATTATCCCCTTCAGGGAACTGGTGTCCTGGACCAAAACGACCTGTGAGCAATCCCTGAGCCATGGATGAGTAAGCCAAAATTGAAATCTTATGCTCCACACAATAGGCTTGAAGCTCGGCTTCTGCCCATCGCCAAAATAGGGAATAGGGAGGTTGGATACTGTCGATGCGGCCATATTGAGCCGCTTCCATCAGCTGGGCTTTGGAAAAATTGGACACTCCAATTGCTCGAATTTTGCCCACTTCCTGGAGGTGGTTGAGGGCCGCCATCGTATCGAAAATGGGCACCACTTCCGTGTCAAAAGAGCCTGCAGGCCAGTGAATTTGATAGAGGTCGATGTAGTCCGTTTGGAGGTTTTGCAAACTGCGATCGCAAGCCTCGATCACCTGTTCATACTTGAGGTGGTTAGCAAAGACCTTGGAAGCGTATACGAGTTGCGATCGCTGCCCCGAGACCGCCTTGGCAATCATTTTCTCAGAATGCCCATCCCCATAAATCTCCGCCGTATCAAGGGTCGTAATACCAGCATCCACCGCTGTTTGAATCGTGCGGATAGTTTCGGCATCATCAATGTCGACCCACCATCGTTTGCCCGCTTGCCAGGTCCCCATAATGATTGGGGTAACCTGAATAGTAGTACTTCCCAACCATCGAGTTTCCATTTCTGCCCTCTCTCAACGCTGCCACTCCCCCATCTATGAAGGTTTCTATCCCGGTTCTCTGTTTCAGTCTGCTTTTTACCCTAACGCCATTCTCAGCAAAGGCTCAATCCAGTGTTGCGGGTCTTAATCAACAATTACAAGATTCAGTCAATCGTCAAAACTGGTCTCAAGCGATTCAGGTGATCGACCAGCTGATTCCCCTGGCACCGGGGCAAGCCCCTCAACTCAAGCAGTACCGCAGTCAACTCAAGCAGCTCCAGCAGACAGGTTTTAAGGGCAGCTCCCCTCAGCCTGCATCGGCCAAAAAAGCCACGAGCAAGGTAGGACTCGTCCCCATCAAGCGACGGTCCGGAGGCGTAGCGATTGTAGATGTGAAATTTAATAGTCGCCGTTCCTTTGAAATGTTGGTGGACTCTGGCGCTAGCAGAACCGTCATTACTCGCCCCATGGCCAAAGCCCTTGGGATTGGCACCTCCGATGTTGTGGGTACCTTCGGAGCTTCTACGGCTAATGGCTATGCTGAATTTCCGATTGTTTATGTCAAGGCTATGGAAGTGGGGGGCTTAAAAAGCTACCAAGTGCCAGTCGCCGTGGCTGGACCTGACATGGACATGGGTTTACTGGGCCAAGATTTTCTCCAAAAGTATGATTTCACCTTTCGCGGAAATCAGATCGAATTTCACAAGCGGTAGGCAATGCTTAAACGGGTGTGCCAGGATTGAAGGTGCATTGTTTACCCTTTTTCTAGCCTTATGGCAGATGTCCTTAGCATTACCCAGCATTACCATCAACGGACAAAATATGATCCAGAGACCCTCTCCAAACAGGGACGCTCACTGGATTTCAGCCAACAGCCTAGTCCGTTCAAGGACTATAAGTTGGGCACCACCATTGGGCTCAAAAAATATTTAGAGCAAGGGGTCGACGCCTCCCAAATCCAGTGGCAGCGGCTCTCTCGCCTGCTGTACTGTAGCTACGGCATCACCGCCGTCATCCCCTACCCCGACCACCCCCTCTACTTGAGGACAGCCCCATCCGCAGGGGGCTTATATCCAGCGGAACTCTATGTGATTGCGGGAGAAGGAACTATCCTGCCTGCTGGTCTCTATAACTACCAGGTTCGCACCCATTCCTTATTACGGTTCTGGGACAGCCATGTGTGGTCGGCCCTAGAATCGGCTTGTCTTTGGCATCCTGCCTTGGCTAAAACCCAATTGGCTGTAGTGGTAACCGCTGTTTTTCAGCGGTCTGCCTGGCGGTATGAAGATCGCGCCTATCGGCGGATCTGCCTGGATAGTGGTCATTTACTGGGCAATATTGAGTTAGCCGCTTCAATTTGTGATTATAAAGCCCACTTGATTGGCGGCTTTGTCGATCAGCCCTTCAATCAGCTCCTGTATCTCGACTCAGATCAAGAAGGTGTGGTCGCAGCTTTTGCCTTAGCAGATTTACTGGAGGCCGACCAAAACTTACCCCCTTCACCCACTCTCTTGCCCTCTCCCACAGTTGAAGATTTTCCCAAGTTACCGGATGGTGAACTGCTCTCTTATACCCATACAGCCACCAGTATTGCTGCCGATGACATTACCTACAACAACCTACTGCCTGCCACGACCAAAGAAGATAAATACAATTTCCCCTTTTGTTTGAAAGTGCCCCTATCGAATACTCCCGTAGACTGGGGGCCAGACTTAATTGACTTAAAGGAAAGCATTCTCAAGCGCCGATCCACCCGCAAATTTACGGGGGATCCTCTGAGTTTAGACACCTTAAGTGGCCTGCTCAGTTTTACCTATTGTCCAGAGAACTACCAAGAGCAAGGATTGGATGGCGATCCAGGCTTTTTCGATTTAGGACTGATCCAAACCTTTATCGCTGTTTTAGATATCACCAATTTAGATACCGGCTGTTACTACTATGCAGTGCAGGCCCAAGAGTTGCGCCAAATTCGGTTTAAGAACTTCCGACGAGAATCCCACTATCTGTGTTTAGGCCAGGATTTAGGCCGAGATGCTGCCGCCATTGTGTTTCATACCGCCGATTTGCAAAGTGCGATCGCACGCTACGGTGATCGAGCCTATCGCTATCTCCATATGGATGCGGGGCATCTTGGGCAGCGTTTAAATCTCGCCGCAACTCACCTAGGAGTGGGGGTCAGCGGTATCGGCGGCTTCTTTGACGATCAGGTGAACGAGGTCTTAGGCATTCCCGAGGAAGAAGCCGTCCTCTACATTACGACCCTAGGAAAACCACCCCCTCCCCCTCAGGAGTAATCGAGGGTTTCGACTGCCCTCAGGCCAGGGAGCTTAACGGGCAAAAATAGTCTGGATTCGGTCTAGCTCAATCTGGTGCAGATAATCAACACACCAATTCGCCTGGCGCTGCAGCATGTGGAACGGCAAGGTGTGAGCCACGCCCACAACGGGAATTTGGGCCTGTTTGGCTGCCTGAATCCCCGCAAAGCTATCCTCAATCGCCAAGCAGTCACAGGGGTCTAAATCCAAGGTGGGGAACTTGCGATTGAGCCGCTTAATCGCCAATTGATAGCCAGCTGGATCGGGCTTACTTTTTTTGACATCTTCCGAGGTGACGGTAATCGGAAATGCATCCTCCAGGGACATGTGCTTTAAAACCATCTGCACCTCCGCCCGTAGCGCTCCACTGACAATCGCCAGGGTCAGTCCCGCGTCTAGAAATTCTCCAATTAGCTCTATTACGCCTTCAAAAATCGGTAGGTTTTCCAAGGACTCTACATATTGACGGTAAGCCTTCGCTTTAAAAGACAACAGCCGCCGCAGCTGAAACTGATTGAGGGGCTGCTCCATACTGGCAAATAGATCTTGAAAGCAGGCCCGATCCGTTCGTCCCAAGCAGTGCAGTTGCAGCTCTTCTTGGGTGAGGGGTAGATCTTCTTGCTCCATCATCTCCCAAATAATCTGCTGATGAATGCGCTCGTCATCTAGCACAACACCATTGAAATCAAATAAAACTGCCTTTAGGGGCATGGAAGCCTATCAAAATTACAATAACCAAACCGCAGCAATTGCTGCTAAACTCATTTCAATTTCGCGGTACTAGCAAACCGATTCAGGCAATGGGATCGCAAGCTTGTTTCTTAAATGCCTACTCAGGCGTGATCCGAGTTAATAGACTACACTGGATTGAACAGTAACGCAAAGTCGGATATGGAGGAAACGGAGTCAAATTTATGACTCGGCTGCTTACTATCTTTGATCCTCTAATATGTCCGCTGTTTGAACGTTGTTTTGGAGAGGCTACTTATGCTAGACCGCAAGATCTACCAACTCTACAATAACGGTCAAGAAGTCTGGCTCTACTTACGGGACCAGCAGCGCTGGTTGGATCGTGCCCGCATTACCGGTCTAGATGGCGATATCGTCACTATTCGCTATGAGACCGAAGAAGATGATGAAATTTGTGCCTGGGAAGACATGGTCCGCATCGAAAGTATTGGTGCCGTAACAACCCGCCTGGCAGCGGTTCCCAAACATAATGTTGAACCGATGGTCTCGGATGACTGTCCCGAAGCCGAACAACTGCCCAACCCACACCCCGACAATAATTCAGACTAGAAATCCATCACTTCGTCTTCAAGGTCTTCTGTCAGCACGGGATCTGACCTATCACTCATTGGAGCATAGACCGGACAGGTTCCCTGGGGAGAAACCTTAAAACCATACAGAGCGGATTCTGTCTGCCAACAGCGTTGGTTTCGATAGTAATGGCAGTTAGCACAGCAATTGCGATCCGTAGGGTGTTGGCTGGCAATACTGCGTACTATTTCTGCCTGGGACAAGCCCCGAATGACGAGTTGATGCCCCTGCCAAACCGCCTCAATTAATCCAGTATCCGCAAAAGCCTGCCAGCGCGGGTCTTCGAGAATATCAGCACCTAAGCTAAGGGTGGCCGATAACGCTGACTCTACGAGTTCACCTCCATAAGTTTGCAGGGGCGGAGCAAAGGTCTCTTGGGGTAGAGGGACACTATCCTCTACCCGCACTTCCAGTCGTTCTCCTGGTATCAGGGGATGGAGCTGATAGCGATTCTGTAGATCTGGGACCTGAGTTAAATCTTCAACCACTAAAGGTAAGCGGTGATAGAACGCCACATGGTGAGGACGACTGTTATGAATCAACTGAGTAGTACTAGAACCATCACAGGCTTGGGCCAGCAGAAAGGTCTGTGTCTGCCAAGAAGCCGGGAGGCTTACCTCGTCCCACCGGATCTCAGCGTGTTCTCGCAATGCTTGGGGAGATTCAGGGGGAATGGGGTCTAGAACCAGCACTCGATCTCCCAGCACCTGGGCATATTGCCCTAAATCTGTTTGATGGTGCACGAGGAGAATACAAGGTAATTGAGCAATCGCCCCTAGCTGCTGGATCTGCAGCCGCCCAGTGGCTTGCCAAAACAAAGACTGTTGCCGGGCAAAATTCTGAATACTGGCAGGTAGCGCAGGTAGAATCTGGCCATAGGCATCGCATCCTTGCGCCACCGTCTCATCGACCCAAATCGTAACTTTCTGGCGGATGAACTCTGCATTCGTCCGTAATAACATCAAAATCTCTTGTCCCAGACCCACTTGAGGCACAGGTATAACGACGGATTGTTGGGCCGTTAACGCCTGGAGCAAAGTTTGAACCAACTCACTTTCTTGCTGTTTTCGGGGGGGATGTTGCAGGGTGCCATAGCCCCCCTTAAGGATTAACCAATCAATCGTGCGGTCTTTGAGACTGGAAGTCGACAAAGCAGGAGCAAACCGAGTATGGGTTAAATAAAAATCCCCGGTATAGGCAACGGTATAGGATTCCGCTATCTCGGCATCAGCCTTCGCAGTATAGGTGAGTAAACAAACTGCTGCTCCAGGCATTTGACCGGCAGGAACCAGCTCTAAGGTCAAGTCTGGAGCCAAGTCAAACGGCGTATTCCAGGCAATAATGTCACACTCGGATGCCCATTGATCAGAATAAAGGTGATTCAATATCTGCTGCGTTTCGATGCTCGTATAGATCGGCATCTTGGGAAAGATTTGGTGCAACTCTCCTAACCCACGCATGTGATCAGCATGAGCTTGTGAACATAAGACAAAATCTGCAGGTTGCTGCGGAGAAGCAGGTTGTTCTACAACGGCATCGGGCTGCCCTTCATCTGCCTGTAAGCCAGATATATCTGTTAATCCATAGTCCAACAAAATTCGATAGGGTCCGAGCTTGAGTCCTAGGCAAACACCGGTCTGTGGATCCACACCATAGGGAAAACATTCAACTGGCACTGGAGACATAAGTTTCGAAGCTTGCACCGCTTATCAATCAAGGCTTTCCAGCCATAGACAAAAGACTCAGACCCCATTTTCTTAATGGCCCCTGCATATCGCTCCCAAAACACAAATTGGTATCACTTGGACCTCTTTACAAATTTTTTCTCTTGCCCCAACTAGTCCACGGGATACTCAAAATATACTGTTTAAGCTTTAACTTATTTCTCTCACGGTTAGCCAATTCGTGATTTATCCACTGATATGAAACAAGTCACCATACAATTTCCTAGTTATATAGACAGGTGTGTGGGGTTTACAGTGCCAGAAAATGGTCAGTTTTACGTGGTTTCATTTAATGCTCTTGTTTATTATCAACTGGATAATGGCGTTATGAGAGAAATTGATCAAGCATGGGACTTGCAAGAGAAGGCAAATATTATTCTCTTAGAAGGACATAAGATTCCATTCATCGGCTTATGGGGTGGTTCTCCAATTCATAAACGAGAAGGTATTGGAGAATTACGGTTACACAATAGTATTGCCTCACTCATCCATGAGCATGGAGAAGTGGGCATATGGAAGTTTGAGAATTTCTCTGGTGATTGGGAGCAAATCACATTTGATCGCTATCGCAATGCTTTCCTCTTCGGTGCTCCCTATGATTTTGACTATCGATACGTATCTATCACCTAATTCCATCGTACAAACACATACTGGAGTCGCACTCTCCAATGCAGCAACTCAAGCTGCCTGAGCATTCAAACAATGGACCAGTAAAGTCTTCGCAGGTTTTAACAATATGCGCATGAGGCAAAATATTGTTCCAAATCGTGCACGGTAATTTTACGACATGAGATAAGAATGCTTAGGGTGCAAATCAAGTAGGGAAAGGTTTCTCACCCCATCTAGCTACAGTCTGTCCTTCGGTAATGAGTCCTTAAAAATCCAACCATTCAGCGAGGTTCACATGGGGAATCATCTTGTTCACCCCTATTCATCGCCATTCACAAAAAATCGATGGTTTGCCATATCCTCCATGCTCCACGGATTCACGAAAACTCCACTTAATTAAATAAAAGACGGAGGCGATAGCATCCTGCTAGGTGGACTATATGGACTAGGCCACAACGCTAAACGGCACCAGACATTCCGTTCTGGATCCTGTATACGCGGACCTAAATCTTCCAGGTCATCTTCATCCTCTAGTTCATCTTCATCTTCTGCTATTGACCAATGCGTTAGGGTATAGCTCTCATCAAGAGTGTCTAGAAATCCCAAATAAAACCGCAAACGATAGATATCTGGCGCAATATAGATCGGTTTGGCAACATCATGATCCATCAGTCCATGAAGATAAAGTTCTCCATTCGATAAATCAAAACTCACTTCGGCAATATAAAACCAGTTTGATAAATTCTGCTCGTCTAGATCCTCAGGTGGTGCATCCCACAGTTCTAGGCGTAGAGGAAAGTCAATCTCATCACAGGCGACATAAAGACAAATCGCTTGACTCGCAATCGTCATTCCTTTCAGACGTTCATAAGCAATCTTCTGGGGAGGGATTAGCTCTTGAAACTCTTCAACAACTGAGTTTGAACCTCTGCTTTGTTGGGGAATATCGTAAAAGCTGGGCAGCGGTGGTAGTTCTGCAGTTCGATGATTGGAAAGATAGATAGTATAAAGCTCAGAGTCAATATTAAAAAATTCTTCTCTAAGTTGCACCATACTTCATAGATTTAAACGCCGAAGTTTCTCACAATGAATGATGAGATTTTTCCGAACATTGAATTTAATGTCGTAAATATTACAATTTTGTATACATCGTTTTAGAATAGCCCATTTTTTTCCCCCATTCTGTGGAAATTTATGGGTCTTGTAAATACATTATTTTTCGAAAAACAATCTGGATTGCGAACTTTCTACTAGAACCTTTTAAAAATAGAAGACGGCGATATTAGGTAGAGGTTGTTGAAGGACCATAACCACCACCTCCTGGGGTGAAGATTGCGATCGCATCCCCCGTATCCACTTCTACCGTATCTGTTGCTGCGAGTTCTGCGGTGCTCCCATCTACTCGGATCAGTTGAGTCAGGCCTGTTTGGCCCGACTCCCCCCCAGCTAAACCAAAGGGTTCCACCTGTCGGCGACCGGACAAAATATTGGCTGTCATTGCCTCTCGAAACTGAATCTGCCGGATCACGCCATTCCCCCCACAATACTGCCCCTTCCCGCCACTCTCAGGACGAATCGAAAATTCCTCGACCAATACTGGAAAGCGAAGTTCTAGAACTTCTGGATCCGTCAGGCGAGAGTTGGTCATATGGGTTTGCACCGCATCAGTACCAGCAAAGCCAGGACCCGCCCCCGACCCACCACAAATGGTTTCGTAGTACTGATATTGCTGATTACCAAAAGTGAAATTGTTCATGGTGCCCTGGGACGCAGCCAGAACGTTCAGGGCCGCATACAATGCATCCGTCACGGCTTGAGACGTTTCCACATTACCGGCCACCACGGCAGCTGGGTAGGCGGGATTGAGTAAACAGCCTGGGGGAACACGGATATCTAAAGGCTTTAAGCAACCTGCATTCAGGGGAATAGGGGTATTAACCAAGGTGCGAAAGACATAGAGAACCGCCGCCTTGCAAACGGCTAGAGGAGCATTGAAATTACTGGGTTGTTGAGGAGAGGTCCCCGCAAAGTCAATAACGGCACTGCGGTCATCAAGATCGAGGGTGACTTGAACCTGAATGATTGCGCCACAATCCATCGGCACCTGATAGGTAGACACAAGACTTTCACCAGCAGCACGCTGGTCACAAAGTTGGGCGATCACTCTACGGACGGCTTGTTCAGCATTGTCTTGGACATGTTGCATATAGGCTTGGACCGTACCAAGGCCAAACTGATCCACCATCCGGTATAGCTCCTGTGCCCCCTTAGTATTGGCGGCAATTTGGGCTTGCAAGTCCGCCAGATTTTGGTCAGGGTTGCGAGCGGGATTTGGGGATGCAGAGATGCGATAGCACACCCCTTCTACCTGCAATACTCCCTGCTCTACCAGCTTAAAATTGTCCAACAACACTCCCTCTTGGTCTAGGTGGATGCTATGGGGTGGCATCGATCCAGGGGTAATACCGCCAATATCCGCATGATGCCCCCGTGAAGCCACAAAGAAGAGGGGCTGTCCCTCCACAAAAACAGGGGTTATCACTGTAATATCGGGCAGATGGGTACCGCCGTTATAGGGATTATTAGACACAAAAACATCCCCAGGCTGAAAGGGTTCCATCTGATCGGCAATCAGTGCCTGAATGCTCTCTCCCATCGACCCCAAATGCACAGGGATATGGGGGGCATTAGCGACAAGATAACCTTGGCTATCAAAGATAGCGCAAGAGAAATCAAGACGTTCCTTGATATTCACAGACGAGCTAGTATTTTGCAGCGTAAATCCCATCTGTTCCGCGATGGATTGGAACAAGTTATTGAAAATCTCTAGGCGTACCGGATCAGGAGCGGCAGAAGCTGACGGGTCTAAAACATCAACCTGAATTTCCGGTTGTTGGGACTGCTTAGACTGATATTTCAAAACCAATACCCCAGTCTCGGCGATACTGGCAGACCACCCTGGCTCAATCACATTGGTTCCGGTTTGCTCCAAGATCACAGCAGGGCCATCAATCATCGTTCCTGCAGATAAATCCTGGCGCTGAAAAACAGGCGTATCCCACCACTGGTCCTCTGAAAAGAGTGAGATGTTAGGGATCTGCATGGGCAGGGTTGCTTGAGGTTGAGAAGCGGCAACTTTTTCAAGGGCCGCTGTTTTACCCACAGCCTCAGCAGTCATCGTCGCCACCACCAGTCCTTTATTAGTTTGAATCAGACCAAAGCGCTGTTGATACTGCCCCTCGAACTGGGCCTGCATCTCTGCTAAGGAACCGAAGTTGACGATCAGAGAAGAATCAGTGCCTTCATAGCGGAGATGAACTTGTTTCACCACGTCAAAGGTATGGATATCACGAGCCCCCTGCTCTTGTAGCTCGGTTAGTACTGAGTCCCCTAAGCCCTGAATCTCTTCAGTCAACCTTGTCATGCCTTCTGCAGTCAAAGCAATTTCTAGAGATTGCTCCTTCAACACCCGCCGATCTGCCAACCCCATTCCATAGGCCGATAGGACACCTGCATAGGGATGAATCACAATTGTTTTCATGCCCAAGGCTTCTGCTAGCCGACAGGCATGTTGTCCCCCAGCCGCACCAAAACAGCACAGAGCATAGTCACCCACGTCATAGCCCCGCTGCACCGAAATCTTTTTAATGGCATTGGCCATATTATCGATGGCAATCGCCAAAAACCCTGCTGCGACTTGAGCGGCACTGCGTTGGTCCCCTGTCGCAACAGTAATATCTTCTGAGAGGGTAGAAAATCCCTGTTGAACTATCTCTACATCAAGGGGTTGGTTCCCCTCAGTCCCAAAGACCTGGGGGAAAAACTGGGGTTGAATTTTACCCACCATAACGTTGCAGTCCGTCACAGTTAAGGGACCGCCATGACGATAACAGGCCGGTCCTGGATAGGCCCCCGCTGATTCAGGACCGACTTGGTATCGAGCCCCATCAAAATTGAGAATCGAACCACCACCCGCCGCCACCGTATGAATGGCCATCATCGGTGCTCGTAAACGCACTCCGGCTACTTCAGTTTCTAACACCCGTTCATAGGTGCCTTCTCCTTCGCCATTAAAGTGGGCTACATCGGTAGAAGTCCCTCCCATATCGAAGGTAATCAGCTTTTGAAAGCCTGCAGTCAGACAGGTTTGGACCGCTCCAACAATCCCCCCCGCTGGCCCCGACAAAATACTGTCTTTGCCTTGGAAAAACTGAGCAGGAGTTAGTCCCCCACTCGATTGCATAAATAAAAGCTGGGGTTGGGATTCAACCGCAGAGTTCGCAGGTCTAAGCTCCTGCTCAATCCGCTCCACATATCGCCGCAGAATGGGGGATAAATAGGCATCAACAACGGTGGTATCACCTCTACTGACCCATTTGATTAGGGGACTAACCGCGTGGGACATGGAGATTTGGGTAAATCCCACCTGATGTGCCAAGGCTGCTACCTGCTGCTCATGGGCGGGATATCGGTAGCCATGCAGAAATGAGATCGCACAACTCCGAACCCCCAAGTCATAAGCTGTTTGCAAACCTTCTCGGACTTGACTTTCAATCGTTGGGGTAATGGCTGTCAACACCTCCCCCGCCGCCGTAACCCGCTCATCCACTTCCAGAACCTGCTCGTACAGCATTTCTGGTAGCTGAATCTGGCGCGCGAAAATATCGGGACGATTCTGATAGCCAATCCGTAGGCCATCTCGGAATCCCTTAGTGGTGATTAGGAGCGTGCGATCGCCTTTTCGTTCCAATAGAGCATTGGTAGCCACTGTCGTTCCCATCTTGACCACGGCAATTTGGTCTGCAGGAATGGGTTGATCCACAGCAATACCCATCAGCTCTCGAATCCCTTGCAATGGAGCATCAGGATACCAGCCTGGGTTTTCTGATAGTAGTTTATGGAGAACGATGCAGCCGTCAGGCCTTTGGGCCACAATATCCGTAAAGGTTCCTCCCCGATCAATCCAGAATTGCCATGTGCTTAATTCTGTATTGCTCATCTAGCCTGTCTCACCAATGCCTATTTTTTTGACTGCCGACTCGATTGCAGTATCACAATTCCAGCTTAAATAAAGTCGGAGCTCCCTGAGGTGCCCCATCATAAACAATCATGGCAGTCACTTTTTTGCCCTTATTTTCAAGAACAGTAATGCCTTCTGCTTTGGCTTCTGGATATTTTTTAGGCAAGGGGATCTCACCAATGAGTTGGCAATAATCAGATGTATCTGGCCTGTCTTCTCCAGGAATAGTATCTTCGCCATTCCAAAAATACAGTTGATAAGCCCCCCGACCATCGCCTACCGGGCCTGCAATCAAGAGAAAACCATCCTGTACTCTAGTGATATCCCGAATACCATTCCCATCTAATTGGACATACCGCAATTCATAATCCAGCAAATCATCAAACTCAGTGACCATTACGGGAACATAGTTGCCTCGTAGAACCGGTCCTCGGAAACCCAAATAGAGCTTTTCTTGGTAAATGGCTAATCCTTCTATATCAATTCCGTTCTCTTTACTGGGGATATTGAGAAAGCGATTGAGAATAATATTTTTCTCTAAGACTGTCTTGAGTTGAGTATTCGCGTCTCGCTTTAAAACCTGACCTGTCTTTGGATCTAACTTCAATTTAAAGATTGTATTTTTTCTCGTTTCCGCTATCACCGTTGCCAATCGTTGATGGTTAGCTAAATAGGTTTTTGATGCCTTGATTGTTTTTCGCTTCGATGAATGAGACCCAATCACATATAGTGTCCCATCTTCATCAATAGACATTCCCTCGATATCTATTTCTCCATCTTCCGCATGATCAAGAGATAAAGGAATATCCAACACTAAGCTAAAGTCTTGATCTTCTCTCTTCAGCAGGTTAATGATATTTTGACTTTCATCAGACCCGACCAGCATATAATCTTCAAAATATGCAATAGCACTAACATCTTCTTTCTGATGTATTTCGCCTAAGAATTTTACTTTTTCTATTTTCTTTAAAGTCGCCATAATCCTCCCCAAAAATATACTGTTCAAGATTTACATTCACAGCTATCGCATTACGCGAAGATTATAGGAAATCCAACTGTATCGTATCTGTTGAAATATCGATGCAAGTGCAAGCACACCGATGCATTGAAGAGTAGTGATAAATCATGCAGCTAATGGCCCGGTATTTACCTATATCGACCTATAAATTCGTAGATCATGAATAAAAATACTAATCAGATTCGATGGGAATATGGCAGCGAACTACATTGGCAATCAACCTTAGAGTTACAGTCTCTAGGTGGGGCAGGCACCATACAGGAAATTTTCCCACACTCAAGGCTACATGGTACGGGCTGCTCCGCGATTCGAACAATTCTAAATTACGGCCAAGACACACGCAGTTGGCAAAAGATATGGGTCCCCACCTATTTAATTACTGACGTTATTGCTGCCATCGCAGATAGTGGTCTGGCGATTGAGTATTACCAGGATAATCCTCTGCTCAATTCTCCCGGTTTACCTGAGGGTACTCTTTCTTCTTCTGACGTACTCTTCAGGTTAAATTACTTTGGCTGGAGGGGAACTGAAGCCATTCTTTCCCCCGCTGACACCGGTTGCGACATTATCGAAGATCATTGTCATGATCCAATCGGGCCATGGGCACAAAACAGTCAAGCGACCTATTGCTTAACCACTTTAAGGAAAGTATATCCTCTCCCGGATGGGGCAATTTTATGGTCACCAATGGGCGAAGAGCTACCCAAAGAACCTGAACTGACCGTCAGTCATCTCTCAGCGGTTCAAAATAAGTTGAGTGGCATGTTCTTAAAACAGATTTATTTAAACGGTGGCCCTATCAACAAGGCCGAATTTAGAGAGAAAGCCATTGCTGGAGAGGAAGAGATTGGTGGTGCATGCGGCATTTCAGGGATTTCAGAACTCTCTCGATATTTTTTATCCGTTCTCTCTGTTACTCAACTCAGTCAACGTCGTTTGGATAATTTTCAGACCTTCAATGAACTAGCTACCAATTCGGTTAAGGCCTATATCGAGCAAGGGCAGTTAAAACAGGGCTGCTATCCCTTTTCAATTGTTTTGCGATTTAACAATAGGACGCAACGAGATGATGTTCGCAGTGGTTTGATCCAAGACCACGTTTACCCAGCTATTTTTTGGGACCTCCCGACCGATCTTAATGATGATCAAGGACTCGAATTCTCCTCCACAATGCTGTCAATCCCCTGTGATTTTAGGTACACAACTGAGGATATCCAGCGATTGGTAGATATTCTAGACCATGCAATCTCTGGCTGTAGCGCTTTGGCTTAGTTCAATTTTTTGCTTTGAAGCTTACGGGACAAGGTTCCCGCTTTTTGAGACCCGAACGATAAGGCTTTATCTTATGAAGATACCTGTATGGTTTCATTCGGAATAGAGAGTCCGAATTTGGGTTTGGGAATGTGGAGACCGTAGGTGATGCGATCGCAAGGTTGCCACTCTTCATCCGCCTTCGCAATACGCAGTTGGTCTTGGCGCTGAACTAGCAGCGGAATAACCGTTCCAGCATTAATTAAAGCCTGCAAATGATCTCGCTGCCGCTTGAACTTTTGCTCATCCATATCTAAGACCGTATCGGTGATTTTGACCTCATTGGTGCTCAGGTACTGATTCCATTCTTTAATGGAGAGCTGAGAAGAAAAGGCACGCTTCACCTCTGGACTCGCCAATTTTTCTGCAGGTTCAGCCACTTCCGTTTCTGGAGACTGATCGGGATAGACCGCCAATACCCGAGGCGGCCGAAATTCTTCCATCACCCGCTGGGCCAATACCGAGTTGACCTCAGAATTACTGGTGGCCGTTAAAAATGTGCCGATGGAGGCCAGACCCAGATTATCCAGAGCATCCATATTGAGGGCACTGGTTCGATAAACCGTAAGATTCTCGGCCTTAGCCTGCTTACAATATTCAGGGTTAGCATCAATCATCACCACATCTTCGCCCCGACTCTTAATCAGATGCGCAACCGTCCTGCCAAAGGGACTGCAGCCGACAATCATGGCACCTCTCGCTTCATCCGACCGGACCTTTAACCAGCCAGCAACCCATCTAGCAGACAGTCCCTGCACACAGACCGTCAAAATAATCGTTAAGAAGACGAGGGCTTTAATGGCGTCGCCACCATTGATACCTTGCTTAGTCAGGGAAATAGCAAACAATGAGGCTACCGATGCCGCCACAATTCCTCGGGGAGCAACCCAAGATAAAAACGCTTTTTGCCGCCAATTCAGATCGCTTGACCAAGTCGAAACCAGGATATTCAAAGGGCGAACAATCAGCATTAAAGCGGCAACTGTAAATGTTCCCCCCCAGCCCAAAGCGAAAATACTGGCAATGGACAAATCGGCAGATAACAGAATAAATAAAACTGAAATCGCCAGAATACTCAGCTGATTCTTAAATCGAAGCAGCAAGCGCTCTTCAGGCAAATCAGCAATCTTGAGCATGATGCCTGCTGCCACTGCCGTCATTAATCCCGACTCACTAATCAAGGCTTGGGATAGCCCAAATAATCCCCACAGACCCGCTAGAACCGACAGATTTTTCAAGTCTTCCGATAGAAAGCGAGCCCGCTTCAAGAACAGGCCCAACAGCCAACCGCCACCAATACCGATAATGCCGCCAATCCCCAGGCGCAATAACAACCCACTCACGATAGTGAACGGATCAGCATTCCCTTGCAGGACAATATTAAGCACGACAACCGCTAAAATTGCTCCGACGGGATCGATTAAGACCCCTTCCCCTTCCAAAAGGGTAGATACCTGACGGTCGGCATTCACCTGTTTGAGTAAGGGAGCCACGACCGTTGGTCCAGTCACCACCACTAAGGAGGCATAGAGAAAAGCAATTTGCCAGGGAAATTCACTCAGCCAATGGGCTGCCAGTCCACCGCCAAACAACGTAACCAGCGCTCCCACCGTCACCAAGTTACGTAAGCTAGTGGAAACTTCTTCCACCTCCCTCAGCTGTAAATTCAGCCCCCCTTCAAACAGAATGAGAGCCACGCAGAGAGAGACCATCACCTCTAAGCCATTTCCTAGCAGACTGGGATGAAGCACCCCAAAGCCGCTGGGTCCCATGGCAATGCCAAACAGTAGCAGAAATACAATACTGGGAACTTTGAGAAAATCAGCAATCACCTGGGCTGAAATCCCTGCCACAACAGTGATCACCATTAACAGGGTAATTTCTAAATTTCCTTCCATGTCCTATCGTCTTGAGGCCCGTTGGGCCATTGCTGGAGCGGTTATTGAGCTGACTAATCTTAACAAAATCACTAAGTTTCTCGACCCGTTATATTATCCTGATGGTCCATCTCCGTATCGCCAAATCTTGAGTGGAAATACTCATCAAAGTATAAAGGGTATTCTCCTTAACTCGAACATTACGGGTTGGCACTCAGTTGTTCAAACTGTTGCCAACAAAGATAGAGTGCCCTCGGCACATGGAAGCAACCCTTCCACTTGCCGCCTTTGAGCTGTAAATGCACTTGCCCTGCTCGATTTAAATACCCAAACCATTCTCGACCAGAATCGGCAAAATGTGACCAGCTATAGTCATGCACCTTTTGATACCATTGCCAGCACTCATCTCGCCCGGTCAAGCGGTACCCCATCACCAAGGCCACTAAAGTTTCCAGATGAACCCACCACAGTTTTTGGTCCCATTCCAGTTGCTGGGGAGGATATCCTTCTGCATCTAAGAAGTAATACAAGCCACCATAGTCCTTGTCCCAGCTAAAGTCCAAGATATTGAGCACCACATCAACCGCTCGTTCAATTAATGCAGTATCTCCTCGGCGTTGACCAATCTCCATCAGAAACCACATGGCCTCAATACCATGGCCAGGATTAATCAGGCGGCCCTCAAAGCAATCAACATGGGTGCCATCTGGGGCCACAGATTCGAACAATAATCCCCGCTCAGCATCGAGAAAATCTGTCATCACCTCTTGCACCGTCTGATCTAACACCTGCTCAAGCTGGGTGGCATCGAGTAGAGGTGCCATTTCCAAGGTTAAGTTGGCCAAAATCATGGGAACCGCTAGAGATTTTAAGGAGCGGGTCCCGGGATAGAGCTTGTTGTACCGTCCTTTGGGATCTTGTTGTCGTCGCAGAACATTGTTATAGGCTTGGAGAGCCACAGCTTTAGCTGCATCTTCCTGAGAGGCAAGAGCAAATTGGCTAAAGGCCATCGCCGCAAAGCAGTCAGAGAAAATATTGTAGGGCTGTACCAAGGGTTCCCCTGCCCGATTCAAGGCAAAATACCAGTTGCCTTCCTGATCACGCCCTTTGTTAGCCAGAAAATCAGCACCAAGCCTAGCTACCTCCAGCCACTCAGATTCTGGCGAAAGCTGATTGTAAAGCATAGAGAAGGTCCAGACCTGGCGGTTTTGCAACCAAATAAATTTATCCGTATCGTAGACCGTGCCTTGGGCATCCAAGCAGGTGAAGTAGCCCCCTTCCTGATGATCTAAAGAGTGGTTCTGCCAAAAAGGGAGGACATCTTCCAACAGCGCTTGTTTGTACTGTGAGGCCAGTTCTGCAAACGTCAGGTTCATCCCTTCTCCCGATGATAAATGAGTTGTTATAAATGGAGCTGCTACTTCTCGCTCAAGACCAATGGATTAGGTTGAGCTGGAAGTCGATTCTGCATCCGACCGAGCAATCCAGTCACCATAACGCTGGGCATAAAAGCCAAGAATTTGATCAATTCGCGCTTGGTCAGTGCCAGGCAAGTCCTGGGGATGGCGAAGTCTTAACCAACCAATTTGGCTGAGGGAATAATCAAAATGTTTGGCTTCTTGGGACAACAGCTCAGTTTCAACACCATCCACTTGCAGCAAATGGGCGGCAATCTCACGATAAATCGCTAAGGGTAAACCAGGACATTGAATATCGTATTCTTTGTGGGTCACTATAATGCTGTCTTTAGAAACAAACAGGGTAGGGCCGAAATCTTTTAGGGCTCAGCCTGAGGTAGGGTGCAACAATTCACATCATCGAGACATACTTTACCCCACTGCAAAGCCCAGCGAACTAAAGCAACCCGATTGTCAGTATCGGTTTTAGTGAGGATATTGCTGATGTGATTGTCTACTGTTCGCTTGCTGATATCTAATCGCTGAGAAATTTCTTCATTTTTGAGGCCAGAAGCCACCAGTTCAATGACTTGCAACTCTCGTTCAGACAACTGATGATTTCCTTGCAGCTCGCCACTACTCATTCTCTGTCGTGTACCCCTGCATAAATGCTCATTGTCACATTGTAGGGATTAACCTCACAATCTGCATGTTTGGAACACATTGTCATATTTAACAACAACTTTATTAAAAGTTTTAGAGGAATAGAACAAATGCCGGATAGATTTTGGTAGAAATGCACTCCTTAGCTAACCATCGTTTGATCAATGGCCAAAGGTGCAATCGCACTCAGTTCCAAATCAGGATGATCGCCATGCATTTGATGCAAATTCCATTCATTCTTAAACAATAAAACAGGGCGCCCCCAGCTATCTTTAACGGTGATGGCATTAAAGATTCGCCCCACCGACTCTAAGGCAGGCCATCCCCCTTTCACCCACCGAGCAACGGAATAGGGCAATAGTTCTAAGCGAGTTTCAACGCCATATTCACTTTGGAGTCGGAATTGAACCACTTCAAATTGCAGTTGTCCCACCGCTGCTAGGATCGGATCTCGCTTAATTTCATCTTCGGAGTACATAATTTGTACAGCGCCTTCTTCCCGCAGTTCTGAAACTCCTTTCTGGAACTGCTTGAACTTAGAAGGATTAGGATTTTTTAGGTAGGCAAACAATTCTGGCGAGAAGCAGGGAATCCCTTCATAAGCTAATTTTTTGCCTTGATAAATAGTGTCGCCAATTGCAAAAACACCAGGATTATTTAATCCAATAATATCCCCTGGATAAGCTTCTTCCAAGGAGTGACGGCCTTGGGCAAATAGCTTTTGGGGGCGGGAAAGCCGAATGTTTTTGCCCGTACGGGTATGACTCACCGTCATATCTTTTTCGAATTTGCCTGAACAGACCCGAATAAAAGCGACTCGATCGCGGTGTTTCGGATCCATATTGGCCTGGAGCTTAAACACAAACCCAGAGAAATCCTCATGGGTCGGCTCAATCGTGCCCTGGGTACTCTCATAGGCCCCTGGTTTCAAGGCGTAGTCGAGAAAGGCTTCCAGAAACAGCTCTACCCCGAAGTTGGTCATGGCACTGCCAAAAAAGATGGGGGTCATCTGGCCGTTATGGACCTGCTCAAGATCTAAGGGAGACCCTAATTCTTCAATGAGTTCCAGCTCTTCTTTGAGTTGGGAATAGAGTTCCTTATCTAGCAAAGATTCAATTTGTGGATCGCCCCAATCCAGTTGGGTGTCGATGGCTTCTCGTTTGCCATGATCACTCCGCTGAAACAGGTGAATTTTTCGACTGCGTCGATCAAACACTCCTTGGAAGAGATCGCCCATGCCAATCGGCCAATTGACCGCATAGGTCTGCAGTCCCAACTCTTGCTCAATTTCGTCCAGCAGTTCTAAGGGCTCTCTCCCAGGTCGGTCTAGTTTGTTGATAAAGGTAAAAATGGGCAGCGATCGCAACTTACAAACCTCGAATAACTTTCGGGTTTGGGGCTCTAAGCCTTTGGCTGCATCCACCAACATCACCGCATTATCGGCAGCGGCTAAAGTGCGGTAGGTATCTTCACTAAAATCCTGGTGACCCGGTGTATCTAGTAAATTAATTTGGCAATTTTGATAGGCAAACTGCAATACCGTTGAGGTAATCGAAATCCCCCGCTGTTGCTCCATTTCCATCCAGTCAGACGTGGCATGGCGTTGGGCTCGTCTGGCCTTTACTGCCCCTGCTTCATGAATAGCGCCTCCATAAAGCAGCAGTTTCTCCGTCAAGGTGGTTTTACCAGCATCAGGGTGAGAAATAATCGCAAAATTGCGACGAGCTTCTACCGCATCAGCCAACTCAGTTTGCAATTCAGTGGGCATACAGATGACCAAATCGAGGAGTTTTTAGACACTTTATTATAGGTCAGGAGGCTGTTTGTCCTTGCCGATTGCTACAAGGTAGAAGTATTTACAACTCCAACTAGACTTTGATCAGTGCTTTGGAGTCTGATTGGGCCTCTAATACCGGCAAAGAGTGTAACTGTTGTTGCTGGTCTACGGGTAAAGCTGCCGCTGCTTTCTGCACTAATGCCAATAACTCTTGATGGTGAAACGGTTTCCCTAAACAAGCCATCGCCCCCGAGAGTCGTGAGCGAATTAAGTCACACATACCTCGTTGAGGAGCCATGATAATCACCGGCAATTCCCGTAGGGCGTCACGCCGATGAACCATCCGACAAAGCTGATAGCCATCTAGATGAGGGAGTTCTGCATCGACTAGGGCGAGGACTGGCGGACGCTTGAGCAAGGCAGGCAATGCCCGAATCGAATCACTCAAACGCATCACATCATAGCCCGATGGCTCTAAGACCTGAGTTACATAGCGCTGAGTCAATTTGCTTTGATTGATACAGGCCACCCGAGGTCGAGTCAATACCTCACCCATATGGTAGGGGTTCACCCCTAATGCCCCTAATTTGATCAAAGGATGGAGTGAAATGGCCAAATCGCCAACTTTGACACTCAGGTTATGGGCCAACTGATACAAGCACTGTTCTTGTTCTAGAGCATGGGTTAAATGGTCCAGATGAGGGAGGCTTTCGCTAACATAGTCTGCATATTCAGCAAACTTATCGGCATCGGTAATATAGGGTCGCGAAAACGGAGATTGAATCTCAGCGCTGAGCAATGTCCATTGATTAATCGTCTGCTCAACGGGTAAGACCAGATCCCACAAAGACATGCATAACAAAATAGGGTCAATCTGAATATTGGCCTCAAATTGATACTGAGCATGGGGGATAGCCAAAGCATGAATCAGAGCTTCTTGGGTGATGGCCGTCAGCAAATCCCGGAGCTGATCATGGGAAATATAATCGGCTTGCCACAGGTGGCAGAGAAAAGAATAATCAGAAACGGATTCTTGAGGGTGAGACCCCTCGAACTGAGGCATGCAGCGCTGTAGTAAGTAAGATAAGCGCTCTTGGTTACCCACAATGCTTTCGGCAAAATTGACCCGCCCCTGACTGAAAGAGACTCGCCATCCAATCGATAGATCACTTGGATCTCGAATCACAACCCGGCCAGAAGGATATGCATGAATCAGATCCCTCAGGGTTTCAGCTGTAGATTTTTTAACTCCAGTATCAAAAGCGGTCATTGCTTCTTGTTTGCCTAAGTGAAGACAATTTGTTTGAAGCATCTTTCATTCCCCCCGATAACTAAGTCTTGCTTGATAGTCAAACAAGTTGAAGATGCTGCTATAGGCCGAAGACCCAAGCTTTAGGCTTATGTACAGCACTAGATTGGTGGTCATGTGCTGCTGACGGCTAAAGAATTTCTTAATGCCCTCAAACATAGTAAGCCCCGAGACGGCTTCAGTATTATCACTGATCATACTTCAATGTTAAAAAGAGCAACTTTGAGACTCTTACCAAAGTGGTTACAACTCTTGCCGTGTATAAATCATAAGTAATATAAGAAATCTTTAATTAATCTTTCTAGAAAGAATATAGTTGATCGATGAATTACTTATTCTCCGTAGAAATACGGGATTTTATCCAGCCTGAAAAAAGGGTAGCCACAATTAAGCTTTGCCAGAGCACTCACAGCATTCACGCGCTACTGTAGCGATAAAATCCTCCACCGAACTGTGCTTTAAGCAACAAACTATGTGAAACGTCGAAGCAATCTCTAGTAGTAGTAAGGATTATCCGGCTCAGGAATAGATTTGAGAGTCTGGGCTTGAATAACAAGCTGGCGCTGGCCATTCAAGGTCTCCGTCACCATTTCGCCTTGAATGGCCAGCCAGGAATCCACTGCATAGGTTTTGCGACTTTGCTTTAACTTCACTGGCAAACCCACAGGATAAGCATCTGCAGCACAACAACTAATCACAAAGCGCGTCAATGTGAAGTAATTATCTGACAAGTCTTCTGGGTAGACAACAAAACCATCAACATTCACCTTTTGACCGGCATAGGCATCGGGTTCTGGATAAACATCCAGGGTGCGAATCCACTCCAACAGCGTCCGATTTTCGGGTTGACTCGTGGTTCGGAACGCTTGAGGGCTCGCCCGAGTAACCATGGTTTTATCTTGTAATCCCCGTTGAATCGCTGTTTGACTCGTAAAAGGCCGGGGAGTAACCAGTAATCCAATCAAGGCAGCGGTCAGCATAATACCGCTCATCACAGGTGGCGATAGTAAAGATAGGTGCTGAGAACGCATGGGAACTCGCCGTCGCCAGAGTTTTAGGATCTGGAGACTCGTCAACATCAGTAGAAAACAGCCTGCGGCAAGGGTCAAGCCATAGTAGTTGGGATGAATCAGCAGCCCCAGTTTGCCAGACCGCCAATATTGCAGGATCAAAATCCCCCACAGGCAGAGGGCCAACGTCGCCAACCCTTCTGACAGGTAAGGGAGCAGTTTAGTTCGCATACGTTTTGCTGTCATAGGGCCTGTCTTTAACTAATCCATAGATTAATGATCAGGGTAAAAACCAAGGTCAGTTGAAAGATCATGGCAAAGATGTAAAAAACAGCCCGTGGTTTAAAGACCATTAATAGTAAGCCCATACTTTTAAGGTCAAACATGGGGCCAAAGACCAGAAAGGCAAGGAGGGCGCCACTGGTAAAAGTGGAGGCGAAAGAAAGGGCAAAAAACGCATCTACTGTCGAACAGATAGAAATAATGCCCCCTAAAATCACCATGGCAAATACCGAAGTCACTGGGCCTTGACCGATGGCAAGGATGATATTACGGGGAACTGATACTTGAATGATGGTTGCAAATAAGCTGCCCAGCACTAAGACACCACCCATCTCTCGTAATTCTTGGATGGTGTTGTCTAGCAAAAGTGGGAGCTTATCCCATAGGGATTTAGGTTGTGGAGAAGCGATGGCCATAACGGCGTCCAAGTTGGCGGCCTCAAGAGGAATCGGTTTACCGGTTTGATTTAAGATGTAAGTCCCCGATTTTAATAGCCCTGGAACCTCAGTCGATTCTGCCGATGAGGAGCTAACAGGCATTAGCGCCGCGATGTTGGGTTGCAAAAAGGGTTTGAGATCGGATTGCCAGCTAAATACCCAACCGATAATAGTTGCGATCGCAAAGGAAAACACCACTCGCAAAATCACAATCTCGGGCTGATCGGGAAATGCCGTCCAAGTTGCCCAAATCACCACAGGATTGATGGTTGGTGCTGCTAGCAAAAAGCCAATGGCCACCGGCGCAGACGCCCCCTGAATCAACAAGCGTCGAGCAACAGGGACATTCCCACATTCACACACCGGAAATAGAAAGCCAAACAGACTGCCAGAGAGGGCTCCCAAAAGTGGATTTTTGGGAAACATGGCAACTAACCGCTTCTCATCGATAAATATCAGCAGCACGCCTGAGACCAACACGCCAAAAATCAAAAATGGCATGGCCTCAACCATAAGGCTTAGAAATAGGGTTAATCCACTACCCAATTGGGACATTCAAAGTCTTCCTAAAAAGTTAGTGTCTGAGCGGGTGAACGGCTAGAAGCAAGGGTTGAAGTATGAACGGCTAACGTTTGCATCTCAACATCAGTATCTACCCTAGACGATGAGCACAGGGTTTGTCTTTGAATATAGCGTGTGAAATGGAGATAACCCCAGAGTCACCTTCTATGGCTACCCTTACCCAAATAGTTTTAGGGTAGATCTCCGCTTTGAAGGACAGAGGAGACGGGTAGCGTTCAGTAAGTTTGATATATTTTAGGTTGGGCAAATTGCCTTTGAACCCAAGAACCTATAGCCTAAAGCTCAGATTCCGATCGGTTCAGGCTTGCCATCTTTAGTGATCTTGAGAATCAGTAGAAAGTGGCTATTACAGCACCCTTCTATCTTCTTAAGCACAGCCCTTTGGGATCTTTAACCAATGGATGCTCCCTCGCGTAATCTCATAGGAGGAACTATGACCTGGATTACTCAAAATACATATGCTTTCAAACAAAGCATCCTGGATCAGTTCGAGCAGCTCGATACTGATATCAGAGATCTGAATGACCATGTCTCGCAGCAAAGTCAAGGGTTAGAGCTGTTTACCTCTAACTTAATGATGGGTTTGTTTATCGTGTCCGTATCCGCTAGCCTGTTGCTGCTCACCCGCCATGCTTTAGAGCTCTGGCTGGTTTACCATCCAACAGGTGTTCTTCTCTACTGAAGCCACTTCTAGCAGTCTCTAAGCACGCTGCTAATGAGCATAGCTGTTGTTTCAATACCAACTGCTAAACAAACTCTATTTCAAGTTATATTCGCCGACTTTCTTCTCTAGCAAGAGCGTCGGTGTTTTTTTGTCTTAACGTTCTGGGCATGCAGGATAAACCTGATATTTTGACAGAGGCCATCGCGATATTGAGGTTGTTTTGAGCAATCAGTTTCAGTTTGAATGTCATAAACACTGCTCCCAAACCCAGGCCCGTGTCGGGACCTTTCATACCCCTCATGGTCCTGTAGAGACACCCCGATTTATGCCGGTGGGAACGTTAGCCAATGTAAAAACCTTGACCCCAGCTCAACTGCAAGAGACGGGAGCTCAGATGGTTTTGGCCAATACCTATCATTTGCATTTGCAGCCCGGTGAACACATCGTTGAGCAAGCGGGTGGCCTACATCAATTTATGAACTGGTCAGGGCCAATTTTGACCGACTCAGGGGGGTTTCAAGTCTTTAGCCTCAGCGACATGCGTTCCATCGCCGAAGAGGGGGTGAGTTTCCGATCTCCCCGGGATGGTCAAATGATCCATCTCTCTCCAGAAATCTCCATGGCAATTCAAAATGCCCTGGGGGCTGATGTGATTATGGCCTTTGATGAATGTCCTCCCTATCCTGCCAGTCGAGATGCCATTCAAGCTGCCACGGAACGAACCCAGCGCTGGCTAGCCCGTTGCGTTAAGGCACATCAACGACCGGATCAGGCTCTATTTGGCATCGTCCAGGGGGGGACTTTTGCCGACTTGCGTCAAGCTGCAGCCCGATCCGTGGTGGAATTTGATTTGCCAGGTTATGCCATTGGCGGCGTTAGCGTGGGGGAGCCCCCGGAACTGATTGAAAAAATCGTCAAAGTAACAACGCCGCTATTACCCATCAATAAACCCCGTTATCTCATGGGGGTGGGTACCTACCGAGAGATGGTGCAAGCTATTGCTGCCGGGATTGATTTGTTTGACTGTGTGATTCCGACTCGATTAGCCCGCCATGGGAATGCCTTAGTCGCCGGAGAACGGTGGAATCTCAAGAACAATCGATTCCGGGAAGACTTTACTCCTCTAGACTCTGCCTGTCCTTGCTATACCTGCCAGAATTTTACGCGGGCCTATGTGAGTCATTTGCTTCGATCACGCGAACTCCTCGCCTATACCCTCTTGAGTATTCACAATATTACGGAGCTAATTGGCTTTACCCAGCGTATTCGGCAGGCAATCCTTGATAATCAGTTTCAGCAAGTCTTTGGAACATGGCTGTCTTCTTCCGATACGCAGCTAGATTAATCGTTTCTCAAGCATCTAATGAGAGTCATTTACAGGGACTCATGGGAACGGCGAGTATAGAGACTATACGGGTAGATCCCTTACATGCCCTTCCATCCCTAGGTCAAGGATTGATTTTTTGGCAGCAGGTTTCATGTTAAGATATTTATTGATTCAAAAAGCTATGTTGGAAGGAACATTTATTCATGGAAGCAGTTCTGCTGTTGGCGAAACTACCTGAAGCCTTCTCCGTTTTTGCCCCGATTGTGGATGTTATGCCTGCTATTCCACTTTTCTTTTTGGCGCTTGCTTTCGTTTGGCAAGCAGCGGTTGGTTTTAAGTAAACAACACCCATTTTAATAAGCCGTTGATTTATTAATAAACCGTTAACAGGTCTTAGTTATAAATCAACCTCAGGAACCATTCCTGAGGTTGTAAAGGGGAGTAATTTATTGCTTCCCTTTTTTATTGGCAATAGATGATCGTTGTAGATTTTATTGCCCAGACATCAGAAAAGAGGTCAGCCAATATTTACTACTCGGGTAATCAATACCCGCTATCCAGCCAGCGCTGAGGGTGCTAATAGACAAAACAACCATCAGCAAAAGGGTGAGCCGGCGACTGAGACCCGCCGATTGTAATTCGAGCCGTGCCAGGGTTTGGGAAGCTAACAGCACCACAATCATGCCAAACAGAGTGGAAGCTGCAACTGCCATCGTGATGATGCCACTCAGAATCAGCATAGAGACAACTCCTCTAGGTCCCAAACGGAACATCCGCTTGGTCACTTCTTCCCCCCAAAACAGCAAGATGGTGAGGGAAATCGCGACGAACCAAGACCCCATCGCCCAGCCAATATGGTAGGCCGAGAGGTGCCAACCGAGGAGTCCATAGGATACCCCGACACAGAGCAATGAAAGGATTGGGGTAATCATAGGTCGTTTAGTCCTGATTCACGCTTTCTAGTGTACTCACGGATGGCTAGGCCGTCCGGGGCAATCTATTGCGATTATCGGAGAAAGGGGTTTGATTGATATCGCCTCAGCACCATTCCACGTTACGCTCAACTAGAGTAAGGATATGCCTGCCCTTTTGTAGCCCTATATAAGTGAATAGCCGTAATGGAGATTCATCCTTTGTCAGACCAGTCCACTCCTTCAACAAATGGTGTGAACAGTAATCCCCATCACCAACAAATGATGCAGCGCTGTTTACAGCTCGCTCAGCAGGCCGCTGGTTTTACGAGTCCTAATCCCCTAGTGGGATGTGTGATTGAGCGGGATGGAGAAATTGTGGGTGAAGGCTATCATCCCAAGGCTGGAGAACCCCATGCCGAAGTATTTGCCCTTAGAGCTGCAGGGGATAAAGCCAAAGGCGCTACAGCCTATGTCAGTTTAGAACCGTGTAATCACTTTGGTCGCACCCCGCCCTGTTCAGAAGCCCTGGTGAAAGCGGGGGTGGCCACGGTGGTAGTGGGGATGGTCGATCCAGATCCACGGGTATCGGGCAAGGGGATTGAGCGACTTCGGGCTGCAGGGATTCAGGTGATCACAGGGGTGGAAGAGTCTGACTGTCAACGCGTTAATGAGGCCTTTGTTCATCGAGTCTTATATCAGCGCCCGTTTGGCATCCTTAAATATGCCATGACCTTAGATGGCAAAATTGCCACGACAGCCGGCCATAGCACTTGGATTACCCAAGAAATCGCCCGCTCCCATGTGCATCGACTACGGGCAACCTGTGATGCCGTCATTGTCGGTGGCAATACGGTCCGCAGGGATAATCCCCATTTAACAACTCATCACCAGACCGATTCGCATCAGCCTCCCAATAATCCGCTGCGGGTGGTGTTGAGCCGGACCCTTGATTTGCCGCAAACGGCACATTTATGGGAAACAGACGTCGCTCCTACAATGGTGTTAACCCAAGGTCATCCTAATTCTGATGGACAGGCCTATCTGGAACAGCAGGGCGTAGAAGTCGTGAACTTAGATGAGCTCACCCCACAAACGGTGATGAGCTATCTAGGCCAGAAGGAGCTGCTGTCAGTCTTATGGGAATGTGGAGGGACTTTGTCTGCCCGTGCGATCGCAGATGGTTCCGTCCAGAAAGTCTTGGCCTTTATTGCGCCCAAAATTGTGGGGGGCCAAAATGCTCCTTCCCCTGTGGGAGATTTGGGATTCAATAAAATGACCGAAGCCCTTCAACTAGAACGGGTGCGCTGGCATATTGTCGGTGAAGATTGCCTAGTCGAAGGATATTTGCCAAAGTAATCTTTACTCAACCAACCAACCCCTTGAGCATTGTGAACTCTGCATCATGGGTTGAATATGAGTAAAAAGTCAGAATAAGGCCGTATTGGTTTCTTGCAGATCACCGACTTCACATAAGTATCCAGCCGGAAGCAGTGATAAAACCGTCGATTTATCTTGCTTATTACATTCCAACTTGATGAGTTCCGGTAAATTCTGAATGAGAACCGATACTCGTTTTAAAAACGCATTAAACCAGAGTTTGAAGCCCAGATGGATAATAGCAGTAATTTTTCGATTGCCATCTCCTCGAAATTGAAACTGTGCATTTCGATCAATTTCAAAGTCAGCCAAATAGGCAAACTCCGGCTTAGTCTCCCTCAAATAGTTAGCGGTTACATTTGCACCCAAAAAGACTTTGACCACACCACTGAAGCAATTCACTAAGTTGAGAAAATCGTAAATTGATATGTCTTCAGTCATGGTGGCTGAAGGATGCACAATAGCATTGTTGAAATAGTGCATGGTCACAGTTTTTTCAATCATTACTATATTTTGATGTCGGTTCTAAAGGGCAGACGGTATATTTTGTGAAACACACATCTTCAACACATCGTTCTCTATACAATGCAAAGAACAAGGAAATTTTTGTCTGCAACAGCAGATCTTGCTCTAGATGCGAGATAGAAGTTTAGTCTTGGAAGAATTTATACACTGTATATTTAGTGCTTTATTTTGACTGTATTTAATTTAGGTGAAGAAAAGCAGTCAAAATTCGGGAAGAAATCGGGAAGTTTGAGTCATAAAACCTATGGAGTAGCCATTGCCAGGATTGGCTGCGCTAGCTATCGTTCCCCTCAGGGTGATCGAAATGCGTAATTCCCTTGGTGTTTATCTGCCCGAGGTCGGGTGATCAAACTTCTACGAATCGTTGGTTGGCTACCATCAGTACAAAACGTCTGTTGGTATGCTGATGAGACAGAGTTGCGATCGCAAACAACCGAAAATCCAAACATATCTTTGGTGCGAAGGAATCACCAGCACTCAGTATCTACTGGCATCCAGATTCAAACCCACTGGCGTTCAGGATGAGCTGATCCAAGGCATCTTGCATGGTACTAACCACCAGATCATAGCAGTCTTGAACATAGGCCTTATCCTTCGCTGCCTGTCTGCCATATCGCTCAAAGTGAATGGGTGGACAAATCCGTGTGTGAATTTGCATGGGTAACGGAAAGTTGGGCAAAGGTCCGATGCTCAGTCCCCAGGGTAAACCCAGATAAATGGGGAAAATAGTCGGGTCAGTCTCTAACAGCCAGGGCAGCCCAAGATCATGCAGCTGTTTCATCAAGTCATAACAGTCGGCTAACACCACTAAGGTGTCATGGGCTCCCCAGGAAATGAAGGGAATAATGGGAACGGCTTCTTGTAAGGCTAACTTGATAAACCCTTTGCGATCGCAAAAATAAATCCGGTCCCGCAGTCGATGGGGCCGAAACACATCCTGGGCACCCCCTGGAAACACCGCAACGCTAGCTCCACTCTGCAAGGCAGTCCTCGCTACCGTCGGATAGGCACGAATCGCTCCCCCCAGAGTGGCAAATTCTGCCACCCTGGGATTAACCCGCCACATGCCTTTATGCATCAGGCCATAAATCGGTCGTTCAGCCCCAAAACGACAAAACCAGTCATACATAAACATATGTAGGTCGGGCGCTGCAAAGCCGCCATTATGGGAGCCAACGAATAGGGCTTTCTCTGCAGGCACATGGTGCCAGCCACTAGTTTGAACCCGAAAATAATAATCGTAAAACCACTGCCAGCGCGGTATTAAAGCTGCGATCGCAGCTGGATCTCGATCGTCTAGGGACCAACCCTGTCGGGGCTTGGAAGAGGCAGTGGACTTCACCAAAAGTTTTTACAATCCCATTGCAGTGCACATCATCAACCCACTGCTTATCTAAGCATGGACTAGGGTTCATCTACTCACCTGGGTGCAACAATTCTCAGGCTAGAGCGAAAGGGATTGTGACCTTTAAGATCCCAGAAATATTAAAGTCTCCAACCAAGATCTCGTCTTCTCTCAAAGTTCTATGTCGCTATGCTCAGGGTTAAGTCTTTTTTATCCAATAAGTCAGACCCTTTCAGTCCCAAAGAGCTGACTGCCTGGCAATACCTATGTGAACTTAATGCTAGAGATCGATCGTTCTTCTGAACAGAGGAATCGCTTTTAAGACTTGAACAGCTAATAATGTGACGGCTACAACGCAAAAGCTGTACAGCAGATTTGGCACCAAGTTAGTAGAAAATGGAATATTTTGAAAATATTTAATAGATACAGCACCGACAAATCGATGGAGCAGATAGATCCCAAACGTACTGGTCCCCACCACCACAAAGACAGAATTTAATATCTTATTGCCATAAGACAAACTAGACAGAAAATAAAAGCAGGCGGCTGACATGACCAATGTCATCATGGAATAGTATCCATTCCAAACAGTATCGTAAAAAGATTGGCTAGAAACGGTTGTCATCACCCCATACAAGAACAAAGACATCCAGGCCAACAAGAATGAGAATAAGCTAATTCGCCTTAGAGATATCGTCCTTTCAGACCCTATCTTATCGGGTGAAAACTGATCAGCCAGGACACCGCCCAAAATAAAATAGATATATGCATAGGAGTACTGATTAAAGGGGTTGATGCCAGGGAAGAAATTAAAACTGTTGGAGTTGATATAGTTAAAACCCAAGACGGTTTCAGCTACATTCAATATAGTATGGAGAAATAAGCTACCAAATGAAAATATAAAAACCACAAAGCATAATATTTTCAAAGTTAATTTATTGTCTTCCAAGTCATATACAGCCTTAATCACAGGAAACAATAAATAGACAGACACCAAGGCTTGCAGAAACCATAGATGGTTACTCACATGCACTTTCAGAAGAAACCATGAGCTCAGAAATTCCTTAATGGAATAGGTCGTTCCTTCAATGGGAATAAAGAGGGTGAGAGAAATTAAGCTCCATAGATTCAACAATACGTATAGATAAATAGTCTTTCTAATATGCTTTTTTAACTGATAAGGTCTATTTAATAGCAAAGCTCCATTAACCATAAAAAACAATGGAACTGCCATACTGGAAAGGCCATAGAACAAGTAGTTTATATACACTCCCAAGCCAGGGTTATTAATGATGTCAAGATTTAAGGCATTGTAGTGATAGATGCAAACTAAACAAATAGAGATCGTTTTTAAAGCATCAAAGTAATAGACTCGTGTTTTGGGTTTTGCTTGCAAAGTTTGCATTTCAAATTCACCTTGAATCGTCAAGTGACATCCGTTATGAGATGTACAGGGGATGCAAAATTATTATTTCACTAGGGAGTATCCTTGTGGGCACATGGCATCGCTACGATTGAGGCCTTGGTTTTTCAATCTAGGGGGCAAAGGGACTTGAGCGAATTGGTTAGAGCCACACACTATAGATAGAGAGAAGGGTTGTGCTGTCCGGTCCTGACTAAAGCTGAATGTCGGACCTTGTAAGCCCAGCCAGACTAAACCGATATAGCTTTGCCACTGTGGTTTACGAGGACGTGCCACAATCCATACGGCTCGGTTTTTCTCTGAAGGGAATGCATCTGATACGGGAGCTTGAAGGGCAAATAGCTCAAATATATATTTTTCTGAAAGTTGGCTAACATCAACCTGCAGTTCATCTAATTCAAGCGCAAACCGCTCATGATTAAGATGAAAAGCCTGCTGACTCCGAATGATGATGCCAATCGTAGTGCGAGCATTCAGCTCAATCGCACGCTTGGCTTGGGCTAGCCATACCTGAATCATCTTATTGAGGCTGTTTTGCAAATATTGTCTAACAACAGCAATATCAACATAATTACTATTTAAACGATCAACCTTTATATTCCCCAGTGAAGTTGCAAAAAAGAGGGAATTGCTCAAGTTGGCATTGCTCAGATTAGCTCGATCTAATTGGGCTAACCGAAAATCTGCTCCTTGTAAGCGAGCATCGGGCGTAAGCAAAGGATCGGGGATGCATGGCTCAAAGAAAAACGGGTCAAGGACAATAGATCCTGTACCCGAACCAAAAAACTATCATGACCCTACCATCGCAATTGCTAACCGTGCTAGCCCATGACGAATTTCTAGAACAAACTGAAGCACTCAAAGTATCAACCAGCCTGAGTCAGATGGTTTATATCGTTCTGCAAATGGGCTTGTTTCTAGCTCGCTGTCTTCTGGAGGATGAACTCTCAAGGCGCGCGAAAGCAGTATTTGTATGGCCTGTATGTACTACCTGCGGAACCCGCTTACATTCGAAGGGATGGGAATCTCGTCAGATGCAGACACTGGTAGGCACTATCTCTTGAAAGCGACGGGTGGGCCGTTGTCCCAAAGGATGTCCAGGCAGTCTGTTGACTCCCCTGGATCAAGCCATTGGGATTGCCCCCTATCAGCACAGCAGCGAAGAACTGGTGCGTCTGGGCTGCTTGTTGAGTCTGTTCATGCCCTATGAACTGGCCAGTTGGATGCTGGGTCAGTGGAGTGGTCTATCCGTGAGTCCATCCAGTTTGTGGAACTGGGTGCAATCCGTGGGTAACAAAGCTCAGCAGGAATTAGAAGCTCAACTCAACGCTCAATCATCAGGGACTCAGGCCCCTTGTGAAGCGATTTCAGAGATGTTATCTGCTCTACCTTTGGCCATTGCCGCCGATGGTGTGATGGTCCCCTTTCGCCCCACCCCGAACTCACCCAAGGGAAAAATCCAGTGGCGAGAAGTCAAAGTCGCCATCTTAGCTCGCCTGGGAACACGGGTTACCCGAGCTAAAAAGGAGGTCCCCCAATTACTGCGTCGAAGACTGGTGGCAGTATTGGGCGATATCGACCAGTTCATCCCTTTACTTCAACTCGAAGCTCACAAACAAGACTTTGAATCTGCTCCAAAAGTCATCTGGCTCAGTGATGGGGGACGAGGCTTCTGGCGAGTCTATCGCACCTTGTTCTCTCATTGTGCTGTGGCAGTCCTCGACTTTTTTCATTCAGCAGGCCATCTGGCACGAGCAACTAAAGCGATGTTTGGAGATGCCCGCTCTGCTCAAGCCCAAGCCTGGTTCCGGCACTGGCGACACCAATTGCGACACGGGCAACACCTACTTGTATTACGGTCCTTGACGATATTGATTCACTCACAACTGTTAACGGGAAAGTCTTTTTCAACGTTGCTCCAGGTGCAGGCTTATTTCCAACGCCATCATAACCACATCCGTTATCGGCACTTTGAACAGCAACAGATTCCTCTCGGGTCAGGAATGGTTGAAAGTGCATGCAAGTGGTTGATTCAGCAGCGCTTTAAGGGAGTTGGCATGCGCTGGAGTGAGGATGGTTTCAACCATTTACTGATCTTGAGAATTGCCTGGGTCAATGAACGGTTTGACTCCTTATTCCCAGAGGTGACCATTCCGAAAACTAAGGCATCCCCGATCCGCTAAATACGCCCGCGAGCATCCTCTAAATTGGCATTTTGGAGATTCGCTTTATAAAAGCTTGTTCGCTCGCGTTCTAACGCTACACCCATTGTTCTGAACTGAACAGCCATGAATTGAAAGCTAATCGGAATATCCTTATATTCCGATGACACTGTGTGTAAAACGCCCGCGATGCGTGCCAAATCGATCAGTTCCGTCATAGAACAGGCAAAAGCATGATCAGATTGACGGGATTGGTTCCAAACTGCAAATGCACCCAACTGAGCTAAATCTGCAAATACATCATCACATTGACTTTGATTGAATGCTCCTTTAAGATTTGCCCTGGCTAGATTCGCCGCCGTAAAATTTGCCGCCGTTAAATTTGCCCCACTAAGGTTGGCATGATTCAAGTTCATGCCACTCAAATTCGCACTACTCAAATTTGCATAACTGAGGTCAGTCTTTTCAAGATCTAAGACCCGTAAATCAGCATGACTCAGATCGCAATTTTCACAGGAGTGAGTCTGCTTTAACTGTTGTAAGTGCTCTAGATTTGCTGCCTCGGCGGTAGCCGGAAGCATGAGGATTGCCGCAGCGACTAGCCCCAGTTTCTCAACAACCGTGCCCATCTATGAGTGATGTTGAATGGCATACTCTCGAAAACGCTGTAAATCACTTCTTAGATTAGATTCCACCACATTTCCTAGAAACAGGTTGTCCATGAATTGTCCTACGACACCAGGAATCTTATAGGCAACCGTTAGCTTCACAACGCTAGTATCTTGTTTGCGATCATAAAAGCGAATCGCCCCTCGATTGGGTAGGCCATCCACAGATTCCCATTGAATAATTTGATTGGGAATTTCTTTAAGGATGCGAGACAACCAGGTAAAGGTTAGGCCACCCCCCGAAAGGGTCCACTGGGATAACTCGGGTTTGTCTTTGAGGATCTCAACGGAATCAATCCAATTCATCCACTGGGGCATCAGTTCTAAATTAGACCAGAGATCCCATGCTGCCTCAATGCTGACGGGGACCTCAACTTGTTCACTATGTTCTAGCCAATCTGACATGGATATTTCTCACTCAGTTGCTGAATCGTAGTCGCGCTTTCTAAGATGGCTTGGGCAGCCTGGTGGCCGGAAATTGTAGCCCCTTCCATACTATCGATATAGTCTTGATTGGTGTAGCTCCCCGCCAGGAAAAAGTTAGGAATGGGGGTTTTTTGATGGGGTCGGTAAGGCTCCATGCCAGGGGCTTCCCGATAGAGAGACTGGGCCAGTTTGACCACACTGTACCAAGTCATATTCAAGTCGTGGGACGAAGGGAACAGCTCTTGGACTTGTTTGAGGACATGGTTGGCAATTTCTTCGTTGCTCTTTTTGATAAAGGGATCGCCTGGGGTGAGTACCAGCTGCATCAATGAGCCTTCCCCTTCCTTATAGTAATCGCTGGGGCTAGTGAGAGCGAGGTCGGCAAAGCAAGAGAAGTCGGCATCGGCGGTATAGAGGAGGTTATCCAAGCCTGTTGCTTTTTCTACCTGTTTACGAGCCTGGGGGTCGTTCATTTCGGTGACCCAGCCATCAAAGCGCAGCTGGACCGTGGCAACGGGGACTGCATCAAGTTTATAGATATTGTCAAATTCAGACCAATGCCGCCAATCATCAGGAATCAGCCGTTTAATCCCTGGGACATCACAGGCACAGACATAGGCATCTGCCGTAATGATTTCATCCCCGTCTTCTTTGGCAACTCGGAGGCCGGTAATATGGGTTTCGTCGTCCTTATTGTCGTACAAAACTTCTAAGGTGCGCCGACGGAGGTGGAATTTAACGCCCCGCTCTTCTAAATAGTTGATGATCGGTTGATGCAGATATTCTTGAGGCGAGCCTTCTAGCATCCGCAGCATGGAGTTTTCTCGGCGGACAGCAAACATCTGAAAGATGGTGAGCATGCAGCGGGCGGAAATATTTTCGCAGTCGATAAACCCAAGGGCATAGGCAATGGGGTTCCACATGCGTTTGATACTGCCATTGCTACCTCCATGACGGCGGAACCAATCGGCAAAGCTGACATTATCTAGGGCACGAATGTTGCGCATCGCCCCTTCGTAGTCCACTAGGCCACGAACAATGGGGCTGGTACCGAGTGCGATCGCATTCTGGATCTTGTCCCGCAACGACAGCTGAGAAGTCGTGAAAAAGGCTTTCAAACCATTGAAAGGAGCCCCAATCAGAAAGCGAAAATCTAAGGCCCCTAAACGCCCACCTTTATTGACAAAGTTATGGACATGCTCTTTCAGTAGGAAGTGATCTAAAGCCCCCACCTTTGCCATGAGTGCAAACAAGCGACGGTAGTTGCCGAAGAAGACATGCAGGCCCATTTCAATATGATTGCCTTGGTCATCGATCCAGCTGCTGACTTTACCGCCGACAAAGGGACGAGCTTCATATAGTTCTACTTCGTGACCCGCATCAACTAAGTCAACTGCGGTGGCCATCCCTGCCAGACCCGCACCTACAATTGCAACACGCATGCTTTTTCTTCTCTAACAATGGTTTGGAACTGCCTCTTGAACAGTCCAGATCTTGAATGTAACAAATTATTGCATATCTTTTAACCCAGTCATTTGAGTTGCTGGTCAAATTCTCCCTGAAGCCCTCTTCTGAGTTAGAAGGGTCTAGATACTAATGTGATTGAGGTTTTATATCGCTGCAGTACAACGAATTGAAACTAGATCAGGCATAATAACCAGCGAAGTCCGTATCTCAGATACAGGAGAACACTGAATGGATCGTCGTACATTTCTTTCTTGGGTAGGGGTTGGCACATTAGCCAGCAGCTTACCCGTGGTGCTCGCAGCTTGCACCTCGAGTGACACACCAGAAGCATCTTCTTCACCCGAATCCACTGATACTGCCGAAGCCCCTGCCCCAGTCACCACGGCGGATGGGTTTACCGAAGTCGGTAAGCTGGCAGACCTAGAAAGCAGTGGGTCTGTAGTCATGGAAGACTTTGGTGGTGCCCCCCTACTCGTCATTCTCAGTCCTGATGACAAAACAAAGGTCGTTGCTTTCAAAAATCAATGTACCCATAGTCAATGTCCCGTGGACTGGAATGCTGAAGGAGGAACCTTAGACTGTGGATGTCATGGATCCAAATTTAAGGCAGATGGAACCGTTGCCAATGGTCCCGCCAAAGATCCACTTCCCACCTATGAAGCGAAACTAGAGGGAGATACCGTCTTGGTGAAAGCGGGCTAAAAATCGCTAGATTCCAATAAAGAAACCCCTGACATGAAGTCAGGGGTCAAATCCTCTGAGGAGGAATCTCTCGATACCAGATTCCTGAGCTTAAAGTGCCCCCTCAATTCTAAAAAGTGACATTTTGCTTAGCGCATTGTTACAAATTCTTCGGCAGAACTCGGGTGAATGCCGACAGTAGCGTCAAACTGGGCTTTTGTGGCTCCCATCTTGACTGCGATCGCGACCCCTTGAATAATTTCTCCCGCATGGTCACCCACCATATGTGCCCCCAGAACCTGATCAGTTTCGGTATTAACGATCAGTTTCATCAGCGTTTTCTCATCATGATTGGGGAGGGTGTAATACATGGGGCGGAAGCGACTTCGATACACCTTGATCTTGTCCTCACCATATTTTTCCTGTGCCTCTGTTTCCGTGAGTCCAACGGTGGCTGCTTCTGGGGTGGTGAAGATGGCCGTCGCCACATTGTCATAGCTCATCTGGCGAGAATTTCCGCCAAAATGGGTATCCGCAAAGGCACGTCCTTCATTAATTGCAACGGGCGTTAAATTGATTCGATCTGTACAGTCACCGACAGCATAAATATTGGGTTCCGCTGTTTGGCTATAGTCATCCACTGAGATCGCACCACCGTCTACTTCTATCGCCGTATTTTCAATCCCCAATCCCTCCAAGTTAGGGATACGGCCTGTTGCCGCTAGGCTTACAGCATCCGCCAGGATGGTTTCTTCGGCATTGTTCGCCTGCTTAACGGTGATTTGGAGACCCGTATCGGATTTGGCAATGGCAAGATCCGTCATATTATTCAGCACTCGGATGCCATGCTTCTGCATCGCCTCTTGAATTTCTGAGCGGATATCGTCGTCAAAGCCGCGCAAAATTTTGTCAGCCCGAATCATCAACGTCACGTCCGACCCTAATCCCTTGAGAATGCAGGCAAACTCAATACCGATATAGCCACCACCGAGGACAACTAGATGTTTAGGCTGCTCTTTCAGGTTGAAAATATCGTCTGACGTGATGGCATGTTCGATGCCGGGAATACTGTCCGGCTTGACGGGCTTACCCCCCACCGCTACTAAAATTTTATCGGCGGTTACCTTTTGATCACCAATGGTCACCGTATGGGCATCCACTAACGCCGCTCGACCACGATAAACCTCGACTTTAGAGTTATCCAGCATCTTCTGATAGATGCCATTGAGTCGAGTTACTTCATCATTCACTGCCGTGATCATTTTGAGCCAGTCCAATTTACTCTCGACTGGGCTCCAGCCATACCCCGTGGCAGCATCAAACTGAGAAGGGAAGTGAGAAGCATAGACCATCAGCTTTTTCGGTACACAGCCTCGATTGACGCAGGTGCCACCCAAACGGTCATATTCTGCAATGCCTACTTTGGCACCATATTGAGCTGCTCGCCGGGCCGTTGCAATACCACCTGAGCCCGCACCAATCACAAACAAATCATAGTCATAACTCATCGTCTTCCCTCCTTTGCAGATTTAATTGCGTTTCACTTTAGCCTAATCAATCCAAGACACAACAGAGCGGGTCAGCCGACCCACTCCATCGTTGGACGTTGGCCCAAGATATTTAGCCAACCGCAGCAGCCGTAGTTGCTGCATTGGCATGGACACCCTTGAGATAGGCCAACATCGTATCGGCATCAGATACTTCAAAGGGGTCTGTAGGGCAGTTATCGCCATAATCAGCTTCGATAAACATTTTTTCGATTTTGCCATCATTGACAACCATCGAATAGCGCCAAGAGCGCATGCCGAAGCCTAGGTTAGATTTGTCCACCAACATGCCCATCTTGCGAGTAAACTCACCATTGCCGTCGGGAAGTAAGAAAACATTCTTAGCACCTTGATGCTTGCCCCATTGGAACATCACAAATGCATCATTAACCGAAAGGCAGATGACACCATCAACCCCTTGGGCTTTAATTTCTTCGTATAGTTCCTCATAGCGAGGTAAGTGTGTCGATGAGCAAGTGGGGGTAAATGCACCGGGTAGGGAGAACACAACCACTCGCTTACCACCAAAAATATCCTGGGTGGTTTTGTCTTCCCAACGATAGGGGTTGGGACCGGAAACGGACTCATCCCGAACTCGGGTCTTAAAGACGACGTCAGGTACTCGCTCAGTTGCAAATACAGCCATGTTATTCCTCATGTGTTGGGGTGAACAGGTGTCGGCAATCGCCTCCACACATCTAAGAATAATTCTTATTTACGAATAATTCAATAGTAATATATACTTATTTTTAAGAAATACTATATTTTATAGAAGCAATGCAAGTTTTGCCTCTATAATTGGTGAATAAATTGCCGCAATAGTATTTGCTGTTTTACAAAAAAAATAATGAAGCAGTCTGCCGACACCATCGTGCAAGTTTTAAAGGAGAAAGGTCTCCGAGTAACACCCCAACGTTATGCGGTGTATGCCAATTTGCTGTCTCGGACCGATCATCCAACCGTAGAACATCTACTACAGGATCTAAATCAGGATTTTCCCATTTCTTCTCAAGCGACGGTGTATAGCTCGTTGCAAGCCCTACGAGATGTAGGACTAGTACGAGAAGTCTTATTAGAAGAGGGCGTGTCCCGATATGACGCCAACGTCGATCCTCACCATCATTTCCGCTGTCGCCAATGTGGCGAAATTGAAGACATCTCTTGGAATTGTTTCCAAGAAATTAGTCTTAACAACCTTCGGCCTGGCTTAGAAGCCCAAACCTATGAGGTTACCGTGAGTGGCTTGTGCGATCGCTGCCAGTCCTAGGCGGTCGAGCTTGAATTTATTGTGACTCCTACACCCCAATTGATGTTGGGTCAAGGATGCCCCAATTGCAATCCGTTCTAACCGGTTACAAGTCTATTGCCCATGGCTCAGCCCCTCTCGTCTGACTTAGAGAAGCAAATTATTGAGGTTGAAGAACAGCTTCGCTTAGCCATGCTGACCTCTGATGTCGCAACCCTAGATCAACTGATTGCTGATGATTTAGTGTTTACCAACCATCTGGGCCAGATCATGAGTAAACAAGATGACCTGGCCTTTCATCAAGCCGGGCTCTGTCAATTTCAGACCATTGAGTATTCAGAACGCCGCATCCAACCCATCGGAGAACAGATGGTTGTCTCTGTGGAGGTGCAGTGGGCAGGTCTCTATAGCGAAATTTCTTTCCAGGACAATCTGCAATTTACCCGTCTATGGCAGCGTTCCCCTCAAGGCTTGTGGCAGGTGATCGTCGGCCATAGTAGCGTGATTCAGAGCAATATACATTAACCCTCTGGACAAAAAGATTGACCTAAAATTCCGGGATGTGCCGCCATGCCAGAAGCCTCTCTTACTATCCGCTCCGCAACTCCCACAGATGATGAACTGATTGCCCAGCATTTTTACCAAATGTGGCGGGATAACCAGGTGCCTACAGAGCAGATTCGACCGGACTGGCAAACCGTCACCCTAGAGTTCTTAGCAACGGCCCGTGATCAATTAGGTTATCAAGGATATATCGCCTCTCTTGATGCAGCAATGGTCGGGTCGGTGGGCTGTCAATTATTTTCTGGGTTATATCCATCCTTGATCCATCGGGACCAGCGCCACTATGGCTACATTTGGGGTGTCTATGTGGAATCGGCCTATCGTCGCCAGGGAATTGGTCGCAAATTGACTGAGGTAGCGGTGGAGTATTTGCGATCGCAACACTGTACCCACGCCATCCTCCATGCCTCTCCTTGGGGCAAACCCGTCTACGAGCAGATCGGATTTATCCCCTCTAACGAAATGCGCTTGGAGCTTTAGCTGATGACTCACGTTCCCTCCAGCTGAAATCAAAGTCAGGTTTAGTTTGGCGGTGGACCCGGCTGCCAATCCCCTAACCCAAATTTCCGCATCAAAATTCGATCCAATAGTCGAGTTGGTAGCCACCGTTTTAATAATGGCAAGGTGCGGCTTTTGTTGCCAATGGCAATTTCAGGAGGCAGCCGATCCGAGTGCTGAATACGATGTACCAACTTTTGGGCCAAGACAGCCGCAGAAGTCGCCTGGTTCTGAGACGCTAGCGCCCGTGCCTGAATTTGAGGTGCGAGCTGCTGATAGCGAGAGTTGGCGGAGAACAACCGTTCAGCCATCTGGGATGCCGTTTGCCCAAACTGGGATTGAATCGCCCCGGCTCGAACCGTCACGACCTGAATCTTAAAAGGGGCCAGTTCCATTCGCAATGCATCGGATAACGCATGCAGGGCCGCTTTGGAAGCACAGTAGGGACCGGCAAAAGGCGTACTCATCACCCCTGAAACACTCCCCAAATTGAGGATCAGCCCTCCCTTCCCCATCAAAGGCACCACCTGCTGGATGAGATGGATGGGTGCAAACACATTGGTTTGAAATTGGTTCACCAACTCGCCATTGGGAATATCTAGCAACGGCCCCATCACCCCATAGCCCGCATTATTCACGAGAATATCGATTCCCTGGGTCTCGGCAACCAGGGTATCGATGGCAGTGGCTATCTCTGCAGGACAGGTGACATCTAACTGCAATGTGGCAATCCCTGGTTGGGCAAGTGCCTCCATATCAGCCAGGTTCCGAGCAGTTGCGAAGACTTGATAGCCTTGTTGCCGAAACTCAAGGGCTAGAGCTTTGCCAATTCCAGAGGAACATCCCGTAATCAACACCACTTTAGCCGACGAACTCGATGGGTTTTGAGGTGGGGGGACGACCATAAGACCGATGCCGTAATCAAAAATTGACCGTCAATCGTTGAAAAATATTGAGCGTAGGTTTAGGTTAAGCCAATCTGGGTATGGACTGTGATACAAGTCAAGATATACATCAATACTTCTGTTGAGTTTTTGCTGATGACCTCACAATTCTCGTTGCCACAGATACCCCTGCCAGCCCTACCGTTGAAGGCGCTGCTTCGCAAGAGCTTACTCTTTGTCTTAGTGGGAGGGATGGTGCTGTTTAGTCTACCGGCTCCTGCCCATGCAGCGATCTGTCGGAATATTAAAGGTCGCCGCATTTGTGAAGCGTCCTTGAACCGCACCGCCAAAAATTATTGGGAATATCGGGCCATCGTCACCATTGATGGAGCCAGACAACCTCGAGAGACCTATGACTGTCGCGATCGCATTCGCATCACAGCCGATGGTACGGCCATTCCATTTACCGATGATGATCCACATCCATTAGTCTGTCGACTCTATAACAAAAGATATAAAACAAGGCGCTAAACACCTGGGTTAGGAGCCTACTCTAATATCCACGGTGTCGTACCCCAAACTCTACTGACCGAGGTGACAACTCGCGAATCATCCTAAAACGTCTGTCTTAATCCTCCCCAAAGAGAAAGGCGCATGCTCCTTTGCTTTTAAGGATGGCTAAAGATTGGGTGGTGCAAAAAATCCCTGATTGTCCAATTTTCTGCAACCATAGAGGATTGAGACCTGTGTCAGTAATATACCCATGCCTACCACCAACGATAAAGCCGTTGTCCAAGATTATTTCAATACCGTTGGTTTCGACCGTTGGCGGCGGATTTATGGCGACGGTGATGTGAATAAAGTCCAAAAAGACATTCGCGTCGGTCATCAACAAACCGTCGATACGGTTCTCTCCTGGCTAAAGGCCGATGGAGATTTATCAGGACAATCTTTTTGCGATGCGGGCTGTGGCGTGGGGAGCTTGAGCATTCCCCTCGCAGAGAAGGGTATTCAGGTCTCAGCTAGCGATATTTCAAAAAAAATGGTGGAAGAGGCCCAGACCAGAGCACAACAAACATTAGGCCAAGATCAAAACCCCAACTTCAGCGTTCAGGATTTAGAGACCTTATCTGGTAGTTATGACACGGTTATTTGTCTCGATGTATTGATTCACTATCCCGACCAAAAAGTACCGGAAATGATCAATCATTTAGCATCCTTAGCCAACTCTCGGCTCATCCTGAGCTTTGCCCCCTGGACCATTGGGTATATGTTGCTAAAGAAAATTGGCAGCTTCTTCCCAGGTCCGAGCAAAACCACTCGGGCTTATCTACACCGAGATTTTGATATTTGCGACATTTTGCGATCCCAAGGGTGGACCATCGAGCGCAAAGCTATGACTAAAACCAGCTTTTATTTCTCCCGCCTGATTGAAGCCAAGCGCCCAGAAGCATAGCAGATTCAACATGCGAGCACGGCTCGACCAAGATCTGATCATCCTCCACAACGAGGACCTACCCAAGTTTAAGAAAGGTGGGTCCGTAGTTCGCAACAGCTATTTTTGGGCGATGCGAGCAATTGCCGGCTATGCCCCTCGGCATGGAGATTGGGAATATGAAGCAGAAGTCTGGCTAGCCCTGCAGCGGGTCTTATTAGCGTTTCAAGAATCTGGCTATCTCGGATTGCGAGAAACCCAATTAGAGTTTCCACCGGACTTTTACGACATTCCCCCCTTATTGAAAAGCGTCTCCACCTGGGCCGAACCTCTGTCTTCAGATTGACTGGTTTCACCCTTTCGAATCAGCTATGGTAGACATTGCCCTGTTGACGCTACGTGATTATGCCCTACGAATCTGAGAAACAAATCGCTATCCAAGCTGTACAAGCGGCAGCCCAACTTTGCGAACAAGTTCGGCGCGAAATTGTCCCAGAAGCCATTGAGAAGAAAGATAAAAGCCCGGTAACCGTGGCTGACTTTGGCGCTCAAGCGCTCATTTGTCGGGCCCTCTCCACTGCCTTCCCCCAAGATGCCGTGGTGGGTGAAGAGGATGCTGCAGAATTGCGGACCCCTGAGATGGCCGAGCGCTTGGCCCAGGTCACCCAATATGTTCAGGCCATTGTCCCCGATGCCACTGCCGAACAAGTGACAGACTGGATTGACCATGGCAATGGTCAAGTCGCCTCGCGTTACTGGACCTTGGACCCCATTGACGGCACCAAAGGTTTTTTGCGGGGAGACCAATATGCGATCGCATTAGCCTTAATCGAAGATGGCGAAATTAAAGTGGGCGTTTTGGGCTGTCCGGCCCTCTCTTTTACAGAGGGGCAAACCGGATTAATGGGCGTTGCCGTGCGCGGAGCAGGTGCAACCCTATCTCCTTTAGCAGGTGGCACCCCTCAATCGATCCAAGTGGTCTCTGCGGAGCAATCTGACAATCTCCGCTTTGTGGAAAGCGTGGAATCCGGTCATGGCGATCAGTCTCGCCAAGCCGCCGTTGCTAAAGCTGCAGGTATCACCCAAGACTCCTTACGCATGGATAGCCAAGCCAAATATATGGCGGTTGCCGCTGGGGAAGCAGCCCTCTATTTGCGACTGCCTTCTCCGAAAACTCCTGACTATCGCGAGAAAATCTGGGATCACGCCGCAGGGGTAATTTTAGTGGAAGAAGCAGGCGGTCGAGTGACGGATATCGCCGGTAAGTCCCTCGATTTCTCCTTAGGGGCAAAACTGGTGAATAACCAAGGGGTCGTCGTCAGCAATGGCAGCATCCACGATCCGGTGCTGGCTGCTCTCTAAGCCTCAATCCAGCATTCAGGGCTTAAAGATCTCAGTTGTGACTTTCTCCAATTGTTTAAGCCCTTTGAGAGATCCTCGAATCAGACGCAGGGCGGGCAAGGGCTGGCGCAGCATTCCCATCGCTAAGGGAAACGTTTGCAGGTGCCCCTCCGGGCTAATCGCTCCATTCAAATCCGGTAAATCATGGTGGATATCATCGCTGATCACCCGCACAATGCCCAGAGAAATCTGCGTAGACTTTAAACCCGACAACAGCGCAAACCCTTCCATATCCACGACATCCGCTTGATGAGTCTGGGCTAGCTGTCGTTTTTCGGCGGTGGTATTAATGATGCGATCGCAACTCACTCCCGTGACCGGTATCACGGTCCCCGAGAACCGTTGGGATAGACTCAGGAAAATCTGTGGATCACAAGTCATTGGAACGTCCGTCGCCTGGGTACCGTCAATACAAGTCTGGCAGGTAGTCACATCACCCACTGAAAGCTGATGGGTCAAACTTCCGCCTAAGCCCATTAAGAGAGCATTAGGAGAGGTCGTCCCAAGAGACTTCTGGAGCCATTGCTGGAGAAACTGGGTTACCCCCTGGGGACCCACGGGAATGGGCACAACAGCTGTAGAGTTAACCCCTGCAGCTTTTAACCCCTTACAGACCGACCGATACTCTGCTCCTTGGGGCACAAACACAAGATCAATCTGAGATGGCATGAGAATTAGTCTCCAGCGATGGAATAAAAAAAGCCTGAACAGGCCATGCTTTCAGCCGTTCACAATTAAAAGGACAGATATAAAACTCTCACACTACTTCTGTAATTTGAGAGGTCCGTATGCTATGTTCACTCGGAGACAGGTATACATACTCATTAGGCGATGAGTGGTTCTGTCCCTAAAGACCTCTGTGGCCGTGGTGTGATTTGCATTTTGAGTTTTGGTTTAAAGCAGGAGTGAACGATTATGGTACAAATGGCCCTGGAGTCTCCCACCGATCATCGGCAAGTTGAACGCTTTTGCCAAGAGATCTTGCCACAAGTCTCTCGCACCTTTGCCTTAAGTATTCGGTTTTTACCCGGCAACTTAGGACGTGCCGTCCTCTGTGGCTACCTACTGGCTAGAATTGCTGACACCATCGAAGATGATCCCATCGCCACCATAGAATCCAAAATCAGACTCTTGGACAAATTTTTAGTCTGCTTCGATGATCCAGCCCGGGCAGATGTTTTTCCCCAAGCGGTCGGAACCCTCGAAGGGGAAGCGGCCCATCTACATCTCGTCGAAAATACCCACCTTGTTTTTGCACTGTTTCGCAGCTTACCCGCCAAATCACAACAGACCCTACAACATTGGATTACAGAAATGGTGCAGGGGATGCAAAAGTTCGTCAAACTGCATGCCCAAGGCATCCGGATTAAGACCCTGGAAGAATATCAAGAATATTGCTACTACGTCGCGGGTACCGTCGGCTATCTGCTCACAGATTTATGGTTTGAGCATTCTCCCAGCGTCGATTTTGCCACTTACCATACCCTGCGGCAGACCTGTGCAGCCTTTGGTGAAGGGCTACAAACCGTCAATATTCTCAAGGATATTGCTTGGGATGCCGAACATGAAAATTCCATCTATGTCCCCCAAGATGCTTTAGAGGCCCATGGCAGCAGTCATGCAAAACTATTGGATCCTGAGTTTCTGACCCAAAATCATGCAGCCATCAAATCTTTGGTAGAACTGGCTTGGTCCGATTTGGATAAAGCAGCCCAATATTTGATGGAGATCCCCCGGTCTGCCATCCCTATTCGACTATTCTGCATCTTGCCCCTGGTGTTTGCCTATGCAACCCTGCGGGATATCACCGGGTCAACCGCAATGCTCAAATCAGGTGGGAATATCAAAATTTCCAGAGCTGAGGTCAAGTCTTTAATCATGGTGGGTCCCTTCACGGTCTTGAGTAACTTCACCATCCGCCGACTCATTGACCAAGTCCGCCAGCAACCTTTCCTCTGGGGCAATAAGAACACCTCGTTCAAGAAAGTGGCTTAGCATCTCAGGACATTTCAGACATTGAAACACGCTTGAGTTAAGACCTATGGTTAGATCAAGCATCCGTAACCAGTAAACATTTTCTAGCTGCGATACGACCACACCTCCTATCTCCACCTCAAGATAGACCGAGAAGACTGGGGATGAGTGATAGGATAATTTGGCGATCTTTGAGAGAACACAGGCTATACAGCTGTTACAACCGTATAGCCAAACCGCATTAGGGTCGTTTCATGATCGCCATGGTCATGAAAAGGCCCACTGAACATATTTTCAAGAGAGGATGAACTGCATGGTTTACCAACTACCTGACCTGCCCTACGATTACAGCGCTTTAGAACCCCATATTTCTGCCCGAACCCTAGAATTTCACCATGACAAACACCATGCAGCTTATGTGACCAAGTGTAATGGCATGACCAAGGATACTCCGATGGATAATATGTCCATTGAGGAAGTCATCCAGTCTGCCTACAAGGATTCTGCCAAAGCTGGCCTTTTTAATAATGCGGCCCAAGCTTGGAATCACAGCTTTTATTGGAACTCTATGAAGCCCGGCGGCGGTGGTTTGCCCGGTGGCGCATTAGCGGCCCAAATTAATACCGATTTTGGCAACTACGATAACTTTAAGGCTGCTTTTAAGGAAGCTGGTGGAACTCAGTTTGGCAGCGGTTGGGCTTGGCTCGTCCTAGAAAATGGCAAGCTGAAAATCACCAAAACCCCCAATGCTGAGAATCCTTTGGTCCATGGGCAAACCCCTTTGCTCACCATGGATGTTTGGGAACATGCCTATTATCTAGATTTCCAAAACAGCCGTCCTGGCTATATTGATACCTTTCTATCTAGCTTGGTCAACTGGGACTTTGCCGCCCAGAATTTTGCTGCAGCCTAATCGAATAACTCGGTAGGCTACCTGATCTAGAGTTAAAAGAGGCGCCTTAAAGCGCCTCTTTTGATTAGCGCAATCCCACCCAAGTAAAGAAGTCTTGGCGGGTAATTAGTTCTAGTAAAAGTAGAGCCATAAACCCCACCATGGCAAAGCGGCCATTAATTCGCTCTGCATAACCTGTCCACCCAAACCCAGGTTCAGGGGCGGTCTCTAGCTCTGTTGAGGGGGCTTGATCCGGCTCCGGGACGTTTGAAGAACTCATAAACAAAGCAGAAAAGGACTTCAGGATCTTAACGGAATTTTCTTGCGATCGCACCGCGGATACCTTGGCAATCTGCTTTATTTTCCAAACTTCTGTTCCGACTCATTGTGATCGGCTGAATCATTCTGAGACTGAGCTACCTTAGATTGCCGCTTCTTAACCGCATCAATCAGCCCTCTCACTTCAGCCGTCCCAGTTGAAGCATCAAACTTAATCGGCAGTTTTTGACGCCGGAGCATCTGTCCAGCTAAAGGTACAAGGCTGAAAAGACCTGGAAGATCCTTAAAGTTATTGCCCACCACTTTTAGCCCAAATTTCCGCTCATCGATCCAGCCCCCTTCTTGGACTAAATCCACTAAGACACGCCGATGGCGAAGGGGACGACTATCAGGAAGCGTCGGGTTAGCCAGCACCTGAGATTTGATTTTACTAATCTGATCAAGGGGGGCAACTCCCATAGGGCAAACCGTATTGCAATTGAAACAACGGGTACAGCCCCAGACCCCTTGGATATCCTGATTATATTGTTCCAGGCGCTGCTCCGTCGCTTGATCACGAGTATCAGCTAACAATCGATGGGCTTTCGCCAAAGCATGGGGACCCACAAAAGAAGCATTAGCTGGGAGCGCATTACAGTCGGAATAACAGGCCCCACATAAAATGCAATTACCCATTTGATCGAGTTTGCTGCGATCTTCTGGAGACTGGAGAAACTCCCGTTCCGGCACTTGTCGACTCGCAGAACTCACATAAGGTTCAACCTGTTCCAGATTTTGCCAAAACTGATCCATGTCTACGACTAAGTCTTTAATGACTGGCATATTCTCCATGGGAGCAATTTCAATCACAGGAATTGAATCTGAATTCTCAAGGTCTGAGTCCGCTGGGTTCTGTTCACTTGCGACTGAATGAGAATGGGCTAATTCTGCTTTCACATTCTGTTGACAAGCCAATGCCGCTCGATGATTAATCCGCATACTGCAGCTACCACAAATGGTATTTCGACAGTTTTTTCGAAAAGCAAGAGACCCATCCTGCTGCCATTTAATCAAATTCAAACAGTCCAGAATGGTGGTACTCGGGTCTACGTCTAACTGATAGGTCTGGACTTTGACTTCACCTTGTCGCTGTTGACGAATTATTTTGAACAGAACTTGCATGATTTCATGCCTAAGAACTTTGAGTGATTATCAATTTTTCTGTTATATTTGTCGAGTTTTTTGAAAAGTCTAAAGAAAGATTGCCTTTAGTAAAGGTATACGGACATCCCTACAGGCATATTATTATTACGATCAATGTATCACAGGTAAATAATCTCTATGGAAGTCTCCATATTATTGTTCTACCTTTGTACAAGTTCGAAGAAGTTTAGTATGTCTTAGAGAGACACCGACTTTCTCTAACCTAAAAATTAGGTTTGGCAAAACCTTTTGCTAAATAAGAGCAGCAAAATCTTTCCTCTCTAGATGGAAGACGATATATCATCGACCTATCTTTCATCGATAAAAATTAGTTGCTAATTAAAAAGAAACCGTTAGAATAATATTTAGAAAGCAATTCGTTTTCTTTTTGCTACAATTGCAATAGTTTAAATAAGGTCTAGTTGTTGGAATTTATCATCCAGCTTTAAAGATCTACCCCCAAGCAGAAACGCTTCTGTTTCTCTACACGTTGATTGCAAGGATATTTTTGTAGATGGCAACCGATACCGAAACGACGCCTTTGACTGGCAAAGCACTCTTGCAAAAAGTTAAAGAACTTCAGCACTTGTCTCGCCGTGAAAAGGCTAAACGATGCGGATATTATTCGATTACAAAGAATAAGCAAACCCGCGTTAATCTCGGCGAATTTCTCAATGCCGTTATTGAAGCAAGAGGGATTGATCTCAATCCTGATGGCTCCAAAGATGGGCGGGGACGGGAACCGACATATCGGGTCAGTGTGCATAAGAATGGCCAAATTGTAATTGGCTCTACCTATACTCAAGCAATGGGATTAAAACCAGGCGATGAGTTTTCAATTAAGTTGGGATATAAGCATATTCATCTTATTCAAGTCGATGAAGATGAAGACATATAAGGCCCGCTACTAAGTCTTAGGGTTTGCTTCTGTTCTCTTTTACCTAAAATTTGGCATAAACAGCAGATTAATTCAGAGTCTCATGCATTGCTCATAAATGCGTTATTTAACAGGAGCTCTATCTAAACTCTAGTTAGGGTTTCTGCTGGCTCTGATCAACATGACTGGGTTTAATGGGGTTAATCGAGTCATTGATGCAATAGGGACAGAACGTGATAGCTGAATTTGCAGATGTTCTACTACCCAATGAGACGTATCAAACCACTTGCTAGCAGTATAAAAATTTTCTAAGGTCGCCAAACTCAAAACGATCACACCTGATGGGTCAAGTCTCGTTTGGCAGTAATTCAAGATCTCCTGAAGATGCCCTCCACTTCCTCCAATAAATATTCGGTGAGGGTCAGGCAAATTATTTAATACAGCGGGTGCTTCACCCAAAACGATATGAACATTGTTCACCTGAAAATATTGGCAATTTTGGTGGATAAGCTGGGTTCCTAAAGCTGTTTTTTCAACGGCATAAACTTGGGATCTTGGAACCATTCGAGCGGCTTCTATCGCAACTGAGCCTGTGCCCGATCCAATATCCCAAATTATTTGATGTTCTTGCAGCTGTAATTCCGCCAATGTCAGAACTCGAATTTCTCGCTTGGTCATTAACCCAGGTCGATCTACAAAGCTATAAAAAGCCTGATCAGGAAGTCCAAGGATGGGTAAAGAGGCTAGATCAGATATATCCTGCTTTTCTCGGTTATGGCGTAGTAAAACGACCACATTTAGGGCTGAGAATTGTAGATTGATCAGGTTCTGGGGTTCAAATTTTTGAATGCATTCGTCTGCACCTTCTAGATTTTCACACACCCAAAATTCATAGTAGATAGGTAGGTTTAAACCCAGGAATAATTTTGCGATCGCAGCAGGCGTATTATTATGATCCGTCAACACCGCAATTTTATTCACTCCCTTTTGCCAGGCTGTGACCAGCGGAGCCAGGGAACGCCCATGCACACTAATCACTTCAGCATCTTGCCACGGCACCTTGAGACGGTTAAAGGCAATTTGGACAGAGCTGAGATAAGGATGAAAACACAATAAATCAGCCGCAAAGGTTTGCAGCAACAGACGGCCAAACCCAAAAAAGAGCGGATCTCCAGACGTTAGCACCACCACAAGTGGGTTTAGAGCCTGATCTAAATGCTGTTGAATGGCCTCCAACCCTTGAGCAAAGTTAGTAAGAGCAATGCGTTTCCCGGGGTGCAACGGAAAGTAGTGGAGATGTCGTTCACTGCCGACTAGAACAGTGGCTTGATCAATCAAAGTATGCAGATGGGGTTGCAACCCTTGTCCACCAGCCAGCCCAATCCCAATAACGTGAATGGGAGTCATCAGAGGGTATTCCTTTGTTGCCATGCCAGGGTTAACAGTGCATTCGTAATTGCCGCGGCAACAGGCGATCCCCCTTTTCGACCTTCCGTCCGAATATGAGGAATCCCAGACTGAGCTAATGTTGATTTGGCTTCAATCACACCAATAAAACCCACCGGTACACCAATAATCAGAGGTGGCAGTTCCGATGCGGTAGCAAGCTGTTGGCAGAGGGCCAATAAGGCCGTTGGCGCATTGCCAATCACATAAATAGCCTGGGGATGAGCTTGCAGACATTGCAGCATGCCAGTTTCTGTCCGAGTTTGTCCCAAAGGAGGAGATTGGCAGGCATCTACTGCAGTGACAATCGGATTTTGAAAGGTTTGTTGAACGACCGTTTGAATCCCAATGGAAACCATATTCACATCGGTGACAATGGGGGTGCCGGAGGCTAATGCCGCGATGGCAACTGCAACCACATCGGGGCTAAACCGCAACAGCTCTCGAAACTCAAAATCCGCTGTACTGTGAATGACACGGCGCAAGACAGCATATTGCTCATCAGAAAAATTATGGGGGCCAATTTCCCGATCGATTGTGGCAAAGCTCTGCTGCAAAATCGGATGAAGGATAAGCGTCATGTCACAACGACATCAAAGACTAACACCTTACTCTACTGCCATTCCTCCGCCATTCTTCACTCGTCCACCTGCAAAGATTGTTAGGGATACTCCAGTCAGCCGCTGCCCCATATGCCTGCCTGCACCCCAGAAAAGGGCATCCTAACCCATGGACAGGATCGCTTTGTCCCTCCACACTATTCATAATGTTGGTAGTCACTCCACATTGCTATGCCAGTTTATTTATTTTGGGGAGAAGATACTTATCGCTTGTCCAAAGCGGTTCAAGACCTGCATCAAGCGGTCTTAGATCCCGATTGGCAAAGTTTCAACCTGGATAAAATAGATGTTTCTTCTGGATCCGATAGCACCGCATCCGTGATGCAAGGCCTGAATCAAGCGATGACGCCTCCATTTGGTTTAGGACAACGTCTCGTCTGGTTAACCAACCCTTTGGTGGGGGCAACAGCCGATCTACTCCCCGAATTTGAACGCACCCTCCCCGCTCTTCCTTCCACCTCCCACTTGTTATTGACTCAAACCACTAAACCCGACGGTCGCAGCAAGTTGACGAAATTATTACAAAAACAGGCTCAAGTCACTGAGTTTGCCCTGATTCCTCCTTGGAAAACGGCTCAGATTTTGCAAATGGTCAAACGGGCAGTCCATGATTTGGATGTGCCGTTAACCCAAGCTGCTGGAGAACAACTCGCCGAGGCAGTAGGCAATGATACCCGTCGTCTCTACGGAGAGCTAGAGAAATTAAAGCTGTATTCATTATCCTCGTCTGCCCAAAATAAACGGATCGGTTTAGAGATCGTTCAGCATTTGGTCTCTTCCACCACTCAGAACAGTTTGCAGTTAGCTGAAACCATTCGCCAAGGACAAACAGATCAGGCATTGGGATTAGTGGCTGAGCTCCTAAATCTGAATGAACCAGGTTTGAAAATTGTAGCAACCCTGACACGGCAATTTCGGACTTGGTTATGGGTCAAACTGATGGTGGTCTCAGGAGAGCAGGATGAACGGATCATTGCTCGATCCGCTGAAGTCGGTAATCCCAAACGAATCTATTTTCTCAAGCAAGCCGTCCAAACCGTGACATGTCAGCAACTTCGTCACTCTCTATCCTATCTCCTAGATTTGGAAGTTGCCCTAAAGCAAGGTGAAGAAACCCGCTCAACTTTAATCACAACCGTCGTGAAAATGAGTCAAATTTGCCAATCGACTCCAGTTGTGCCTGAAGACCGTCAGGGTCAGAGGAATCGGAACCTTTGAGATTACTTCTATCGATCCGTAATTCAACGAACGCTGGAACTTCCCCAGAAAAAATGATTCAAGATAGTTATACCGATACTACTCCAAGTTTGTTGGGATTATTAGGGTTCATGTCAACATTTACACGGCAAACATACATGTTCAAACCTCTTATCAACACCCGTTTGGGGTGGGTGTTGCTTTTAGCATCTTGCAGTTGGTTGAGTGGTTTGGCACCCGGTCTCTCAGGGAATCTATCGACCTTCACATGGTCATCTAATGCGGCTGCCCAAAGTCAGCCCAAATACGAGAAGCTATTAGGGAAATATGCAGAGGCTATTTTACAAATGGAACCTCTGCGGTTGCAATCTTACCAACAAGTGCAACAACTCATGGGCGGGGCTCTGCCCAAAAACATTTGTAAGCAATCTGATTTAGTGGCACCGGTCAACAATATTTGCGATCGCTTTTTCAACGAATCTGCAGAAATTATCCGTAGCCATGGTCTATCTTTGACAGACTTCAATGCCATTACAGAAGAAGTCCGTAAGAATAAGTCCCTCAAAAATCAACTGGATGACGAGCTCATCCGCCGCAAAGAAAATTAATTGACTTCAGTCTTCACTATCAATCGATCCCAGCCTTGATCTTGCCTCGGTCTCGGAAGGTGGAATAATAGCAACACATGTTGGTTGAAGGTAAAGGGTAATCTCGCAGTTGGCTAAATTTTCTCAGACACCTTGGGGACGGTTCGTATCCTTAGTTGCGATCGCATTCCTCACTGGCTTCACTATCGTGGCTTGCCAAGTCGGCAGTGGCGACCAAGCCACCGATAATGTCATTCGGGTGGGGTCTAAAGACTTTACAGAGCAGTTCATTTTAGGTGAACTCTATGCCCAACTGCTGGAGGACCAGGACTTAGCGGTAGAGCGAAAATTCAACTTAGGAGGTGCCCCCATTGCCCAAGCAGGATTGATCAAGGGCGATATTGACCTCTATCCGGAGTATACGGGCACAGCCTTATTGACCATCTTAAAAGAACCCAGTAACACCAACCCCAAACAGGTTTTTGATACAGTTGCTAAAGCCTATGAAAAAGACTTCAACTTAGTGTGGCTCAATCCGGCTCCGATGAACAACACTCAGGCTTTGGTGGTGACCGCCGCAACCGCAAAAAAGTATCAACTAGAAACCATTTCTGACTTTGCCAAGCAAGCGAAGAAGCTGCGAATGATTGGCCCACCGGAATTTGAAGCTCGGGCAGACGGACTACCAGGACTCCAAGCCACTTACGGAGCCTTCAAACTCAAAGACTATATCGCCACAGATCCAGGCTTACGCTATCAGACATTGCAGTCTGGTCAGGCAGACATTGCCGTTGGTTTTGGCACCGATGGAGAGATTGACGCCCTAGGCTTAGTGGTTTTAAAGGATGATCGGGATTTGTTTCCCCCTTATCAAGTGGCACCTGTCGTCCGGCAACCGGTCTTAAAAGCCTATGCTAAAGTCAAAGGTACCCTCAACGCCCTCGCCCCCAAGTTAACGGACGAAACCATGCGCCGTCTAAACTATGAGGTCAGTGGCAACCGCCAAGAGCCCCGAGCAGTGGCCCAACAGTTCCTCCAAGAAACAGGACTCATCTCTCCTGCCTAAGCTGGTTTAGGCCCTGTGTTAGACATGGACATTTCTCTTCACAACCCAGCATCAGATCAGGGCAAGCTTGTCTCTTTCCCCCTCACAGAAACTGCCCAACCCGATCGGTCGCAACTTGACAATATTAAAGCCCAGTTGGATCTGGTACTGCTAGCCCTAGAAGCATTAGTGGGTATTGGTTCTGAAGCTGTTCTTCAAGCTGCTGCCGATCTCAATCTCCAGGATGTCGTCAGCGATCGCGTATCCCTGTGGCGCCTGAGACAATCGAATCCGCTTCGCCGAGGCACGGGCGGACGCAAAAAACTGGATATAGAAGAAGCCCGGTCCCTCGTAATGATCAGCTGCCACCTCGCCCACCAACATCAAAGCCTAATTCGAGAAGCCGTGGAATTACTAGAGTCTGTTGCAGAAACGGAGCAACCCTTTCATCAAGTCGCTTTATTGGGAGATTACTTAGATAACTTCACCAACACCTATCAAGACCGGATGACGGAAGATACCTTATCCATCGATGCCCTAACAGATCTAGGCTTAAAGTTACTAATAGATTTGTTATTCTATAGCAACAACCAAGGTCCACGACGGTTGTGGATGGCCCTGCTCGATCGGGCAAATCATATAGAAGGATAAACTCTACAGTTGCTTTCTATCAATCAACCCAGATTGGCCACCCGTGTTTACGCAAAGCGATGCCTTCTATCTCTCGGCAATATCACCCTCAAAGTTGCAGCTTAGAAATTACGGCTCAAACCTCACCCCTGTCTCGGTGGGCAAAACGGCCGATCTTGAAATCTGTCAATTTCTTGCTGAGTTTTCGAGGGCTCTCTGGACAAAATCATGAGCCCTTAGAAGTTAGGGGCAACCATGAACAGCTACAACTCCTCTCGGAAACCGTGACTCATTATGTCCAGAATAGGCTTGGACAGTCCTTAGCCACATCTCCTGCCCATATTACTGGACCAGAGCCAGAGGCTGAGACTCAATCCAACACTGCCTCGCAACTCTCTTTATATCCTCGCAGCTTGGTCACCCACGATCTGGTTCTAGGACCACTTGCAACCAATGCGAACCATCAAACGATTTCCCTGAAAGCCTCACAACTGTTTGATTTAGTCTCTGCCTTAGATGACTGTACAGCCGAATTAGAAGTCCTCCCTGCCTCAGCACCTAGTCAACGACCTGCCATACCCGTATGGGCAAGCAGTGCAGCCGTTATCGTTTTAATGTTGGGAGTCTCTACTGCGACTTTACAACTGACCCAGCAGCAGCCCGAATCCAAACGAGATTGGGTGACTGCATCAGACAAACCAGACGACAATAGCCCCACAAAATCTGCGGATAAAGCTGAGGGGATTGCCGCTATTCCCAAGGACAGCACGACGGAAACATCCCAACCCCCACCTATTGTTCCGTCACCACCGTCTAGCATTCCTTTACCGGAGACCTCCCCTTCTACAGGTGTAGACCCAAGTAACCTTGAAAGTCCAGCACAACGACCACAACCTTCGCCTTCTATCATCGCCAGTGCACCTCGACCAAGGCCCTTTTCTCCACCTACCCCTGCAAAACCCAAAGCACTCAATCCACCACCCATATCTACCCAAAAAAAGCAGTTACCTAATCAGTCTCCACCGCCCCAGCAAGAAGTCTTAGGTGATCAAAAGACGAATAAACGGTTACAAGAATCAGTAGCGGTCTCCCCAGCCGATTCAAAATCTGTGCGGCCTCAGGCCAAGCTCTCTGTTCCTCCTCCTGCTTCAGCACCAGCCCCTGCAGCCGAACCAGAACCCGCAAGCACCGCTGATACAATCGCTGCAGGATCAGATTTACATCAAGCTGACAATCTCAATGGCAACCGTCGAGCACCGGATCGTGCCCTCAATCGCTTAGGTCGGCAAGCTCCCACAAATGCTGAAGCTGCATACATTCCCCCTACATCGGTTCCTGCCCAAAATATTCGCCAATATTTCAAGCAGCGTTGGCAAGTTCCCTCAGGCTTAACGCAGCCCTTGCGATATCAGCTCACCTTGAATACCAATGGCTCTCTCAAACAAGTGACCCCCTTAGACAACATCGCCACTCAATATTTAGACAAAGTTCCTTTACCTAGGGTGAACCAGCCATTTATTGCTCCCCTAAAGCCGTCCCAATCACTCCAAGTTGAGCTGATCCTCAAGCCCGATGGCACGATGCAAATATTGGAGGGTATGGCTAACAACAAAGCCCCCTAATACGGATCAATATGGCCTTCTTATCCCCTTCTGAACGTCACTATCCCGTCAGTGTAGCGCCCATGATGGACCGCACCGATCGGCATTTTCGCTACTTTATGCGACAAATCACCCAACGGACCTTACTTTATACAGAGATGGTGACGAGTGCCGCGATTTTAAATGGCGATCGCCATCATTTACTCGATTTTTCTCCCATTGAAAAACCCTTGGTCTTGCAAGTGGGCGGAGATAACCCCCAAGATTTAGCTGAATGTGCACGTATTGCAACAGACTGGGGATATGACGAAATCAATTTAAACGTAGGCTGTCCAAGTAGCCGAGTCCAAAATGGCCATTTTGGAGCTTGTTTGATGGCCCAGCCCGAGAAGGTTGCAGCCTGCCTGGAAGCCATGATGCAGGCCACCCACCTACCCGTATCCGTAAAGCATCGAATTGGTATTGATGATTGCGATCGCTACAAAGATATGGTCCACTTTGTCCAGACTGTGACTGCATCAGGCTGTCAAATTTTCAGCGTTCATGCTCGCAAAGCTTGGCTACAAGGTTTAAGTCCCAAGGAAAACCGAGATATTCCACCTCTACGCTACGAAGATGTTTATCGATTAAAACAAGAACTTTCCCATCTCTGGATTGAAATCAACGGCGGGTTTACCCAGTTAGTTCAGGTGCAAAATCAATTACCCAAAGTAGACGCAGTCATGATTGGTCGAGCTGCCTATGATAATCCCTACCTCTTTGCTACGGTTGATAGCGACTTTTACTACGAAAAGATTGCTGCTCCTTCTAGGCTAAAAGTTGCACAAGCCATGATGAACTACCTAGAGGAATGGAAGACGAAAGGGTTATTGAAACCCCACTCCATTACCCGCCATATGCTGCAATTGTTTTCAGGTCAACCTGGTAGCCGAGCTTGGAAGCGGCTATTGACTGAGCAAGGGTGTCGTCCGGATGCAGGCCCAGAAATCATCTATCAGGCATTAGACAAAGTTTTGACTATGCCAGGATTGACCTAGTAAATCACACTCTTAGCTGGTAATTTACTTTTCTTTTTTGTTGGGGACACGCTCATACCCAGGCTTAGTCTTCGTCATTTTGCCCCATAGCCCCTTCACATCCTTAAGCAGTGCTTCCCCCTTCTCTGCTATTTCTTTGGTATCAACCTTGGGTTTACCTGCATCTGACACTTTCTCTGCTGCTTTAGGTGCTGCCTTCTCTACCTTCGGCTCAGACTTTGCTGCTGGTGCATCAGCTTGGGGTGCAGATGAAGACTGCTCCTGCGGCTTATCCGCACTGCTCTTCGGCTCTACCTTAGCCACAGAAGTCGACTTCTCGCTCTCATCCTTCGTAGCTACTTTCGGTGCCGTTGATACTGATGAGGACGCAACTTTAGGAGCGGGAGCAGTAGTATCTTTAGCCTCTATCTTGGCCTTAGGAGCGGCTGCCATGGGTGTAGGTTTAGTCTCTGCTTTGGGCTTCTCTTCTGTCTTGGCCTTAGGCTTAGCTTCTGCCTTAGGCTTAGTCTCTGTCTTAGACTTCACTTCCGCTTTCGCCTTAGGTTTTGCAGCTACCTTGGGTGCCCCATCTGTTAGAGATTTCGCTGCAGGCCCCTTCGATTTGGGCTTCGTCTCGACTTTAGAGGCTGGCTTATCTTTGCCCTTGGATTTGACGTCTGCTTTGGGCTTCCCGTCTTTCTCGTCTACTTTGGAAGCTGCGTTCTTCGATTTAGATGGCTTCTGCTCTTCTTCTTTGGCCTCAGGCGCTGGAGCTTCTATTTCTGGATTGGCGACTGCTGGCACGTTGACGGGCTTACGACCCACTAAGCGACCTAAGAATTCACAGGTCTTTTCAATAACACCTGCTTTACGCTGAACAAATATGCCCAGGCCTTTTTGAATCGGTAAGGTATCCAATACGTCTAACTGGGAGCAATAAGCGACATCGGCTTTACCTCGCATCTTTAATAGACGCTGACCATGACTGGCACTGGCTAATAATTCGGGTAGCTGGTCTTTCCACTGCCGAAATAAGGAGACGGCGGCAATGGCTTCGTCATTCCCCGCTAGTTTACTGAGGGGGGTTTTGCCTACGGCTAAGATGCCGTCAATAATCGCACCGGCACATACGGTATCTTCGAGAGAATAACTGCCTTCCCAACCGGAAGCTACTAGCCAAACAGTCCCGGGACGCTTGGTGGCGAGATAGTTAACGACGGCCTGGCGGTTGGTCAAGGAGGCCATCAGGACTTTGGAGGCGTTCCGCACGCTTTCGGAACAGCGGGTCCCATTTGTTGTACTTAAAAATAATCGACGGCCTTCGGTATTCTCAGGGGTAAAGGCTAAGGGGGAGTTCCCAAATTCACAGGATTTGACTTTTCGACCGCCTCGTTCACCTGCCCGAATTCGCTTGTCTTCCTCTACTGTTTCGCTGGCTTCTAATAATGGTTCAATATCACTAAAAACTTGGACGGCGGATGCTCCGGCATTAATTGCTGCAGCGATGGTGCTGCTGGCTCTCAATACGTCGATAACAACGGCACAGCCGGGTAGACGATTATTGGGAATCTCTTCGGGGGTATGGTAAACGAATAATTTCACGGGATAAAGATGACCTATATCGTTATTTTCTATCGAGTTCTATTTTATGGGGCTTTGTTGCCACTTCTGCACGGTTTTTACCTTTTCATGCAAAAGGGCAAGCAGGATGTCCTGCTTGCCCTTGATAACTGATTTAAGGGTCTCTAGTTTAGGTTAACCAGAAACTATCAGGGGGCTTTATTTGGTCAGGGCGTGTAGTTTCTCTCCACGCAGGCCATGCCAAAGGCCACCGCCAACCATCCAAAGAAGTCCAAGAATGAGTTGAAGGGCGGCTGCGCCTCCACGGTCTACTCCATGAAAGATGGGGGGATAGGCTACATCACAATATTTGATGAAGATGGAGGAGCTAATGCCCATGAATCCAACTGCAGCGACGCTCCAGGAAAGAATGACCTCGCCATTGAGGATTCCTTCGGAGGTGGTCCAACCACCATTTGCGGGTGAGAAGACGGGACGCTTGTTGAAGATGGGGGTAGCTTGACGATAGACGATGTGGAAAATTGCACCGGCTACGTCTAGAGCGCCAACGAGGAAGTGTCCACCGATGACGTCTTCCATGTTGTCGACTGCGGCCATGCCGGCTCCGCTCCAGCCGTTGGGGGTGAATCCGAACAGATAGCCAATCAGGCGAGCAGGATTCAGGTTAGGGCTAATTTGATGAACGGTTTCAGTGTTGATGTCATACATTCCGGTGCCGTAGGCGGCGTTGCCGGCGAAGATTAAGCACGCAACTCCGATGAAGAGTAGGTGATAACCCAGAATGTAGGAGGTGCTCTCAAAGTCTTCCCACTCGTAGTGGAAGCCAGCGGAGGTACTGCCTTCGGGACAGTCACTCAGACGAGCTTCTCCTCGGAAGGTGTGATACAAACCGGCTGCACAACATACGGCGGCGATGAAAAAGTGCAGGACCCCAATTACGAAGAAGGGGTAGGTGTCGACGATCTCTCCACCGGCACCCACGCCAACCCCAAGGGCGGCGAGGTGGGGCATGAATACCATGCTCTGCTCTGATAGGGGAATGCCGGGCTGATAGCGGGCGACTTCTTGAACGATGAAGGCGCCTGGGACAACACTCATCAAGGCTGCGTGGCATTGATGGGCTCCCAAAAGCATCCCTGACAGGTCGGTCATCCGGACGTTGCCGGCCCACCATTGGTTCTCAAAGTTGCTTAATACGGATGTCGGTAATTCGTTCTGGACGGCGGCTACCTTACCGCCTCTTCTTCCTCGTACAGATGCTGTCACAACTGTTTTCCTCTTTTATTTCGGTTAGCTGACAAAAGAACTGTCGGTAACGACAAAATTTTTTATGTGAAGGACTCAACGCTTAGTGATTAGGTTGAGCTAGACATATTAATGTATTCGAATGCTTCTTAATGGAAGAAGAAGTATATACACCGCTAAATATAACGATGCAAAACTCTCGCTCCATCAAAAGTTCAAAAACGCTACATAAAATTTGAGCGCTTTCAAACTTTTGATTAAAGTGAATGTCGTCTTACACTTCAGCCTCGATTTCGATCGGGGTAGTTGTAAAGAATCGAGTCAAAACACGGAAGTCAAAGCCTGAAGACCGCAAACAATGGAATAGGTGTCCTTGTAAGCAGTAGAAAGCCCAGAAATAATGGAAGTTAGAAATCCAGAATCGAGTGGTATGTCCACTAGCAGCAACATCTAAGGTGTCAGCGAAGTTAGGCAAGAAACCTAGATTGGGTTGCAGAACAGGACCAAAGAACTCAACTGGGAAAACAACATCATTGACAGAGCAGAAGTAAGCGGCGTTGAAGCCAGCAAAAGCTAAACCACCTAGCGCATAAGCTAGTAAGGCTTCTGCATTCTTGATGTAGATACGATCGGTATAAGGCCAAGGCTTAACAAGAATGTGGAAAATGCCACCAAAGGTGTACAGTGAACCCACAAACAAGTGACCACCAATTACATCTTCAAGATTGTCAACAAAGTAAGGGTTAAAGCCAGGTGTAGCCCAACCATACTTGAAGAATCTGACGACGTTTAGAGTCGGAGAAATGGCTCTAACTTCGCCAACGTTGGGATCATAGACACCATGAGTCATGGCCCATCCTGCAAAGAGGAAAGTGGCTAAGCCTAAAAAGATTAGGTGGTGACCCAGGATTCGTCCTTGAGTTTCAAAATCATCCCATTCGAAGTGGAAGCGTTGACCGGCATTGGAGTCACTATCAGAAAAGCTCTTGGGGCCTGTCAAAATGTGAAACAAAGCACCAGAGGCAAAAATTGCTGCAGCAACTAAGTGGATCATTCCAACTGCGAAAGCAGGATAAGTATCAAGAATGACGCCACCTTCGCCAACCCCAAACCCTTCACGGGCTAGTTGAGGTAAGCAAACGAAGTTTTGAGCGTAAACAGGAATATCAGGGTTGTATCTAGATAATTCAAATAATGTAAAAGAACCGGCAAAAAAGCACATGGAGGCAATTTGACCGATGTGAGCTGCTAAAAACTGAGCACTATAGTCTGTATAGCGTGAGTTACCAGCCCACCATTTATATTCAATGTCGCTTTGACCATAAGTTTGCATTGTTAAGCTATCTCCTCCTCTGTTATCGGTGCCACCGTAACTTTATTATCAAACTTAATACAAAATACTATCAGACCTCGCCCGCTAAGTAATGTTAATTTGACTGCAGAGCAGATATACTTAGTGGCTTAATTATGAAGTATCGTTTTCTTACATCCTAACACTGGCAAGTCTTTCATCCAATAAAAGTTCTATAATGCAAACCCATACGTAGGTCTAGAGATGCTAGGTGCTTGTCTATCAGCATCCAATACTCCAAAACGTTGGGCTTACAACGCCAGTGGTTAAGGCAGAATAAAGCCAGTGGATATATATTGAAAGATTGCGAAAGAGAGCAAGATTCAATCCATTAGCCATGAGATAAACAAAGCCATCTCATCCAAAAATTTCCAGGGTTTTAGGGTTTATAAATCGATATAGAATAGCCCTATTGTGATCATCTCAGCTTTTGAAAATTGAGCGAAAGAGAGTCACTGACATTGAATTCCTAGCGATTCAGAATATAAAGAAAGCGTGGTGGTCTTCCTTACGCATAATTGCTTAGCGACAAAAATTTGTACTAGATTGTCCACCACTCCCCTACTCTGTTTCTAATGGATGATCGCATTGCATCTGTGAACTACGATTCCAAATACTCTCTATTGCGTTCCAACCCCGTGCTGACCACTTTTGATGAACTTCTATGGGCAATTATCGGACTCTTGTTAACCATCAATGGAGTTTTCATCGAGGTTGCAGTTCCTGTCCCGTCGACATGGCCCATTGATTGGAATCAGATCGATCTTTATTCCTTAGGCGCAACATTACAAATAGGGGCTGTCTTATTAGTAGGGTGTTTAGGGGGTAAAAATGCAGGAGCACTCTCCCAAATTGCCTATTTAGTCTTGGGGCTAAGTGGTGTTCAAGTTTTCTCTCAAGGAGGTGGCCTAGGTTATGTACAAGAACCTACTTTCGGCTATCTACTCGGCTTTTTGCCAGGGGCATGGATGTGTGGATATTTAGCCTTTCGCAGCCAAAAGAGTCGCATCGAGACCTTATTACTGAGTTGTCTGTGTGGACTGCTAACGATTCACTTATTTGGAATTATTTATCTGACTGGCTTATCCCTGTTACAGTTGTCCTCTTTTAGTTGGGGGGCCTCGATCTGGCAGTTTTCGATTTTGCCATTTCCTGGGCAGTTGATTGTAATGTGTGCCTCTGCTCTGATCGCATTTTTGCTTCGACGAATCTTGTTCTATTGACCTATGCGCTGGAAAAAATGGTTGTTTTGGGTATCTGCCCTGTTGAGTGTGGGGGCTGATCAGCTCACTAAGTTTTGGGTCACTCAGAACTTCGAACTACGTAGGCCGCCTGAGTCATGGCCTCTGATTCAGAACGTGTTTCATTTCACTTACGTGACCAATGATGGGGCAGCTTTTAGCCTGTTCAAAGATAGTCCGCTTTTACCTTGGCTATCGTTACTTGTTTGTCTTGGATTAATTGGACTGGGCTTATTTGGACCTCGCTTACCCCAATGGGAACAAGCAGGTTACGGTTTTTTACTAGGTGGAGCTGCGGGGAACGGGATTGATCGAATCTTTTTGGGTGAGGTGATTGACTTTTTAGACTTCCGCCTCATTCAGTTCCCTGTGTTCAACATTGCAGATATTTCGATCAATATAGGCCTAGCATGCCTCTTATTTGCAACTTGGCAAAGTAGTCGTAAAGACTCACGCAAAACACCTACGCCGTAAGTGCTTCATAGCCCTAACATTATGCTGGCTCAATTTTGACAAGTGTGTTGAGACGATCACCTGTGAGACGAATTAAAACGATAGGAAGAACAATGATGCTCATCAAGAGCAGGCCAGTGAGTCCTAGCATCTGAGATGGATCAGCGATACCGCCCATGTAGGTCAGAAGTAACGTGGATGGAATCATGCCCACCAAGGTCGCAGCAGCATAAAGGGGGAATGACAAACCCGCCATTCCAGCACCATAACTGACTAAATCGAAAGAGAGTACAGGAAGTAGGCGGCTGACAAAGATAAACCAGCCCATCAGATTCGTTGCCAAATCAGGAGAAATGGTAATCCTTTTACCCGTTAGGGTTTGGAAGAAGGGTTGTCCGAGATACTTGCCCAAACCATAAGCGAGTAATGCGCCTAAAAATCCGCCGATGATTGTGTATAACCCTGCGGTCAGTGGTCCCCACAATGCGCCCGCTGCGATCGCAAGAGGTGCACCCGGAATTTGACTCGCCACCACCGAAACAATCAGCAACCCGATGTAAGCCACAGGCCCCCAGGGTCCTAAGCGATTTACCAAATCCTGAAATCCCTCCACAGTGAATACCTGCCAATTCAGGGTAGGTAAGTGATCGGTCATGGCTAGGGCACCCAAGCTGATGAGCATCACCATCCCCCCCCAGAACCAGGGAGATAAGTAGCTGCGTTTCACATTAGATTTCAGGGCCAAGGAGCATCCGTTCATGATGATAGGCAGGGAATGAACTAACAGTCATTAGCTTCGCTAAAGTGACTGAGGCTATCCCAACCCTTATCTGAGGAAACGATAAGAACTCCGTGAAAGGCTCTCAGAAATAGCAAGGATGTCAGATCAAAGACATCCCAAATTCCTATGACCAATACTGATCACGCACCTGTGACATCGCCATAGCCCAACCCTGAGCACCTGTAGCCGGTGCGATCTGCCAACCTTGATGGGCTAAACCTGGATGAGGGCCTTCTGCCCCTGGAATCACAATCGGAATATCAACGGCTTCTAACATCGCTAAATCATTGGGACTATTGCCCAGCCCCACGGTCTTAATGGGGGCCTGAAACCCTTGATAGCACTGCACCAATAGCTTTACCGCTTTACCCTTGCCCGCCCCTAAGCCAATCAGGTGACAGAAGCGATCGCCCACCAAGACCTGGAACCCAATCTCAGCAACATGCTGCTCCAAATCAGTAGCGGCTAACCCTGGATTTACAAAAGGCTCTGTAAACTCGCGAGCTTGAGCTTTGAGTACCTCTTCTGAGCGGAGCCCGGTTAATGCGACTAACTCCTCTATACTCATATCTCCAAAGCCCCTGAGAGGCTGGTTGAGCTTTTGGGCCAGGGCTTTTAGCCCTTGTCTAGCCTGATCATAGGTACAGCCTAAATAGAGGCACTGATGCTGTTCCCATAACTGATGAGGGATATCCATTTTGGCAGGATCAAAGCGCTGATCCGTGAGAGGGATAAACACCCCACTCCCGTTTTCAACCACAAAAGGTTCTTCAAAAGAGAGGGATTGAAGCAGATCCTCCACCTCAACCCGCGTTTTACTGGTCACGGCAATGACTGGGATCTGATGCTCTTTCAACCAGGCCAGCATCGGCAAGGCTGCATCATATCGATAATCATCGTGGTTTAAGAGAGTGCCATCTAAATCCGTAAAGACCAAATAAGAGGCAGAGTTAGCCATTATCTGTCTCGACTCCTAAAGTGCAAGTTTGCCCATCCGCTTCAAGACCCTCAAACTTATTGGTAATCCACAGAGACTGATAGGGCTCCAAGAGCAAAGTGTCATAAATCCCTCGAATACAAGACCCACTAATGAGGTCATACCACGGATCAATAGTGACCAGGTTAAGGTCAGAGAGCTTCAGTTTCTGCTGGCAATCGCTGAGATTATGAATGGAGAAAATGCTCTGATCGCGGGCCATACTCTGCCGCCAAAATGCAAATAACGCTTGATTAGGCAAATGCAGGGTGTATTGAGTGGCGTTGGGATGGAAAGCATCTTGTTGGCGACGAATCTTAATCAGCCGGGTGAGCCCTTTCAAGACAATGGCATGGGGAGACGTTTCATCTGCTAACTGCTGTTCTAAGGCTGGAAGAGACCACTGATGACGATTAATGGACCGCTTGCGCTCCGTACGATGAACATTCTCCCAATCATTATGAGTAGCGAGCAAACTGTGAATATAAAAGGCTGGGATTCCTTCCAAGGACATCATGATCGTTTGGGAACAGATAAAGCGCTCGATCTGCCACTGGTCTTTGCCTTTCGCTGTGCCTCGGAGGGCATCAAAAAAGGAAATATTGATTTCATAGGGTGAATCAATTCCCTCAGCATTGGTGCGCATACTCAGGGTGCCACCAAAGTCTTCCATACAGTGAAGTAAGGTTTGGTACTCTGCTTCAGTCAAGAGACCTTCTGTCGGTCGTAAGCCAATGCCATCATGGGAGGCCGTAAAGTTGAAGTAAGCACATCCCAAAGGGGCTGGGGGCATACTCATCATCCAAGTTTTTAAATGTTCAGCCTTGCCCTGGAGCAACGCATTCAAAATCAAGGGCGGCAGGCTGAAGTTGTAGATCAAATGCGCTTCGTTCCGATTGCCAAAGTAGCTGAGGTTTTCGCGATTCGGCACATTGGTCTCGGTGATCAATGCCACCGACGGATCGACCATTTCCAGGATTTCCCGCAACAAGCGGACCATGGCATGGGTTTCCGGTAGATGAATACAGGAGGTTCCTAACCGTTTCCATAGGTAACCAATGGCGTCCAAGCGGATATACTTAGCACCCATTTGCACATAAAACAGCAGAATTTTGGCAAATTCGAGCAGCACCTCTGGATTAGCAAAATTCAGGTCAATTTGATCGGCACTAAAGGTAGCCCACACATGCTTGGGACCCGCTAAGGTCTCGACTTCTACCAACAAGGGAGAACTTCGAGGGCGAACAACCTGAGAGACATCCGCACCGGGATCTACTTCGACAAAATAGTCCTGCCCCGGATCAGCACCTTGCAAATAATTCTGAAACCATTGGCTTTGGCTAGAGACATGGTTGAGAACCAGGTCAGCCATCAGTTCAAAGGACTGAGCAATCTGCTGGATATCTTCCCAAGTGCCCAGTTCATGATTGACGGCTTTGTAGTCGATAACCGAAAAACCATCATCAGAACTGAAGGGACAAAACGGTAAGATATGCACCCCAGTAACCACATCTTGCAAATGGGCTTTGAGAAAGTGATCTAATGTCGCTAAGGGAGGGCTACCATTCTGCGGGCGAATGGTATCTCCATAGGTGATTAACAGAATGTTGTCTTGACTCCATTTGTGCAAGTTCTCAGAAATGGAGTCTGCAAAATGGGGTTGTAACAGTTCGAAGAGCTGTTCAAGTATTTGTTCTAGGGAATCTGGACCATAAATTCTTTCCAGCAGGGCTTTCACTTTGATGGTGAAGGCTTGATGCTGTTGAGCTCGATCAATCATGGGTATCCCAAAATAGACAAATTTTAACGGCTGGGAACTATGGAGCTAGCCTTATCCAAATGAGAAGCGATAATTGTATCGTATGAATCAATTTTTAACTCTACCTCTCTGTTGAGCTTGGTTTGAAGACACCAGTATCTTTGAATACACCTGGCATCAGTTATGTACGCTATTTTGCAGAGATGGATATCAAAAATTTTGTCGTGAAGGTAACATTGGCATACCCCAAAGAATTTAACAATTTATCTAGAAGTACAACCGCTCAAGGATTTAGGTCATTGCATGGACTATAAGCAGGACTTAATCACTACCATTCACGATTTTGATTGTGATTTGGAGTTTTTAGAAACCCGACTCACCGAACTGACTCAGTCAAACCCTACAGCGGTCTTGATTCCTGCCCTCTACTCGGAATTAGAACGACCCGCTTTGGGGCAGATTTGCAATCACCTCAAGGACTGCGCATTTGTCCAAACGGTTGTCATTTGCCTCTACGCCGATAGTCTGCAGCAATATGCCCAGGCTGTTCAATTTTTTAGTGTCCTCCCGCAAAAGACTTATATCATTTGGGAGAATGGCCCCACCATCAGCCAGACCTTAGAGAATCTCAAAGAAAAAGGCTTAGATTTACTCAAATATAAAGGCAAAGGCCGAGCTGTATGGTTGGGTTTAGGGGTCGCTTCTTTGGAAGCCCATGCGATCGCACTTCACGATGCCGACATTACCACCTACGACCGGTCCTACCCTCTTAAGCTGCTCTATCCCCTTCTAGAGAAGGAATTTGGTATTGCCTTTAATAAGGCTTACTACGCTCGTCTAGGCCACTATCCTCGCAGCTTATATGGCCGCGTCACCCGTCTTTTTGTGGCACCACTGCTGACATCGCTCACAGATTTACTAGGGGATCGGGATTATTTACGATACCTTCATGCCTTTCGCTATCCCTTGTCTGGGGAGTTTGCTTTAACCCATGATTTGGCTTTACAAACCCGCATTCCTGGCAATTGGGGTTTAGAAATTGGCCTGTTGTCGGAAGTCTATCGAAATCTGGCCCACCGCCGTATTTCTCAAATTGATTTAGGGGTGTTTGAACATAAGCATCAACAGTTGGGGACCTCTGATCAGTCGGGTCTGCAAAAAATGTGCCGTGACATCTTGGGATCCGTTCTACGCACCCTGACCGAAACAGAGCAGGTGGTGCTGACCAAGGATCATATCCATGCTCTACAGGTCAAATTCCGCCGTTCGGCCCAAGATTATGCCCATCAATATTTCATTGATGCCAGCGTCAACAATTTGCACTTTGATCGCCACCAAGAAGAAGTCACCATCGAAACCTTCGAAAAAATTATCTTGGACGGTGGCGAAGCGTACGTTACGGATCCCAGAAGCTCGCAAATCCCTGCTTGGACTAGAGCTTTAGCAGTCATGCCAGACCTGCGAGAACAGCTCCGTGAGGCAGCCATACTAGATGCCGCTGAAGTCAAAGCTCTCCCTCTGCCTGTCACAGCTCCCTAGGCCGTTCATCACAAATAAGGTGGGTTAGTCTCAGAATCTGCCAGAAGTGAAGTGCTGTTAGCTTCTATAGGAGTGTCAGCCTATCGATGTTAGTCTCAATTAGGATGGCGGCAGTTCCATTCCCCAATGGTGGAGGGAAGAATGGATGCTGTCCCACCTAAATTGTTGAAGCATTGATCTGGGTTATGCATAATTTTTTGCCGACTGCCTACTTTGAACATCAGTTTGTCCCCTTCAAAGACGCGAATCTTTCCATTGCTACCCATGCCCTGCACTATGGAACGGGTGCCTTTGGCGGGTTGCGAGGCATCCCTGATCCACAAAACCCCAATCAAATTCTGCTCTTTCGCTTAGACCGCCATTGCCAGCGTCTCAGTCAGAGCGCTCGTTTACTTCACTTCGATTTACCGGCAGACAAAATTGAGCAAATTATCAAAGACTTTGTTCAAAAAAACCGTCCTCAAACCTCTTTCTATATCCGCCCATTTGTCTATACCTCCGACCTGGGGATTGCCCCACGACTCCACAACATCGAAAAGAACTTTTTCGTCTACGGCATTGAGCTCGGGGACTATCTCTCTCCCGATGGTGTAAGCTGCCGCATTAGTTCTTGGTGTCGACAAGAAGACCACAGCTTACCGTTGCGAGGCAAAATTAGCGGGGCCTATATCACGTCATCCCTGGCCAAGACAGAAGCTGTAGAATCCGGGTTTGACGAAGCAATTTTGATGAATGCCCAGGGCAAGGTGAGTGAAGCGTCGGGCATGAATATTTTTATTGTCCGCCATGGCAAAATTATTACCCCTGGCTTTGAGCAAGACATTCTGGAGGGAATTACCCGCGATAGTGTCTTGCAATTGGCGCGGGACTTAGGCATTCCCGTGGTCGAACGTCCGGTAGACAAGTCTGAATTACTGATCGCTGACGAAGTATTTTTAAGCGGAACAGCTGCCAAAATCACGCCGGTCAAACGGATAGAGAATTACACGACACCCAGTGACCGACCGATTACTGAAAAGCTCAGGGATAAGCTCACAGCCATTACCGAAAACCGCGACTCCCAATATCAGCAATGGGTCTTCCCCATTCCTCTCAATTAGACTACCAACCGTAATAAACAGGTTGAAAGAGTCCATCCTGACTTCACACCTATTAATTTTAGGTGCATAAACTATTGGCCTCTGTGAGTAAACAGTTCCTACTCATAAGTGGCAAGGGTATGCCTTAAATGATCGATTGCCTGAATCCAGGCTGTCATCAAACTAATCCTGAATCTGCAACGGTGTGTAAGCACTGTCAGGCTTCGTTACGATTGTGCGATCGCTACCGTCCCACTTGCCTCCTCGGTCAAGGAGGATTGGGCCGCACCTTTCTCTCCGTCGATGAAAACCAAGCAAATCACCAAACTTGGAAATCATGGCCTCCAAGTATCCGGTACGCCAACAATAGATAAGCTGCGAAGTTTTATCATTCTGGCCTGGGGTGGACCTTACACCGCTTCTGATATCAAAGCCACTCCTGCAAAAACACAACCCAGCAGCAACCCACTAGATGATTTGGGTTTATCCCATATACCCAATCAGTTGCCAAACGTCAAAGTTGCACCGCATATCGTCGTCATACCAAGCTGTGCCTGAAGATGTAACTCTCAAACTCGTGAAACCCAATACTGAGTTGGCTTAGCAAATAATCAAAATTACACTCTTAGGTGCTAATTGGTATCACAAACTATTGCGAAAGCTTACAACCCAGTCAGAAGCTACCCCCAAAAGCTGATTTACCTCAACAACAACCCCATACCTACAAAGACTGGCCTTGTCCAGAGGGCTATACCTTTGCCTTCACCGCTTTAGAAGTCATCAGCAAGTTAGCAGCAACCCAAAGCCCTAGCGTACTTTTTCAATTGCCACCATCAGATTAGCGTCCCCCAAATTTATTCACTCATGAAGCATTCAGAGTGGAGTTCATCTAGCAAGAAGCCAGTCCAGAATAGCTTTTGGGAACTATAACAATAGGCTAATTCTGAACAGTCAACGGGACTAATTGCGTTTCTCGCTCTGATTAGCTTCATTCCTGCTCCATATTCAAAACCAATACGCCTACTCTTATGCCAGCCACTTTACGCATAGATCGCCAATTCTGGGTGCAATGGATTCTGTGCAATTGTTTGGTATATGGCCTAGGTGCGGGCATACCAATATTACTCACGGAAGTTCAATCTACACCAAATTATGCGAGCAATATTGGCTATGCCGTAATACTTACGGAGTTATGGGTTGGAGTGACACAATGGCTGATGCTACGTCAAAAGTTTGCCATACCTGCAAAGTGGATTTGGTTGAGCTTTGTAGCATCTGTCGTCTCTTTTCAACCATACATTCTGGCTGCAGGTCAATTCTCTCCCTCACGTGCCATACCTCTCCTTGGCTTTTACCCAATCATCATCAGCCTTAGTCAGTGGTATGTTCTTCGTCAAAGGTTTCAGCCTGCATGGAGTTGGGTGCCAACAAGCTGTTTTGGATTAATATTTGGAGGATTACTAGGATTTTTTCTGGGCACTTATATCCATGTGTGGTGGAATATCACGTTTGGTTTATCTGCTCTAGTAGGTGGTTTGGCCTGTGGCTTAGTTTATGGAATCATTACAGCCTTTGATCTTCGCCATATCACTCAGCAAAAATACACTTCTCCAAAACCATCAGAGCCAGCGTCCAAGTATGACAATCCGCCAAATCACAAAACGTGGGTCGACTCTGTCATTATCTCCTTACCGCTGCTAGTCATTATGGGCGGGTGGTGGTGGTTATTACCGCCTGTACCTTCAACTGAACTCCCTTCCATTGTTAAACTATTCATTTTTCTAGGAATTTTCTATCTCTACCAATATTTCGCAATCTTCATCCATGAACTGGGCCATTACTTATTTGCATGGGCAAATGGTTCTAAACTCTACCGTTTCGCCATTGGACGGTTGATCCTTATTCAGACAGATCAGGGTCTAAAATTACGTCGATGCCGTCGACAACTTGCAGGAGGTTTTGCTGAGCCTATCCCGACATCACTACATCGATTAGACAGACAACTCTTTCTCCTGATTATGGGTGGACCTGCTGCCTCATTCTTATTATTTTGTTTCGGCACCCTTCCCTTACTATCACCCACTTTAATCCGTCACTCTCCTATCGTTTGGTGTTTGACCTTTATGTCTGACATCAGCTTACACATGGCTATTTTCAACACTATTCCAATTAAAATCGGTTACTTTTCAACCGATGGTCGTCGGATGCTCGACTTGGCAAAAAAAAATATCCCTGGTCAAAGGTTCTTGGCTGACTATCAATTCAACGCTTATCTGCTCCAAGGCATTCGCCCAAAAGATATCGATCCAGACCTAAAAACTCGATTATTGGCACTGCCCGAAAACTCTATGGATCATATTTCGGGCCTGATCATGGCCTATTACATGGCCTTAGATCAAGGTCAAATCCAACAGGCAGGAGATTATCTCGATCAGGCATTGAAAATCAATGCCTACTATCCTGAGCTCTTTCGTGCCTCTTTACTGCTGGAAGGGGCTTACTATGAAGCACATATTCGTCAGCATCCTGATGCAGCAAACCAATGGCTAGACCAAATCCAAGAAAAAATTTTGATTGCTCCTTCAACACTCCTCAGAACTGAAGCCGCGATACATCTAGCTGAAGGAGACAAAATATCTGCTCAGACCAAAGCTGAAGACAGTCTGGCCATCTTGCAAAAGCCTCAATTCTTGCCTGGTTTTACAGTGTTTGAACAAGATCGGCTTCAGATGCTCCTCCAAGACCTAGCCACCTCATAACCCCTAGACCAAACGTTAAACCGGAGCTGAATTTAAATCATTCAAAATAGTTCTAATGCCAATGGGACATTCATCCGAATCCTTCAAGCAAGGGCGCAGCAGTCCATATTCAATGCCTTCTGCCACAGCTTGATAGGAAGCCCCAATAATATTGGTGGACACCCCTACCGTAGTCCAACGATTCTGACCATCAGTCGATTCCACCAGTACACGGGTCTTCGCCGAAGTCCCTCGTTTACCATCCAAAATTCGGACTTTATAGTCCGTGAGCTGAAACTTAGCAATGCTGGGATAAACATCCACTAGGGCCTTCCTCAAGGCCGCATCTAAAGCGGATACCGGTCCATTGCCTTCTGCAGCCGTTAAAATTTCTTGAACACCGACTACCACTTTTACCGTTGCTAATGCAGTGCTGCTAAAGCCGCCTTGTTGACGAGATTCGAGAGAACCACAGTAGCAATGCACATCAAAGCCATGGAGTTCGAACAAGCTAGGTCGTTGTTCCAGCGCTTGTCTGAGCAGCAATTCAAAACTCGCTTCTGCCGCTTCAAATTGATACCCTTCATGCTCCAACTCCTTAAGCTGTTGAAGGAGCTGTCGACTCACCGGATTTTGCTTATCCAGGGCAATACCACAATGATTGGCCTTCTCCAGAACATTACTCAGGCCAGACTGCTCAGAAATCACAATCCGTCGCTGATTCCCCACCGTCTGGGGCTCAATATGTTCATAGGTTTGGGGATCTCGCTGTACTGCACTCACATGAATGCCCCCTTTATGAGCAAAGGCAGACAAACCCACAAATGGCGCATGATCATCAGGGGCAAGGTTGACTAGCTCACTAATTAAGCGGCTACTCGGCGTCAGTTCTGCTAGCTGCTCTGGTTCCACACAGCCATAGCCCAACTTCAACTGCAAATTGGGAATCAGAGTACAAAGATTGGCATTTCCACAGCGTTCTCCATAGCCATTAATTGTCCCTTGGACCATTTCAGCCCCTTGCTGAACCGCAGCTATTGCATTCGCGACAGCCGTACCCGAATCATTATGAGTATGAATCCCAATTTGGGTCGAACCCTGCAAATCCTGAATCACCTGCCTGACGGCCTGGACACTTTCAGCAACTTCATGGGGTAGTGTGCCGCCATTGGTGTCACACAACACAACCCACTTGGCCCCCGCCTGCACAGCGGCTTGAATCGTTTCTAGAGCATATTCCGGGTTGTGCTTATATCCATCAAACCAATGCTCTGCATCATAAATAACCTGTCGATCCTGCTGGCACAGATAGTTAATAGAATCAGCAATCATCACTAGGTTTTCACCCAGGGTGGTTTTAAGCCCAGCCGTAACGTGAAAATCCCAAGATTTGCCAAATAGGGTTATCCACCGCGTTTCTGCCGCTAAAATCGGTCGCAGGATTGGATCTTCTGCAGCCTGGCTCCCTGGACGACGGGTCGAACAAAACGCGACGACCTCAGCCTGGCGAAGGGGCAAAGTCTTTAATTTCTGAAAAAACTGTTCATCTTTCGGATTTGCCCCCGGCCACCCCCCTTCAATAAAGGGGATACCTAGCTTATCCAGCTGCTGAGCAATCGTTAATTTATCTTCAACAGATAGAGAAATACCTTCTCTTTGAGCACCGTCCCGCAGCGTTGTGTCGTAAATCCATAGGGGAGAACGGTGTTGAATATTCATGGGCAGAAATAGGCCAAAACTTCTGATTCAAAGCTCACGCTAGAATTAGATTGATTAATTCTAGAGCCTTAGCGTATCAGGGAAAGGCCGCATAATCCTGAAAGCAATCTTTATTTAGCTTTTGACAGGCTGCTCATAATCAGGGGCATAGGCTTGTAGCAAAGAGCTGACTTGACCCAGTAAATCTTTTTGATGATCGGACTCTAGCGCATGGCGATCAGGATAGAAGTCAGGCTGATCGAGGTTGCGGGAAATGGCGGTTTCAACTTGCTGAATGATCAGATCCAGAAGCTCTTGTCTCGCTCGTTGACGCTGATAGTTCGCCCCTTCTTCCGTTGTGGCATAGAGGGGTGGCAGACGGTTGAGGGCATAAGCCGCAATATCGCCCAAGTCCAAGGTGTGATCGCTAGTCGCTTCAATCTTGGATACACGGGTTATCGCTTCAGTCAGCACCAGTTCTTCCATGACATTGATGAACTGTTTACGAGGCACCGCCACCACTTGACCAGTGAGCAGAGCCCCCATCAAGCGATCAAGGGATTGATATTCTTCAACAGCTAGCTCGGAGGCATTATCACAGATCCGGCCAACTTCTGCTTCCATGGTGGGAGTCAGATAGCCGTTTCTCATTGCCTGTTCAACAATTTCACCAATAGTCATCGTTGCAGTCATCTTCTGTGCAATTTCTAGTTGAAGTCTTGCTCTTAGTCTGCCCAGATTTTTACACAAACACAAAGCAATGTTTAAATCTAAGAGACGATTCTTGAGAGAAAAAGTCTATGTTTAACATTACGTAACTACGAGCCACTCCCAAGAGGCCAATTGTTAATCTCTTAAGCCACTCGTTCTTAGGATATTCGTCTCCCCATCAGAGAGCATGTATGACTGATATGAAAGTACTCATTCTAGGTTGTGGATATACAGGACTGCGATTAGCAGACCGGCTGACCCAAGATAACATTAGGGTTCATGTTACCAATCGAAAGGGTGATCTTGCCGGGCAATATGCTTTTCCTTTTGCCCATTCCCCAGATACCGGTCCTGTCTTACTCCCTGCCGCTGCCTATGAGGGCATTACACATGTCCTAAGTAGCATCCCTCCTGATAAACAAGGCCATGATCCCGTCGCGATGCACCTGCTTTCAACCTTAGAAAAGCTACCCTTACAGTGGTTTGGTTACCTTTCTACCACTGGTGTCTACGGCGATTCCCAGGGCGCATGGGTGGATGAAGCGAGTCCTGTCAATCCTAAGTCGGTGCGATCGCAAAACCGTGTCAACGCCGAAACCCAATTTTTACAGTCTTCACTCCCCACCCACATTTTCCGTCTACCAGGGATTTACGGCCCAGGTCGAAGTATCCTAGATCGCCTTAGAAATGGCACAGCTCGCAATATCTCCAAACCCGGACATGTTTTCAGCCGTATTCATGTGGATGACATCGTTCAGACCGTCTTTAAATCAATGCAGCATCCCCAACCCGACTCCATCTATAACGTGGCGGATGATCTCCCTTCAGAACCCATTACTTTAATTGAAGAGGGCAGCCGATTACTCGGCATTACACCCCCACCTGCGTTAGCCTATGGCGATGTCCAGATGAGTCCAATGGCTCAGTCTTTTTGGCAAGAATGCCGACGTGTCAGCAATGCCAAAATCAAAACAGACTTAGGGATACAGTTACTCCACCCCTCCTACCGAGAAGGATTGCAGTCCATACAACTGCTGGAAGCGCTCTAAGATTCAACCGATGTCTTTTATGTAGGATTTAACGACTTCTCAGCCTATCGTGCAATAGTTGAGTAGATCGTCCTGCTGTTCTCTATGCCTGCTCCCTATCGCAAATACTTTTTGAATCGCTTAACGAACTCTGTTCTAGTTCGTTTTTTGCTCTTATTTGCTGCAAGCTGGGCCACATTGCAAGTCTTTGCTTATTTTCAGGGCATTCTACTGATTTTTATCTTTGCCGCAATCCTGGCATTTCTGCTCAACTATCCAACCCAATGGTTACGAAGATTTCTACCTCATGGAGTCGCCGCCACTGTTGTATTTATGGTGGGATTGCTACTGCTGTTTGGGCTCTTGATTACTGTCCTATTTGCGGTTCTATCCCAGGGTCAAGAGCTCGTCAATAGCGTCACTGAATTCTTGAACGCAATGGAACAGTTAAGTCGTGAAGCCGAACAAATATTGGCCGCTCGCGATGTCCAGATTGATTTTGGCGCGATTGAAGCTAAGTTCCGAGACCAGGTCATCGAAAGCATTGGCTCTAGTGTCGGGGTGATTCAAGGCATCGTTAACAACTTAATCGACCTCATCCTGATCGCAGTCGTTAGCTTTTTTATGCTGCTAGATGGCGGTCGCATTTGGAAATGGTTGCTCAGAGGGCTCCCAAAAGCCTCCCGTGCCCGATTCACGCTAGCCATGAAACGCAATTTTCTAGGTTTCTTCTGGGGACGCTTTTTATTGGCGTTATTTTTCGCAGTATCCAGCTTTTTTGTCTTTTTGAGTCTGGGCGTCCCAGTCCCCCTAATTTTGGCGGTCGTTGCTGGCGTCTTTGATATGATTCCAGGCATTGGGGCAACGATAGGGATTGGGGCAATTTCCCTAGTTCTCTTACCTCAAGGGTTATGGAGGGCCATGCAGATCCTGATCGCTTGCATTGTCCTGCAACAAATCGAAGAGAATATTTTGATGCCCCGAGTCATGCAGAACTCACTACAGATGAACCCGGTTGTCCTATTTTTTGCTTTGTTAATCGGGAGCCGATTAGCAGGACTAGTGGGTTTATTTTTGTCGATCCCCATCGCTGGGGTTCTACTGAGTCTCTTGGAAGGTGAAGAGGATGATGATAAAGACTTTTTTGGTGAAATTTCTTAAGTTCTCAGAACTATACAGATTCCACTAACTGGAGTTCTGATTCTGTCTGTGTAGCGTCAACCATTCCTTCCAATGCTTCAGTCGAAACCGTATGTTCAAATCGAACCCCTAAGAAGAAGTCATAAACAAATCCTAGAAATCCTTTGCGCTGGAAAATGCCAATTCGTTGATGGCAGTTTTTCTCGTCCAGTAGGGGCCTGACTGCATGATAAGCAGGTTCACACTTATACCAGGGAATAGAAGGCCATAGGTGATGGATTAGATGGTAGTTTTGCCCCAGAATCAACACGTTCAAGACGGGGTTGGCATAAACTCGGGCATTGCGCCATCGATTACGTTCATGAAATGGGCGATGGGGGAAATAGTCAAAAAAGAATCCTAGAGTCGTTCCCACAATGAGTGCTGGCACAAACCAGAAATTCAGCACGTAGTGTATAAAGCCAAATTTACAAGCACAGACAATCAAGGTAACAAGATATAGGCGGCTTAAGAACCATTCTAGAAGCTCAAACTTACGCCATAGGCGACGTTTAAAGAAAAAGACCTCATGGTAGAAAAAGCGGGGCGCAATCAGCCACAGGGGGCCACCTGTTGACACGTAGTGATCGGGATCGTTATCAGGATCGTTGACAGCAGCATGGTGCTGAAGATGGACTCGCGTAAATACCGGAAACGCAAACCCTAAGATCAATGCACTGCCATGACCTAAAGCAGCATTAACAATGCGATTGTGGTGAGCCACTTTATGACAGGCATCATGAATGACTGTGCCGGCAAAATGCAGGGCTAAGGTATTTGCCACAAAAGTGCACCAACCTGGCAAAGACAGCTGGTAGTGAGCGTAGGTCGACCCTAGCAAAAGTGCTAATGCACCAAAGAACAACAGCAGGGTTGGATTGAATGATCCGGGCGGGCCAAGAAAATGGAATGGGACCGACTTGGGCGTTACCTTTGCTGTCATGTAAGGGCTATCCTTGCTCCGGTGGAATCGATCGTTAGAAGTATACGACAATTACAATAATTAATAAAGTTTTGTGACATTCCCTGATGCTGGGTGGAACATTGTCACCATCCAATGGTCATTACGGGATATATCAAGTTTTACATCAAAAATCTGAAGCAATGTTGTCATCGCTATTGATTCAGATTACCCACGTTCGTGTTTTTGGGCTCCAGAAGATCTGGATGTCCTTGTTTTAAGGAATTTTGAGGTGCACTCCTATGGCGACTTTGAGGGTTGATCAACGCGCAATTCGCATCGCAGCCCACTCTAGTTTGGGGATTGCGATCGCACTCCTCAGTACCGGGTTAAATCCCAGTCTGGCTCAAGACAGCTCAGTCGACGATATCCCTGAAGTTGATCCCGATACCAGCGGGCGAGTCGATCCCGACAACTCAGACGCAGATATCCCGACTGACACTCCAGATATTACCTCTAGCACTCGCTTTTTCTGCCAATATACCGGCGGTGACTATACCGTCATGTACAACCCCAAAAGCCGTCCTAATGAAGCATTTGCTTGGGCAGTGCCGGCTGAAATGGGAGGAGGTTGGACCCCCGAACTTCGTTGCCAAGAAATTGCCCGACGATTAGAAGAATATCGTCCTGACGGTTTGCTGGAGCTACAAACGGGAACAGAGAATGGCTATAACACCGTTTGTGCCACATCCGAAGCAGATCAAAGCTGCCGCATCGTATTCACTGTTCCTCGGGGGCAAGATGCAACCACAACTCGCAATGCCGTGTTTGATAATCTAACCGTTGCCAACAGTGGCGAAGCCACTCAAGGGGTCAATACTTTCGCTGGCAATGGCGGCAATGATTCCTTAGGACAAATTGTTAATATTGGTCGCTCACTCTTTGGCAAACGGAATCGTCCCCAAAGTGGCGCACAGTTTAGGGCAGGGATGAATCTCAGACCTCATCTTGACCCCACAGATGGGGGCACCGGCAAAGCCTTCCGTAAAGGAGTACCCATCACAAAACAGCAGAATCGCACCCGAAACAACAGCAAAGGATTGAAATTACAGCCCGATCAATTCCGCTAAGCCACACAATGACTTGAGTTTGAGAGTGCATCAACCTCTCTAGACAAATATTTGACGAGCCTTGGTATAACTACCAAGGCTTTTTCGCTACAGCCCCACTCTCCAATTAGGATTGAAATGAGGTGAATTTTCTATAGGTTCAATATGATTGGGTCCGCCAGGACTATGATCCTGAATCAAGTTTGATATAAGCCATTGATCTGAAACCATGACATCCGTGAAACCTCATCTTGCTCCTTGGGACAGAAATAATGTTCTCCAATGGCTCAGGAAGAATGTCCCAGAGATCCGAATTCAACATATTCTGAGAGTCGAAACCATGGCCCGAGACTTGGCTCAGCGGCATCAGCTGGATCAAGAACAAGCCGCAAGGGCAGGTCTAATGCATGATTTGGCAAAGTATTTCCCTCCAAAGCAACTCTTGGAGCTTGCCCAAAAACACCAGCTTCCCATTGATTCTATTGACGAAGCCAATCCTCACTTGTTACATGCCCAAGTCAGTGCTGTAGTAGCCCAAGAAACCTTTGGTATTAAAGATTCTGACATTCTAGCTGCCATCAGCAACCATACCCTGGGTCAGCCCCAGATGAGCGATTTGAGCTGTGTGATCTTTCTCGCCGATAGTTTAGAACCAGGACGGGGCGATCGGCCCAAAGTACAGGTCGCCCGCGAGATGAGTTACCAGAATCTTCACCATGCCGTAGCACTAGTCTGTGATCTAACTCTGAAACACTTAGTGAAAACCCAACGACTAATTCACCCTCGTATGGTACTCACTCGAAATTGGGCTTGGCTGGAAATTCAATCATAAAGACACATCATCTTGAGGTTCAGCAATCTTGACATTCAACTCAAATTTCCTAAGTTAAGGTGTAGAAGATAGCTCTATAACTTTTCAATCTTTTGGTTTCTCATTCTTCTGGACAACCAACCCTGAATACTCCCTTATCCAATTCGCAAGACCTAGCCCAAACCTTAGCTTTATGTTTGGCTGAATCAGCTGATGACCGCAAAGGTAGCGACATTGTGGTGTTGCAGGTTGCGGATGTCTCTTTTATTGCCGATTATTTTGTGATCGTCACGGGCTTTTCTCGCACCCAGGTCAGAGCGATTACTGACTCCATGGAGAAATCTGCGGAAGACAGTTGCAATAGGCTCCCCATTCGTCAAGAAGGGAAAGCTGAAGGTACATGGGTCTTGCTAGACTATGGCGACGTGATTTCGCATGTGCTAATGCCAGAACAGCGGGAATACTATGATTTAGAGGCATTTTGGGGACATGCAGAACGCCTGCCCTTATCCTTTCACCCCCCCCTCTGAGTGACTAAGGTTGTCTTTGCGATTAGCAGTTGACAATCTACCCTAAAATTTTGAATACTAGATATTCGGCATACTTTTGTTCAGCTCGGATCAGGTCCATGCCCTAAACGCTGATGCTCAAGCACAGAAAGAGGATCAGATACCTGTACGGCTTATTGAGGCTCAAATCAAATGACTTTTGCAATTATCGAAGCGGGTGGAAAACAGTTAAAAGTTGAACCTGGTCGATTTTATGACGTTGATCGTCTAGCAAACGATGCAGATACAAAGCTATCCCTTGACCAAGTGTTACTCGTCCATGATGGAAACGAGGTCACAGTTGGTCAGCCCTTAGTCAAAGGGGCCACCGTTGAAGTGACGGTGATGCAGCATCGCCGAGATCGCAAGATTATCGTTTACAAGATGCAGCCTAAGAAGAAAACGCGAAAGAAGCGTGGGCATCGTCAAGAATTGACCCGATTAATGGTGGATGCAATTCACCTAGATGGCAAAGCCATTGGCGAAACAAAAGCCAAGAAATCCAAAACTAGTGAAGAAGCAGTGGCTGTTGAAGCAGAAGTCGTTGCAGACTAGTCATTCCCAATAATCTCAAATCTTACCCTGAAGCATTCACGAGGAAATTATGGCTCATAAGAAAGGAACTGGTAGTACCCGCAACGGACGGGACTCTAACTCTCAGCGTTTAGGAGTTAAGCGCTACGGCGGTGAAGTGGTCCGTGCAGGCAACATCATTATTCGCCAACGAGGCACCAAGGTTCATCCTGGTAACAATGTTGGTCGCGGTAGTGACGACACTTTATTTGCCACAGTTGATGGCGTTGTGACCTTTGAGCGCAAAGGTAAATCCCGCAAAAAAGTCAGCGTCTATCCCGCATAGAGCTGCACTCTCTAACACACTTGTAGAATTTAATAAACGAGCTGTTCACTTTTCTGTAGCAGCTCGTTTTTGCATATATCCAAGGCTCTCCTATCCTTATCCAGGGAAATGTTATATCCACCTCGCCAGCCAATTTCGTCGTCAACACCAATAATCACTCTCCTCACAGACTTTGGCCTAGAAGACGTCTATGTCGGCATCATGAAAGGCGTTATCGCTGGCATTCATCCCCAGGCTCACATCATTGATTTAACCCATCAAGTCCCCCCTCACAATATTGCTTTTGGTAGTTTCCAGCTCGGCAATGCCTATCAACATTTCCCGCCAGGCACAATCCATGTTGCAGTCGTTGACCCAGGCGTAGGTAGCCATCGACGAGCCATTGCTATCCAAATGCCTTCAAGCATACTCATTGGCCCGGACAATGGCTTATTTAGCCATGTACTGATGTATGACGATGCGATCTCAGTCGTTGAACTGACGAACAGCCAATATTGGTACTCAAAACAACCTAGCAACACCTTCCATGGCAGAGATATTTTTGCTCCAGCCGCTGCTTATTTAGCTCAAGGTCTATCCCTTCAAGCCCTGGGCCCCACGCTATCCGTTTCGTCACTGGCAACTCTACCTAATCTTTATGCCTGGGAACCCACTCACAATGGGGGCACAGGCAATATTCAAGCTATTGACTATTTCGGCAATATAATTACCAACATTCCGGCAAGCGAGATTCAAAACTCCTCTTGGAGCCTACAGATTGGTCAGCATCGCATTCACAGTGCAACCTCTTACACTACGGCTGCAGATCATCCAACCTTAAAAGCACTGATTGGTAGCCATGGATGGCTTGAAATAGCCCTCCCCAAGGGATCCGCGCATCAAATCTTGAATAGCAAGGTAGGGGATCAGGTACAGCTCCACCTCAATCAGTAATTCTTGCCACCGACAGTTCCCTCAGTTGAACTCAAAAGCCCCAATAACAGACACCCGCTACAATAGTCGATTAAGTCATCCAAACGTACTGATAAAAAACTTTGAATACTAACCTCAGTAGTCAGGAGTTAACATATGTTTTCTGTCCTTGAAGCAACCTCAGACATTTATCAAGGCCACTTTGGGGAATTTACGATTTCTAAAGACGATCGGACAGAAGTCGTAATTTATCGTGGAGCACTGCTAATTGCAGCTTCTAGCTTTGCCCTCGGATCTATCCTGTTTCTACTTTTAGGCCCTCAACCTTATGTTTTGTCATGGCTGACGAGTTTATTTATGTGCTTTGCGGTGGCAATCGGGGTTAGTTTAGCCACCATTCACATCTACATGAGTGTCTTACATCGAACCCTACAGATTTTTTGGGCTATTGGCTTTTCAGTTGCAATCTATATTGCCATCACACAAGCCTCTCCCCTCATCTCTAGCATTTATACTCAGCCACTCCATCTCTTTGGTGTAGGCTGGCTATTTGTTGCACTCACTGGAGTGTTCTTTAAAGAAGCCTTTTGCTTCAATCATGGAGAGACCAAGCTGCTGACCGGTGTTGTTCCTATATTGCTATTGGGACATTGGCTCAACTGGCTACCTCTCATGGGTGAAAAAGTACTGTTAGGTTCTTGGGCAGTACTTTTTATGATTTTTGCATCTAGGAAAATTGTGAAGCCCATTCCTCCAGATATTGGTGACAAAAGCGTATTTGAGTACTTACATAACAAACAAAGGTCTATTCAACTAGAAACTAACAGCGACTAAGAATGCTGTTAATCAATCAACAAACCGGATATATCACTAAATGTCAATATAGTCAAAAACATAAAGATAGATTGACAGATTTTGAAGAAACCTGGACAATCTATCTTTATCACTCAAATCCAGCATCTGACGCATACTACTATGTTTCTATGATCCTGCTTTGAACTGCACAAGTTGCAAATTCAACGTAGTCTTGATACAAGTAAGTGGCTCTTTTTTATCAATTCCACTGTGAGGAGTTAAGAAACAAATGAAAATCAAACTAACCGCTTTAGCCGTTCTACTTGGCTTTTCAACCCTTTTGGGTGCCTGCTCAGATAGCGCATCTGAGTCTCCTAGCCCCGAGGCTTCTCCCGAAGCTGAAGCTTCCCCTGAAGCTTCACCTGCTGAGTAAGATCTAGCAGTTTGCAAGTCAGCATTGTCCTGTAATCTGGTTATCACTTACCGGATCTAAGTGTTCCTCGCAGGCAAGTCGGCTCAAACAGCTTGGCAGTAAATTTTGATCGAAAGTCTAACAGTTGGACAGCTCTAAAATCCTACTTAAAAATTTGAGTGTTTATTCTTCTCAAATTGATTATGGATCCCTACACTGTCCAACTAATACTCTTTCAAATTTGATGAAGAGGCGCTAGTATCGACAAATACTAGCGCCTCTTTGGCTGTCAATACGTGCCTACCCTTCTGAGAAGGCTTGATTACTGGCCCCAGGCTGGCATTCTGACAAGCTTTTTGATAGATATTTGCCCAGCTAACTGTTAATCTCTAGCTCTTGCACATCTTTATAGATATCATTTTCACTAGCTCAAGCATTGTGAAAGCCAGAATATCTCTAAGACCAAGAAATCAACAAATCATAGTGTCAGACTTCCCTTCCAGGCAAATGCAGCAGATTTAGATTCGAGGATGAGTTGGGATCTTCTAAGTAGAGGTAGGTCATCCGATATAGATCCGACATTCAGCAGGTACTAACCATCAAGGGATAATTTTGAGGTTGTCTCTCAACGCAAGTCCATGTATTCACCTCAAGAGATAGACGTTCAGGATATTGACCATCTCGGTATTATTGCCGGTATCGTCGATGAGATCGGCATTGTCGAAATAGTGGATCGATTATTAGGTACTCACGAGCAAGAGAATGTTAGTTGTGGTCAAGTTGTCAAAGCCCTGATTCTAAATGGTATGGGCTTTTTGAGTGCTCCATTGTACTTATTTAGTGAGTTTTTCGAAAGCAAAGCAACCGAGCACTTACTCGGTCAAGGTGTACTGCCAGAGCACCTCAACGATACCCGTATCGGTCGAGTCCTCGACAAGCTCTATGCCTATGGTGTGACCCAGATATTTATCCATGTGGCAATGGCAGTCGTTCAGAAATTCGATGTAGCTCTAAGGTGTGCGCATCTAGATGCGACAAGCCTTAGTGTTGAGGGGCAATACTTAGATAAACCACAGGTTGAGGCGTCAGACGAATCCCCCTCTGCACCTGAGTCCCCCTCCCCTGCACTGGCTGAATCAGAGGAGCCGATACCCGTGAAAATCACCTACGGCTACTCACGGGACAATCGTCGTGATCTCAAGCAGTTTGTATTGAACCTACTGGTGAGTGGGGACGGGGGTATTCCTTTATTTTTACAAGTGGGCAACGGTAATGATGCGGACAAAAGTACGTTTGTGCCTATCATCCATGAATTTAAGCAACAGTGGAGTCAGCAACAGCCAGAGGTGATTGTTGCTGATAGTGCCCTCTACAGTGCCGACAATCTGCAAGCATTAGGAAGTACATCTTGGATTAGCCGAGTTCCAGCAAGTTCAACGGCAGCCCAAGACTTATTACAAGGGCTGCCGGGTTCACAGTTTCACCCCAGTGCTCTCAACGGCTATAGCTTTGTCGAAGTATGTAGTACCTATGGAGAGATTCAACAACGGTGGCTGGTGGTTGAAAGTAAAGCTCGCAGAGACTCTGGACTCAAACAAGTGCAAAAGCGGATTGATCAGGCGTTTAGCCAAAAAACTACTGCACTTAAAACCCTCTGCAAACAGACCTTCTTGTGCCCTGCAGATGCTTTAGCTGCAGCCCAAGATTTTGGCAAAATCCTCAGGTATCACACCCTTGACGATCTCAAAATCCACAAAAAACCTCATTATTCAAAGGCTGGACGACCGACAAAAGCAACGGTTGTGACTCACTACACCTATTCTATTGAGGCTACCTTAACCCTCAATGAGCCAGTCATCGAACGCTATCGGCGGCAAGCAGGTCGTTTCATCTTAGCCACCAATCTCTTGGAACAAGAGCAATGGAGCAATGATGATATTCTGCGCGAGTATAAGAACCAGCAGGCGTGTGAAGGAGGCTTTCGCTTTATCAAAGATCCACTCTTCTTTGCCTCTAGTGTTTTCCTGAAGACACCTCGGCGTATCGCTGCCTTAGCCATGATCATGGCCTTGTGTTTGATGGTCTACAGCTTAGGACAACGACAGTTAAGAAATGCACTAGAACAAGTACAAACAACTCTCCCTAATCAGAAGGGGAAACAAACTATGAAACCTACGTTACGTTGGATTCTCCAATGCTTTCAGGCCGTCCATTTAGTTTGGCTTGATGGTGCCAAGCATCTCATCAAGCTCAACAGCAGGCAGCAACTTATCTTGCCGTTCCTTGGGAAGGGCTGTAAAAAATATTATCTGCTCTGCTAGCTAGCCTGCTGAATGTAGGATAGATATAATCCCTCCAAAATTGCAAGACGAAATCTTCTTGCTTCATCAACACCCAACTATTCATCAGCAAGATGAGTCGTGGCTTGGAGATTAACTAATAGGCCAAAGTTGAGAGATTCCTGCTTACTCCCTTTCCGTTTCAAGATTGTATATGACTAGCAGCTCAAAAACATTCATCATGCAAAGATTATGCAAGTTGGCCACCCTATTCATTCTTTTGTCGGGATAGGAGTAAGTGCAATTAAAATAACATTAAAAATGATTTGGTATTTTCAATAGACTGAGACACGTGTTTGGGGTGAGATAAAACCATGCAGGATAATGTAGCTATAGCTCAAAATATATTTTTAATACGCTAGCTATTCATTTTATTCTCAACTTAACTCTGGCAAACCATAAATAACCATCATGCGATTATGATTATCTCGGTAAATTAATTCTGATTAAATATATGAGTGTTATAGGTAACCCGTATTGCACTGCAGTAGTTGCAAGCCCTTCAACTTTTAAATCAATCTAGTTTCTGAGGTACTCTTTTATATCAACAAGCTGATACTCATTGGTGGGCTTATGTTCTCATATATGATTGACCATTCTCAAGTGGTTTCGTTGAAAAAATATTCTCTATATATTTCTAAATCTAATTGCATTGATAGAGTTATTTTATGCATTTAGTTTCATCTAGATTTACTTATCTACCTCCTTCAATCACAGCTTCAGTTTAGTCAGCCGAGCCATTGTATTGTCCTGAGAAAAATAATTAAGAATCCAGTATAATCTTTGTGAACTTTTATATTCAGGAGAGAATAGCTTTTTGCCCAAAGTAGCCTCGAAAATGCACTACAAGAAACCCATCGCCTTAATATTCAGTCTACTGAAGTAGCACCGAGACTTTCCCTCTTAAGGTTTACCTCAATGATCGATAGGTTAGGAAATTACTGCCTGCATCTCAGAAATCGCCACTTTTTGCTTGTTGATGTCATTGCCTTTTCATTTATCCCACTTTTTGCCTTGAGCTTGCGCTTAGATAGCGCACTGGGATTTATCCTGACTTTTGAACGATACCAAGCCGATTTACTACTGGTCACCTTGTTATTTATGGTGATTAAGCTAACTGTTTTTTTATCGGGTGGTTTTTACAAACATTACTGGCGTTATGCAAGCATTGATGAGCTGAGTAATGTTGCTGTACTTACAGGCTCATCGGTTATTTTGCAGACTTTAGCGTTTGCAGTTCTAAAATCGCTTTCCATTTTATCTTTGCCACGATCTTTGCCATTTCTTGACGGTCTGCTCACCTTATTGATCATTGGCGGTATAAGGTTTAGTGTCCGGGCTATAGAACGGAGAAAGCGCCAAAATGAAACATCTGAACGCAGAGACTTGAGGAAGCGAGCATTAGTTGTAGGAGCGGGCAATGCAGGAGTTGCGCTCGTCCAGGAGCTGGAACGAAGCCCCCATATTGGATTACTGCCTATCGCTTTTGTCGATGACAACCCTGCCAAATTAAATTTGAGGATCCGAGGATTACCAGTCGTTGGGAATCGGAATGTTATCCCAGATACTATTAAATCTTGGCATATTCAGACTGTGATTATTGCCATGCCCTCTCTATCAGGCCAAAACCTACGAGATATCGTTGCATTGTGTCAGATGACTGGGGTTGAGACTTTAACCTTACCCGCGTTACAAGATGTGTTAGTAGGTCAGCACGACTTACAAAATAGCATTCGAGAAGTGCAGATTGAAGATCTTCTCCGTCGTGCCCCTATCCAGACAGATATACAAGGAGTTCGCCAGCTCCTTAGGGGTCGACGAGTATTAGTGACTGGAGCCGGCGGATCTATTGGCAGCGAACTCTGTCGACAAATTTTGCGCTGTGCACCGTCAGAACTTATTTTGCTGGGACATGGAGAAAACTCTGTGTTTCAGATACAGCAAGAACTTCTTCAATATCAGGCTGCATACCAAAATCATCAAGGCATTGCAGAAACTGATGTATCAATGCCTAAGCTTAGACCTTTTATTGCAGATCTGAGACACCCTTCTCGCTTACGATTTGCCTTTGAAGAGTATCAGCCAGAAGTCGTATTTCATGCGGCAGCCCACAAGCATGTGCCTCTGATGGAAAATAATGCGCCTGAAGCTATCACCAATAATGTCTTAGGGACCAAAGCATTAACTGATTTGGCAGTTGAATTTGGTGTGCAGCATTTTGTCATGATTTCTACGGACAAAGCCGTCAACCCTACCAATGTGATGGGAGCTAGCAAGCGTATTGCTGAGATGATCGTGCTAAAAGCAGCCCAAACCAGCGGACTTCCCTTTGTCGTAGTTCGATTTGGTAATGTTCTGGGAAGTAGAGGGAGTGTGATTCCCACATTCAAACGACAGATTGCGGCTGGTGGACCTGTCACAGTCACTCACCCAGACATCTGTCGATATTTTATGACTATCCCAGAAGCAGTTCAATTAGTCCTCCAAGCAGTGGTTATGAGCCCTGGTGGGGAGATATTGATGCTGAATATGGGTGAACCTGTAAAAATCGTAGATTTAGCGAAGGATCTTATTTGCCTATCGGGTTACCAGGTCGGAAAGGATATAGAAATCTCTTACACAGGTTTGCGGCCAGGCGAAAAACTTTTTGAAGAGTTATTTCTGCCCGATGAAGAGTATCGAAAGACTGGACATGAAAAGTTGCTAGTGGTCAAAAACGCTAGCAAAAATATTCCCAGCCACCTATTGCAAAGTGTTGCTGATCTACTACAATCTGCATCTATTAACGATTCAATGGAAATTCGGTCTTTACTCCAGAAGTTAGTACCTGGATATCAAACCAAAATGCCTGTTTCTCCTCGTTAGTATTATTTCTGTAGATGTCGACGGATCAACTGGAAAGTAATTAATGGTTCAGGGTCCATAAGCCACAGGGAACTTATAAGGTCATTAGGCGTTCATCACGATATGAAAACGTTGTAGACCATGCCCTCTACTTTGAGCTCTTTGAAATCATGTGGTTCTTAGCTATCAAGTAAGCTAAAACCTCACTAATGTGATGTCTAGAGGACTTACCACAGAGAATGTATCAATATCGTTATGTGATATAAACACTTGAATGAGCATCTGCCTAGAATTTTACAATGAGTTCCTTCTAGAGTCATTTCCCCATCGTGTCTGATAATTTATTTAATCACTTAAAAACAAAAATTCTTGACCGTACAGCAGTTGTTGGAGTAATAGGTCTGGGGTATGTAGGGTTACCATTTGCTGTCGAAAAGGCCAAAGTAGGATTTCATGTGATTGGGATAGAACAGAATCCTGATCGTGCCGATGCTGTGAATGCAGCTAAGAATTACATTAATGATGTTGATTCTGATGAGTTAGCAGCAGTAGTTGCCAGCGGTAAGCTCAAGGCCATCTGTGGCTTTGATAAGGTTTCACACATGGATGTATTAGTAATTTGTGTGCCAACACCGTTGTCAAAAAATATGACTCCAAACCTCTCCTATATCGAGAGTGTGACCCAGGGAATAGCGCCAGAGTTGCGCTCAGGTCAATTAATTACCCTAGAATCAACGACTTACCCTGGAACGACAGATGAAGTTATTAAACCTGTATTGGAGGCTAGCGGTTTAAAGCAGGGTCAAGATTTTTTCTTAGGCCACTCGCCTGAACGTGTTGATCCAGGCAACCAACGTTATACCACTAAGAATACCAATAAGGTTGTTGGTGCATCTGACCCTGTTTCTCTAGAAATCGCCACCCTTTTTTATCAGCAAACCATTGATCACGTAGTTCCCGTTAGTAGTGCGAAAGCTGCTGAGCTAGTCAAAGTTTTTGAGAATACCTTTAGGGCGGTCAATATTGCCCTAGTCAATGAATTGGCTATGCTATGTGATCGCATGGATCTAAATGTTTGGGAAGTACTGGATGCCGCTAACACCAAGCCTTTTGGAATTATGCCCTTCTATCCCGGGCCAGGCGTTGGTGGGCACTGTATTCCCATTGATCCACATTATCTTGAGTGGAAGGCTAAGGAGTTTAATTTTGAAACTCACTTCATTGCTTTAGCCGGAGAAATCAATCGGCGGATGCCCGAATTTGTCAGAGAAAAAACCCTACGCACCTTGAATCATATAGGAATAGCCCCATCAAAAGCGAAGGTGCTAATTATGGGGGTTTCATATAAAAAAGACTTAGGAGATTGGCGTGAATCTCCTTCTATTGACATCGTTAAACTCCTTCTACGGGATCACGTGAACTTGGATTATCATGATCCCTTTGTGCCAGTGATCACTATTGAAGGGCATCAGATGCAATCTATTGATCTAGAAAACACAACCTTGAGTCAGTATGATCTAGTGATTATTGCTACAGACCATTCAGCTGTTGACTATGCTCAGTTAGTAGATCAATCAACGGCAATACTAGATACTCGTGGAATTACCCGCAAATTACCGGACGCACAATCTGCTTCATATCAGTCTAAAATCACACTGCTCTAGATCCATTTAGAATTCGTTAGTCTCTCTATGAACAAAGTTGTTGTCGTCGGTGCAGGAAACTGGGGTAAGAACCTAGTGAAGAATTTTCATGAGCTCAATGCCTTAGCCGGAGTGGCTGAGATGAGTTCAGATTTGCGTCAGGCGATAGCAGATAGCTATCCGGATCTTCAGGTATATACTGACTATCGCGACGTTTTAGATACTGATATTTCAGCCATTGTGTTTGCAACACCAGCCCCTACCCATTATTCGTTGGCAAAAGCGGCTTTAGCTGCCGGTAAAGATGTATTTATCGAAAAACCAATGACCCTGAATACGCAAGATGCGATTGAGTTGGCTAAATATGCCGATCAACATGATCGCATTTTAATGGTGGGACATTTATTGCTGTATCAACCTGCGATCGCATGGATGCGAGACTATATATCCAGCGGTAAAGCAGGTAAAGTACTCCATGTCATGGCTCAACGGGCCAAACTGGGCAGAGCCCGCTCTGAAGAGAACGTTTGGTGGTCCTTTGCTCCCCATGACGTCTCTGTTGTGCTGGATTTACTGGGTAATCCTAAACTCCAATCCATACAAGCGAGTGGTCATGCTATGGTGCAATCCCATGTTGAGGATAATGTTCATGTCGATTTGGTCTTTGAGAATGGCCAAACTGCTCATATTCATGCCTCTTGGTATCATCCGTTATTACAGCGATGCACCACCATCCTCGCCGAACGACAAATGCTGGTCTATGACGAAGTTACACAGCAAGTCACCGTTTACGAAAAATCTATTGGCTCAAATCTTCAAAACGTAGATACAGGATCTTGGATCGCCGATGTCGCCACAACTCAGCCTCTCAAGTTAGAATGCGAGCATTTTCTTGACTGTCTGGACACACGCCAGCAACCGAGATCAAATGGTTGGAATGGTGTTGCAGTAGTAGAGATTTTAGAAAAGGCTCAGGAGGCAATGCGTGGCTGAGCCAACTCTGGAGAAACGTGACTTTTTCGCTCATGAATCTTCCTATATCGATGAAGGTGCACAGATTGGTACCAACACTAAAATTTGGCACTTTTGTCATGTCTATGGCAAAACCAAAATTGGCCGAAACTGTGTATTAGGTCAAAATGTGACGGTAGCAAACCATGTCATCGTCGGTGATCAATGCAAAATTCAGAACAATGTCTCTCTATATGAAGGTGTCATCTTAGAAGACTATGTGTTTTGTGGGCCCAGCATGGTGTTTACCAACGTTAAAACACCCCGTTGTGAGTTTCCTCGTAATACCAGTGCTGACTACCACAAAACGTTAGTTAAACGAGGAGTCAGTATTGGTGCCAATGCCACTATTGTCTGTGGTGTGACCTTACACGAAGGGGCGTTCGTTGCCGCTGGAGCAGTGGTAACCAAAGATATTCCTGCCTACGGCATGGTTGCTGGCATTCCAGCTCGCCTTATCGGTTGGATGAGTGCCTATGGAGATGTTTTAGAATTCGACAACAATGGCTATGCTGTAGACTCAGCAGGTACCCGATATCAAAAAGTCTCTGAAATAGAAGTCCGCAAACTCTAGTGCCCAGGTATGAAAATTCCTATTCTTGATCTTAAACCCCAATATGCCAGCATCAAAGCTGATATCCATACTGCCCTTGATCGGGTCCTGGAATCAGGCGCTTTCATTATGGGGCCGGAGGTCAAACAATTCGAACAAGAAGTTGCCACTTACCTTGGTGTCAAACATGCAATCGGTGTCAACTCGGGAACTGATGCTTTAGTCATTGGTCTCAAAGCTTCTGGCATAGGAGTAGAAGATGAAGTTATCACTACCCCTTTTTCGTTTTTTGCCACCGCCGAATCAATTAGCAATGTGGGCGCCAAACCCATCTTCGTTGATATTGATCCCCACACTTTTAATTTGAATGCTCATCAAATCGAAGCTAAAGTAACCCCAAAGACTAGGGCAATTTTGCCAGTGCATCTGTACGGCCATCCAGCAGCTATGGCAACCATTATGGAAGTTGCCAAGAAATATCAGCTGAAAGTAATAGAGGATTGTGCACAGGCATTTGGAGCCCACTATTGGGGAAGTGAAGTTAGGAATGAGCCATCAGGTGTCCCAACGAAGGTTGACCACCTTCGCGATAAAGCAGTAGGAACAATTGGGGATGTTGGGGCATATTCATTTTTCCCATCCAAAAATTTAGGAGCTTATGGTGACGGAGGTCTCATTACCACTAATGATGATGCCATTGCTGAAAAAGCTAGGATGCTACGAGTCCATGGTGCATTGAAGAAGTACCACAATGAGGTCTTGGGATATAACTCTCGCCTTGATTCTATTCAGGCTGCCATTCTACGGGTTAAATTGCCCCATATAGACAACTGGAATCAAGGGCGTCGTCAAGTTGCTCAAACTTACAATGATGGCTTAGCGAATTTACCTGGAATTATTACACCACAGATTGTTGAAGGTCATGTTTTCCATCAGTATACGATTCGTGTCTTAGATCAAAAGCGTGATGCACTCAAGCAGTATTTAGCTGACCATGAGATTGGGTCGATGGTATATTACCCCGTACCTCAAGATCAGCTACCTGTTTATCTAGGCCAGTACGATGTGTTTGAAGTGAGTAGTCAATATACGCAAGAAGTCCTAAGTTTACCCATTTGGCCAGAGCTACAACCTGACACTCAAAGCTTAATTATCAAAACTATCCAAAACTTTTATTTAGGGTAGGCAATCCAGAACCAGGCGAGAATTTTGCTGAAGCGTAGTCAGAAACTCACGAACATACCCTTCCTGCGTAATGTTTTCACATTAATGACAGGGACTGCTTTAGCACAAGCCATTCCAGTGATTTTGTCTCCAGTTCTGACCCGAGTTTATTCTCCAGAGACATTTGGTGGGCTGGCCCTCTTCATGTCTCTCTCAATTATCATGGCCATCCCTGCGACTGGGCGTTATGAGCAGTCCATCATCTTACCTGAAGATGATAACGACGCTCTAAATATTGTTGTACTATGCATTAGTCTTTCTGCCATTTTTTGCTCATTACTTTGGATATTTTTTTATTGGTTCAGCGCTCCAATCTCAAGCATTATTACCCTAAAAAACTTAAGTGTTTACTTACGCCTATTACCAATTTCAATATTTTTACTAGCTGCTTATCAATCGACATACTATTGGTTTAATCGCGTCAAATTATATAAAACTATCACCTTCAACAAGGTGGCATTATCTCTATCTGTAGTCACGACTCAACTCGCTTTATATCAAGTGTCCGATTTTGGTTTAGTGATGGGCTATGTATTTGGACAGCTTATAGGGGTTGTATATGCTGTCTATCAAATGCTCACCTTCTTGCATAAGCATTCAGAGGGAGTTGATATCAACCTTGATCGCATCAAGCAACAAGCTCGGCGGCATATTAAATTCCCAAAATTCTTATTATTAGGGCATATGATGAATGCAATATCTGGGAATATGCCAATCATGCTATTTCAAAGTTTGTATGGCCCTGCATTCTCTGGTTTTTACTCACTAACATTTCGCGTAATTGCTCTACCAATGTCATTAATTGGCAATGCGATTAGTGATGTTTTTCGCGAGGCAGCCTCTAAGCAATACATCAATGAAGGCGAGTGCAGTCAACTTTTTTTAAAGACATTTAAGTACCTTCTTCTAATCGCTGTTATCCCTTTTGCTGTTTTTCTAATTGCTAGTCCTTACTTGTTTACCTTATTTTTTGGCAAAGCGTGGGTTCAAGCTGGTATTTATGCTCGTCTGCTATCACCAATGCTTTTTTGCCAATTTATTACTATCCCTCTTTGTTCAATGTTTATTATTGCAGAGAAGCAAGAATTGGATCTGCTATGGCAGGTCGTCAGATTTATTCTTTCTATTGGCTCAATCTGGATAGGATATACCATTTTTAAGAGTGATGAGTCATCAGTTTTACTATTTTCTATAGCGTTTTGTATTTTATATTTGGTCAGTGGCATCATGAGCTATTCCTTTAGCTGTGCAAATCACAAGACTCTGGATGCAGGTTAATGTAGGTAAAACAGGGTAGTGTGATGAGCTATATACAAGCATTAGCCCGAAGATTTTCTAAGCAATCGATCGCAAAATTCCGCCTGAGATTTCTTCGTCCTTTTTTAGCTAAGAAATATACTAACTATAACTCGGGTGATTTTTTAAAAAGTTTAGAGAGGATTGGTATTAATCCTGGAGATTCTCTATTCTTGATGTACTCTCAAGACCAAATCTATCTAAAGACTGGCAAGTTAGTTCCTATTAAATCTCTACTTAAAGATCTCATAACTTATCTAGGAGAAGACAGCACATTAATGACGCTATGCTTTCCTATTGATCGCGATCAAATATCAGAAAAAACTAAAGTTTTTAATATTAAAAAAACAGCTACTGAGTCCGGCATGATGGCTGAAATACTTCGAAGAAAAAAAGGCTCCGTGCGCAGTCTAAATCCTATATTTAGTACTATTTCATATGGCCAGAAAGCTCAGCTATTCTCTGGCAATCACCATCAATCTCCTTACCCCTTTGGTCCTCTGTCTCCTTACTATCAGATCATGGGGGATGGAGCAAAATATTTAGGAATTGGCGTTGGATTTGAAGCATTTACGCCATGTCATATGATTGAAGACCACTTCAAAGATAAGTTTAAGCATAAAATCTATTACGAAGATCCAGAGGAATTCACAGTGAAGTTATCTGATGGGTGTGAGCAGTTAGTCAGTACATATATGCGAAACCCTGCAACTTTCCCCAAAGGAGGTTATGACCCTATCTATTATTTCAGCTTACTAGACATCTCCAACTCACAAGCATTTACTCAATCAGGAATCAAGTTATTCACATTTAAAATGCAAGATTTCTTCGATGCTGCAGTTAATATCTATACAGCTAAAGAAATCACCGTTTGGGATACAGGTTCATTAACATTTAACATATCAAAAGCGATCAAGAAGCTATTGCGAAAAACCATAAAAACCCAGACAGGCTGAATAAAAGTGCATGGATCTTAATGAAGCATTTATAGCTTTGACAAATTAACTCAAAGATTCTGTTATTCGAATATCTATTGTCCATTATAAAAGCAATAAAAAGGAATTTTATATGCATTCAACAAAACGTTTATCAGCTCCCTTGATTGATGAGCTTATTCAAGAAATATTGAGGATTAACAAACTCCAAAGCAATTTCTTAGCAGATTCAGTGAAAGCTCTTTCACAAAGCGACACTCAGGTTTTCATTCAATACCTCAATTATTGTCTGGATCAACAGTTAACATTAGGGTACTTAGCTGAATGTTATGACTTAATTGTTAAAGATACTTTTACACAGCAGCTCTACTTTAAGCGCCATGGTCATTACAAGTATTCGTCTTATGCTGAAGTTGAATCTTTAGTGTATCGAAATGAAGAGTACATGAGCATGTATATGTATGGCTTGGCTATAACAACTTTTTTATGGTCCAATCATGCTCAAATGAAACATTTTTTCAAGGAGATGCTGCCAAAAACACAGTCTGGGCGATATTTGGAAATTGGTCCAGGACATGGATTTCACATGATGGAGGCCATGCAAAGTTCTCAGTATGAAGAGTTCTTAGGCGTTGATATTAGTCCTACAAGTGTGTTTCTTACTCAAAAAATTCTTTCTAGCCGTTATTTTGGTCAGTTTGAAAACTACAGTATCAAAGAATGCGATTTTCTAGCTTGGGAACCCAATGATCAATATGATGCAGTGGTCATGGGTGAAGTACTAGAGCATGTAGAGCAACCGCAAAAATTCTTGAAAAAGATTGCTGCGTTGACCCACAACACCTCACATATCCATGTCACGACCTGTATTAATTCTCCTGCCATTGACCATATCTATTTATTTGGGCATGCGCAACAAATTGCAGACATAGTTCAAGCCAGTGGTTTATATATCAAGCACCAATTGTTGATTCCTTACCAATCAACGACCTTAGCTCAATCTGAACAGGACAAGCTGCCTATTAATATCGCTCTTATCCTTGGCAAAGTCGATGATTAGTTCTAACCCATTTGGCTTGGAGTTCCACCATTTTGGTCTGGCCGTCCGTAAGCCTCAAAAAGCCATTCACTTCTTGAGAGATTTAGATTATCAAATTGGTCCTGAAACTTATGATGAGTTGCAGAATGTCAATTTGAGGATGGGTGAGCATTCATCAATGCCTGATATAGAGTTGATCTATCCCACCGATTCTCCGGGTCCCTTAGATGAGTGGTTAACAGATTATGCTCAGATCATTTACCACCTCTGCTATGTCAGTGAGAATGTGGAACAAACGATTGATAAGCTTCGTCAAGAACACCGCATAATTACGATCTCACCCCCCAAACCTGCCATTTTATTCAATTTTCAGAATGTGTCTTTTTATCAGATACACGGATTTGGCCTGGTTGAAATTCTAGAATGTACGGCTTAAAGATGATGTTGACGTTTGCTGAGATTCAGAATTTTCTAAATCAGGTATCGGTGGAAAATCAGCCTGAGCTGAATATCTCTGTTGTTCGGAACATCACTGTTGAGCCCATCGAACCGTATCTTGCCTACTGGGCTTATCAAATGGGCTTCGCTGCCCAGGTGCAGTGGGGGGGATATGACAGCAGTATCCAAGATGCGATCGCAAATAATTCCCAACTCTTCAATAGTCAAACAGATTGTGTTCTCGTTTTTCTCAAATTAGAAGTTTTATCCGCCCATTTGGCCCAATGTTTCCCCACATTGACCGCTAAAGAGATAGATTCAGAATGCGAACGAATTCTGGAGTATGCGCAAACTATTATTCAAGGACTTCGTCGTCAAACCACAGCCATGATCTTATGGATGGGTTTTGAACGTCCACTTTATCCAAGCTGGGGAATCCTAGACCTGCAAAGACAGACGGGGCAAACCGCTACTATACAACGATTAAATGCTGCTATTCACAGCCTCTTGCTTGGGCAAGAGAATAGTTATTTCGTTGATTTAGATTTATCCCTTGCTCGGCTAGGTAGTCATCATTACTTTGACTATCGCTACTGGCATATCGGCAGATCGCCCTATACGAGACAGGCACTAGGCGAGATAGCAACTGAAGTATTTAAGTATATTCGGGCCTTAAAAGGACAAAACAAAAAATGTCTGGTCCTGGACTGTGATAACACCCTATGGGGCGGTGTGATTGGTGAAGATGGTTTAGCTGGCATAAAATTAAGCGCCAATTCTTATCCTGGATCTTGCTTCTACGAATTTCAGCAAGCAATTCTCAACCTCTACCATCGAGGTATTTTGATTGCCTTGTGTAGTAAGAATAACGAAGCCGAGGTATGGGATGTATTTCATAATCACCCTGACATGGTCTTGCAAGAATCTCATATTGCCTGTGCCCAAATTAATTGGGATGACAAAGCCCACAATCTCCACCAAATCGCGCAGGAATTAAACATAGGACTTGATAGCTTAGTATTTGTAGACGATAGCGAATTTGAAGTGAATCTTGTTCGACAACTGCTTCCCGAAGTAGAAACCATCCACTTACCTCGTAAACGGTCTACAGAATACCGTCAGATGTTATCGAGCTGTGGTTGGTTTGATACGCTAGCCCTAACTCAAGAAGACTTAGACCGTGGAGCCATGTACTCTGCTGCCCAGCAGCGAGCCCAAGCTCAAAAACAGTTCATGAGCATCACCCAATACCATGAATCTTTAGAAATGGTTGCTGAGATCTCTTTCGCAGATGAGTTCTCTATGCCACGGGTTGCACAGTTGACTCAAAAAACAAATCAATTCAACTTGACTACCCAACGGTATTCTGAAGCAGATATTGCAGGTTTCATCAGTTGCTCAACATCTGATGTTTTGTACCTACAGTTGAAAGATAAGTTTGGCGTCTACGGTATTGTAGGAGTCTGCATTGTTATCTATCAAGATGCTCACGCAGTAATTGATTCGCTGTTGTTGTCTTGCCGAGTGTTAGGCAGACATGTCGAAGATGCATTTTTGCATGAGATCCTCAAACTCGTAACACATCGAGAGTGCCAGACCATTGAGGGACAGTATCAGCCCACACAAAAGAACATGCAGGTCCAATCATTTTATTGCGATCGCAGTTTCACTGAACAGTCTGCTGGACGGTATCATTTAGACCTTATCCATTGTCAAGACGTGCCTGCAAGCCGTTTTGTTGGTGAAATCATCTCTCAGGTAGCTAAAGGAGGCTAACGTCAATGCCTGGAACAACAACACAAGTTCGGGTTATTCAAGTCATCTCAACCATCCTCAATGTTCCAACCGATAAGCTCAACATAGACTCTTCACCAGAATCCGTTGAACAATGGGAATCCATGAAACATATCAACTTAGTTCTAGCGATTGAAGAAGAATTTGATGTTCAGTTTGATGATGAACAAATCGCTGAGTTACAGTCTGTAAAATCAATTATTGAAGCAGTTGAGAACACTGATGCATGAATTGCTTCAACTCACTCGGTCACAAATCCAAAGTCAGTCGTGTCTAAACCAACACTTCAAATTGAGATGCCCGATTCCTATTGGGCAGAGCGAACATACATCGTCCGGGTCCTTTTTGAAGAGTTTCTGGGATTTCAAGTCCAACTTCAAAAACACTCCCACTCCAATGTAATCATTACGGCTAGAGATCATCGGCAGTTAGTCATCGCAGACACTCTTTTCTCTACACCAAAGCACTTATGGTTAACACCTACTTCCCTACCAAAACAGCCTCTTGAAATATGGGATTTAGGTAACACCACCCTAAGTCCACGGTTAGTTCACACGGATATACCTATTATTTTTGGGGATGATCCAGAAAATCCATACTTTCTAAATCAATCTGAAGACCAGGTATATGTGGGGTTAGATATATTCGGTTCTACATTTTTTATGCTGACGCGGTACGAAGAGGTCGTAAAACCCGAGCGGGATATACATAATCGTTTTCCAGCCTCAGCATCACTGGCCTATCAAGAGAACTTTCTTGTGCGCCCCATTGTCAATGAATATATCGAGATTCTCTGGCATTGTATGCTGCTATTGTGGCCAAGACTTGAGCGACGGCATCATAGCTTCCAGATCTATGTTAGTCATGATGTGGATGAGCCCTTTCGCTATGCCTTCTCTGGGCCACAGCGTTTACTCAAGCGGTGTGTCGGAGATATAGTCCGTCGTAAAAGTCCTAGGGCATTAGCAAAAAGTATTCAATCTTGGTTATCAGTCAAACAGGGTAATCTCAAGTCTGATCCTTGCAACGTGTTTGATTTTATTATGCAAGTTAGTGAACAACAGGGACTGAAAAGCGCATTTTACTTTATTGCAGACCACACCTGTCACCCCATTGATGGAGATTATGACTTATCTCATCCAGTCATGCGCTCTTTACTATCCGAAATTCATCAGCGAGGCCATGAAATTGGTTTGCATACAAGCTTCAATACCTATCAAGACCAGCCCCAAACTCAACAAGAAGTCGATATTTTAAAGACTATTTGTGCAGAAGAACATATCACCCAAAAACAATGGGGAGGGCGACAACATTGCCTGAGATGGAGTACGCCAAAAACTTGGCAAAACCTCAATAATTCTGGACTAGACTACGATACGACTTTAAGCTTTGCTGAACATATTGGTTTTCGGTGTGGAACTTGTTTTGAATTTCCTGTATTTAACCTATTGACAAGTCAATCTTTACAGCTATACGAACGTCCCTTAATTGTGATGGAAGCCACTGTTTTACAAGAGAAGTCTATGAACTTAAAAATATCAAGTGGTGAAGCATTCAAGGCCATAAACTCGATGAAGATGACATGCCATCTATTCTCAGGAAACTTCACACTTCTATGGCATAACAGCCATTTAACAACTAGTGAAGAGAAAGACCTTTACCAACAGATTTTAGTGTCTTAGGATTTGTTAGATATTAGTCATTATATTGTTGATTTTTTAAAAATACAAACTAAGTCATATGAATATAGGATTTATAATAAGTTGGTATTTATTTTTATTCATCATCGGGTACCTATTAGAAAAGCTAACTAGCTGCTTTTCTAGATTAAGCATTTTCACTATATTTTTCTATGCCTTCTTTCTAAAGCATGGAATAATGATACCTTTTAATGTCGATATTACTTATCGACAAATGGGGCTTCAACTCTCTGACCAGGTAATCCTGAGATGGTTAGCTTCATTAGTGTTAATGTATATCAGTTTCGTTGTGGGAATAATTATCTCACGTCCATTCTTTGGAAAAAGAAAGCTCAGTCGGAAAGAATTCAAGCAGGATCTTCTCAAGCTAGCGACAAAAAAACGGAAGGATGTCAGAGATATTTTTCCATTTTTTGCAATTTTCGTTGCTATTTTTACATTCTGGCTGCTATGGAGACCTGATTTTATTGATTATTTCTTAACTGGTGACATTACAGCAGAAACGTATAAAGCAGCACGAGTTTCCTTTGGAGCAAATGCGAATAATGGAGTACTTCTAAGAATAGCCAGTACATTTAGATTTACAGCATTACCCTTATGTCTATATATCTTATTTTTTATTCGAAAAATAAATACAAAATATACCCCGCTTTTTTGGGCTATCTTTTGTATAACATTTTTACTAAATTTAATTTCAGGTCAGAAAGGTGGTGTAATTCTGATTCTATTGGGGTTATTTCTTTGCTGGCTCTTTTCAACAGGTCATATAACCATATCATTAACGACTAAAGTTGGAAAACGATTCATCGGCATTGCACTATTGCTAATATTTATTCTGCTCCCTTTTCAATATATGGTTCAGTACCCTGGTATTACCTACCAAGAAGGTTTAATGGCAGTTGCAAATCGACTAAGTGGAGAAGTATCACGAACTTTGCAATTGCACTTCCATGTATATCCTGACATTTTTCCTCACTTAAATGGCGCTAGCTCTTCATTCACTAATATCTTTACTGACAATGATGTGGTGCTCGATCCAGGACGCGTGATTCGTGGCTATTTTTTGTTTAGTGACATTACTGATGCAACTGGAACATGGAATGCTGCATTTATTGGGGCAGCCTGGGCTGATTTCAGCTATTTTGGAGTAGTCTTACAATCAATTCTTATAGTTAGCCTGCTATCTTACTATCATCAGTGGTTTATCGGGTCGCACAAAACACCGAGCGTCTTGGGAACTTATATCGCCTTGTCCATGTCAACCTTCTTCCTGTCAGAAGGCAATTTTCTGACAACATTATTTTCTTTTGGCTTAGGTCTAAATTTTATTTTTTATCTAATGTTACGACGATTTAGTTCCCTTAAGAAGAACAAAAAGAAAATCCCAAAATCGCTTAAACCATCAATTTAAAATTCAGAAAACAACAAGCCTCAAGTCATAAATTATGCAAAATTTTACTCCTTCCAAGTCCCTCAAAGAGAATTACGATGAATACTATAAAGAAGGCGAACTAGAATGGAGAAAGCTAGGTGCTACTGACAAAGTCAATAATATTATTCAATTATGTGATGTTCTTCCTCATTGCACAATTTTAGAAGTTGGAGCTGGCGATGGTGCAATCTTACAGGAATTGAGTAATCGACAATTTGGAGATCATCTGTATGGACTAGAACTATCAGCTTCTGGTGTTACGGTTATTGAGAGGCGTCAAATTCCTAATCTCGTCGAATGTCAACAATTTGATGGTTATAAAATTCCGTATGATAACCAAACATTTGATCTTGTAATCCTAACCCATGTATTAGAGCATGTAGAATTTCCACGTCAACTACTTTATGAAATTGCCCGTGTTGCCCAACATGTATGTATTGAAGTTCCCCTTGAAGACAACATTCGTCTATCCAAAGATTTTGTGCCTGATAAAGTTGGCCATATCAATTACTACAATACGAAAACAATTAGGCGCTTGATACAAACTTGTCAATTTCAAGTTCTAGGACAGCAAGTTAGTAATATATCAAAAACAATGTATAGATATGCTGGCGATAGAAAAGGTATAGCTCAATATTATATTAAAGAGATTAGCTTAAATCTATTTCCAAGATGGGCAACTTCTCTATGGACTTATCATTCTACTCTTATATGCAGAAGTCCTTATTTCACTGAGACTAAAGGCTTCAACAAAAACAATTAATTCATCAAACTTCAAGATAGTATTTTGAAAGATTTAAGAGAGGCTTTATCACCCTACGCTCATCGATAGCGTGCAGTGACAATAGCATAATTATGTTCGCTAACTTAGAGTATGCTGAAATAAGCTGAGATAAAAACAATCGCTATATTGATGACAATCGTTCTAACTAGATAGTTAAGTAGCAATTCATCAAAAAGACTCTGGTAACGCAAACAATCACAAGCATTCTTCATTACGCATATATTGCAATCATCACCTAATTTTATTACTCAAGAGCATGACTTCAAGACAACAATATTATGGAAGGAACATGTAACTTATCAAATACGATAAGCCTATGCTTTTCCGCTCAATCTCAACTCCATGTTACCCAATGGATTGTTGTGCTTTCATGGTCAATCCTTCTCATTTATTGTTATGACTAGCAATGGTATGAATTAACCGCACTATGCTTACAAAGCAACAGTTCAAGAAACTTCTTTTTTCATCTCCCTTAATTAAGCCCTCAATATTTCTGCTACGAATTAGAGTATCTATGGCTTATCAGCTACCGCAACTTAAGCGGATACTCATATGGTTAGCAACATCAAAAGAAGTAACAAATTTCACCTATGGTTTAGATTCTAATAATCGCTTACAGCTAGCTTCAATTATTTCTCTAATAACCCAAGTCGATACCAACAAAGTATTAAGCTACTTTGAAGAGATTGAACAAGATATAGATCTCAGAGAGCTTATAAAAACTTCAATCTGTCAAGGAAATAGTCTTGATAGAAATAGCTCTGATGCAAATGTACAGTACGGACGGCGCATTGGCTGGTATGCTTTCGTACGGATCTTAAAGCCAAAAGTTGTTATTGAAACTGGTATTGATAAAGGCTTAGGAAGCTGTGTAATATGTTCTGCTCTATTGCGTAATCAAGCCGAAGGACATTCTGGTCAATACTACGGCACTGATATAAATCCTGATGCAGGATTTTTGTTTACTTCTCCTTATGATCAAGTCGGGAAAATATTATATGGGGATTCAATTGAGTCACTCCAATTACTATCAGAATCAATAGATCTTTTTATCAATGATAGTGATCACTCTGCTGATTATGAGATGGAAGAATATAAGGTAATTCAAGAGAAGCTATCTCTCAAGTCAGTTATTCTCGGAGATAACTCTCATGAAACTGACAAGCTTCAAAGGTTTGCTATGAATACCAATCGAAAATTTATTTTCTTTAAAGAAAAGCCTAAAAAACACTGGTATCCAGGCGGTGGAATTGGAATAGCATGGAGCTAAGCTTTCAAATGATGTCAATAGTCTAAAGCTTAACTTTAGACTATTAATAAAAAATTACTATTCAACAAAATTATCGAATCACATTATTTGTAACATGAAAAATTCTTTCAATGTTACTCTTCATACATGTTAGTTAAGTAGCACAATTCTACTTAACTAACATGCTTTTGACTTAGATACTTTTAACAAAAACATAATTACCATTATCTTGAACAAATACTAATGAGTAACCATTGTATAGAAGATGATTCACCGATGTTTGAACTCTATCCTTATAGTTTGAATCAAGCGGATTAGAACATTCATCGTATTCTACACAGATCACTTTTATATTGATTCCATCTTCAATGATAGATTCAATAACTTTGTACTCAGCTCCTTCAATATCAATTTTAAGAAGATCTATCTTCTCATGACCGAGATCTTTCATAAGAGAAGCAAGCCTGTTTACTTTAATTAATATATGCTCATTTGTTTTTTGGAGGTTGACAAGTGAATGAGAAACATGAGTAGGGTTTTTAGGTACAAAAAATTTTAATGTATCTTCTGCATCCCAGAGTCCGACGTTATAGAAATGGTATTTAGGGTTCTGGCCAACAACACTTTTTACATATTCAATGGCTCTCGGGGTTGGATCAAAGCCATAAACATCGCAATTAAAATGATCAATCAGGCTCAGATCAAATGAGATATCTTCTCCACAGCCAACACAGTAACAAATTGAATGCTCATTAATTAGACGTGTTGGAATTACCCAACCTCCATAATCAGTCCCAAATTTTTGGAGATCATTTCTCTTGGTAATTTTGATGCGAGTGATTGCATCCATTCCAAATGCTTGAAATGTATGATATGACAGTCGTTTTATTATTTTTTTCGATATCTTTTGGAGGGGCATACTATCTATACAGCTACTATGGTTATTGCCTACATGCAGAATTCAATCTAAAACAAAATACGACATTAGATAATTGAGTATATCTATTCGCGATACAACACCTTCTCATAAGGCTATCTCAAAGACATAAAAAATGATGAAGCCAGGACAAGCAGGTAATTCTATTATTCCGGTATTACCCACAAGATTTCGTTTGATCCGGCAACACTCTGAAATAGTGCTCTTTTGACAATTTTGTCTTTTTGCCAAGTGGTAGAGCCACATCTCTGAGAGACTCATAACGGAGATTTTCAGTCTCTCAGAATTCTGAGAGATACTTTGAAGTGAGTGAGATCGCGCTAGACAGCGGATATCGACTAAGCTGACTCATGGACTTAAACGTGAACGTGAATTGCAAAATCAATGAAAATTGTATTGATGGTCGAATCATTCACAAAAAATATGGGATACATCGAAAATGTCTTACCGAAGTATTTAGCACGGCTCGGCGTCGAAGTACATGTTGTAAGCACTACACTCCCTTGTTACAGCTACCTCCAAGACTTTGAAGAAACGTATCCTGATCTAGTCAATCTCTCTTCTACTGCAACCAGTGAACAATTGGATGGGTTTACAGTCCATACTTTGCCATATAAGCGAGTGGTAGGTCACCTTCAAATGCAAGGGTGGTATCAAATGCTTAAGGATATAGCTCCCCATGTTGTGCAGACTACTGTGCCCATTGGTTGGATTCCATTAGATTTAGCGCTTGCAAAATCAAAGCTTGGCTATAAGCTCTTTACAGGTAATCACCGTAGTTCCAGTACGTTCCCGCTTGCTAGCATGCCACACCGAACGATTAGTCCCGCAAAAGTGCGCTGTTTCCTGACACGCAGTATCCCTGGTCGACTGGCTAGCCTAGTAACAGAGAAATGCTATTGCCCGAATCAAGACTGTGCTGAGATAGCTTGGAAATTTTTTGGAGTTCAGCAACAGAAAGTAGAAGTCATGTTTTTGGGGGTAGATACAGATTTTTTCTATCCTGCTACGGATACACCTCATATGCAGCAAGAACGTATTGAAACTCGCCAAAAGTTGGGTTTCTCTCCCGATGACATCATTTGTGTTTACAGTGGCAAATTCACTGAGACTAAAAATGCACTGATTCTTGCTCAAGCCATTGAGCGATTGCGGGCTCAGGGGCAAAAGTTTGTGGGGCTTTTTATAGGTAATGGTGTACAAAAAAGTGAAATCTCAAAATATCCAAATTGCCAAATCTTAGATTTTATGCCGTACCATCAATTGTCTACGTACTATCGTGCTGCTGATATAGGAGTCTGGCCGACAAATGAAAGCATTTCAATGCTTGATGCTGCTGCTTGTGGATTACCACTTGTCGTAAGCGATGGTATTGGATATTTTGATCATATTGAAGGCAATGGATTGGTATATCACATCAATAATTTAGATTGTTTAGTAGATACATTGCTACAACTGAAAGACCACCATAAGCGTGCCGAATTGGGAAACATTGGTAGTCAAAAGATGAAACAAATGTTCAGTTGGGAATCCATTGCTCGCAAACGCTTAATTGATTATGAAACATCTCTTGCCGAAACACACGACTCAATCTGAATGGCCAATAGGTAGCTCCAATAAGCAAACAAGCATCGCTGCACTTTATGCTCATGGGACCTATTGTTCTGGCCAGAGATTGGCTTCCGAGATTGTAATAAAAGGTCTACAAGAACGGAATTGGAATGTTCATTCAATCCGGTTGCCTGCTCTTGAACGCAAAACCACCAATCAACGAATTAAAATAAATATATTATTAATCAGCATACTAAATGCTACTCCTGTATTACTCTATGCTTGGCTTCAGGTACTTCGGCTCAAGCCTGAGTATATTCTTTATGTATCACTTGGCCAAACCAAATTCTCAATGATGCGAGAAGGAATCCCATTCGTTTTAAGGTATTTTTTCAATAATCGCAAAACGACGGGTATTATTTCGCTTCATGGAAGCAATTTCATGACTTGGCAATATAAAGATTTAGAAGCCAAATTCTTGCGTATGATTTCAGGTTCTGCCAATCTTATATCAGTATTAGGTCCTAATCAAGTGACTCAGCTAAAAGAGCTAGGCATCACTCCTAATAAAATATTTGTGGCTGATAATACTTGCTTAATTGATAGCTTAAATATTTCTAGAATCAAGCAAAAACATACACAGACACTTACACTTAATCGGCCTCTCAATATACTATTTCTCAGTAATTTACTTGAAGAAAAAGGATATATTCAGTTTATTGAAGCAGCTTATATCCTATCTAAAGAAGCTAGAGAGACTCATCGGAAGCTCAACTTTATCTTATGTGGAAAAACCATATTTTCAGACAATGCTAATCTTCGTTTTTCTAACCCTGAGCTAGCTCAGAACTGGATAAAAAGTCAAATTAAAGAGATCAACCAATCTTCTCAAATCAGTCTACAGTGGATTGATGGGGCGATTGGATTACAAAAGCAAGAATTGTTTCATCAAGCACATGTCTTTGTTTTTCCTAGCCAATACAAAACTGAAGCTCAGCCACTGGTGATATTAGAAGCTTTAGCGAGTGGTTGTGCAGTTCTTACGTCTCGTATTGGTGAGATCCCTAGCACAGTTAATGAGCAAACGGCTTACTTTTTAAACGACTGTTTACCACAAACTATTGCTCAATCAGTGACTGAAATCGCTAATGATGAAATCAAGCGAATAACATTGGCAGTCAATGGTTTAAATCTCTTCCAATCTCGATTTTCTTATCAACAGCATATTAATCGATGGGAAGATTTGCTCCAGCAATTAGATAGCCCATAATGAGGCATGTTGTTCACCATTTTCCCTGAGTAATTTGCAAACTGTTTCTCAAAATAATTAGCACGTCGAAATCCTTGCTCATCTAAGCCTAGCCCATGGCACGCATTTTAGTTTTAACGGAACTGTTTTACCCAGAAAAGACTTCAACAGCCTACTTTTTAACCACAATTGCTCAAGGGCTGGTCACAGACTACCCAGTGACTGTCTTTACTGGAGCTTCCTTATATGATAGTCAAGCATCTAGCTTGGCCCAGAATACTGTTGTGAAAGAGGTGGAAATTCATCGATGCCGTGGAACAACGTTTAATAAGAATTGGCTCCCCGGGCGTTTGGTGAATGGTTGTACCCGTGCAATTTCAATCTTTTTCACCGCCTTATGGCAGTGTCATGCCAGTGATGTGATCTTAGTCGTCACGAACCCACCTCTATTGCCCTTAATGGCCTGGTTATTGAAAACCCTGAAGGGGTGTAATTTTGTCCTCTTAGTGCATGATGTTTACCCCGAGGTATTATCCGTCACGGGGCTTGCCCATTCGCAATCTCTGGTCTACCGACTGATGCAGGAGGTCAATCGCCTGATTTATGGACAGGCTAGCCGAATTATTACTCTCGGGCGAGATATGCAAAAGCTAGTGGAGACTAAATTAACCCAACCCGTAGAGGGGAAGCTGATCTGCATCCCTAATTGGGCTGAAACCGAAATTATTTATCCTGTCGACAAGCAGAACAATTCCCTATTACAACGCTTAAATTTAGTGGATAAATTTGTGGTACTGTATGCGGGAAATATGGGGCGAACCCATGACTTGAAAATCTTACTCGATGCGGCAGAAACCTTATCTGACACACAACCTCAAATCCACTTTTTGCTGATTGGTGCCGGGGCTCAAAAACAAGATGTGGAAGCAAGGGTACAGGATCAGCACTTACCGAATGTGACGGTGTTATCTTACTTGCCTCATGAGCAGAAAAATGTGACGCTGAATTCTTGTGATGTTGGTATCATTTCCTTCTTACCGGGTATGACTGGAGTGTCCGTTCCAAGCCGGATGTACAACCAAATGGCTGCGGGCAAGCCATTGATTGCGATCGCAGATAACGAATCAGAATTAGCACAGGTCATTCAAGAAGAAGGGATTGGCTGGCTAGTGTCACCTCAAGATGATGATCAATTGGTTAAGCTCTTAACCCAGATCATGAATGATTCAGAATTATGTAATGACATGGGACACAAAGCAGCACAAGCTGTTCTATGTAAATATCAGCTCAAACATGCTGTAAGCAAGTATCAATCACTTTTTCGAGAATTAATTCCACACAACAACATCTCTAGCCCAGTAGACACTAAGTAACTGAATTAGGCACTGACTCAAACTTTACTGAAGGCTCATAGCTGCAGGGATATGTCAAATTCATGAAAGGAACTGTGGAGCTATCACTTTTGAATATATCAATCCTCACCCATACTTTTACAACTAGCAGATTTTCAGCGCTTTTAACTTAGCCTCTAGCAAACTTGAACCAACTTTAGCTTTTTAAATATGTGAGCATATATTGGTAGGTTTTTAGGTGCTCAAAGATATCGACTTGCAAACTTGTCATAATCCCGTGCTATTGTAGTCCAAGCAATAAGGGGGCGTGGCGGAATGGTAGACGCTACGGACTTAGAAAGCTGAGCCTTACAGGAGAAATCTTGTAAGTGAATGCTCTCAAATTCAGGGAAACCTAAATCTGAACTTTCAGACAAGGCAATCCTGAGCCAAGCCTAGTAGTCCGCTGGATTGCTTTGAAGGTGCAGAGACTCGACGGGAGCTACCCTCACGCTCTTTCAAGTTTTAACTTGGAACATAGCACGGGTAAAGGGAGAGTCCAATTCTCAAAACCAGATCTGGTAGCTGCGAAAGCAGTAGGAGAATGAAAATCCGTTGACCGGTAAGGTCGTGAGGGTTCAAGTCCCTCCGCCCCCATTACTAAAAAAGGACAGAACCCCAGACGATCGTCTGGGGTTCTGTCCTTTAAAAAATTGAGGTGCTATTCCCGCAACGCCGTCTTACCTCAGTTTTTGACCTGGAATCATCCAGGTGGGAGTTGAAAACATCGATTTAAAGTTTCCAAGTACAAGCTTGGTATACTGCCATCGAGCAAATGGCTCCCTATCGTTAAAGTTATAGATCAAAAAACAATATTGGCAGTCACCAACGTCGCAGGAATCGCTAGTGGGCATTGTAACAGGGATTTCTGTATCAGCCCAGTGAAAGTCAGGATTTCGGTAAATACCTGAGCCTGACACAATTAGGATACCCCCGTTACAATCAGCTTCAAGCACATTAGGAAACAAATATGTCATCCCATCCTCCCACTCAGGTTTCTGAACCATCCACCCCACCAGAAGTCACTCGCGAAACTGCTCGTCAACTCGTAGAGCAGTTAACCATTACTTCTGGGGACTGGCACCGCCTCAAAGCTAATCGTCGCGCTAGAGCATTAGAACAAGCCGCTACGGCAATTGTGTTTCTGCTCAATGATCAGTCCGAAGAAGGATTACTGCGCCTACAGCAAGCCGTGGGTTGGCTCGATCGATCTATTAGTGCACCGCCTTGTCCCACCCATGGACATGGTTCACAGAGCAACCCCAAAGATCCCCAAACGTAGGCATCAACATTAAAGTGGCTTCTGGGCGTTAGACTTCTAAGCGTGAGTCCAAGGCCTTAAGTCTTTCTAAGCTGATACCAATAACGGGTGAAGGCGTCTAGAATTCAAGCAAAGATAGCCTAGCTCTTGAGTATGAAACTCGGAAAAGTTGTTAAGTCCGATTCGCACTGCGACTACGTCATTCAAGTGGATGATGACATGGAAGTATTGACCCCTCCTCGACCGGATGACTATGGGTTTGGCTGCTTCGTCAAACTAGAAACTGAAGAACGACATTGGGCTGTAGGACTAGTCTACAACTCTCAATTATTTAATCCCGCCTATCTAAGTTCAGGGCCACGCTTGGTCAGTCAGCCTGATCCCTTCTTTACGCCAGATTTAATTCGAGAAACTCGGACCTTGCTCTGGTGTGTTCTAATTGGTGTGCTGGTACAAGAACAGTCAGAATCTTATGGCGATCAAGGAATTCCCAGCTTAGTTGTCCCTGTCAATACCCCCGTTTGGACGATGGCCACTGAAGATATCCATGCCTTCCATTTGGATCGTCAACATCAACCCCAATTTGGCTACTACAGTCATCTATTACGGTCTGGGGGAGCATTTGCCTCACAGCTAGTCGAACAGGTTCTCGGGCAAATTAGTCCCTTATTTGATGGCAGTGATCGTAGAGCTCTCGATATTCTGCGCAAGGAGTTGTCTTGGAAACATACGATGGGCCTCATGAAGTAGGTTTGTTCTCCCAGACAAGCTCTGCTTAAAATAAGCAATAAAAAACCGACAAACTGAACCAAGTCTGCCGGCGTACTGTGTGTTCCCCATTGACGACTCAGATAGCACCGAGTCTCTTGTAGTATGGCAATTGAAGATAGGTCCAGACAGGATGTAGATCACGCAGACTTCGTGATCCTTATCACCATCGATACTATTGGTAATACGCAGTTTATTTGTCTATGCTGAGCGAACCGCAACAAGACGGTCATTTACTGGTTTATCCACCTGCACAACCCATTGGCCGAGCCAAACGCCTGCTCCACGTTAACGGTGTAACTAGTTCAGCTGAAAGACAGCTACAAGACTTAGAAACCTTAGTCTGGTTGACCCTAGATCGCCCTCTTGACATTGTCGGCATCCATAACAGTACCTCTGGTTATCGAGGTGATTTACTGGAATCCATGATGGGCAAGGCTGAACTCGCCCAATTTTGGCCGGAGCGGCTCTCTGCAGATAATGACAAACGACTGCAAAAGTATGCCGACATGCTGAAGCTTCTGTGCGATAAAACCCTCTCTCCAGAAGCCGACATCCTCGCGGAGCTGCAGCGCCAAGACCTAGCCATTACCCTAGGAGAAGCAGCTCAAAAGTTGCCCTTTGACCTAGATATTATGCGGCGACTCCCCTTTATTCAAAACATGAATTGGGATGATTTCGAGGCATATTTATACGGCAGTTACCCAGCCGGAGCCCCACGATCGATCCTTCGCCTGGCCTATGAAGTCGTGCAAAGCATTCGGTCAGGGTCAGAAATTATCATTCTGGCCCATAGTCAGGGCAGTATTATTGCGGCTCAGGCCCTCCATATCCTGCAAAGGTTCTTCCAGCCGTATACCAAGTGGATTGACGCTCTACACTGCATTTTTTATGGTCCTGCGGTGATGGTGGATGATGTACCGCCCCTACTCAGACCCCAAACCATCCTGATTCAGCATCGCCAAGACTTAGTGGCCGAAGCCTTTAGTAATCTCCGACATGTAGATTTATGGACAAATATACAAAATCAAGTCAAATCCTTAATAGAACGAGCCGATAGTATTTTTGAGTTGGGTCAAGACGATTCTTTCCACAGTGCTCGGCACTACCTCGGCCAGCTAGAGACGCCAGACAGCAAGCAGGCAGCGCAGTTACTACAACGCTTATTAATTGAAGATTGGCAAACCAACCCGGTTCTAAAAGCCCTGGGATCGACTCGCATCATCCTAGAATCTCAGGCTCTATAAACATCGTAATTTGTCGTTTTATTGCAATAGACTTGCGTTTTGTTTCGAGGACCTGAGAATTCTAAAAGTTCTCGTTAGGCTAGCAGTACGAAGGTTATACGACCTTCACTAGACGGAACTTGGATCGCAAGATTATGACCATCGCTGCAAACAATCAACCCAATTCTCTAGCCCAGACTAGTCCACTCAATCTGTCCGTCGTTCAAACAACCATAATTGTGACGGTCATGGCCTGGATCGGGGCCAGCGTCTTGATGGACTTCATCATCATGCCAGGGCTATATTTTTCTGGCATGATGTCAGACCCTGGATTTGCATCAGCCGGGGATATGATTTTCTCAATGTTTAATCGCGTTGAATTAATTGCCGGAGCTGTGGTGCTATCGGGAACGTTATTTTGGCGAGCCACTACTCCTCAGTTGCCTTTGAGTAAAGCAGCCATTCTTCTCGCAACCATTCTTCTCGCCATCCCATTTATCTATACCTATGGCCTCACCCCACAAATGAGTGGTTTAGGAATTCAACTGTCCTTATTTGAATCGGTCGTTGTCCCCGACACCATGGATCAACTGCACTATGTGTACTGGAGTTTTGAAGTTCTCAAGCTAGCAGCCAGTGGAGTGCTTTTATCTTGGGTATGGAAGCAGTCTCAACAGGCCTAGTCTCATCAAATTTGCGTAAGGCCTAGTCTCATCAAATTTGCTGATTCTGTCTCATCATTTCCATTTCTTGCTCCCATGCTTTGCAATCTTTGGCATGATTAGTAATGGAATTCACGATGAAACAGCATGGCCCGCCTTCAGTCCAAACCGTCTACTCCCACTTGGTTCGCAATTATCAAACTATTGCGATGGGATAAGCCCGAAGGCCGCTTAATTCTGATGATTCCGGCCTTATGGGCTATTGTCCTGGCGGCCCAAGGTAAACCCTCTTTAGGACTCGTTACTATCATTATTACCGGCAGCCTAGCGACTAGTGCTGCCGGTTGTGTTGTTAACGATTTATGGGATCGGAATATTGATCCCCAGGTTCAACGTACTCGGAAGCGGCCTTTAGCCGATCGGTCTTTGACTATTCAGGTGGGTTTAGCTGTTGCCTTTATTGCATTTGCCTGTGCTTTTGGACTATCTCGGTTCCTCAACCCCTTAAGTTTTGGGTTGTGTGTCGCTGCGGTTCCCGTGATCATTTGCTATCCATTAGCCAAACGAGTGTTTCCAGTCCCACAATTGGTTTTGGCGATTGCATGGGGCTTTTCAGTGCTGATCAGCTGGAGTGCCGCCGTTGGTAATCTCAGTATGGGAGCCTGGCTATTATGGGCCGCGACAGTACTGTGGACCTTGGGCTTTGACACCATCTATGCCATGCCTGACCGCCCCGATGATCGGCGGCTGGGCATTAATTCCAGTGCATTATTCTTTGGCAACTATGCTGAAGCAGCCATTGCCTTCTTTTTAGTGGGTACGGTCGTCTGCTTAGGCGTGCTTGGGTACAACCTCAATCTTCACTTTGGGTATTGGACATCCCTAGGACTCAGTACCTATCTCTGGTGGCGTCAAATTGACCGACTTAGACGCAAGAACTTAATTCCTAGCGCCTATGGTCAGCTTTTTCGCCAAAACGTCTGGATAGGATTACTCCTATTGGTTGGAATGATTACCGGATCTTTACTGCGCTAATAGCTACCGAGCATCTGTATCCGAGACGTTAATCGCCACTGGAATATCTACCGGAGATTGCTCAATGGCAATCAGTAAATCCGAAGGCTTCAAGTTGTCTGATGGCGAGTTAATGGCCACGGTGGAACTCTCTGGGCGATCAGGATTTTGAGCGGTTTGAGGGACCAAAGACCCGCCTCCAGAGAAGATACTCGAGATGGCCGCGACTGCCACAGCCGCTGCAGCCCCTACCGTTGCCCACAGGGCTAATTTTGGCTTGCGCTCTACTTGAGCAAACACCGCTTCTACCGTTTCTTCAACTGATGTAGAGGCAGGCACGGGGGTAGCCTGAAAGCCACGCTGGAGTTGCAGAAGTTGCTGATAGCACTGATTAAATTCAGGGTCCGTAGCTAACCAAGCTTCTACTTGCTTCCGCTCAGCAGCAGAGGCTTCGTCGTCCAGATAGGCACTCAGTAGCTCAAACCGATCAAATTCTATTGTTTTAATGTCATCCATAGCAGTATCTCACTTGCCCGATTGGGAGGTTTAGATGAAATAAATTAATGTCTCACCTTGATTTAGTACAGAAGGTGATCAGTACGGTCATCTACCTGAGACAAAAAGCTGATACCAGGTCGGTATCTCAAGCAAGCGTTTCATGAATGAAAGCCTAGTTTAAATCTAACGTATGTTTAGGGGACCAACAAAGAAGTGTTAAAGGTTTTACTTCTATATTCTTAGAATGATCAACTTTGATGAAGAATTTAACGTCAACCTTTAAGATAATTTTGCAATTGCCCTTGCAGCCGCAAACGAGCCCGAGCAATCCGAGATTTGACGGTTCCTAAGGAAACCCCCGTAATTTCAGCAATTTCTTCGTAGGCTAAGCCTTCAATTTCTCGCAAGACAATTGTGGTGCGAAACGCTTCTGGGAGTTCTGAGATCGCATCATTGAGTTGCCCGTAAAACTCATGGGTAGCTAAGCTTTCATTAGGACCGGGTTCCCCCGAAGCAATCTCCCAGGCAATATCACCATCTGCCATGGTCAGCCGCGCATCCAAAGACAGGGGACTACGGTGGCGCTTGCGCTTGCGAAGTTCGTCGTAGAACAAATTGGTGGTAATCCGACTCAACCATCCTCGGAACTTAGGGGGCTCTTTGAGGCGGCTGATATTTCGATAGACCCGGATCCACACTTCCTGGGCCAAATCAGCACGATCATCCCAATCGGGAGCGAGATGATAGAGCACCCGATCGACATGAGACTGATAGCGTCTAAGGAGTTCTGTAAAAGCAACACGATCGGGGCGCAACCCAGCTTGACAAAGTTGCACCAGCTCAGAGTTACCAAGTTTTGCTGCTGGTATTTGCACGTGAGGTTCTGAATCCTCAACCCTAACCCTTGACCAAGATACCTGAAGACTGGCTGTCATGAATGGAATTGACCATAATTACACCTGCCTCTTTTGACGCAGGAGATAAATGGGGGGTTCCCATGACCGCAAGTTGGTTTCTTATAATATGAGATACTTCACTAGCCTAGCGGCAGTTTCCCTTCATTGCTGAACTTTTCTTGGACTTTCATCCTCGGCTATGCAAACCATTGATTCTTCCTCCTCGGCTGCGGCGACTGAACCCCTACAAATTGGTCATCGACAGTTCCAGTCAAGGTTAATGACCGGCACGGGCAAATATGACGATTTTGAAATGATGCGGCAAAGTATTGCTGCCAGTGGCTGCGAGATTTTGACGGTTGCCGTCCGTCGGGTGCAAACCAATGCCCCTGGGCATCAAGGCTTAGCCGAAGCCGTGGATTGGCATAAGGTATGGATGCTTCCCAATACCGCTGGGTGTCAAACGGCAGAGGAGGCTATCCGGGTCGCCCGACTAGGACGAGAAATGGCCAAGCTGTTGGGGCAAGAAGACAATAACTTTATCAAGCTAGAGGTGATCCCAGACTCTAAGTATTTGCTACCCGATCCCATTGGCACCTTGGAGGCTGCTGAGCAACTGGTCAAAGAAGGGTTCGCGGTCCTTCCCTATATTAATGCCGATCCCTTGTTAGCCAAGCGCTTAGAAGAAGTCGGCTGTGCTACCGTCATGCCTTTGGGATCTCCCATTGGATCGGGGCAAGGGATCAACAATGCCGCCAATATTCAGATCATTATTGAGAATTCAACCGTGCCCGTTGTGGTAGACGCCGGGCTTGGTTCCCCCAGCGAAGCAGCCCAAGCCATGGAGATGGGGGCTGATGCGGTGCTGATCAATACTGCAATTGCAAAAGCTCAAGATCCAGTGATGATGGCCACTGCCATGGGAATGGCCACCCAAGCTGGGCGATTGGCCTATCAGTCTGGACGTATTCCGATCAAAGCTTATGCTAGTGCCAGTTCTCCTTTGATGGGGCGAGTCTCTAGCTAAGGTACGAGTCTATTAGTGGCTAGTCCACTAAGAATATCTAAAGTCCCCTCTCACATCGTGGAATTGCTCCGGGGATCATACAGCTCTTGTTACAGTCAATTTCGTGTTCAGAACGAATGAAAATGCTGTCACCATAAACATTTGGTGTTAGAGGCGGTCTGTTATAATTCGTGAAACTTAATGAATTTTCTTTAACTATGCCCTACACCACTGAAGATCGAGGTCTCGTCAATAATTTCGCTGTCGAGCCCAAATCCTACGCAGCCGAGCCTGCATCCGATCAGAAGAAAACCATGAATATGGCGTTGACCGTCGGTGGTGTTCTACTAGTAGTCGGTCTTTGCGCTTTTGCTGCCACCTTGTCTTAGGCACAGCTTAAGTCCAACAAACTAGAATCCTTTTTTCTTCGGCTCTGGGTATAGCTCATTCATTCGTTATTCGTTACTTGAATGCGGCACTTGGCATCCCGGTTTGATGATAGATTAGGGCTGAGCAGCGGTAGCCTGCTTACGTTTTGAGAACCAGCCCAGTTCTGTCTTTTGTTCTAAACCTATGTCAGCAGAGCAACCCACCCCCTCGGCATCAGAAGCAGATATCAAGGAACCCAAAGCTAACCTTGAAACACCCAACGCTCCTGATTCTGATAAATCCCCGACCATTGATGTTCCTGCTAAGGCAGAGTCAACCGCTACAGTTCCTGACTCGTCTGCAAAAGCGGAGCCCATTGATCCCGCCTCAGATTCACCTAAAGCGGCTCCAAAGCCTCCCCTACAGACTGAAGAGAAGAAAGAACCTGAATCAGCCTCTTCTACGCCGGATCAGGCTGAAAAGCCTAATGCTGAAAAGCCTAATGACGTAAAACCCAAATCAGCAAGACCTAAATCTGGGAAAGGGCCAAAATCTACACCTAAAAAAGGGCCTAAGTCTAAAGCTGACTCTGCTCAGAATTCAACAATCGGCGATTCCAAGATTGAAGTTGTTTTAACCCAATTAGTAGGGGGGGTGGGTAAAGTCCTAGGCTCAATCCTCTCTACCATCGGCAATCAGGTAAAGAAGGCATCCTTTTACAGCAAGGTAGAACCCGTTGTTAAAGCCATTAGTTGGCTATGGAATAATGTCATTGTTCTCATTGGCAATGTGGTGATTAAGCCAATCTGGGGCTTGGGACTGAAGATTCTGCGAGGTCGCTTTCCAGAAGGTTTAAAGTCATTCTCTGATCGGTTTTTAACCATTGTTATTCTCAGCTTCGCAACCTTAATCTACTGGTTATTTTCCTCCCTGATCCTGCCTAGTCAACCAGCAGTTCAGCAACAGCCCGCCCCGGTCGCTAAATCTCCGGCAACCGCCCCCGTTGCTCAACCCACTCCTGTCTCGCCACCCTCGACACCTGTCGTTGAGGCTCCAGCAGAAGAGCCACTGCCTCCACCAGAGCCAGAGCGGAAGCAGATTATCGAGGTGCAGTCTCAGGTCGCCCAAGTTTTTGATCAGTATTCTCAGGATATTGTCCAGTCCGTTCAAGCCAATTTCCAGGCTGAGCGGCTAGTGATTAAGGTAAGCGATCGCTGGTTTGACTTGTCCCGATCTGAACAAAATCAATTGGGAACGGACGCTCTTGAACGAAGCCGTAAACTGGACTTTCCCAAGCTAGAAATTCGGGACCAGACCGACCAGCTCCTAGCGCGAGAGCCCGTGGTTGGGTCAAACATTATCGTGCTGCAGCGACGTACAGCTCCACCGGAGCTAGCAACAGATAGCCCTGCTTAAAAGTAATCCTTTCATACCTATATATTGATTAGCGCACCTATTAATGATTAGCGCACCTATTAATTAATAGGTGCGAAGTCTTGATGCAGTAGATATTGGTTGCATTCCCCGTGCAGTTAGTGGGCAAAATGCTTTAAGATTTGTAAAGAAATACAACGGTGTTGAGTAAGATTTAACCCACAACTAGGCATCGTTGGCTCTAAATGCCCCACCCTACTCCCCCTAAAAACCGTGAGACAGCGATTAACGGAAGGTAATGTTAGTGCCCAATTGATCAAACTTACCTTACCGCTGGTGTGGGGAATTTTTGCGATTGTTGCCTTCAATTTGGCAGACACCTATTTTGTCGGTCAGCTCGGCACGCAAGAACTAGCAGCCATGAGTTTTACCTTTCCGGTGGTCAGTACCTTTGGTAGCTTAGCCATGGGATTAGGGACGGGTGCTGCTTCAATCATTGCCCGAGCGATTGGTGAAGGGGATCAAACCAGAGTAAAGCGCTTTACCACCAATAGTTTGACCCTAGCTCTGGCTATTGTTGGGGTCTTTATCGTGGTGGGACTATTAACGATTGATCCACTCTTCACAGCCCTGGGAGCAACGGCAGATGTTCTCCCTTTAGTTCGGGACTACATGCAGATCTGGTATCTAGGCATGATTTTCTTGGTGGTACCGATGGTGGGGAACAGTGCAATCCGTGCAGCCGGGAATACTGCAACTCCCAGCGTTATTATGACCGTCGCAGCTGGAATTAATATTGCCCTAGATCCGCTGTTTATATTGGGTCTAGGGGGATTACCGCGTTTAGAATTACAGGGCGCAGCCATAGCAACGGTGATTGCACGAGCCCTTACTTTTGCTGCCTCCCTGATCGTTCTGCACTTTAAAGAACACCTGCTCTGCTTCCAACGCCCTAAGCTGTCCGAGATGCTGAGATGTTGGCTGGATATCCTCCGCATTGGTCTCCCGGCGGCGATGACCAGCATGATTACGCCGATTTCTGTGGGGATGATCACGAGTCTCCTCGCCTTCTACGGTGACGAAGCTGTAGCAGCCTTTGGGGTGGCATCGCGAGTGGAGTCCTTCGCCTTAATCACGCTATTTGCCTTGGCAGCCAGCATGGGCCCCTTTGTCGGCCAAAACTGGGGGGCAAAAGCTTACGCTCGGGTGGAGCGATCTCTCAAGATCAGCTTTCAATTTTGTTTGTTTTGGGGCATGTTGATGGCTGTGTTACTCGCAGCGACTGGCAGACAATTGGTCAGCTCGTTTAATGGCAATCCTGAGGTGGTTGCGATCGCAGCTCTATATCTCCTCATCGTACCTATTACCTACGCTCCAGCAGGGATTATCCAAGTTTCTAGCGCCACGTTTAATGCGTTGGGCAAACCCATCCCCTCCGTTGTGATGACAGCCATCAGAATGTTTGTCCTTTATATTCCTTTGGCCTATTTTGGGTCTCACTTTTTTGGTATTCAAGGCATTTTTGTAGCAACGGGATTGTCTAACCTTCTAACCGGGGTTGGAGCCTATCTTTGGAATCAAAGAACATGCAATCTTCGACAGACCGTACCTCTAGAGTCTGCATTATGATTCCAATTCTCATGTTTAAAGGCTCAGCAGCAACCCAATACGCTGCATTTATTGCATAAAATTTGAAACCAATTCCAGCAATATCTTTGGTGCATCAGCTCGAATCGAATGACCAGAGTTGGGCACGATTTCTAATCTGGCATTTGGAATCGCCTGAGCAATCTCTCTCGAAAATTGGGGTGGACAAATCCAATCTTTTTCAGCCCCGATAACCAGCGTTGGCACACTGATTTGAGGCAGTGCCGCTCGAATATCATAGGTTCTTAAGAATCCACCAAAGGCTTGGTTGATCGCCTCAGGATTAAAAATTACTCGACGCCAAGCATCCATCGATTTGTCTAGATCGAACGTTAAAGAATAGAGAGGGCCTAAAAGCTGAAAATACTCTTGCAACTGCTGTTCAGATGCGAACTGGCCATCCCACAGCAATTGAGCAATGACTTGCTGTTCGGGTGTTCCTTCCCTGGCAAGCTTCGCTTGGGCTAAGGTTAAAAATCGAGAATCCGCAGCCGTGACCACGGGAATTAACTGAGAAACATGGTTGGGGTAGCGGCTGGCATAGGTAAGTGCGACCATTCCCCCATAGGAAAACCCAAGTAAACCTATACGCTCTAGCCCCAAATACTGGCGTAGAGCCTCCATATCTTCAACATTGTTATCCAGGGTATAGGTCTCAGAATTACCTCGTGCTGAGCGACCATGACCCCGATGATCAAAATAGACGAGTTGAGCGATTTCACTCAATGGCGATAAGACGGGGCGGCAGGTCGTATGGTCTACCCCTGGTCCACCATGGATGACGAAAAATACGGGTTTTTGCTGGATGTGAGAGGTTGCGATCGCAAGTTCACAGCCTTCAACATCAAAGTAAAGTTCAGTATCCCGAATTCTAGCCCGCATGGTGACGACCTCATGCTTTTTCAACTCCCAGAAGATAGGCACAAAAGTTGGGTACCTAAAATCTAAAAGCCAACCTCAAAAAGCAGGGACTCGATTTGAGCCCCTACTTTCACCGATTACTGATTCCCTTCCAGATTGGCATTCAGCTTCTCAGCCACTTGATCGTCAATCAGGGTATCATCCCCTACTGCCGCAGGATCAATACCTAGCATGGACCGTTGTTGCTCACCAGGCTTGTTGGGATCATAAGCAGGCCGCTCGCCGCCAGAGAAAGGTTTGACATCATTGATGTTGTAATTCCGAGCGGTGCGATCGTCAATCACATCGTCAGAATCCGTAAAAGGCATTCCTTCAAATGAGGGATCAGGTTCTCCTAAACCACCATCATCATAGGAATTAAAGCCTGTACCCGCAGGAATGAGGCGTCCAATGATCACATTCTCTTTCAAGCCTCGCAGCCAATCAGATTTACCCTGAATCGCAGCTTCCGTCAGAACTCGAGTCGTCTCTTGGAAACTAGCAGCCGAAATAAAGCTATCGGTATTCAAGGATGCCTTGGTAATCCCCAATAACACGGGCGTATATTCCGCCGGGGCTCCACCCGTAATCGACATAGCCGCATTCACCTGTTCCACTTGGTACAGATCAATTAGCTCTCCTGGCAGCATCGTGGTATCACCCCCATCGTCAATTCGGACCTTAGAACTCATCTGCCGAACCACTACTTCGATATGCTTATCTGAAATATCAATCCCTTGAGACTGATACACCGACTGCACACCATTCACGAGAAACTTCTGGACTTTCTGCAAGCTAAGCAATGCAGATTCATAAACCCCCTTCGTCTCCCGGTGGAACCGGAAATAAATTTCCAGAATGTCATGGGGGTTCAGCGGACCATCTGTAACCGCTTCGCCCGCCTCGACTGTCTGACCGTCTAGGACAATGGGGTTTTGTCCAGGTCCGATAGGATAATCGGTAATCGTCCCATCCTGTTCAACAATTTTGACTTCAATACTGTCATCATCGTTGTAAATAACTTGGCAAGTTCCAGAGCGTTGTGCGAGAGTGCACATCTCCTTGGGTTTACGGGCTTCTAGCAACTCTTCAATTCGAGGTAGGCCCTGAATAATATCTCCCGTCTTGGTGCGCTCAAACACCAGCAGTGCTAAGTTGTCGCCCCGTTGGACCAGATCCTGGTCATCAATTTGTAAGACCGCTCCTGGAGAAACCAAGTAAGGACGGGCAATGCGCAAAGTAACCTTGCCATCTTCAACTTTCATGACTTGGCAAGACTCTTCAACTGTCACGCCAGCAGCTACTTCATCTCCTGCCCTGAGGAGTTCTCCCTCAGAGGCAGAAGTCGTTTTCCCTGAAGTCTCAATCGTGATGAGATCATCATTCGTCATCAGCAGAATTCGGCGAGTTGCCTCATTCCCACTCCGGATACCTCGAATCTTACCGCCTTGCTTAGCCTTGATCTCGGTACGAGCCACCACAGCCCCCGGATCAATTTGCTGTCCTTCTTCAACTAACAGCCGTGTTTTGGTACTTCCTTGGGTTTGATCCGCAGAAACATCCCGGCGAATGACTAAAGTTTCTAAAATCACCAGCTGTAGACGAGAGATTTCCTCATCCTTGTCATCTGACAAAATTTCAATATCAGCAGCAATTTGCGGCGCATCGGTATCAATTTCCAGTACCAATTGAGTCCGCAGTAAATCAACTCCTTCAACTGACTTCACCCGCTCGCCATCTTTATAAGGAAGACGCTGCACTGCCTTTAGACAAATTGAGCGCCCAGCCTCATTAATCGATTCTTGAGACGGAACAGCAGGTTTATCCGGTACAGGAAACTCAGTAACGGGCCGGAGGAGAACCGCATCCCCTTCTGGGGTCGTGACACATTCGATGTATCGCAGTTCATCTGTCCCTAATCCAGGTAAAAGTTCTTCTCCTGGATTTAATAGGGTCTGATCCTTACTCTTGACTGCTTCTGGGTCATCGACTAAATGCAGATCCCCAGGTTTGACCAACACCTCTCGTAAGATGTCGTTTTTCTGGGTAACTTCGACCACTCCATTACTTTGACAAAAGATATCTTTGACCACTTCTGTGCCAGCTTCAACATATTGGCCATCTTCGACCAACAGTAAAGAAATATCTTTATTAACCTCATGGGATTCTTCCGCAATCCAGAGCAACGTTCCACCCTGGGTCACTTCGAACCCTTGCTTCGCCTTACCTTTTTTAGTAACTTCAACGCCAGCATATTTGAGGATGCCACCAGTTTTGGTGCGGTAGTGATCATCGATGAGTTCAGCAACCACTTGACCATTGATGACCTTAGTCCCTGGAGCCGCTTTCAGCAGAAAACGCTGCTTCTTCTGGGCTTCAATTACATACTGGTCTCGGCCTTGCAGACTCTCCAGACAGACTTTAGCTTGGTCCAGCAAAACAGAAGCCGTAATAATTTCAACTTCTCGGCCCCCTTTGCCTTCTTCCTGTACCGGAAGACGAACGACACCTCCATGCTCAGTGACAAGCTTGGTCTCTGCTAAAACATCTTCACCGTTGATGTAGTCTTCGTTTTTAACGATAGGCTCAGCACCAGGCGGCAAGTTATAGACTTCACCAGAAAGAACCCAAATCAAGCCACCACGAGGAGCAATGCGCGTCGTATTACCTTGTCGATCATGCTTTTCTTCAGGGACGAGATTCGAAAATTGCACCTCTCCAGCCAGATCAGAGGCCACGTCCTTCGTCGCTTTTTCGGTGGTTTTGCGAACATTTCGTCCAGCCGCCGCCACTTCTGCTAACATCTGCCCCACTTTCACAGCTTGGCCATCTTTGACTAAAAGCGTTGAGTTTTGGGTAATTTCAAAGGTTTCGTTTTTCCCTTCCCCTTCTAAGGTCAAACTGGTGCTCACTTCAGCGGTCAGGGCATCTTCCCCATGACGAGTTCTGAAGGGACGGCTCCGCATCTTTTTGGGGAACTTGATTTTGCCGTTGAAAGGTGCCCGGATTTGGCGAGCCACTTCACCGGTAAACACTCCACCTGTGTGAAAGGTCCGCATGGTGAGCTGTGTTCCTGGTTCACCAATAGATTGGGCTGCAATAATACCAACCGCTTCCCCAGTATCTACGAGGTGAGCATGGGCCAGGCTCCAGCCATAACAATGCTGACAAACGGAGCGAGCTGCTTCACAAGTTAGGGGAGAGCGAACAATAACTTCTTCCACTCCAGCCTTAGCAATCTCTTTCGCAATGGATTCTGAAACAGCCTCATTCTTGGGCAGAACCACTTCTCCCGTTTCGGGGTGAACGACTTCTTCCAGAACAACACGCCCTAACAATCGATTGGCTAAGGGAATCAAAACGCGATCGCCATCGGTCATACTACGGACCGGAATTCCGCGTTTGGTCCCACAATCTAGCTCTCGGATGATCACATCTTGGGAAACATCCACCAAACGACGGGTCAAATACCCCGAGTCAGCTGTTCTCAGAGCGGTGTCCACCAGTCCTTTACGAGCACCGTAAGAAGAAATAATATATTCCGTAACCGTTAAGCCTTCACGGAAGTTAGTCTTAATCGGTAAGTCGATGATCTCTCCTTGCGGATCTGCCATCAAACCCCGCATACCCACCAATTGGCGGACCTGGGATAGGTTACCCCTTGCCCCTGAGAACGCCATCATGTAGACCGAGTTCAGGGGGTTATTGGAGCGAAAGTTGCGAACCACCTCATCTTTGAGTTCTTCACTCGTGCCGTTCCAGGTATCAATTACCTTCTGAAACCGCTCAACTTCAGTAATTTCACCACGAGTGTAACGATCCTCTGTTACTCGAATTTCTTCTTCAGCGGTTTCTAAGAGTTGGCGTTTACGGGGAGGGACTTGAAGGTCATCGACACTAATGGAGACCCCGGCCTTAGTGGCGTATTTAAATCCTAAATCCTTCAAATGATCCGCCATCTCGGCGGTGCGGGCGGTTCCATAATGGGTAAAAGCCCAATGCACTAGCGACTTTAGCTGCCCTTTGTTGACGATTTTATTACAAAAGGCTGGTGGAGTCGCCTCGCGAGGGGAATGGGTTGAACGCTCTGCCATAATCTGCTTCTCCAACTTAGCTAGCCAATGAATCTTGGATGGTTTTGTTGTAAATCATTCGACCAGGGGTCGTGCGAATATATTGCGAAATCAAGTTCCCGTCTGCATCCTTACGAATTCGGCGAGAGGGGTAAGTTTGGATAACCGTCCCGTCAGCAGAGGTTTCTACTTCAGGTTCAACGTCATCCTCTCCGTCATCGACAGAACCATCAAATCGAACCCAAACGTACGCATGCAAGTCAATTTGCTGCTGCTCATAGGCCATAATGGCGTCGTCCAAATGGGCGAAATACTTACCCGCCCCGTTTTGCCGATCCGGATTCTCTGCGGTCAGGTAGTAAGCACCCAACACCATGTCCTGACTAGGGGTAACAATGGGACGTCCTGTTGCTGGAGACAGAATATTATTCGATGCCAACATTAGAAGACGGGCTTCCGACTGGGCTTCAATCGAGAGGGGAACGTGAACAGCCATTTGGTCCCCATCAAAGTCAGCGTTAAAGGCCGGACAGACCAGAGGATGGAGCTGAATTGCTCGACCATCCACCAGGATGGGTTCAAAAGCTTGAATTCCTAATCGGTGAAGGGTCGGTGCCCGGTTTAGCATCACCGGATGCCCCTCGATGACTTCTTCCAATACATCCCAAATGACGGGATCATTCCGTTGGATCAAACGCTTAGCAGCCTTGATATTGTTCACCAAGCCTTGGCCGATCAAGCGATGGATAACAAAAGGCTGAAAGAGTTCAATCGCCATCTCTTTCGGCAATCCGCACTGGTGCATTTTCAGCTTGGGACCCACCACAATGACAGAACGACCGGAATAGTCAACCCGCTTACCCAGTAAGTTCTGGCGGAAACGGCCTTGCTTTCCTTCAATGATGTCAGAGAGAGATTTCAGGGGACGATTATTGGCTCCTACCACGGTGCGGCCCCGACGGCCATTGTCGATCAAGGCATCAACCGCCTCTTGCAACATCCGTTTTTCATTACGGACAATAATCTCTGGGGCTAAAATCTCTTGCAATCGAGCCAGTCGATTATTCCGGTTAATCACCCGACGGTACAAGTCATTGAGGTCAGAGGTAGCAAACCGTCCACCATCCAATTGCACCATCGGTCTCAAATCCGGTGGAATAACAGGAATGACGCTCAGAACCATCCAGTCTGTTTGGGAGCCCGTTCCGACAAAGTTGTCGATCACTCGCAAACGCTTAATGAGCTTTGCTCTTTTCTGGCCCTTAGCAGTGCCAATGGTTTCTCTTAAAGTCTCCGCTTCTGTTTCTAGCTGGATATCTTGCAATAACCGTTGAACAGCCTCAGCACCAATTCCTACCTCAATTCCTTCCAGTTGGGAATCTTCGCTGTAGATTTGATCTTCAATTTCGATCCACTGATCTTCTGTTAATAGTTGCTTATAAGAAAGCGTATCGGCATTGCCTGGATCCAAAACCACATAGGCATTGAAATAAACAATCTGTTCAACATCCCGCAGGGGCATGTCTAACAGGGTGGCCATATAGCTAGGAATGCCTTTCAAGTACCAAACATGGGTCACAGGAGCAGCTAATTTGATATAGCCCATGCGATGACGACGGACTCGCGATTCTGTAACCTCTACACCACAGCGCTCACATACAATGCCTCGGTGCCGCACTCGCTTATATTTGCCACAGTGACATTCCCAATCCTTGGCGGGGCCGAAGATTCGCTCACAGAACAAACCATCCATCTCCGGTTTTAAGGTCCGGTAGTTGATGGTTTCTGGTTTGGTGACTTCACCCACCACTTGGTTATTGGGTAAGGTGCGCTCCCCCCACTGCCGGATCCGTTCCGGAGAGGCTAGCCCAATTTTGACGTAGTCAAATCGTTGTTCGAGCTTTGGCATCGCGATTAGCTTCCTCTGTTTCCTTGCTAAATATGCTTCGAGATTAATTAGGTTGAAGGAGTCATCCGTTCAACACCTTTGTCCAGGAGACAATTAACTTTCCCCTTCTTCCATATCAATGCGGGAGAATGACTCATAGGTTGGACGAGAAGGGGTACGTTTGTGGCCAACATCAGCCATCAAATCAACTTCCATATCTCGACTGCCGCCATCATCTTCTGTTTCAATTTTGTGAACAGCAATATCCAAACACAGGGATTGCAGCTCTCGCATCAACACCTTGAAGGACTCAGGCGTACCTGGCCGAGGAATGGCTTGACCTTTCACAATGGCATTCAGGGCTTCATTACGCCCTTGCATATCGTCGGACTTTACAGTGAGGAGTTCTTGCAAGGTGTAGGCTGCCCCAAAGGCTTCCAATGCCCACACTTCCATTTCTCCAAATCGCTGTCCACCCTGCTGAGCTTTACCACCCAATGGCTGTTGAGTCACCAAGGAGTAAGGACCAGTGGACCGAGCGTGAATCTTATCATCCACCAAGTGAACCAGCTTCAACATATAGGCTTTACCCACCGTGACTGGCTGGTCAAAGGGTTCCCCAGTTCGCCCATCAAATATCTGGAGTTTACCTGGCTTTTCAGGGTCATATAGCCAATCTTTGCCTGTCTTCTGTTGGGCTTCCTCTAACTTTCCGTGCACCGTACTACGGGAAGCTTCCTCTCCATGCATTTCATCAAAAGGGGTGAGCTTGAATCGGGTATTCAGATTTTGCCCCGCCCAACCGAGGAGGCACTCAAAAACCTGCCCCACATTCATCCGGGAGGGTACACCTAAAGGATTCAAAACCAGATCGACTGGGGTACCGTCTGCGAGGTAAGGCATATCTTCAATCGGCAAGATACGGGAGATGATCCCTTTATTGCCGTGACGCCCCGCCATCTTGTCACCCACCTGTAGCTTGCGTTTTTGGGCAACATAAACCCGAACCACCATATTGGCACCCGGAGGAAGTTCGTCTCCTTGCTCCCGGGTAAACACCCGCACATCGACTACCCGGCCTTTTTCACCATTGGGGACTCTCAAGGAGTTGTCTCGCACATCTCTAGCTTTTTCGCCGAAGATGGCCCGCAGTAATTTTTCTTCTGGGGGCTGATCAGACTCTCCCTTAGGAGTGACTTTACCCACCAAAATATCGCCTGCTACTACCCAAGCACCGATGCGAATGATGCCATTCTCATCCAGCTGACGCAGAGAATCTTCACCCACGTTAGGAATCTCTCGGGTAATTTCTTCTGGGCCTAATTTGGTTTGTCGAGCTTCAATTTCAAATTTCTCAATGTGAATCGAGGTATACACATCATCTCGAACCAACCGCTCACTGACTAGTATGGCGTCTTCGTAGTTATAACCTTCCCAAGGCATATAGACTACAAGAATATTTTGGCCCAGAGCCAGCTCTCCACCTTCCGTTGCCGAGCCATCGGCAATGATTTGACCTTCCCGAACCTGATCGCCCACAAATACGATAGGGCGTTGGTTTAAGCAGGTATCTTGGTTAGAGCGTTGATATTTTTGGATTAGGTACTCATGTTCATCGCCTTCATTGTCCCGAATGCGAATGGAATCTGCTGAGACATAGGTGACTTCCCCATCGGTACGGTTGATAATCACCATCCCAGAGTCGCGAGCTGCCTGAGCTTCTAACCCTGTTCCCACTAAGGGGCGCTCCGGTTGTAACAAAGGAACCGCTTGTCGTTGCATGTTCGATCCCATCAAAGCCCGGTTCGCATCATCATGCTCCAGGAATGGGATCAAAGAGGTAGCCACAGAAATGATCTGAACTGGCGATACAGCCACATAGTCCACTTCTTCAGGAGATGTGGTGGTGAAGTCCTGACGATAACGCACAGGCACAATCTCACCTTGGATATATCCTTCTGCATCCATGGGAATATCCCCTGGTGCAACCCGCAGATCATCTTCTTCATCGGCGGTCATATATTGCGGAGACTTTTCTTTGAGAACCCGCCCATGCTCAACCTGGTAGAAGGGGGTTTCAATAAATCCATAGGGATTCACTCGAGCATGAGTCGCCAAAGAACCAATCAGACCCGCGTTAGGACCTTCTGGAGTTTCAATGGGGCAAATCCGACCATAGTGACTAGGGTGAATATCACGAACCGCAAAGCCTGCACGTTCCCGAGTTAAACCACCTGGGCCAAGGGCACTAAGACGGCGTTTGTGGGTTAGCTCTGCTAGAGGGTTGGTCTGGTCCATGAACTGAGACAATTGGCTGGACCCAAAGAACTCTTTAATCGCAGCGACCAAAGGTTTCGGATTGACTAAAGAAGCAGGGGTCAAAGATTCCACATCAGAGACCGTCATCCGCTCTTTGATAATGCGCTCTAGGCGGTTGAGACCGACTCGAACTTGGTTTTGCAACAGTTCGCCCACAGAGCGGACCCGACGATTGCCCAAGTGGTCGATGTCATCCACAGAACCGATATCAAATTCCAAATTGATTAAATAATCAATGGCGGCCAAGATATCATCTGGCGTCAGTACCCGTGTCGGCTCAGGGGTATTCAGACGAAGTTTCTTATTTAATTTGTAGCGACCGACTCGACCTAAGTCGTACCGTTTAGGGTCAAAGAACCGAGACTCTAGCAGCTGGGTACCTCCACTGACCGTAGGAGGTTCACCGGGGCGCAGTTTGCGGTAGAGCTCTAAGAGGGCTTCTTCTTCACCGAATTGGCCTTCTTTATCGATGGTCTTTTGATAATATTCGGGGTGACGGAGGCGGTCAAAAATTTCACCGTCGCTGAGTCCTAAAGCTTTTAATAAAACTTGAGCCGATAGCTTACGGGTTTTATCAATTCGGACCCAGACTAGGCTGTTTTTATCGGTCTCAAATTTTAACCATGCACCTCGGTTAGGAATCAGGCTAGCATTGTATGTTCGGCGGCCATTCTTATCGGTTTCAGACTTGTAGTAAACCCCAGGACTCCGAACGATCTGGTTAACAATAACCCGCTCAGCACCATTAATAATAAAGGTGCCCCGCTCTGTCATTAGGGGCAGGTCACCAATAAAGACCTCTTGTTCTTTAATTTCACCCGTTTCTTTGTTGATTAAACGAGTAGGGACATACATCTGCACACCGTAGGTGCTATCCCGGCGTTTGGCTTCATCAACATCATATTTCGGGCGTTTGAGCTTGTAGTTTTTGGCTAAAAAGTGGAGCTCTATTTTGCCGGTATAGTCCGATATGGGGGAGAAACTTTCTAGTTCCTCGATCAATCCTTCTCTCAAAAATGAACGAAAACTTTCCCGCTGAATTTCAACTAAGTCAGGTAAAGTGAAGGCAGGTTGAGTGTAGATCGAGTTAGTCATACAGCTCCTCTAAGAATCACGCCCAGCGCGAATAGAATCAACAATTTTAAGTTACGTTTGTATCGAAAATCAATCTTCTTAAGATTGAACGGGTAAGGACAACTGAAACAATTGGCAGGCATTTTGAGTGGTTATAGCTGCTAATTCCTCTAAAGAAACGCCTCGCAAATCCGCTACCTTTTGGGCTACATATCTCACGTTTGCAGGCTCGTTGCGACGTTCACCCCGCACAGGGACAGGAGCCAGAAAAGGACAATCGGTCTCCACGAGAATGCGATCGCAAGGCACAAGACGGGCTGACTCATGGACTTGGGCCGCATTTTTAAAAGTGACGATACCGCTGAAACTGACATAGAATCCCAGCTCTAGAAACTGTTGCGTCTCTTCTGGGGTGCCACTCCAACAATGCATAACGCCACTCACTGGCCCGTGCATTTCCCAGAATTTGTCGAGCAGCTGCACCATCGCCGATGCCGCTTCTCGACAATGAATAATCACAGGGAGCTGCAGTTGTTGAGCAATCTGAAGATGGGCCCAAAAGACCTGCTCTTGCCGATCACAGTTGTCGGCTTTGAAAAAATCTAAACCAGTTTCACCGATAGCCACTACTTTAGAGTCAGATGCCGCCATCGACCGCATCTGAACCTCTGCTTCTGCAGTCCATTTATCAACATCCAAAGGATGGACACCCACTGCATAGTAGAGTTCAGAAAATCGCTGGGACAGGCTTTGGATTTGTTCAAATTCAGATGGCTCAACGCAGGAATGGACTAACCTCACAATGTGATGATCACGCCAACGCCGAGCAATCTGGTCGAGATCAGGCTGAAAAACATCAAAGTTCAAATGAACATGAGTGTCTATGAGTTGCATGAAGAAGCAATGTCCAAAGCGGTGGAGAAGGAATCTAGATTGAATTTATCTAGATTTCAGAAATAACAGTGCCCAACCTCAAGTCGCTGCTTTAAGGATCCGAGCTAAACCTGCTTTCTTCCGAGCGCCTGTGTTTCGATGAAAGACTCCCACCTTAACAGCTTTATCAATTTTGCTGTAGGTTACGGACATCTCTTTCTGTATCGCAGCAAGCTGATCGTCAGAGGGACTACTTTTATAGTCGTCCACTGCTGATTGAAACCGCTTAGTAAAAGTTTTAATCGCTGATTTGTAAGCTTTGTTTTGCAAACGATTCCGTTCAGCGATCAGGATTCGTTTTTTTGCAGATTTGATATTGGCCACGTTTAATTGCTCAGCAGACTTCCAAGATGGACCGATGAATTACCCAAAGGGATATTGTAGCACCAATTGTTAATCGGCCCTTTATAAATTTTCGAGTTAAGCTGAGGGCAGGAGTGAAGCATGCCGTTAGCCAACTCCTAGGGCGACTTCAACCCGATTGTATGGGCAACAAATCTTCCCCCGCCTCCTCAGTAAATGCGTTACATTTGCAGGGAATGGCATCTTTTCTCTGGCGGTTGCAGATAGGCATTTCAGAGTCATGCTCCGAACCATTACCCAGCAAGCGGAGACACTTACAGAACTGCGACGGATTTGCGATCGCACTCAGGATAACTCTCTTCTTCACAAAGAATCGACCGTTCGAGAAATACTGGCATCGGTCCAACGCCAAGGTGACTTAGCCCTGGTTCAATATACAACTGAGTTCGACCAACACCCCCTAAGCTTAGAACAGCTCAAAGTGAGTGGCGCTGAACTAGATGCTGCTTATCAGCAGATTTCTCAGGATATGTTGACCGCCATTCGGTCTTGTTATCAGCGAGTTGAAGCCTTTCACCTACGGCAACGTCGTCAGAGCCAAGTTCACTTTGGCGATTATCAAGAGGTGGTGGGTAAACGTTATACCCCCGTCGATCGGGTAGGCCTCTATATTCGAAGGACCCAAAAAGTTTCTCCTAGCCAAGTCTTAATGAATGCGATTCCTGCAGTGGTCGCCGGCGTACCAGAAATTGTCATGGTGACCCCACCTGGCCCTGAACTACAGATACATCCTGCCGTATTAGTCGCGGCTCAAGAAGCCGGCGTCGAAGCGATTTATCGCGTGGGGGGAGCTCAAGCGATTGCAGCCTTGGCCTATGGAACTGCAACCATTCCTGCTGTAGATGTCATTGCCGGTAGTGGCAATATCTATGTCACCCTAGCTAAAAAATTAGTCTATGGCTCCGTCGGCATTGATGCCTTAACTGGCCCCTCAGAACTGGTCATTCTTGCGGATCACACCGCCAATCCCTCGTATATTGCCGCTGACTTATTGGCTCAAGCCGAATCCGACCCCCTAGCAGCAGCCATCTTAATGACATCGGATACCACCCTGGCCACCAAGGTCGTCTTGGAAGTGAATCAGGAATTGTCCAGCTACGGGATATTGACGGAAAAAGCGATGGCCCATTATGGCCTAGTCGTGATTGTGGACGACTTACAAAACGCCACTGCCCTAGTCAATACCATGGCACCGGCTCAAGTCTCCCTAGCCATTCATGATCCTTGGAGCTTGGTGGAACATATTCGCCATGCTGGCTCCATTCTCATGGGTTCTCACACCGTCCCCTCAGTGGGTCAGATCATCGCAGGTGCCAACCCCAATCTGCCGACAGAAGGGACAGCCCGTTTTAGTTCTGGTCCTGGAGTTGAGACTTTTATGAAGCAAACTCATTTAATCCAGTATTCTGCACAAGCCTTATCCCACTCTGCTCAGCAATTAGATACCCTCGTTCAGCTAGAAGGGGGAGCAGCACAATCCCTATCCCTTCGAATCCAATCCACAAAACCTGAATCAGGGGTTATCAATGATCTAGACGGATGAGGGTCATTCTGTCGGAGGAGATTTAGGGGCTGCCGACCAGACCCCTCCCTTAAAGCGAGTTTTGGCTTCTTGAAACGATTGCTGCATCGTCTGCTGGATTTTCTCAGGATCAGGCGTTTTACCCCCCAGTAGATCACCAAAATAGACACACGCCCCTTCTCCCAAAGCCCAGGTATAAGCAGCGGCCCAAGTCGCAGCGACCACACTACCAAAGCCCGGCACAAACTTGACGAGTTCCCGGCCTACGACTTGAGCAATAAAGCCACCGGCGATCGCACTAATTACACCACCGGCCTGGGAAAGGCTGAGGGATTGGCCATATAACCGACCTAGGAGACTCACTAATGTGACTTGAAGGGCCGTTAAGGCCGGCATGGTTGCAAACGGTAGAGGGACTGCCGCTAAGGTCGCTGCCATTGCGGAAAAGGTTGTCAAGTATCGTCGGCTAGTTTCCCGATAAAGGGAGCCAATTTCAGTTCCTATACCCGCATCATCCAGGAGTTGGTGAAGGAGTCTCGATTCTGCCTCCGGAAGTAGCTCCGCCAATTGGTCTACAAAGGTATCCAAACCATAGAACAGGGGGGTAAACCCGTCTTCTTCTAGGGTGAAGTCAATCAAGACGCTGCGATCGCAGATCCCTTCGAACTGAGTTTGGATGGCAGTAAACGCCCGCAATACTTCTGCATCAGCAGGGGGATAAACAGGATGATTCTCTATCTGAGATGTATAGAGGTCATGCACACAAGTGATCGCTAGCAAGCAGGGAACTTCAGGATGTTGCTCCCGAAGGTGTGAAATCACATTTTGCAAAAAATCCGTCGCAAAGTCATTCAGCTTAACGGTGAGAATGATGACCTTTGCTGACGGTGTATTGGCAGTCAGACGATGGGGAGGGGTGAGGAGCTGCGATAGCTCCGTCATTGGATCGGGGGTATCTTGCTGGGCTTCTCCCAATCCCATCGTGTCGGTGAAATAGAGAAGCGGTAAATCTTCAGTAGGATACGCATACTGCTGGGTGTGAGCCGTATGGGGACGAAACCCTTGGCCAATAATATCTTGAGTTGCCCCGGTTAGACTCCGAATAATGGAGCTTTTTCCAGACTGGGGTTTACCAATCAAAATGACTTCTGTGGTCGGCAAGGTTGCTTTGACCCGCTCTAAAATGGCCGCAACCTCTTGCTCATCGATCTGGAAGTAACGCTTTAAGGATTGGCTACCTTGCCGGATCGGTTGCAATAAATGTCGAGCAGTTTTGAAGAATCTCTTGGCTTGTACTGAAGGTTGCCAAAACTTCAGAGGGTTCGACTTAGGGGAATAGGAGGGCTCTGGCGGTGTAGGATTTTCCACCATTGAACATCGATGGTTACAAAGAAATAGTAATAAACGGCCGTCACCCAAAAATAGTCATCATGGGCAAGCCGGAAGTAGGGCTCGGCAGTCTAAACGTCTTCTTTAGAGCCCGGAGATTGGTTATAAAGAGCATCTAACTGCTCGCGGGCGTCCTCCACGCTCATGGAACGCATGACCAGTAGCGGCTCATCAATCACATTTCCAGATTCATCCAACAGCTCTGGGTGAGGAACAAGTTGAGGCGTGTCCTCCGAATAAGCAGGGGGAGGAAGGGGCAAGTGGTAGTCGCGCTGGGATAAAAAGCCCACCGAATATACATTACGGATTAAGTTGCCTACTGCCAATACCGCTAACACGATAAAGGCAATCATATATAGAATCTGAAGCATCATCCATAGCCCTCCCAAGCCAAGATTATTTCAGGGATCACCTGTAGCCTGACATTTTGTGCAAGCTGAAATTATCTTTAATATTGATCTAGTCTCCTTTGAAATTTAAACCATTTTGCTCATTTTGACTGCCCTAGACGAAGCTGGATCATGATCTGCCAACACTCAGACACCAGATCGTGCCAGGCTTCCAGCAAATTTATCTCAATCCCAATTTGTCCATATGTTGCTTTGAATAGACTGCGAGCAGCAATCACTTCTGACAAGGTTTGGTGAACTCGTCCTAGTAAATCAGATTGCTGTTGAGTATCTAGAAAATCAATTTCTTCGAACTCTAATAGGGAGCGAGAGCGGCTGAGCCAATAGTGATAGTCCCCCAATAATGGCCCTAAACGGACCGAGAACAGATCTGGTTCAGGCAAGTATGGATTTATCATCGAACTATATTTTTTATTGATTAAAAATAAATATTTGATTCTTTTTAAAACATATTACCAATGTTTTTTAACTTTATTTAATCTTTTCTCAATCGAAGACTCTCTCCAGACCGTCATTTTCTGACCGACCAAATAACATCCTAGTCAGAAGCAACCATGAAAACCTCACTCCTTCAAGAGGAGTGGAAGAATTAGTCCCGTTTTACTACATTTTGAATGGGGACTGTCACTAGGATGAAAGCATGAAGTTAAGTTCTTGATTATTTCCTAATGTTTATGCTGTTTTTTGATCAATACTCAAGTTATGTAGCAGACAGATAGCGAGCAAGTCCGTTATCTATAGCCCAATAGACTCACATTCTTTAGGCCTATTCTCTATACACCTGATCAATTCCATTAGCATTTGCAGGCCTAACATATACGGCTAAGCAATAGCTCTCTCAACTGGGTCCACATTGGCTACAGTTCGAGCTATACCCTCTTCCAAGACAGCCCGTTAAGGCTAGTCATATTCACGCCTCTTTTATAAAAAAAGAGAAGGTTCAATCAGCAAAAAAATAATCTGAAGCTGAGCCCTAGCTCAAAATTGTACAGATACATCCCTTGGATGGGTTCTATATTGAAGTGACTCGATCTGCGGGCCTACAAAAATCTACTAAAAGACTGGCATAACATCCCAACAATATTGCGATATATCCAATAGAACAAAGCACTCACTGACCCATCACAATCGGTGATTCATTTATGTGGTCTCCTTATTTTTCTCCATCTGTACGTAATTAAGTATGAAGCTCTAGAACCAAGGTTCCATAAATATACGGAGGCTTCAAAGCTATCTGCGAACATCTACGCAATTCATGGCAAAAAAATACTGTTTATTTCCTTGAAAGTTCCGTGATTATCCTCAAGGATTTTCGAGGCAAGTTGAACATAATAACAGTATCGAAAGAGTCCAACCGCTAATTCCCCAAGCAGTTCGTATCCATCTTTTACCACTACTGCCCAGAGCAAGGAGTCCGTTCTGATGTTAGAAGCTATCATTACTCAAATTTTAAGCATCTGGGTTATTTTTTGCGCCTTCGGCTGCTATTTCACTATTGAAGCTCAAAACAACAACTATTAAGTCTTTTATTTCACCCGTCCTAGACATATCTATCTTATTAAAATCGGATAAAACGATGCAATCCTCCGCCCTGAATGCTCCACCTAGCCCTTCACCGATTAATCCCATTCAAGCTATCTGCAAGAAGGTCGTCCGTTGGTATTTTTCTACCTTAGACCTTAAAAATCCTCAAGTCGCCCATAGAATTTGTCACCTGATTCCTGCTCAATGTCCCTTTGAACGAGATGTCGTTTTTTTTGGGCATCAATTGTTTCATATTCCCCCGATGTGTAAGCTAAACCCTGCCTACGATGAGTTTGTTGAACTGCGGTTTCGGGCTTTAGTATTTTTGGCAGACGAATGTGGTGAAGATGTCACTCAATACTGCTAATAGATCACTGCTAATAGCAAGTGCTGACTAGTGGACAGTCGCAAAGCTTTAACGAGCACTACTGCCTAGAATCAGTAAACTCAAGAACGAACCACTATTCCATAAGCTGTGCAGTAACATCGAAGCCAGCAAGTTCCGAGACCGAGAATATACAAACCCCAAAACACAGCCCAATACAGACAGCGGCAGGATATCAGCCAAGTTGAGATGGGCGATCGCAAATACAATCCCACTTACGCCAATTGCCCCCCACATGGGAAGATATCGGGTCAAAGACGTTAGGAAAAACCCGCGAAATAGAATCTCTTCAAAGAAAGGAGCCAGTCCTGCCACCATGATGAATAGGAGACTGGCAGTCAAGGGATCATGACTTTGGATAATCAGCTCTAACAAGGGGTTTCCACCACCTTGATCACCTAATACTTTTTGATTCAACAGGGCAATTAAAATTACGAGGGGTAGGGCAGCAAAATAGCCGCTCATTCCCCAGACCAGCCAATTTCCCTGCCAACGAATCCTAAACCATTTGAAAGGAGTTGAGAGAAACCCTTTCAAAGACCAGATCAAGATAGTCAGACCCACCACCACGAGAATGGCATAGTTGGAAAAGGCTAAATACACTTGGGGGCGAGCACCCAAAGCCGTGGGTTGAATACCTAACACATAGATCAGTAAAGGAATCGATAAGCTAACGCCAAAGAAGGCGATAAACCATAGCACCATTACTTGCCAGATCAGATCGGGAGGCCACAGGACTGAATTAGCCAGACTAGTTTGAGCTAAGTAGGCTTTTGATTCATCGATGGCTGGGGTATCAGAGGTGGGTTCACCCTCTGCATCAGCAGGTGGCGTTTGAAAATCCTGTAAGGGATGTGGGGAGGGAGGCGCACTAGAATTCCCGGCTCGCTGCCGCCAAGAACGGACGAGCCAAACCAGCAAAATAATCACCCCTACACCGTTCCCCACCAATGTGAGGCCGTTGATGGTTACGACCCGAGCAAGTGCATTGCTGGCAGTGACCTGCTGGTCAATCTGTAAAGTGGTGAGATCGTCTTGACGTTGGGATAGGGTAAACAGGCGTTCTAATGCTTGGCCTTCAAACCAACCTGATAGCTGAGATTTAAGAGATTGTTGAGCATTGGGTAAGAGTTGAGGGGGATCACTCCATAGGCCGATTAGAATGGAGGCTGCGGCGGACTCATTACTCACTAAAGTTGGGGAAGTGGCCAGGGGAGACCAGGTTGCGATCGCATCTTCCACCTGATCCGACTGAGCCAGCAGTAAGCCAATTCTGAGATCCAAGTTATCCCTGAACTGACTGCGATTTTGCTGTTGAGCCAGAGTTGCAGGGTCATCCGAGGCATTCGCCATCGTTTGTTCTATTCGCTCCAAGTCCGTTTGAACCGACGTGCGGACTTGGCGGTAGGTTTTCAGGGCAGAGGTAACGGGATCAGCGTCTAGCAGAGGATTAGAGAGGGATTTAGTCTGATCTTCTTCCAGCACAGGCTGCCATTCTGAGGCTTGCAACAACAAATCACTTTGATAGAGATTGAGCTGACTTTGGGCTTTAGGCTGACTCCAGCTGCTAATCAGTTCCACGCTAATTAGAAAGGTCACAATCGCAGTCAAAATAATTAAGACTAAGCGATAGCGTTGCTGCTGGATTTTTTGATCGTTTGCCATATTTAAGTCTTTGCCCTCGCCAGTCTGGATATGGAGTCTCTGCAATCGACAGCTTTATTATCCTAATCTTTGTTGTCTCTTTGATCTGTACCACCGATAAAGAACCCTAATTGAGGATTCACTAACCAACAACCCTCACCACAGGTTAAAATCTTTCTGGCCTCAGCTTAGACCACTCTGAATATCAAGTGGGCGCCATCCTAATTCAGCCGTTATCCCTTTGGAGGTCAAGTCCCTGGCTACTCGCGTAATATTAGTTCGGCATGGTGAAAGCACCTTTAATGTAGAAGGCCGAGTTCAAGGTCATCTCGATGAATCATCCTTAACCGAACAAGGATTAGCCGATGCCCATCGAGTGGGTGAGGCTTTAAACGGAATTGCTTTTGATGCCATCTATTGCAGCCCGTTGCAGCGAGCGGGGCAAACGGCTGCCACGATTCATAACGCCTTGGCTGCAGCCCCTGCCATTCAGGTAGAAGAGGGGCTGATTGAGATTGGCCTGCCCCTTTGGGAAGGGATGCTGTTTGACCAGGTCAAAACAGAGTTTCCTGAACAATATCAATGTTGGAATTCGGCCCCGGAAAAACTCTGTATGGAGCTATCTGGCCCGGATGGTTCTCAATCTTTTTATCCAGTCCCCGCCCTCTACGACCAGGCGACAGCCCTTTGGCAAAAGCTCCTTCCCCAACATGAGGGTCAGACGATTTTGCTGGTGGGCCATAGCGGCATTAATCGGGCCTTACTCAGCACCGCCCTCGGATTAACGCCAGATCGCTATCAGCGGCTCCAGCAAGCCAACTGCAATATTAGTGTCCTCAATTTCCCCGATGGTTTGAACCAGAAGCCTCAGCTAGAAGCCCTAAATTTAACTAATCATTTGGGATTACCGTTGCCCAAACCATGGCGATATTATCGAGGATTGCGGCTTATTCTAGTTCGTCACGGCGAAACAGAGTGGAATCGTCGTGGCCAATTCCAGGGACAAATTGATGTTCCCTTGAATGACAATGGTCGTGTACAAGGTCAGCAGGCCGCCGACTTCCTCAAAGAGATTCCCATTGACTTTGCCATCAGCAGCTCCCTTGCCCGTCCCAAAGAGACTGCAGAATTGATTCTTCAGAATCATGATCAGGTGCAGCTCGATCTCTCAGAACCCCTGTGGGAAATCAGCCACGGGACCTGGGAAGGGTGCTTAGAATCTGAGATTGAGGAACGCTATCCGGGTGAACTCGATCGGTGGCGCACCGCCCCAGAAGCGGTGCAAATGCCGGAAGGCGAGAACTTACAACAGGTTTGGGATCGAGCCATTGCCGCTTGGGATGATATTGTTGCTCAGGCCTTAGCCACAGGCAAGACAGAACAAACGGGCTTAGTCGTGGCCCATGATGCCATCAACAAAGTGGTGCTTTGCCATGTCGCCGGATTGGGACCGGAACACTTTTGGTGTTTCAAACAGGGCAATGGAGCTGTGAGCGTCATCGATTATGATGCAGACGGTCACCCCATTTTACAGGCTATGAATATCACCACCCATTTAGCAGGTGGGGTACTAGACCAAACAGCAGCAGGGGCGTTATAACCTGCTGCTGTTTGGTCTTGATCAAGGAGAATATACGACGGATTGGGTATGACACAAGAACAGCTCAAACAGGTGCGAGTGTTAGATCCGCCGTCGCAAGTTGATCGGGTGGCCGATGTCCTGATTGACGATGGCAAAATTATAGACATCACAGAGCCAGGGGTCAGCGCTGGGGGTGAAGAACGGGATTGTTCAGGGCTGGTTTTGGCTCCAGGCCTGGTCGATTTATATAGTCACTCAGATGATCCAGGGTTTGAAACTCGGGAGACCTTGGCTTCTTTGACCGCATCTGCGATCGCAGGGGGTTTCACACGCCTGACCCTTCTCCCCGATACCCATCCGCCGTTAGATAACGCCGATGGCCTAGCCCGAATCAAAGCCCAGCTTCCCCCTGATTTACCTCTGCAAGTCCAGGCTTGGGGTGCCATGACCCAAAAACTGGAAGGCAAACAGCTGGTGGAATATGCAGATTTGATTCAAGCTGGGGTCGTCGGATTTAGTGATGGCCAATCTATTCAAAATTCCATCTTGCTACGACGACTCTGCGAGTATCTAGAAGCTGAGTCTTATCCCATTGCCCTTTGGCCTTGCGACCCAGCCTTAGCAGGCAGTGGTGTCATTCGCGAAGGTATAGATGCCTTGCGATTAGGACTGTCAGAGTCGCCGACCACAGCTGAAACATCAGTCTTGGCAGCCCTGCTGGAAATCGTCTCTGAGATGCAGGTTCCTGTCCACATCATGCGGGTGTCCACCGCTCGCAGTGTAGAACTGATCCAAGGGGCTAAAGCACGTGGGTTGCCGATCACGGCCAGTACCACCTGGATGCATGTGTTGGGTAATAGCCAGTCTCTGTATACCTATGATGTCAACTGGCGATTAGATCCTCCGGTTGGCAATATCGAAGACCAGGAAGCTCTGATTCAGGGGTTAGAAACGGGAGTCATCGATGCGATCGCAATTGATCACCATGCCTATACCTATGAAGAGAAAACCGTTGCCTTTAGTGCGGCACCGCCTGGAGCGATTGGCTTAGAACTCGCATTATCCTTACTATGGCAAGCCTTTGTGGCGACTGAGCGCTGGTCACCCCTTACCCTATGGCAACGGTTAAGTACTTCTCCTAGCCACTGCTTAGGGCAAACGCCTCCTAGGGTGCAAGTGGATCAGCCAGCAGAAATGGTACTCTTTGATCCTCAACAGTCCTGGTCCGCTAACGCCCAAACCCTAAAATCCCTCAGCCAGAATACGCCTTGGTATGGGCAGTCCCTAATAGGCAGGGTGATACAGACCTGGCATCCCCAATCTTAGGCAAATCCGCTAGAGTGTCTGTAAGGGGCTTGGAGGTTGTCTTATAGCTGCAGGCCTTTGGCATTAGAGGAGGACGAAGAACATGTGTATTTGTATCAATTGCCAATTCGTTGATCAATGCATCACCTATCATGCCGTAGAAACACAGCATCAGCAGCCTCACCTAACAGATAACCCTACATTTGAACCCGAGAAACCGACGATTAACGTCAATATTCGGAGTAGTACAGAAGAGATTGAAATGGAATGGGATGTCGTAGGATGTGCCAGCTTTTCAGAAGAAGCAGGTAAATGGGCGCGTCTCAGGCCGGGAGAATTAATACCGACCTAACGCCAAAAACCGCTCAAAGGGAATCAATTCCTTGCCCCAGAAGTTGATCAGGTACTCCTAATTAGATTCCACCTGATATCCCAGCTCCGCCAACTGCATTCTGGATTGACGCCATTTGGGTTGCACTTTAACGAACAGCTCCAAATAAACTTTGCCAGCAATCAGTTTTTGAATTTGTTGGCGGGCTTCGGTCCCAATCGCTTTGAGCATACTGCCTTTTTTACCAATCAGAATTTGTTTCTGAGAGGGCCGTTCCACATGAACAGTGGCTAAAATTCGGGTGATTTTAGGCGATTCATCTACGCGTTCGATCACAATTGCCACAGAATGGGGAACTTCTTGCCGGGTCAATAGCAAAACTTGTTCTCGAATTAACTCTCCCATAATGAACCGTTCCGGTTGATCAGTGACCAGGTCGGGAGGGTAATAGTACGGCCCAGGGGCCAGCTGATCAATAAGCTGGCGTTGCAACGACTTTAATTTGGCGGTGGTCAATGCCGAAAACTTGCAAACAGGCCAATGGTGTTCTTTTGCCAGGGCTTTATAGGTTTGGTCTAAGGTCAAAGATTGCTGTGCTGTTTTTCGCTGTAAATCAAGCTTATTCAGTCCCAAAATAACGGGGGTGTTGGTTTGGGTCAACAGCTGAGCAATGAACCGGTCTCCCCCCCCTAAAGGTTCTGAGCAGTCCACCACAAACAACACGACATCCACCGCATGAATGGCCATGCGCGCATTCTTGACTAAGATTTCGCCCAATTGGTGGTGGGGTTTATGGATACCCGGAGTATCCACAAAAATCATTTGGGCGGTGGGGGTGGTTAAAATACCACGAAGACGATTGCGGGTCGTTTGGGCAACCGGAGAGGTAATCGCAATTTTTTGCCCAATCAACTGATTCATCAACGTGGACTTGCCCACGTTAGGCCGACCGACAATCGCGACAAAGCCTGACTTGAACTCAGGAGGAGCCTGGGGAATGGAGGTTAAAGACTGGAGATCGGACAAGGTTACAATACGTTCCTCAAGCTGCAGGCTATTAACATTATCACCTGTTAGAGAGGAAGCTCATCAATCGCTTTAGTTTCCCCAATCACCACCATCACCGATCCTTTTTGCAAATTGAGGTCGGGACTGGGGTTGATATTAAATTTCTGATCGCGACAAATCGCTAGAACGTTCAGACCATAACGGCTGCGGAGCTGGAGTGCACCAATCGATTTATTGTGAAACTCTTCAGGCACCACAATTTCAACGATGCTATGTTGAGGATCCAGCTCAAAGTGGTCCAGAATAGAAGGCTTGGTAAGGGTCCGGGCCAAGGCATATCCCGCTTCATTCTCAGGAAAGACCACTTGGTCAGCGCCGACTCGTTTGAGCAGCTTTCCATGAATTTCTGAGGAGGCTTTAGCCACCACCTTGGCGACACCTGCTTCTTTGACATTAAGTGTCGTAATAATACTTTCTTGCAGATAGTTACCGATGGCAATAATGACGGTATCAAACTCGTAAATCCCTGCTTCCTTAAGAGCTAAGGGATCGGTGGAATCGAGCTGCAGGGCATGGGCGGCCCATTGGTTATTCACCACCTCCGCCACTCGTTTTTCATCAATATCTGTTCCTAATACTTCCTGGCCAGCCTGGTGTAATGCCTGACAAGCAGCTCGACCAAAACGACCTAAGCCAATCACAGCAAATTGCTGCTTTTTTTTGTTCAGGCCAGGGAATAAGCTCAAGGATGATAAGTTCACGGGTATAAGTCCATAATGCTAGTATTTTTCCCAAAATCGGATCATCCGACCAATAAAGACTCTTCTGGATACCGAACGGTACTGGGACGAGGATCGCCCAGTAAGGCCGCCATCAAGAGTAAGACACCGACTCGCCCCATATACATGGTGGCAGCCAAAATGAGTTTCGAACTCCCGGTTAACGCAGCTGTAATCCCAGTCGATAAACCAACCGTGGCGTAAGCAGACACCACTTCAAACAAAATATTGATGAACTCAACCCCTGGATCGGCGATCGACATTAGGGTTGTGGCCGACACAATCGTAGTAATTGAACCCACCACTACCCCTATCGCTTTCAAAATCAAGGATACGGGGATTTGGCGTTCATACATCGTGACGGATTCCTTGCCCCGGAGAATCGCTTGGGTACAGCTACTCAAGACTCTGATGGTGGTGGTTTTCACCCCACCCCCCGTTCCGCCAGGACTGCCTCCCACATACATAAAGGCAATAGTAAGGAATAGCCCCGCATTGGTCATACTGCCAATATCAATGGTGTTAAACCCAGCGGTACGCGTCGTCATGGACTGAAACCAAGCCGATATCAACTGATTATTCCAACTGAGAGGCTGTAAGGTGTCTGGATTGCGAGATTCTGTCAGATAAAAGGCAATGGTACCTAGGATTAATAGCATCACCGTAGTGCTGGTCACCACTCGAAAATTGAGGGAGAATAGGGTTCTTTTTTGCTTCCCTGCTAGGCGGTCACGCAGCCATAGATACACTTCAAAAATCGCTTCATACCCAATGCCACCAACAACGACAAGACCAGAGATAGTGAGGTTGACGATCCAGGAAAACTGATAGCTGCTCAGGCTATCAGGGAATAAGCTAAACCCCGCATTATTCCAGGCACTGACGCTGTGAAACACGGCATACCAGAGGGCAAGAGGGGTAGCATACTGCTGGCTGAACACTCCAAACAACAAGATAATACCCATCAATTCAAATACCAGGATGGTGGCAATAATAGACACCACCACCTGATTTGATCCCTGTAATTTAGAGCGATCTAAAGCTTGTTGCAGGGCAATCTTATCCCTCAGGCCAAATTTACGCCCCAGTAACACCAGCAACAAAGTGGTGGAGACCATGTAGCCTAAGCCACCCAACTGGATCAGAGTGAGAATAAAGACCTGTCCCACCGGGGAAAAATAGGAGCCCGTATCCACCACTACATGCCCCGTGACACAGACGGCAGATGTGGCGGTAAAGAGGGCCACGACAGGACTATTCCAGTCTCCACTCGCCGTTGAGATGGGCAACAGAAGCAAGCCTGCTCCGACTAAGATGGCGACTAAAAATCCTAAACAGATGCTTCTAGAAACGGTCATAGCTCCTCCCAAATAGCAGGGGGAAGCCGCTCTGACTTGAGAAACAACAAATGATCACAGATGTTAGAAACCTTCCCTTCATGATGGGCTGATAACGTTGCTGGTAGGCGTACCACAAATCTGAGATTGACGAATACGATGAATCGCTTCACCGAGGCGATCGCATTCTGCGATCAAGCTAATCCGCAAATACCCTTCGCCATGATGACCAAAGGCACTTCCTGGAGTCATCACAATTCCGGTTTCTTGGATCAGCTTTAAGGCAAAGTCTGCGGAAGACATCTCTACAGGACAGGGTGCCCATAAATACATGGTTGCTTTCGTTTTGGGGATCTGCCAGCCCAGATCGCCTAGTCCTGAAATCACAAAATCTCGTCGCTCTCGGTAGCGCTGCTGAACCACTTGCAAATGGCTATCGGGAAGTTGCAGAGCGGTTTGAGCAGCAGCCTGCACCACAGCAAAGATGCCATAGTCTAAGTTGGTTTTAAGGGTTCGCAGTCCCTGAATAATTTGGGGATTCCCCACCACAAAGCCAACCCGCCAACCCGCCATATTGTAGGTTTTAGACAGGGTATGAAATTCAACCCCAATCTCTTTCGCCCCTGGGATTTCCAGCAGGCTCACGGGCTGATAGCCATCAAAAGCGAGCTCGGCATAGCAGAGATCATGGACCAGCAAGATTTGATGCTTACGAGCAAAGGCGACAATTTCCGTAAACAGCTCTCGGGGGGCAACGGCAGTCGTCGGATTACTGGGGTAATTGAAGTAAAGGATTTTGGCTCGTTCCGCTACGTGATCAGGAATGCTCCCCAAATCAATCAGCCAGTCATTCTCTGCTTTTAAGGGCAAGCCATAGATTTCAGCTCCTGCCAAGGCTGGTCCCCGGAAGTGAGGGGGATAGGCCGGATTAGGGACTAACACTACATCCCCAGGGTTGATATAGGCCAAGGCTAAGTGGGTTAAGCCTTCTTTCGAGCCGAGTAACGGCAGAGCCTCAATTTCAGGATCGAGCAATACGTCGTATCGGCGGTGATACCAATCGGTGATGGTATGGCGAAAGTCCGCATGACCTTCAAAAGGAGGATAGCCATGATTATTAGGGGATTTGAGGGCTGCGATCGCAGCTTCAATCACAGGCTCTGGCGGCGGACCATCCGGATTCCCCATGCCCAGATCAATCAGATCTAGACCTTGCTGGCGAGCCGAGGTTTTAAGTTCATCTAAACGGGCAAACACATAAGGCGGCAGGGCACTCAGTCGTTCAGCCGGTTTGATCCAATCCAAACTCATGGGCAAACCTCTGCCGATGGAGACCCTGAATGTATGCCACTTTCAGCCATGGGACTGGCAGTAGAGACCATCGCGGCCATCAACTGATCCGGCATCACCATAAAAGGCAAATGGTGGAGATCCGACTCTGGCTGGCAAGCCACTTGCGCTGCGGTTTGTAAGTCTTTCAGAGACACATCCTCCATCCCTAAATCGGCAAGAGTCATGGGTAAACCAATCTCTCCATAGAACTTGAGCAGCTGATGACGAGCCGTTGTCGCTAAGTGGTTATGCTGAATCAGTTCTTCGAGACGCAACTGCACCAAAATGCCATAGGCCACTTTTTCCCCATGTAAGCTAGCGCGGGTCGGAGAGAGATGGGTCAGACCATTATGAACCGCATGGGCAGCAACAGTCCGGCATTGGGCTCCACCCAAACCACCCACAACCCCGGCCATTAACACCGTGGCATCCACGACTTGTCGCCATTCGTCACTGTCGGGTTGGGCGATCGCCGTCCCTGACTTCTGAAACAGAATATCTCTGAGCACCCGGGCCTGTTGCACCGCAGCGATCGTTAAAGTTTCTTGGGAATGACCGCTACTCACTGAGGCCTCGTACCACTTGGCTAAAGCATCGCCAATCCCAGCAACTAAAGTTCGTTGGGGAGCTGTTCTGATGACTTCATAATCAAGGATGAGTAAATCAGGGCATCGGGGTAGACCGACATCATACTGAAACGCCCCGCCCTCCGAGTACACATTAGATAAAGCTGTCCAAGCAGCACACGTCGCCCCAGAGGTGGGAATGGTGATCACAGGACAGCGAGTTTGATGGGCCAAGAGTTTGGCTGCATCTAATGCTTTTCCACCGCCCACGCCGACAATGGCATCCGCGCGATGACGGGCCACCCTCTCTCCTAATGCCTTTAAGCTAGCTTCACTGCAATCTTGGCCATAGTTGGCAGTTGCCAACTGTACTGTTGAGAACGTAGCAACATAAGGCTGCAAGACCTCTAAACTCTGCTCTCCCCCCACCATTAGAGGCCGTTGGCCATAGGGCTGAATCAAGGATTCTAATTGAGCCAGACTTTGCTCAGCTCGAATGACACATTGGGGTGCAATGGCTTGACTGGAGCACTCAACAGATGAGGATACAGAGGGTGATGAGAACGTAGACATAGGCGGGACGGTACGTAGCAATGAGTCAGTCCTCCCATGATCCCCAGTGGGCTAGGGAAGCTGACTTCCAATATTGATTTTAACTAGAGGAGGGATCAAAAGTCGTGGTCGCGAGAGCCGCTAAATTATCCTGATTTAAAGTGATTTTAGCGTTAGGGTCATCGCGAACGGTCAATGAGCGCTGAATTTGGCCCAGGGGAATGAGTTGGGACATCCCTGACTTCTGATGCAGAATGGTGCGGACTTTGATGGTCAGATCAGCCGTCCCTCGGCCTACTCGCCCCGGCGAAAACAGATTCTCTGAGGCTTGTAGTAGAGTAGCTTCTAGTTCTGTAGAGGTAATCATCGGGGAGACTGAAATCACGACCTCAGGACCTGCTAAATCATAAACCAGGTTGTACTTGGCAGCTCCTGGAATCACGGCTTTAGTCAAAGGGAAAAAGCTTAGGGCCAGTAAACTGCCCGTCAGCACCCCTAATAGGCTGGTGATACCGACAAAGCGGAAGCGGATGCCCCACTTAAAAATAAAAGCTAGTCCTGTAAACGCACCGCTCACCAGCATGAAGATTGCGCACCACTGACAAGCTTGCTGAAAAAATTCAGGGGTAGGAGTGGGCATTAATTATTCTCCTCATTGCTGATAAACTCATCCGCTGATTCTACACTCTGATGTTCTAAGGCGGCCTTGAGGGTGTGCCAAGTCAAGGTGGCACATTTAATTCGTACGGGGAATTGAGCGACCCCCTGCATCACATTGAGCTTACGATGCTCTCGGGGAAATTCCCCTTCACCTTTCATCATATTTTGGAAAGATTGGACCATTTGCAACGCTTCAGGTATTGTTTTGCCCCGCATCGCATCCGCCATTAAGTCGGCAGACGCCATTGCGATCGCACATCCCTCTCCTTCAAATTTGACGGCAGCAATCTGTCTTTCCGACTCTTTCAACTGAACCGTCAGCTCAATCGTATCGCCACAGGAAGGATTATGTCCCCTTTGGTGACGATGGACTGGATCCGTTATCCCACGATGACGCGGCTTTTTGTAATGTTCTAAGATAATCTGTTGATACAGTTTTCGTAAATTGTCCAGGGCCATAATCTTAAGACAGTGAGGAGAGACTCCTCACACTAGAAGATGAATCGAAGGAATGTATCTAGGATACTGGCTGTTGCCCCTTCGATCTTAACGAAAGGCAGCTATCCCTAGTGGATCACTGTCAAAGCATCAACAGACATATTAGAGTGTTCTTGGGATTACTCCTTTCGGGGTTACCGCTCTTCCGTCGATCAGGCCAGTCAATGTTCTGGAATAAAGCAGACATGATGTCAGGGAACCCTCCTAAGGAGAAAAGATGAAGTGGGCTAGTGCACTATCGACACAACCCTCTCTAGAAGCTGCACTGGATGAAGTGATTGCAACGGCATTGCAATCCTTAGATGCCCCTGCAGATTTGGCCATTCTGTTCATCTCGACTACCTTTGCTAGCGAATTCCCTCGGTTACAGCCCCTGCTGGAAGATAAATTGCCCGTTCAGCATTTTATTGGCTGTGGAGGGAATGGTGTGATCGGCCCGACCCCAGGCGGGTCTACAGCAGAAATTGAAGAAGAACCTGGTATCACCCTTACCCTGGCCTCCTTACCCGGTGTCGAGATTCAGACCTTTCATATTTATGAGGATGAGCTGCCCGATCCGGATAGTGCGCCTTTGACCTGGACCGAGTTACTAGAAGTGGATCCTGCCCATCAGCCCCATTTCATTCTGTTTGCCGATCCCTCTAGCTCAAAAATCAGTGATCTGCTGCAAGGGCTAGATTATGCCTATCCGGGTGCAGTCAAAATTGGCGGTCTCGCCAGTGGCCGATCTTCATGGAGCGGCAGTGGTCTGTTCTGCGACGATCAGCTTTATCGCGAGGGTACGGTAGGCGTTGCCCTGAGTGGGAATATCATGGTCGAAACGATTGTGGCCCAAGGCTGTCGGCCCATTGGTCAACCCTATCGGGTCGCTGAAGCTGAGCGTAATGTCGTGCTGCAGGTAGAAGAGCAAATCGTCCCGGTGGAGGCCACGTTTAATACGGATGAGGTGGAGTTGCAAACTCCCTTGGAAGCCCTGCAAACTTTGGTGCAGGATTTGGACGAGGACGAACGAGAATTAGCCCAGCATTCCCTCTCTGTCGGCATTGTCTGTAATGAGTTTAAGCAAAACCTGGAACCGGGCGATTTTTTGATTCGCAACTTGATTGGGGTGGACCCTCGGATTGGTGCCATTGCCATTGGCGATCGCATCCGCCCTGGACAACGAATTCAATTCCACCTACGAGATGCCCAAGCCTCTGCCGATGAACTGGAAGAACTGCTCCAAAACTATTTTCAGAAATCTCCTCAAGACCAGTCTCAACCGACAGCAGCCTTGATGTTTGATTGCTTAGGACGGGGAGAGCGGTTCTATGGGGAGTCGGACTTCGACTCTCAACTGTTTAGACGCTATTTTCAAGACATTCCTATCAGCGGTTTTTTCTGTAATGGTGAAATTGGTCCCATTGCGGGCACGACGTTTCTCCATGGCTATACAGCCGCCTTTGGTATCTTCCGCAGCCAAGACGATTAATTCACACCTAAAATAAACAGATCAATTTTTAGGTGTGCAATTGCGATGCGCTGTAGACAGCAGCTTAATAAGAGGAGGAGCCTCATTGTTAAGCTGCCGTCTATTGCCTACAGAGTCAGAGATTGAGGATTAGTTTCAATCAACTCAGCTAAATCTTTTAAGAAGGCCGCTGCATCAGCACCATAGATCACCCGGTGATCGCAGGTGATGTTGACATTCATCAGTCGCTTCACACCCATCATGCCCTTAGCATCCGCCACCACTTGAGGCTTAGACCCACCAATCGCCAGAATCGATCCTTGTCCTGGAGGCAAAATGGCATCAAAGCTATTTACCCCAAACATGCCTAGATTAGAGAGGGTAAAAGTGCCGGTACTGTACTCATCCGGCTGGAGCTGTTTGCTGCGAGCGCGAGCCACCAAATCTTTCCAAGTCCGAGAGAGAGAATATAAATCCATCTGATCGGCCTGCTGCAAAACCGGCGTAATCAAACCGCCACCCGGCATCGCCACCGCCACGGCAATATTGATAGAACTGCTGTACTGGATTCCTTGAGGAGCACAGCTGGCATTCACGAGGGGATGTTGGCGCAGGGTCACGGCTACGGCTTTGGCTAATAGTGCCGTCATAGTGACGCCTTTGCTCTTCACCTGCTTATAAAGCTGGTCTAGAGCATCTGTAACGATGGAATATTCCACATGGAAGGTGGGCACGGCCAGACTCGCCACCATATTGTTGACGACAGCCTGCTGCAAGGTATTGAAAGGAACCACTTCGCCTGCTGCCGCTGCTGCAGGTAAAGGCGCAGGGGCAGGTAGCGATGGTTGAGGCGCGGCCGCTGGGGCCGTAGTTGTGGCGGTCGTCGTTTGGCCTGAGGCTGCTTCTATATCTGCAGCCACAATGCGACCATGGGGACCACTGCCCGTTAGGGTATTGAGATCTACTTTAAATTGTTTGGCGAGCTTCCGAGCCCGAGGTGAAACCACAACTCTACCGTTGGCAGGAGCAGCGGGTGCACTTCCCCCATTCAGGGTTGCTGCTGGGGCCACTGGAGCAGTAGCGATGGGAGCTGGGGCCGGGGCAGCTACTGGAGCGGCGGGAGCTGGAGCCGGGGCCGGGGCAACTGCTGGAGCCGGGGCAGCAGACTCAGCCGCAGCCGCTTTCTTTTGCGCTTCAGAAATTTCTGCTTCCGTTTCAGCAACATAGCCAATGGCCGCACCCACTTTGGCAACACCACCTGCAGGCACTGCAATGGCTGCTAGATATCCCCCATAGAAGGATTCCACATCCATATCTGCCTTGTCAGATTCAACAACCAGAACCGTTTCACCCTTTTCTACCTTGTCACCGGGCTCCTTAGACCAAGAGACAATTTTTCCCTCCTCCATCGTGGAGCTGAGGGCAGGCATAAACACTTCATGAATCATGGGTTAGTTTTCCGAAACGAATAGCAAGATAAACCAAAGCCTATCCAGTTTGAATTTTATCCTGTTCAGGGCTATCCATACTATCTCCTTTCTCGAGAAAATAACGGCATCCATAAAGTTGGCGAACCAAAATGCTTCAATAGGCAAAGCGATGTCGTGGCTGGGGATTATCCCGCCCACTCTAGAGAGGTCCCTGTGATGCCCAGACAATATTTTGCAACCGTTGCCCGAGGATTAGAGTCCTTAGCAGCTGAAGAACTGGCAGAACTAGGGGCGGAATCCGTTGAGCCCGGATTCTGCGGGGTGGCTTTTCAGGGCGATCGCAAATTGCTATACCACGTAAATCTCTGGGCCAGACTGCCGTTTCGAATTCTCCTGCGCCTAGACACATTCCCTTGCCAAGATGCAGAGGATCTCTATCAAGGCATTCAAACGTTGCCTTGGCAGGAGTATTTAACCCCAGACTACACATTGGCTGTCGATGCTACCGGAAAAACGCCGCAACTTAACCATAGTCACTTCACAGCCCTACAGGTTAAAAATGCCATTGTCGATCAACAGCGGCAGCAATTCGGGGCGAGATCGCACATCGATACCCAAACTCCAGACGTGCGAATCAACGTCCATCTCCATCAGGATGGCTGTGTCGTCAGTTTGGATAGTTCTGGCAGCAGTCTCCATCGACGGGGCTATCGTCCGGCTGTCGGGGCCGCTCCCTTGAAAGAATCTTTGGCCGCTGCTCTGATCCGCCTGTCAGGCTGGCAATCCGATTTAGCGTTTATGGACCCCCTCTGTGGATCCGGCACCTTGCCCTTGGAAGCCTGTTTACAGGGTCTACAAATTGCACCAGGCGTATTTCGACAGCAGTTTGGCTTTCAAACCTGGCCAGATTTTGATGAATCGCTGTGGCACTCGTTGCAAGCTGAGTCGAGAGAGCAGCAGCTCTCTCGACTACCCATGCCCATTTGGGGCAGTGATCAGGATGCAGAGGTGATTGAACAAGCCCACCTCAACGCCCAGAATTGCAACGTCGTAGACCATATCTGGTTTGAATCCATCGACTTACAGAATGTTGAACCTCCCACCGATAGCGGCATCCTGATCTGCAACCCGCCCTATGGCGAGCGTTTGGGAGATCCTCGGGAGCTGGGGGATTTCTATCGTCAATTGGGGCAAATTTTCAAACAACGCTTCAAAGGCTGGACAGCATTTGTCTTAAGTGGGAACAAAGCCTTGTCCCAATCGATTGGCCTCAAATCTTGCCAACGCACAGCAGTCAACAATGGATCGATTCCCTGTCAGTTCTTGAAGTACGAGCTGTATTGAGCGCAGTGCACTGCGCTCCTAGTAGTTAACCTCGACTAAAATCGACAGGCTGCATCAATCAGGGGTTATCTAGGAACCGGTTGCAAGCTAAGAGGTTAAACTTCCTCTGGGCAAGGGATCGCAGATCCTGTATTTCGTAAGGTATGGTCGACCTGGACGCGATCGCGTCCTTCTGACTTCGCTTGATACAAAACCTTATCAGCTGCCAAAATCAAGAGGGTTTCAGATCCCATGGATTGTAAATCAGGGACCACACTAGCAACCCCCATGCTGAGAGTGACATGGGGACTGGCAACAGAATTTTTATGGGGAATCGCGAGGGCCCTTACGGCTTGACCAATTTCTTCTGCCACATGGGCCGCTCCTTCAAGGGGTGTATTCGGGAGAATAACGGCAAATTCTTCTCCGCCATAACGGGCTGGGATATCCCCCGGCCGTTTGACACATTGGCCAATGACACTCGCCACTTGGAACAAGCAGTTATCTCCAAACAGATGGCCATAGGTATCGTTATAGGCCTTAAAACAATCAATATCCCCCAAAATCAAAGAAAGATGACATTTCTCACGAGCCATGCGTCGCCATTCTCGTTGCAGGGTTTCGGAAAAGACTCGGCGATTCGGGAGCTGGGTGAGTTCATCAATAGAAGCTAAATGGGTCAGTTTTCGATTAGCTTCTTCCAGTTGCTTATAGAGTTGGGTTCTCTCTAACTGAATCCGCACTCGCTGCCGCAATACTGGCCAATGAATGGGTTTCGTAATATAGTCTGAGGCCCCCACATCGAAGGCCCAGTCTACGGAGGTCTGGTCTTCTAATCCCGTAATCATCAAAATGGGGGTGTAAGCACTCTCAGGCAGCTTCATAATTTCGCCACAGCATTCAAAGCCATTCATCCCCGGCATCATGGCGTCTAACAACACTAGGTTAGGCGGGCTCTTTTGGTAAGCAGCCAAACAGGTTTCGCCATCCTCTGCTTCCACGACTCGATACCCATCATTGGCCAGGATATGACTGATCATGGCTCGCGTCATCCGATCATCTTCCGCAATCAGAATGACGGGTCGGTCCTGATCAGCTCCCCGATGGGTTGATGTCCTGGGAGCCTCCATAAAGGGGAATGAGGGAGCATTGACGTCTTGCATGGCCGTTCAGCTGATCTCGCACATTACATCCAGTGTTCCCAGGCTGTCTATAAATCACACTCTGCTAAATCTGAAAGACCTACCCTGTTAAAGATAGAGCGATCACCTGGTCCCGCCCAGATTGTTTCGCCTGGTAGAGGGCCTGATCTGCTCGGCTGATTAAGCTTGAAACCGAGGTATGGATGTGCGATCGCACCGTCGCTACTCCAATGCTAACGGTCACAAATTCACTCACCGAGGATCCACGATGGGGGAGTTGAGACTGATGAATGATCGTCCTCAGTCGTTCGGCCACAACCTGACCGCCTTCTAGGTCGGTACTGGGCAAAACAATCGCAAATTCCTCACCCCCAAAGCGGGCCACCAAATCTAGGGGGCGAACAATGGTTTGATGAATTTTTTGGGCTACGGTTCGGAGGCAAATATCTCCTTCTAAGTGCCCATAGGTATCGTTATACTGCTTGAAAAAATCAATATCACAAATCAAGAGGCTTAAGGGCTGTTGTTCGCGCTGGGTCTGCTTCCAAATTTGCTGTAGATACTCATCAAAACGGCGGCGATTCGCCAACCCCGTGAGGGCATCATGATTGGCAATCAGAGACAGCTGCTTGTTGGCTTCATCCAGCTTTTTATTGGTTGCTTCTAAAGCTTGCTGGGCATAGAGTTTGGCTTGAATCTCTTCTTCTAGCTGCTTGTTTTTGGCCGCCAAAGCCAAGGTTTGCTGCTGCAGCGCCTGGGTGCGTTCTTTGACCTTGTTCTCCAAACTGAGTTTGGCGTCTTCTAACTGTTGGTTTAAGGACGCAATCTGTTGACGACTTTCTTCGACAGTCAGTAAATCTCGGTAAGACCGAATGGCAGTGATTAAAGTGGAAAAGAGTTTTTGTTGGGTGAGTTCGGTTTTGGTTTTGTAGTCATTGATGTCATACCCTTCAATCACCGCTTTTTCTGGAGCGCTGCCCGGCTGACCGGTGCGTAAAATAATCCGTACAAAGATGTTGTGCAAATGATCACGAATATGCTTGACCAGCTCTAGGCCAGCCTTATCCGTCTCCATCACCACATCTAACAGCAATACGGCTGTATCTGGGTTTTGGTCCAACAACTGTTGGGCTTCTTCACTGGAATAAGCAGAGATAATTTCCAGAGGCTTATCGGCAAACTTGAAGTTTTTCAGGGCGAGACGCGTCACCTCATGCACCTGTTCTTCATCATCCACCACAATGACTTTCCACCCCCCTGGCATAGCCTCCTTCGAGGAATGATAGGATAACTCCTCTAAAAATTGGAGCTCATCATCGGCTTCTAAGGTTCCGGTCAAGGGCTTATCCTCGGGCATGAGACCCCCCTTTTGCTAAGGTCAAGGGTAACTGCAGCTTAAACTGGGTTCCCACGGCAACCTCACTCTGACAAGATACGGTTCCTCCTAGGGTTTGGGTGACTAGATTATGAACAATATGTAAACCTAAGCCACTTCCCCCGCGATCTCGTCCCGTTGTAAAGAATGGCTCAAAAATCTTAGGCTGATCTTCTGCAGGAATGCCGCAACCATCATCGGTATATTCCAGAATGATCTGATTCTGTTGTTGAGTCACATTAAATTTTAATTGCCCTGCCTCTCCAGGTTGGTAGGCATGCAAAAGGGAATTCATGACAAAATTGGTCGCCACTTGCGACAGTGCTCCTGGATAACTAGTAGTTTTTAGAGCAGCATCCCCTGAGACCGTCACCCTATGGCGAGTCTGTTTTAATTTCGGCTCCAAATTAGTCAATACACTCTCAATATACGGGATGATCTGAAACTCTCGTTGTTCATGACTGGTTTGATCGACTGCAACTTGCTTGAAGTTTTGAATGAGGGCCGCCGCCCCATGGAGATTTTGCAAGATCAGACCACTACTCTCTTGGGCTGTCTGTAAATAGCTGACCAAAGCAGACCGTTTTAGCCCCCCCTGGTCGAAGGCTTGTGTTAAGGAACCGGTCTCGTTGTTCAGAACAGAGGCAGCTAATAGGGCATTTCCCACTGGCGTGTTAATTTCATGGGCCACACCAGCCACTAACTGGCCTAGGGCAGCCATTTTTTCCGCCTGAATCAGTTCGGCTTGGGTGGTTTGGAGGGTATGCAGAATTGCGGATAATTCCTGAGTGCGCTCTTCAACTTTGCGTTCTAGAGTTTGCTGATAGTCTTTAATTTTTTTAGCGAGCTGGTAGCTATTGAGGGCTTCTCGCACCGTTAACTGTAAATTTTCGGGTTGCCAGGGCTTGGCAATATAGTGATATAGCTGGGCGGTATTAATCGCATTAGAAATGCCATCCACATTAGCCTGCCCCGTCAACATGATTTTTAAGGTTTGGGGGGAGAGCTGATGGACTTGTTGTAAAACCTCATCCCCTTTGATATCCGGCATCAGATAATCGGCAATGATCACCGATAAATCGCATTCATCCTCGATCAGGTCATGCACCAGGGCAATGGCATCCTTGCCCCCCATAGCGGTTTCTATTTCGCAGCTATCTTCAAAGACTTCAGATAGCTCACGCCGGAGGCTATCTAATACTGCGACTTCATCATCTACACAAACAATTACGGGTTTAGGCATCGTCCTGATTAGTCTTTACACCGTCCCTAAGGCTGATTGAATACATTGAATGAGATCACTCTCACTCCAAGGTTTACGTAAACAGTTAAACAGATTGGCCTGGGATTGTGCTCTTTCTACCGCCGCTTCATCGGCTTGACCGGTCAGCAAAATCTTGACCACCCCGGGGAACTTCTGATGGACTTGAATCAGAAATTCATCTCCTTTAGCTCCAGGCATTAACCAATCAGACACGATCACTAACAGATCTGTATTTTCTTCCTGCAGTTCTTCAATCAGCTCCAAGGCTTCGCTAGCATTTTCGGCAGTTTCATAGATGTAGTTATCGTCAAACGCAGTTTGCAGCTGTCGCAGGAGGCTATTGAGAATAATGACTTCGTCATCAACACAAAGAATGGCCAGTTTTGTCATAGGGCAGGAGTCGGTTGAGGGGTTGGAATGACAGATATGGGCAAGGTCACACTAAAGGTTGTACGGCCAGGAACGGAGTCCAAGCTTAGGGTACCCTGATGCTTGTCAATTATTTTGTGGACAATGTCAAGACCTAAACCACTGCCTTCACCGGGGGGTTTGGTGGTGAAAAAGGGCTCAAAAATTTTGCCTTGCAGCTCAGGGGGAACGCCAGGACCGTTGTCGGTAATCTTGACGCAGACTTGATCCGCCTGTTGGCTGACATCAATGTCAAGGGTGCCTTGATGGTCCATGGCCTGCAGAGCATTGTGTAGCAGGTTGGTCCACACCTGATTAAGTTCATCAAAATAGCAGGCGATAGGGGGGAGTTCGGCGAAGGAGCGATGAACCGTCACCCCATGTTTGATTTGGTTGTGATACAGGGTTAATACGGCCTCGATGCCGTCCGTGATATTGGCTTCAATCTTTTCACCGCTATGGTCGTAGCGAGCATAGGTTTTCAGGGCAAACACAATTTTGGCAGAACGATCGCTCGCGGTAGAAATATCCCGCGTACTTTCTCGCACCCGCGTAAACTGGCGCACCATCTTTAATAAGGGTTCGCTCTCGGGTTCAGATAGAAGGGGAAGGAGGTCATGGATGCCATCACAAATCCCTAGATCCAGCAATAAACTGGCCAGGGACTCTGCCGAGGCAATCCCTTGTTCAGATAGTTGCTTGGCCAAAGCCTTGCGGGTATGGCGTCGTTCGCGACCTGACAAGGTCGGTGAAGGGGTTAAGGCACGCAGGAGTAACGATTTAAACTGCTCTGCCTGCTGGGGGGTTAACTCCCGAAAAAATTGTGGCAGGGTCGTCAGATGCTGATCGAGGAAATTGGCAATATATTCAATCGAAGATCGAATCGCACCCAAGGGAGTATTAATTTCATGGGCGACCCCAGCAATCAGTTGGCCCAAGGCCGCCATTTTTTCTGACTGAATCAGGCCGTCTTGGGCCAACTGCAGGTCTTCTAGAGCTTGGGAGAGTTCCTGGGTCCGTTCATCGACTTTCTCTTCCAGGTTGGTATAAAGGCGCGCATTGTCGATTGCGATCGCAGCCTGTCCCGACAGCAGCTGCAAAATCTCTAAACGGTCTGCCGTAAAGGCCCCCGTCGTCAGGTTGTTTTCTAAATAGAGAATCCCGCTCAATTGTCCTTGATTCATCAGCGGAGCACAGAGAATCGATTTCGGCTGATGGGTCGTGATATAAGCGTCCAGACCAAAGTTACTGTCTTGGGTAGCCTGCTGAAGAACAACACTCTCCTGAGTACGGAGCACGTAGTTGACGATACTGTCGGGAAGCTGTCCAGCAAACGATTGAGACTGCAACACCTGGCTCTGGCCAGACTGGGAGTTAAAAGATGCCTCAATCACTAGCCGACCTTCCACATTCAGGATTAAATGACCCACTTGGGCACCCGCATTGCGGACCAGAATTTTGATCAGGGTCATCAACAGCTTATCGAGGACAATTTCCCCCGCAATCGCTTGTGATGCCTGCAAGACCGTGGAGAGATCCAGCGCTTGACCAGTGCGAATAGTACTCGTCGCTGCTGCTGCCACCAAGGGGGTAGTCGGGATGGTGCCCTGTTGGGAATGGATCACTTGCTGGGCCAGCAGATAAGGATAGGACGCTTCCAGTTGTCGTAATTTAGCCGTTGCCCCCCAACAGTAGTACCCGTAATAGGCTTCATTCAGATACACCCGGGCAAAATTATCCCGTTCTTGCTGCAGAAAACACTTCGCCGCCAGCTCATTAGCTAAGGCTGCTTCATTCGGATAATGATGAGACTGGGCCAGGGCAATCGCCCGATCATAGGCCTCCCCCGCCTGTTGAAGTTGTCTCAATACCCGAAAACGCTCCGCTTCTACCAGACAATATTTATGCTGGTGGTTGGCCGGGGCATGGACAGCCCATTTCTGCAGCTGGTCTTGATTGGTCGCCACCCTTGCTAGCATCTGCTCTTGCTCAACAGGAGGCAGAGCCTCGTAAAGGGCCAGGCGAGCAAGAGAATCGTAAAAATTGAGGCTCGCCACCGTCGCCGCAGCCGTCATGCCATCCACATAATCAACCGCTTTTTGGGTACTCTCTAAGGCCGTCGCCGGCTGTCCCAACAGGTAAGCCACCTGAGCTTTGAGGGTATAAAAGAAAGCCAGAGCTAACTTATTATCCGCACTGTCCACAATGACCTGTCGTTCTTGCAGGTAAGTCCCGGATAAGCAGGTCGGATCCAAGTTGGGCTCCGTTAAGTGGGACGTCACCTGTTGAAAAATTTGCAAATAGAGCAGGCAAGCCGCCTGTTGAAACCCAGCAATGGCTTGCTGAAACTCCAGCATGCGCAATGCTAAATCTGGCAGTTTCTCCCCCGTCAGCAAAGAATGCATCGCCTCCCAACAAAGGGAATAGCTGGCATATTCTAAATCCCCGGTTTCTAACCCAATCTGATACCCTTCATGCAAATCAGGAATCGTCAAATTCAGGGGGTCAGTCCAGTGGCGCACAAACGCATTGAACACAAAGACCACCCGACTCTTGGTCTTTTTCGCCTGAAACTGATCGACCACCGCTAGGGCTAACCGTCCAAACTGGTAGCCTGCTTCAATATCTCCCACCACCCCACAGAGGGTAATGCCATAACAATCGTAAGCAAACGCGGAGGGAGCCGTATTGCCATAGGTAAGGGATAAGTGAATTTGCTTCAGATTACTGAGAATAAAGCGTTCAAAAGAAGCTTGATACCCAGAGGACAAAATATCCGAGAGGATCTGCATCGCGGCGAGTTTATCCTCAGCCGCCATAGGAGACAACCGGATCAAATCTTGAATCGAGCGATCCGCACAGAGCTGCTTGGTTTGATCCAATTCCTGCTGTAAATTCTCGAGGGTGGGGTCTACAAACGTGATTCCCAGGCGCTCCAAAATCTCAAAGCCAATATCCGTTGCTTCTAGATGACGATTCTGAGCAGAGCGAGCCAAAATTTTGACCCGGTAGACTTTCACCATATCCAACACGGTTCTGGCCTGCTGCTGCACCACGGTTGTCAGCTGTTCTTGCTGGGGATAATCTTGGTGGAGATAAGCAGCTTCAACTGCTTCTTGGTGAAGCCAAAGAGTTAGGGGATAGGCTTTTTGCCATCCCGTCTCCCCCACCAAACTCAATCCTGTTTGTAGATACCGCACAGCAGCACTATAAGCCGTAGCTGATTTCGCTTTCTGGCCGGCTTTGAGGTTAAGTTGGGCGACCTGATCTTGTTCTTCTAGATCCGTAATCAGGGGGAGCGCCTGATTGAGATGATCCACCACCTCAAAAATACGCTCTGCCAGTTGATCCGGTTCCACGTTATGCCACAGCAACCGGCCAATGCTCAAGTGCACCGTAGAGCGCCTGTCAGGATCGATTAGGGCATAAGCGGCTTGTTGAATCCGGTCATGACCAAAGCGAAAATCTGTAATCACTAATGCATCATTCAGCTCAGACTGGGGAAAGATCAACCCGAGCTGAATCGCGACTTTCAAATCTGCAAACACCTCCGTGTGGGATTGCTGACGAATCAAGCTGAGGGTATGCAGATCAAATTCAGCTCCCACACAAGCAGCCAGCCGCAGGGCATCTTGGGTAGCAGAGGGTAATTTTTTCAGCTTACTAATCAGTAGTTCGATCACGTTATCCGTGAGATCTTGAGACTGAATTTGGGCGATATCCCATTCCCACTGTTGAGCACGAGAATTAAACTGCAACAGCGCTTCCGTATAAAGATTTTTCAGAAATTCATTGACAAAAAAAGGATTCCCTTCGGTTTTATTCAGGACCAGCTCTGCCAAGGACAGGGTAGTCTCTAAATTATGGTGAACCGTATCCGCAATCAGCTGACACAGATGCAGTTGAGAGAGGGGCTGGAGAGTAATCGTATGGATGTTGACTTTTTCTTGCCAAAGCTGCTTCACCAAGGTCATCAACGGATGGGTGGCATCGACTTCGTTGTCACGGTAAGCGCCGATTAACAGCAGCGATCGCATTTGCCGATCCATCATCATCAGCTTGATCAACTTCAAGCTGGCGGAATCCGCCCATTGCAAATCATCTAAAAACACCACCAAGGGGTGAGCTGGGGTGCAAAACACCCGAATAAAATTTTGAAATGCCAGATTGAACCGATTCAAGGCTTCTGCAGGCCCTAGTTCAGGCACCGGAGGCTGAGGCCCCGTAATCAGCTCAATTTCAGGGATGACGTCAATGATAACCTGACCATTAGGTCCCAAGGCCGCCAGTAATCTTTGTCGCCATTGGTCTAGCTGGGTTTCACTTTCAGTCAAAAGTTGCTTGACTAAATCTTGAAACGCACTGATGACAGCCGAGTAGGGCACATCTCGCTGAAATTGGTCATACTTCCCAGAGATAAAGTACCCTTGCTTTTCGGTAATCGGCTTATGGACTTCTGCAACTAAAGCCGATTTACCAATTCCGGAGTAACCCGCCACCAGCATCATTTCACTACTCTTGGTCGGATCTTGAGGGTGATTGACCCGCTCAAATGCTGTTAATAAGGCTGCAATTTCTTGGGACCGCCCATAGAGCTTTTGGGGAATATGAAACTTATCTGAATGATCCTGGGTACGGAGCGGAAAGGCGCGAATTTCCCCAGTTTGCTTGAGTTGTTGCCAACAGGCAGTCAAATCAGCTTGAATCCCAAAGGCACTCTGATACCGTTCCTCGGCGGTTTTCGCCATTAAGATCATCACCAAGTCAGACATCACCCCAGGAATATCGAAATTGACTTGACTGGGAGGGATGGGCTGTTGGGCGAGGTGGCAATGGACTAATTTCAGCGGATCCTTGGCGGTAAAGGGTAACTGTCCCGTTAGCAGCTCATAAAACATCACCCCCAAGGCATAGAAGTCTGTCCGATAATCCAAGGAACGATTCATGCGCCCCGTTTGTTCAGGAGCGATATAGGGCAGCGTTCCTTCGAGGATGCGAGGGTTTTTGAGAATCGTTGTTTCTCGGCTCAGCTGAGTAGAAATGCCAAAATCGATGATCCGTAATTGATGGGTATCTGGATTAAAAATGATGTTGCTAGGATTCAGATCCTTATGGATGACATTTTGGCTGTGGATCCGGCCTAATACCTCGGTAATACTAATGGCTAGGGGTAAAAACTCAACCAGCGGAACGGCCTTTCCCTGGTAATAAGTCTTGAGGGACACCCCTTCCACATCTTCCAAAATAATGGCTAGGGTTCGTTGATAGGGTTCTAACCCCAGCACTTTGATCACCCCTTCAAGTTCTAGGCTGCGGGTAATCTCATATTCTTGGCGATACCGAGTCAGTTCCGAGGCAGTTGGGTAATCCTCTTTCAGAACTTTCAGAATGACCTGATGCGGCTCAGCCTGTCGTTGACCCCGATAAACAATGGAATTCTCACTCTCATATAGATGCTCAACCAGACGACAGTCCGCGATTGTCCCCAACATCAATTATTTCTCCAAGCCAGAAAACAGGAGCACTAACTTTTCCAAAAAGAAAAATACTAGCAATTACCTCAATCTAGATGTTCCCCAAACTTACATAAAACTTGCAAGATCTAAGTAATTTATTTGTTATGGTCTCAAGACTATTACTCAAACAAGGATTACTCCTAATTTATTCCAAATCAATTGGGCATAATTGTGACTGCAATATTCGTATGAGCCTGCCCAAGAATTATTTTAAATAGATTCGACATAACCCTGAAAAACCTTATAAATACCCATAAACTAGATATTTTGCTTTTTATTGCTTACTCATTTGCATCCCTCTAGGTTGACGAATCAATATCAGCATTAAACAATAAAAACGTCCTAACACCAAGGTTAACAACATGTCAGAAGCTCTGATTAGCCTCACCTTCAGCTAATCAGTCTTAATGATTATCTACCTCGATTTACCGTACTTAAATCAACGCTAGTTTTAACTACAGAATCTTTCATTTACATACTCAATAGTTTTCAATCCAGATAGTACCAGCTTACCCAAACTCAAGGCTATTTAAAAAGTAAAGTCCAAATCCGTCTTGGGAACACTAGGACTGAATCGGTAGCTGCTACGAACTCTCTCTACACCCTTGATCACAGGCAGTTGCCATTTACGTCAGAACACCCATAAACCGGATCAACAATGACGCATCAGTACTCTCTCACTGGCCTGCCTACCCAACTCGCACCTGTTGAAATTCAACAAGAAGAACATCCACAAAGTTTAGCTCTAGCTCGTCCGATACAGCCTGAGCCTATCCCTACCGCGCTAAAAGCAGCTCGGCGAAAATATCAATACAACTACAGTCACCTTGCACCCGTGGCAATGGTGGATCGCTTACCCAAAGAAGAGCTCCCATCCGGAGATTGGTGGTCAAAGTTGATCCGCACCATGTTCAAGATCCTTACTAATGCAATTGTGGGAGCCCACAATCATCACCATGAGCATGAAGCGGAGCAACATGCTTCACGCCTGATTCGAAAAACCTTGGTGGATATCTTGACTCAACGGCCAGAGGTGCGGTGGCGTCTAATCTGGCATCTGCTGACAACGGTGCCAACCACTTTTTTGAACGGCCTACGGTTATCTTTTGCTGATTCAGAAAGCTTTCTGCACAGCCTTGCCTCCAATTTAGAGCATGATCTATTACGGATTCTGCACTTGAACTTAAAAGAACATCTTGCCCATGAATGCGCTCAAGATCGCCCCACCTCTATAGAAGACTTTAATCAGCAATTTGTAACTATCCCTTTGCCGGAATGTGCCCAATACTTTCAGGAAGATGAGTTCTTTGCTTATCTGCGAGTAGCAGGTCCTAATCCTGTTTTGCTACAACAAGTGCGCCATTTGTCTAGAGACACTGTTCGCTCTAATTTCCCCGTCACGAATGGGCACTATCAGGCAGTGATGGGAGAGGACGATTCCCTCCAAACTGCCGTTACCGAAGGGCGTTTATACATCGCCGATTACGCTATCTTGGCCGGGGCGATTAATGGTAACTACCCAGACCAGCAAAAATATATCTCAGCCCCCATCGCTCTGTTTGCAGTCCCTCCTGATGATGCGCCCTCCCGCAATCTCCAGCCCGTTGCCATTCAATGCCGTCAATCTCCGGGGCCTGAAACACCGATTCTGACGCCACCCACGGGTGAGGCTACCAAACAACAACATGCCTGGGAAATGGCAAAGACCTGCGTGCAAATTGCAGATAGCAACTACCACGAGGCTGTAACCCATTTGGGTCGAACCCATCTGTTTATTAGCCCGTTTGTGATTGCCACCCATCGCCAGCTACTCCCGACTCATCCCGTGAGTATTCTCTTGCGGCCTCACTTTGAAGGCACCTTAAGTATCAACAACGGGGCTCAAAGTATGTTGATGGCCCCAGAAGGCGGGGTGGATACGGTCTTAGCCGCCACCATTGACTGTGCCAGGGTCTTAGCGGTAACGGGATTACAAAGCTATTCCTTTAATCAGGCCATGCTGCCCCAACAATTGCAGCAACAGGGTCTGGATAATGCTGAGGCGTTACCTATTAATCCCTATCGGGACGATGCATTACTGATTTGGCAGGCGATCGAAACTTGGGTCACTGATTATGTGAGCTTGTACTACCCCACCGATGACTCAGTACAAAAGGATGCGGCCCTCCAGGCTTGGGCAAAGGAGCTACAGGCTGAAGATGGCGGTCGAGTTCCAGACTTTGGCGAGGAGGGACAATTGCGGACCCAGGCCTATTTGATTCAAGCCATCACGCTCATCATTTTTACGGCCAGTGCTCAACATGCCGCCGTGAATTTTCCCCAGGGCGACATCATGGTCTATACCCCAGGGATGCCGTTAGCAGGCTATCGGCCAGCTCCCACTGCTACAGCCCTATCTTCCCAGGATCGGCTAGACCAGCTGCCCCCCTTACATCAAGCCTTGAATCAGATGGAGTTAACGTATTTGCTGGGGCAGATTTACCATACACAACTCGGCCAGTACGAAAAATCCTGGTTTTCTGATGAGCGGGTGCAAGCCCCTCTGCATCGTTTTCAAGCCAACTTATTGGATATCGAAGATGCGATCGCAGAACGAAACCGTCATCGTCCCTACCCCTACCGCTACCTACAGCCCTCTAACATTCCCCAGAGCATCAATATCTAACGTTTATTAGAACTCATTTGCCAATGCCATGAATCTTGGCAGGGTATCACTCACCACACTTCAGCATCAGAGGACATACAGCTATGACAGGACGATCAGCCGGATCACTCACCACAGGACTACACAATACCCTCAAACAGATGGAGGCCAAACCACGACAGTGGGTGGAGTCAAAAGTACAGTCCTCTTCACAGATGCTTTTTCAGATGCTTTTTCAGCTGATCTTTCGCAAACAAACCCAAGCGTTCGGCAGAATTCCAGGTCCTCAACCGCTTTTTCCCATCGGTAATATCTCGGCCCTGCAGCAAGGGAAACCCATTTGGCAGGTGCTCGGAGAACAGGGACAGCACTATGGTGGCTTATCCTTATTCTGGATTTTGGCTCGGCCATCCTTGGTTCTCAACGACCCTGATTTAATCCAGCAAGTCTTGCTCACCGCCCAGCAGCAAACCGGCCACCCTTCCCATGGACATCGGGCCACCCAAGCTGATTTTTATAAAGATATCCCCCGCAAAGCCCTCCGCCCGATTCTGACAGAGAGTCATCCTTTTGTTGCCAAAAATGCTGGACCGAAATGGCAGCACCTGGTTCAAAATAATCCCTTCAATATGACTTACTTCCACGAGTGGATGGAGACTCAAGTCCAGCCCTTGCAAGCCTTTATCGAAGGTCGGGCGGAGGAACTGGTCCAGCAGTCAGAGACCGACATGCTCCCGGCTTATGATGCCATTCAAAAGCTAGTCTTCGATGGTTTTTCCCTGGCTACAGTCGGCCAAGTGTTCCCCGATCAGGTGTTCGAACAGTTCAATACCCTCTGTGCAACGGGGACCGATCGCATGAACCGATCGTCCATCGCCAGCTGGATGATTCCGGAAGAACCCAAAGGTAAACATTACAAAGAAGCGAGTCGCCAATGGTTTCAACGCTTTGGCGAAGTGATGGAAACCACTCAAGCTAATCCTGCCGGTGGATCGCTACTGGACTGGGTTCTGCAACGAGGGGGGTCTGCCTTTACCCCTGAACAAATGCGGAACTTCTGTGCTGGAGTCTACCCAGGCGGAGCGGTGTCGGCTCCCAGTGGTATTACGTCTACGCTTCATTTGCTGTTTCAGCATCCTCAAGCCTTATCTGCTCTTCACCAAGATCTGGCAGGGTTATTCCGTGAACCCCTCACCTTGGAACGACTGGAAAACTGTGTCCCAGTGGAGCAAGTATTGCGAGAGTCTCTACGGTTATGGCCCCCCGTGCCCTTTTTTACGCGCAATACGGTTCGCACCATCCATCTTGCGGGCCACGACATCCCCGCCAATACCCAAATCTTTATCAACAACTGGTTTCTTCAGCGTCTCTCTCCCCATTGGCAAGATTCAGAATCTTTTAAGCCAGAACGCTGGGATGCAAAAACTTTGGCAGAAAATGACTATGGCAGCGATTACTTTTTTCCATTTGGTCGAGGCGATCGGGCTTGCATCGGTCAAGATTTTGCCAAGTTCTTTATGCGCTTAACGATAGCCATCCTGCTGGCAAAAGTAGAGATCCAATTTGGCGATCAGCCCCATGATCAAGAATTTTACTTTGGGGTCTCTGTACCCAGACAGTTAAAAGCGCGATTTGTCTTGCGAGCATAAACCCCCTATTGCTCACAGTGCAGATTGACTAGAGCCCACTGCTACGCTAGAAAGAAGTGAAGCTGAGACGGCCTCCACATTAATACTATGAGCAATTTAAGAAAACCGAATCTATTTATTATTGGGGCGATGAAATCTGGCACCTCATCCTTGCACCAATATCTCAATAATCACCCGTCTATCTTCATGTGTGAGCCCAAAGAGCCTTGCTACTTTGTGCATCCCCAACAGTTGAACTGGCCCAATATCAAAAAGCTCGGCCTTTGGGAAAATGAAGAGAAATATCTCAGCCTCTTTCAGGATGCCGGTGATGCAACCATTTTGGGTGAATCCAGTACGCTTTATGCCAAAGACCCCCATGTTACGGATGTTGCTGAACGACTAGCCCAGTTCAACCCTGAAGCCCGTTTCATTTATATTATGAGGGACCCCATTGAACGCACGGTGAGTCACTATTGGCATGAGACTCGTCAAGGGAACGAAAATCAAAGTTTGCTAACAGCAGTGCAGAAAAATCCTCTTTATCAAGATGTTAGTAATTATCCCCAACAGCTCAAACATTACTTCCAGTATTTTTCGCCCGATCAATTTTTATTTTTAACCTTTGAACAACTCTGTAATGATGCTGAAGCGTGTATGACCAAAACGTTTGACTGGCTGGGTGTCGATGCATCTTTTGCCCCTGCTAATCTTACGGAAAAATTTCATGCAACCCCAAAGCAGTTCTACCAAAAGAGCGCGTTATTTCGCTTGAGATATACCTGGCCTTTTAACCAGCTAGCCTCTTTACTCCCAAAAAAGATTCGCTCTTCTGGACTCAAATTAGCGATTCGAGAAGTGGATCGAGATAAGGATGCCGAAGACCTACAGGAAGCAACTCAATTCCTCCGGCCCATCCTACTCAAGCAAACTGAAGAGCTTAGCAATTTACTGGGCATGACCTTTCCAGAATGGAAGACCCTGTACGATACAAAAAATTGATATCAAAGCACTCATCCAGGCAAACATAGCTAGCTCAAGTTAAGCAACACCTCTAGCGGCAGAAAATTGACCACAAGGCTGTTGCAAAAGATCCGAATATTTAACGAGCCAGTTTACTCCAACAAAACATATTAGCTAGCGTAGATTTCCGCATTCTTACTGTACTTTCTGAGAGACATTCTGCTTAGACTAGATATAGCTAGCCCCATAAATGTTGTGTTGTCGTTTAATCACAACACTCATCCCCGAGCATCACTCCTACCGAGCTTGATCATGATTGCTGATGACATCACAGACTATTATTTAGAGAATTCTCAGCCCACTTTAACTACATCCAATACCGCAACTCTCAGCTTACCAATTATCGAATCTTGGCTTTGCGTTAACATCGGCGATCAAGTGGTTATTCAGGGGCAAATATTTAACCATTCCAAGTATCCTGCTGGAAAAAAGCTGAAATCTTCGCCCATTAAGGGGTGTCTAACTAAAGCAGGACGGGTGTATGTAACCACCAAAAATTCCATCTACGAACTGGGCACCCCCCATCCAGATTTTGCTGGGGATGCTCTACAGCTATTTACAAACAATGATCATCAACAGTGGGCAAAGCTCACTATCGTTGGGGAATAGAAACGCTGCAATGTTAAGGTCGGCACTCACATCGCAGGGAGTGCAATGATAGCCCTGCTGAGGGAACTCATCTAGACTCGATAGTTGCATTAAACACTTGGCTGAGCATTGGGCAATGCGTTTTGGGGCTAGGAGTAGGGCATTTTATCTTAAACGGAATTCTCAAAATTATAGTTCCGAAAGAATTGTTCGGTTTTAGTGTCAGTGGGATAGAAGGTTTCAATCCGGAGTTCATCCGTCGTGATGTCCTGGGGCGTACCAAAGGTGGCAATAATTGAGAATAGACTCAGTTCTAAACCCTTAATATTCAGTTCTAAGGGCAAAACAGGCAGCAAACTGTCACTATCTGGCTCGCTATAACCTTCTGGGGCAGCTAATTCGATATATTGGGCGAATTGATCCTGAATGGCTCGATTGCCCGATGCCAGAGATTCACTCCTAAGACGACGGATGATAGACGGTAAGATCTGCGCCCAATTGGTAATATATTGCCTGAGCCCCTCGGGATGAACGGTCAGCAAGGCTAAATTAAGTCCCCCATCCGTCCCCATTGTTTCCTGAAGCGCTTGGGGGTTTCCCCCTATATTGAGCAATAGTTCTGCTGCCTGATTGGCCTTTTTCACATTCCAGTAGCGATCCACAATGAAGGCAGGCAACGGGGCATGGTGTTGCAATATATGATTCAGCGCATCAAGCACTGGGGCCATTATGGGCGCATCCAATTGCGTTTCACGATAGTCTGCGGCATAGCCAGCAGCTTGTAACAAGATATTCCTTTCCCGTAAGGGAATATTCATGGCATCAGAGAGACGCCCAATCATTTCTCGGCTAGGATGACTACGCCCAGTCTCTAGCCAACTGACATGGCGCTGCGACACATTAGCCGCCAAAGCTAAATCCAGTTGCGATAGCTTTCTGAACTTACGCCAATGGCGGCAAATATGTTGAAAGTTTAGCGTGCTGGGAGAGGTCATACATTTCTCCACTCTGCCCTCTATTCTCAACCAAGACCCATCATGAATTCAATGACCTGTGAGGTTATTGCTGCCATTCAAAAGAGAGGTGAGGATGGATGCAAATCACATGCAAGGAGTTTGTTATGGTCAACAAGCAAATAGCACTCATCATTCTGATGCCTTTTACTCTTCTGTCAGGGTATGCCATGACCCAGGTGGGCTATCTCGGCATTTTAGATTATCACCGCTATAGCCCAGCCGGTTGGCAAGTCTTCACTGATTTAGGGATCGCTCTGGTCCTGGTATTGAGCTGGCTCATTCCAGAGGCGAGGAAAAGTAATCGGAATCCTTGGCCTTGGGTATTAGTCACGGTGTTCACGGGCTCGTTCGGCCCCTTACTGTATTTGATAACCGCGAAAACAACATCCCCTCAAGAGTAACGATGAATATTGGCAACCCAAAATGCTGGAATCGAGGTGCTTCTGGGAGGAATTCAAATCCCGGGCAGTGAGCATTCTGAGAATGGCTTGTTGTGGATTGCATTCCATCAGTACACATGGAATTATGTTGACTTCAGCCTTCAACTCACACCGATACCCTTGAGACCAATCACACATCACAGCTTTGAAATCCAGATCCTGGGTCGCCTGAAAAATCTCATTTAGAGTCACCAGACTCGATTGGATGGGTGAAATTTTCCCCATGAGATACCACATATCTGATTCTTCATTCTCAAACTGCGCCAACGGCACACCATCAGATGTCAGGATGTAGATCTCAGCCATGGTAAAAGTGCATTTTGTTCGAAGTGCTGCGGTTAGATCGATTCTAGATTTTCAACACGGTCAGTCTTCTCACAGGTGAAATCCATATTATCAAGCCCATCCTGCCTAGCAGGTGTATAGGGTTGAGATCTCAACCCTATACACCCTTAGAAACTTGCTACAGCACCCGCTCAATGAATGCGCTACTCTACGGGATAACGGTGTTCCGCTTAATCCTGCAGCAATAGAGAAGTAGTATGTCCAACCCCACCTACGATACCTCAGCCCCCGTGCTCGTCACTGGAGCCACAGGTTACGTCGCCGGATGGCTCGTCAAGCGTTTACTCGAAGAAGGCTTTACCGTTCACGCCGCCGTTCGTGATCCTAGCAATACCGAAAAGCTTAAATATCTCAATGCTTTAGCGGAGAACACGTCAGGCCAACTCCAATATTTCCAGTCAGACTTATTAGCCCTCGGTTCCTACGCTGAAGCCATGGAGGGATGTACAGTCGTGTTTCATACCGCCTCTCCCTTCACCATTGCTGTCGATGACCCACAAAAAGATCTGATTGAACCCGCCCAGCTCGGCACCCGCAATGTTTTAGAGCAAGCGAACCAAACCAACTCCGTTCAACGAGTAGTGGTGACCAGCAGTTGTGCAGCTATTTATGGAGACAGCGCTGACCTAGAGCAAGTCGAGGGCGATCTATTTACCGAAGCAGACTGGAATACCACCTCTTCCCTTACCCACCAGCCCTATTCTTATTCCAAAACCTTAGCTGAGAAAGAAGCATGGGACATTGCCCAGGCTCAAAATCGCTGGGACTTAGTCATCATTAATCCGTCCCTCGTCTTGGGACCGGGGATAAACCCCTTTGCCACATCCGAGTCTTTTGCCCTGATCAAACAACTGGGAGACGGCACCATGAAAATGGGCGTACCAGACTATCAGATTGGCGTTGTGGATGTGCGGGATGTGGCAGAAGCTCATATGGCGGCAGGATTTACCCCTTCTGCCCAAGGTCGCCATATCACCTCTGGGTACAACACAAATTTTCCTAAGCTAGCCGACATCCTACGCGCCCACTTTGGCGATACCTATCCATTTCCCAACAGTATTCTGCCCAAAGCACTCGTTTGGCTGGTGGGGCCCTTGTTGGATAGCAGTATGACGCGGAAAATCATTGCTAGAAATGTCGGCGTCCCCTTTGGCGTAGACAACAGCAAGAGCATTCGCGAGTTAGGCCTCACCTATCGTTCCCTTGCTACTTCTCTCTCAGATATGTTTCAGCAATTGATTGACTATGGCGTGGTCACCTCTTGATCTCTAGCAATTGCAAACCTACATTCCGTTAACTGTTCGGAGACCTGCCAGAGCTTTTCTGCAGCAGCTTGATTTTGAGCATAGTCAGACTGGGTTGCTCGTCCAGGTTTCCCTTTCATTTCCAAAAACCCTTGAGGACCAAAATATTCTCCTCCTTGGGCATCTGGGGCCAGAGCAGCCATCACCGTCGGCATGGCAGCCTTATCTGGAGCATGACAGAGCAGCGGACCAATCGTATATTGAACCAGTGCAATCTGATACTGGGGCATATGTCTGGCTAAGTCCGTGTTGGAGACGCCAGGATGAGCAGTGACAGACAAGATTTTTTTGCCTGCTTGCTCTAACAGCCGTTGTAATTCATTCCCAAACATCAAACAGGCCAACTTGCTCTGGGAATAGGCCCCTGTTTTGGAATAGTTCTGTTCCGATTGCAGATCGCCAAAATTGATTTCTCCGGATCCCAGCCGATGAGCATTACTACTCAGGGACACCACACGAGAGTCTGGCGTATTCGGCATCAGATCCAACAGCAATGCGGTCAGGAGAAAATGGCCCAAGTAGTTAGTCCCCATCTGGCTCTCAAACCCATCCACCGTCAGGGAATAGGGTGGCCACATAATGCCAGCATTGTTAATGAGAAGGTCGAGTCTGTCGTATTGCTGTCGAAAGGCTTGGGCAAAGGCTCTCACAGACGATAAATCAGATAAATCGATCAGGAGAATCTCTAAATCCGCGACCGGCACTTTAGCCTCGATTTCAGCTTTAGCTTGAGCAGCTTTATCAGCGTTACGGCAAGCCATAATCACCTTGCACTTCTTTCGAGCTAGATAACTCACCGTTTCATAGCCCAAGCCCGTGTTGGCCCCAGTCACAATGGCAACTTTGCCTTGCTGAGAAGGGATATTTTCCAAATCAAACGCCATTGTATTGATACCTAAAATGTGTGGATTGTAGTGTTGAACTCCATGCTGGGCCAAGCAGATAGAATGCGTAGATGAAGACCAATCATCCTTTCATACTCAACCATGCTGAATGATGTCAGCGAACAGGCGCTGAGAATATCGGCGATTCCCTCAACTCTATGCTCTATTCCGATAGTTGAATGACCGTTTTCCACAACTACCAGGGAACAGTCTCATCCAGCATGTCCCTTAAGAGCACTTCATTTATTGTGACTAATTTGCCTTGGATCGTGGTGTCATGACGACAATGGTCGACAGAATTGAGAATAGAAGCCTTGCTCTAAAGTGTCTCACCTTCTAAATCTTCACCACCAAACCAGTCTAGGTATGGATTGTACCGTTGGGCATAATCGCTCCAGATAGACGAGCACCCGTTAGCTTTACCATCACCTTTTTGCCAATACCCATACTGGCCCCTGTAAAATCTGCGCCTCGCAGATCAGCACCACTCAAATCCGCCCCCGTTAGATTCGCACCTCGCAAGTTTGCCTGGGTGAGATTGGCCTGCAGCAGATTCGCTCGGGTCAAGTTAGCATTCGTCAAATTAGCACCTGACAAATTCACCTTATGGAGAAAAGCATCCTTGAGATTGGTATTCGCTAAATTGGCCTGACTCAAATTCCGTCCCGAAAAATCCCGTTCTTGTAAATCAGCACCCTGCCAATCAACACCACTATGGTCTGGAGTGAGGGGGCGAGAGGAAGACTTGGTTGCTGCAGGAGCTGTTTTGGCAGGAGCTGTACCTCGGCCTGTTCGCCATCGTTTGGCGGCTCGTTTAGCAGCAGAATCGGGAGGAGAAGAAGTCGCAGCAGGGGGTTGAGAAGGCTTAGGCTGTGCCGGAGCAGCCTTTGGAGCTTTAGGAACAGAACTTGCGGGGGGTTGAGTTGCTTTGGTTCGCTGCCGAAACTTTTTGGCCGCTGGAGATTGGCGTTCTTGAGACGGTTGGGATGTGCGGGGTGGCGCCGTGCGTCTTGTCGTTTTTGCAGGGGCAGGTGAACTCGCTGCTCGGGCCTGGCCTGCTGCAGCCGCAGGTGAACTCGCTGCTCGAGCCTGGCCTGCTGCAGCCGCTTTCTGGGCAGGACGACGGGCTGAACGCAAATTTTGACGTCGCTGTAGATAGGATTGCAGATAGTCACGAGCTTCGTTGAGGTCTTGAAGCTTAGCGATGGCTTTTTGCTGCAAACGCTCGCGGCTTTGAGGAATTCGATCAGGATGCCAGATAAAAACTAAATCTTTATAGGCTTGACTGACCTCTTCTAAAGACGCGCCAGTCCTCAACTCTAAGGTGCGATAGCATTCATTGAGGTTTGGCATACTCAATTACAGAAAGATGGGCTTAGGCAATACTTTGATTTAGACAAAGTTTAAGCGGAAGTCACCTTACTTTATTTTGCCAGGTCTTTTTTGAAAAGGGTATAGAACAGACCAGGACAAGGAATACTCCCCTGCCCTAGACGATTGCACTCATTATTAAGGTTAATGAACGATTAGTCGATATAGCCCATCAAATCAGCTGGATCGTAGATGGGTTCAGTTGCGACGGGACGATTATTGGGGAGATTAGGGGAGGGAACCAAGGGTAAACCCATATTCACAATAGGGCGATGACCGACAAGACTTTCTTCATCCACAATATCTAACCCAGAACGGATAATGGGACGATGGTTGGGCAAGGTGTCAGTATCGACCACTTCTAGATGGACCGCAGTGATGGGACGGTTGCCAGGCAAGCTTGAGGTATCTACCACTTCTAATGTTCTTGCTGCAATCGGACGATTTTGGGGTAGAGGAGGGGTTTGATAGAGTTCAATTGCACCTTCTGCAGGTTTTTTCTCGGATGTAGCCATGAGTTGACTCCCTAGACAACGGTATAAAAATGTTTCTTAAAGGGGTGATCTAAAGATTTGATTAAGAACAGTAACTCCTTTGATCATAATTGAGAACGTTCGATTCGGAATATTAATTCGTGTTTAGGTTGTCATAACGTTTAGTTATGAATTCTGGAAATCACGATCAAGGCTATCTTTCACGATGTACAGGAACGCAGACATCGCCCAATTTTTCGTGCAGGACAGACGCTATCTAACTGAATTGCAATGGGTATACGCCGTAATGTCATGATTCTCTCTGATGCAGAAATTGATACTGACTTCAATACAGCTAGAATCCGAACCATCAGCGTACTGGATATCTCTCACCACCTTGTTTCAGCTCCACCCTTTGGCCACCTCAACCTATTGAAGTTAAACAACTCTGGATCCGAAGCGGCTAGCCTTGGGGAGGGTTTCCTGATGCAACATCAATTGCCGATCTATCAAGATGAATCTCCATCAGAATAGTGATTGCATTACAGGCGACAACTTCAATCCAAGCAACCTCAGCCTCAAATTTGCATCAAAGTATTGATAGCCAAATTTTACACTTTTAGAGACGTAAGCATGTTCAACCGTAGGCAATTTTTGTTGACTGCTGGTGGTGCCATGGGATGGGTCCTCTGGTCTGACCAACGGCTGCCTCTGCTAGCACAGCCCAAGTTTTCTGCTTATCCCTTTAGCTTAGGGGTGGCTTCGGGTGACCCAGAGTCGAATAGTGTCGTGTTATGGACTCGGCTAGCCCCCAATCCGTTATCTGGGCAACCCATACCTGCCGTTGCAATTCCCGTTCAATGGAAAATTGCGACGGATGCCCAGATGACACAGGTCATTCAACAGGGAACCGTCCAAGCCGTTCCACAGTGGGGGCATTCGGTGCATGTGGTGGTGGAGAATTTATCTCCAGGTCAGTGGTATTGGTATCAGTTCCAAGCAGGAGATGAAATCAGTCCCATTGGTCGGACCCGTACCATGCCAGCCCTAGAGTCTCAGGCCAAACAACTCAAGTTTGCCTACGTTTCTTGTCAGCACTATGAATATGGCCATTACACGGCCTATCAGCACTTGGCCCAAGAGGAGTTGGATTTAGTGCTGCATTTGGGGGACTACATCTATGAAGGGAAGTCACGATCTGGTCGTCCCCGCCAACATGTCGGTCCCAATCCAGTCGATCTCAAGAGCTATCGTTGGCGCTATGCCCTGTACAAAAGTGATCCGCACTTACAAGCGGCCCATGCAGCATTCCCTTTTATCTGCATTTGGGATGATCATGAAGTTGAAAATGATTATGCCAATAATGAGTCTCAGGACTTTGCAGATCCAGCTGTTTTTCGACGTCGTCGGCAAGCAGCATATCAAGCTTATTATGAACATCTACCCTTACGCCCCACCGCCCAACCCCAAGGTGATCACTTACAGCTCTATCGACGCTTTCGCTTTGGTGATTTAGCTGAATTCCACTGCCTAGACACTCGCCAATATCGTGATGATCAAGCCTGTGATCAGAACGGGAAAGGAGGGGGGCAGGTCGTTTTCAATTGTGCCGAGCGCTTGGATCCAAAGCGCTCATTATTAGGATTTGAGCAAGAAGACTGGCTGTTGGATGGGTTAAAAAATTCGTCTACGGGTTGGACAGTCATTGCTCAGCAAATGTTGATGGCTGAATTGAACCAAGGGATAGGCCCACTGGCTGGGCACTGGACCGATGGCTGGGATGGCTATGCTGCCACCCGCGATCGCATCTTCAAGGGCATCACCCAATATCAACCCAAGAACCCTGTGGTCATTGGTGGCGATATCCACTCATTTTGGGTCACCGACTTGAAATCAGATTTTCAAGATTCGCAATCCCCCGTGGTTGCAACGGAGATTGTGGGCACGTCGATCAGCTCCCGTGGCCCCAACCCTGACTTATTTACCTTGGCCTTAAAAGTGAACCCCCACATTAAGTTCTTTGAGAGCCGGTATCGAGGCTATGTAGTGTGTGAGGTAACCCCCGAACAGTGGACCACCCAGTTGCGAGTGGTGGATCAGGTGGAAAAGCCAGGAGCACCCGTGCGCACATTGGCGTCCTTTCAAATCAAGAATGGTCAGCCGGGCGCACAGAAGATTGACGGATAATGTCAGAAAGTCAAAGCGTTGCCGGGAATAGATAGAACCTGGCCTACTCGGATTTCGCTTTTTTTCCTTTTTTCGTGGAAGCGACGGTATTAGCCGAGACTTCCGCTCCCGTATCTAGCTTGGCTCTCACCTGCTGAGTTAGAGATTCTGTGAACTCGGGATTATCTTGCATATAACGAACGGTATTGTCTCGACCTTGGCCAATATTTTCGCCGTTATAGCTATACCAAGCCCCTTTGCGAATCAGGATCTCAGTTTCTTCAGCCATATCTAATAGGCAACCGAGGGTAGAAATGCCTTGACCAAAAATAATGTCAAACTCTCCAATCCGAAAAGGAGGAGCCACCTTATTTTTAACCACTTTGACCTTGGCTCGAATCCCAAACTCTTCTGTTCCTTTTTTCAAGGTCTGGATGCGGCGAATATCTAGACGTACGGAAGCATAGAACTTAAGGGCATTACCCCCCGTGGTGACTTCAGGGTTGCCATAGGTGACACCAATTTTTTGGCGAAGCTGGTTGAGAAATACCACTGTACAACCAGTACGACCAATGTTGCCGGTAATTTTTCGTAGGGCCTGGCTCATCAGGCGGGCCTGCAGTCCCATGTGGGAATCGCCCATATCCCCCTCAATTTCAGCTCGGGGAACTAGGGCCGCTACAGAGTCAATGACGACAATATCCACTGCTGTAGAGCGAACCAGCTGATCGACAATTTCTAAAGCAGATTCTCCAGTATCAGGTTGGGCGACGAGTAAGTTCTCTGTATCTACCCCAAGAGCTGAGGCATAGGTGGGATCAAGGGCATGCTCAGCATCGACGAACGCGGCAATACCGCCGGATCGCTGCACTTCTGCGATCGCATGCAAAGCCAAGGTCGTTTTACCGGAACTTTCAGGGCCATAAATCTCAATCACCCGGCCTTTGGGCAGGCCGCCGCCTAAAGCTAAATCAAGGGTTAAGGCACCACTAGAAATCGTCTCCACTTTCATCTGGGCGGCATCTCCCAGGCGCATGATCGATCCCTTACCAAAGGTGCGCTCGATTTGATTCAGCACAACGCCTAGGGCTTTGTCTTTCTCAGAGTTAGTGGGATTATCAGTGGCCATGGACACCTCAAATGAAAGTAAATTGGGCAAGCATCACTTTATTGTGCACCATACCAAAGTGCAGTTTGACCCCAGTCGTCACTTTAAAAATCCCGCAGAAACGGCAGCGGTGCAGCCCACCTTAAACGGCTTTTTGATAGAGACCCCAAAAGATATCGCCGCCTATATAGGGGGTTTTCATTTGGTCAGGCATCAAATTCAAGCCTTGGGCGACGGCCTTTCCCCAAGCCTTATCCATCAGTTGGTATCGCAATACCGATTTCCGATACTGACCATTCATCCACTTGCTAGGGCTGCCCCGCGCCACTTCCCGAAACCCATATTGGGCAACGAGGCGTTCTAATTCGGGGGGCGAAAACCAATGGGAACGACTCGGGGGCGTATAGGCATGCCAATTTTGGCCTCGCATCCGAGCCAGTAGACTGGAGCGATCCCATGTTTCAATCAACCAATACCCTCCGGGTTTCGTCACCATACTGGCGGTATGCAGCGCTAGTTTCAAATTGTAGAAATGTTGGATCACTTGCACCATCATCACCAGCTCAAACCGATCGGATGTGGGATAGTTTTCGAGGGTGCCCACGGTCATTTTTAATCCCAACTGCTGCTGACCAAATTCAGCAATGCGGGGATTCGGCTCTAGCCCTTCTCCCCGCCATCCCGAATCCATCAGCCCTTTGAGAATAAAGCCAGCAGCAGCCCCCACATCCAAAACGGTGCCAGGCAACACATAATACGCCAATCTATCTGCGTAATATTGGCCGAGTTGTTGCAATAATTCGGCTTCCGCTAAGTAATCGATATAGCCGGGGCCATCCCCCTGAAAATACTGGCCGTCATATATTTGGCTAACACCTTTGGCAGTGGGTTGTTCTTCTGCAAATTGGTGATGACAGCGATCGCATTCTCGTATCCAATAGCTATTCTTGCGAAATAAGCGCACACTGCTTTGGTCGCAAATAGGGCAGGTCAGTTGTAGCGAAGAAAGATTGGTTTCTGAATCCATGCAGTCAATGGGACTAGGGTAAAACAAGAAGCGTTAATGCATCTCGTCATCTCAAACTTAGGCGCATAAAGTGAGTAGTTATACAGACTTATTGGTATCCATACCTTAGAGATAACATCAGCTGTTTATAACTATTTAAAACATAAGGCTCTGGTAACCATGGTGATCGATATCAAGACGGCTAGGCCACAGATATAAAGCTGTTCTACTTTCAGATCCAAAAGACATGCTTTTCGCATAATCTTGACCCAATATTGCCGAATTTTGACACTCGATGTGATCTTTTTTCTTCACCAGTTTATATTTATTCAGCCAAATTGTTTTGATCACATCCAAAGTTTTAAATCTAAGCCTGAGCAAAAGGTCCCCAAATAGCAAAGGTTATCCCAGGGGTCTGGATATTCACAAATAGCGTCAAGGGATTAGTTGAAAAACAGGCGCCTGCTAGCTCTTTATCATTTAAGGCATTCCGGGCAAATGAATAGAGTTGTCCCTGTTGATTGATACCTCGAATAAATTGTTCACCTCGCCCATCCTCACACAGGAACAGATCGCCAAAAGGAGCCATCGTTAAGTTATCAGGATAGTCCAAGACTCCTGGATTATTGGGCTCAACAAATAAGGTCAAGGTACCCCCGTCGGCATCTGGGGTATACCGCCAGATTTGGCCGAGGCTAGCAACACCCCCGCTCGTACAACAGAACAACGCCTCGCCTTTACCCAGACAAATGCCTTCCCCACGGCTAAACAGAGCAGCACCTTTGGCATATCCCTCCGCTCGCACGGTATCGGTTAATGGATCAGGATTTTCAATTCGCACCCATTCCACAGGCAGCGGTTGACCAACAGGAATATCCTGTTTGGTATTGAGTTGAGGTTGCCCTTTAATTTTCAAAGCTTCGAGCACTCCCCCAGCCTGCAAATTTTGCGGTTTCTGGGGACGGAAACGATAGAACAGCCCATCTCCACGATCTTCTGTTTGGTAGACAATATTGCTATCAGGGTCGATGGCAACCGCTTCATGATTAAAGCGCCCCATTGCCACTAGTGGTTTGGGTTCAACTGGTCCCGTGGCTTGAATCGGCACTTCGAAGTTATAGCCATGCCGCTTGCTAACCGCCGGGTCGCTCTCTGGCGTGGACGTATTCTCTTCGCAACTAATCCACGATCCCCAAGGGGTGGGTCCACCGGCACAGTTGCGATAGGTACCGGTCAGAGAGGCATAGTGCCGGATTAACTGACGCTGGGCATTCAGCACCAGGGTGGTTGTCCCTCCAGTACATTGCGAATCATAAGCATTGCCCCCCTGTACAGATGGGGTCTGGTTCGGACTTAATTCATGATTACGAATCAGAATAGTCGTATTGTTGGGGCCAGGAAAGGCTGCCATTCCATCATGTTTCGCAGGCACTGGAAAACCATCGCTCATCCGTTCTCCAGTATGGGAAAACGCTCGATATTGAAAGCCACGAGGTAAATCTAGGAGTCTGTTGGGGTCGGGAATCAGCGGACCATATCCTTCAGTGTGAATGGATAAACCGTTTGCTACTCGGGTAAATAGGCGCGATAGGGGAGCACTGATGAGAGTTCCCGTTAAGCTTGCTCCCGCAATAGAGAGGAAATGGCGTCGTGAAAAATTCAAAACTGTCTCCTATGGTGAATCGCTATTCCACGGCTGAACGATAGTTTGGATGATTATGGCAAATCTACAGCCAATGTGTCGGCAATCATTCTTGATCTGAAGACCTCAGATTCATCGAACCCAAGAGAATTCAGTACCCAAGCGCCCCTACATACTCTAAAGTAAGATTGCCAAGGCTATTGCACGATGCAGCGCCGCACAACGTTTGCTTGTTTTAACATCGTGTTTGATTCAGCAATTGCCAACCGTTTTTCTACTGAATATGGCAGACACAACCACATTTGAACAATCTGTCTACATCGATGCCCCGATTGCCATCGTCGATCAAACGATTACCGACCAAGAGCTGATGCATCGTTGGCTCAACCCCCTTCTAAAGTGTGAACCGGTAGGGGAATGGAGTTCACAGCTAGATAGCCAAACCCGCTTTATGATTCGCATCCCGCTGCTCAATCCTACATTACAGAGTCGTGTGATTGAACGGCAGGAGGGGCTTGTGGTTTGGGCTTTTGACGGTTTTTTCCAAGGACGGGATCGCTGGCAATGCCAACCCGAGATTGGGGGCACTCGTTTGATTAATCGGTTTGAGTTTCGGATGGAGAATCCGATTGTTGCCTTCGGTTTTCAGACCTTTGCGGCGAAACTGACTCGTCGAGACATGCAGAGTCAGTTACAGCGGCTTAAACAGGTAGCAGAGCAGTATTATGTCCAGTCAGAGTCATCGTAATTCGCCTTAACCGTCAGGAACATTCCTCGTCAACTCTTTGTCTTCAAAGTATGCAAGGACAAAGTGCAACGTATTTCATGCGAGGACAATCCCATGACTATTCATCGACCAACTTCTCAAGCCGGGTTAGCAGCGCTATTGGCGTTGGGGATTTGTAGTGCTGGTGTTGCACCTCTTATGGAAGCTCTGCCAGTCCAAGCCCAAAGCTTTCCCCGGTCCAACCGAGTGGCCCTAAGCTCCGGCACGGTGATTCCTGCTGCCTACCAAGGCGCTGAGCGAATCATTCTCAAGCCCGATGAAACGTTGCCTGTGACGTTGACGGTGGTCGAGAATGTCCGTAACTCTAGAGGCACGATCTTGATTCCCCGAGGCAGTCGCATTGCGGGTCAACTGGAGCCCAGTGGAGAGGGGACTCAGTTTATTGCCAATACCTTAATCTTGACTAACCGCGACCGGCAGGATATCGATGCTACATCTGATGTGATCACTCGCAAAGAAGAAATTCGTAAAGGCAATAACGATCGCATTTGGCAGGGCGCACTAGTGGGTGGTGCAGCGGCGGGGGTCTTGTCTGAGATCTTTGGCGATGTCGGCGTTCTAGAAGTTCTAGGTGGAGCAGGTGCCGGTGCTTTAGGAGGCTGGTTGCTCGGTCGACGCGAAAAAGTAGAAGTGGTTGTCATCGATGCCAAACAAGATCTCGATTTAACCTTAGATGCAACTTTAGCGCTGCGTTAGTCCCTTATGGTTCTTGGGCAGTATGGCCGGAGTGAACCGCACAAACATCAAGAATGCGCATGTCGTTATTGTTGATCTGCTGGATGGCATAGTACTGATTTAAGTTGACACTATGCTCATAGGTCTGCTGCTCATAACTTTCTAAAATCGATAGGGTCAACTGCCCACCCTGCAAATTACCCGCAAAGCAATCAAAGGAAGAAGACGGCATAAAAAAGGCTCCAATGACCCGATTACGCTTCGTCTTAAAGATCAAGTACTCAGTTTGAAACTTTCCAGGTTCCCGCGCTTGTCCAAATAGGTGAACGCCATCTTTGAGGGGAGATTGAGGAAGTGAAACAGCGACAGCATTATTGGAATTCTGCTTCACGCCCTTGAACGTTGATTGAGCCTGGGCACAGAGGGATGTAACAACTCCAACCTTGACAAAAGCCAAGACACTCAGTAGATAAATCGGTAACCTTTTATACCGTTTTCCCCTCTGAGATGAGGATCTAGAGATATTAAACCAATACTTATTCATGAGGCTTAATCGAAAAACACACAGGGGATCAGTTAAAAACTGAGCTAAAACACAAAGGAATTTAACTAAAAGTCTTTTATTACTCTCATTGTCCTCTTGTGAGTCTCATTTTTGGTGCGTTTCTTAACAATTGATGAGATCTCTATATAAAGCTTTGCAGATTGATGCTGTATAACGCTTTTCCTCTGTTTTTGAAGAAAATATCTTGCAATATATACTTATTTTTTTAATATTTGCATCCAAGAAATAATGAACTTGTATTTCGATACATCGAGTGGATGCGATTGACCTGTTCTTGAATATGACCGGGCACTTTAGGAATAAGTCTATACCTCTTCTTTTTCTAATTCTCCGTATAAAATCATGATAAAGGCTTCAAACGATAGAATAAAGAAGATAAAAGACTTATTTTGAATATCTTTAATCTCTATTGATATGATTTGCTCTCAATTTAAGATTTTTGGGTTCAGCTCTGTTCCCAGTGCTGTTCTATTGCTGACCATCAGTCTTGGAGGGCTCATCGCGGGTAGCTGTGATCGTCAAACTACAGTCCGATCAACATCAAGCGTTCAACCCGTCAGACCTTCAGCACCAGTCATTCCAACACCAGAGTTAACCACTTTGGTGCCGACGCAACCGCCTCCAAGTGCAGCGATAAAGAGCCCTGTTTCCGCACCTCCTACGAAGACCAAGCCAGCTGCGCCTTTCCCAAAATCTACGAGCAAGGCCTCTTCATATCAGGCCAATCAGGTGAAGGCGCTGGCGTTACCTCCAAAACCCACTCAAGCGTCCCCCCGAGTTCCGATTCGAGTTGCGATCGCACAGCAGTCCTCCTACTTAGTCATTGGATCCTCCACCCCCGCCACCGTGGTTGATCAGCAAGGTCAAGCCGTCAAAAAACTAGTGCCTGCCGCCGCCGAGAACTTTATGGTCCAAGGCGGACAGATGCGCATTGGCTCTCAGAATGCTCCCAACGTCGTGTGGATTAAACCTGAATCTGCCACAGGTCTCGTCTATGTTTCGGGTCGTTGGTACCGAGGAGCCGTCCAGGTGATTGCCAATAACGGCAAACTCACAGGCGTCAACCATCTCGATATGGAGTCCTACCTCTATAGCGTTGTGGGTTCAGAGATGCCGGCATCATGGCCCCTGGAAGCCCTTAAATCTCAGGCGATTGCCGCCCGCTCCTACGCTCTCGCCCATATTGCACGTCCAGCGAATCCCTTATTTGATCTGGGGGATACTCAACGATGGCAAGCCTATAAAGGCATCGAAACCGAAACGGGTTCTACCTTAGCTGCGGTCGAAGAAACCGCAGGCATTGTGCTATCCCACAACGGCGCAGTGGTGGAATCTCTCTACGCAGCCTCGGATCAAATTGTACGAGAGGTTCATAAAGGGTTTGGCATGAGCCAAAATGGCGCCAATCAATTGGCTCAACGACAATATAATTACCAGCAAATTCTGGCTCACTTTTATCCCGGCACTCGCTTAGCGTGGCTGCAGTTTTCTTCTTAGAAGAATCCGTTTAAGCGTTTGGCAGTTGCACTCTCAGATAGATGTGCTATCTTAAAACCATTCCACACTTGATGTGTTTGAGAATAAACCGTCCAGGGATTAAGGAGGTGATGCCCATGCAAGATAGTAGTATAATGCAGGGTCATCAAGTTAAGCTAGGTCGGCTGTGCGCCGAGACTGTTCTCTGATCAACTACCTAGTAGTTAATGTCGGAGTTCTTTCGGCAGTCAGACTTTAACTTGAATGATCCGCTAGACCGCTCCCAATTTTTCAGACTGCCCTAGCTTTGCTAAACAGTTTGTTCCGATTGGGAGCGGATAGTCGTTTAAAGGAGACTCCGCTGACCCGTGGATCTAAAAATCCTTTATCTGCTGCATCGAATCATTGCCCTCGGTTCTAAGCACCGTTCCCTATTGTCTTTTCTAACGGTGCTGGCGGGATTTATCTCCATCGATATCATCTGCACCCGCCTATTTGCTATTTCAACGCAAACCCTTGCGCAAATCTGGCTGGTTTATCCGAATTTTTTAGAGACGCTTGATATTGGCTTTGCCCCTGAAGTGTGGCTATCTCTGATCGCCCTGACCCTAGGGACATTGGTGATTGCCATCTCCGTCGCCGCCCAAACCATTCCCAAAATTGCAGAACTCTACATGCGGGATTGGGTGAGCTTGACCTACATTTGGTTCCTGATGATCGGGGGGAGTCATGCGCTACTGATCAAGTATTACCAAGACACAGCCAGCATCAGACCCGCCAGCCTGATACTAAACCTCTATATCTTTCTACCAGCGTCAATCATCATTGCTTTTCCCTATATTTTCTATGTCCTGAAAAGCATTCAGCCCATTACGGTGATTCGCAAGATTGTAGATACCCATATTGCCAATATCCACAAACTGAGGCGGTCTTCCGTCAACCGACTCCTTCACAACAATGCCTATCGAGAAGAATGCCAGCGCCGCCTGCTAGAGTCTTTGAATCAATTAGGCAATTTGCTGGAATACCTGACCTTTAAAGAGCCCAAAGCCCAAGCCATTCAAAATATTAGTCTGATGATTCAGACGTTCATCACTACAAAGCCCAACATTAACCCCAAGTTTTTCCAGGTGGGGCATACGGTTTGCTCTGATATTTCCTTCAAAACTCTGATTGATCAATTCGAGGATGTAGAACGGAGCAAAACGTTTTATGAGCAGAAATGCTTTCGCCTCCTGGGGAATATCTATGTCCATCTCTTGGATGATTCAGAGTTTGATTTAGCCTCGCTCTGTGCCTCGGAAATGAGCAATATTGGCCTGAAAGCGATTGAACTGAAAGATGACCAGCTCTTAGAGGTGATTATTGTTCGCTTTAACACCATGTTCCGGTTTGCCCTTAAACATGGAGTCAAACATAATGAAGCTCGCAATCTCTATAATTTGGCCTTTCACTATCGGGCTTTTATTGAAAACCTAGTCACCCACCACCGCCTCCATCATTCCTGGCAGAGCTTCTATTACCTGCGTCTTTATGGCAATGAAGCCTATGGCTATGGTCGGACCAGTTCTGCCATGTATTTCATTGTGGATGTGGTGGCAGCCGAGATGAAAAAAATCTTGGTGCTAGTCCATCAACAACAATGGTCTGAAGAGATTCAAAAACAGCTGCTGGGAGAGATGCTACTCGTCGATCGGCCACCAGCGATTGAAACAGATAGCCTCAACCACCCCCACCTCAATAGTGGCGTCCGCACGCTGCAAATTTGTTTAGCTCTGTTTTATCTCAAAGAGCAAAAGTATGATTTTGTGGACTGTATCATCGCCGACATCCTGGATGATATAGCCGTTCTGGGGGACAAGGCCTTTCGAAAGCGGATTAAGAAAACCTGCGATCGCTTACGGGCATCCCAACCTAAATTTTGGGAGGATACGGACCGGGGCAATGCCAACCTTTACTACACCCCCGATCAAGATCACATTAAACCCTTTTTGATGCTGCTCGATAAGCGGCTAGCGGAATTGGGCAAATGACTTAGACAGCCAATATAAGCCCATTTCATACCTATCATTTCAGCTAAGACACCTAATAAAACCGCACTTTATACCTAAAATTAAATTTCCTGTTGTTATCGTGGAGAGAACAGGATGAGTTATGGGTTGTGCTGAGCTGGCCAAATACCCCGTGACTCAATCCAGCCAGGAGAACAGGATGGATGTGGCAAAAAATACTAACGATTTTAGGCTCTATGCTAATCACAGCCTGCCAGCCGGGGTTTTCCACAAAGTCTGCTCCTGTCACAGTTAGCGAAATAGAAGGTCCAAAATCTGAACGGATTGCAACCGTCACTAAGCTGTTAGTCACGCAAGAGCCGCTCCCCAGCCCATTGCAAAATGCCTACTTTCTTGAAGAACAAATTGGGGACAACCAGTTAGGACCCAGCGATTATGTGTCATTTGGCATGTTGGAGATCAAACCCGACGATTTGTCTGCTTGGCGAGGTAAGCTGTTGCCCCTTAAAGTTCAGCCTGACTATGTTGCCCCCCAAGCGTCACCAGATTGGTGGGTAAATGTTGCTGAATATTCTTCCTTGGAATTATTTAAGCTGCGTCCTTACACCCAACGGATTCACGGCTGGATTGGTATCGATGCTAAAACGAACAAAATATATATCTATCCGACATTCAGCAGGTACTAACCATCAAGGGATAATTTTGAGGTTGTCTCTCAACGCAAGTCCATGTATTCACCTCAAGAGATAGACGTTCAGGATATTGACCATCTCGGTATTATTGCCGGTATCGTCGATGAGATCGGCATTGTCGAAATAGTGGATCGATTATTAGGTACTCACGAGCAAGAGAATGTTAGTTGTGGTCAAGTTGTCAAAGCCCTGATTCTAAATGGTATGGGCTTTTTGAGTGCTCCATTGTACTTATTTAGTGAGTTTTTCGAAAGCAAAGCAACCGAGCACTTACTCGGTCAAGGTGTACTGCCAGAGCACCTCAACGATACCCGTATCGGTCGAGTCCTCGACAAGCTCTATGCCTATGGTGTGACCCAGATATTTATCCATGTGGCAATGGCAGTCGTTCAGAAATTCGATGTAGCTCTAAGGTGTGCGCATCTAGATGCGACAAGCCTTAGTGTTGAGGGGCAATACTTAGATAAACCACAGGTTGAGGCGTCAGACGAATCCCCCTCTGCACCTGAGTCCCCCTCCCCTGCACTGGCTGAATCAGAGGAGCCGATACCCGTGAAAATCACCTACGGCTACTCACGGGACAATCGTCGTGATCTCAAGCAGTTTGTATTGAACCTACTGGTGAGTGGGGACGGGGGTATTCCTTTATTTTTACAAGTGGGCAACGGTAATGATGCGGACAAAAGTACGTTTGTGCCTATCATCCATGAATTTAAGCAACAGTGGAGTCAGCAACAGCCAGAGGTGATTGTTGCTGATAGTGCCCTCTACAGTGCCGACAATCTGCAAGCATTAGGAAGTACATCTTGGATTAGCCGAGTTCCAGCAAGTTCAACGGCAGCCCAAGACTTATTACAAGGGCTGCCGGGTTCACAGTTTCACCCCAGTGCTCTCAACGGCTATAGCTTTGTCGAAGTATGTAGTACCTATGGAGAGATTCAACAACGGTGGCTGGTGGTTGAAAGTAAAGCTCGCAGAGACTCTGGACTCAAACAAGTGCAAAAGCGGATTGATCAGGCGTTTAGCCAAAAAACTACTGCACTTAAAACCCTCTGCAAACAGACCTTCTTGTGCCCTGCAGATGCTTTAGCTGCAGCCCAAGATTTTGGCAAAATCCTCAGGTATCACACCCTTGACGATCTCAAAATCCACAAAAAACCTCATTATTCAAAGGCTGGACGACCGACAAAAGCAACGGTTGTGACTCACTACACCTATTCTATTGAGGCTACCTTAACCCTCAATGAGCCAGTCATCGAACGCTATCGGCGGCAAGCAGGTCGTTTCATCTTAGCCACCAATCTCTTGGAACAAGAGCAATGGAGCAATGATGATATTCTGCGCGAGTATAAGAACCAGCAGGCGTGTGAAGGAGGCTTTCGCTTTATCAAAGATCCACTCTTCTTTGCCTCTAGTGTTTTCCTGAAGACACCTCGGCGTATCGCTGCCTTAGCCATGATCATGGCCTTGTGTTTGATGGTCTACAGCTTAGGACAACGACAGTTAAGAAATGCACTAGAACAAGTACAAACAACTCTCCCTAATCAGAAGGGGAAACAAACTATGAAACCTACGTTACGTTGGATTCTCCAATGCTTTCAGGCCGTCCATTTAGTTTGGCTTGATGGTGCCAAGCATCTCATCAAGCTCAACAGCAGGCAGCAACTTATCTTGCCGTTCCTTGGGAAGGGCTGTAAAAAATATTATCTGCTCTGCTAGCTAGCCTGCTGAATGTAGGATCTATACTTTCACCACCTAACCATAAGCATCAAATGTCCGTCTAAGAACCGACAAATTCTGACTTCAAAAACAGCCTACAAATATCGCTGTCCCTCTAATTCATCAAGCACGGCTAGCGGATTCAAGATTTCTCAGCCAACAGATTGGTAGGGACAGAGATGCCTTCTATACAGCTAAGGCAAAATCTCAATCCAAGTCCCTTTGCTCACAACTCCATATAACTCATCCACATCTTGATTTTTGAGAGAAATACAGCCCCAAGTCCAGTTCTGACGCTGATCCACTAAATGATTCGATCCGACTGGCACCCCATGAATACCAATTTCGCTACCAACGGTATCGCTAACCTTGATTTTGCCCTGACGTTTGGCGTCCAGGTGTTTGCGCCAAGAGTCGGCGGTTGGATAATTAATCCAGAGAAATTTTGACCAGCTGGGATGGGGATATTTGTCTTGGATTTGAAACAGACCTTCGGGTGTTTTGCGATCGCCTTCTCGTAACTTGTCTCCTGTCGGTGCACTACCCAACACCACAGGATAGGACTTGAGGGGTTTTTGATCGTAGTAAACGGTCAGTCTAAATTTAGATTTTTCGATCAGAAGGGTGATTTTTTCAGAGTCTAGGGTAGAGAGATTCATGAGGGTTGCGATGGCCTGATCTCCATTGATCAGGCCATCGCCCACGGGAGGCTGATGTAATCCCTTAGGAGCACACTTTTCACCACATAAAACCTCAGGAAAATGAGTGAGGGAAAAAACTAATCCCAGCTTGCTAAACACACCATATAAGCCCACACAAGCTAGCAAGAAAATCCCAACGAATAGGAGTCTCTTGGTGGATAGCTTCATGTTCCAATTCCATCAATATTAGTGTTTTCGGCCAATGTCTGGCTCCTTCACGCCGTTAGACACTGGCCGAACAGTCTTTGTGAGCCATCTTCAAGGATTCCGGTCCAAAGCCCGCTCCCCGCCCCAACGCTCAACAATCTGATCGTCGTAATTATCGGCAGCAGCCAAGACCGCATGCACAGAGGCTTCTAACTCATTGGGGTCACAAGTTGAACCCACAATCGTATGCTCAAACAGGATGTCACCTGCATCATTCACAGAAAAAGCACCAAACCGCATTGCTGCGTTTTCACGCAATAGATGAGCCTGCAAATCAGCAGCCATCTTCGCACCTGAGACAACGGTAGAGCGAATATTGATGACACTATCTTCTTGCCAGGGATAAACGCGCACCTCCACCCATGCTGAGCCCATAAACAGGCCAAAACCAGGCTCATCTAGTTTCTCCCAAGGGATTTGCTCAAAGAGTTTGTCCATCCAACCGGCAACTTTGGTGTGGCACTCTTGCTGAGCTTGCGTTTGAAATTCCATTCCAGTCCTTAACTATTCCAGCGATTTCTCTATAACAATAGTAAGGCGTGCTGCGAAAACACCCACGACTCCCAACACGGTCAATAAGGGAGCTGTGATGATGCCGACAGCGCCAACCCCCATGCCTACGGAAAGGGGAATCTCCATTAAGGAACGTCCGGCATCGGTTTTAATGATAATTTTGCGGACATTACCTTTTTTGACAAGCTCTTTTACCTTATCCATCACTGAGCCACTGCTGAGTTTGAATTCTTCAACCCGATTAGGATCGCTAGGGGTGGCATCTTTCATAGGGACCTGATCGCTGGGTTCACTCATGGGGTTATTCTCCGAAGAATAGCGCAATTAAAAATTAGGTTTACAGATTGCAACAGAGGATGAGATGGTTCTAATCCATTGCACCACTTTGAATCAGCGATGAGGTCAGCATAGCATTCTCTGATATGGCTTCAACCTCTGACAACAAAGCATTACGGCGCTCTTGCAAGGCCCGATCTAAATCAGGGAAATATTCAGGCACAGGCATCATGTTATTAAAAATTTCGGTCATAACTACATTATCAATGACCAGAAAAAAGTCTGTCGGATTAGGACCATCAGTATGACGACTCAAAACCCCAAAACCAGATCGTTGTCGATGGTATTTGCGCACGATGGGATAGTCTTGTAACCATTCTTGGAAGATTCGAGCCTTCTGCATACTGTCTAAAGTAATTTGCACTAGTTGCTTCGTCTCTTTCGTACCAGTTCCCCTCTGCCAGGCCTGAGTCAACAATGACGCTCGTTGATCCGGCATGACCCAAGCTTGGATGATATTGCGAGAGGCCTTCGATAATTCTGGAGAAATCTCAATGGGATCTCCTGGCTTACTCTGAGCCACCTCTACCAAAGCTCGACTGAGGGGGCTACCATAGGTGTCGAGATCGGCTTGAGCACCCTCGAAGTCGCCACTCCACCACTGCAAACTGCCTCTACCTTTATGAAGATGGGTATTCAAATCATCCAAATGCTGATGCCCTTGGAGCAATTGGTCATAGCTCTGCTCTAAGTTAGCAAGGACCGGAGCATAAATAGACTGCAAGGGGGGTGACTTCCAAGCGGGACTCGTGATCCAAATGGGATTGCGCAGGCATTCTAAGGTCATGGCTTGCACGGCGAGATCCGTTTGGCCCTGACCTAATAAACTCAGACCCAAACCAAAAAAGACCCCTCGTTTTGCAGGCACTAATTCTGCAGACTGGGCAAATTCTTGGGTCGCTTTCTGTGGATCAATCTGTAGGTAAAGCCACCCTAAATTGGTATGGCCAAATTCTTGATCAGGAGTCGCCTGATTGCCTTGGATAAAATGCTGAGTAGCCGTTTGAATCAGATAATTTCGTAACTTGGGATCCTTTGTTTTAAATCCCATTTCTCCCAAGTTCCATCCTAACTGGTAGGAATAATAAGGATCCCATGGGACCTTAGCTTGGGCATCTCCCAGGCGCTGGCGAAATTGGTCGATCTCTTGCTGATCTAAAGCGGCAAATCCTTGGTTAGACAACTGCCAAGCAGCATGGATGGGCATGACCGATATTCCAAAGGCCAAGACAATCCCTAGAAGAACACCTGCCATTGATTTGATCCGTTTATCAGAGGGCGCATGAGCTTGGGTTGCCTCGTTTGCCGTACCCATAAAGCCAGCGAGGCAACCTAGGCTAATGATAATGAAACCACTAATGCCAATATTGTCTAACTGGTAGTCCGTGAGGGAAACAAGACTGTAGCCTAAAAGCCCAGCGAGCAAACTTTGGGGCAATAAATTAGATTGATGTGTCGCTGCTCGGGTAATGTATCGCCCACCTTGCCAAACCAGCCACGCCACCAAGAGAACAAAAGGGACAATCCCCCCTAAACCTAGCTCGGCCCAGAGTTGCGGCAAAGTTCCATGGAGCTGATAGGCATGTTCTGCTTCTAAGCCCGCCCAGTGAGGTCGATAGGCCTGATAGGCCAAGGGGACACTTCCTGGTCCCATCCCCGTCACAGGTTGTTGAAGCCCCATCTTCCAGCCTGCCACATGGGTAATCAATCGATAGGCCATATCTCCACCAGAACGGCCTTGCAAGAAATTACTGATTTGACTGCTGAGGCGATTGTTGGCAAGGACTAAAACGACAACAATTCCCAGGCTGGCCAAGGTTCCACCCATTAACCAGCGACGGTTCAGTCCCTGTTGCCGAAAGAGGACCAATCCCAAATAAACACCGGCCACCAAAAGCCCCAACCAACCTCCTCTAGAACTAGTGGTGTAGAGATCGATCAGGCCTAACCCAAAGCTGCCAAACCACCACCATCGCCAACGAGGATGGGTCCACCCCAGTCCAAATAAAAGGGGCAGGGCCAGAACTAAATAGCCAGCCACATAGTTTTGATGACCAAAGGGAGCCCAATTGCGCAGTTCTAAGGTTGAGAAGTTATAGCTGGCTTGCACTCCTACTTGTTGAAGAGATTGGAGTCGATTCAACTCTGGCAATAATGTCTGGCTCACCCACAGAAACAGACTAGTGACAATGAAACCAACACTCACTATCCCTTGGGTCACCAGCAATCGCTGACGGCGCAGGGGTGTTTGTGTCCAGGCATTGATGCAGTAAAGGGCAGCTATCCCACCCAGGGCAGCTCCCGTGTACCAACGCGCTTGGTTGGGAAATACGGCCAAAATTGTCGATAGAAGCAGGCCAATCACGGCCAAAGCAGCGAGCCAATCTAGCCCTTGCTGTAAACGAGGGATGGGGGAACGTTGCCAGAGCTGTCCCACTAACCAAAGGACGGGACAAAGCCAGGCCAATTGCCATACAAACACCCAGGGCCACGCCACCATAATGCTGTGGCTGTCCGGCATGAGGGTGAATAGAAAATACAACCCTAGACAGAGAATACCGAGGAGCGATCGCGACTGGGTAGCCGCTTCTGTATCCGCAGAAGAGGGGATCAGATCATCAAATTGTGAGTCTGAGGATATGGCCATTACAAATATTGGGTACCTTGCAGTCAGATTACCCGGATCGCTAACTTTAGCTGACAACTCACAATGGGGGGCAATAAATGACAGCAATCGATCGACGGCAGTTTTTAACGTTAACAGGAGGAACGGCAGCACTACTCGCCCTGGGCTCTTCGCGACCCGATACCTCTAGAGCAGAGGTCCCTACCGGTACTGATCAAATCAAGCTGCAGGCTTGGACATCTGCGGGTAAACCCATACCTGCAAAGGTCTTCAACCAAACGTTTTTCCTCACCTTAGAGGATGAACCCATGCCCAATCCTCCCCGTCAAGTGAACTCAGGTGTTCTGTGGACCACACCCCCATCTGTTCCTTTTGCGATTGTGCTTTATCTGGCGGTTAAAGGGTTTGGTAAAGTGGCCCTCTATGCCGACAACCAGGGTCGAGGATATACCCCAACAGATTTTCCTCTGAATTTAAATTTGGCCTGTGCCGAGTCGCGGATACATCGGGTGCGGACTGCGATCTCAACTTGGCAACAACAAGGCTTTCAATGTCCCCCTGCCATCACAGAGCAACTTCAGCAAGCCGAGGCTTACCTCCGACAGGCCCAAGCAGCTGCCAATCCCAAAGCAATGGCTGCCTTTGCCAATGATTCTCTACGGGAAGGGTTATGGGCAGGAGAATCTGCCGTCTTTGCCCACGCTCAGCATCAAATTCATCAGCGAGGTCATCGACCTGAGTTTCTATTTGGCTGCAATTTCTTTCGCCATCCAACCGCAGGCGCAGAGTATGATCGTCGATTCAAACAGCTATTTAACTTTGCCACCCTGCCCTTTTACTGGCGTTCCTTTGAGCCAGAAGCTGGAAAACCCAATTTTGCTCAAACCGATGAAATGGTGAATTGGTTAGAAGCAGAAGGCATTACCCCTAAAGGGCACCCCCTCGTCTGGTTCCATGGCGCTGGACTCCCCGTCTGGGCCAAAGACAAACCCTATGAGGAACTCAAAGATTTGCTGCGTCAGCGCGTGGGGGAGATTACGGGACGATATTGCGATCGCATTCCCTACTACGACATCATCAATGAGGCCCACGATATTGACTGGGCCAACACCCTTAATTTCTCGGCAGAACAGCAGCGAGAGATGACTCAGCTCGCAGCACTTGCCACGAGTGGAGGCCATCCAAAGGCACAACGCATCATCAATACCTGCTGCCAGTGGGCTGAGTATATTGCCAGGGGTCCTCACCAAATCCCGTTACAGAGTGCCTACCAATACCTCCAAACCTGTCTTAAAACCGATATTCCCTTCGAAATTATCGGTATGCAGTTGTATTATCCCAATCAAGACATGTTTGAAATTAATCGGCTCCTGGAGCGGTTTAGCCAGCTTGGCAAACCGATTCACATCACAGAACTAGGGGTTTCCTCTAACACCACTCGGGCTGAGAATACCCCCTTTCCCGATCCTCCTGGACTCTGGCATGGACCTTGGAATGAAAATATCCAAGCTGATTGGGTAGAACAGTTTTATACCCTGTGCTACAGCAAATCCTACATCCAAGCCGTGACTTGGTGGGATCTCGCAGATGGTGGTTTCTGGCCCCATGGTGGGCTACTCAGATCAGATTTTTCGGCCAAGCTAGCGTATCTTCGCCTGAACACTCTGCAGAAACGTTGGTTAGCCCTAGGTGCCTAAAGCACAACTATAGAAATTTCTGCATCTTTGGCAACATCAGGGGAAAACACGTTATTAAGCAGCCGTCATTTCTTGCATTAACCAGAATCCAGCAAATTGCTCAGAATCAGGCGAAGATTGCACTGCCACAAAATGAACCTGTTGAGCCGCCTGCTTCGTCTTTTCAAATCCCTGAATTTCGGCCACTAATTTGTCGTCATTCAGATAGGCAATCACCCAGCGATCGCTGAGTCCTGTCTCTAAAAGCAACTGAGGTTTAGGATCCATTTCCAGCTTCAGACAGGACAGTTCTAAACCAGACATCCAGCCAGAAAGTGGGGTAGAGCGTTCCGAGAAAATCAGCAGTCCGGGAATTTCGGTCTCTGGTGGTAGATTCAACTGTGCCAAAGGAATTTTATCCCCAAAAGCAATATCCCACTCGTCCATGTCGGCAAAGGCACTGAGTTGAAGCGTTACTAGACGCCACCCCTCTCCTTGTAAAGCATCCGGTAAAGGCTTAGGCAAAGTGGGCTCAAATACCATGGGCGCAGCCATCATCGGTTGATATCCTGGATGCTGAGGGTAGACGGTCTGCTCCCGTTCGCAAAGCCACTGATACACGGCAAAAGTTCTCCGACTCGGCTGAGCCGGAATTTCCAAGGCTTCACAGGCCCGCGGAATAATACTCTTCATCGAACGCCGAAAAAAGCGGATTCTTTCTGGAAAGTCTTGCTCACCATAATTCCCTTGTTGCCGCCATAGGGGTAAAGCTTCGGCTAATGATTCTTGTAACCAGCGAGCATTAGCCTGGGAACCAGAGCAGACTTTGGTGAATTCAAAGTTTCGTTGAGAATCACAAACCAGTAGTTCCCAAATTTTTTTTTGTTGCTCGTCTAAAATAGGGCGCGAATAAAAATCGATTTCCCAAACCTTACTCATATTAATGTCAAACCCTAGATGCTTTATCAGTGTAAAGTTTTGGGGAATTAGGTGAGAAACCCCAAGATGTTATTGATCAACTTCTTTCAGGTTACTCTGTTCTCTACCCAGAAAGAAATGTATCACTCTATACAGAACTGCGACCTCTACCACTGTTGAATCGATTAAATCAGTGGGTTGGGTGAACCCCTATCCAATTTGCTTTACCGATCGGGCTTATCTTCTTTAGATCGTTTAATTGCTTTAGTATCCAACGTTTAGGAATGGCTGAAGTCTCTACATCTAAATCAACTACTAGAGCAATTGGTTGTCCATCGTTTATCTAGGAAACGTATTGTGGTGATGTCTAAGCCTATTAAATCGAGGTCAAAAAACCTCAAGCGCAAAAAACGCTTATCTCCTGCTTGGCAAGTATGCTTGCCAATGACAGCAATAGTTTTATTATTCTGGTCCGTGGCGGCCGTTGCTCAAGAAGCAACACCCCCTGACCCCACAGCAACCCTCACCGTTGGCTTGGACACGGTCTGGGTTCTGCTCTGTGCCTTTCTCGTCTTTTTCATGAATGCTGGATTCGGCATGCTTGAAACTGGATTCTGTCGGCAAAAAAATGCCGTCAACATCCTAGCGAAGAACTTAGTTGTATTTGCCCTAGCCACCATTGCTTACTGGGCCATTGGCTTTGGCTTAATGTTTGGTGACGGCAATCCTATCTTAGGAACGACAGGTTGGTTTGTCAGTGGGGCTGATAATAGCCCAGCTATCGACAATTATGAAGGTGTGTTTAGCGCCTTGAACTGGACAGGGGTTCCCCTCTTTGCTAAGTTCCTCTTTCAACTCGTGTTTGCCGGCACAGCGGCCACGATTGTTTCTGGTGCTGTAGCTGAGCGAATCAAGTTTGTTTCTTTCTTGATCTTTAGCTTGGTCCTCACTGGGGTGCTTTATCCCATCACTGGTCACTGGATCTGGGGTGGCGGTTGGTTAGCTGGCATGGGCTTTTGGGACTTTGCCGGTTCTACTGTGGTTCACTCGGTCGGCGGCTGGGCAGCTTTTGTCGGCGCAGCTTTCCTCGGACCTCGGTTAGGCCGCTATTCCCAAACTGGGGCAACTGCCATGCCTGGTCACAATATGAGTATTGCGACTTTGGGTTGTTTGATTCTCTGGTTGGGCTGGTTTGGCTTTAACCCAGGATCCACTATGGGTGTCGGTGATGGGTCTGCCATTGCTCATGTGGCGTTGACGACTAATATTGCGGCTGCTTTTGGTGGCGTTGCTGCGACGTTCACTGCTTGGTTCTACCTGGGAAAGCCTGATTTATCGATGATCATCAACGGTATCTTGGCTGGTCTGGTCGGTATTACAGCTCCTTGTGCTTGGGTGACTGTGCCTTGGGCTGCAGTGATTGGTCTGATTGCTGGGGTGATTGTTGTGTTTGCAGTCACTATCATTGATGGCTTGAAGATTGATGACCCGGTTGGTGCTATCTCTGTTCACTGCGTTTGCGGTGTTTGGGGTACTTTGGCAGTCGGCCTCTTTTCCCAAGGACCGGATGGTCTCATCTATGGCGAAGGCGGCGGTCCTGCGAAGGGGTTAATCCTCGGGGGTGGGTTTGAGCAAGTGATTCCTCAAATCGTTGGCATCTTTGCGGTCGGTGCGTTCACTTTGGTCACTGCAGCGGTTACTTGGGCCATCATCAAGGCGGTTGCTGGACTACGCGTTCCTGAAGAAGAAGAAATCAAGGGTCTCGATATCAGCGAACATGGCATGGAAGCCTACAGTGGATTCCTCAAAGATGCTCAGGTTCAAGGTAGCCGCGCTCCCTCAATGATGCGTTAACGACTCTCTAAGACCTATTTAGTGCATTTCTGACATTAGAGGTTGAAAAGCATATATTCACAAAAGGCCCTGGTATTAACCAGGGCCTTTTGTGAATATATCCAAACTATAAATGCCCACTTTTGCATCTAAGGCTAGGGTAGAGAATATTTTATGATTGAGGCTTCAATGGACTGGCCTAGCTAAGCCATAAGTTCTCTCACGGAAGAAAAAATGTATCTAAAAATACAGAACTACATTACCTAGCACTGTTGAATCGATTAGATTAGAACCCCGAAGAGAGTTCGGTCCATTCAAGCCCCAACTATCACTTAAGTAATCATTCAAAGATGGCCCTTAATTCGTTATTTAGTAATGGTTTCGATGTCCCCATCTAAATCAACTACTAGAGCAATTGGTTGTCCATCATTTATCTAGGAAACGTATTGTGGTGATGTCTAAGCCTATTAAATCGAGGTCAAAAAACCTCAAGCGCAAAAAACGCTTATCTCCTGCTTGGCAAGTATGCTTGCCAATGACAGCAATAGTTTTATTATTCTGGTCCGTGGCGGCCGTTGCTCAAGAAGCAACACCCCCTGACCCCACAGCAACCCTCACCGTTGGCTTGGACACGGTCTGGGTTCTGCTCTGTGCCTTTCTCGTCTTTTTCATGAATGCTGGATTCGGCATGCTTGAAACTGGATTCTGTCGGCAAAAAAATGCCGTCAACATCCTAGCGAAGAACTTAGTTGTATTTGCCCTAGCCACCATTGCTTACTGGGCCATTGGCTTTGGCTTAATGTTTGGTGACGGCAATCCTATCTTAGGAACGACAGGTTGGTTTGTCAGTGGGGCTGATAATAGCCCAGCTATCGACAATTATGAAGGTGTGTTTAGCGCCTTGAACTGGACAGGGGTTCCCCTCTTTGCTAAGTTCCTCTTTCAACTCGTGTTTGCCGGCACAGCGGCCACGATTGTTTCTGGTGCTGTAGCTGAGCGAATCAAGTTTGTTTCTTTCTTGATCTTTAGCTTGGTCCTCACTGGGGTGCTTTATCCCATCACTGGTCACTGGATCTGGGGTGGCGGTTGGTTAGCTGGCATGGGCTTTTGGGACTTTGCCGGTTCTACTGTGGTTCACTCGGTCGGCGGCTGGGCAGCTTTTGTCGGCGCAGCTTTCCTCGGACCTCGGTTAGGCCGCTATTCCCAAACTGGGGCAACTGCCATGCCTGGTCACAATATGAGTATTGCGACTTTGGGTTGTTTGATTCTCTGGTTGGGCTGGTTTGGCTTTAACCCAGGATCCACTATGGGTGTCGGTGATGGGTCTGCCATTGCTCATGTGGCGTTGACGACTAATATTGCGGCTGCTTTTGGTGGCGTTGCTGCGACGTTCACTGCTTGGTTCTACCTGGGAAAGCCTGATTTATCGATGATCATCAACGGTATCTTGGCTGGTCTGGTCGGTATTACAGCTCCTTGTGCTTGGGTGACTGTGCCTTGGGCTGCAGTGATTGGTCTGATTGCTGGGGTGATTGTTGTGTTTGCAGTCACTATCATTGATGGCTTGAAGATTGATGACCCGGTTGGTGCTATCTCTGTTCACTGCGTTTGCGGTGTTTGGGGTACTTTGGCAGTCGGCCTCTTTTCCCAAGGACCGGATGGTCTCATCTATGGCGAAGGCGGCGGTCCTGCGAAGGGGTTAATCCTCGGGGGTGGGTTTGAGCAAGTGATTCCTCAAATCGTTGGCATCTTTGCGGTCGGTGCGTTCACTTTGGTCACTGCAGCGGTTACTTGGGCCATCATCAAGGCGGTTGCTGGACTACGCGTTCCTGAAGAAGAAGAAATCAAGGGTCTCGATATCAGCGAACATGGCATGGAAGCCTACAGTGGATTCCTCAAAGAGTCATAAAACTCCCTTGTGCTAAACCTATAAACTGGGTTTACTGAATCTGATCATTCATCATGCAAAGCCCCCAGAACTATTTCAGCTCTGGGGGCTTTGCAATCTGCTGTGCTAGAAGCTTAGCCAGCCCTTAGGGCACCTGTAGTGGCACCAACATATTCTCAGGGAGGTGCTCCACAAACTCACCCTGCTTGGATAAAATCACAACCAGTTCCACAGGCCAATCAGGCTCTAGATGTAAATCGCTCCATGGCACTGCGATTTCTAGGCATTGATCGAGGCCAAGTTGTACATGATGGGACCGACCGTGCCATTGGTCATGGTCAGCGGCTTCTTCTAGCCAAATATCATGATTGGTGAGATTAATGCCCAGATGATGATGATATCGGTAGTTGAGAGGGCTTTGATCGGGAACTTGGCCTAGAGGAATCAGGCTATTATTCATGGTTTGTCCCGGATAGAACCACAACAAGTGCAGTTCTGGGGGAGAATCAACCCCCGGTTTTTTACCCACCTGAAAATCAAATCGCATATAGAAATTCAGGTGATCCAGCCCATACCAAAGGCGTTGGATGGTGCTGCTACGATGCATCGTCCCCCTAGAACCAGCGATGGTAATTCGCCCCGCATGGTCCCAATCTTGTTCATCCACAACCCCGTTGATCACTGGATGGATAAAGCTTTGGGGACGATGATCTGCCGTTGATTGATGTTCTTCCAGGGGATACTGAAGGACTTCAGGAACGGGCTCCTCTAAGGCTTGATAGAGGGCGACTAAATGCTCCCGAAAAAGCTGATCAAAAATCTCATCTTGATTCGAGGAATGTCCTTCACCAAACCACCAAAACCAATCGGAGCCTTCTGCTGCATATAAAGCTTCCCAGGCATCTGGGTTTTGCTCTTCGGTAGCTTCGGGATGCTTTTCTAAAGTTTTTCTGGCCTCTGTCAATAAATCCCAGGCTCGATTTTTGACAGGATCACCAATCCAAGTGGTGAAACTGCCATCTACCCAAGATCCACTATGGAGCTTAGTCGTCGGTAGGGTCTCTTGGGGCGGAAACTGTTCTAGGTATTCAGAGACGGTGACGAGTTTGAGGTCATCAATCTCACTGAGCTTTTGATAGAGGCTTTCTAGAAAAGGGATGCCGTCTCGTTCGTAGTACTCCCAGCAGTTTTCGCCATCAAGGGCAATAGTCACCAGCCAGGGCTTGGCCAGAGCGGTTCCTTCTTCGGGTTGGCGGTCGATGAGGGTGTTTGAGATCGCATGTAGATGCCCCACTAAATCAGAAGCTGCTTCTTCCGGCTGCATAGCGCTATAGGTGAAGCCCACCAGATCGGACAATCGGTGATCCCGAAAGACAATCGACAGATCGCCTTCGTAGGTACTTAAGCGATAAGGCTGATATAGAATCTCAGGCTCATAGACATTGCCCTGTTCATCCCGATGGAAGAAATGATGAGTGGTCCATCCCAAAACGGCCTCATCAGAACAAAGCCAGTTGAAGCCCTGCTTAGCGACATGGGGCAAAATACTAGGACTCACGGACTGCTCAGAGGGCCATAGTCCGCGAGGAGATCGTCCGAATCGTTCCTCATACATCTCCCATCCCTTTTTCAAGTGGCGAGGGATATCGTCTGGCCATTGGAATTGGGCTTCCGGTAAATCCATATGGGGAACTGCCACGCGTCCCGCATCGGTATCGGCTAACAGGGGCAAAATGGGGTGGGTGTAAGGAGTCGTCATCACCTCTAGCTGGCCGTCGTCTTGCATCTGCCGATGTTGGGGCACAATGCGACTCAGGATCTGGCGCTGCTTTTCGATAATATCTTTGCGATCTTGCAGGCTAAAATTGCGATCTTGTTTCAACCATCGGGCAATATCCGGGTCATCCCAAAAGAGAGGATCAATCCAGGCTAGATTATGCCAGGCCAATAAATCCCCATAGTCTTGGGCCGTCCAGTTTTCTAGACACCAGGCTTCCCCTTTGTCCTGCTTTTGACCAAACAGTTCTGCATAGCGAGGATGGGGATCAACCAAGGTTTGGTGATGGGCATCAAAGAAATGCTGGGCAATAAATTGATGTTGCTCTGGCGTCAGCTGTTCTGTGGGAAGAGTCGCCACTTCTAAATAAGGGTCAACGGCGGTCCCCGCCACATAGTCTTCGATCTGCATGAGCAGCGATGGCACCAAGTTAACGGTTTGATGCAATTTGGGATAGCGGCTCAGCAACAGAACTAAATCTAAATAATCCTTAGTCCCATGCAACCGAACCCAAGGAAGTCGGTATTTGCCGGTGACTCGGCTTTTATAGAGAGGCTGATGCTGATGCCAAATAAAGGCGATATAAAGCGGGTGAGTCATAGGTCACCGTATACTGAGGACTGGCACATTTTGAACAAAAGGATTTGCTGCATGGCATCCATCCGAGCGTTGCATCAAGAGTTGATCGCTAAAGAACGATCAGCCCACGAAATTACCGAAGCAGCCCTGGAAACCATTCATCAATTAGAACCCAAACTCCATAGTTTTTTGGCCATTACTGCTGACCAAGCATTCGCCCAAGCTAAACAGGTCGATGCTAAGTTAGCTGCGGGGGAAGAGATTGGTTTACTAGCGGGAATTCCCATTGGTATCAAAGATAATATGTGTACCAAAGGAATTGCTACCACTTGTGGATCAAAAATCCTTCAAAACTTTATCCCCCCTTACGAGTCTACAGTAACCCAAAAGTTGGCGGCTGCGGGGGCAGTCATGGTGGGTAAAACCAACCTGGATGAATTTGCCATGGGCAGCTCGACGGAGAACTCTGCCTACCAAGTCACTGGCAATCCTTGGGATGTGTCGCGAGTGCCGGGCGGATCGTCTGGTGGGTCAGCTGCTGCAGTGGCCGCTGATGAATGTGTGGTGTCTATTGGGTCTGATACCGGTGGCTCCATTCGTCAGCCAGCAGCCCTCTGTGGTGTGGTTGGCCTCAAGCCTACCTACGGATTAGTATCTCGCTTTGGCCTGGTGGCTTATGCTTCGTCTTTAGATCAAATTGGTCCCTTTGGGCGCACGGTTGAAGATGCAGCCATTCTCCTGCAGGAAATAGCGGGCTATGATGCCCGTGACTCTACTAGCCTTAAGATAGAAATCCCTGATTATTCCAAGTCTTTGATTCCTGACCTTAAAGGGAAAAAGGTAGGCATCATCACCGAAACCTTTGGAGAAGGACTTGATTCGGTTGTAGAACAAGCGGTCCGCAAAGCGATAGACCAGTTAGGTGAACTCGGTGCTGAGGTCCAAGAAATTTCTTGTCCACGCTTCCGCTACGGATTACCCACTTACTATGTGATTGCCCCGTCGGAAGCTTCTGCAAACCTAGCCCGCTACGATGGTGTGAAGTACGGCTACCGAACCGAAGATCCAGAGGATCTGATGTCCATGTATACCCATACTCGGGCAGAAGGGTTTGGGACTGAGGTTAAGCGTCGAATTATGATCGGCACCTACGCCCTATCTGCAGGATATTACGATGCTTACTACTTAAAAGCTCAAAAGGTCCGCACGTTAATCAAGGAAGACTTTGAGAAGGCGTTTGAGAGCGTGGATGTTTTGGCCTGTCCCACAACCCCAACAACAGCATTTAAAGCAGGAGAGAAAACGGCTGATCCTTTAAGCATGTATCTCTCTGACTTAATGACCATTCCAGTGAATCTGGCAGGCTTACCGGGTCTAAGTCTTCCCTGTGGCTTTGATGACCAAGGATTACCAATCGGATTACAAATTGTTGGTAATGTCTTACGGGAAGATCAGGTGCTACAAGCTGCCTATGCTTATGAGCAATCGACAGAATGGCATAAGGAAGCCCCCAAACTCTAGACAACAGATCTACTGTCAGAACTCCTGATTTAATTCTGTTAACGTAAATTTTTGGACGTTAGATATAAATTGAAAGGGGTTGAAAGTAGCTGGGTTTAGATCGGTGCGATAGACACCTGCGATCGCACCTTCGCTACCTTCCAGACACACCTGACTTTCAAAAGTTCGCCATAGTTGAGGAATAACCTTAAAAGTCGCAGGCCCCAACTGCGGTGCAACCATCACGATACGCTTATTTACAGAAGTATTGATCACCTCAAAAACTTGTTCTACCTCTATTGCCGTGGTGTAACAGGTATCGTCATAGCGTAACCCTACGGATTGAAGCTGTTTTCGTAAGGGAGAATTGTGATGACGGGCTTCGGCGTAGCCAATCGTAAAAACATCATGGGCAATGGCTTCTAAGAGGAGCTGACGCTGGATGGTGGGACGTTGGGCATAGTGTAGTAGTTTTGCGATCTCAAGGGTTTGAGCACAGGAATTGGTAAAGGTTCCCCAAGAGCCAAACGCCAGAAAATCAGCAGAGGGCGGAATACACTGGGTATCCCATGCGCCATTGGGAATTCTGGCATCAATAATCAGGGTCTTGGAATACAGATCGGTGGGTACATTCTGGAGTCGCTGGGCAAATTGTTGATCCAAGGCTTGTTGTTGTTCATCATTGGGCTGATAGGCAAAGGCAGATGCTTGTGGATGACGACCAAAGATTAAGGCTTGGATATCAAAAGAGTCGTCCTCAGTTGCGGTCAGGCCTACTTCCGTCATAGCTAACTGCAAAATGGCTGCCGTGGTTGCTTGGCCATCATAATGGTGCCGCGCATTTGGGCTGGCTATATGGGCTTTGAGTCTGAGCGGTGGTAAACGTCGAGCAAAGGCTTTCAGCATCACCTCATCTGCGCCCCATGCCAAGGGTCGCTGTAGCTGTTTCAGCTCTTTACTGTCCAAAATCCTATGAAGTTTGGCTTCCATCTGTTGTCGAAAGGTAGGAGCAAACTCAGAGGGAGAATCTCCCAGGGCATAGACAATATCGACAATAGGTTTACCCAAGCTATGGATCAAATCAATGCAGATTTCTACTTGCAATAGTTCCAGGTGATGTAGCTGAATGAGCCACTGAGGAAACTCTGCAACACTGCGAGCATTATCGATACCCACAAAACTGCCGACTAAAACAACCTGCTGTTTTTGTTGAAGATAGGGAAGATAATCCTCGGGATATTGCACCAGGCGATCTGTCAGCACAAAAGCAGTTTGGCGACGTATGGTTTCTGGCAGTAGGTGATAGGCTTGTCGGACCATCATGTCTGTCTGACGACGAGGAGCCATCATAAAGGGAAGATAAATCTTCTCAGACCGCTGATCCTCTTCTTGGCAATCTTTAATAGGGCCTTTGCAAGTTCGACAAGGCCAAATCCCCATCCCGGTTCGATCCTGGTCATTGGCAGCATGATAAATCTTCCCCAAGGTCGAAAATCGAATATTTTGGATTCGAGAAATGACAGTTTGAGTTTGGTTAGAAAGAGGAGATGCAGCAGGGGTTTGACTTAAAGTTTTGGAAGGGCCTGCTAGCAGAGCTGTCCCAGTTGCAAGTAGAAATTGGCGACGATTCAATCGAGTCATGGAAGATTGCAATACTTGAAACCACCTGTCTTTTTGACTATGGAAACAAGCGAAGGTTTCAAGATTGAGATAGCCCCATCAAATTACAGAGCTTGTAGAGAATTCGCGCTCCTACATTGCCATCCCACACCCCATCACCCACTTCACAGATATCACAGCCAATCAGCGATCGCCCACTGTGAACAATCGTTCGACACAAATGAAAAGCTGCTTCTAACTCCAAACCACCAGGTACTGGCGTACCCGTGTGTGGGCATAACTTAGGATCTAAACCATCGACATCAAAGCTAATGTAGACCTGCTGCGGGAGATGCTTCACCATCTTTTGGCAGAGGGAATGCCACGTCTCACCTTGATAAAGTTGTGTCTTCAGGTCTGGATCGTAGTAGGTCACAATTCGTCCCTGGGACTGGGCTACGGTTTCGACTTCAGCAGCACAAACATCTCGAACGCCAACCTGAACCAGCTTCGTGACCTGGAGCAGTTTCAACACATTGGTCATGATTGACGCATGGGAAAATTCAAACCCTTGATAGGCTTGGCGTAAGTCAGAATGGGCATCGATTTGGAGAATGCCAAATTCGTCATAGTGCTCAGCCAAAGCCTGCAAGTAGCCCAAGGGAATACTATGGTCCCCGCCCAATAGCACCAGCTGTTTTCCTTGGGCCAAAACCGTTTGGGCTTGCTTATAAATCCACTGATTAAGATGGCGACATTCCTGATTCACTTCCGTGAGCGCTGCCATCAAGGTTGGTGAGTCTGCGACAGAATGGCCTTGACTGGTGTGCTCAATAATGGCTTGAGCCGTGTCTTTTAGTTCATCATTTTTGGTTTGGATAAATTCGGGAATGCCTGCCAGGTAAATACCTTGCTGCCAGCCGCCAGGATTGTCAAAATCGTACAAATCCAATTGAGGAGATTCTCGCAGAATCGCTGCTGGCCCTTGAGCCGTTCCAGCACCGTAGGAGACAGTCACTTCCCAGGGAATGCCCCAGACAATAATTTGGGCACTGTCAAAATCGAAGGGGAGGCCAAACAGATTGCCATTCTCTAGGCCCACACCATTGGGGTCAAAAGTCATCATGATTAGACCAGTGTCGGCTGCTCCACCGTAATCATGTCTTTGACGAAGGTCGGTAAGCAGAAAGCGGCTTGGTGGATTCCGGGATTGTAGTAGGCCAATTGATAGTCTTGGGAAAACTGCTGTGCTTTTTGTGGGTCGAAGTCCTGAATCGGATGCGGCCCATTTTTAGAGCAGTAGGCAAAACTCCACATCCCTGTGGGATAGGTGGAGATAAAGGCTAGATAACAGTGCACTTGAGCAGCCCCAAAAATTGCACCTAAGTCTTGATAGAGTTCTACAAATTTGGGCTGATTAAACCGGGGAGACTCGCTTTGGGCCACCAAGACACCCCCTGATCTTAAAGCCCGGTGTACCTGTAGATAAAACTCCTTGGTAAATAGGGGTGCAGAGCATCCGACTGGGTCGGAGGAATCAATAATAATCAGGTCATAGGATTCATCGGCTGCCGCTGCTAGATACTCGATACCATCGCCAATCAGCAGGTTCAGTTTGGGATGATCTAAGGCTGAAGACAGGGTGGGGAGATGCTCTCTGGCAGCTTTAATCACCACCTGATCAATCTCAACTAGGGTGACTTCTTCTACTTGGGGATGGCGAAGAATTTCTCGCACACTACCGCCATCGCCTCCGCCAATCACCAACACTTTTCGAGCGGGATGAGTGAGCATCGGCACATGGACAATCATCTCGTGATAGGCTTTTTCATCGCCTTCGCTGCACATGACCATATTGTCGATCACCAGCATTTTGCCGTATTCAAAGGTGTCGAGAACTTCTACAGTTTGGTAAGGAGACTTTTCCCGGAAGATCCAGCCGCCTCGATGTCGAATGGATAAAGCAATATTGTCATTGCGATCTGTGAACCAAACGGTGCGTTTTTCCTGTGGATCAGAATATTCGTAGGCAGCCACCTCTTCGGGACGCTTAAAATCTACATTTTCTGTTTCCAGTAAATGGAGTTGGCCTCGGTTCAACTCTAAAGCAGACCCATGATCGGCTTGAAAGGCTTCTTTGAGGATTTCATAGGCGATCCAAGGGTTAACGGACATGCCACAGGTAAATAAGTCCAGGGCAGCGTAGCCATACTCCGGCCAGGTATGAATGGCAAAATGGCTTTCTTGGAGGACGATAAACCCAGACACTCCAATGGGCGGAAACCGATGAAATTGGGAGGTAATAATCGTGGCTCCCGACTCCTTGGCCGCGCTCAACATGTTGGTTTCGATCAGGAGAACATCGTTCAGGACTTCGGCAGAACCCCCGTAAAACTCAACTAAGATATGTCTTCCAAGTGAATTCATAAGGTTTGAAGAGAGTGGAGAGAATATTTAAGCATCAGTGGACAGCGAACAAACGCTCCCTGGGCCTCAACGGGCAGCAATCTCCCATCAAAAGCATTTCCATCACAGTCTTAGAGCATACTTTGAGCAATCCTAGTGCTCAAAGTATGCCCATGCTCTCTTCACTTGAATCCTGAACAAAAATAGCTGGACTGTCGTATCACCGAATTTAGCTCCTCCCCATCTGTGGCAGGGCTGCTTCCCTGATCAGCACTGAAGCATTGCCATGCTCCTGCTTTAGAAAACATCCTGATTCTGCTCCATTTTGTCATGAAGGGGAGACAGAGCTTTGGGTAGAGATGGCAATTTGCCTGGTGGCCTAATCTTCTAGACTAAGGTCACGCCAACGGTTCAGGGCTGCGGCCAGTTCAAACCTGCGAAACGCGACAAAATCTCCTTCTGGAAAGGAACTGAGGGTAGATAAACCTTCTGTAGAGAGTTGTGACAAGATTGCTTGGATCGCAGCCGCAAAATTTAGATCAGTCGGTGGAGAGTCATGCAAATACAGAATAGCGGCTGCGATCCCACGCAGTTGCCCGGACTCCACAAGCTGTTCAACTTGGCTCAGATCAATGGCTTCGCGACCTACAATAATTTCCCGTAACTCATGGACTTTAACCTTGGCGGGTCGGCCTTTCCACTCTAGGGAGCTAGGTTTGAGCTGCAGCCTTCGAGGCTGGCGATTACCGATAAGTTGGGCCGCTTCGCAGATGCGATCGCTTGGATACTGAGCTGCGATCGCAAGCGCTTGCTCCGTCACGTTTTCAGGGCGATACGCAGATAGGGCAATCACCGTATCAGCCACTTCAAAGTAATCTCCACTGCCCCCCATCACCAAAATACTGGAAACCCCGTGATCCTCATATAGGGGGCGGATTTGATCGATGAACGGGGTGATCGGTTCTTGGTCTTTGGCAATTAGGGATTGCATTCTGCGATCGCGAATCATCAAATTGGTAGCGGTGGTATCTTCGTCAATCAATAAGACTTGGGCCTCTAGCTCCAAAGCTTCGATGATATTGGCTGCCTGAGAGGTACTGCCACTAGCATTTGTCGTATAAAACTGAGTCGTGGTCTGTTGATGGGGAAGATGGTTAATAAATGGAGACAGATCTAATCCCGTCACCGGACGTCCTTCCTCTGCCCGAATTTTGACCGCATCCGCATGGGTAACCACATACTCGCGCCCATCTCCTGGAATGTGATTGTAAATGCCTAGCTCTAAGGCTTTCAGTAGCGTTGATTTGCCATGATAGCCCCCCCCAACAATCAAAGTAATGCCTTTAGGAATGCCCATACCCGTAATCAACCCGTGATGGGGACAGGAAAATTCAACCCGTAATGATGCCGGTGATTGAAAGGGCGTGGCAGACTCTAAAGGACGAGTATCAATCCCGCTCTGGCGAGGCAAAATAGCACCATCGGCGACAAAGGCCACTAATCCCTGGGCAGACAATTGCTGTCTCAACCAGTCGGCATCTTCATGGGTATCAATATGGTGCTGGAGATGCTGAGTGGACAATTGAGGATACAGCATGCCCTCAACCAGCTCAGGAATCTGTTCACAGAGCAAATCAGCGGCCTGCCAACCATCTATACGGCGTCCCTGAGCCGGTAAACCAATCCAAAAACGGAGTTCTACCTGCTCGTCACTAATAAAAGCTGTTGTACGCTCTAGGATTTCTGGTCCCGGCTGAGCAATGGCAATCAATCCACTATTTCCGGTTCCCGAACGACGCTGTCTCTGCTGGGTCAGCTGGTGAAACTGTCGCGTTAAGAAATCCCGTAGTCCCACTTCTCGACTGTGATTAGCGTATGACTCTGGTGGAAAGCCTGCAATTTGCTGTGGAATCAGGACTCGGCACTGGCTGGGCTTGGCGAAGGGATCGCCCTGTACCCGATCAATTTTGAGCGTGAATTGGGGAAAATAGTACTCACCTCGGATGGATTTGTAGGCTTTATAGCCTTTGCCATCCAGTTGCCGTAACTGCTCTGCTAGACGGGTATGATCGGTCATAGCCACTCCTGCCAAAAAGGGTCGGCCTCGCCTAGAGATATCATGCTCTCTGCCGAGACTTCACCATTAAAAAGGGAGCTGCAGGCAAGACGCAACAACCCTAATGCAAGACGTTTCACTCTGGCTCGTTCCCACACCCAAAGATTCTGCCTATCTGCAAGCAATCATCGATCCGCTTGCCGACAAATACCAAGCCCCTAGATTTAGCCCCCATGTAACCGTTGCAGGTCGTCTCCAAGTCTCTGATGACTATCAATCTTCACTAGCGGCTCTGGCAGCGGCTACACCTGTCTTGCAACTGGATAATCAAGGGTTAGACCATAGCGCAGCGTTATTTCGCACCGTTTATATCCGTACCTCTTTAGCCGATCCCCTGGTGGCCTTGCGGCAAAGGGTTTATGAATTGTGGATTGAGAATGCAATCAAGCCTTTTATGCCCCATATCAGTTTGATCTACAAAGAATTAGCCCCCCTCGAACGCCAAATCATCATTCAGGCACTGAGGATTAAGGAAACGCTTATTTTCGATACCCTGGCAGTCGTCTGTCCACAACAACCTGGAGAATGGACCGCAGTAGAAACTTGGCAAACCCTGGAACGCTGGAATCTCAATGATCTAGCTGCTTTTGAAATCAACCCCTAGTTCTCAACCATTATGGATCAATCAGAAACTTTTCAAGACTATGTAGGCGATTTTGGCAATTATTCATGGGTTGTATTGTTTGTGAACGCTCCTATGGATGTGGTTTCCAAAGTCTATGGTGAGACCTTACAGCGTGAAATGGGTCACAATTTACCCATCACGACATCCTTCCCCAAACAAGCGGATCAATATGGCCCTACGGGTGCGGTTGTCCAAGTCATAGATAGTGACTGGGTGATTATCTTCCATCATGTCGGCAGATATATACCGCTGGATTCGGCATCAGACTTCTCTCAAAAACTGCAGGCCAAAGTACTCGTATTTTCAGGAGAAGATACCTCAGGCACTGTAGATTGCGAGCTATTTTCACCCGAAAATACCAAAACCCGCTACCAAACCACCGAAGACTTTGAAGAGGAAGCAGAAATTTATGAGGAAATGGCTGAAGAATTAGAAGCAGCAGGTGTATCTCCTCAACCCAGCACCATTATTGATAGCTACGAGAAATTTTTTCAATCCTTAGGGATCCAAACGGTTGAGCTGACCCTAGACGAGAGTCGATCCAAGGCATTCGTCTCCGAAGACTATCAGCACCAAATTCAAAGAGTAGATCTGATCATCCAGCCTTTATAAGTCAATGACAATCAGCCTCTTAGGAGGAGCTATTGAAACCGAGCAGGGTCCAGTCTTAGCGCAACCCTTTCATCTGCTGGGCAGTACTGGACTGATTCTGCAGCGTAACGGGGCTGCTTAACGACTGCCCACAACTTGCCGGTAGCGGCTTTGGTTGAGACCGCAGCTTTGCAGATCGGGGTTGCTATCGCATTCATTTTGAGAGCCCGATTGAATCTCACTCTCCAGGCGAACCACTCGATCTGGAGCGGCTGGGTGGGTACTTAAAAAGGTGGGGGTTGATCGACTCGAAACGAGTTTGCGCATAAATTCAGGCATCGCTGAGGTGGCATACCCTGCTGCTCTCAACATGCGGAGTCCTTCTCGATCGGCATCATATTCGTCACTGCGGCTTTGGGGACGACTGACTAATAAGTTGACCCCAATATTGGCGACTTGACTGCGATTGGAGCCCGTAATAGCGGTTGTTAGTCCTTGAGCCACCATCGTCTTGCGAATTTGCTTGACTAGGTGTTTGCGGTCAATATGGCCAATTTCATGGCCAATGACGCTAGCGAGCTGGGCTTCGTTATCTGCGGTATTAATCAGACCTGTAGTGACATAAACCCGCCCTCCCATCGTGGCAAAGGCATTTACCCGCTTATCATCGACGACCTGAAAACGGTAGGCTACTTTCCGGCGTCTCGCCCCGGCATCTACTAAACGCTGACCAATGCGGCTCACATAGCGATTGAGGGACCGCCCTTGATGCAAGCGCATTCCTTGGCTTTGGAGGTTGCGATGAATTTGCTCGCCTAGCTCTCGTTCCTGCTTATTAGAAAGATTGGAGAGTTGGATGACTTGAATCCCCCGAAAGATCAAGTCTCTCAAAGGAATAGCTTGGGCAGGATTTGGGGTTGCGATCGCAAGACTCGTTGCTAAAGCAGTTGCCGCAACAACACGCTTAGAAATGGGCAGCTGAGAGACTGCATCCTTCATAAAGTCACCAGACGATGAAACAGCATCATAGGTCTATCTCGTTGCTCGCTTAATCTTGCTAGTTAATCAAGGCGTCCCAACCCATATTGAACATGGATGGACTGACACTGACATCATCAACCAGTTTTGAGCAAGGAGATATACGACTCCTATGTGCTAATTATGACGCTGAATGCCCCTAGGAGTTTCCCAAAAACAACCGAATCTAGCGGGCTAGGCTACGCTTAATAAGCATTTTGGTCTTTGAGGAAAACAAAAGCTGTCTTCAAAAGAATTTGAATATCTAGACTGAGAGACCAGTTTTTGAGGTATTCCAAATCATAATCAATGCGTCGCTTCATCTTGTCCAAGGTTTCCGTTTCACCCCGGCAACCATTCACCTGAGCCCACCCGGTAATGCCAGGCTTAACCTTATGGCGCAGCATATAGCCACTGATTAGCTTGCGGTACATTTCATTGTGAGCCACCGCATGGGGACGAGGTCCGACCAGACTCATGCGACCTTGCCACACATTCAAAAACTGAGGGAGTTCATCCAAAGATGTTTTGCGTAAGAAACCACCCAGAGGAGTAATGCGACGATCACCCCGAGTTGCCTGCACCACAGTGCCATCATCTTCCATCACCGTCATGGATCGGAACTTGTAGACAATGATTTCTTGGCCATTTAAGCCGTACCGACGCTGCTTAAACAAAATCGGGCCCGGTGAGGATAGCTTTACGGCCATGGCAATCACCGTCATCACTGGAGACAGCACCACCAGGGCTAACCCAGATAACACCACATCAATGGCCCGCTTAAAGACATACTGCAAGTCAGAAAAAGGAATCTCCCAGATCGAAATCAAAGGTACACCATTGATTTCGTAAGACCGACCATGCATCAGGCTGTACATCAACAGACTAGGCACGAAATAGACACAGGCAGTCGTATCTTGTAGTGCCTCAATAAGTTCTGCAAATCGCGGTTCATCATCCGCAGCACAGGCCAGATACACCACATCAATATGATGTTGACGAACATAGTCGGGAACTTCAGATAACTTACCCACCATCGGAACATCTGGTAATTCCGATGGCGACTGATCATCAAAAAAGCCACTGAGCCGAATCCCTAAGTCCTTACACTCCCGAATCTGCTCTGCTAGATCCAGGCTGACTTGATTCACCCCAGCAATCACCGCAGACTTAGAATTGCGCCCAGAGATGCGAATTTGGCGGAGCATCGCCCAAACCAAAAAGTGAACCACGAGCAACACCATCGGCACACTGCAAGACCAGGTCAAGATCAGCGCTCTCGAAAAAATCATCGAGGTCTTGGTCGCAAAGCCGATGAAAAGCATCAGCCCCATTACAATTGACCATCCCAGAACAAACCTAATGGCTAGCAATCTTGCAGCCAGACTGCGGTAGGGACGATACATACCGGTTGCCTTAAAGACAGGCAAAATTAGTAGGAAGACTGTCAGGGCAAAGAGCTGCAGACTGGTGGTAAAAGGAATGGCATAAAAATGAGCCAAAATCACTAGTAACAAGACTGCCAATGTAGGATCCAGAAGGCGCTGCACCAATGTCACGATTGACGTATTGGCTCGGAGTGTCCAGTGGGAGTTATGGCTCATAAATCATCTTGGGGAGAACAAATAACTTGTTAACTTGGCCAAATATGGCCCAATTCTAAAAGCTCAGCGCGATGAATGCTGCTATTAAAACTACACTTGTAGCTTTGTCAACTTCATTGTTGATTTTTCCTGACAAAAGAGAAGTGATAGTGATCACCCTGGATATTGCGAGTTACAAATCACTCGATCAAAGCGCTTAATCCAGCAGTGTTATGTTTCAAAATTGAAGAGAATTCCAGGAAAAACAAAGATTGGACGAGTATAGCGTATGGTCACCCAAAATTATACTTTGAAATAAAATTGCACACTATTTATGACCTTTGAGCCTCCACAACTAGGAAAGTACTAGTTTGTGATACTCATTTTCGGTAATAAGTTCCCGAGTTGATTCAACTCGGTCAAGAAATACATAGCCCTGTAAATGGTCGCATTCATGCTGAATAATGCGTGCAACAAAGTCATGGAAAATTTCTTGCTGAGACTGACCCTTGCGATCTTGGTATTCAACAGAAATAGTAGACGCACGAGGGACTAAGCCCCGAATACCCGGTACACTCAAACAGCCTTCCCAGTCCTTCACTTGCTCTGCACTGATATCGGTGAGTTGAGGATTAATCATTGCAATTGGATCCATATGAGGCGCATGAGGATATCTGAGGGTGGGGCGGGAGGCCACAATCACAACTTGCCAATCAATGCCAACTTGAGGGGCGGCAATGCCGACACCATTGGCCTGCCCCATAGTCCCAATTAAGTCATCAATGAGAGACTGAATCTCCCGAGAGGTAGGATCTTCAACAGGGCGGGCAGTCCGGCGAAGTTTAGGGTTACCGAGTTGAAGAACTTCTAGTTGCATCGCTGACATAAATGGCTATCCCCTCTGCTTAAGAGTGGTTCAATTTTAACGCTGTCGATTTGATTCTATTGCCGTAAAGCACAACAGTAATGTTCACTTCTTTGAAGTCTTGATCGGATTCGGCTGGCCTTTGACATTGGACTCAATAATCCCTAAGTTTTGCCAAAAATCGGGCGGATATTCCAGGTCTGCTTTGCCAACCCAGCCTCTTTCTAGATTAAGAATGTAACCTTTATCTGCCTTCTGATAACTGACTGACTGAATTGCAAGCTGATCCCAATCTCCGGTATATTTCAAATCCGCCAAGGATTGGGGATAGTCTCCATAACGCACATGATGCAATTCAATTAAAGTAATGGCTGTTTTAAAGTGTTGATCGCCAAACTGGTTATCGGCTTCTTGCGAGAACTGATTAAAGGCTTCTGGTAACCCACAGGCTCCTATACCAACGGTCAGACCCAGCAGTAAGACAATTTGCGACAGTGGGTGGGTGGAAATCTGTCCCATAGGGTTAACGACCTAAATCATGCATGGAATTAATGACATCAGCACATTGCTGAGTGACATCGGCTAGTGCAGCCCGATCTCGGCTAGGAGGGGGTGGAATGGGCTCGCCAATCCGAATGGTTAACGGCACACTGCGCGGCAATTTTTGCCCCTTCGGCAAAATCTTTTCAGTCCCCCATAAAGAGACAGGCAGGATGGGAGCCTGAATTTTACTGGCAATAAGTGCCGCCCCTTGCTTGGGATTGTTGATTCGCCCATCTGCGGTACGGGTGCCTTGTAAGAATAGCCCCACGGCCCATCCTTGGTCCAAAGATGCTAACGCAGCTCGAATCGCACTGCGATCTGCGGATCCGCGATTCACAGGATAGGCACCATACCACCGAATCAAAGTGGATAGGACAGGTACCTCAAAGAGTTCCTGTTTGGCCATAAATGCGACAGGGCGGCGCATACAGTTGGACAACAGTGGCGGATCAAAGTCACTCGCATGATTGCTAACCACAATTAAAGGCCCTTGTTGCGGAACCCGTTCAGCATTATGAATCCGCCCCTGGAAATAAACATGCAAAGAGGGACTCACCACCGTCCATTTGAACAGGTGGTAGAGGGCTAAGCTAATTGTGGGCTCACGCTGTTGTGGCATGGAGCGAACCTCGGCAGAGAACTCAATTAGACTGACAATATCAAATTGGTGTGAGATTGGTCGGTTAAACCTGATCTAAACTCAAGCGGGTAAGCTCTCCAAGCTATTGATATTCGTTAGGGTCATCTCTTTACAGGTACGCTTGACCAAACCCGTTAAGACTTTACCCGGTCCGACTTCCATAACGGATTCAATCCCTTGATCAGCGAAAACAAGAGCCGTTTCCCGCCAGCGCACAGGACCCGTCATTTGCTGGATCAGGCGAGTTTGGAGGGTAGCTGGATCTGTAGAAGGTGTCGGTTCCACATTAGAGACAACCGGAACCTGTGCCGATTGAAAGTCGATGGAATTTAGAACTGATTCATAGTCAGCCGCAGCATCTGCCATCAAGGGAGAATGGAACGCACCGCTTACATTCAGCTCGACCGCTCGCTTGACTTTAATACTGCCTAAGACGGTATCAACGGCGGCTGGCGTCCCCGAAATGACGACTTGGCCAGCATGGTTATCATTGGCTAAAACAACACCCTCTGTACTTTCAACAGTTTGATTGAGCTGATCACGATCGAACCCCATTAGGGCCGCCATTTTGCCGTCCGAAGATTGAGACATGAGGGTTGAACGTTTTTGCACCAGCTTTAAGCCCGATTCAAAGTCAAAAACCTGGGCTGAGTATAGAGCAACATATTCTCCTAAGCTATGACCAGCAACCAAATCGGGTTTCAGTCCTTTCTCAGTCAGTAGATCGGAAAAAATAGCAGCTACTACATATAAGCAGGGCTGGGTGTAATTGGTTTGGGACAGGCGGGTTTCATCTTCTCGGCATACCTCGGGGACAGACCATCCCAAGATGCTTTCTGCGGCTGCAAACCGCTGTTTACCGATTTCGGTATCGAGTAGGTCTAGGCCCATTCCAAGCGCCTGGGACCCTTGTCCAGGAAATACCCATGCTGTTTTGGTCATATCTTCTGATTATTGTGTCAGCTCCACCTTCCAGTCTTGCACTGAACGGTAGCGTTCATGACAATTTTTCGGGGCATCAACTCCGTTTGAACCGTTTTTGACGCCAATAGGTTGATCCTGCGACCAGTATTCCAGTCAACGCTAAAGCACCTATTAAAGGAGCAAGGTTGCCGGAATTAAGAGCTTGAACGCTAGAACTACCCAAGAGAACAAAGGGCAAAACGCTAGGAACCGTGCCTAAGATTGTACCGATCAAAAAATCACGAAAGCGGATAGAGGTGAGACCCGCCGCAAAGTTAACCAGGCCGTAGGGCATAATCGGCACTAACCGAATCGCAAACATATAGAAGAGGCCGCCCCGTTTGACCTCAGCATCCATTTTTTGCCAGCGTCCTGCCAACCGTTTGGCAATGGGTTCGCGACCGATGGTGCGGCTAAAGTAAAAGGCCACAACGGCGGCAATAATGGCGGCAAGACTTGTCCAAAGGGTCCCTAGCCAAGGGCCGAACAAACCACCTCCTGTAAGGTTTAGAGCAGTAGAAGGAAGAACCAATAGGGTAGCAATCACATAGGCCAAGATGTAATAAATCGGCCCCCAAATCCCTGCACCATGAACCAGTGTTTTAATTTGAGTGGTATCGAGCTTACCCATTACCAATAGAGCAATGCCTGTTGCGATCACACACACTACAGTTAGTAGAAGAAGGCTTTTGCGGGGAGTGAAAGATTTAGCCCGTTTCATAAATCATTCAGGTTAATGGCAGATGGCCAGAGTTATTATCTGGTTGAGGGTTTTGATATGGGTACATTCTGCAAATAACGTGCAGATATGTCGGTTTTTTAGAACTGTAAGCACCTATGAATTCGTTGATTCAGATGCAGGCGGTCGTAGAGTTACCTTATTACGAAGGTGAATTTCTTTGTCCTTGGCCGATTCCAAAATTCAAGCCTTTGTCGATGATCCGTTTATGCGGAGAAATGACATATCCAGAAATCGGTTTGGTGTTTGCTCAATTGGCGAAATACAACCAAATAAAACTCGCAAAGAAGAAACAAACTGTTTTGGAACAGATCCTGGAAATAGAAAGTTTAGTGTTACCAGGTGGTATACAAATCGTATCTGAAGATAAAGTTATTCCTCCAAGTTGTTGTTGTGGGCTGGAAACATGGCACGAATGGATTGATTTTCTACAAACAGGCCATTCTCCTTGGTTAGGGCATGATCCAAGTCCATGGGTTGAGCATCAAGGCAATATTATTCGTATTTGGTCAGATGGTTATACTGAACCAACTCGAGATGCGTTTTATGTTGAGGTTTCACGACCTGATTTTGAGAAAGCATTGATATGTGTGGAGCGAGAGCTGCAAGCGTTTCTATTTTCTATCGAAAGCTGGGCGCAAGACATTAGCTTTGCAGGGTCTAATAAGTTATTTCAGAAATTTGATCATTGCTTCCAGATTTGGAAGGCAGCGTAAAAAGGCTTAAAGTTTGACAGCCATATAATCATTACGACGACTTAAATTTGCATGTAATATCGATGACAATCGCTAACCGCAACCGTTAAGCATAGGTAACTCAATAAGCAGGTTGAGACACTCTCAGAAGATGGCACAATTGTTATCCAGCAGATAGCGCTCGCTTTTGGTGCAGCTTCAGAGTGGTGTATAACTTTCCGTAGAAGATGGCTAGTGATCGATCGTCCTTGGCTATTGCTTAGGAATTAAGTCAGTCCCCCAATGCAATAGATGAATGAACACATGACATCTTCTAAAACCAATGCGTCCCAAAATGGCAGCTTGTACATTGTGGCAACGCCAATTGGGAATTTAGAAGATATGAGTTTTCGAGCGGTACGGATTTTGCAAACCGTGGCTGCGATCGCAGCCGAAGATACGCGCCACACGGGCAAACTGCTCCATCACTTTCAGGTCAAAACCCCGCAAATCAGCTATCATCAGCACAACACTCAAACCCGTACACCCGAACTAATTGAACGATTACAGTCAGGGCAAGATTTAGCCCTCGTTAGCGATGCGGGGATGCCGGGAATTTCTGATCCGGGAGTGGATCTTGTACAAGCTTGTGTCGAGGCTGGGATAGAAGTGATACCGATTCCTGGTGCCAATGCTGCGATCGCAGCGTTGGTAGCATCGGGATTACCCTGCGATCGCTTTTGTTTTGAAGGGTTTCTGCCCGCGAAGGGGAAAGCACGTCAACAGCGGTTACAGGATATAGCGACGGAATCGCGCACCGTTGTCCTATATGAAGCCCCTCATCGCTTACGCCAGACCTTACAAGATTTAGCAGAGCAGGTGGGAGATGATCGACAGATTGTATTAGCGCGGGAATTAACGAAACGGTTTGAAGAGTTTTGGCGAGGGTCGGTGCAAGCTGCCATCACCCACTATCAAAGCCATGAACCAAAAGGTGAATTTACGTTGGTATTAGCGGGGGAAGTAGTGAGCAAGACCTTACCAACGGACACAGATTTACGTGCAGAATTGCACGCGTTATTAGCTCAAGGATGGTCTAAGTCGCGGGCCAGTCGGCAATTGGCAGAGAAACACGACATGTCTCGTCGCCAAATTTACCAGCTCACCCTAGATTTGGAATAACTCGATTACCGCTGTTGAGAGCGGCTGACATATTGACCATGAACACTCACCATATAAGGCACGCAATAGGTGAGCACCGCTGAGATCCAGCGCGTACGGGTCATTTTGTTTTGGGTTAGGGCTGTGCCATGGTTGATGGCAAATAAAATAGACCCCACTATGGCCGCAACTTTTAAGGCATTGGTCCGATAGATGGGATCTATTAAAGCCGCGAGATAGCCTCGCAATACAAACATTGATCGTTATTGAAAAGTCAGCAAAGTATTTGAGAAGAACCGGAACAATCCATGTTCTCTCTCATTATCGCTCTGCGAAACTCCGATCTGCATTTGAGGTTGCAGTTGTATCTGCTTCGAAAAAGACGTTGTAGATGAAACCAGCTGCGATCGCGCCTGCAATCGGCGCGACCCAAAAAAGCCAAACTTGCTGAAATAACTGCATGTTGCCAGCTAAAGCCACAATCAAGGCGGGGCCGGTACTACGAGCAGGGTTAACGGATGTATTGGTAATCGGAATACTGATTAAATGAATCAGAGTGAGGCCTAAACCAATGGCAACGGGAGCAAACCCTTGAGGCGCACGTTTATCTGTTGCACCTAAGATGATCAGCAAGAACATCATAGTTAACAAGAATTCTGCAATCAAGCAAGCAACAAGACTATATTGCCCCGGAGAATGATTGCCATAACCATTTGTGGCTAGGGGATTTAGATTGACTGCGGGATCACCGATTAAATCAGTTCCGTTTCCACTAGCAATCACGAATAACAGTCCAGCTGCAACAATCGCACCCACCACTTGAGCAATGATGTAAGGCAACAATTCTGAGCTAGGAAAACGTTTGCCAGCCCAAAGTCCAAAAGAGACGGCTGGGTTGAAATGCCCGCCAGAAATGTGACCTACGGCATAGGCCATCGTCAAAACGGTTAAACCAAAGGCCAGGGACACCCCTGTAAAGCCAATGCCCAAAGAAAAAGGAAAGGCTTCTTTGGCTTCACCAACTTCTAAGCTGGTGGTGTATACAGCAGCAAAAATAGCACTGCCACAGCCTCCAAAGGTGAGCCAGAACGTGCCAAAAAACTCAGCAAAAACTTTTTTTGTAATTGACATAGATGAACTCCATCTTCAAGAAATGAGGAACGTAACTTTCATACCCCCCTTAGCTCTGCCACTCTTCTCAGGTTCACGAGTGTGTGCAATGAGCAAAGGTCAGTGAATCTCAGGATAGAGATAAATAAAGAGCATCAACAATTCAGAATCGTCATAAACAAACCCATCCTCGCTACCATATTCTGAAGACCAAAATGGTATTTGTAAACACATCTAAAGATTTTGACAATATTTCTAGAAGTAATTTTCTATAGAGTGCCAGTAATTCCCAGAAATATCGATCTACCAGCCCAAACCTATTAGCCCATAAGCATCTACTCTTGGCATTGACGTTCTTTCCTCTCTGCTGGCACAAATGGACTCAGCATGGAGAATGATGGCCAAACTGAAAGGGCTAGGAAGCAAACTGGCAAACGTGTTAGGCAATTACATCCACTACATTAGGATCCACATTCGTATGCCGTAGCCGACCTAACAATTGGATACTTTTTACGATAACCGCAAGGCAATCTAGTCACAGTCCATGATCACGCAAATACCTAGCCATAAAGCAACAGTTCTATGGCTAGGTTTCTAGATGGAAATAAATTTTACTGTGGCAGGTTAAGACACAAAATGTGGCATGACCTGAGCGGAAGTGAGAAGACCACACATCCCTTGTTGGTGGAGTGCAATTCCGGCTTTGAGATAACCAAAGGCAGGGCCACAAACATTAGCAGCCATGCTAGTTTCATCCCCTAGGGTAAAGGTATGGGTAGAGATTTTGCCTTCAAAAGTCCGGCCGGTCAGCTGTACGTTCGTGCTGAGGGGTTTCTTGGGGTTGCGGGTATCGACGACACCACCAACAGTGACGCGATCGCGACCACAAATCCCAGCCATTTCTAGGATGATGTCATCGGCATGTTCCATATTTTCCAAGCTGAGGATGCCGTTGGTTGTCTCCAACAGAGTCTCCACCTCAGCATCGGTCATGGCTTTAGCCGTTTCGACGGTATAACCCGGTAAATGGCCAATGTCTTCGCGAATGGTAGCCCGATAGGCTTCCCAGTTGGCAATACCGACCCCAAAGGTGATTTTGACTTGATGGATTTCCGCATAGCTTTGGGCGGCTAGGGCAGCGGCAGCGGTGAGTAAACCGGGGGTCGCGCCACAGCCTGTGACATAGGTAATGCCCGCGTTGGCTAATTCGGCCCGGAGGTCAACGAGCTGCTCCACAGCGCTGGTTCGCTTGATGGCATCGATTAAAACACCTTTCCAACCTAGGTCAATAAACTGTTTAGCTACCGAGGCCATAAAGGTATTGGGTAAGTTCGGCAGAGCCAGGAAAAAACCGGCAACGTTCTGACTTTGCTGAATCAGATCGGCAATGCTTTGGGTACTGAGGGTGCCACCCGGATCGAGGTAACCGAGAGATCCTTGGGTTTGATAGGTTGCGATCGCACTTTGCAAATCCAAGCCTTCGGGATTGAGGGCAAAGCCTTTTTGGTCTGCAGCCGCGACCAGCTTCATTTGCTGTTTGGGCGCTAAAACCCTAGCTGCGGCCTGTCCGAGCCCGCCAAACCCTAACACACCAACGGGAATCGGCTGGTCTGATGTTTGCAGTGGATTGGCTATATTGGTCACGTGCTTTACCTCGTCTGTCAGACTATCCGTAACAACCTCAAATATTATCGGGCACCGTGGCCCTTTTTAAACTGGATCAGTTCAGCCAAGCTGGAGATAGAAACATATCGCAACTCTGGTTGTAAAACATCTTCAAGTTTGGCTGGCCATTATTCCAGGCAGCCCCTGAACCCAGATCAAAATATCGAACTCGATCGGTTAGCTTTAAAGGAAGACTGCGCGCGATTTAGAATTATGAAAAGAGTTTGGCTCTCTAGCTTATGTGTCCTGAGTCTGGGACTGATTACGGCCTGTTCTCAACCCATCGAAGAAAGTGATCTGCCTCCAGAAACGCCAAGTGAATCGGTAAGCCAAAATACCCCCGCACCGCCGGGAGTTCCAGAACTCAATGGGGCGCTGCCTACCGATACCCCAAAAACGAATCAACAGCCTCCAGCAGCCAACCCGAGCCAACCCTTACCTGCACAATTGCCCCCTGTCGCCAATCCTTCGAGTCAGCCTCCACCCAATCTCGACCCTGAGGACAGTGTGGTTGCGCCAGCACCGACCGTTGCCGCGAACTCCCAAAACCCACGGCAGTTCTGCGGGAATGATCATCTGTTTGAAAGCATGAATACCCCCGACTATCAGATTTTTATCTGTTTGAATCAGCCCAGCCAAACTGCTAAAAACTATCGCTATGTAGGCATTGAGAAAAAGACGGGGTCAAAGATTGTCCTACCGGCCAAGACCTCAGGCGAATACTATGCCTTGTCCTACGAAGCCGTGAATGGCGATGTGACCTATAAAATTGAGACCAATCCCAAAGCCCTGCGAGATGCCCGTTTAGTGGTGACCCAAGGGAACAAAGAGCTACTCAGACAACAGATTGCTCAAAGAGAGTTGATTCTGGATTAGAACAGCGACGCCGTTGGCTTAGTCTTCGAGAGATTCCACATACTGTTTAGCGTCTTTCAGGTCATAGCCTAAGTGCAACCGCACCAATTTAACTGCCGAGATTTTGCGGTCTTGAGACAACAGCAGACGAACCTCAGCGTCTAGCTCAGCTCGACTGGGTGATGGGTTGCTTGTTTCTTCTAGTGATTCAATATAGGCTTTTGCCGCTTTGAGGCCATATCCCCATTGTTCAAGAACATAGTTGATAGCGTTGATTTTTTGGTCTTTGGCCAGGAATCGCCGGACTTCAGCTTCAACCTGCGCGTAATTCTGCTGTTTGGATGAGTCGTCTACTACATCGATGGGAGGAGGGGTGGGCAAAGCGTCAAGATATCGTCGAGCTTCGTCCAGCTCCATGCCCTGTTGCCGCAACTGTTTAACCGCAGTAATCTCACGTCCTTCTGCCACAAGTTGTTGGACCTGCTGGCGGAGATCATCGCTAATGACGATGGGGCCTTGCCCAGAGGAATCATCTATGCCGTCGCTTATCACGTTGAGATCTAATACAGAGGAATCAACGATAAGAGGTGAGAATTCATCGTCTGGGTGGGGCTTGTCTTCTGGCGAATCAGAGAGATGATCTAAATTCGGTGGGCCTGGGGGCAACTGAGAGAAATCATCGGAGAAATTTCCGGTCTTTGGTGGAGGGGGGATATAGGGTGGGTCGGGCTGGTCTGGCGAGTTTGCTGCGGTTTCTCCCTGCTTGGGTTGAAATGCCAACCAGATCACAAGGATGAAGAGTGCACACACCAGAATAATCCCAACACCCATAACGATTGATACTCTCAACTACCATTTGGGCAAGATTATACTTCAGGAGTTGGAATCCGTTGCTGTCATCAGACATTTGTTCTGGACCCAGAGGTTTAATCCATGAAATATCACACTCGGTTGGTTGTATTGCTCAGTCTTTTGATCACGACATCAGGGATGTTGATGAGTCCTAGGGGATATGCCAACCCTCAAACTTCTGCCCCCCAGACCACTCCCCAAACGCCGCAAGGCAAAATGCTCACCCGCTTATTTACCAGTTCCGTGGTGTTGGCCAATTGGTTTACGCCCACTTTTTTGTCACAAGTGGCGGCTCCCCAGGTCCAGACCATTATTAACAATATGAAGCAGCAACTCGGTCCTTACCAAGGGGTGCGAGAGGATGGCACTGGTTTTGTGGTGGTGTTTGAAAAAGGCATCGTCCCCACCCGCTTGGTGCTCAATCAGCAAGGGTTGATTTCTGGATTACTGTTTCAAGCACCGCGAGCGCATCCTAAGCCCTCTCAGGATCCAACCTCTGCTTTTAAGGCGCTCCCCGGCAAAGTTAGCCTATTGGTGCTGGAAAATGGAACGCCCAAACTGTCCCACAACCCCGATCAGCCCCTCGCCGTTGGTTCTACCTTTAAACTGGCTGTGCTGAATGTGCTGAAGACGCAGATTGCTGCCAAGCAAACGTCTTGGGATGCGGTGGTGAAGCTACAGCCGCAGTTAAAAAGCTTACCGTCTGGGTTCTTGCACACCTGGCCCGACAATGCAGCCTTAACGGTGTATAGTCTGGCGGCTTTGATGATTTCTCAAAGTGATAACACTGCTACAGACCATCTGATTAAACTGGTGGGCAAACCCGCCTTGGAAAAACTTTCTCCGCGCAATACGCCGTTTCTGATGACACGAGAAGCGTTTGTGCTCAAGAATCCTAGCAATGTATCACTGCGCGATCGCTATCTTGCTACCGACACCAAACAGCGTCAAGCCCTGCTCACTGACTCGGCTCCACTCCCCTCCGTTTCAGATCTAACCTCAGGAGTCCTGTCCCCAGAGATTGAGTGGTTCTATACCACGACAGAACTCTGTCAACTCATGGCAAGCGTTGCCGACTTGCCCGTCACGCAAATTAATCCCGGTTTAGCCCGTCCCCAAGATTGGCAGACCCTTTCCTTTAAAGGGGGATCAGAGCCTGGAGTGCTTAATTTCACCACCCAGATGCAAAGCAAAGACGGCAAGACCTACTGCGTGTCTGCCACCTGGAACAACAACCAGCCCCTTGAAGAAGCGAAGTTTACGGCTCTATATAGCGGCTTAATCGACAGCCTTAAGTCTAAACCCAAAGAAAAACCAGCAGCGACCTCCAATTAGGGTCGTTGTCCAGGGACGCGGGGATTGGGTCTGCCTGTTCCGCAGGTGAGGAAAGGAATACAACCGCCAATGCCAATCCTAGGGCCACTGTTAGGTCGCTGTTTTTTCTCTTCCGGTAATTCTGCAACCGGTGCGCACAGTTTAGTCAGTTCAGTAGATGAGGAGGCAGGGGTGACAGATTGGCTTGCCACAGCTTCCGCTGTTTCCTCCCGAATAACTAATAAGGGAGTTTGCACTTCCGTCGGTTCTAGGGCGACTAGCTGTTCTTGCTCAGGGGCTAATACCCTACTCATCGGACAGGCCTGATAGAAGGCTGGCAGACTAAAGGATTGGACAGGACCCACCACATTATCTTTAATTTCGACTTGTTCGCCGGCTTTCAGCCGAATTTGTCCTGCGCCATTATCGTTGGAGACAAAGATAGGCCGACCGGGTTTCTCCGTTAGAGCACTAACGATCGTTGTATTTTTAGTGGAATCATGGCGAACCGTTAGGGCTGTGCCAAAAGCCACGATTTTGGCCGTCGGCGTAATCACCGTCGTGATTCCCTGTCCCGGCTGAATCATCGATAAGACTAATCCATGCTTGAGCTGAAAGCTCCGAGTATTCGGGACAAAAAAGAACTTGGCGTTGGCATGAATCCTAAATAAGGTGCCTTCATTAAACAGCAGCTTGGCCCAAGCACTAGACCCCGTTTTGAGAATATCCATCGGCACCATCACGTCACCGATTTTGGCAAGACGAGACTTTTGCTTAACTGGCTCTAGTTGCACTTGGGAGTCAAAGTCATAGACTTTGGCACTGGTTAAATTCGTTCCTGCTAAGACAGGTTGAATGAACAGCCCACTGAGAATGCTGCCTACTGCAATGCCAGACAACCATCTCTTCCCTTGTAAGCTCATTCTTAATCCTCAAAATTCCAACAACAAATGATGTGTAGCTAAAAATATCAGCCACTGATTGATCTATCAGCCTATTGGTAGACTTCTATGTTGAGGAACCACTCCTCTCGCTGACTTCTAAATAGAGGTCTGAGTTCCAAATCTAGCCTATGCCAACCTTATTCGCTATCTGCTCATGGGCAAGCTGGCCCCTCCTTTCTAGACCGCTCACGCTCATCATCAGCCCTGATCCATCAAAATCTGATCTGATGGCATAAATCTGGAGACTGAACCCTATAAGTTGGAGAAGGCGCTTGTCCGTCCTGGGCTGACTGTAGAACAGAACTACATGCCCCTCAGCCACTCCAGCCAGGGAAAAGCGTAAAATCTACCCATCGTTATGTCACCAGTTAGTGTTAACACGAGTCGATCCACCCGAGCTTTAGAATCGGGAGAAACCAAGCTATGGGTCGTGTTGGTGGGGGTCAATCATTATGCTGATGCACAACTGTCAAATCTGGCCTATCCGGCTTTAGATTGCCAGGGGTTGGGAGATGCCCTTGCGACTGCGACTGAGGCATTTCCGCAAAAATCCATTGTCTTGCATCACGATCATCCGCAAGCACCAAGCAACTCATCACCAGACTTAGCGAGCGTTCGCACCAGTCTGCAGCAGATTATCGATCAGGCCAAACCTCAAGACACCATTCTTGTTTATTTCTCAGGACATGGCGTCGTTGATCAGCCGACGCAGCAGACCTTTTTATGCCTAGCCAATACCCAAAAAGAACAGCTACTGCAGACGGGGCTTCCTGTGCAGGAACTGCTGGCCACCTTGGCGGATAGCGCAGCTCATCAGCAATTGGTATGGCTGGATGCTTGCCATAGCGGCGGTATGAGTATGCGGTTGGGGAGTAAAGATGAAACCCCAGAAATATTGCCCAATCCTACCCCCCAATTGATGGCTCTGCTGCGGCAGCGGGCGGCCCAGAGCAAGGGGTTTTATGCCCTGCTGTCTTGCGATCAAAACCAACAGTCTTGGGAGTTCCCAGAGCTAGAACATGGGGTGTTTACCTATTACCTGATTCAGGGACTGTTAGGAGAAGCTGCAGATGACGACGGAGTGATTGAAGCCGATACCCTCTACAAGTACGTCTACTACCAAACCCTGCGCTATATCGATAAGGTTAATCAGCAGCTCCGCCTGATTAATCAGCAAAAGCGAGGGCGAGGTGAAACCCAGCTCGATGCCGAATATCCCCAACAAACACCGAAGCGGATTGTGGAAGGGGTAGGGGAATTGGTGTTGGGCCTGCAGCCAGAGTTGCCCGTCCATGCCTATCCTCGACAGGCCCTAATGGTGGCGGGATTAGCGGATAATCCCACGGCTTTGGCGTTAGGAAAAGTATTACGAGGTACAGGAGCCTTTGAGCTCACCTATTTCCCCAAAGCCGAACAAACATGGCAGGAGGTACGAGAGGCGATTCAGAGCTGTCTACAGGTGGCAGAGGCTCAGGCTGTTGCTCCGACTACGGTAACGACCGCACTCCTCTACTTGCGCGGCAAAACGGAGCAAACGGAAACGGGCGAAGCCAATCTGGTCTTGCCAGAAGGGGTAGCAATCAGTCGATCTTGGTTGCGGCAGATGCTCAAACGTTCGCCTCTAGCCCAACAAGTCGTGATTTTGGATTGTCCAGGAGCTACAGATCTTCTGGATTGGATTGAAGATCTGCAGACTCATTACCAGGGGCAATGTTTGTTAGCCGCAGCGGCTCCAGCAGATCAGCCAGACCAGTTTGCAGAGAAGTTGAACCAGACGCTGACCCAGGCCAATCCCCAGGACGGGATGCCAGTTGCAAGCTGGATCGCCCAGTTGCAGATTCAACTAGCGGGGAGTGACATGCAGTTGCATACCTGGCTATCGGGGGTGCAAGGAGTAATTGAGGTTTTGCCTGGCGGCATGGGGGCGCGCAGCACCACATCCGATTTTGATTTAGGGATTTGTCCCTATATGGGCCTGCGAGCCTTTGGAACCGATGATGCACCATTTTTCTTTGGGCGAGATGTCTTAATTCAGCAACTGATTGAGGCGGTGCGAGAGCAGTCTTTTCTGGCTGTTGTGGGAGCTTCGGGGAGCGGTAAATCCTCAGTGGTGCAGGCGGGGTTGATGGCCCAACTCCAGCAGGGACAGCATATTCCTGGCAGCGACCAATGGTGGATGCGGAGCTTGCGGCCAGGGGCCAAACCAGTACAAGTATTAGTGGAACGGTTAATCGAAAGTGGGACCGCCAAAGAACAGCAGTATCAGCGGCTGCAGCTGGAAGGGATGCTCTATCAGGGCACTGAAGGGTTTGTCTACTGGTTGCGATCGCAACCTCAATCCACCATCGTCCTGGTTATCGATCAGTTCGAGGAATTATTTACCCTCGCGGCTCCTGAAGATCGTCAGCAATTCTTGGACCTAATTTTTGGAGCTATAGATCATGCAGGTGATCGCTTCAAGCTGATCATCACCCTGCGCAGCGATTTTATTGCGCCTTGTCTGGAATATCCAGTCTTAGCTCAGCGGTTGCCTGAGTCGAATATTCTGGTGCCTCCTGCCCTGACGACGGGCAGTTATCGCCACGTCATTCTGAATCCAGCGGAGCAGGTGGGACTAGCGGTGGACCCGGAACTCGTAGCGGTATTGCTGGAAGAACTCAGCAATCTAGCGGGTGATTTACCGCTGCTGGAGTTTGTCCTAGAACAGCTTTGGGAACAGCGGCAGCCTGGTGCCTTGACCCTGGCCATTTATCAACAGCAAATCGGTGGCCTAAAAGGCGCTTTAGAACGGAAAGCCCAAGACATTTACGATGGTTTTGATGCGGAGGGTCAAGCCTGTGCCCAGTGGATTTTCCTGGCTTTGACTCAATTGGGAGATGGAACGGAAGATACCCGCCGCCGAATCAAGAAGTCTGATTTAGTCGTGCCTAAATATCCGGCTGAATTAGTAGAGCGAACGCTCAAGACGCTGACGGATGCCAAATTAGTGATTGTTAGTTTGGAGCAGGATCTTTCTCCAGCCCAGACCTTAAGCAGTAAAGGCAATGATGCATCCGAACCCTCTGAACCCGAGGATTGGCTGGAATGGATCAAGCAGGATGTGACTGTGGAAGTGGTCCATGAAATTTTGATTCGCCATTGGTCCACCTTGCGCTGGTGGCTAGAAGAAAACCGGGTTCGGCTACAAACGCAGCGTCAAATTGAGCAAGCTGCTGAAAATTGGCAGCAGAGTCAGCAGTCACCAGATTTCCTGTTGCGAGGAGTGCGACTGGATGCGGCAGCAGAGCTGTATGTGAAGTACACAGACGAGCTATCGGCGGAAGTACAAGCCTTTGTTCAAGCAGGTTTATCGGCCCAAGAGCAGGAACAGAAACAGGCCAAACAGCAGCTGAGACAGGCGCAGGTTGCAGTGGGCGTTATTAGCTTGCTGGGAGCAGCAGCGACGGGACTGGCGGGCATGGCTTTTCTTCAGCGTCAGCAAACCCAGCTGAGTGAGATTCGGGCCTTAAATGCCTTGTCGGAATCCCAGTTGCGATCGCATCAGCAACTCGAAGCGCTTCTCACCAGTACCCAAGCTGCAAGACAGTTCCAAGGCCTTTGGGGTTGGGGTATTGATGGCAATACCTTAGGAGCGATACGCACCCAAACCGCCCTGACGTTAGGAGATGCGATCGCAAAAACCCAAGAAAGAAATCGCCTGGAAGGCCATACCCAACGAGTCACTTCCGTTAGCATTAGCTCATCGGGGCAGTGGATTGCATCGGGCAGTGATGATCAAACTGTGAGGATTTGGCAGGCGAATGGCAAGCGACTCCATACTCTGGAAATTGGCGAGAAAGTCAATGATGTTGCTTTTAGTCCTGACGATCAATCCATTGCAGTGATCACTACTCAGGGAACGGTGCAACGCTGGTCTCCCAAAACAGGGAAACAGCTTGCCAGCTTTACTGCCGCGTCTCATGGAACAGGCTTAGCCTTCCATCCCCAAGGCAACCAGCTGGCGACCGCAGGCCGAGAATCCGTGATTAAGCTCTGGGAGGCCAGTACAGGCAAGCCAGTGAAAACCTTGTCTGGGCATCAGGGTTGGGTCAATGCCGTTGCCTTTAATCCCACTGGCAATATCCTCGTGTCTGCCAGTGAAGATAAAACTGTACGGATTTGGGATGTGGCGCAGGGGCAAACGCTCCGCACATTGCCTCAACAGACCACTGCAGTCACCGATATCGCCATTAGTTCAGATGGTCAGACCATCGCCTCTTCTACAGAAGACGGCACAATTCAGTTATGGACCCTAACAGGCAAGCGACTGCGTACGTTTCAAACAGAGAATGTTGTTGTAACTAGCGTGGCCTTTAGCCCGGATGGCAACACCTTAGTCTCGACCCATGCCGATCACAGTCTCCGACTTTGGCAAGTGGAAACAGGTAAGCCCTTGTCAGTGCTGCAAGGGCATGGTGCTGCAACCCTAGATGCTGCCTTTCATCCCAATGGCAAAACTTTAGTCTCTGCCAGTGTTGATAAACAGGTCCGAGTTTGGGCCACACCCTCTATTTTTGAGGCTGTATCAATCATCCTGGCAATGGCCGTTAGTCCAGACCAACAGACCTTAGCGATAGCCAGTCTAGACGGCAAGATTCAGCTCTGGCGGTCCGATCCACAAGTGGGTAAGCTACCGTTCAAAAGCTTCAACGGCGATCTAAAGCCCGTTTATGCCCTCCGGTTTAGTGCCGATAGCCAACAGCTGGTATCAGGACATGACAAAGCGATTAGGGTGTGGGATATCCATGAGGGGACGGTGCAACGCACTCTCTCCGGCCATAGGGGCAAAATCAATAGTCTCGATTTCAGTCCGAATGGCAAAACCCTAGTATCGGGCAGTGATGACCAAACCATTCGCCTATGGGATGCGGCAACGGGAAAAACCGTCAAAACGATTCAGGCCCACGATGGCCCCGTGACGAGTGTTGATTTTGGACCTCGCTATCTAGCGTCGGGTAGTGATGACGAGACGGTGAAGCTGTGGCAGCTGGACGGCACTCCAGTCAAAACGTTGACGGGCCATGGCTTGGCGATCGCTCAAGTCCAGTTCAATTCTGCAGGTGATATTTTAGCGTCTGCTAGTTGGGACAATACGATCAAGCTATGGCAAGACAAGACGTTAGTACAAACCTTGACGGGCCATCAAAATGGGGTGATGAGTCTAGCATTTCTTCCCAATCAGCCAATTTTAATCTCAGGCAGTCCGGATCAGTCGGTTAAGGTTTGGCAGGTAGATCAGGGAACGTTGCTCAAGACGCTGGATAGGTTGGGTCCTGTGACGCGGGTCAATGTAAAGGATAAGCAAATATGGGTGGGCACAGGAGCGACACTCCAGAAGGCAAATATCGATCTGGACGTTTTATTAGAGAAGGGGTGTCGTCACCTCTCCAGCTATCTCACAACCACTGCTAATCTGCTGCCCTCGCAACGGCAGTGTTCCGAATGATGTTGATTGCTGGCCCAACGTTTAGGTTCAGACACAAGACGCAACATAAAAAGGCTTAAAATGGCGATCTGGACAGTGTTAAATCACTATCACTACACAGGTGGGATGGGATTATCACATAAGTTAATGCAGAATAAGGCCTCTTCATCCTCTGTTTGAATAGGAAGGCCTTGCTCACTCAACCATTCAGGAACGCTTGAAATCTGATTAGAACTTAAATTTAGGCTGGTGAGTCCTTTGAAGTCCTGAAACACGGACACATCAGAAAATCGCAAATCTAGACTAAAGAGACCTGGAATATTTTGCAGGGCTGAGATATCAGCAACCTGATTGGCCCCTAAATCTAGACTGAACAGTCTTGTAAGTCCCTGCAAAACTGAAATATCAGACAGCTGATTATGACTGACATTCAAACTGGTCAGTCTTGTTAGATCGTGCAGAACTGAAATATCAGAAAGCTGGTTAATACTTAAATTCAGGCTGAAGAGTCCCGTGAGTCTCTTGATAGCTGAAATGTCAGACAGCTTATTGTCACTGACATTCAGCCTATATAGGCCCTCAAGGTCTTGCAACGCTGAGATATCCGTAATCTGATTGCTATGTAAATCTAAACTGGTTAGACTCTTCAGATCTGGCAGGGTGGAAAGGTCGGTAATTTGGGTGAAACTTAAATTTAGGGTGGTGAGGTTCATGCAGTTTTGCAGAGCCGCAATATCTGATAGGGGGTTGTAGCTTAAATTCAGATTAGCCAGTTGCTTGAAATCCTTTAGGACTGAAATATCAGACAGCTGGTTATAGCTTAAGTTCAGACTGGTCAGTGCTTGGAGTCCCTGTAAGTCTGAGATCTCAGCCATCTGATTGTCACTGATATCTAGGCTAGTAAGTTCTGTCAGACCTTGTAACACTGCATAATCAATCATCTCGTTTGAACTGATGTTCAGATGAGTGAGCGTCGTGAGATCCTGCAAAGCTGAAATATCAGACACTTCATTGGAGCTGATATCCAGATGGGTCAACCCTGTGAGGTTTTGCAGAATTGCAATATCAGCAATCTCGTTAGCACTGACATCCAGACTTTCAAGTCCTTGGAGGGTTGGTAATACTGAAATATCTGCAAGCTGATTGCAACTTAAAGACAGATAGGTGAGTTGCTGTAGATCTTGCAAAACTGCAATATCAGAAATCTGGTTAGACCCTAAATCCAGGTGGGCGAGTCCTTGCAGATCTCGTAACACAGAAATATCCGAAATCCAGTGGTTGTAGCTGAGATCCAGATGGGTGAGGCCTTTAAGATTTTGTAGGAAGGAAATCCCCATTTCCTCGCTAACGCTAATTGCTAGATGGGTGAGGTCTTGGAGATCTCGCAACACTGAATAATCCGCTGTTGCATTAGAGCGTAAATTTAGGCTGACCAGTTTCGTCAGGTGTTTGAGTGCTGAAATATCAACAATTTTGTTAGACCCTAATCCCAGGTAGGTGAGTTGCTTGAGGTCCTGGATAAAGGAAATATCAGCAATCAGATTGTTGCTTAAGTCGAGGTGGGTCAGGTTCTTGAGGTCCGACAAGCAGGAGTAATCAGAAATATGGGTGGCATTCAAATAAACCGTTTTGAGATTCTCTGCTTGTTGGAGATAGGAGGCAGTCTTCACATCTTGTCCCGACAGCGCAATGGCTGAGAGTCTTTGAAGACTGGCAAATGGGATGATTTCTGGCGAGACAATATCGAATAAATACAAGGCGGAGAGATGGTGAAATTGCTCGATTGATGCTGCCAATAATTCATGGCCATCCACCCCTTGCAAACTCAGTCCAACGATTTGATTTTCATCATTCAGGGCATAAGCATTGGGCTGAATCTGCAAATGGTTATAGATGTCATCCAGACTTTTACTCAAGTCTTCAACAGAGATTTGCTTGAGTCGTTTCTGGGTTGTTTGTTCTAGGGTATGGATTAAATCTTGTGCAGACATCATGAACCAATAGAGAAACGACCCAACGACTAATCTTATGGCTCCGACCCTAGCCTTGAGTAGTCGGTATAGCCTTGAGCGAGATTTTGATCGCCTTTGCCATAAACAGTAGCAAAGTCAGGCGCATTTAAAGAGGCATCTCTGGCCAGACGGTCCGGTAGATCAGGATTAGCAATAAACAATTGACCAAAGGAGACCAATTCTGCCTGTCCACTCTTCAGAACTTGAGTGTCTTTCGATTTGGTATAGCCTCCATTCGTGATCATGCCCCCTTGATACGCAACTTGGTCTCGCACCCATTTCCCAGAAGTAGTGAATTCTCGTGATCACTATGATCAAATAACTAGTCAAGAACCATAAACTCAATCACCGGAAGTACGATGCGTTCGAGCAACGATAACGGCCATCGTCACGATTCCTGATATCACCCCCAAGCTCCACGTCTGTTGGACTTGCTCTACACTCCAGGCTTGAATATCAAGACCGGGGTAATGCAAAAGCTGTTCAGCACCGCCAGCAGCAAATATCCAATAACTGCCCATCGCAAATACACCAATCAGCGAGGCAAAAAAAGCAATGAGATCAGGGTGCAACGTCGGGGGTTCCAGATAATCATTTAAAGACAATTGATTCCGCATACAACTGATACCCACAACCATCCACGGAACCGTTGCCCAAAACAGTATATAGAGCGTCAGTTTTGCATAACTCAACTTCAGGTCAAGGGTCGCCATATCACTCCATCCTTGGAAATACAGCGTTAATCCGTTGACAACTGTGACAGCGATTAATAACGCCCAAAAGTAGCGCCCAAGCCCATGAGGTTCGCTGTTCTGATGCTCTGTGGAGATTGGTATTGCTTGAATCTGCGGAGAAATGTGACCCTCAGTATTGCTCGTAGAGTCTCTTCTTCCGATGTTGTCCATCGCCATCTTGCTAGAGATAGCGGTCAACACCGTAGACCACAATAGGCCAGACGCCACAAAATATATAGCGTAATTGCCAATAATGGAGGCTACTTCATAAGCGTTATCAGAGCTATCGTCTCCCAGCTCGGCAATACCCAGGACTGCCACAATACCGATCACAATAGGGACAACAACTGTCACCGTATATATCGGCGCTGATAAAAATGATGTTCTAGCTGTTAGCCGACCATCGGTATATTCAACTTTAATAGAGTCTCCTAAAGAGGTGAAGAATCGTTCTCGAATAACCTCTCTTTCCTTAAATTCAACAATGACAAAGCTGTAATCCATGCCGAAGGCATTGAAAGAATTGTCAGGCGTTTGGATTCCATATCCTACTGATTTGTAGTCATTACATTGCACCACTTGATAGCATTCTGGATGATGATGGGCTTGTTGCTTCGCTAATACTTTTCTGATTAGGCCACTCAGCAGTCCAATACCCAGCTCTACAGCCATCACGATCAAAAAATTGACCAGGTTGACATGAAGATCGAGAGGCATAGTGTTTGTTTGAGAGTGTCTAAATGAGTGAGCCGTTTACTTCAGGCTAATGCTCAAGCCCTGTTCCTTCATCATTAATAGCGCTTCTGCATTACCCCGTGCATCATCCACAGGGTGGTGAGTATGGGCAGTTTTCCGTAAATGCTTGAAATTCGTAAACGTGTCCTTTACCAGTCCCTTGTACAAAGAGCCGAGATTGGCAGACGTATGGCCAAACGGATTACTGCCCATGAAATGGTGGAAGTACCAATTGATAAATTGCCAGTCGAACCCATTGTTGTCAGAGATAAAGAACGGACGACCCTTACTATTGGCTGCAATCCAGTCTGCAAACCCCTGCATCACAGTCGTCGGCTCCTCAAATCCAAGGGTATCTTCTCGACTGAAACCACTGACTGCTAACGCTTCTGGAACCCACTGCTCAGAAATTGGCTTTAACTGCCCATAAAACGTCTTTGACAACGTCGGCTCTACAATAATGGCCCCAAAACAAACCATCGAATAGTCACCAGGAATAGAGCCATCAGACTCCACATCGACCATCACAAAACTCATAACCTTTCCAGGATGCACTGCATCCACGCAAACCTGTCCACGATAGCCTAACTCACCTGTTGCATATCAGTCATAGGCAGGATTCAGGAAAATTTAATCTATGATTAATGAATCACAATTGATATCAAGATATATTCAACACAGATAAAAACTAATATAAATAGCAACATCCTAGGTTCTATTAAAACAAGGTGAGCATGAACACATCTCAATCTTGTGCCAACAAGCTCAAAACCTTAGCAGACGCCACTCGGCTCTCGATTCTCAAACTATTGATGAATGGCCCTCAACACGTCAATGAAATCAATGCCGTGTTGAACGTCGAGCAAAGTCTACTGTCCCACCATTTAAAGGTGTTGCGGCAGGCCGGATTTGTACAAGCCACCCGTGATGGCAAAGCCGTGCTCTATGCCCTGGTTCCCGACGTCCAAAGTCAGGCATCACAAGACGGATTAGATTTGGGTTGTTGCGAATTCTCATTTACCTCCTTTTCTATTTAGGGAATGAAAAGTGATCGATACCGAGATTTCTGCCGTCTCTTTTGGCAACATCAGCTTTTGCACTCGCCCCCTAAATCCCCCATTCTGGGGGACTTCGAGCCTATGTCTAGGCTGATAAATCTAGACAGTAAGACCTCTAGAGCTGCTGAGGTTCAACGCTGTCACAGATCCTGTTTGGATCGAGCAGACAAGTCCCCCACTAGTGGGGGATTTAGGGGGCCATCAGTAGCGTTAAGGCTGTAGAGGATAGGAAGTAGAGCCGTGTTCAACTATATTTACCGGTGTTATTAAGCTCGTTATCCTAGGTCGTTACCCCACGACCAATTCAAACTTTTAAGCGGCCCTTGAACCCAGGGGTCACCGAATTTTTATGGAGTCATTAGCAGGAACAATTATGTCTGGTCGAGTCATTGCAGGCGTTTTTTTGGGTTTATCTCTGGGATTGCAAGCCTGTAGTACATTACAAGCGTCCAGCTCCGGTAACGCCCCGCAAAAACTAGTGATTACGGGATCCAGTACCGTTGCCCCCATTGCTTCCGAAATTGCCAAACGCTATGAAGCCCAAAATCCCCAGGTGCGGATTGATGTGCAAACAGGTGGGTCTTCGCGGGGGATTGCTGATGTGCGCCAACAGGTGGCTGATATTGGCATGGTGTCCCGAGCTGCCAAGTCAGAAGACCAGGGCCTAAACTTCCACACCATCGCTAAAGATGGCGTCGTGGTGATTGTCCATCGGGATAACCCGATTCAGCGGCTCACCCGCCAGCAAATTACCGATATCTACACAGACCAGCTCAACAACTGGCAGGACGCTGGGGGGAAATCCCAGGCGATTACCGTCGTCAATAAAGCTGAAGGTCGCTCCACCCTAGAAGTCTTTACCCAGCACTTCCAGCTCAAATCCTCACAAATCAAAGCCGATGTAGTGATTGGCGATAACGAGCAGGGCATTAAAACCGTAGCAGGCAATCCCCTCGCCATTGGCTACGTCTCTGTTGGCGCAGCGAAAGTCAATGTCGAACAGGGCACCCCCATTAAAGTTCTGCCCTTAGAAGGGATTCAGGCGACGGCCCAAACCGTTCGGGATGGGTCTTTTCCCTTATCACGTCCCCTTAACTTGGTAACCCAAGGGTCTCTCAATCCTCAACAGCAAAAATTTATCGACTTTGCCCAATCGTCCCAGGTCAAGGATATTGTCCAAGAGCAGTCCCTTGTTCCGGTTCAAGAGTGAAGGACCAGGGGCCGTCCTCTTGCAACTCCTGGCCTTGGGGTCAGGGGCTATCTTACTGTTGATTCTGGGCTTTCTCATTTGGGAAACCCTGCCAATTCTACGCACCATTTCCCTCGATCAATTTTGGCGTGATCCAGGCTGGCATCCTAGCGAACAGTCCTACAATCTCACCCCCATGATTCTGGGCACTCTGGGAGTCACCGTTGGAGCGGTATCTATAGCCACGCCTCTAGGCATCTTATCGGCTGTGTTTTGCCAATACTACGCTCCGAAGGGATTAGCACAAATTTATCGACGCTTGATCGAGCTGCTGGCTGGCATTCCTTCTGTAGTCTATGGCTTGTGGGGATTGGTCGTCCTTGTGCCTTTGATTGCCAAAGTTCAGCCTCCTGGCCCTAGCCTCCTCGCCGGAATTCTGATTTTGGCCCTGATGATTTTGCCCACCATTGCCCTGGTCACTGATGCCAGCTTGGCGAGTATCCCTCCGACCTACTGGCAAGGATCAGCTGCCTTGGGACTGGGCACTTGGGCAACGGTGCAAGGGGTCTGTTTACCAGCGATTCGTTCCGGTATTTTGACGGCTATCATGCTCGCCACTGCTCGTGCCCTAGGGGAAACTATGGCTGTACTGATGGTCTGTGGCAATGTCGTGCAGGTGCCCAATTCCATCTTTGCCCCCGTCCGCACCCTGACTGCCAATATTGCCCTAGAAATGGCCTACGCTTTAGACCTCCATCGGTCAGCCTTATTTGCCAGTGGTCTAGTCCTGATGCTGGTGGTGACCGGACTGGTGATGTTCACCGATCGGTGGACGGATGCCCCGGAGGTTTAAAATGGTTTGTCCTTGGTCTAATCGTCATCTCCGCCCTGTTGGCAAGGAGCAAGTCGCAACCCTGATGGTATGGCTCGTGGCCTTGGGCATTACCGCTTTGTTTATCTGGCTGCTCAGTGACGTGATTTGGCAAGGGGGACAAGCTATCAATGGTGCTTTTTTAACCCAAGTGCCTGCTAAAGCCGGACGAGAAGGCGGCATTGCTCCCATTTTGGTGTCCACGGGGTGGGTGTTAGGGGTTTGTATGGGAGTATCCCTACCCTTGGGATTAGGCACGGCCTTGTTCCTGACCGAATTCAGTCCCCAGCAATCCCATCGCGCCATTCGGCTAAGTTTAGATATTTTGGCAGGCGTGCCGTCCATTGTGTTTGGCCTGTTTGGCAATGCCTTTTTCTCCAAGGTTTTAGGATTAGGGTTCTCTATCCTGTCAGGGGGATTAACCCTAGCCTGTATGGTGCTGCCCATCCTCATTCGCTCTATTCAGGTAGGACTCGTCAATGTGCCCGGTGAATATCGCCAAGCATCGGCAGCATTGGGGTTGTCTCGCTTCGGCACCCTGAAAACGTTGATTTTACCGGCAGCGTTGCCAGGGATTGCCGTGGGGATTTTGCTGGGGATTGGGCGGGCCATCGCCGAAACGGCAGCCTTAATTTTCACCAGTGGCTATGTTGACCGGATGCCCACATCAGTATTAGATTCTGGGCGGGTACTATCGATTCATATTTTCGATCTCGCCATGAATATTCCTGGGGGTGAACAGAATGCTTATGGAACGGCCCTGGTCCTCGTGATTCTTCTCATTTTGATCAATACTCTTGTCTCCGGGTTAGCCGAACGTTTTCGCCAATCCAAGCTTCAAATTCTATGACCTCTCCCACCTTGAGCCCCCAATCCTTAACCACGGATCATCACCAGCCTCCCAGCATCCGAGTGGAGCAACTGAGTTTGCGCTATGGTCGCAAGGTGGCCTTTGCTAATGTGGAGGCTCAGTTCCGAGCAGGACAGATTACGGCCTTAATCGGTCCATCCGGCTGTGGTAAAACCAGCTTTTTGAGCTGTTTAAATCGTCTCCATGAATTGACCCCAACAGCCCAATTATCGGGTCGAGTTTATCTTAATGAGTGCGATACGGCGACGATGCCCCTAACCCCCCTGCGCCGCCAGGTAGGAATGCTGTTCCAAAAGCCTAATCCCTTTCCCCTCTCCATTTACCGCAATTTAGCGTTTCCCTTAAAAGAGCATGGGATTTGCGATCGCAACCATATTCACCACATCATCGAAACCACCCTCACGGATGTGGGCCTGTGGACAGAAGTTAAAGATCGGCTCAAAGCCCCCGCCCTTTCTCTATCTGGAGGGCAGCAGCAACGTCTTTGCTTAGCGAGGGCACTGGCCTTAAAACCTCAAGTGCTGCTAATGGACGAGCCCTGTAGCGCCCTCGACCCCCTCTCCAGCGAAGTGATTGAAGATTTAATTCTGCGGTTAAAAGGCACCTATACTATTCTGATCGTCACTCACAATCTGGGCCAAGCTTCCCGCATTGCCGACGATGTGGCCTTTTTCTGGGTGCAACATGATGTGGGTCAATTGGTTGAATTTGGCCCAGCCAAAGATATTTTTGCCAACCCTCAAGATCCGCTCACCGCAGCCTATGTTAGTGGTCGCCGGGGCTAAAGATTCTGGCTATTGTCCTGAAGTTCTGATGGTTGGGGGATGAGATCGCAAATCAATCCCCAAGATCTCTCTCCCGAGAGAGTGGGCATCCTAGCAATGATCTAGATCGCTATCACAGGCTGGGCTGAGACACCCCAATTTCTGCAGCGAGTTTCTAGACTGCCAGTATCTGAAATCCTCACAACCACCATGACTTCCCTCAAACTCATCCTGTTTGCCAGTCTGCTCACCACGTTCGCCAGCCCAGCCTGGGCAGGAACAACCGCCTCTAGCAACCCCAACCCGCAGCGAGAGTCTGCTAAAGCCTTGGGGGGTGAAGTGAAGCCCTCCATTACCCTATTCTCTGAAAACAGCGAGACCTCCTCCAAGACCCCCGACCTAAATCTGCAAATGTCGGGCAAGCGCCCCTTAGAAGCCACAGCCAATCCTGATATTTGGGAATCTGAATTATTAGATGATCAACGGCGTACAGATCCAGGCTTTTTCTGGATTACCGCCGATTAAGGGCTAGCTGTAGCATAAAACCGTTGGTCGGTCGTAAGGGGACAGATCCCGCAGGCTGATGGGATAGACCTCTTCTTCATCGCATAGGGTCAACATTTCAGGTTGGCAGCGGCTGACTTTGACCACAATTTCCAAGGCCTGCTCTTGAACTAAATCTTCCACATAACCTGACTGATGGGCTTCCGCCTCTTCAATACTGTCAAACGGACCAAAATAATATTGACAATCAGGAATCGTGGTTTGAATATGCACCCACCACGGTTGATGTTTGGTTGTTAAAGAGAACATAAAAACCTCATTTTTCACAAGTGATTGTAATGTTGTAGGTCTCATCTGGACTAAACGATGTCTCGATCCAATGGAAGACATCATTGAGCTGCTCTAAGGTAATCAAACCGTACTGCCAAAGGATTATGGGCAATGGCCCCTGCTGTTGCTGGCAAGACTTGAGGGCAATATTGATCGACTCCGTCGAAATCCCTACCTCTTGGGTCAAAAAGTTAATCAGTTGTTGATATCGGTTAGTAGGCATCTCCAGCACCCCAGCAGGCTTAATGCTTGGTTAGGTTAAAAAATCGTATCTATAAACAAAAATAGTCAGGATAGTATTCAGCATTTTATTCTATCTAGAGAAAAAAAGTATTGTATAACCGCTACTCAAACCTTCTGAGTCTCCCTAAAATCAGCCTTCATGGGACGATAGCAGCAAACTGAATCTATCCCTTGTTTAAGCAGAGTCTCGATTTGGAGACGGTAAGCAGTGGTTTGTCCACGAGCATTCATCGTCTTGGGTGCCGCTGTAAGCACATAGGTATTGGGAATTCGACTCAGAACATAGGTCATCAGTTCCTGTTTAGCAATGGGATTCCCGAGCACATCCTGGTAAATAGGATTGGGACAATACTCTGCGAGTAACTCCGCCTCTTCATGCACAATGGCAAGGGTGAGATTAATCAGTGTTGTAGTCATTAGTGTTTTGGGGGGTCGAACGCAGCTATTCAGATTAGGACCTACTGCCATGCCAAAGCTGGCTAGTATCCTTTATGTGGAGAATACTCTCTAAACTTGGGGAAACTGTGAGGATAGCTGGGCAAGCCTGGCAATCAGGGATCAGATCGCCTGAACCATAGTCAACTGACGGTTTCCACAGCAGGCTGAGTATTTTGCTCTGCTTCACGTTTGGGGTGCAGATATAAATTCTCGATCAAGACTCCCCCTGCAGCTACCCAAGGTGGAGCAATTAACGCCCCAATAATCCCTAAGACTTGGGTGCCACCCAAGACTGCTAGCAGTTGGTAAAGTGGCGGCACATTCACCGACGGACTCACCACTAACGGATCGAGAACATAGGTTTCCAGATTTTGGATCAACACAAACAGTAAAAACACCCACACCACGGTCCACCCCCCCTGGGCAACAGCCACCAGTAAGGCAGGAATAGCACCCAGCACCGGTCCAAAAAAGGGAATCAGGTTCGTTAGTCCTGCAATCGCACCTAGTCCCAAAGCCACTTCGGCGATCCCAATCAGCTTCAAGCCAATGCTGACCGTTGTCCCCAAGATCAGCGAGACCAACAATCTCCCTTGAATATAGGCCCCCATGCGTTGACTCACCGGATGCACTTGGTCAGCCAGCCGCTGCTCCCAGGGTTGAGGAAAAAGCGATACGAGGCCATTCAGTAATCGTTGGGAATCTGACAACATATAGGCTGACAAAATCAAGGCCAAGAGTAAATTAAAGACGCCTCCCAATAAACCTTTGGTGATATCTACAGACTGAAGAATCAGCTTTTGACTGGATCGAAAGGTCCAGGCGGTTAGGGCTTGTAGATCGAACAATTGATTGATCATGCCCAAATCTTCTGGCTTACTAATGCCCATCTGCATGATCGATTCCTCAATCAGCGTAGTGAGGGTATCTAGGTATCCGGGTAGGGCAATGAAAATTCGCTGAATTTGCTCTGTAATCGTGGGACCAATCACCAAGGTTGCCGTAATGGCCGCACCAATCAGGCTGACATACACCCCCAAAACTGCCAGCCACCGAGGGGCTCGCAACGATTCTACCTGTTGAATAATGGGGGCAAGGGTGGATGCCAAGACGATAGAAATCATCAACACCACCACTAGATTTTGGAGTTGCCACAATAACAGCAGCCCTAAACTGATGACTCCCAAACGCAGCAAACTGGCAATCGAAAAAGTGAGAGAAGATTCAGATGGCTTCATGCGGAAAGAGAGTAAGGATCAGGCTTTTAAGAGGCTATAACTGCCAGCCTAATACATCTGCAATCTGAGCGGGAAGCTGTAAAGGATCGAAGGGTTTGGCGATGGTGGAATGCACCCCCATCTCCTGATAACGTTTTTGATCCGCTGTTTGAATTTTAGCGGTCAGTAACAGCACCGGAATGGCTTGAGTCAGGGGATTGGCCTGGAGTTTCTGAAAGGTGGTGGCCCCATCCATATCCGGCATCATCATATCCAGAAGAATGGCATCGGGACGGACTTTCTCCGCCTTCAGCAGACCTTCAGCACCTGAACTGGCGGTGACAACGCGCCAATTTTTGATGGTCTCTAACGCAATCTGGACCACTTCTTGAATGTATAGCTCGTTATCCACTACGAGGATGCACTTTGCTGTCATGTAACCGGTCTACCTTTGTTTGCAATATCGTCTCGTTGAATGGGTAATGTGAAGGAAAAGGTACTGCCTTTACCCAGTTGACTTTCTACCCAAATGTGGCCGCCATGTTGGTGCACAATACTTTGGCAAATGGCTAGGCCTAACCCCGTACCTTCATGATCACGAGCATCTGAAGAATCAGCTTGTTGAAACCGTTCAAAGATGGTGTCAATTTTATCTGGAGGAATCCCTCTGCCTTGATCCCGGACCCATATACAAACCTGAGGCGCATCTGCCGGGGAAAGAGATAGCTCAGTGGTGGTTGAGGTCAAAGAACAGCTAGGGGGCTGTTGGGGCATGAGGTGTGCACTCATGGCAACGGTGCCCCCTGGACGGGAAAATTTGATGGCGTTGCTCAGGAGATTAGTGAGGGTTTGGACAATCCGATCGCCAGCCACATCTGTCAATACGGCTAAAGGCGTCACCGCCAATTCGACTTTCATCTGAGCAGCCATGCCCTGCATGGTATTGGTAGCTTGGGTCATTAAATCGGCAATATTATACGGGTATGTTGTCATACCGACCTCACCCGACTCAATCCGTTCTACATCTAGAATGTCATTGATCAGGCGCACCAGGCGATCCGTACTATCCACGGCAATTTGGAGGAGTCGTTGACTCTTGTCCGGGTGAGCGGTTAATAGTCCACTGGTGAGCATCCGCAGGGACCCGTGAATCGAGGTGAGGGGAGTACGCAGTTCATGGCTAACCACGGAAATAAATTCATCCTTCATGCGTTCAACCACCTGACGATCACTCACATCTTTGAAGGTGATCACTGCCCCCATAATGATGTCGTTTTCACGAATGGGGGTACTCACATATTCCACTGGAAACATCGTGCCGTCCCATCGTTGAAATTCATCGGTAATAAACCGATGGATTGTGCCAGAAATCAACGAATCCTCAAAGGGATACAGGGCATCTAGATCCCCATCAAGGTGCTGAGGATTCGTCCCCAAGATGGTCTCTACGGGTTGACCAATCAGCTCAGGGATCGCATAGCCTAGCATGTCAGCCGCAGCGGGATTAACAAAGGTGATGTGATATTGCAGATCCACCCCACAAAGTCCTTCACCCATGGAATTGAGGATTAATTCGTTTTGGCGGGTGAGCTTAGTTAGGGAGGCTTGGGCTTCTAAGCGATCTGTAATATCTCGCAGAATGGCGGTAAAGACCTGTTCATCCCCCAGCTGTAGTTTAGAGATAGAGGCCTCTGCCGTAAAGTAGGTGCCATCTCGGCGCTGCGCTGTAATCGGACGTCGTCGTGCCCCCATCTGGTAGGTTGTCGTTGAAATGCCGTCTGTCGGAGTCTGAGCATAATTCACCAAATCATCAGGCAATAGGAGATTCAAAGGTTGGCCGAGGATATCTTGACGGCGATACCCAAACATTTTCTCTGCCCCTTGATTAAACAGCGTGATGATATGCGAGGCATCCACGGAAATGATGGCGTCATCGGCAATTTCCAAAATGCCGGAGATCCGTTTTTGAGAATGTTGTAAGGCAGCTTCTGCCTGCTGGCGCGTCAGCAGTTCAGACCGTAATTGTTGGTTGGCCTGGCGTAGGGCTGCTGTTCGTTCGGCAACCCGCTGTTCTAGATTATGTTTGGCTTCTTGCAGAACGACTTCTACTTGCTCGCGTTCGGTCAATTCCGCCTGCAGCTGGCAGTACAGTTCCGATTGCTGAATTGCGATCGCAAGTTGAATCGCCAGCCGACTCAGCAACTTAATCTCTAGAGATTTCCAATGGCGCGGTTCACGACAATGATGGGCCATCAGCAGTCCCCAGACTCGATTCTCCAAAATAATGGGGACCACTAAATTGGCTTGAATCTGAAATTCCTTCAGTAGCTCTTGATGGCAGGGTGAAAGGTTAGCGGTGTAGATATTATCAACAGCGCTGGCACGGATTTGCTCAGGTGCCCCACTATAGATATCGGGAAAACACGGATCGTGAATTTTAACCCCCAGAATGGAAGGCCATTGGTCCGTATCCACGGATTCCACCAAGACAATACCGTCCCAATTTCGTTCAAGGCGGAAGATCAAAACGCGATCCGTCTCTAACACTTGCCGGACTTCATCAACGGTGGTGTTGAGGATAGTGTGGAGATCTAGAGATTGGCGAATCCGAGCTGCGATCCCACTCAAAAGCTGCTCATGCTCAATTTGCTGCTGCAAGGCCAACGCCGACTGCTGCTGCTCGGTAATATCAATCCCTGTCCCAATCACAAATTGGACCGCCTGTCCCTGCTGAATCACTGAATTGGACCAGGCAATCAAATGGCGCTCTCCTGTTTTCGTCTGCCAGTGATTTTGATATTGTTTGGGGCCTTGATGGGAGAGCAATTGTTCAAAAACGGCTTGTACCCCTGCTCGTTCCTCTGGCAACAGCAAATCCTGCCAAAGAAATCGCTCTTTCACCTCAGCAAAGGTATACCCAGAAACCTGCTCACAAGCCTGATTGAAGCCGACAATCCGACCTTTCGCATCCAAAATCACCACCAGCGCTGGCAAAGTATTCAACAGCGAAGTCATCCAGCTCTGTTGTTCAGGAAGAAGGTGGACTTGCTCAATCATCATCAGTCTGCCTCACGTTGCCGGCGCTGATCTGCTGCTTTGTATAGCGCAGATAAGGTTTTCCCAGCCTCGGGATATTGTACAACCCCTAAGTCAAGCTGAATCGGAACAGCATCATCCGTCTGTTGGTGAGTCTGGAGATAGTCCTGACATAGATGCTGAATATGATGCTCTGCATCATCGCTCCGGATCCCCTGGAGCCCCATCAAGAATTCATTGCTACTCCAGCGAGCAACCACATCTTCTTGCCCACAGCCTTGGCATAGGGCATAGCCCACCTGACGCAAAACAGAGTCTCCAGTTTCCAAGTCAAACTCAGCATTAATGTTCCGCAGATTCATCACCTTCACTAAACCCAAACTCAAGGGTTGCTGTGACTCTTGGGCCCGTTTCATCATCTGCTCTAGGCGAGGAATAGCGGGTTGCCGCTTATAGGCTTTTGTGAGGGTATCCACCTGCCATAACTGTTGCGATAGCTGCATCCGCTCGAGGCGATTGACCAGGCGCACGACGAGTTCGGGGCCGACGACGGGTTTACTGACAAAATCATCCGCACCCAGGACGAAAATCTGATTCACTATTTCAGCTTCCGTATGGGCCGTTAAAAAGATAATCGGCAGATTCTGCCAGTACGGATCATTGCGAACGATTTGGCAGAGTTCCATGCCGCTGACATCGGGCATTTCAACATCGAGGATTAGTAAATCAGGGGCAGCCGCGACCAAGGTTTGCCAAAACAGCCTGGAATCAGCGAGAGTACTCACTTTAAACCCCCAAGGCTCCAGTAACGGCGGCAGAAATTGCAGTAAATGCGGATCATCATCCACAATCATTACTTTGGCGGTAATGGCTTGGGACTGGTGCAGGACCCGATCAACTTCATGCAACACCTGCTTGGGAACAATGGGCTTTTCTAAATAAGCTTTGCCACCGAGGCGAGCCACTTCTAAACGGGAGTGCAATCCATTCGGAGATCCATAAAAGAGCACCGGAATCGGAGGCGTAAAATGTGTAACCTTTTCTAGGAAAGCAATCGTTTGATTTTTATGGTCAGCCACTGCTGGATCGAGCAAAATCACCTGGGGCAGATCCTGGGTCAGTGCTGTTTGGGCAGCGTCTAAATCCATCACGGCTCGCACCGTCCAGTCCCAATGGCTAGCTTGCCCCGTTAAATCCTTAATCCAGTCTCGATCCGCATCAATCACCAGTAAGGAGGGGAGGGGAGGCAGCGACTCGCTCACATCAGTGGGGGTGAAAGGTCCATAGGCCTCAATCGTCTGTCTGAGGGTCTCTACCTGAGCCTGGAATTGCTTGATATGCTCCATCCCTAGGGGTTGAGGCAGCCGCAGTAGCTGCTCAATCTGACGGGCAAGGTCAGTACCGGCATGAATGCCAAACATCCCCAGGGCACCAGCCAAAGTATGGGCCTCTTGTTCGGCCCGCTGCTGCTGTTCAGGGTTCAGCTGGCCTTGGTGGGTTTGGAAGGCGGCACTGGCTTGTTCCAAAACCTGCACCTGACGACTAATACGGGCTTGATACCGCTGCCAAATATTAGCAATGGCTGCTTGATTTTCTTCCTGAAACGACGGTGCCTCCTTCTCTAATTCTGCTAAAGGTTTGAGGCGATAGCCAATCCCATAGACGGTTGTGATCATATCGGCGGGAGCATCGGCGTCACGCAGCTTGTGGCGGAGACCTTTAATATGAGTTCTAACGGCCTCTTCCCCTGGCATATCCTCATAGGTCCATAGATGTTCTAGCAACATACCGCAGCTATAGACCCGCCGAGGGTTACGCATGAGCAATTCTAAAAGAGCATATTCTTTGGGGGTAAGGGCTAGGAGTTGCTGACGGTAGCTCACCTGGGTGGAACTGGGATCGAGCTGGATCTGGCCCCATTCCAAGATAGGTGTTGTATAGAGATGCCCCCGCCGCAGTAAGGCCCGAATGCGAGCTTCTAATTCTTCCAGGTCAAAGGGTTTGACCACATAATCATCAGCACCCGCATCTAGGCCGACCGCCTTGTCATGGCTATCACCCTTCCCCGTCAGCAGCAAAATCGGCATGGTATGGCCTTGATTGCGCAGCTGCCGACAGAGGGTGATGCCATCTATCTTCGGCAACATGACATCGAGCAAGAGTAAATCATACTCAAAAGCAGCCACCAGATCAGCAGCCGTTTCACCATCAGTCGCAGTTTCCACCGCATAGCTGCACTGGTTGAGGAGTGTAGTTAAGGTTTCAGACGTGGCCTGATCATCCTCAACAACAAGTATTTTCATCATCGGCCTCCTGACGTTGGGTCCGATTGAATCTCTGAAGGAATCGCCACTCCAATTATGGGCAAATTTTTGCGATCGCACCAGGGAGACGTCTATCGAACGGTCAGGAAAACCGGTCTTAACAGTCAATGGACTGACCTCAAGACCGGTTGTTTATTCGACTCTGAGTCAAACCATTGAAAAGCCACAACGTTAAGCAGGAGACCCATAATCAGCAGATAGCCCATCCGGCAAAGCAGATAGCTGGGAACGCCTACCAGGACATCGAAGATCAGATGGCTGCCGTTAATGGCGGTGTATAACAAGGTCAAGCCAAAATGTAGCGTTTTGTATCTTTGTCCATTCACCAAGGCCGTAGTGACGATGGCAGCCATGGCAATACCAAACAGTCCTAACATCAACCCAAAGAGGGTGTTGAGGGGTAAATAATCATGGGTATGAGAGTGGGCAACACTCAAACCGTGAAACAAAGGCATTAAAGCCAATGGGGTATGGAAAAGCATCCCTAAAAGAAATGCGGTCCATAAAGCAATGATTTTCAGACGATAATCCCCACGATACTGTTGTGTTCTCATCCTCAGACTCCTGTTCCATAGCCTCTTCCAATAGCTTATGGATGAATGTTGAGGAACTTGTGAGTCTCTAGCAGAAGAAAAGTCGGAACAGCCGGGGATGGATCCGTCCCTTAAAACTCATATCAACCATAGGTCTAGCGGCTTCGACGATGCTGCTGAAGTTTACGTATCGTTCCTTTAGCCAGAATCGTCAGGGTACAAAGACACACCATTAATGTGAAGGAAATGGCAAACACTAGCGTCAAGAATTGAAACCAGAGTGCACCCGATAGAGGGGAATGAATGAGTTTGATCAGATGGGTACCGATGGCCCGCACTTGCTCCCCCAGAATGGGAAAAACTAATATTCCCATGGGTATGCCATAGACAAACCAACTTGCGATCGCAACCCACCAAGCAACGTTGCCATGGGATAAATGATCTAATGCTGTCCCTTCAAACTCGATAGAGTCCATGGGCGTCATCCCCGATCGCTGTCTACGGATTTGGCGATAGAGCGGACGACTAGAAATCTCAACCGTCAGGTTCGGTGTAGATCCAGCACCATAGCGATCGAACTGAGAGCTCTGCTCAAAGTTTTGGGGATGAGTCATGATTGACCTCTCAACGTCAACAAGGAATACAGAAGTTTGAAGCTCAAGATTTACTCTTTTGATTCAGTGGCGAATTGAGTCAGACCACATTGCCACAAATCAAAGCTTGAATGACCAAATTATTAGTCATTGATCATGCTGATAGCCGTGATGCCGGTCTGCATAAGCAGTGATAGTTGAAGCCAAGGGACGTGATAGTCATCACTGAATAGAAAGGCTGTTAAATAAGAGGCCCCTTGGAGAGAGCAATAGATATCGATGCTCTCTCCTTCTTCACACCCCTTAAAGATTGTGCCAAGTCGTATTATTCGTCTCGTTGGCTTCCTTCACAAAATTCGTAGAGTCCACATCAATGCGAAATGTCGTGTCTTTGAGAGCCACTGTTTTGGGCAAAATCTTGGCTGTGTTCAGTCTTACCCATTGGGTTTGCTGGCCTTTAATTACAGGCACTTTGATTCGGATCATCCGCCCCACTGGTGTTCCATCAATTCGACGAACCGTCAGTCGTAAGACCGTGGGCCGTGCAGCCCTTCTCCCTAAATTTGCCACCTGGATCTTGATGCGTTTTGTTCCCATGCGACTGAAACGATACTGCCGAACTTTCAAATCTGCTCTGCGAAAATGGCGCAGTTTAGGGGCTTGTTGGGTAAAGCTGCCCGGTTGGCATTCAACTGCAGGACTCGGAGACAGTTCCCAACCATCAGGACATTGATCTTGGGCTGGGAGGGGTGCCGCCACCACGCTGCTTGCCGAGAGAGTGACTAAAGCTCCTAGAGCAAGTAGTCGCTGGGTTGCTAACTGAGCCAATTGAGATGGAGTACGTTGCATGGTGTTGTTCCTTCCTGTGGAATGTTTTCGAGAGAACTAAATCCCTTCATTCACTCAGTAGGGTTGAACAGATGAGTTTATGCAGCCTATATCGCTAGCTCGTATTTAAAAGATGTAAAAGTCAGCCTAATAACGTGTTGCCATATCCCGGCCTTTTAAAAGGTTGATCTCATGCTCGGCAGGCATATCTCGCCGCAGATGGTGGAAAGCGGAACATCCTGTGATCCGTCCAGTCTATGGCATGATGACGGCAGACAAAATCGTATACACCATTACTTATGCAGCTCTTTGATTGGATTATTGTCGCGGCCTACTTGGTGTTTACGCTTTTCGTTGGCATCTATTTGTCTCGGAAAGCATCCGGTAGCCTAACTGATTTTTTCGTATCGGGTCGTTCTTTACCCTGGTGGCTGGCTGGGACCAGTATGGCTGCAACAACCTTTTCAATCGATACCCCTTTAGTAGTAGCAGGCTTAGTCGCAACTAAGGGCATTGCTGGCAATTGGCTGTGGTGGAGTTTTGGCTTTGCCCATATTGTCATGATTTATATTTTTGCAAGATTATGGCGGCGCTCAGAAGTCATTACTGACGCAGAGCTAACGGAAATGCGTTACGGCGGTAACACCGCAGCAGTTCTGCGAGGCACAAAAGCCTTTCTTTTTGCAGTACCCATTAACTGCATTGGCATTGGGTATGCCATGTTAGCCATGGTAAAAATGGTGGATGCCCTAGGCGTTTGGCAAAACATGGGAATTGGGGCAGACAGTAATCTCAAACTTTGGACGGTCGTCGCCGTTAGTATATTTGTCTTAATTTATGCCGGACTCTCCGGTTTATGGGGAGTGGTCGCCACTGACTTCTTCCAGTTTTTCTTAGCCTTAGTGGGAGCTTTGATTGTTGCTGTTGCAGCGGTGCGGCAAATTGGGGGTATCCAATTACTGGTCGAGCAAGCTCAGCAAGCCACGAATCATGATGTCCTGTCCTTCGTGCCCTTGAACTTCGGTGGAGACGGCGGTTGGCTGAAATGGAGTGAATCGGCCGGGATTAGTATTAATGCCTTTTTCGCCTACATCTTTCTGCAATGGTGGTCTTTCCGACGCAGTGACGGAGGCGGTGAGTTTGTCCAACGGCTAGCCGCAGCCAAAGATGAGCAAGAAGCCGAAAAATCAGCTTGGTTGTTCAACGTAATGCACTATGTGGTGCGAACTTGGCCCTGGATTTTGGTGGGTTTAGCTGCAGTGGTGCTGTATCCCGATGCCCAAGATCAGGAGTTAGGCTATTTCTTGCTGATGAGAGACTATTTACCTCAAGGGTTGCTGGGGCTAGTATTTGCCTCTCTAGTCGCTGCATTTATGAGTACGGTCTCTACCTCGATTAATTGGGGGGCGTCTTACTTAACCAATGATCTTTATTTGCGGTTTATGAATCCCCAGGCATCTCAAGCGGAACTCATCTCAGCAGGACGTGTTGCTTCTGTCTTAGTCACCGTGATTGGTGCGATTGCAGCCTTCTACTCTGACAGTGTGGTAGATGTCTTCAAACTGGTGATTGCTATCGGTACGGGACCAGGACTCGTCCTAATTTTGCGATGGTATTGGTGGCGAATCAATGCAGCAGCTGAATTAGCCTCCATGCTAGGTGGATTCATCATCGGTCTGCTCACCACTACCCTTCCAGTTCTAAAAATTGATGATTTTGGTTTGAAATTGCTAGTGACCACCTCAATCACAACCGTAATTTGGGTTGCCGCCATGTTGCTCACCCCACCAGAGTCTGAAGCCACGTTAAACAAGTTCTATACCAAAGTTCGCCCCGGTGGCCCCGGATGGACTCGGCAGCAATCTCAAACAGGGTTAGCTCCTTTACAGGATTTAGGCAAAGATGCCCTGCGAGTGCTGGCCTCAAGCTTAATTCTGTTTGGGTCTATGTTTACGGTGGGTGGCTTCCTGTTACTACAACCCATGACCGGCTGGATCTCATTAGTGATAGCCGTGATCGGTTGGATGTGGCTGCGTCAACTCAATAAATCCCAATCCCCACCCATGGCTAGACCGGGAACTGAGGTTCCCATGCCATAGCAGCACCCTGGTGATACGGCATGGGAACCCTATACCGGCTCACCTCAAAATATAGCGATTGATTCTATTTACACATTGTTGTTTGAAGACATCCGATCGACTAGAGGTTAAAAATTCTAGCTGGCTGGCGAGATCAGCCCACTCCGCCCGTTGTTGCCAATCTTCTGGTAAAGCCATGCCTCCATGTTCCAACCCGACCTTAATCTGCTGATATTGGTGGCTGGGGGTATGTCGGAGCAGATTGCCAATATCCATATAGGGCGTTCCCGAATGGCAATAGTCCCAGTCTAAAATGCCGCTGACTTGGCCGTTCTGGATCAAAATATTGGTGGGATTGAAGTCTCCATGAACCAGGTAAGTTTCTGCGTCTAATTCTTGGAGGAGGCTGGCATCTTGGCCCTGGAGTTGTTGCAATTGTTTTAGAGTCTTGAGACTCAACCAGCTCTGAACCTCAGAACGATCAAGCTGTCGCGCAATATAGCCTGAGAGTCTTCCAAAACCAAAGGGAGTGATCAAACCATCAGTCTGTAGCTGGCCAGGAGCTTTGAATTGGATCGCAGCAATATGGGCAAGCGCAGTGGCGGCCTTGTCCACATCTTCTGGGCAATCAGACAATAGCTTGCCGGGCAAAAACGATAATATTGCCCATCGTGGCCCTTGGGCCAACAGCTCAGGAACAGGGACCACATCCTTTACTAAATTAAAAATATAGGTGTCTTGCTCAGGCTTGCTTTGTGCGTACAGTCTGAGGATATAAATACTGTCATCACTCAGAGTTAATTTGTAATGGGTATTGCTTCTGCCAGTGGTGCATAGCTCGACAGTATGGATCGTGAGATGAGCACCGACGGACTGCAGAAATGGGCTGATTAATTCAGGATCAAACGATTGATAGGAGTGACGTCTATCTTCCATACTGAGTCCTGCTGCTCAATCATCCTGTCATGGGAGCCTAGGAACTCCTAACAACCCACTCATAACGGCATGATAGCAACGATAAACTTTTTTTATATTTTGACTGCTTGAATATAGTTTAAACTGAGGTCTTGAGAAGATTACCATTCCAAAACTTGCGTGGACTTAGCCCGATGACATTATTCGCGCAACGTCGTGACGAGGAAGTTCAATCGTGAAAAAGCTAGTTCGTGGTCTACAAGAGTTTAAGCAAAGCTACGTTGCTGAGAATCAAGGCCTCTTAGAAGAACTCTCTCACGGTCAAAAACCTCGCGTCTTATTCATTTCTTGCTCTGATTCACGGGTAGATCCCAACCTCATTACCCAGACAGATGTGGGCGAGCTTTTTGTTATCCGTAATGCCGGTAATATTGTGCCTCCCTACGGCGCAGCCAATGGAGGCGAAGGTGGCACCATTGAATATGCCATTGCCGCACTGGAGATCGATCAAGTGGTGATCTGCGGCCATTCCCACTGTGGAGCCATGAAAGGGCTGATGAAGCTGAATAAGCTGCAAGCAGATATGCCCTTGGTGTACGACTGGCTGCAGCATGCCGAAACCACCCGGCGACTCGTGACCGAAAACTACCCTGAATCCGCGGGGGAAGAGCGGGTTGAAATTTTAGTCGCCGAAAATGTCCTGGTACAGATTGATAATCTGAAGACGTATCCGATTGTGCGATCGCGGATGCTGCAAGGCAAACTGCAGATTTATGGCTGGATCTATCACATCGAAACCGGTGAAGTCCTGGCCTATGACGAGGAAACCCATACTTACATCCCCCCTCAAAGCCAGCTCTTAGACCCTCCTCCCAGCTTGCCTTCTCGACTAGAGCAATACCTGATTAGTACCCATGCCCCGCCTGTGGCCTGTGAAGTGCCTGCACCGCGTCTACAGTCTGCGTCTTCGGCTCCAGCTGCTTCGCCCGTCAATGGCACTCCTGCGGCAGATCGCATTCGTTCTCAGCTCAATGCACTATTGAAAGCGTCGCCGGATTCCTGGGTCGATGTAGAAGACCGCATGCGGTCCATGAGCAGACTCCTAGAAGATGCCCGCCATGAAGGCATGAGCGCCAGTGAAGCCCAGAATTACCACCATCAATTCTCGGAACAAATTCCGGTATGGCTCCGGCAAATGGGATAGTTCTTGGCGATTATCTCTACTCATGGCGACCAACAATCATACCGGTGATTTTCAATAATTTGCCTGTAAAGCTTTTTCACTCATATAACGGGTCTTCCTAGAAACAAGTGTTACACTTGGACTTCTTCTATTTCACCTCAATGTCTCTGCAGTAAGGCATTCAGCGTGGTGTAGTGACATCATTATGAGTTAAATTGCTTGCCCCTATGAGAGACCTCGATACCGCAGGGACTATTGCCCTTCTCAATCGGATTATGGAATTTGAATTGGCAGGGGTTGTGCGCTATACCCATTATGGGTTGATGGTAACGGGGCCGAATCGATTACCCATTGTGGATTTCTTTAAGTCACAAGCTAGCGAATCCCTGATCCATGCTCAGGAAGCAGGAGAAATCATCACTGGATTAGAAGGGCATCCGAGCCAGAAGATTGCTCCCATTGAAGAGACCAATCAGCATGCGGTCAGAAACTTGCTGCAAGAAAGTTTGAACCATGAGCAAATGGCCTTGAATCTCTACAAACAGCTCTTAGAGATTGTAGAAAACGCCAGCATTTACCTGGAAGAATATACCCGCACTAAAATTGGGCAAGAAGAAATGCATAATCTTGAAATCAAGAAGATGCTTCGCGATTTTAGCTGATGGTCTCTTGAGGGGTTAAGTCCCCGCAGAGAGATGTTATTTTGCAACGTTTCAGGCCAAGCTTTCTCCTGCTGATCTGGGCGAGATTATAGACCGGCTGACGATTTTGATAGGGGCTGCTTGTCGATGGTAAGAGGGAAATGTCCTTCTCCCTTGGATTGCACACCAGGCTGCATTCTTGCCATCGACATAGGTGTAAACATAACCTCGAAAATCGTGAGATCACTATCTGATGATTCATCTTTGGGCACTATGTGAAAGGGGTCAGCTAGACCGATAGACTGCCTGGGCCCATCCTCCTGCCAAAGCATGGATACAGATACACTATTGCAATATCATTCCTTTACTAATGCCGATGCAAGAAGCCATGGATGCTGTAGCCCTGCAACGACACAGTATCAAGTCCCTGTCCCGGTTAATGCCTCGTTTAGAAGTTCGCTATGCGGACCAAATTGATCAAGGTGCTTGGCAAAGCTATGTTCAGCGCATTAAAACCCACTTTCCCCGTTTATTTGGCTTGCTTTACCAGCTATATGGCCATCAGTATGACTTTTTCTATCATCTAGAACAGATTTTAGACTCCACAACCCAAATGTGGATAAAACGGCCCGATGAACTGAAGGCCTTGGACGTGATGCGAGAAGCAGACCCCCACTGGTATCAGTCCCATCGGATGGTGGGGGCAATGTGTTACGTCGATCTATTTGCAGGGGATTTGAGTGGCATCCGCGATCGCATCCCGTATCTGACGGAACTCGGTATCACCTACTTGCATCTGATGCCTTTATTCAAAACCCTAGAGGGCGACAACGATGGCGGCTATGCCGTGAGTAGTTATCGCGAAGTGGATCTTTCTTTAGGCACCATGGAGGAACTGGCAAATCTCGCCACCGAACTGCGGCAACATGGCATTAGTCTGGTCCTAGACTTCGTGTTTAATCACACGTCTGATGAGCATCAATGGGCGAAGCAAGCGATGGCAGGCGATCGCGAGCATCAGGAGTACTACCGGATGTATTGCGATCGCGAGCTACCCGATGAGTTTGAACAAACGGTTAATTCAGTTTTTCCCGATGAGCATCCGGGTTGTTTTACCTACCGCACCAAAATTCGCAAATGGATTTGGACGACCTTTTGTAATTACCAATGGGATCTGAATTACGAAAATCCCACGGTGTTTAGCCATATGGTTGAGGAAATGCTGTTCCTAGCCAATGTGGGGGTCGAAGTGTTGCGGCTGGATGCTGTAGCATTTTTGTGGAAGCGGCTAGGGAGTACTTGTGAGAATCTACCGGAAGCCCATCTCCTGATTCAAGCCTTTAATGCGGTGTTGCAAATTGCGGCTCCCGCGATGGTCTTCAAATCGGAAGCGATCGTCCATCCTGATGAAGTTGGACGCTATATCGGTGAAGAGGAATGTCCCCTTTCCTACAATCCACAGTTGATGGCCCTGTTGTGGGAAGCCCTGGCAACTCGGAATACCCAAGTGTTGCGCCACGCAATGCAGAAGCGGTTTGACTTGCCAGAAGGCTGTGCTTGGGTCAACTATATTCGGTGCCATGACGACATCGGCTGGACCTTTTCGGACAATGATGCCTGGGAACTCAATATCAATCCATTGCACCATCGCCAGTTCTTGACGGCGTTTTATACCAATCGATTTGAAAATAGTTTTGCCCGTGGCCTACCGTTTCAAGAAAATCCAGACACCCAACTCGCCCGTATTTCGGGAACCACGGCTTCTCTTTGTGGTTTAGAGAAAGGTCTCTATGAACAGGATTCAGCCCAAGTAGAGCTGGCCATTCGGCGAATTTTGCTGCTGCACGGCATTTTATTAACCATCGGGGGCATTCCCCTCCTGTATTTAGGCGATGAGCTAGGCATCCTCAACGACTATGACTATGGTCAGTCACCGGAGAAGGACGGAGATAGTCGATGGGCCCATCGACTTGCGTTCGATTGGGCAAGGGCTGACTCGCGCCGTAACTCAGAAGAAGTCTGGGGGCAAATCTATTTGGGACTGCTGCGGCTCATTAATATTCGTCAGCAAAACCGGGCGTTTACGGGGTCAGAAACGGTTTTGATGGATCCAGGGAATGATCATGTGTTTGGCTATTTCCGCCATCATGATGATCAAAGTGTGTTGGTGCTCGGCAACTTTACTGAAAATGAGCAGGCCATTGTAGGGAGACGGTTACGGCTACTAGGTATGCGCAAAACCTTTACGGATATTGTGTCGGGAACCACAATCACCGCCACCCAAAAGCTGATGTTGGATCCTTATCAATTTATGATTTTGATTGGCGTTCGATAATGGCTACCAGGTGTAGGGTGACATCAATGACATATAAATATCGAGTCAACATAATCACCATCTGGCTAATCCAAGAGCATCCGTCTCAAGCAGCCAAGCAAAGAGTCATAACTATGATGCTTGAAGTGTTGCAAGCTATCTTGCCAAGAAGATGAAACCTGTAAGCATTAGGCAAATATTGGCTCTCAGTAAAGAGCACATTCAGCTTTTGCCGCAGTTCGCTCATCTCCTCACCTGAGAGTTTGCTTGTTACGATGACAGGAGTGGAGAATAACCGGTTCGCATTCAAACATTGTGATTGTTGAAAAAACTCTAGAGCTGCTGGAGTGGGAGCGCTTATGCCAGCACCTGTCCACCTTTGCGGCAACCAAGTTAGGCGTTTCTGCAGCGGTCCAGTTGGCGCTTCCTGAAACGGTTGGCACCAGTGAAACCTTATTGCAGCAAACCCAAGAAGTTTACGATTTAGAAACTCAACTGCTCACGTCCCTGACCTTTGAAGGGATTTATGACATCAGCGCAGCTTTGGCGCGATCGCAACGCCAAGGCATCCTTAGTGGTGAAGAACTCCTGCAAGTCGCCACGACCCTATTCGGTAGCCGTAACTTACGCCGAATCATTAATCGTTATCCAGAATTAGCCAGCCTCAATCAGCTGGTGGCCGACCTGCGGACCTACCCAGAGCTGGAGCAAGAGATTCGCCACTGTATTGATGAACAAGGCGAAGTTGCCGACCGGGCCAGCGAAAAATTGCTGGGCATCCGTCAACGACAGCATCAAGTTCGTAATGAGGTGCAAACCATCTTGCAACGGCTGTTGCAGCGTAAGGGAGCAGCCTTACAAGAACGGCTGATTACCCAACGCAGCGATCGATTTGTGGTGCCCGTCAAGGCCCCCCAGAAAGATGCCGTGCCAGGGATTGTCCACGATACCTCCACCAGTGGTGCCACCCTCTACATTGAACCTAGGGCGACAGTGGAGTTGAATAATCGTCTACGGCAACTGACCCGACAAGAGCAGGTCGAAGCCGAAGCCATTCGCCAAGCCCTAACGGCAAAAATTGCAGAGGTTCATGTCGATCTAGAAACCCTAATTCTCATTGTCACTGCCGTTGATTTAGCCACGGCTCGGGCGCGATATAGCTATTGGCTAGGGGCAAATCGACCTCGGTTTGTAGACCGCAATAATAGCGAAACCTTAACCCTGCGTCGGTTGCGTCACCCCCTGTTGATCTGGCAACAGCAACATGAACAAGGGCCAGAGGTGGTGGCCATTGATGTCACCATTCAACCCCATATTCAGGTCGTGGCGATCACTGGCCCCAATACGGGGGGAAAAACCGTCACTTTAAAGACTCTAGGGTTAGCCACGATCATGGCCAAGGTGGGGTTATTTGTCCCAGCCCAAGAGCCTGTGGAACTCCCCTGGTTTGATCAGGTCTTGGCGGATATTGGGGATGAACAATCCTTGCAACAGAGCCTATCCACCTTCTCCGGTCATATTCGCCGAATTCAGGATATTATTTCGGCCTTAAGCGATCAATCTTTGGTCCTATTAGATGAAGTAGGAGCGGGCACAGATCCACTAGAAGGGAGTGCCCTAGCCATTTCCCTCCTCCGCTATTTGGCAGATCATGCTCAGCTCACCATAGCGACCACCCATTTTGGTGAACTCAAAGCGCTCAAATATACCGATGCCCGGTTTGAAAATGCTTCCGTAGAATTTGATGATGCCACCTTGCAGCCTACCTATCGGCTGCTCTGGGGGATTCCGGGGCGCTCGAATGCCTTAATTATTGCCCAACGATTGGGATTGAACGAGCAGGTGATTGCTCAAGCCCAAGCCCAGATGGATGGCGAGACGGATGATGTCAATCAGGTGATTGCCGGGTTAGAAACCGAACGTCGCCAACAGGAAACCAAAGCTCAAGCGGCTGCCAAGCTATTGCAAAGTACCGAACAGCTGCATCAACAAGTGTCTAAAAAAGCATCTGACTTGAAAGTCCGTGAACAAAAACTGCGGCAACAGCAGGAACAGGCGGTGCAAGAAGAAATTCGGCGAGCTAAGCAAGCGATCGCACAAGTGATTCGCGACCTCCAACAACAGCCCAAATCAGCCCCCGCTGCCCAGGATGCCACCCAACGCCTAGAGAAAATCGCTAACCAGCGGCTCCCCTCTCGCACCAAACCCAAAGCGCCACCCCCCAAAGGGTTTCACCCCCAGGTGGGGGATCGGGTTCGCATTCCCAGTATTGGCCAGAAAGCAGACGTAATTAAGGTGACGCCTACCCAGGAACTGATAGTCCAGTTTGGGATGATGAAAATGACCGTCAAGCCCACTGAGGTGGAGTCCTTAACGGGCGAGAAGGTCGCGCCACCACCCAAGCAAACTGATAGTGCACCTAAAAAAGAAGACAATACACCTAAAAATTCTGCCCCCATGGTTCGCACCTCCCAGAACACCTTAGATATCAGGGGGTCTAGAGTGGCCGATGCGGAAGTGGTGATTGAAGATGCGATCGCAAAAGCTCAAGGCCCCCTATGGATCATTCACGGGCATGGGACCGGCAAACTTCGTCTAGGTGTGCAAGCTTATCTTAAGCAACATCCCCTGGTTTCTCGTTACGAATTCGCGGAACAAGCCGATGGAGGGAAAGGTGTAACTATTGCCCATTGTGGTGTTTAAGAGGGCTGCTCTCTAGCGACTCAAACAAGAGGCTGTCATCTTTTGTAATAAGATGTTAGACCTCACAAGGATTTAGGGCAACCTAGGAAAGCATTTTCTGGGTGTTTTGTGTGAAAATTAAGCCTTTAACCTGATTCCCGGACTTGATTGGCCCCTGCTGAGGATTGCTATCTATGACCAGCCAACCTAGCACCCAGGTGAAACAACCATGGTTGAACCCTACTGCTGTGCAAGCCAGTATGGATCACCATCCTCTGGTTGTTCCCCCTCAAGCCAGTCTCAAGGAAGTGGTCTTGCTGATGAGTCTGGGGCGGGAAGGTCAAGCCAAAGGCGATAACCGCCAACGCTTCAGCTATGTCTTAGTCCAACAGCAGCAGAAATTAGTGGGCATTTTGACGGAGCGAGATATCGTTAAGCTCAGTACAACAGAGACAGACTTTAGCCAGATCAGCGCCTCAAAGGTCATGAGTCCGGAGCCATTGACCCTCCTGGACACTGAGCTACAGGATATTCTGACCCCTCTTTCTATACTCCAAACCCAAAATATCCGTCATTTACCGATCCTGAACGCAACGGGTGGATTGGTAGGGGTTATTACCACAGAGAGCATTCGTAAAGTCTTAGAACCAACCATGTTGCTGAAGTTGCGGCATGTGAGTGAGGTGATGACGCCAACCGTAGTGACGGCCCCTCCCACAGCCAGCATCCAGCAAGTGGCCCAAAGAATGGCGATGTACAAAATGAGTTGTGTGGTGATTGTCCAACAGCAGTCTCAAGGCAGCAGAATTAAGCCCTTGGGCATTGTCACCGAGCGAGATATCGTTAAATTCCAAGCCCTCAGCCTCGACCTCCGCACAACCCTGGCGGAAACGGTTATGAGTCAGCCCTTAGTTTGCCTCAACTTAGATGACAAGCTTTGGGATGCCCATCAAACCATGCAGAAAATACAGGTTCGCCGCCTCGTGGTGATGGGACAGCAGGGAGACTTAGCCGGCGTTTTAACTCAAGCCAGCATTTTGGCTGCCCTCAATGTACCCGAAGCGCATCACACCGCCGAGGTTTTGCATCAGCAGGTAGAACAAATTCAAGATGAGCGGATCTTATCGTTACAACATCAAAAAACAAATCTCGAAAAACAAGTCGAGGCCGATGCGGCCACCTTATATTTCTGCCAAGAACGCTTTCGAGTCATGTTCGAGCAAGCCGTGATTGGCATTGCCCATGTCAATCTGCAAGGGCAAGTGATGTTGGCCAACCAAAAATTCTGCGAGATATTACACCAAATACAAACCCAAGTCTGCCATCATCTCGTACATGATGTGCTTCAGATGCCCCAGGGAGCAGAGAACTGGCAGGAGAAACTACAATCCCAACAGCAAGACTCTATTCAGCTGGAACATCACTATCGGCATCCTCAAGGACATTCAGCCTGGCTGGATTTGACCATATCCTTAGCCATAACTGCCACAGGGGCTCCCGATTACTTCATTGTGATGGTGCAAGATATTAGTGATCGCAAACAAGCCGAACTGGAACGTCAACAGCTCAATCGAGAACTAGAAACCCGAGTTTCCCTGGGTATATCTGCCTTCCGAGCGAGTGAGAAACGCTTTCGAATGTTGTTTAATGCTGCCCCTGATGCGTTATTTGTCGTTGATTTCCACGGTGTGATTCGCCGAGTCAATCAAGCGGCTATCCAACAATCAGGGTATAAAGTCTCGGAACTATTAGGTAGCTTAATCAAGACCTACTTTAACGACAGCAGCCAAGTCGAGTATGAGACCTATTTAGCTCAGTTGATTGATCAGGGTAGTTATCGTCAAACCCTTGAATTTATCTGTAAAAACGATACGACATTAGTCATTGATTGCTCCTGTACTGTGGTAACGGATCCCACCAGTCAAGATCCCTATATCCTGATGGTCCAGCGGGACGTTAGCGATCGTGTCCAGGCAGCAACTGCCTTGCGGGAAAGTGAGCAACGGTTTCAACAAATGGCGGACTGTGCTCCTGTGCTGTTATGGATATCAGGGATAGACAAACAGTGCACGTTTTTTAATCAACAATGGCTTGAATTTACAGGACAGACCATGGCCCACGAGCTGGGCAAGGGTTGGGCTGAAGGGATACATCCTGAGGATCGACAAACATCTCTAGACATCTGTACGGCTTCCTTTGATGCCCGTGAACCCTTTTGTATGGAATATCGGCTCCGGCGGCATGATGGAGCCTATCGATGGCTGATCGATATGGGTACCCCTCGCTTTTTACCCAATGGTGACTTTGTCGGCTATATCGGTTCCTGTGTAGACATCACCGAACGAAAAGTTTTAGAGGATAAGGTCCGCTCCAGCGAAGCTCAGATTCGGGCCGTCTTTGATGGCATGACGGATATTGTGTTCGTGTTTGATACCGAGACTCAGCAAATTAATGCGATTCCCCCCTCCCTCGTCTCGCCAGATATGGTAGAGATGATCAATCAAACGGCGGAAGTATTGCTGCTCGAAAATGAGCAAGCTCAAGCCTTTCACGACCATATTCAGCAAGCGATCAACGACCAAGAAACCGTTACCTTCGAGTATCAATTGCCCTCGACCTCAGTACCGACTTGGTATGTGGCCAGTATTACGCCCCTGTCTCCCACGTCTGTCATTTGGGTGGCCCATAACATCACAGACCGCAAGTATATGGAACAAGAACTATTCCAAGAGAAAGAACTTGCCCAAGTGACCCTGCAATCGATTGGTGATGCGGTGATTACGACGGATGCCCAGGGCCAAATTCGTCACCTCAACGCCGTGGCTGAAAAACTAACGGGGTGGTCCTGTTTTGAGGCTCAAGGACATCCTATTCATGATGTCTTTCAGGTGGTCGATGAAACGACACGCCGCCCTGATATTCAGCTAATTGATTCCGTATTGATGACAGGAGAAATTGCCATCTCTGAGCATCAAGCCCTTTTGATTGCCCAGGATGACCAAGAATATGCCATCGATCATTCGGCAGCACCGATTCGCGATCGCAACACCCATATTCTCGGTATCGTCGTAGTCTTTCGAGATGTCAGTCAATCTCGTCAGCTCTCCCAGCAAATGACCTGGCAAGCCAGCCATGACTCCCTCACCGGGTTAGTCAATCGCTATCAATTTGAACAGCTGCTCCAGAAAGCCCTACACTCTGCCCATCGCGATCAGCTACAGCATGTCCTTTGCTATCTCGATCTAGATCAGTTCAAGATTGTCAACGATACCTGTGGTCATGCCGCAGGGGATGAACTCCTCCAGCAGGTGGCAGAACTCTTCAAACACACCATTCGCAGCACCGATGTTATCGCTCGTTTAGGAGGGGATGAATTTGGGTTGCTGCTGCACCAATGCTCAATGGAACGGGCCCAAGTGATTGCAGAACAGCTCCGGCAGCGCTTACAAGCGTTCCGCTTTAGCTGGAATGAACAAACCTTTAGCATTGGCCTCAGCATTGGTCTAGTGGCCATTAATTACGATAGCCACAATCTGTCTAGCCTCATTAGCGCAGCCGATGCCGCCTGCTATGCGGCCAAGGCCCGAGGCCGTAATCGCATTCACGTCTATCAGCTCGATGATTTAGAACTCGTCCAACAGCGGGGAACCCAGCGGTGGAGTCGTCGCATCAAGCAGGCTTTAGAAGAAAATCGGTTTCGCCTCTATGGTCAGGCCATTGTCCCCACCGATCCCAATCAATCTGAGATCCACCAATGTTGTGAGGTACTCCTCCGCATGGTGGATGAGCAAGATCAGGTAGTCAGTGCCGCCACCTTTATTCCTGCTGCTGAACGCTACAATCTCATGCCGGAAATTGATCGCTGGGTGATCAGTCAGTTTTTAGTGGATCACTTTAACCCTCCCCAAATGGCCAAAACCGGAGCGGATCAGCCTTTACCCTATATGATCAACCTCTCTGGAGCCAGTATTGGGGATGAGCAATTTTTGCAGTTTCTACAAGAGCAGTTCCAGCGTTATCCCCATGCTGCCCCTCAAATTTGTTTCGAAATTACGGAAACAGCAGCTATTTCTAATCTCAATCAAGCCATTACGTTTATTAATGAACTCAAACAGTTGGGCTGCAAATTTGCCCTGGATGATTTTGGCAGTGGATTATCGTCGTTTGCCTATTTGAAGACCTTACCGGTAGATTATCTGAAAATCGATGGTCACTTTATTGAAGATATGGCCAACGATCCTGCCACTCAGGCCATTGTGGAATCGATCAACCACATTGGCCATGTGATGGGCTTGCAAACGATTGCAGAATCTGTCGGCGATCTCTCCACCCGGAAAAAGCTACAGACCATGGGCATAGACTATGTCCAGGGATATGGCATTGCCTTGCCCTGTTCCCTTACCTATGCCTCATAGCTCAGGCCAGACTCAGGGTTTAAGAGTCTCCTTCCGTTTGCACCAATTGGTCTAGCCAACCCTCAACTTTGTCTTCCCAATTCTCTCCGACGCGAAAACTGCGATTGGCTTGTTCCATCAAAATCCCTTGATCCACCAAGCGACTGAGGGATTGCTTGAGCCGCTCATTGCTATGGGGCAGGCGACCATCTTTCTTCGCCAACCGAACATAAAAGAACAAGGACATAAACCGACCATAGGAATTATGCTCTGGATCAGTTTCCTTAAAAGCACTTTGCACCTGATCGAGGATAATTTTCCACTGTTCACGGGTGAGAGGGCCAGAATCTTGAGAGCTAAATTCAGACTCCGCTTCCGGATCTTCTTCCGGCAAAAACAGTTCTTTAAATCCTGCTAGGGTTTTAATTTGGACTTGTCCAGCCGTAGCTGCCGCATCAACAAAGGCACTGAAGTTGGTAAACGAAGCAGCATCCGGACGGGTAATCGACGCCACCCCGGCATAGGCGTATTTGACATTGGCCCGCATCAATCGATCAACCGCCCCAAACCGGGTACTTTTACCTTGATCCCGTGCCAGGTTAATGGCTGCGAGTAAGCAGGCAACGGCATCCTCATAGCTAATGGATTGGGTGAGTCGTTTGGTGGGAGTGGTCTCTTCGGTCTCTTCAGTATCCAGCTTCTCTAAATCAATAAATTCATCGGCACTGAGTAACAGCTGATTACTAGCCACTTCAGCTCGTCCAATCAGGGTCACCCGTTTTTTTAGGGTTTTTAAGGCATTCACCAAGGGTACAAAATCACGATCGCCTGTAACGATAATAAAATGTCCAACATCGGGATATTGATAAGCCGTATTTAAACAATCAACGGTCAATTTGACATCAACTGCATTTTCTTTGCCCGTTGAAACATGGATGGGCTCAAACCCTAAGCTATACAGGGCCTGAACTAAAGATTCTTTTTCCCGTCGCCAGTTGGAGTAGACGATTTTCAGCCGCGTATGGCCTTGGGATTGAGAATAATCCACTAAAGATTCAGCCAGGGGAGCCTGAATCCCTTGGGCAGCAATTTTGACATTTTCATAATCCCAAAAAACAGCGACCTCACTGGGTGCCGATTTGGACACAGGGGTTGAGGGTACAGGCGGTGAACTCGTCTGAAGCGGCATCTGAATCTGAAGGTGGCTAGCACTTGCCAGGGCTGCACGGCGGCGATCTTCAGTGGCGATCAGTCCTGTGGCATAGGTTGCAGAAAGGGCTGCCAACCCTGTAACGGAGGCCCGCCGAGTATCACGGTCTGATAGATAGGTAACCCCAAATGCGATCGCAAAGGCCAAAGGACCTAATCCTAGAATCAATCCTTGTTTACTAAGTTGAACCATTGATATCTAGATTCCATGACTTTTACCAATCACCCAGTGCCGACGGAAAAACCGAGATAAGTCCGCTTCTTCCATCGATAAATAAATCGGTCGTCCATGGGGGCAAGTACGTGGATGGCGGGTTTGTTGCCATTGATCCAACAAGTTTTGCATCTCCAACAGATTGAGGGCCATGCCATTGCGAATGGCACTCCGGCAAGCGGTGGCAGCTAAGGCTGCTTCAATACTCTCACATTGACTGAGTTCAATCAGTGCCGCTTCGCAATCAGAGCGTTCTACCAGACGTTGAGGAGCCGAGCGAATGGCCCATAGCTGATGGCCAAACTCAGCAATATCAATGCCGATATCCGTGAGTTGCTCCACCTGTCCCTCGGTTAAATCCCGCAGCATCAGGGGTGGAGTCAAGGGCACTAAATGCCAGTCCTGTCCCAGCTGTTCGTAGAGCACCCGCTCATGGGCGATATGCTGCTCCACCAGCCAAACCCCCGTCGGATGTTCAGCCACAATATAGGTACAGTGCAATTGGGCAATGGCCTTGAGGATATTAAAGCCGGAGTCGCTCGCCGCTTGTTCAGGCTGGGGAGACAGTATCGATGGCTGCTGTAAGTGGTAGACCCCTTTGGCCTCCGCCACTTTCATCAACTGGCGAATTTTCTGGGTATGGCCCGAATCCCTAATATCAGCAGGAATTTGCAGCGCCTCCTGAATCGTCGTCGTAATAGCAGGTCGCCACTGGTCTAAGTGCTGAAGATAAATCTCTGTTTTAGCGGGATGTCGATGCCAATCCACATGCTGGGGGTCGGCATGGAGGTGAATAAAGCATAGGGGATGGCGATGGCGGGGTAGGGTTTGGCGAAACGCCGCTAGAATAGTTTGCTCCAAGGGATGAGACTGGCCCGCATCTTCACCACTGACTTGGACACAGCGACCATTGACCGCCACCTTCACCCAATCCGGGCGATGGCGATGGCAGCGATCGGGCAAGCCCAACACAACTTCTACAGCATTGTCTCCCGGTAGATCGGGAATTTGGAAGCGATGATGGCATAAATCCCCGGGTCGCAGGGTCGCCAGTAACTGGGGAAGAATATCCTGAGCCACCTCGGCTGGGGCAATACTAAACCACAAGCGATTATTTTGCTGAACCTGCCAGGTGACCTGGGGGTGACAGAGGGCATGGTTATGGATGATGGTTTGCACCCCCCGCATTTGTCGCGCTGGATCGGGGAGGGCTTGTTTGCGGGTGGGCCAGTCCTGAAATAAATCGGCAACGGTGACGACGGTACCGGTTGCGATCGCAACCGTCTCTTGGGCCACCACATGGCCCTGGTGATCATACCGAACTCGGCATCCCTGGGCCGTTCCCATCGGTCGGCTGCAAATCTCTAACCGCCCCATTTGAGCCAAACTATGGAGGGCTTCACCTCGAAAACCGAGGGTATGGATATCCCACAGATCTTCTTCTCGCTGCAGTTTACTGGTGGTGTGGGGAGTGGCAGCTTGCGCTAAATCTGCAGCAGTCAAGCCTTGGCCATTATCAACCACCTGAACCCGCCAGTCTTGGGGCCAAAGGGAAATGCTGATACGATCGGCTCCAGCATCCAGGGCATTATCCAACAGCTCTCGCACCACAGCCCCCAGAGAATCAATCACCTCTCCTGCCGCAATCCGGTGAACTAAATCAGTTCCCAGGGGTTGAATCTGAAGATCGGGGGCGCACTCTACCATCTCAACAGGGTACTGGCGTTAGAAAGTGGTGGATATGCTGTAGATAGGTGGCGGTGTCTTCCAGCATGGGAAAATGCCCTGTTTGGGCCATCCTCACATAGTCAATATTGGGATTCAAAGCTGCAGCCTCTTCCCCCGAGTCAGCTGGGACAATCTGATCCTTATCCCCTGACACAATTAAGGTTCGTATTTGGAGCTGGGCAAACTCTGTAGCCATCGCCATTGCCACCGCCTCACTCACAGCAGACAATAAGGTGCCCAAAGCAGCAACCGCATCTGCACTGACATAGTCTGATACAAACCCTCGACGTTGGTCAGCAGCGATGGACCGATGGAGGAAGCGAGCCATAAATAGTCGATCTAACAGGGGCACTTGGGCCAGCCAGCGAGGCCGTAACCGCACCACCCACTCGCCCACCTGATGAAACTGACGGAATTCTTCCTCATCATATTCAAACAACCCACTACAGGCGAGAATCGCTTGCTGAACTCGCTGAGGATATTGGTTAAGGAACAAGGCACCAATCGTCGATCCCATGGAATGAGCTTGGAGAAACACCTGTGGAACATCCAAAGCATCCAACAGGGCTGCTAAATCCTCAACATAGGATTGAATCGTATAAGTCTCAACTGCTCTAGAAGCCCGAATCAAATCTTGAGACTGCCCAAATCCACGAAGGTCATAGAGTAAACAATCAAAGTTGGTAGCCAGTGCTTGAGCAACTGGCCGCCAATAGCGACTTGAGCCTCCCCAGCCATGCAGAAAAACCATTACAGGCTTCTCAGATCCCAACTGACGAGGTTCCTGACTCACCCACTCATAGTAGTGATCATGACCGCGAATGAGAACCTGAGGCATGGAGTTTGACCGAAACGAACTTATGCAGATTCTGGGGTCGAAATTGCGGCAGGATGCACTAACAGCTCAGCCGTCGACCGCTGTTCCACCATAGAACGGGTGATCAAACATTGGGTTAGCTCTTTGCGAGATTGAGACGGCAGCTCATACATCACGTCCAGCATAATCTCTTCGACAATGGCTCGCAGCGCTCGAGCTCCCGTTTTGCGTCGATAGGCCTCTTGGGCGATGGCACGAATCGCATCGGGCTGAAATTCCAGCTCTACACGATCCATCCGCAATAGTTTTTGATATTGCTTTACCAAGGCATTGCGCGGCTCAGTCAAAATCTGACATAGCACATCTTCATCTAGGGCTTCAATTACAGACATCACCGGGATTCGACCTGTAAATTCAGGAATCATCCCAAACTTGACCAAGTCTTCAGCTTCTAAATCCCGCAGCATATCGGCAGTGCGCTGCTCTTTTGCTTTTGGTTCACCTTGGATGAACCCCATGGCTTTTTTACCAGTCCGCTGCTCAATAATTTTGTCAAGACCTACAAACGCCCCACCGCAGATGAACAGAATATTGGTGGTATCAATTTGAATGCAATCTTGGTATGGGTGCTTCCGCCCCCCTTGCGGAGGAACATTGGCTACCGTTCCTTCCAACATTTTTAATAGAGCTTGCTGAACCCCTTCACCGGAAACATCTCGGGTAATAGAAGGATTTTCACTCTTGCGCGCCACCTTATCAATTTCATCGATGTAGATGATCCCTCTTTGGGCTTCATCTACATCCAGATCAGCGACCTGCAAAAGCCGTAACAAAATATTTTCAACGTCTTCGCCGACATAGCCAGCTTCCGTCAAAGTCGTGGCATCTGCCACTGCAAACGGAACATCGAGCATTTGGGCCAAGGTCTGAGCCAACAGAGTTTTGCCACATCCTGTGGGGCCAATCAACAGAATGTTAGATTTTTGTAATTCAATCGCATCATCCAACTCAGCAACAGAGTCTGCCGATGCCTGGCTAATGCTCAAACGCTTGTAATGGTTATATACGGCAACGGACAAGACTTTCTTAGCTTCGTCTTGTCCGATGACATGTTCGTCTAAATATGATTTAATATCTCGTGGCTTAGGGAGCTGGTTGAGCGACAGTGGAGCAGATTGAGACCGTTTACGCTCTGCCACAGGTGCTCTACTCGCAGCAGGCATGGTGCTTGCAGTATCAAATAGCTCTTCATCTAGAATTTCGTTGCATAAATCCACGCATTCGTCGCAGATATAGACCCCCGGCCCAGCAATTAACTTACGAACCTGTTCTTGAGATTTACCACAAAATGAACATTTGAGATGGGAGTCATATTTAGACATGGCTTTCTCTTAGTGGACTTCACTGACGGCTTCAGAGTGGTTAGGAAGATTTTGTCTAGTGAGGACTTGATCAATCAAACCATATTTTTGTGCTTCTTCTGCGGACATAAAGAAATCTCTCTCGGTATCTGCCTCAATCCGCTCAAAAGGCTGGCCTGTATGGCCTGCCATGAGATGGTTGAGGTTGCTCTTAAGATACAAAATTTCTTTAGCTCGAATTTCAATATCTACAGCTTGACCTTGAGCACCGCCCAAAGGCTGATGAATCATAATTCGTGCATTTGGTAACGCCATGCGTTTGCCAGCAGTACCTGCACATAAAAGGAACGCACCCATACTAGCTGCTAAACCAAAACAAATGGTACAAACATCGGGGCGAATATGCTGAATTGTGTCGTAAATAGCCATTCCTGCCGTGATCGAACCGCCAGGTGAATTAATGTAAAGGTAAATATCTTGCTCAGGATTTTCTGATTCCAGGAAGAGGAGTTGGGCCACAATTGCATCGGCAACGGCATCATCAATGCCGCCTCCGTTGGCAGAGCCTCCTCCACCCAAAAAGACAATCCGCTCACGCAATAAGCGAGAGTAAATATCAAAAGCCCGCTCCCCTCTGCCAGACTGCTCAACAACCATCGGTACAATATTGCGAGGCGGCATATAGGTAGGACTGGACTCACCAGACAGACCAGGATAGAAGTGATCAGAAGAATGAGACAAGTTCATGGACCTCAACGTTAATCGTATCAATGGGTAGTGTTAGGGATATCTAGGTGTCGGGCTCTACAGCAACTACCCGCTCACCATATCAACCAGTTATATTATGCCTTAACTCTTTTGGAAAAAGCTGCCCTCGTAGTTAAACTGCCTGGCAACCCGTTATTCAGCATCAGAGTTTGAATCATCTTCTTTGGGCTTGGCAGATGTTTTTTTCGCCTTAGTAGACGTTTTTTTAGTTGTTTTTGCAGTTGAACGCTTAGCTTTTGTACTTGTCTTCTTGGCGGCTGATTCATCCTTGGTCTCATCGACCGCTTCCTCAGCTTCTTTAGCTGACTTAGCTTTTTTTGTAGATGTCTTTTTTGCTACCGATTTAGCAGTTTTTTTAGCTTCAGATGATTCTTCTTCAGCAATAGGAGCGTCTTCCTCTACTTTAGCTGCTGACTCCTCAGCATCCTCCTCAGGTTTTGGCTCAACCAATTCCACATCAGAATGCTCAGTTAACCAGGAAACCACCTGCTTATGTAGCAACTCATCTTCAACAACAGCTTCCAAGCGATCCCGATCAATCTCTTGTCCTTGCAGATCTTTTAAAATCTCTTGACATCGCTGTTCAATAGCATCCGCTTCAATCTTTATCGATTCCGCTTTAGCCACTTCAGCCAAAGCCAATGTTCGCTTCAAGCGAGGAATCGCATCAGACCGCATTCGCTCCTTCATCTCCCCCAACATCTCTTTAGTCACCAGCTTATTGATGTCTAAACCATTAGACTGCAAGCGACTGAGGGTCTCTCGAATCATGACATTCAGCTCATCATCGATCATGCTTTCAGGCAGATCAACATCTAGCTCTTCAATCAAGGCTTCTAGCAGGGCTGCTTCTACATTGGCATCCGTACTGTCTTGGGCCTCTTGCTGATATTGATCCTCTAAAAACTGGCGCAATTCTGCTAAAGTCGCAAACTCGCTCACATCTTGGGCAAAATCATCGTCTAAAGGTGGCAACTCTTTCGCCTTGATATCCTTGAGATTGACGGTAAATTCGGCTGAGCGACCGGCCAATTCATCTTGGAAATATTCTGGAGGGAGCGTAACTGCAATATCCTTGGTTTCCCCAATTTGCATGCCGATGATGCCGTCAATCAAATCGTCGATAAACTTCCCTTTCACGAGTTCCAGTTGAAAATCTTGGACAGACTCCCCTTCGGGAGTCTCACCTTCTTCATCAGCGTCTGACTCACTAGGCAAAAAGCGGCTTTCAAAATCGACGAGGGTGACATCGTTAGCAGCTGCAGCTCGATCCTCGACGGGAACCAAGGTCGCATTGGACGATCGATGCTCTTCTAGCACTTCATCAACCTTAGCGGCCTCATACTCTATCTTTTCAGCCGTAACTTTAAAGTCTTGATACGTCTTGAGTGTGACTTCAGGAGGAACATCAACACTAACGGCAAACACAATCGACTTGCCCGGCTCAAACTGAGCGGCGAGTTCATCAAAGGACGAGCGGAACTGAACGTTACCTAACGCTTCAATATCTTCTTGCTTGACCGCAGCTTCAAAATTCTTTTGTACTAAATCTTCCAACGCAGAAGCTTTTAATTGATCTGTGCCAAACCGCTGGAGAATAACCTGCTTAGGTACTTTACCTTTGCGAAAACCAGGAATATTAGCAGATCGCATGAACTTCGTAATCACTTGTTCATACGCTTGACGCGATTGCTCAGGAGAAATTTCTATTTCCAGACTGATTTGACTGCCAGGGAGCTTTTCCTGTGTTACTTTAAGTAGCTCTTTAGTTTTAGACAAATCGATTCCCTCTCCCAGCGGACCAAAAATAATGTGTGAATAATATAACTAATCAAACAGGGTTGTTTGATATTGGTAGAGCTATTCTAATTCAAGTTGTGAGTGCAGCTAAACCTAGATTAACCAATTTTGCATCAGTTCATGTTCTTAATGCGTTGCTAGCAAACGATATAATTAGTTCTAACTGGGAACCCTAGTGAAGTATAAGCGTCTGACCTTTCCTCACACGATCTTCTAACCACTTCGTCCAAAGTGACTCACCTAAGGGCATAAAATACATCAAAAATTTCAAAGACCGGAGGTTGATGCCCTAAACTAGAGGGAAAGGTTACTTAAGGCAAGACGCAACATCAACAGTAGCCCTTCGATTTCCCACAAGCTTCGAGCCATACTTCAAAGCGGCCCAGCTAGCATTTGTGCAACCAAGACTTTCCAAACTGAACTTTCTTTGATAACTATCCTGAACTTACACATTGAACTATTTATTTAGCCCTTTAATTACAGACGCTGGAGGAATCAAATTTGGGTCAAGCATATAGAGTAGCCATATTAGGGGCAACTGGAGCAGTAGGTGCAGAGCTTATTACCCTACTAGAAGAACGGGATTTTCCGCTATCTTCTCTCAAACTACTAGCGTCTCATCGTTCAGCTGGGCAAACCCTTACGTTTAAAGGAGAAACCATTAAGGTTGAGGAGGTTAGTGAAGCAGCCTTTCAGAATATAGATTTAGTTCTAGCATCAGCAGGTGGTAGCGTTTCCAAAACCTGGGCGCCTAAAGCAGTGAAGGCTGGAGCAGTCGTGGTTGATAACTCTAGCGCCTATCGGATGGATCCTCAGGTTCCCTTGATTGTGCCTGAAGTCAATCCTGATGCCGTGACTCAACATCAAGGAATTATTGCCAATCCCAATTGCACCACTATTCTGATGAATGTCGTGGTGTGGCCATTACACCAGTTACAGCCTGTACAACGAATTATTGCTTCAACCTACCAGTCTGCGAGTGGTGCAGGAGCGCGGGCAATGGAAGAGGTGAAAGTTCAAGCCCAAGCAATGTTGAATGGTGATGCGCCGCCCACAGAGATCTTCCCTTATCCCTTAGCATTCAACTTATTCCCCCATAATTCTGACTTGAATGCGAATGGTTATTGCACTGAAGAGATGAAAATGGTGCAAGAAACCCGCAAGATTTTTAATGTTTCTGATTTAAGAGTATCTGTCACATGTATCCGTGTTCCAGTCCTTAGAGCCCATTCAGAAGCCATTAATTTAGAGTTTTCTCAGCCTTTTTCAGTTGAGAAAGCCCGGTCGATCCTACAGGATTCTCCAGGGGTAAAGTTGGTAGAAGATTGGCAAGCGAATTATTTTCCTATGCCGATTGATGCAAGCGGACGTGATGAAGTTCTCGTGGGTCGCATCCGTCAAGATATTTCCCATACCAACGGCCTAGAGTTGTGGTTAAGCGGCGACCAAATCCGGAAAGGCGCAGCGTTAAATGCGGTGCAAATTGCAGAATTGCTGGTAGAACGACAACTGTTGAAACCAGCTGCTGTGGCGTCTGCCTAAGCGTACCCGTGCTGGGCTTGTTGTGCAGCGGCAAACGCCAATTCATAGTCAAACTATACCTGCACACCATCTCTGTGGAAGGAGCAAGAGTGAGGGTCATCTCACCCAGCATTCTAAAAGCATCAATACAGCTTGTTAAGCTTAATCACCCATGAAAACTGGAGTTTGCCATTTTTCGCATGAGCACATTGAACATTAATATCGGAGCGGACAGCGCGTGACCTTCTTCGGACAGATTCTGACAGCCATGGTCACCCCTTTTACTGATACTGGGGAGATGAATTTTTCTGTGGCCGAAGCGCTAGCCATCCATCTTGCCGATCACGGCACAGACACCCTTTTAGTCTGCGGCACGACAGGTGAGTCACCCACCTTAACGTGGCAAGAAGAATATGAACTGTTTCAAGTGGTTCATAAAGCAGTTGCCCATAAAGCTAAAGTTATGGCGGGAACTGGTTCTAATTCCACCCAAGAGGCCATTGAAGCAACAAAACAAGCTGCAAAATTAGGACTAGATGGTGCATTGCTGGTTGTGCCATACTATAACAAGCCACCACAAGACGGCTTATACCAACATTTTCGTGCCATCGCGGAGGCGGTTCCTGATTTCCCGTTGATGTTATACAACATCCCGGGCCGTACAGGACAGAATTTGGAAGCTGAGACAGTCGCTCGATTGGCAGAAATTGGCAATATTGTGGCTATTAAAGAAGCCAGTGGCAACCTTGATCAAGTCAGTCAAATTCGTCGTTTAACACCACCTGAGTTTTCAATTTACTCTGGAGATGACTCTCTGACCTTACCTTATCTATCCGTTGGTGCTACAGGCGTAGTCAGCGTAGCCAGTCATTTGGTGGGGGAATTGCTTAAAAAGATGGTTATTGCTTTTGCGGCAGGGGAACCGCAAGTCGCAAAAGAGATTCACCTTAAATTACTCCCTCTATGTAAAGCATTGTTCGCAACCACTAATCCCATTCCAGTCAAAGCGGCGCTTCAATTACAAGGATGGCAAGTTGGGTCCACACGCTTGCCTCTCCCTAAAGCTCCTGATCAAATCATTCAAAAATTGCAAGAAACCTTAACGGATTTGGCATTGCTGTAGGAATAGAGCACCTCCACACCCAAATGCTCCACAACAAGATCAATCGCAATTAAATGCAGGCATTACAGCGTCTGCCCATTACATAACAAAAGACTTTATAGCTAAGGAACCATATGACGGAAACTGAAACGCAACAAGCCCTCAAGATTATTCCTTTGGGTGGCCTTCATGAAATTGGCAAAAATACCTGTGTTTTTGAATTTGAAGACGAAATTATCCTAGTAGATGCTGGGCTAGCATTTCCCACTGATGGCATGCACGGTGTCAATATTGTGCTGCCAGATATGACCTATTTGCGTGAAAATCGCCACAAAATCAAGGGCATGATTGTGACCCATGGTCATGAGGATCATATTGGAGGCATTGCTTTTCACTTAAAGCAAATTGACATTCCAGTCATTCATGGCCCCCGACTGGCAATGGCCTTGTTGCAACGGAAGCTAGAAGAAGCAGGTGTTGCTGGCAAGACAGAGCTAAAAACAGTTGCCCCCCGAGATATTGTGCGCTTAGGCTCTCACTTCTTTGTGGAGTTTATTCGCAATACTCACTCCATGGCGGATAGTTTCACCGTCGCTATTCATACCCCTATTGGGGTAGTGATTTTTACAGGGGATTTCAAAATCGATCACACCCCAGTAGATGGCGAGAACTTCGACTTACAAAAGTTAGCGGAACATGGAGAGCAAGGCGTATTATGCCTGATTAGTGATTCAACCAATTCAGAAGTGCCAGGTTTTACGCCCTCTGAACGCTCGGTGTATCCCAATTTGGAGCGGGTGTTTTCCCAGGCAAAAGGGCGCTTGTTGGTGACAACCTTTGCTTCGTCCGTACATCGCATCAACATGATTTTAGACATTGCCCAAAAACAGGGTAGAACAGTGTCTGTTGTCGGCCGCTCTATGTTGAATGTGATTGCCCATGCTCGAAATCTGGGTTACATCAAATGCCCCGATAGTCTGTTTGAGCCCTTAAAAGCAATTCGGAATCTTCCAGATCATAAGATTTTAATCTTAACCACAGGTTCCCAAGGGGAATCAATGGCGGCCCTATCTCGGATTGCTCGTAAGGAGCACCGTCAAATTCAAATTCGCAAAGGCGATACCGTGGTCTTTTCGGCAAACCCCATTCCAGGGAATACCATTTCGGTCGTCAACACCATTGATCAATTGATGATGCAGGGTGCCAACGTTATTTATGGTCGACATCATGGCATTCATGTCTCGGGGCATGGTTGCCAAGAGGATCAAAAGCTGATGTTGAACTTAACTCGCCCCAAATTCTTCTTGCCAGTCCATGGTGAGCATCGCATGTTAATTAAGCATTCCCAAACCGCCCAGAGTATGGGGATTCCTGAAGAAAACATGGTGATCATCAATAATGGAGATATGGTGGCGTTGACTCCAGACTCCATTCAGATTGATGGGAAGGTTCCTTCTGGGATTGAGCTCATGGACCGAGCAGGTATCTTGAAAGCTCATGTGTTGGAGGAACGTCAACGCCTAGCAGAAGATGGGCTGGTGACGGTCGCTGCCACAATCGGGCTGGATGGTCAACTCTTGACAGCACCTGAAGTTCATTTGCGAGGGGTAGTCACTACCATCGCCATTGATAAATGGCAGGCATGGGTACAAAGTGCTGTTGAATTAGCGTTGAGAAACCGCTGGGACCAGTATAATCAGGCAGATGATCATTCAATAGACTGGGATGGTCTTAAAAGCTATATTGAACGGGAGCTACAAGGCTTATTAAGGCGGGAACTCCAAACCAATGCTACTTTGCTAATGCTTTTACAACATCCACAACAGCCAGCCGGCTTGAAAGCAGATTATGCAGAGAGACGTAAAGTAACGGTTGCACGTTAAGTTTCAGATAGCCTGGCCTAGGCTGAGTCATCTATATACTTTGCCTAGGCCAGTTATTTATAACGATACAGACGTTGTAACCTCTGGGTTGAGAACGGAATTTTCAATTAGGCCATTAAGGGCAACTTTTAAGTCGCTGCTAAGGCTTGCTGCCGCTTTTTTAGTTGGCCCTGGGTAGTCAGTAGCATTGAGGGGAAAGCCAATTTTGACATGGACCTCGCAGCCTTGTTTAGGAATTGAACATCCGTAGTCAAGGGCTACAGGCAAGATTTTAATAACTGGGCCAGTTTTTTGTTTTTTTTGAGCTTGAATGGCCAGGCGAGCAAACCCAGGCTTGAGGTATTGGACGTAGCGATCCCGCATGACGTCTCCCTCAGGGAAAATGACGAGCACTTGATGGGATTGTAATAAGTCAATCCCATGCCGCAGTGCAGCAATGGAAGGTTGATCTGGATCAATGGGAAATCCACCAAACTGACGAATAAACCACCCCTGAAAACCGTTCATTTCATTGACTGTGACCATGAAGCGGGGGTCTCGGCCAATCACGGGTCGACCAAAAGTATAACCAACCATGATGCCATCCCATCGAGAACGATGCGTAGGTGCAATGACAACAGGTCCTTCTTGAGGAAAATTTTCTAAACCCGAGACTTTGACGCTGCTGAAATAAGCAGGCAAAACAACCGAACGGCCAAAGAAATAGATAAATGAAGTAAAGGGATGCGAAATGGAAGATGTTATGGATGCAATATTTGCTGATGGTGACACAGCAGTATCTCAGGCCAGAATCTAACTAAAAAACGCTAAATACTTAGCAAGAAAACTCATTTGACCACAAAACGGATTTTCTTGGTATTTCATAACTGTATATAGAGATTGTAGGCCTGTGACGATAGGCAAGGACAGTTAAAGAATCGTCACAATTTTTGAAAGCATAAATAACCCCTTTCCTCACAATATCTACATTGCAATGGAAAGGGGAGAGAGATAGCTCAGCTAGGTTAACTAATACCTGAAATTAATTGCGATAAATAGAGATAATCCAGGTACCCACTGGCTTCATTAAACCGACATCTCCAGGGGAGGAAATCCGGCAGTTGAAAAAGTAGGTTCCACCGGATTTAGGATTCCTGACATTTGAAGCGACAACTTCTATGGCAGTATCAGCTGGAATGACTTCCGTAGGAATGATTTCAATGACACCACTATCTGGATCGACAGTGACAGAATCCACAGGAATATTTTTGCCCTTCTTGAGGTTAAACAATCGACTTTTAGGGGCATGGCGAAGTTCAATCTTTTTTTCTTTGAATTTGCCATCAAAGTAGTCTGGATAGGTAATGTTGATTCGATCAATCGCCACACTCTGGCGCTTGATTTTGAGCCGCCATCGATCGCTCAAATGTTTTGGGGTGCCATAGCTCAAAACATAGCCCAACTGCTGTTTTTGGGAAGGGCCATCACCCCATACAAAACTAAATCCAGGGTTTGTTTGTGCCTCACTGATTAAAGGAACTCCAACTGCTAGAGAACCTGCACAAAGGGCGATACTGGCGAAACGCCTAATGGAGTTTTTTAGGTTTGACATGGGTAGTTTAAACCAAGACTTGAGGGTGAACAAAAAGAAGACTAGTAAATAATACTTAACAAAATCTTGTCTTTTAGCATATCGTAACAGCCAACATCATGTGACTTGGTTGAAATTGTGACAATTTAAGAGCTGGGTTAATGCAGGGGCGATACACAAGTAGTATTGCAGCCTGGATGTAAAACTGAAGACGTAGAGAATTGATCTAAAGTGCCCAAGGCAGCCCAAAGCTATGTCCAATGTTGATCAACGACAATACGCTGCTGCTTTCCAGCGCAACTGTCAGCCCATCTTGACCGTTCTTAAACAAGAGTTACCCCAACAAGGGATTGTTCTAGAAATTGCGAGTGGAACAGGGGAACATGCTGCTTTTTTTGCCTCACAGTTGCCCCATCTAGGATGGTTGCCTAGCGATCAGACTCATCCCCAACTCACCAGTATTTCGGCTTGGCGACACCAAACTGATGCTGCCAATCTTTATCAGCCGATTGCCGTAGACATCTGCCAACCCAATTGGTCTGAGATAGTCGTCCAGGCGTTGGATCACTATGGGTTAGAGCGGTCTGAGATAGTAGCCATCATCAATATCAATATGATTCATATTGCTCCTTGGCAAGCCACAGAGGGATTAATGGCAGGATCTGCTCGCCTCCTTTCTCCCCAAGGACTGTTGTATCTCTATGGACCATTTATCCAAGCAGACCAGCCTACAGCTCCCAGCAATCTAGCCTTTGATCAGTCTCTGAGAAACCGTAATCCCAAGTGGGGGATTCGGACACTGGAAGAGGTCAACCATCTTGCAGCTCAAAATGGTCTGAGCCTGAAAAAAACTGTGGCAATGCCCGCCAATAATTTATCGGTGATTTGGCAACCGCCTGCCTCAACATCTTTATCTAAACAACCCATCGGGCAAGATAAAGACTAGACAGACTAGGTGGGGGTGTAGCCTGCAGCGGAAATCGCCTGCCGAATTTCTGCATCTGAATGCTGGGATGTTACTTGAACTTGCTTATTATCCAGGTTAGTTTTAATCGTAGCTTGTGTATCTAACGCTGCGATCGCAGCTTCGATTCTCTCAACGCAAGCCCCACAGGCCATATCAGAAATAGTCAGCTGAATCATCTATCTAGACTCCAACTTGAGATTGAACGATGAGCAGATGTTAGGCACTCCTCATCATTCAAATCCTACGTGAGTTAAGCGGCTTTGTGTCGTTTCGGCAAGGCACGAATCTGCTCCACTTCTGCAACAGCCGTAAGAGGCTGCCATTGACAAACGAGCTGCCCATCAACAAGGGTCCACTCTGCCTGAACTTGAGGTTGCTCTGGGTCTTCCTGAAAACGGGCGCGTTGCATCCACATAGTCTGCTCCCTGACATTTGTGATTACTGAACTTAGTTTCCAGTCAACATAGTCATAATTCAGTGATCTCAGATCATGAGGAGAGTGATGCGGATCACGCAAGTTGAATCATTGGAGCAGAGGCCTATACTAAGCCATTGGCATGGCTGCATAGTCAATTAATTCCAACACTTTCTGTCGGAGCGTATTCAAGCCCAAACGTTCCTGTGCCGAAATAAAGACCGCCTGTGGAAACTGATCTCGGGCCAGGGCCAGGGCTTCACTACTAACTTGATCCATTTTGTTAAAGGCAATCACTCCTGGCCCCGGTGTAATGGGCATGGTTGCTAGCAGATCTATCACCGAACGCAGATGATTTTCCCAATCGGGATGGGACAGATCAACGACATGCAGTAAAGCATCGGCATCCGTCACCTCTTCCAAAGTCGCTCGAAAAGCATCCATCAACGGTGGAGGTAGATTATGGATAAATCCCACAGTATCCGTTAAGACCAGACTGCGAATCTGGTGAGTTTCAGGATCTGGAATGCTGAGGCGACGGGTCGTGGGATCTAAGGTGGCGAACAGCTGATCTGCTGTATAGGCTTCGGCATTGGTCAACACGTTCAGTAAGGTCGATTTACCTGCATTGGTATAGCCCACCACCGCCACCGAGGGTACCCGCTGATGCTGACGACGTTGACGCAGACGAGAGCGATGGGCCTGTAACTGATTAACTGCCTGTTGCAACGTATTGATTCGGCGCTGAATCGCTCGGCGTTCCGTTTCTAGCTTGGTTTCTCCCGGTCCTCGGGTACCAATTCCGCCTCCCAGGCGAGACATGGCCTGCCCTCGCCCCGCCAATCGAGGCAGCATATACTCCAACTGCGCAAGTTCCACCTGCAATTTTCCAGCCTGGGACTGAGCCCGCTGAGCAAAAATATCTAAAATAACTTCAGTACGATCGACGACACGAATGCCAATTTGGGTCTCTAGATTGCGCACCTGGGAAGGAGAGAGATCCCGATTGAAGACAATCAGGGTTATACCTAAAGTCTGGGCCCTGAGAGCTATTTCCTTGACTTTACCTGCACCCACTACGGTTTGAGGATGGGGATGCGATCGCTTCTGGTGAATCGTCTCTACCACCACGCCTCCAGCACTTTCGACCAATAGTGCTACTTCTGCCAAATTCGCCTTCATCTCTTGCTGAGAGATATTTTGAGGCGTGACCCCAACCATCAAAACCTGTTCAGATGTTGCTGATGAATCGGAGGAACCTGTGGGAAGAGACCGCCCAAACTCAGACTCTAAGGCTTCAACCAGATCCATCAAATCCTGTTGAGCCAGTTGTTCAAGACTCAAGGGAGAAGAAATGGTCCAAGGAGTCGTTGGATCGGGAACCAAATGGGCAAGGTAGGTCGATCTCACATATCCCGTAGCCCCACCGCCTCGACGCTCAAAGCCCGATCCAGTCATCGTGAGCACCGCCAACGCATCTAAGCGCTGTAAGGCCATCGCTGTTAACGCAGATTCCTTGGGAACATCTTGCTTGAGAGTCGTAGCGACACAGCGTATACCACTCAAGCGGTCTGCACCATATCGAGGCAATTCTAAGGGGGGGATTTGGGTTTGACGGGGCGACCCGACCCCCACCCGAATCACCTGGCCACGACGGTTGAGATAAGTGCTAATGGGTTGATGAATATCCGTACTGATGGCAGCCAATCGCTGGGCAAAGTCAGACGTCGTGATCCGATCACTTGGAAGCCGCTGGTGGTAGAGGCGCCGCAGCTGCTTGATTTGACTAGACTTTAAGCCTTTGAGATTGCCGTAAATCGTTTCGATAAGCCCTACCTGCCTTGCGAAAGCAAGGCGACATCATTGCTCCTCAATTGTAGAGTTGCCGAAAAAAAACTGGCAATGGCCGTCAACGATCCTTAATGAGGATTATTTTTTCTGGGACTTAAAGTAGGCTTCTAGAACTTTTAAGGCAATGGGACCCGCTGTAGATCCGCCGCCCCCGCCTGTATTTTCGCCAAATGCAACCACCACAATTTCTGGGTTATTAAAGGGAGCATAGGCTCCAAACCAGGTGTGAGATGAGCGAGGTGGATCTTCAGCGGTCCCACTTTTACCTGCAGCAGGAGGGATACTAGGCACATTCAACGCCTGTCCTGTACCGCTGGTGACCACTGCTCGTAAACCCGATCTGATGATGTTTAAAGTCTTAGGTTGTAAATTCAGCGAGGTCTGCCATTTGTCATCGGGTTGATCGGACTGAAATAAGTGAGGTTTGACTTTATATCCCCCATTAGCAATGGCAGCAAAAATGAGGGAGACCTGGAGGGGACTGAGTTGCACAGCACCTTGACCGATGGAGACCATCACGGTATCGGCTGGATACCAGGCGTCTTTAAACACCTCTTTTTTCCAAGCCGGATCCGGGATAAACCCAGAAGATTCTCCTGGGATATCAATGCCAGTTTTCTCACCAACCCCTAAACGTTTAGCCCATTCAATCAAAATTTTGGGACTGGTCCCTACTCCTACGCGACCAAAAAAGGTATTGCTACTCCACTGCAGTGCCGTTTGGAAACCGATGACGCCAAATCCTGCTCCATTCCAATCCCCCACACCATGCACGGATGCTGAGGTTGCCACTAGAGCATTAGGTGAATATTTTCCGGATTCTATCCCTGCGATCGCAGTTGCGATCTTGAAGGTACTGGCAGGTGGAAAGGCCTGCATAGCCCGATTAACAAAGGGGAATTTGCGGTTTTGTAGTTCTTGCCATTGCTTTTCGGTGACACGCTTGGCAAACCAGTTGGGATTAAATCCCGGATAGCTCACCATGGCAATAATGGAGCCATTCTTAGGGTTGATGGCAACCACAGCGCCTTGCCGTTTCCCTAAGGCTTTTTCTGCTGCCTTTTGCACATCTAGATCCAGGGTGAGCTTCACATCCTCCCCAGCGATGGGCAATTTTTGGCCCAGAATTTGGACAATCCGGCCAGCACCATCTACCTCAATTTGGTTACCGCCCCAGGTTCCCCGTAACTTTTGTTCGTAGGAGGATTCAATCCCTAATTGACCCACCACATCTCCTAGGCGGTACGGCTGGTCCTGTTTGCGGGCTAGTTCTTCTTCGTTAATCTCACCGATATAGCCAATCACCTGGGAAGCCAATTCACCATGCGGGTAGTAGCGAATGGCTTCCTTGTCGATTTCGACCCCCACAATATCGCTCATCCGCTCGGACAACGCTACCACTTGCGGAAAGCTCAGTCCTTGAGCAACACGGACTAAGGAGGTGGAGTTATGGCCTTCTACTTCAACTCGTTCTTGAATCTCCGTTTCTGGAATTTTGAGAATAGAAGATAGAACATCTACCGTTTGAGACCACTTCTCATCTTTTTGAGCAATCGGCCAGACGAAGACGGAATAGGTATAGGTGCTGTTCGCGAGAATCCGACCTTTGCGGTCTAATATTTTTCCCCGTTCAGGGCGCTTGGGAATCAAACGAACCCGATTTTCCTCCGCTCGCTGCAGATTCAGAGACCCTTCCGTAATTTGTAAAAAACTGAGACGAGGAACAATGGCTCCAAACAATAAAAGACTGATGAAGCCACCAAAAACAAACTTACGAGGCCCCGATCCGACGTTGCGCTGAGAACGCTGACGTCGTGGTAAAGAAAAGGATTGGTTAGAAAGCGACATTGATCCTGCAGGATAGGGCATACTCGCATCAACCGCATTGAATCGGTAAGAAGCGCCTAATCTTCAAAAAAAGCTCTAGCTAAGGCTACCGCGACATTCTAGCCCATTAAACCCCAGAAGCGTACAGCGACTCTTTCCGTCAACATGCTATTTTCTATCCTAAGTGTTAAGCTTACGAACGTCCAAGCAGGCCATACCAGTGCAGCCCCATCAAGAACGGTAATGCATGACTCTGCTGGATCGCCTATGGACTCGTACAGCCTCGGTGTGGAGTGTATTGTCCAATGTCTTTTATATCTGAATTTAAACATAAAAGCGTCACTAAAAGCGATCGCATCATTCAACCTGACAAATTGGCGCGAAAAGTGGCAGATGCAGCGAAAGATATCAACTTATTTGGGACCGATGGGATTCGGGGCCAAGTCGGGCAGCACCTAACTCCTCAGTTAGCACTCCAGGTTGGATTTTGTGCAGGATTAGAGTTGGGAAAAAGCTCCGCTCCTCATCAGCCATTTATTTTGGGACAAGACTCTCGCAATTCCAGCGATATGCTGGCCATGGCTCTCTCTGCAGGTCTGACCGCAGCGGGTTTGGATGTTTGGTACTTAGGTTTATGCCCAACCCCCACCGTTGCTTACTTAACCCATCAAACCGATGCAGTCGGAGGGGTAATGGTTTCTGCTAGCCATAATCCACCTGCAGATAACGGCATTAAATTTTTTCAAACGGATGGTACCAAGCTACCTCCATCCGTTCAAAGCAATATTGAAAGACGTATTAAAGCCTCTAGTCCATCACCAACCAGTGCTGCATGGGGACGTCACTATTACCGACCTGAACTTGCACAAGCTTATACGGATGCGATTCAAGGTCCACTTCAGTCTCAAGTAAGTTTTCAAGGATTAAAAGTTGTCTTAGATTTAGCCTGGGGGGCTGCCACTCAGCTCGCTCCCAAGGTCTTTCAAGCTTTAGGTGCAGAGGTCATTTGTCTGCACGATCAGCCTGATGGTGATCGAATCAATGTCAATTGTGGTTCAACTCATTTAGAACCTTTGAAAGCCGCCGTTGACTTGCATGATGCCGATGTAGGATTTGCCTTTGATGGTGATGCCGATCGCGTGTTGGCGATTGACTGCCAGGGCCGAACGGTAGATGGCGACTATATTCTTTACCTTTGGGGTAAGGCACTGCAGGAGCAAAAACAGCTGCCCAATGATCTGATTGTGGCAACCGTGATGTCCAACCTAGGGTTTGAACTCGCTTGGCAACAGCAAGGGGGAACCTTAATTCGTGCAGATGTCGGCGACCAAAATGTCCATGCCGAGATGCTGAATCATGGCTCCATGCTAGGGGGCGAACAGTCCGGTCATATTTTGTGCCCTCACTATGGTGTCAGTGGCGATGGTCTGTTAACAGCCTTGCATCTAGCAACGATTATTTGCCAAAACAAAACGCGTCTATCTTGCTTGGTGGATGATAGCTTTCAAACTTACCCCCAGATCCTCAAAAATGTGCGGGTAGAAGATAGGGATCGCAGGCGGAATTGGCAGGAGTGCCAACCACTCCAAACCCTGATTGATCAAGCCACAGATGATATGGGTGATCAAGGTCGAATTTTAGTCCGAGCCTCCGGCACAGAACCCCTGATTCGCGTCATGGTGGAAGCCCGTGATATGGGAATGGTCACCCATTGGACGGACCGATTAGTCGGCGCAGTTGAAACTCATCTAGCCTAGACTATGGCCTAAAGCATCACCAGTTCGCCATTGACTTCTAGGCGTTTATAGTTGCTCAGGCATAAATAGCGGTCGGCCAAGGTATCGGCATGACTCGGTTCCAGCCAGCCTAGTTCTCGTAGCAAATGGATGGCGACGGCATATTTGGCACGCTTAGCACCATCCTTGACTTTGATGGCCAAGCCCAAGCCTTCACCGATGCGGCCCACACATTGCACACCTTCAGCCCCAGACTTACTCACCAATTCTCCAGCGGATAAGGTCATTAAGTCCGTATCAAATTGACCTTGCCCTGCCACCAAAGTAGGGTGATGAATCATTGCCCGCATGACCCGCTCAATATTTAAATTATTGCCAGCACTGAGATGGGCGTAGAGGGTTGCGATTTGCTCTAACTGCATATAGTAAGTCGGCACACCGCAGTCATCATGGGTTCGCATAAATTCTGCCGCTGGCATTTTCAACAATTCAGCCATTTGGTTGAGAATCAGTTGCTGAACCTGATGCCGGGCATCCATATAGGTGTGTAACGGCCACTGGCATTGCTGGCAAACAGCCAACATACCTGCATGTTTGCCCGAACAATTATGTTCTAAGGGGCTCTCTAGATCCTGGGGAATTGGACATTGCAATGCCGTCGGATCGATATCACAATGCCAGAGAATATTGAAGACTTGTCGAACTTGCTCAACGGTATGGTGGTGGGACCCACACATGACTGCGAGATCCCGATCGTTGAGATCGAAATGCTCCATTGCTCCACTCGTCACCACCGACAGAGCCTGTACAGGTTTTAAGGCGGAGCGAATAAAGCAAGAGGTATCTGTCTGCCCAGCAATAGAGAGCATTCTGCCCCTAGCATCACAGACAACAGCTTCAGCTTGGTGCTTGGATTCAATAATCCCTTCCCGCAGTAGATGGATCTCAAGTGCAGGGCTATGATTGCGTTTTCCCATGGTCATGCGTAAGACTCTAGCATCAGATGCCTATTGGGTAAATATATTTGTAACTGGGGGGGTTAAGCGTGGGAAAGGATCAGCCACCAAAGGCTAAATTCTCCTGCCAAAGTAAGGCCTAGTCGTAAGAGACTTCGACGCAAACGCTCTAGGATGGGCTGGACTTCATAGGTGCCAATTAACCGTTCTCGATCCAGCACATCTGCAGGCTTGGTCCAATATTGACCGTCGTACCAGCCAGTTTCTTCATAAAAGATTTTTTCGCGCAGGAGGCGATCGCAAACATAAGACCATCCCAGATAGAGCCGTAAGACCAGCAATATGAGTAAGCCTGTGGCGACAACCGTAAGGGTCAAAACAAACTGGCTCAGGGACTCGGCTAAGGCAAAGCTACTCGCAGCAAAGGGAGCCGCCATAACACTCGCAATACTGCCTAACTGAAAACCTCTGTTGAGATATGCTGAGTCTTCTAAAGTTGCCCATCGAAAAAAACAGGATTCTTGTAGACTTTGGTACTCATTAAGAGGCTGCTGCTCAAGGGGTACAGGGCAATTAGAAATGGGAGCGTTCATCATTCACTCAACTCAAATGGGGGAAGTGTGAACCTGAGACCACTAAAATCTATATCTCGCTAAGGATCCATCCTTCAAGTCACCTATTCATCCTAGATCAACTTCCTAGAGAAACTCACAAGAGCTATCCAGAGCTTGCAAACATGGGCAAATACGATAGGCTGCCCATGCCTCTTATGGGGAATGAGAAGTTAGCCTAATCATTTCAACACTCGAGGGGATTGAAGTGATTAGAAGATTGATACCAACTTTACTAACTGAAATATTAGGTGTAAAAACACAAAAAATAGGTGCAATGTGAAATTCAGATCTCTATACCTACTTTGGTTAGTTTCCCATTAGGCTGCAGGCTTGAGCATGGCTAAACTGCTGTACAGGTGGAAGGCCTGATCCCATTTGCTATCTTCTCGGCGTAATAAATTGATGTAGGACTCAAACGCACCCAATAGCTCAAGCTGTTCAACCGCAGTATCGGCAAAAGAGGTGAAGTCTGCCCAAGTGTTTGCATGGGGCAAGTTTTGGGTCAGCAAGGTGGTCAAGCCACGCCAATTAGCCCAAGATGTTTCCTGATCCACTTCTGTGAGTTTGATGCCTTGATTGAATTGATAGGCCGCATCATAGAATCGCAAAATACAGCCTTTGTTAGGCAAGTGCAGATCGCAGAATTGGGCATGATCCTGCGTCTTTTCTTTGCGCTGTAGTTTACCTCGAGGATCTCGATCCACGACTTTTTCAAAAATAGGGACTAAGCCTTCAACCCGTTGGGTCACATCAGACCATTGAAATCGGAGTGAACTCGTTTGTTGAGAGTGGTGATCTGAAACCCATACTTCAGGTGAAGGTTGTGCAGCTTCAAAATAGCAAACCTGACGAACTTTAAGCTGTTGCACCTGGGCCATGGTGACCGCGAAATTAGGAATTCCTGCTGCTTGCAAGTCTTGGCCATACATCTGTAGCTCTCCAATCGGGCCAATCCGATAGAGACGCCACCCTCGACTAGGGATTAGCATACGGGCTGTATAGGGTTCAACCTGCATGATTTTGGCAAATTTAAGGGCTGCCTCGGTTTTGGCATCAGCCGGTAAGGCTTCTAAAATCAATGCCCCTGTTTGGGTTTGTTCTGGATTGACTGTGGCTTGGCTCAGTTTTTCCTGCCGAACAGCCTGAGCATGATCTTGCAGTTGTTTGAGGCCTTCACGAGCCGCTCGGGCAATTTTGGGGCCGTAATCTTCCTGTAGTAAAGCGCGGAAGGTATGCTCTGCCTGTTCATGGTCAGATTGAGCCGCTTGCAATTGCCCCAAATAGAGCTTGCCCCATGGATCGCTCGTAGGCATGGCTTGAATCAGTTGAGACGCCATCTGATAATCTTGACGATCCAACGCTATAGCGATGTCTTGGTGCATACTTTTCCCCCTGGGTACGCAGTGTGTAGTTCTATTTGTGCGATCGCAATGGATACCGCCATATAATTTGCGGTGACCGCTCTTAAGGTTCTTTGGCCTAAAGATACCGCCTGGCATCCAGCCATTTGGGCCTGCTGCGTTTCGGTATGGGTCCATCCACCTTCGGGACCTACCATAACAGCGATACCCGTTTGATTCTCCCTCCCTAAAGTTTGGCTGAGACAGTGCAAGAAATTAGGTGCTGATGGCTCAATGGTACAAATATATCGTTGCCAGCCATCATTATTATCTTGCGTAACCCCTTCCTGAAAGGAGACCGGATCCAACACTTTAGGAATGATCTGTCGATGGGACTGCTCTGCTGCTTCTGTGGCAATTCGCCGCCAACGTTGAATCCGATTAGGGCTCGGTTTCAGCAGAGTTCGCTGACTGATGAGGGGCACAATGTGGCTGACGCCCAATTCCGTCACACTTCGAACCACTTGGTCAAAATGATTGCCTTTTGGAGGGGCCGCCAATAGCATCATTGGCATCGCCAACTCAGTCTGTTCACTTAAAGCTTTCAGCATCATTGCTTCTGTAGCATTGGGTAGCAACTCAGCCAACCACAGTTGTCCCTGTCCATTCATGGCAATAAAGCGATCGCCATGACCAAGCCGCAACACATCGTAAAGATAATGTTGTTGATCACCCGTCAAATGAATCTGATGATCTTGGAGTTGTTCAGGGGCTATTGCTAACCGCTGTAATTGGGCCGCGCTATGGTCCACAAGTTTAGGTTTGCCTAAGATATGAGAGATATCGCTATGGCAGCTATCGCTACGGGTATATAAAAACTATTAAACCCAAAAAAAGGGAGGTAGCGATCTTGCTCAATCCCAACACTGACATTCTAGTCAACTCAAAGCTACAAATTTCTAAGTCAGAACAAGGGGACCAACAGCCTTAAGAATGAAAAGATCTGGAGTCGCTCGTACATTCAGCAAAGTCCCGACAAAAAGCCATGTGGGACCTCAAGAGTTGTGCTATTTTGTAAAAGCTGTATAACACTTCACACATCTGGGAATTCGGGTGTTTCTCGTCAGCAATTGCTAGCTAGAAATGCACTCAGATGGAGGTTGAAACCCGAATAGGAGAAAAATATGCCCGTTATTAGTTTGGCTCAAATGCTTGAGTCAGGAGTTCACTTCGGCCACCAAGCCCGCCGTTGGAACCCCAAAATGGACCCTTATATCTTTACAGAGCGCAACGGGGTTCACATCATTGATTTGGTGCAAACTGCCCAGTTGATGGATGAAGCTTACCACTACGTTCGGTCTGCATCTGAATCTGGCAAGAAGTTCTTGTTTGTAGGCACCAAGCGACAAGCAGCTGGAATTATTGCTCAAGAAGCAGCTCGCTGCGGTGGCTACTATGTCAACCAGCGCTGGTTGGGGGGGATGCTCACCAACTGGACCACCATTAAAACTCGAATTGAGCGTCTCAAGGATCTAGAAAGACGATACGAGAGCGGTATTTTTGACCTCTTGCCCAAGCAAGAAGCCTCAATGCTGCGCCGTGAACTGGATAAATTGCAGAAGTATCTCGGTGGTCTTAAGCAAATGCATAAGATCCCCGATGTGGTGGTGATTATCGATATCCGCCGAGAATACAACGCAGTGCAAGAGTGCCAGAAGCTGGGCTTACCCATTGTCTCCTTGTTAGACACCAACTGCGACCCAGATTGGGTGGATATTCCCATTCCCGCCAATGATGATGCAATTCGTTCCATTAAGCTCATCATCGGGAAGCTTGCCGATGCTATCTATGAAGGCAAGCATGGTCAAGTCAGTGCTGAAACCTTTGAAGATGCAGACATTCCATCTGCCATTGACTTTGAAGATGAGGCACCAGCAGAACCCGTTGCTGAAGTAGCAGACACTGAAGTCGCGGCAGCAGAGCCTGAGGTTGAAGCCGTTCCAACAGCTGAAGTTGAAGCGCCCGCTGAAGAAGCTCCTGCTGAAGCTCCTACTGCTGAAGAAGCTCCTGCTGAAGCTCCTACTGCTGAGGCAGAAGAGCCTGCAGCTGAATAGAGCCTTGCTGAACATCTAAGGGGAGCCTACTGTGTTCCCTTAGATGTCCCTTAACGTTTTAGCTTCAAGATAAACACCATCATAGATACACCGAGAAAAGACCATGGCAGCAATATCAGCAAAAGATGTTAAAGAACTGCGTGATAAAACTGGCGCAGGGATGATGGACTGCAAGAAAGCCTTGCAAGAAAACGATGGCGATCAGGAAAAGGCCATTGCCTATCTGCGGAAAAAAGGCCTCTCCCAAGCTGGCAAGAAGTCCGGTCGCGTGACAGCAGAAGGGCTAGTGGATAGTTATATTCACTTTGGTGGTCAAATTGGTGTATTGGTCGAAGTCAACTGTGAAACAGATTTTGTAGCCCGCAATGAAGCTTTCAAAGAGCTCGTACAAGACATTGCCAAGCAAATCGCAGCTTGCCCGAATGTCCAATATGTTGATACCGATGAAATCCCTCAGGATTTTGTGGAAAAAGAGAAAGCAGTGGCCATGGGATCTGATGCCCTCAAGGGTAAGCCAGACAATATTAAAGAAAAAATTGTCCAAGGCAAGTTAGACAAGACCTTAAGAGAACTTTGTCTCTTGCATCAACCCTATATCAAAGACCAAAGCATTACGGTCCAAGAGCTACTTCAGCAAGCGATTTCTAAGCTGGGCGAGAACATGAAGGTTCGTCGCTTTACTCGCTTTGTCCTAGGCGAAGGCATTGACAAAGTGGAGTCCAACTTAGCCGAAGAAGTGGCAGCCCAAACCAAGCCACAGGCTGAGGCTAAACCTGCGGAAGAAAAACCTACGGAGAAAAAGACTTCTTCTAAGAAGAAAAAAGGCAAGAAAAAGTAAACAGCTAAAAAGGTAGACACTGGTCTACCTTTTTAGTTTTATCAACTGTAGTGTTCAGCTCACCGCCTCATGTTTCAGGCTGCTACCGTTGTAAAAATGGTGTTATCTGGCTCCTAAACTTGAAATAATCCAGCGATTGATATCTGGTCCAAATTGAAGCTGGGTACAATTGCATAACGATGCGATCGCAACCTGCGATTCTCGTTATCTTAGTGGCTACGCGCCGATTGGTAATGATGGTCCCAGAAATTACACAAATTCAGCAAAGCCTTGATCAGCTGGCTCAAAAAACCGTTGAACTCACTCAAAAAGTTCATGAGCAGTATGGACAGTATTTGGCGCTACTTGGCCCTGCAGTCTCTCAGAAACTGGTTCAGGCTAGCTATCATCTCTGTACACAGGTGAATCCAGATAGCTTTTTAAAGTTATCTTTGAATCAACAACAAACCCTACAACAAGAGGTGCAACGACTAGGCACCCAGTTGCAGGAAGCTCTAAAAGCCGTCACTCAGCCCTTAACAGAGTTAACTCAGGAAGAGAGCGTGGATCCTGAGCACTTATCCAACCTCTTGCAAGATATGGAGCAGGCAATTCTAGATGCCTTGCGTCAAATTTCTCAGCAGGCCAATGAATGCTTGCAAGAATATGACATTGTCAACATCAGCTCTATGGATCTACTGTTTGATATTGCCAGCAAAGCAGCTGAGCAAGGGCGACCGATCACAAGTGCCCCCCATTTAATCAAAGCGCTGATGGATGATCAAAACGACGACTCATCTGAGGACAGTTCAGATCCAGTGGTCGCGATTTTCCTGCAATTATCCGATTTAGAATTTACCGATATAGAAGTCATGAATGAGCGGCATCAACTCCGCCAGCTCTGGCAACAGCTCAAAACCATACGAGAGTCTTTTCACAAAAAACAGCGAGAAAAGACCGTCGCTGAGGCCACGGCAGCCTGGCGAGCCAGTTGGTTCCCAGCAGAAGTCAACGAATAAGCTTGACCCTTTGGGTTTCAAAAAAATAGATCAGAAAGATAAATAGTTCTAGTGCTTCTCTAGCAACTCTCCCAAAAGTTTGACAGACTGGCTTTTGTGTCAGGTTTGCAAGCGTAAGGAGCGGCTCTGATGATGCGTTTCAAATCGGTGTCCATCGCACTGTTAAGTGGAACAGTAATAGTTCTAGCGGGAATACTTCCCCACAGACATAGCCAAGCTGAAACCCTGACCTATCCCAAGACGGTCCAAGTGAAACCGGGGGGTGCCAGCATTTTTGCCCAGCCCAAAAACTCTGGTGAAGTCATTGGCGAATACAAAGCCGGTGTGATTCTAAATCCAACCCTGCGCGTTTTCAGTAATGAAGGGCAAATTTGGTTAAAAGTAGGCGACCATTGGATTCCTGAAGCCTCATTACGTGTGGTAGAAGGTGCTGTTCCATCCCCTTCCCCAGCAAAGTCTCCTGCTCCAACCGCATCTCCTGCCCCACCCACGTCTTCACCTCCACCTACCGCTAAGTCACCATCTGCGCCCCCTAAACCATCAACGCCAAAAGGGAAACCCCTCGCTGCTCCGGCCATTAAAACCCCACGAACTGCAGAGGTGATTGCGAAGGACGCAGACGTTGCAATTAATGTCCGTGAGGAACCTAATACTGACTCTAAATCTTTGCTAGCTGTTAAGTCGGGGGAACAAGCTGAGATTTTAAAGCAGACCTTAGGAGAAGATTCTTATACCTGGTACAAACTGAAATTCACCCAATTGGGGGCAGAAGGATGGATGCGAGGTGACTTTGTCAAAGTCCATGCTCAAAAGAAGCCTCAGCCTCAAAGCTCTGCAGCTCCCCTTAAGAATCCAGGAGCCATCACATCACCCCCTGGTGTGTTTGTCGCTCTCCAAACGACCCCAGCTCAACAAACTGCAACTCAATATCGGGCCAGTTCTGGCCAGAACGTCGAACTTCTTAAAATGGTCAAGGGCGAAGATGGGTTTGCCTGGTACAACGTCCAGTTTATAGATAATGCCGAGGCCAAAGGGTGGGTCCGTGGTGATCAGGTGAGATGGCTTGTGAGCTATACCCAGCCCAAACTGGCTAAGCTGAGTGCCTCCCCAGGGCAAATCATTCCCTTTTATGCCAAGCCCACCGAGGAGACAGCGTTGCCCATTCGCGGTGTCTCAGGCCAAGCCGTAGAGGTGCTGAAGCAGGCCAAAGGAAACAATGGCTATGCCTGGTATTCACTCAAAGTGCAGGATAAACCGACCGCTCAAGGTTGGGTCAAAGGTGAGAATGTTCGGTTGCAGCTATAAGCGGTTTACTGTGATCGTTACAGCAAAAGGGCAGCGAGAAGAACAGCAGCCTCTAATCGTTGATCGATAACAGAACCTTTTGCGTACCCCGCTGTTGTGCCACTTCAAATGCCTTAATCCCTTGAGAGAGGGGAAAGGTGGTTTGGATCAAGGAGGTTACGTCCACCGCCGACTGGTCTAATAGATCTAAAGCCTTCGCAAAGGGACCACAGCGAGACCCCAATACCGTCAGCTCATCAACCACAATAGCCGCAGCGTCAATGGTTAAATGCTCGGCATAGGTACTTTTGAGCACTAACGTTCCTCGGGGGCGCAGGGCCTTACGCGCCAAGTCAAATCCTTGAGGGTTACCTGTACATTCAACGGCGATATCAAAAGAACGAAGCTGCTGATTGAGATCGGGTTCAAATCCAGTTGCAATGTTGCGGACCGAGAGATTGTCTAATTTCTCGGCATGGCGACCCACTACAAAAAGTTGACATCCTGTAAGAGCAAGGGTTTGAGCAACCAGCTGACCCAGCTTGCCATCACCGACCACCAGCACCCGGTGGGAGGGGGAGATGGCTATTTGCTCCTGAATCTCTAAGGCCGCCGCTAGGGGTTCGGTAAACGTGACCACTTGATCCGGGAGATGATCGGGAACGGGATGGAGATTCGCAATGGGTAAGGTTAAATATTCTGCAAATGCTCCATGACGGTTGACGATACCTAGAACAGACCGTTGTTCACAGTGGGTCGATAAATGACGGCGACAATAGTCGCAGTTGCCACAAGCTGCATTGATTTCACCGACTACGCGCTTGCCTTGCAAATGAGCCGGTCCCTGTTCGACCTGGCCAACAAATTCATGGCCTAGAATGCCGGTATAGGGGTAATAGCCCTTGATTAACTCCAGATCGGTATTGCAAATTCCGGCTTGTCGAACCCGGACCAAGGCTTCATCCGCTTGAGGTTGAGGCAGCGGCAGGTCAGTGCGATGCTGAAGTTGATTGTCTTCTAACCAAAGCCCTTGCATAGTCTTCTCCACAGTCATCTCCACAGTCATCTAGTCCAGAAATGGCAAGCTGTTTTCTTTGAGGGTTGTTAAAGCAATGCATCAGGCATGGTTCTAACTAATTGGGTTTGAATTTGATATTTCTGTAACTTATTTAAAGGTTTGGCGTAGTAAATTAAAGGGCAGAGAGCGGTTGGCATAAGCCTTGAAACCAGACGGTGTGATCTCAGAGGGAAGTAAGCTGTGATCTGGGTTTTGCCATACTAAGGATAGGAGTGATATACCTGAATTGTAACTCTTACGTTCAATGAGGCTTTGAAGGCATTATGAAGCGCCACCAGATCACATCTATGATTGCGTTGTCCGTCGTGGCTGGTGCAACCTTGGTTATGGGAACTCAACCTGCACAAGCCGGTGAGGCACGATTCAGTTGCGCCCTAGGCAGTGGCACCCCAACGACTATGGCCAAAACCAAGCGAGGTTATGTACCCGTCATTCGCTGGACCTCTGAATATTTTGGCGCTTCCGGCTGGTCTCCAGAAGCTCGTTGTGCTGAGGTTTCGGATCGCTTCGACTCCTTTTATCAAAAGGACACCCTCAACTTCCTGACCACAGGGCGAATGAATCGCCAATCTGTCGTTTGTGTCGCCAATTATAAGGGCGGTCCTTGCAGTGGTTTATTGTTTACCCTTAAGCCTGGCAGCAATCCTGGACGAACCTTGCAACAGCTTCTCAGTGTTCGAGTCGGTGCATCAGGCCCTCTCAATGAGTCTACGGCTCGGGTGTATATTGACATGGAAGATTTCTTGAGTAAGGCACCTGTGGAGAAAGAAGCGGGGGCAACGAAGAGCACCCCTCAACCCAAGATTGAATCAACGACTCCAAAATCTACAACCACCCCTGCTGCGACTAAGCCTTTGGGATTGTGGTAAATCCTTAAGTTCGTGACCCATACTGGTTGGCCACGAATAGTTTAGATAACAACAAATCTGGGAACTTTGGGCTATAAATGCAGGTGAATCTGGGCAAGAGAGCTTCTCTCGCTGAGCGTTAACCTGCATTTTCCCTTATCCAGTTCCGTTAATGCTAAAGCGCACCTCTGGTGAGAGAAGTTATAAATCAGAGCCACCAGACTGTTACGAGCGATTTTTCTGAGGCTAAATCTTGATGCATCCGATGTTACGACATCGTCTTAGACCATCAACCCCTGGACGATGGCAGCTAGCCCCTGATGGCTGTCAATCTGGGTTTATGGATCAAGACGTCAAGTAACAGATGGTATGGTCCCCACGTTAAGTCTGTATTCCCTATGCACCATAGCGCTATGGTTGCCAGGCATACCGCCTAGTGCGGAACTCTGTGCTCCAGTTCTTGGGGGGCCTTTGCTCGCAGCCCCAGCGAAGACTGATCCAGCGAAGACTGATCCAGACCCCGTCTCGGTTGAACGGGTACGCCGTTATGCCCGAACCATTACGGTGACGGTGTGGGTTGATGATCGATGGAGTTCTGGGATTTTAGTGCATCGTCAAGGGCAGACCTACACGGTGATCACTAATCAGCATGTCGTTGCCTTTGGTAAACGCTATCAAGTGGAGCTGGCGGATGGGCAGCGTTATGATGCCGATCTGAGATCTTCTACGGACAAGGAGCAGAACGATTTGGCGGTACTTGAATTTCAAAGTCCTGACGTTTCCTATGCCGTCGCTAGGTTCGCCTCCTCTCTATCCCTAGTACCCGGTGTCCCTGTCTTTGCTGCCGGATTTCCTATTGCTAAAACCAGCCAACCTCAATTTCACTTTACGTCAGGACAAGTTTCTTTGATCTCTGATCGGGTATTGCAGGGTGGCTATCAGATCGGCTATACCAATCCGATTCAGAAAGGAATGAGTGGTGGCCCTGTCTTAAATCGTTGGGGGCAGGTGATTGCGATTAATGGGATGCATGCCTATCCCCTTTGGGGTGATCCTTATATTTTTGTAGATGGTTCCAAACCCCATCCCGTCGACCATCAAATCATGCGACAGTCTAGTTGGGCTATTCCTGCAGAACGATTTTTGCAGTTTATCCCCACAGCCCGCAAGGTAAAGCAAGAGCAGTTGTAGATGAGGGCTTGCCCCTAGAATAAGGCGTTGGACAAACGATGCAAGACGGCAATCCACATATCGGCTGGGTCACTGTAATACTCAATGTCATCGACTTGGTAGGTTGCACATTGATCAGGCTGCGTAATTTCAATATAGTCACCGGGTTGAATATGAGAGCCTTGAGCGGTCATAGAGTAGTAGTCCGTTCTATGCTCAATCGCGTTAATCACAAAGTTCTGGTGACTGTCATACAAGTGATAGTGATAGGTTTTGTAGGGGCATTGGAAAAACTGGAGAATTGACATACGGAATGAACAGTTGGGCGTCAAAGCACAGATTCAAGAATGATGCAAAGACTGGGATAAGCAAACTGCTGGCCAGGACGGTTATAGAGGCTCAAGATTCGTCAGACTTTTATTCAACCCAGGGCCAGCAATTGTAAATTCAATATTTCATGAGGTATCGGCTGCTATTCGAGGCTCTGGATCATCCAACATAAACTGGAGCAAATGCTCCCAACTCTCAAAGAGCAAGTATTTGGTCAAAGTCTGAATATCGTGAAAAAAGCCTTGTCGGGTTCCCCGTTGCTTTCGCATGCGTTGATAAGTGGAGTCCACCAAGTGCAAGACGGTATGAAATAAGAATGCCAACAGGTTGAGTACCAATAGCACAGCAGCAAGGTTCTTCTGACCATGACCAAAATTATGTTCTAAGTGATAGCCCTTGGTTTTGAGGACATTGTGTCCTTCATTCTCCGCTTTCCATCGGGCACGTCCAGCACTGACAATCTCGGCCACACTTTGGTCATTGATGAAATGGTGAGTAATGAACGCGTTGTGATACATAGTCTTTCCATCAGCAGCACGAGTAACAGAGACTTCGCACCAGTTGACCATCACTGCTGGTAGCTCCTCACGCAGGGGGATGCGATTGTAATAGCGATACTGACAAATTTCATGATAGCGACCGTTCCAGCCCCGAGTCTCTAGATGCTCAACATCTCCAATACCTTCTAAATACTCTACCCATTCATATAGCTCTGGATGGGAGGAGGGCAAACAGACAAAAATGAAGTTCAACTCATCCTCTAAACAAGTCTCCACCATCGGTTGACGGCTATAGAGGTCATCGCCAAGAACCGTAATCTTGGCTCCGTCAAACCCTTGAGCATGCCCCTTGATCCACCGTTTGGCCGCAGCGGTTTCACTATCCTGTTTCTCCGCACCATCTTGAGGACGAATGAACTCTGGGGCCAGAGAAATGACATGTTCAATTTCCGGACAAACGAGGACGGGCAACACGGCGGTGTGCGTATAGGTGACACTCCCATCCCGATGGGTTTTGGTAGAACACTGATCGCAACAAATCCGGTTTGAGGAAAAATACTCGCTGCCGTCTAGCCCTACCAACAGGTGTCCACCTAGAACCTTATATTGCTCTAGATAACCTCGTCGTAGGAGAACGCTATAAATTTGATAAAAAATGGGAAACAGAAGACGAAATGCGATCAAGTCCAAAACATTCTTGATTTGGTTGCTCGTGGGGAGTTCTGTTAACTCAAAGAGGGCTTGGGCGTTGTCACGACCATGACGACTATGAACATGGCGTTGGTACTCCAGAAACGAAGGACATTGCATAAAGAAGACAGCAAATGCGCCTAATACAATATCTTTGAGACTAAATTTGGTGCCATTACTGGGTTGACGTGGATCATCGAGGTGCTCAATGAGCTGATGTAGCCAGTGCAGTAAGAGAGGGAAATTTAGAACACCTTCATTCATCGTCTGGGGCTCTGCAAGTGTATGAATACATCCTCAACGACTACAACCTAGCTTGCCAAAATTTTGAATTTACAATTGCTGACCCAGGGCTTTGCCCATAGCAGTGGACGATAAAATGAGCCGTTGCTTAGGAAGTCGGATCAACTGTCCCTCTCGTTCTAATTCGTTCAGTAAGCGCGTGGCCGTAATTCGATTAATCCCGGTGAGCTCAGCAATCAGTTGATGGGTTAGTCCAATATCCAGGAGTTGCCCTTGCTCCACGGGTTGCCCAAACCGATGGCTCAACCAACTTAAAAAATGGAGCAGTCGCTGGGGAGCGGGTTTATAGCTATTGATGCGGAAGAGATCTTCCATGAAGCGAATATGCGATCGCAACACTAATCCCAAGTCTTGGCTTGCAACTGGAACCGCTCGAACTTGAACATCACTGACACTTTCCATTTGAAAGGGGGCCATGCTGGTAAAGCGTTGTCCAAGACAATCTCCGACCCCCCACAGTCCTAAGGTGACTAGATCACCTTCATCATCCCAGGTGACCGTACGAACAACTCCCTGCTCAATACACCATAAATATCCTGCTGATTCATCCGGAATCACTTGTCTGGGCTTGAATTGTAAAAAATCTGGTGAAGGGCTGGGCGAAGTAGCATGCAAAGCAGTCATAGGCTTATATCCAATAAACTAACTGAGATAAGCAAGCCTTTTGGGGCTTTAGCAGTCATATTCAGGCAAATCAGACCTGCAATTCCCCCAAGGCTAGTGTTCAACATGATGATAAGCATGTCAGTCTAATACCAGCCTCAAACAAGGTCAACTTAAGGGGAATTTTGCCCCCTATAAAGTAGAAAAAAATGGAATAATCTAACCTCAATCACTGCAATAGCAATCCTTTCGGCCTGTCCAGGTATCACATCGCCCCTATCACTTTCTTAGCCAAACTCTCCTAGCCGAGAAAGCAGCCTAAACAAGTAGCTCTCAAGCATGGATCACGCTTGAGAGCTAGAGATGGATTAAACGGGCCTAGAGAGATTGCAAAAAGGCAATCAGTTCGGTCCGCTCAGTTTCAGATAGCTGGAGGACAGCCTCCTTCGACGCTTGGGCTTCCCCTCCATGCCAGAGGACAGCCTCCATCAAGTCGCGAGCCCGGCCATCATGGAGGAAAAATGTATGCTTATTCACATTTTTAACTAAGCCAACTCCCCATAAAGGTGGTGTACGCCATTCTTGCCCCTCAGCTTCGAAATCTGGGCGATTATCTGCCAGCCCTGCCCCCATATCATGGAGCAGCAAGTCCGTATAAGGGTGAATGACTTGATTGTTGAATTCTGAGTGCTCAGAGGTCTTGCCCGTCACCATCTTAGGTGTATGACAACTGGCACATTGCGCTTGGTAGAAAAGCTTTTCGCCCCGCTTCTCTGCAACACCCTCAATATTGCGTCTGGCTGGAACCGCCAGCAAACTCATATAGGTGGTGATTTTATCCAAGAATTCGTCACTGACCTCGGGCTGCTCGCCAAATTTAATTTCTTTCAAGCAATCCGGTTGGCCCTCATTACAGCTGGGCTTAGGGAACAAAGAGGTAGTGAGACCAATATCACCATTAAAGGCCCCAGCAATTTGCTGCTTTAAATTGGGTTGATTGGCTTTCCAGCCTAAAATCCCCAATTGCTTATCTTTTTTGACAAAATCCCAAACATAGTTGGGGCGGCCGGAGATACCGTCGCCGTCTCGATCTTCCGGATCAGCTTGTTTCACAATATCTGCTTGGGGAACCGTCTCTAGCAAGCCTAGTCCGAATACTGCCGGAGCGACCCGTGGCGAGAACAAGACCTCATCTCCTAGGGGTCCATAAGCCAAATCCGTGAACCTATAGCTAGGCTGTCGCACACTAAATGGCTTGCCATCTGCGAAGGTGCCAGGTTCTTCTTCCCAGGATACCTGAGTGCGGCCTTCGGATGGGACTCCTAGTATTCCTTGTTCTTGGAGTTGCCCTCCATACAAAGGATGGGGAAGAGGACCACCTTCTTCTGTTTGCCCCGGGATACTCAGCCGAATGAGTTTGGATAACATTCGATCTTCATGGGGCAAGGGCGGACGACCTCTGCCATCCCGTACATGGCACCCTGCACAAGAATTACGGTTAAACAGGGGTCCTAAACCATCCAAGGTCGCGACGGAACTAGGGGCCTGAACCCATTGGGTATTGAACAGGTGATCCCCAAATACAAACACCCGCCTGCGCTTCCGATCTAGATTTTTAATCGGTTGGGCAAAGGCTGTTTTGGTGGCTTTACTCACCGTTGCAGCCGAGCCACCGGAGAGTTCAGTGCGATTGTCAGGGGAGAAGGCTTCTAGAGAAGTGACTCCTCCCTGAATCATCAAAACCATCAGGGCTGTGAAGACAGCCCAGAGGATCAGGAATAGGCGTTTAAACTTCATTCTGCCAATATTTCTACAGAGGTACCGAGTACAGGCCCTAGTTCCTTAAATGCTTCTCCCTGGTTCTCTAAAGCAGTAACCACTGCTTCAACTTCAGCTCTTGGAGGGCTGCCTTGAGCTGATGCCAGAACTTGATCAAAAGGCTGATCGATTTGAGACGCGGACTCTTGGGTTGTGGTGAGAGCTGCGGTTATTTTTTGGTTCAGATCAGGATTCATTTGAGCAAGCAGCTCATCAAATCCTTTGCCTTGATACCCTGCGTAATCACCAAAATAGACATTACTAATGCCTTTAGCATTAAAGACAAAGTCTTGGTGGGTGGTGTCACTAAAACAAGAGTGTTCGTCTTCTTGATTACCACTATCTAAAGCAACCGTCATCCGTTCTGAAGCCATTTCAAAAGCGCTTAAGGTGGCCAGTGCCGTGAAAATTTTGCCGACGGTAGCTTTGGGATCGCCCTGCAAAAACTTAGCCCGATAATTCTCAGCATTGGGCTTCCATTCTGCTTCCAGGAAGGTTAAATCACTCACCAACTGTTGAGTCACTAGGGTTAAATATTGGCGGCGACGATCATTGTTGTTTTGGTTGGGGATAAAGTCTTCAAAGTTGCGTTGTCCTGGCCCCTCATTATTAAAGTCTTGCCCCCAGAGTAAGAACTCGATGGCATGCCATCCTGTACTGACATCTGCTTCATCGGTCACTTGATCACTTTCCAAAATTGAGGCAATCGAAATCTCAAACTTGGGGTTGTTGATCAGGCCACTATCAGGCTTTTCTTTGACGTAATCAATAAAAGCTTCGTTCATAGGCCAAGCGTTAATCCGGCCTTCGGGGCCTTCTTCTCCAGTTTTGGCATCCACGAAGTCAATGGGGCCTTCATAGAAGCGAAAAGCCTCAGTTTGTAAATAGCTTTTGCGAGCTTGCACCCAAGCGTCTTGAGCGGCTTTGTGAGAGGTTTCATTGGGATTATTCAAAAAGGCTGTGATCGCCACTTTCATCATGGCAGCCTGAGTATGAGCGTCTTGATAATTCCGATAGACGACCTCTGCATAGTTCTCTACATAAGGCTTAAGGTCAACATCTTTAACGGCGATTTGCTGACGGCGAGTCGTGGCGTGGTGGTGAGCATTCGCGACAGCAACCGTCGAACAAGTAACGGCACAAAGCAGTACACAACTCAATGTTTTAGACAGTCTTGGAGAAATCATCATGGGCTCTGTAATGGGTACGACAATACAAATTGGATTGCAGGAAATAGGCAAAACAACTCTATATACTTGCAACAGCTCAGTATATATAAGTGAAATTCTTTTAAGATAGCTAAGAAGAAATTAAATCAAACTTACCTGTTACATCCCCCAGAGTGTTTGATCTTGAAAGACCTAGGTGGTTATAAATTTCGATCGATACCATATCATTTATTGAGAAATAAAATCAATAAACTGCAATAAGTTTCCATGAAAACAGGCCTTGGATAGAGGCATTAATGGAACAGATAGTGGGCAAGATCGAGGTGCGATCGCATCTCTCAATACGCCCCTAAACAGGCACTGCAGCTTTTCTTCATTGCAAAACCTGTTGCAGTTGCGTACATGCCGCTTCAATTTTGCTAATACTGCCTGGGTTAACAAGACCGTAATAATCAAAGGCATAAACCCGCTTATTTTGAGTCGCCTTGAGCTTGCTCCAAAAGGGTTCTGATTCAAAAGCCACCACGGGATCTTGCTCCGGGTCTACCACTAGCACAATGTCTGGATCCGCCTCCAACACCTTTTCAGCAGAGAGGGTTACATAGCCTTCCACCGGGCTTTGGCCTTGGAGATCTGCTGCTAAATTTTGAGCCTTGAATTGTTGGAGCAGATCACCCGCCCAACTATTTTTATTGGGAGCTAATATGGGCTGTCGACTGACCAAAACTAACGTTGAGGCCGAGTCAGTCGGAAGTTTACTGAGGCATTTTTGATAGCGGGCCAATAAAGGGGCTGGATCCGCTCCAATTTTTTCTGCAATCTCTTGGGTCAAATCAATTAAATTCTGCCAGCCCTTGACCTCTGTCGTCAGGGTGGCAATCCCCAAATCCTTCACTTTACTGAGGGATTGATCATGAAAGCCTTGAGCACCAATGACCAAGGTTGGCTTGAGGGCGACGACTTTTTCTAAATCAGGCTGCGTGCGTCCTTGACTTACTTGGGGCAGCTCTTGAAATCGCGGATCCTGACTGATTAATCGACTCCCAGGAATGCCCACCAGTTTAGACGAATCCAGATGATGAATGATATCAGCAGTCAGGGAGGTTAAGGCCACCACCTTCACAGGCTCATCCGTTGGAGTAGCGTCTGTAACTGGCGTCTCACTCGTGGACGATGGGGGTGGGTTGGAACAGGCAAACAGTTGACTGCTCAGAAGCAGCGCTGCAATCAGCAGCCGAGAGCGGTTAAGCAAGATCATGGGCAGAAACGGTTGAAGGAATAGGAGGATCGGGGGTGTCAGTGCTGGCAGCAATGGCACAGATTTGCAGGCCCACGGGACTATCAATCAAGGCAGCGGTGATGCCAAAGACATGAGCCAGATTATGGGGGGTGAGCACTTGTTGGGGAGGCCCTAAATCAAACAGTTGTCCCTGCTTGAGAAGCGCTAAGCGAGCACTATAGCGAACTGCGAGATTGACATCATGGAGAACCGTCAGAATGGTCAGGCCCCGGTCTCGATTTAGGGATTTTAGTAGTTCCAGCAGTTCTAACTGATGGTGCAAATCTAAAAACGTGGTGGGCTCATCTAACAGCAAAACTTTAGGGTTTTGGGCCAAGGCCAGGGCTAAAAATGCCCGCTGGCGTTCACCCCCTGACAAATGTTCCAAAGGCCGATTACGAAATGGCAGCATCCCCGTCTGGGCCAGAGCCCGCTTAATATGCTGGTGATCCGCTGGTGTCAGAGACCATTGCCACCAAGACTGATAAGGTGTCCGGCCTAAGCAAACCAGTTGGTGAACCGTAATGCCCGTCGGTAGAGTTTGGTGCTGGGGCAACACCGCCATTTGTTGGGCAACGGCCTGGGTCGATTGGTGGTGAATCGCTTTGCCATCCAGGAGAATCGTGCCCGCTTGTAAGGGCAACATCCGACTGATGAGTTTTAATAAGGTCGATTTACCTGAGCCATTGGCTCCCAGTAAACTTAGCCACTCTCCCTCCTGCAGGGTAAAAGCAACCTCTTTAACAATGCTGGTTTGGTCATAGCCACCACTAATCTGCTGGAGGTCTAGGAGCATAGTCATACCCCTAATGGAGACACGCGACGATACAGTAGCCAAATAAATAGCGGAGATCCTAAGAGGGCAGTGACAGCACCAACCGGCAGTTCAACAGATCCCAACCGAGCTAGTAGATCGGCCAAGATCAAGACCCAGGCTCCACCTAGAGCAGACAAGGGCACCACCCAACGATAGTCCGTGCCCACTAAGAGGCGAACACCGTGGGGCACCACTAGGCCAACAAAGCCAATTAAGCCTGCCATGCTGACGGCGCTGGCAGCTAAAAGGGTGGCGACTCCCCCGATTAAGAGGCGCGATCGCGTCAGGGATACCCCCAGCCCCACCGCTAGATCGTCTCCCAAATTGAGGATGTTGATATTGCGAGACAACAAGCAGCCCGCAATCAGCGCAGCGGTAATATAGGGCCCCGCATTGATAACTTCTGTCCAGCCCCGTCCATTCAAACTGCCAATCAGCCAATTGAGGGCCGCTTGGATACGGCCATCATCGGACAGCAATAGTAAGGTGGTCTGAACTGCTCCCAATAAAGAGCTAACGGCTACTCCACCTAAAATTAGACGTTCCACTGCAATACCGTTGGCGGTATGGCCCAAACGATAAACCAACGCCGATGTGAGAACGGCCCCCACCCAGGCGGCTACGGGTAACCAACTCAGGAAGATATTCAGTGTCAGAAGTGCGATCGCAACCAAACCAGCCCCTGCCGAAATTCCCAGAATAAACGGATCGGCCAGACCATTTCGTAGCATTCCTTGCAATAAGGCTCCCGACATACCCAAGGCAGATCCAACAAAAAGTGCGGCAGCAATCCGGGGTAGTCTCAGGTCCCATAAAATCGTCTGATTCAGTTCAGGCCCTTGATGCCAAAGAGCTTGCCAGACTTCTTGCAGACTCATAGCCACAGAGCCCTGTGCTAAGGACAGCAAAATTGTAATGACGAGTCCAGCACCTAAGATGCCGATCATTGAAGCACGTTGCACAGCTTTTGATTCCACCTAAGACGCTAAAGGGTTAAGGGTGAGTTGAACATAAGGTTTCCCCTTACTCTAAAGTAGGCGGAGCAGCCGGAGCCGGGGCTGGAGCGGGCGGCGGTACGTAAGCTGGAGCGGGTGGCGGTACGTAAGCCGGGGCCGGAGCTGGAGCAGGTGGCGGTACGTAAGCCGGGGCTGGAGCTGGAGCAGGTGGCGGTACATAAACCGGGGCCGGAGCCACTGGAGCCGGAGCTGAAACTGGGGCCGGAGCGGGTGGCGGGGCTGAAACTGCTGCTGGAATCGGGGCTGAAACTGATGCTGGAGCTGGAGCTGAAACTGCTGCTGGAATCGGGGCTGAAACTGATGCTGGAGCTGGAGTCGGAGCTGGAGCTGAAACTGCTGCTGGAATCGGGGCTGAAACTGATGCTGGAGCTGGAGTCGGAGCTGGAGCTGAAACTGCTGCTGGAGCCGGAGCACTCGGGGCAGTTACCGGCGTATCTGTTTGTCTAACAGGGGCCGGAGCCGACACTGGAGCTGGCGCTGTTGCCGGAACTGGAGCTTGCTGCCTCGCTCGGCGAGCCTTCGCTGCTGCCCGTTCCTGAGCTCGCTGCTGGGATAAAGCTCGATTTCTACGAGCTTGTTCTCGCTCTTTTGCCGTCAAATCATTCGATTCAAACCGAATTTTAATTGGTTTACTCCGTCTCCCTTCAGGCACAGACTTCAGCTGCTTCTTTACCTGTTTGAAGAATTTCTTCTTATCCTTATGAATGGCTTTATCTAGAGCCGGATCTCCGGTCGAGCGCTCTAGCTTCAAATCAACCAGCTTTCCGTCTTCATACACTGGGATAAACCGTTCAGCCAAGCCCGCAGTCGTTTTTGACTTCGCATCCTTTTTGTAACCAATGCCTAGTTTTTTTGAACGCCCTTTTTTCTTAGCTTTTTTGGGCTTGATAGGAGCTTTCTGTTGAGTATTCGCCGCTGTTTTTTTCGGTCCCTTAGACGGCTTTGCTTTTCCTCGTTTGGGCTTAGATCGAGAAGGTTTACCCTTAGATGTCTTGCCTGTCGAAGTTCCTGATTTTTTAGAGGTCGACTTTGCCGCTGTTTTCTGCGTTGATGAGCTAGGCTCAGTTGGTTTATCTTGCCCGGTCTTTACAGGGGATGGAGCCTCTTCTTCTGAACTAGAGGACGTTGGCTCGGACTGCTCAGTTGTTTCGGCAGTCGCAGGTGATTCCTCTGTTGTTTTACTCGTTTCAGGTTCTTCAGTTGGCGGCGTTTCAGATGGCTCAGTTTCTTCAGACGTTTCTGGTTCTTCCAGAGGCTCTGGGAGTTCTTCTGGCTGCGGAATGGGCGGCTCAGGCACTGAATTCAAGGCCATGGGTTCCGGCAGATCTGCGACTAACTCTGCAGCATCTGGGTCTTCCAACTCTTCTAACGATTCTGGTTCTTCGAGTTCCTCCAGAATTGGATCTTCTTCTTCAATTTCTTCTTCTAGAGCATCTACGACTGCAATTTCAATTGCATCTTCCTCAGCTAGATCAATCTCGTCAGAGGAAGGTAAACCGACACTAATTCCGAAGAACAAAGAGTGCAATACCAAGGATCCTGGCAGGGTAAATGCCAGAATGGTTCGTACTAAGCGCTCTTCGCTCTCTCTGTTAGTGCTAGAGAGCGGATTGAGACTCATTTAGATAACTGAGAATAGATTGTTTTAAACGATACACAATATTTTCAATAAATGAAAGTTACCTGTGAACATCCTGGGAGTGAGGGGACATTCACAGAATCTTCTACAATCTTTTCATACAAAGCTTTTTGCAAATTTATATCTTGATTTTTATCATCGAGAAATTTTCATATTTCGACAGTACATCCATTATTACTTGACAATAGATATCATTAACTCTACAGTCTCATCTATGGCCGATTGTGCCGAAACATCAACATCATTTAGATGACTCAAAGCCCAGCAAGGGTGATTGCTGTAGCAGTGCCTCTATTGATGTACATTCGCGGTTTGATGTTTTCAGTGCCAGTGCAGTTTGCTGCGGTTTCGGTCAGAGCAATCGGTCTTCTCTATCGCAGTAGTGTGTGGAACGGTATAAATAAATGCAGTTTGGTCAAGTGATAACTGCGGGGGGAGTGGTGATGCTCCCTCTCATGGTATTTTCGTTAATTGCGATTGCCCTGATCATCGAGCGCCTCATCTTCTGGACGAGGCTAAATCGCAACCAAGTACGGATTGTCAAACAGGCTCTGAGACTCTATCGTCAGGACAATATTTACGATGCATTGGGGTATTTGCAAGAGCAGGCAAAGTTCCCGATTGCTCGCATCTTTTTGGCAGCTCTGTCCTTAGAAGATCCCACGCCAGAAGAATTTCGACTAGCACTGGAAAGTGAGGCGCAAGCTGAGTTACCGACGTTGAAGCGATTTACGACGGTTTTCGACACGATTATCAGTATTTCACCGTTGCTCGGACTATTAGGAACGGTGTTGGGATTAATCAACTCCTTCTCATCCCTAGATATGGGCAATATCGGGGGTAGTGAAACTGCAGGAGTGACGGGGGGAATTAGTACGGCTTTAATCTCAACAGCTGCAGGATTAATTGTGGCGATCTCAACCCTCATTTTTGCCAATGCGTTTCGCAGTTTATATCAGCGCCAGTTGGCTTTTATTCAAGAGTATGGAGGCCAGTTGGAGTTGCTCTATCGCCATCGCTATGAACGAGGAGGGGTAACCCATGCGCTTACCCGATGATCCAAATCCACCGGCTCAAATCAATATTGTGCCGATGATTGATGTCATCTTTGCAATCTTGTCTTTTTTCATCATTGCCACCCTATTTCTAAATCGCAGCGATGCCCTGCCGGTCAACTTGCCCCAGGCAAAGACGGTAAAACCGCAGCTCTCAACGAAGGTGACGGTGACGATTAACGCCAAGGGAGATTTGGCCCTCAATCGAGAACCGATTCAGCTCAATGCTTTGGAGGCAGAAGTCAAAGACTTAACGGACACCACTGAAAAGGTTGTCGTGGTGATCCATGCCGATGAGCAAGTAGGCCATGGCCGCGTCGTGACGGTGATGGATCGCATCCGAGATATTGAAGGCGCGAAACTGGCCATTGCCGCCACGAAGAAACCATGAGCGTTACGACACCACCAGCGTGTCTGAGGCCAAGAAATGTGCCAAATGGTAAGCTCGCTCTTCTGTCTCTAACAGCATTTGCTCGTAGAGATAGCGGGTCCCCCGATCACCCAAACTCTCTGCCTGAGAAGCTTGGCTACGGAGCAATTTAATGACAGATTGTTCGGCAACTAGGTCATGCTCAAGCATCGTTCGACTATTGTAAATACCGTCTGCTTCAGGTTCAAAGCAGCATAACTCAGCCAGCTTGCTAAAACTAGCGACTGGCACACCTCCCAAGCCATTGAGACGTTCGCCTAGATCATGGACATGGCTTTTGGTGGCATCTCCACATTCTTGGAAAAAGTTGTGGAGCTGATAAAATTCTGCGCCTTCAACGACAAAATGATGCTTCTGATATTGCAAATACAACGCCTGAAAGCTAGCCAGGGCAGTATTCATGCCTTCGCAGATAGGTTCGGTGGCAGACCTATCTATCAACACAGGGTTATCAGATATCTGGCCAAAAGTTTGCACAACAGCAGTAGACATAAAGATCCTCTCTCAGAAAATGGCAAGTTTGGGCGGACATCTTAGTTCCAGGGGGATTGGCAGGAAGATGTCTGTGTTCTTTCGGTTTCAAGTGTTGACTTAAAGGTAACTTTTTCCGTTTTCAAAAGGTTTAAATCTGCTATCTCTTAACCTCCTTGGATGACTATGACTCGAATTAATTCCCCGGCTTTTTCTCTAGCCGTAATCATTACGGGGGTAGGCATGCTCAATGCTCAGCCTGCCTTCTCCCAAGTTCAAGATAAACGTTCAGACATTACAAAACTGTCAAATAAAGAACGCTGTTTGTTGGAAGTCAATAACTGTACCCCAGATATCACTCAAACAGACTCAGAACAGAGGGTCTTATCCATCATTACTTCTGAGCAAATTCCTGATATTACAGAAATAGATCTGCCGATATCGGATGCCCAACTCTTAACTCAAGAGGTACTGGATGAGACCGATATACCTTCCCAAGAAGAGGATACTGCCCCTAGTGAAACCATCGATGAAGAGGTAGAGCTGGAAATTACCGTTACTGGAACTCGGACACCGCGAGCCATTCAACTCTCTCCAACCAACGTCACGGTGATTAAAGCGGAAGAGTTACAACGTCAGTTAGGGCAAGATATCCAAGATTTAATCCGCTATGAGCCTGGGGTGAGTGTCAATGAAGATGGGACCTATGGGGCGACGGACTACAATATCCGCGGTTTAGAGCGCAACCGGATCTTGCTGCAAGTGGATGGGATTCGGCTCCCCACCTTTTTTGAATTTGGCAGTTCGATTTTAGGACGCGATTTTGTCGACGTGGGCTCGGTGCAGACCACCGAAATTATTCGTGGACCTGCTTCTGCTCTCTATGGCAGTGATGCGTTGGGGGGTGTGGTTAGCTACTTTACCCCAGACCCCAGTGACCTATTGGCATTGACGGATCGTGATTACTACATTAGCGGGTCCACTCAATTCCGAAGCTCGAATTCAGATTTCTCCGGGACAGGGACAGTCGCCTTTCGGGCAACGGATAATCTGTCTGGTTTAGTCCGCTTTACCCATCGCGAAAATACAGAGCGGGATAACAAGGCCGAGGATCGATTCGAGGATCCTTTTTTCGGAGTGACCAATAATGTCTTGGGCAAGTTAGAGTTCAAGATCAATGACTATAACTCTGTCCTCTTAACCGGTGAATATTTCAATGAAGCGGGAGACTTTAATACGGCGGCAGATAACCTTAACCTGGTCTTAGCCTTTCCGGGAACGACTATTCTGAGGGATGATACCGATACGGAAACGACGCGATCGCGCTTTAGTATCGCCTATAAATTTGATAATCCTGAAAGCGAGAGTTTTCTTCAATTTGGCCGAGTTCAGTTTTACTATCAGGAATCCGATTATCAAGAAACTCGCACTAGAAATGATATCTTCGCCAATCCCTTTGTTCCACCGCCTTTTGCCCCTCCTCCAGCGCGTCGCTTTCGGGAGTTAAATAACCTCTTCGTTGAAGATATTATCGGTGGCGATATTCAGTTGCGCAGCGATTTTCGCACTGGTAGTGTTGCCCACAAACTCACCTATGGCTTAGATATTTCTAGCACCTTCAACCAGCGGATTCGCGATGGACAGCGCATCAACTTAGACACGGGCGTTGTCTCCAATCGCGTTGGACCCGATGCTTTTCCAGTCAAAGATTTCCCGGACTCCGATACATTACGCATCGGAGTCTATCTGCAAGATGAGATTGAATTTGGAGAAGGGCGATTTACCATCATTCCGGGACTGCGCTTTGACTATTACAGCCTGAAAACTCAGCCAGATGCCCTCTTCTTTAATAATCCCGGTGCTCAAGCGGCTGATTTGAATGACTCGGCCCTGTCTCCCAGCTTAGGCTTGGTCTACAAGGTGAGCCCTGAAATTGCCTTGGTCGGTCGATATGCCCGTGGATTCCGAGGGCCAAACTATATTGAAATCAATAGCGGTTTTTCCAATCCTGGAGGCGGGTATCGCACCATTGCTAATCCCAATTTGGACCCGGAAAAGAGCCATACCTTTGAGTTGGGGGTGAAGGGTGCTTTCCCGCGAGGAACTTTTGGGGTCACCGGGTTCTACAGCATTTATGACAACTTTATTTTTGGGGCTTCTGACGGTAGCACCGCAGGCACCGAACCCGCGGGCTGTTTCCCACCGTTTACCCCAGGCTGTGTGCAGGTATTTCAGTCTCAAAACCTTGATCAGGTCCGCATCTACGGACTGGAGGCCCAAGGTGAATATCGGTTTAGCTCTGAACCTCACGGGTTCCGTGTTTTTGGGGGTCTAGCCTGGATTATTGGCGATGACGACCAAAATGATCAGCCTCTAGCAACCGTTAATCCGTTTGAAGCTGTCGTGGGATTAGGGTATCGAGCCCCAGAAGATCGCTGGGGAGCTGAGTTGATAGGTACCTTTGTCGGCACTGCTCGGGTAGATGAAGAGCCGAATGATTTTATTCCTGGGGGCTTTGCCTTTGTAGATATGACGGGCTTTGTCAAAATTGGCTCCAATCTCAGTCTTAGAGGAGGAATCTACAATATTTTCGATGCGGAATATGTTCGCTATGCGGATGCTCGACGCCTCAATGATTCAACGAACAACACGACCGCCGATCCTAGATTTGGTCAACGGCGGGCTCGCATTACCCAACCTGGGATTAATTTCGGACTTGGCTTGACGTTTGAATTTTAGGGATATGGCACTTTTTCTGAAGGCAGCAGAGTTCACACAGCTTTGTCAGCAAGGTCAAATGGAGTCCTCGTCTGATCGGACTGGATTAGATCGTTCAACCCTGCTGCCCAAAAGTTTAGGCCAAGGCACCTATCGCCAGTTGCACCTGCGCGGTGGATTAACCATTGAAATCCGGGAGGGAGTTTTGCAACAAACCCTCCGGATTGAACAAATTCATGAGCCTATATTTCCGTTAACCTCTAAATTTTTTCTGTCTGGATCTGCAAGGGTGGAGACACCAGGGATTAGAGGAATTCAACCAGACTATATTGAGCGAAAAGGGTTTAACTACCTGTATCACCTGCCAGACTTGGAAGAGATTGAAGAATGGCATGGGGGAGAAGTAATCCATCTGGTCATGATTTATGCCAACACAGATTACTTTCACTTTCTACGAGATGACCCGGCACTACCCAACCCTTTGCGCAGCATTTTTCAAGGTACAAAGTCACAGCAACGCTTTCACCAATCCTTAGGCCCTATCTCTCCCAATATGGAGCAGCTGCTGCAACAGCTCGTGGACTGTCCTTATACAGGGGCAACCCAGGCCTTATATGTCGAGAGTAAAGCATTGGAGTTGCTGACGCTGCAGCTAGAAACTTGGAAACAGCAGTATCTACAGGCACCTACCCTACGAAAAGATGACATTGAACGTTTGCATCACGCGCGGGATCTGTTGATTCAACAATCGGAGAATCCACCTCTCTTAATTGAGTTGGCCCATCAAGTGGGGTTGAACGACCGCAAATTAAAACAGGGGTTTCGCCAACTATTTGGCACTACTGTTTTTGGTTATTTACAGGACTATCGGCTGGGACAAGCTAAGCAACTTTTGGCAGATGCCAGTCTCTCCATTGCTGCAGTAGCCATGTCTGTGGGCTACCGCAATCCTGAAGCTTTTAGCACAGCATTTCGTCGTAAATTTTCTGTTAGTCCCAAAGCATATCAACTGAATATTCGAGGCTAGTGCAGCGTCAAGCTAAAAGATTAGGGTAGGTAACAATGGTGGCAGTATTGCAGTCAGACCGAGAAAACACCTATCCCTATGCCGAAAAAATATATTGTCCGACTGAGTGAAGATGAGCAGAACCATCTGCAAGCCGTCATCAAAAAGCTCAAGGGCAGCAGCCAAAAAGTACGACGTGCTCAAATTCTTTTGAAAGCAAATGCCGACGGGCCAAATTGGACCGATGAACGCATTTCAGATGCTTATTCTTGTCGAGTTAAAACAGTTGAGAACATTCGTAAACGTCTTGTAGAGAGAGGATGTGAGGAAACCCTTAACGGTGCCCAACGTGTCAGAGCACCTCGCAGTAAGTTACTCGATGGTGAGCAGGAAGCTCAAGTCATTGCCATGCGATTAGGCAGCCCTCCTAAAGGCTACGGGAATTGGTCATTGCGCTTGCTGGCACGCAAAGTTGTAGAACTAGGTATCGTAGAATCTGTCAGCCATGAAACGGTTCGTCAGACTCTGAAAAAAACGGGATGACCAACCGCAAGATTGAGTACTGGGTGATTCCGCCTGAAGCAGATGGAGAGTTCGTTGCTCAGATGGAAGAAGTGCTGGAAGTGTATGCTCAGCCTTATGACCCAAGTTGTCCGGTGATTTGTATGGACGAACAGCCTGTCCAACTCCACAAAGAAATCAAGTGCCCTATTCCAGCCACCGCTCAACACCCTAAGCGGGTTGATTATGAGTACGAGCGTGCAGGTACCGCCAATATCTTCATGTTTAGCGAACCTTTAGCGGGGTGGCGACAAGCAACTGTTCGTGAGCGGCGAACAAAAATCGATTGGGCCAGTGAAGTCGCAGTCTTAATGGAAGGACGCTATGCACAATGCCCACAAGTCATACTCACCTGTGACAATCTCAACACCCATACCAAAGGGGCTTTCTATGAGGTGTTCGAGCCTGAGCGTGCCCGGCGGTTCGTTCAACGCATCCACTTTTGCTACACCCCTAAGCATGGCAGTTGGCTGAACGTGGCCGAAAACGAACTGAGTGCAATGACTCGACAGTGTATTGATAGGAGGCGCTTTGGGACGATTGAAACTCTAAAAGATGAAGTTCAAGCATGGCCGATTGATGTGAACCACTCGCAACGCGGTGTGGATTGGCAAATGAACATTGAAGATGCCAGGTGTAAGCTCACTTCTATCTACCCTAAAATTAAATATTGACGATGCACTAGAACATTATTGGTAAATCGTATCTTCTATTGGCAAAAAACCGTCTGTTTACTCTCTAAAATTCAGCATCAAGCTGTTCTAGGATTTGATGAGTAGAAAGTACAGAGATGCGGGCTGTTCGGAAGTCTTTGGGATTGCGAGTAATGATCGCGTCTAAATTCTGTACTTCAGCACAGACAATTTGAACGGCACCTTCAAAATCAGCTAAACCAGATTTGAGAGCTGTTTCAAGAATAGAGAAATCAACTGGACAAATATCTAAAAGAGAAAGGGTGGTGATGAGGATTTGTCTAGCTTCTTCAAGATTCTGCGTTTGTCGTCTACAGATGTAGAAAATGTCGGTAATGCTAGATGCTGTAACGAAACCTTCAACTTTTTGATCGGCAATCGCATCAAATAGCTTGAATACATCCTCAAAAAATGGCTTTCGCTCCAGAAAGAAGTCGAGAATGATGTTTGTATCCAATAACACTCTCACGCAAGATATTTCTCCATCAGTCGTTCTTCTCGCATTGACTCAAGCTCAGTATCTGAAGGTATCGACTGACCAGGCCGATTGAGACAACCTTGTAGCTGGTTAACTAGTGCATGACGGTCAATGGGAGATTTTTGTTTTACTTTCAGAGTTTGAATGAGATTTTCTAGCAATACAAATTGCTCTTCAGCCGACAATTGGTCAATGGCTTGCTGTATTTCCTTTAATGTCATGGGAGTTATACGACGAGAAGTATAGCAAGCGCCATTTTATTCAGGACATAATAAACTAGAGATACTGTTATGTCTTTCAATGGATGCCTAAAATCTACAGCTACGATTTACGTTGCAAAGTGATCGATGCTATTGAACTTGATGGCATGCCTCCCTCAGAAGCGAGTGACACCTTTCATATCAGTCGTAACACCATTAATCTATGGCAACGTCTCAAAGCAGAAACAGGTGATCTTCATCCCATCCCTAGACAACACCTTGGCCATAGCCACAAAATCACAGACTGGGACAAGTTTCGAGCTTTTGCTCAAGAACATCGCTATAAAACCCAAGCTCAGATGGCCGAGTTGTGGGAGGGGCAAATCAGTGAGCGTACTATTTCAAGAGCGCTGAAGAATATTGGATTTACTCGAAAAAAAAGACCTATGGCTACCGCCAACGTGATGAGCACAAACGGGCTGAGTTCGTCCAAAAGTTAACAACAGTAGACCCAGACGATATCGTCTATGCTGACGAGTCAGGGATGGACAATCGAGATGAGTATGACTATGGCTATGGTCCCAAAGGTGAGCGGGTCTATGCTTTAACCGACATTCAGCAGGTACTAACCATCAAGGGATAATTTTGAGGTTGTCTCTCAACGCAAGTCCATGTATTCACCTCAAGAGATAGACGTTCAGGATATTGACCATCTCGGTATTATTGCCGGTATCGTCGATGAGATCGGCATTGTCGAAATAGTGGATCGATTATTAGGTACTCACGAGCAAGAGAATATTAGTTGTGGTCAAGTTGTCAAAGCCCTGATTCTAAATGGTATGGGCTTTTTGAGTGCTCCATTGTACTTATTTAGTGAGTTTTTCGAAAGCAAAGCAACCGAGCACTTACTCGGTCAAGGTGTACTGCCAGAGCACCTCAACGATACCCGTATCGGTCGAGTCCTCGACAAGCTCTATGCCTATGGTGTGACCCAGATATTTATCCATGTGGCAATGGCAGTCGTTCAGAAATTCGATGTAGCTCTAAGGTGTGCGCATCTAGATGCGACAAGCCTTAGTGTTGAGGGGCAATACTTAGATAAACCACAGGTTGAGGCGTCAGACGAATCCCCCTCTGCACCTGAGTCCCCCTCCCCTGCACTGGCTGAATCAGAGGAGCCGATACCCGTGAAAATCACCTACGGCTACTCACGGGACAATCGTCGTGATCTCAAGCAGTTTGTATTGAACCTACTGGTGAGTGGGGACGGGGGTATTCCTTTATTTTTACAAGTGGGCAACGGTAATGATGCGGACAAAAGTACGTTTGTGCCTATCATCCATGAATTTAAGCAACAGTGGAGTCAGCAACAGCCAGAGGTGATTGTTGCTGATAGTGCCCTCTACAGTGCCGACAATCTGCAAGCATTAGGAAGTACATCTTGGATTAGCCGAGTTCCAGCAAGTTCAACGGCAGCCCAAGACTTATTACAAGGGCTGCCGGGTTCACAGTTTCACCCCAGTGCTCTCAACGGCTATAGCTTTGTCGAAGTATGTAGTACCTATGGAGAGATTCAACAACGGTGGCTGGTGGTTGAAAGTAAAGCTCGCAGAGACTCTGGACTCAAACAAGTGCAAAAGCGGATTGATCAGGCGTTTAGCCAAAAAACTACTGCACTTAAAACCCTCTGCAAACAGACCTTCTTGTGCCCTGCAGATGCTTTAGCTGCAGCCCAAGATTTTGGCAAAATCCTCAGGTATCACACCCTTGACGATCTCAAAATCCACAAAAAACCTCATTATTCAAAGGCTGGACGACCGACAAAAGCAACGGTTGTGACTCACTACACCTATTCTATTGAGGCTACCTTAACCCTCAATGAGCCAGTCATCGAACGCTATCGGCGGCAAGCAGGTCGTTTCATCTTAGCCACCAATCTCTTGGAACAAGAGCAATGGAGCAATGATGATATTCTGCGCGAGTATAAGAACCAGCAGGCGTGTGAAGGAGGCTTTCGCTTTATCAAAGATCCACTCTTCTTTGCCTCTAGTGTTTTCCTGAAGACACCTCGGCGTATCGCTGCCTTAGCCATGATCATGGCCTTGTGTTTGATGGTCTACAGCTTAGGACAACGACAGTTAAGAAATGCACTAGAACAAGTACAAACAACTCTCCCTAATCAGAAGGGGAAACAAACTATGAAACCTACGTTACGTTGGATTCTCCAATGCTTTCAGGCCGTCCATTTAGTTTGGCTTGATGGTGCCAAGCATCTCATCAAGCTCAACAGCAGGCAGCAACTTATCTTGCCGTTCCTTGGGAAGGGCTGTAAAAAATATTATCTGCTCTGCTAGCTATAGATCTACAGATAAAGATCCGTGATTAGCTAGGCAGCTTGTGTACCCAAGGTTTTGCAATATTTGCCCATTAAGACAGTAATTTCATTGGGAGTCTGACTAAAGTACAGTAGCCCCTCATCGACCTGCTGAACTAAGTCATCAAATTGCTTGAAGAACCGTAGGTGTGTGCTGCGTTTTTTGAGTTTCTTCCACAAGAATTCAATTGGGTTGAAGTCAGGAGAATATGTGGGTAATTGGAAAGGAGTAAGGCGAGCGGATTGCTGGTCAAAGAACTGCTTAGTTGCTTTACTGGTGTGATATCTAGCCCCGTCCTGAATGAGAATAATATGCTTGTGAGTCTGCTGGAGTACTTGAGTTAGAAAAGCAGTATACCCTTCAGAATTGAAGCGTCCCGTCTGACCTTGATAGAAGAACTGACCAGAATGATAATCAATTAATCCAAACACCTTGTAAGCCTTCCGTTTACCACTGGTGGGCAATGTTGGCTGGTCTCCACGAAGACTCCAGGTGTAGCTTAACGACCCCCACTGCGCAAAACTGGCCTCATCCCCAAATAAAATTAGGGCATCTTTGGCTGCTGATAAACGCAAAATCTCAGGCCATTTGTGTGTCATCCATTCTTGTCGCTTGGCTTCATTGAGATGAGCTGCAACAAACCGTGCTCTTTGAAATGAAAAGCCTAAGTTCCTCAGTAGAGTACTCACATAATGGGGATGATAGGAAACATTGAAGCGTTTCGCAATCAGGTCTTGAACCATTAATGCACTCCAACAACCACACTCGTATCCAGCTTTGAGCGGACCTGCTTTAATCCATGACTTGAGCTGTTGTCGTTGCCGTGGAGTGAGTTTGCTGCGACGTCCTTGAGACGCTTTGTATCTAAAGCTAGCGATACCTCGTTTTAGAAATGCATGCAGATAATCCCTGATCGTTTGTTCGCCTAGTGCCAATGTTTCAGCTACCTGTGCCACTGAACCACCTTGACCAAGCTGCAATAAAGCACTAATACGTTTGACCAGACGTAAATTCTGACTCCCGTATGCCTGGCGCAGTTTAGCTTCAATCTTTTTGCGTGTTGATTGGGTAAAGCGCAGTTTGAATTGTGCGAGCATACTGGATGACCTCTGATAATCTTGAAATCCTTGCCAGAGCTAAGAGTATCAGGAGCTAGTTACTATATTTAATGAAGATGTAGTGTCGCTAAAACCACGGATGCTTTTCTGAAGATCTATAGCCTGCTGAATGTAGGCTTTAAAGTCTGGTAGCAGAAGTGGACGAGTCAATATGATTGCAGCTTTGAGAGGAAAGCAGCTCATGGCCCCGTTCACGATTGAAGGGGCTTGCAATCGCACCGTATTTGAAATTTGGCTTGAGACTTGTTTGATACCGATGCTCAAACCGGGGCAGAAGTTAGTCATTGATAATGCCACCTTCCATAAGGGAGGGCGAATTGAGCAACTGGTAGAAGCCGCAGGATGTGAAGTGTGGTACTTGCCACCCTATTCTCCTGATTTGAATAAGATTGAACGGTCGTGGGCTTGGATTAAAAGTCGAATTAGACACCAATTAGAGCACTTCAGTTCACTTAGAGAAGCAATGGAACATGTGTTGTACCTAGCGTCCTAATTAGAGTGGCGACTGCTATATAAACCACAATTTTAGTCTATGCCCATAAAGCAATTTCTGCCTTCCAGGCATTCTCGAGAACTGAGTTAGCCAAGAGTGATTGTGTCATTCATCTTTATGAAACGGTTCCGATTTTAAAAAGTCCGTATCGCAAAGAAAAAAGTCCGTCTCACAAAGATGTTGAGAGGACAGATCCCCTATTATTCCTAGTTAATAATGACTCTGTGGGCGAAGCAATGATGTCGAAGCGGTGTAAAAGATTGATTCAGAAAGCGATATATTCTGAGTTTCCAGGGTCAATAGTCTATGGTCTACCGTCTGTGATTGCGACCTTTGGCCTTTTAGTCTCGCTTCCTGTTCGAGCTGAGACTGCTGCCGCAGTACCTTCATCACCAGACATAGATCTAGCAACACTATCCATACCTGAGTCATCTTCCCCTCAACCCGCCACGAGCGTGAAAGAATGGCAGGCCCAGATTGAGGCATCCATCATTGAGATTACGGCTGTGCGAGTAGAACCCAGCCCAGAAGGTCTCAATATCATTTTGGAAACGGCGACTGGACAGCTCAGTATTCCCACTCCCACCACAGAGAGCAATCGTCTCAGTGCGGTTATTCCCAATGCCGTCTTAGCTTTGTCGGAAGGCCCTAGCTTTGAGCAAGCCAACCCAACGCCTGAGATTACGCAAATTAGCATCACAAACCAGACCGATGATCAGGTGCAAGTCGTGATTACGGGGGCCAAGGCTGTTCCCACCGCTACGGTGAGCAATGCCGCCCAAGGACTAACCTTCTCTATTGTCTCGGAAGCGGCACCTGATACCCTGGCCGATGATGCAGAGGTAGAAGTTACGGTGACGGCCAATCCGGAAGAAGGCTATGCCCTATCCACTGCCAACATCGGTACACGTACCGATTCACCCATTCGGGATGTTCCCCAATCCATTCAGGTCATCCCCAAGCAGATCATTGAAGATCAGCAGGCTATTGGTGTCGAAGAGGTGGTGGAAAATGTTGGCGGTGTCACCTTTTTAGGCAATAACGATGGTCGGGGACTCAATTTTTCCATTCGTGGTTTTGATAATGTGCCTGTCTTGCAAAATGGGTTTCGACTGTTTGGCGAAAATGCCGTTGAACCTGAAATTGCCAATTTAGAACGGGTAGAAGTTTTGAAAGGGCCTGCCTCGGTTTTATTTGGACAGTCAGAACCCGGTGGACTGATTAATTTGGTCCGGAAAAAACCTTTATCGGAACCGTACTATAAGCTGCAAATTCAAGGAGGGAATCGAGGTTTTGTGAGTCCAAGTGTCGATCTATCAGGTCCCTTGGATAAAGAAGGCAACTTGTTGTACCGTCTCAATGCGCTGTATCGCCGCGAAGATAGTTTTCGGGACTATACGACCAGTTTTGATCGTTTTTTCGTAGGACCTTCTTTAACCTGGAAAATTAGTGATCAAACGGATGTGACCTTTAGCCTGGAATACATCAAGGAAGACAATCCAGCGGACTTTGGAACGTTGGCTTCTGGCAATGGTATTGCGAATATCCCGGCATCGCGGGTCACGAATAACCCTGATGATACGGTGGATAACACCTTTTTGAAGGTGGGGTATAACCTGGAGCATCGGTTTAATGACAAATGGAAACTCCGCAATGAGTTTAGCTATATCTACGATAAATATGACTATGGAGTGTTGGCGCTACCTTTTGACCTAGATGAACCCACTAGAACATTGACACGGGTTTTTGCAGCTCAGTTTAATGAGAATACCTTTTTCAATCTGAATACCAGCCTGCAAGGTGAATTTGAGACAGGCTCCATTAAGCACAATGTCGTCGCCGGGGTCGATCTATCCCGTGCAGACAATAATGGGGCAACCCGGTTTTCCCCCACCCCTGATTTTCTCAGTTTTCTGGATATTTTTAATCCTGTATACGATCCAAAACCTGCATTTGATACTGTGCCAATTGCCTTTGGCAATGACAATTCGGTCAATCGGTTGGGAGTGTACCTACAAGATCAAATCTACCTGCTGGATAACCTGATCCTAGTGGGAGGTATTCGCTACGATATCGTCGACCGCTCGAATATCGGTATTGTCACAGGAATTGAAGATACACAGGTAGACGAAGCATTTAGCCCTCGGGTGGGTCTGGTCTTTCAGCCGACGGATTATCTGGCCCTTTATGCCAACTATTCCCGATCCTTTAATCCCACCTTTGAAACGGATGACTTGGGAGCACTCTTGGATGCAGAGCGAGGAGAGGGGTTTGAAGTCGGTATTAAGGCAGAGTTGATCAAAGACCGATTGTCAGCCACCCTTGCCTTTTTTGATATCACTAAATCAAATGTAGCCACCGCTGATCCGATTAACCCTTTTGCTTTCGTTACTTCAGGTGAGCAAAACAGCCGGGGGATTGATTTTGATATCTCAGGTGAAATTGTGCCAGGTTGGAATGTGATTGCATCCTATGCCTATATTGATGCCAAAATCACCCAAGACAATACCTTTCCCGTCGGCAACGACTTAATCGGTATCCCGGAGCATAGTGCCAGTCTCTGGACTACTTACGAAATCCAATCTGGGGATGTTAAAGGCTTGGGGTTTGGCTTGGGCTTTAACTTTGTAGGGGATCGGGCTGGCGATCTGGATAACAGCTTTAGGGCTGATAGCTATTTCCTTACGAATGCCGCTATTTTCTATCGGCGTGATCGCTGGAAATTTGCCGTCAATGTTGACAATCTATTCGATGTTGATTTTATCCGTTCGGTGGGGGGTACGAGAGCCAGAGGTATCTACCCAGGGGAGCCATTCACCATTCGTGGCTCTATTTCTGTGGAGTTGTAATGGCTACCGTTGTTCAGTCTCTATGGCTTGGATTACTAGTCGGTACTTTAACCTTAGCCTGCGGCTCGGCCGATAACCGACCTGATGTATCTGCTCCACCTGGAGACTGTGAAATGGTGGACCATGACGGTGGTAAAACCGAGATTTGTGGTCAGCCCCAAACCATCGTCGCCATCGGCCCCAATGTCCTGGAGTTGTTATTAGCCCTAGAGGTACAGCCGATTGGCTATGCGGATTACTATACTCTGCCGTTTACAGATTTTGACCAACCGCAATCCCAAATTCCTTACCTGGGAGAACGGCTAACAGGCCCAGTCAAAAAAGTGGGTTCTTGGAATACTCCTTCCTTGGAAGCTATTTTGAAACTGAAGCCAGACCTGATTGTGGGCAGCACTCTGGCGAATCAGGGGCAATATTCACTTTTATCCCAGACCGCTCCCACATTGCTGTTCTCCTATGGGGTCAAAGAGAACTGGCAGACTCAGCTTCGCAGGCTGGCTAAAGTATTAGGCCGTGGTGAGAAGGCGGAGCAGGTGATTGCTGCCCATACCCAATTAGTGGCTGAGGCTCGTAAAAACTTACAGCCTGCTGTCCTGAAATATCCGCAAGTCTTGTTGTTGGCTTCTGAGCAACTCGAGCAGGAGCTAGCGGTTGAAAATAGTGACAGTCGCTGTGGTGGACTTCTAGAAAATCTGGGATTTCAGTTGCTAGCCCCTAAAAATATCGGTACAGAAGGACCAGGGCGTAACAATATTTCTCTAGAGCTATTGCCAGAGCTGAAATCTGACTGGATCTTTTTTCTAGCCTGGAATACCGATTTTAGTGATGCGGGGCCGGATCTAGAACAGCAGCAGATCTCAGCCGTTCAACAGCAGTGGCAGGAAAATGCGATCGCACAATCGTTACCCGCCAGCAAAACCAACCAAGTGTACTTTCACAGTGCCTATATTTGCCGTGCCCTACCCGGCCCCATTGGCACAGAGCTGATATTGGCACAATTACAAGCTGAGTTACTGCCTCAAGTCTCTGAGCAATCACAATAAACCTCATCTCCTTTAGGAAAGCTAGCGTATGGCACGACTGAGATTGAAAACGATGGGCTTGCTGATGGCCCTGACAATCGTGAGTGGGGCCTGCACCCGTCCATCCCCCTCCACCTCAACGGATACTGACTGTCGAGCTATTGCCCATGATCTGGGTGAAACGGAGGTCTGTGGTCAACCGCAAAAGGTGGTGACCATTGGTCCTAATTTATTGGAACTCTTACTGGCCCTTGAGGTACAACCGATTGCCCATGCGGAGTATTTCCCATTCCCTACTCGTCAATTTGATCAACCCGAACAGCAAATTCCCTATTTGGGCAAGTTGCTGACGGGACTGCCGAAAAATGTGGGGACTGCCGAGAGCCCGTCTTTAGAAGCGATCGCAAAATTGAAACCGGATTTGATCTTGGCAGACAGCATTAAAAATAAAGATGAGTATAAGTTATTGTCCAAAATTGCTCCCACCTTACTGTTCGACTACAGTGGTGCAGGGTCTGCCTGGCAGCCTGATCTGCAAGCTCTCGGCCAAGCGCTGCAGAAAGCTGACAAAGCCACCGCAGTGGTAGCGGACTCTCAGCAACAGGTTGCCAAACTGAAGGCTAAGTTTCAGCCCATTGTGGCTCAAGATCCCAAAGTCTTGCTGCTGCTGTCTGAGCAACTGAGCCAGGGCGTGCGCCTAGAAACCGCGAACAGTGCCTGTGGTGCCTTGCTGGAAGACGTTGGGTTTCAAGTGGTGGTCCCAGCTGCTTTGAACCAATCCCCAGAACCGAGCCATGTGATTTCGTTGGAATCTTTGACCAATCTGGATATGGATTGGATTCTGATTGAAGGCTTCTCCAGTCAAAACATTGCGAAGACCCCAAACCCAGAAGCACAGCAGGTCAAAGCCATTAAGAAAGAGTGGAACGAGAATGCGATCACACAATCACTACCACCGAGCAAAGCAGGCAAAGTCTATTTCACCCCTGTATACCTATGCCATGCCCTTTTAGGTCCTATCGGAACTGAAATTTTCTTGAGTGACCTCTACCAACAACTGTCACCCTCAGAAATCAAAACCAGCCGGATGCCCACTCGCTTTAAGTATTGAATTGGGTCGGTGGGACATCAACCCATCTTTTATGTCCGGCAGTCTTCAGCACTTTTGATACATCTACTGGTCTATTTGAAGTCTTTTTGGCTCCATTCTGAGCATGTCTGGCTGATTGGCTTGCCCCGATCTATCTCTCACCTCCCTGCAGGTTCATCTGAGCCAAAGTCTGCTCTAATCGTCGTTCCTATCTTTGAATGCCAGAACCTATGCGCACCTTTCTTATTATCTGGATCGGGCAATTTGCATCACTGTTGGGTTCTGAACTGACGAACTTTGCGATTACCCTGTGGGCCTGGGAAATGACCGGCCAAGCCACCCCCTTGTCTTTGATTATGGTGTTTACTCAGATTCCCAAACTATTGGTTTCTCCCTTTGCCGGGTTTTGGGTAGATCGATACTCTCGCAAGCATTTGATGCTGCTGGGGGATTGGGTCGCAGGACTGTCTACCATCGCCCTGCTGATGCTGTTGCTCACGGATCATCTGCAGGTATGGCATCTCTATATTTCGGGTGCTATTAACGGTTTATTCGGCTATATCCAAGGGTTAGCGTATTCGGCTTCTCTGACCCTAATGGTGACTGAAGAACATTATGCCCGCGCCACAGCTTTGGGTTCTGTTCAAATGTCAGGGAGCTATGTGCTCGCTCCGGCTTTAGCGGGTGCTCTCTATGCTGCCACCGGGTTAACGGGGGTTCTCAGTGTCGATCTTGCTACCTTCGCCATGGCGATGACCAGTCTAGCTCTGGTCAAAATCCCTCAGCCTCCAGAACAGCCGACTGCACAACAGATGTCTTGGTCGACCTTGACCTTTGGTCTGCAGTATCTCTGGGTTCGGCCTAGCCTGATGGCTTTACTGAGTTTTTGGATGGTGAATAGCCTGATTGGCAGTACGATATTCGCGATTCTGCCAGCCATGGTTTTAGCTCGGAGCAATAATAACCCGCTGATTTGGGGAACGCTGCTGGCCTTCTTTGGCATGGGCGGTCTCTTAGGCGGACTCACCATTAGTATTAGCGGCGGACCGAAGCGCCGCATTCATGGTGTGTTGCTGGCTAGCGCCCTGTGGAAATTCGGCATCATTGTGTTGGCCCTCACGCAGCAAACGGTAACCAAGATTGGCACAGCGCTGGTCTGTGGATTTTGTTCTCCTTTTCCCGAGAGTGCGAGTCAAGCGATTTGGATGTCGAAGGTGGAGCCGGAAGTGCAAGGGCGAGTGTTTGCAACGCAATTTTTCTTGACCCAGTTGAGTAGTCCGATCGGATATGCGATCGCAGGTCCGTTAGCCGATCAATTCTTTGAGCCAGCCATGCAACCCGGTGGGGCATTAGCAGGTTTCTTTGGCCCAATTTTTGGTACAGGATTAGGAGCGGGTATGGCACTACAGATTTCTATCTTTTCCACCTGTGGGATGTTGCTTGCTGTGGGTGGATATAGTGTTCGGCAACTGCGATCGGTAGAGGTACCTTCAATGGACCAGAACTGCTAATTGAGCAGTCAAAAATGAGACTACCGACAAGCTCTCACTTATCTAAGCCTGGCAACAACGGGCCAATCCTCGATATATGCTTGCTACAAAATTATTGAGAATATTTATCAATTATGCAACAATATAATTCTAGTGACTTCATCGTAAATTTAATAATCAACAGCACTCCATATGAAACTCTTTATACAAAGCGATCTAGCTAGATTCTTTTACCCGTCAATTGAAGACTGCTGTTCCAGCGCTGGCTTACGGATAAGTACCATCAATCATATTTGGATTCAGAATCTAGTGAATATACATTCAATTGATAATAATTTCTGATTATTGATGGACGACTAACGTATTGCAGCTCAAGACCATCCTTTGAACCAATGACCTACGATCCTCAGATCTATTCATCCTATGAACTGGGCTGGCAGCTACATAGCAAGGCTGGCAATCAAAGCTTTCAGGCAGGCAGGTATGCAGAAGCTCGGCAAGCTTATCGGAAAGCCATTTCCCTTGCAGAATTAATGTTGATGACTGCTAAAAAAGAACGTCATCACCCTGAGGCGATTCATGCCTACGTTATTTCTTGTCATAATTTAGCCGATAATTCGCTGAAGTCTGATGAGGTCCAAGCGGCAGAAACCACCATGCAACAAGCGCTGGCTCAAGTGATTGATTTGATGTATTCCACTCAATATTCCCAGTGTCTACGATTTGAGGCGGCAAAAGCTCTAGAGATGGTCAGTCTGAAAGCCTATGAGCTTTATCAGAATTTAGGGCAATCTGACAAAGCCCAGGCTGTTTTTGAACTGGCCGCAGAACAGGCCCAAACGTTTTTCAGTCAGATGCAACCTCACTCATTAAGTACTTAAAGGCTTATGGTTGCTCACGGCTCTATGGCATTTCTCTGGTTCTAGTCATGCTCTTGGCAGGGTTGTTCATTTTATATCCAGACCATCCAGATTTAATGTTTCAAAAAAGGCTCAAGTGGGTTAACTCAATACATAGGAGTAAATCTCATGCATATCTTGGTTGACTTACTATTAGATCCCCGGTTATCAGTTGTTTTAGCACCGCTGGCGTTAGCGACCTATTCTACGTTGTTCTTTTTAGAGTATTTTGATCGGCAATTTGATCAGTGATAAGTGTGAGTAAGAATCAGGAATTCACACCTGATTCTTGCTGGTGGCAGGCTTAATCTATAGTTGCTGCCTATGTAGATGGTCTGAAGTTACGTATTTATGGTGCGATCGCACCATACGATACTTGCTTCATTCTTGGCAGAGGATCAATGGGCTTTGAGCATCTTTATCTTCCACTGGTGTTCATGCATCAATAACCTATTGGTCTAACCTCACAGCCAGACCTTGTGGATGATCTGAAAAGCTATCCAGAGCGTGGGAACAATGCCCACAACAATAGCGAATAAACCTAGTAATTGTTTCTCTTGGGTCTGAGCTTGTCGCCAAATATCAGCATACGGGACGTCAGCATCCCCCATTTGAAAAAGAGCATATCCCTTAAACCACTTGGGCAATAGCTTATGCATCAGCATGAGTGTCGATACTTTAGCCATAAATAGGGAATTCGATGCGCGTTTATTGCCGCCAAAACCAATCTCAGATAGCCTAGCCACGGCATCCGTATCGGGTTTACGGACCCTAGTGTAAGCCGGTAAAGCCAAAGATAAGTCTCCTTGTGCTTGTGCCAGCCTCTCAGCAAAAATGCGACAACTCTCAAGGGCTGCATTACACCCTTGTCCTAAGGATGGCCAAATTGAGTGGGCTGCATCTCCCAACAGCACAACGCTATCTCCGTCTTCAAACCGATTACACAGAGTGGTAAACCCTCCATGGGCGGCTTTTTGTGATAGCAGATCTTGAGCGAAGTCAGGGGGAAGCCCGGTCTGGTCTAAATTATGAAATACAACCGGAAGCTTTGCTTTAAACAAGGCAGATATGTCTGCTTCGGTTTGAATGGTATCGAACGTTATCTCTCCTTCTTGGGGCAAAATCAACACGGCTCTGATGAAGCCATCGGCACTCGGTGGAGCGGCCATCGTTACAGGTTCAGCACCAGGCCATACATGAAAAGCATCTGCCCATCCTGCCGTTGCACCAGGCAAATTTTCGGCTAACCCTAAGTTACATATTTTATACATCATGTTGTCAGCATGCTGTCGGACTTCAAATCCTTGCAGCTGGGAACTCATGGAATGCCTGACTGTGCTAGAGATACCATCTGCTCCAACTAATAAATCAAACTTCTCTTCATGTTGTCCGGATGCTTCCTGAAACAATGCAGACTTATCTTGAATATTGAGCTGCAATAAAGTTTGATCAAAATAATATTGAATGTTGTCAGGAAAGCGATTCTTTCCTTCCGTAATTAATGACTGAGCTAGGGTATGTCGATCTACTGAAACCGAATTTCTAGATCCTTTTCTCAAGGTTGAATCTTTCTCGGTGTGCCGAATATTACCTTGGATATATACGTGCTGTTCTGGTGGTAGCTGAACACCAGCATCTTCCAGCGCTTTGAGTCCACGCCTGTTCAGTACAATATTGAATGAACGACGATTGCTAGACGCTTTAGTATCAACACTTCTCCGTTCATAGACCGATACATTCCAGTCTGCTTGAGCCAGATACAAAGCAATCAGCGTTCCGGTTGGCCCACCCCCCACTACTACTGCTTTCCTTTTCTTGTCAGAGGGGAGAGGCTTTGCAGGCGGAGAATTTACCATACTTTTATCTCAACTCTCACTCTTTTTGTTTTACAGCATATTATTTAGTCAAACTGTCAATAGTTTATGGCAAAAACCTTATTTTTAAATATCAAAAAATATGTTTCTCATTCAGCAAGATTCAATAATTAAGATTTATAAAAATAGAAAAAATACTGAACATCATGATGCTAAAAAATGCTGTTGTGGCAGATCTCATTTGTCGTGATATATGCGAATCAAACCTAGCCTAGTTTTGAACTGGCTTGTTTTCTCGAGGGGAGTTAGGTTCAAAATTATGAGTCAGTAAGGCTGACCACAACCTATCTCCAGCAAAATAGTGCTTGTTCGGATATCTCTAACCAACGGGCGTAAGCAAAGGATCGGGGATGCATGGCTCAAAGAAAAACGGGTCAAGGACAATAGATCCTGTACCCGAACCAAAAAACTATCATGACCCTACCATCGCAATTGCTAACCGTGCTAGCCCATGACGAATTTCTAGAACAAACTGAAGCACTCAAAGTATCAACCAGCCTGAGTCAGATGGTTTATATCGTTCTGCAAATGGGCTTGTTTCTAGCTCGCTGTCTTCTGGAGGATGAACTCTCAAGGCGCGCGAAAGCAGTATTTGTATGGCCTGTATGTACTACCTGCGGAACCCGCTTACATTCGAAGGGATGGGAATCTCGTCAGATGCAGACACTGGTAGGCACTATCTCTTGAAAGCGACGGGTGGGCCGTTGTCCCAAAGGATGTCCAGGCAGTCTGTTGACTCCCCTGGATCAAGCCATTGGGATTGCCCCCTATCAGCACAGCAGCGAAGAACTGGTGCGTCTGGGCTGCTTGTTGAGTCTGTTCATGCCCTATGAACTGGCCAGTTGGATGCTGGGTCAGTGGAGTGGTCTATCCGTGAGTCCATCCAGTTTGTGGAACTGGGTGCAATCCGTGGGTAACAAAGCTCAGCAGGAATTAGAAGCTCAACTCAACGCTCAATCATCAGGGACTCAGGCCCCTTGTGAAGCGATTTCAGAGATGTTATCTGCTCTACCTTTGGCCATTGCCGCCGATGGTGTGATGGTCCCCTTTCGCCCCACCCCGAACTCACCCAAGGGAAAAATCCAGTGGCGAGAAGTCAAAGTCGCCATCTTAGCTCGCCTGGGAACACGGGTTACCCGAGCTAAAAAGGAGGTCCCCCAATTACTGCGTCGAAGACTGGTGGCAGTATTGGGCGATATCGACCAGTTCATCCCTTTACTTCAACTCGAAGCTCACAAACAAGACTTTGAATCTGCTCCAAAAGTCATCTGGCTCAGTGATGGGGGACGAGGCTTCTGGCGAGTCTATCGCACCTTGTTCTCTCATTGTGCTGTGGCAGTCCTCGACTTTTTTCATTCAGCAGGCCATCTGGCACGAGCAACTAAAGCGATGTTTGGAGATGCCCGCTCTGCTCAAGCCCAAGCCTGGTTCCGGCACTGGCGACACCAATTGCGACACGGGCAACACCTACTTGTATTACGGTCCTTGACGATATTGATTCACTCACAACTGTTAACGGGAAAGTCTTTTTCAACGTTGCTCCAGGTGCAGGCTTATTTCCAACGCCATCATCACCACATCCGTTATCGGCACTTTGAACAGCAACAGATTCCTCTCGGGTCAGGAATGGTTGAAAGTGCATGCAAGTGGTTGATTCAGCAGCGCTTTAAGGGAGTTGGCATGCGCTGGAGTGAGGATGGTTTCAACCATTTACTGATCTTGAGAATTGCCTGGGTCAATGAACGGTTTGACTCCTTATTCCCAGAGGTGACCATTCCGAAAACTAAGGCATCCCCGATCCGCTAAATACGCCCCTAACCAACCTTGATCGACAACTCAGTTCCCCCCTTTAACGCCAAGGTTGAAGAACGATAGCCATTGATGGGAGCTTGTAAAAACTCGACGTAGGGGTTTAGAGCCGTTTTGAAAGTCCCCACATTATCGGAAATAACCAGGCCACCCGGTCGAATCTGAGGGTGCAACAACCTTAAAATATCCAAAGCCAGATGTGGATACCCATCCATCAACACCAAATCTATGGGGCCGTCGATATCCTGCAAGGTTTTTAATGCATCCCCTTCCCGCAAATCTACAAACTCTGCAAGACCCGCCTCTGCAATATACTTTCGGGCTTGGATCACTTTCTCCGGGATGATTTCAGTACCAATCACTTTGCCCTGGCCATTATCTCGGATCGCTGCAGCTAAATAGAGGGTGGAAACACCATAAGAGGTGCCAAATTCCACAATTGTTTGGGCATTGATGGCCCGAGCTAACAAATAGAGTAATTGGCCTTGATCACGCTCTATCGGAATGTATTTATCTCGATAGAAATGGGTCCGAGCAGGATTCCAGTGAATGCCTTGCCCCAGTAATAGTCTGGGGAGCTGAGGCAGATAATGCAGAACCAGCTGCAGGATTTGTCGATCGGCTGCATGGTGTAGGCGTTCCAGGACCGCTTCAACTTTTGGGTCACCTAGAACGATATTCTGATCACTCATTAGATATTGATAAATGGAGTGTGCAGTTGAAAACCTGAATGCCTTGGAGCGTTGTCTTCCTAATGCCCTTTAGCGATCTCCTTTCGATACCGCTACTTCGGCAATATCAATAGATTCAGATCCCATAGCCTCCGATTTAGGCAAGAACGGAAGCATAAACATATACACGCCACTAACGGCTAACACCACCATCAATAACAGGCCCGGTACTTCCAAAATGGCATGGGCCCAGGGACTCCACCAGCCGAGCAGGGTTTGCTCCTCCAGATATGGCGTCAGTTTGAAACCATACTTGAGCAAGTCTCCGGTATGGCTATCGAGATACCACTCAAAGTAGCGATCGCTATTGGCCAACCGATAGAGATCTGCCTGGGGCAAGTAGGTAATTTCGTTGATATCTTCCAGGGCATGAATGCCTGGAGGATGTTGCTCTATTAATCGCTGACGGGCTTGCTGTTGCGAGAGTAACGGCGCTGTACTAGTTACGGTATAAATCGGAGGGCTACCATCGACCTTCGGTAAGCCTTCGCCATAGATGGCTGGCAACGCCACTGCTTCAGCGATGTACAGGACAACAATCAGGGCAAAGTACAGACCCACCCAGCGGTGGATTTTGCGAGACCAAGTGGCAAACCATTGTTTTAGCTTCATTGTTTTTCCCTATCCCTTACAAATGAAATCAATCTCAGGTTCAAAATCGAGTGGTCACTTGAACTCCAAAAGTTGCGGGCGCACCAGGAGTCACCAGAAAGCCGATGGGGGCAAAATCAAAGCCTTGGGCAAAGTACCCCGTATCAAAAATATTGTTGGCGAATACATAAATACCGGTTTGATCAAACTCATACCCCAGTCGCAGATTGACCGTTGCATAGGGATTTTGTTTGAGGGTGTTATCCTCAGTGAAATTGGTTGTTCCTAAACCTTGTAGCGCTATGCGGGCAAAGAGGCCCATGGGTGCCCGATATTGGAGGGCGACATTGTAGGTGAAACTCGGTGCAAAGGGCACGCGATTGCCATCAAAATTGCCAAATTCGGTGAATTTCGCATCCGAAATACCCAGGCCCGCAATAATATCCAAGCCATCCATAGGCGTAGCTCTCAGTTCTAGCTCACCGCCTGTGATATTCACTTCTGCATTGTCGATCCGGCCTACCGCCAAATTATCGGTTACCAGCACTTGATAGTCATTCACGTCATTATGGAAGAGCGCTAAATTCACCTTTAAGCGATCGTCAAGCCAAGATGATTTCAGTCCGATTTCATAATTCCAGGATTTTTCAGCATTAAAGGTTAGGGTTGTGGCATCGCCGCGAAAGTTGACGCCCCCCGGTCGGTATCCTCGGGTAACGCTGCCATAGATCATCAGATCAGGATTGAAACGATATTCGGCCACAAGGCGAGGGAGCAAGATATCGGTATCTTGCTGGACATCACGGGCGGAAAACGTGGTGAAGCTAGGACCGCCGGGAGGGGTGAAAACGGTGTCTAGGTTTTGGAGGGTGCTGTTAAAGGATTCAAATCGTAATCCTGCAGTCAGGGTTAACGGTGGAGCGGGACGATAGCTAACTTGGGCAAAGGCCGCCAAGATAGTTTCATCCAATTCTCCACTTCTGAGGTTTGTCCCCACTGGAAATCCAACCGCACCTGCATCGGCACCAAAGGTAAAACCATCGTTTTGATTAGAGAACTGGCTGGATTCAAAATATCCCCCCACCAACCATTCCAACGTCTCAGCCTCTTCAGGGGATTGGAAACGAATTTCTTGACTCCAAACCGTTGCTGCAAAGTCATTGGTATTTACAATCAAGTTGAGCGGGCTACCATCTGCATCCGAACGTTGTTGGCTCTTAGAAAATCGACGGCTGGTAATGGAAGTGGCCCTGAACTGAGGATGGGTATAGGCAATTTTGAGGGCTTGGGTATTGGTGTTCCGTTTAAAGGAATTATTGACATCTGATTCAATCTCAAAGGCATTAGCCGGATTGAAGTCATCAATGACCACTAGATTGGTGCCGCTATCGAGATCTTCAATCGAGGCATTTAATGAGATCTCCCATTCATCTGCAGGTGTCCACAGCAGTTTGGCCCGACCGTTTAGATTTCTTTGCTCATCGACATCATTATCTAAAAAGGTGTTGTTGATATATCCATCCCGTGACAGAAAGTTACCCGATAGGCGAAAGAACAGCTCATCTTTGACGAGGGGGCCACTGACGCCTGCCCGGAGGTTGACGGCATCAAAATTCCCGTAGCTGGCAGTTCCATTCACTTCAACCTCGTTCGTCGGTTGGCGAGTTTTGATATTGACTACACCAGAGAGGGAATTCCGGCCATAGAGGGTGCTTTGCGGTCCTCGCAGCACTTCAACCTGGGCAATATCCGGTAGATCGGTGGTAATAAAGCCAATGCGATCGTAGGGGACATCGTCAATATAAAAGGCCACTGCATCCCGGGAGAGAAAGTTGGAGTTGCCTAAACCCCGAATGGAATAGAAGGGACTATTGGCACCATCGCCGCTAAAAAGACTGAAGTTGGGGGTATTTTCGGCAATGTCTTCAAAAGAGGTAATGTCCGCATCTTCAATTTCTTTCTCGGTCAATACCGTTAGGCTTAGGGGCACGTTTTGAACATTTTCGGGGGTCTTTTCCGCCGTGACCACAATTTCTAGCTCGTCCTCTTCAGCGCTAGCTGCTGGTTCACGAGCTGGTGCAGAATCTGTCGGTTGCTCGGCTACCGTATTAACCAACACGGTTAAACCGTCAGGCTTGGTAGAAACTTGGGCTGTTTCAGCCGTGGTGACCAGGGTGAGTTGGACTCGATTATTATCTAGGGATTGCAGGGTAATCTCATCCATCCCCTCGGCAGGATTTGCTTGCAGGGTGTTCTCTACCAACTGTGCATTATCAATGGTGATGATCAGGCTATCGCTAGACCGAGTGGTTGAAACCTCAGCAAGGTCAGCATTCGTGGCGACTAAAACCAGTTCAATCCCCTCTGCAGTTTCATTTATCTGGATATCCGTAATTTGAGCGAGGGCCTGGGCCAGCCAGTCTTTAACGGTCGTGCTGGGTTGCGATGGTCTCCGACCGGCCTTTGGCCATCGCAAAGTAGAAACGGACTTTGCACTGTCCATTCTTCCTTCTGGCTCTGCGGCTGGCACAGCCCAAACAGACGGCCCCATAAGCAGTACAGCCAAACTGCTCCCCATCAGAGATCTTTGATAGCTTCTGCCTTGCATTCAATACCCTCACACCGTCATCTCAGTCAGTATTTATTAAGAACTGATCTCAATAAATGAGTCTGTGGGCATAATATGAGCGGATCGTCAGCTTTTTCTCTTCAAACAGGATTCTTTTCTCTTCAAACAGGATTTTTTCCCCGACAGGCCATTTGGAAGGCTTTGGGACTCAGGCCAAAGCGTCGTTTAAAAGCTGCCGTAAAGGAGGTGGGGCTAGCATATCCCACAGATTGAGCCACTCCCGGAATGCTTAGATCCTGTGCGGCCAGCAGTTGCCGAGCATGTTGGAGTCGTTTGGCTTGAGAATACCCAAAAACAGTGGTGCCAAACTGTTGTCTAAACCCCAGTTTGAGCTTGTAATCATTGAGCCCCACCTGCCGGGCTAAGGCCATCAGTGAAGGGGGCGCATTCAGGTTCTGGTTCAGTACATGGGAGGCCTGTTGAATCCGCTCTAGATCATCGGGCAGCAGGTGATTCATCTTGGTTTGATGCTGGTTTTCACTCCAAGTGGTCAACTGCAAGGTCAAGAGTTCTAATGCCTTACTCTCCAGATACATTGTCTTGACCATCCCTTGGTAGGGACAGCCCAAAACCTGCTGAATAATCTGGGCCATAGCAGGCGTTGTTTTGCCTAGGGGCTGGTGGAACCTTCGCAGGGTCTGCTGCTCAGTCAGCATCTGGAAGGGTTGAGACAGGCCGTCTGAGGTAGAGGTAAAAGACCGTACATAGTCCTGGCTCCATTCGAATGCCACAACCTGAAATCGCTCTTCTCCCTGGAAGGTTTCAAACTCAATAACATCAGACAGAGAACATAAATAGTGATGCCCTGCTGATTCTGTATAGTCTTCTGGAATACCGCTTGTATGGGGAGTCTGCACTCGAAAGCGGCTGGACAAACAAAATTTAGAGACTAGGGGTTCGTCAGGTCCTCGGTGGCTTTCTATCGTCGTAGTCTGGTGGAAACGTCCATCTGCAATTTTCAGGATCACTCCCTCCCGGAGGGGGATGAGCTGATGTCGTCCACTGCCGACCTGACTCGGCGGGCAGATCAGTAGATCAGAGCCTGTTTGCTCAAAGATAGATTCCCCGTTATGTTGGGCTTCTGCAAATAGGGTTTGTAGCTCTATATCCCTGATGGTGGTTAGCATGGCGTCAGTGATCGGCTGGGAGAATGGGCCTATAATAATTGATATTTATTCTCACTTATCTAAACTATTATTTCCGTCTGATACGCCACTAAACTTGATACAGTCTATCTTCCCTGTTTCAAGGCGGATGGGCTTGTAAAACCGAGAGAGTCAGAGGTTGAGACTTAAGGTATCGCATAGCTGGGGGTGAGGGAAAAATGAAGCGAAGATTGGGCATACCCACCCCATCAGATTGAGCGTAATCCGATACTGAGGGGCGAGACATTCGTGCGATCGCATATCCAGTAACCCGTGAGAACCACCATCGCCCCTAAAAACAGTGGTCCTCATACCGATGGGTTTAGAGTTTTGCCCACTCATCAGGTAATAGGTTGGCTTGTAGCGTAAAACCGCCATTCCCATCTGGCGTCAACACATAGGCCATACCCTGCGGATCAGGATAAATGCCCGTCGCAGCCTCAAAAATATCATCATGGCCGACAAGCACCGTATTTTTGCCGCTTGCTGGAGCAACCGTCAGTAACGGCATCACATTGGCCTTCATTTCCTCAACTTGCTCATCCGTATAATCTTCAAAGGGCAAGAAGTTCAGCTTAGGGTTCTTCTCATGCTGTCCAAATGCCAGATCTGCCGTTTTCCAGGCTCGGCAATACTCGCTCGTAATAACCTTATCCACTGGAATCTTCTTCTCAGTAAAGGCAGCACCAATATCTTTGGACTGTTGAATGCCCACGTCATTGAGCTTCCGCTGGGTTTCACAGTCATCAAGCTTCATCTTCGGATCCGCTTGGTCAGCATAGTCTTTCTCAGTCTGGGCATGGCGGAAGTAGATCACATGTCCCCCCTCTTGCAACGCACTCAAGAGTTCAGGGCCGCTCAATTTATCCTTAAAATCTGCATTCGCTTGTTCGCCTTCGCTATACTCTTTCCCCTCTTCCCCTCCCTCTGGAGATTCTATGGTCGGTGAATTCTCGGCGTTAGGGCTGGTAGTATCTCCATTCGTTGCAGTCTCACCTCCACAGGCAGCCAACGTAGCAGTTAGCCCAAGGGCCATCATTAGCTTAATGGCTTGGTTTGGTTGTGTCATAGGTTTGGTTATTTTTACAAGAAATTCTTATCTCCACTTAATGAGAGATATTATCATTTAAATTAAAAGAAACTGATGAATGAAGACCGCTTATAAGTTTTAAGGTACGAAAAATGCTTAAGCTCAGCGGCCAACGCCAGGATATTTGCTGCAGTGATTTGTTCTGCTACCTTCTCTTCTTCAGTTTGAACGCCACAGAATAAGGCCGGTGCTTGCCATTGTTCAGTTGCCTCTGATTTTTGGCCAGATGGTATCGCTCCTCTGATAACCTAGGCTCTTCGAAATCCACGACTTCAAACCCCGCTTTTCGGAATGCTTTCCAGTAATCGGAAAGTGGCCGATGAAACCAGATGAATTCTGACGTGAAGTGCCCCCAAGGCGGTTCAATACACTTCTGCTGCTGGAAATATGGAAAATTCCACTGGTAGGTAACGGCGACGTCATTATCTGTCGCTGTGACGTACTCTTGAGGAAAGCAGGGATGGGAGAAAACAACCACCACATGCCCTCCGGGCTGCAGCACTCGGAAAAAAGCTTCCACAGTTTCGGTAAGGTCCGGGGTATCCATCAAGACATAGTTCGAAATGACGATATCAAACGATCCATCAGCCACTGTATGTAGTGTCGAACAGGAGTCCATGCGGAAGTCGATGTGGGCCGCCTTCGAGCGGGCAATCCGGAGCATCTCTTCTGAAAAGTCGATACCCACAACACGGGCACCACATTCATGCAGTTTGCGTGAAAGATAGCCCGTTCCACAACCCGCGTCGAGAATCGAGGCACCAGACACATCGCCTGCAAACTGCCAGAGAACAGGGTCGGAATTGAGGATGCGATTGCCATCCCCATCATCACCCACTTGCCTATCCCAGTCGGCGGCAACACGATTCCAAAACAACTGTGTTTCGTCAGAATTCTTGTTCATGCATTCTGCCCACAGAACTATTAATAAGACGGATAGTGGATTATAAACCCATTTATTGGAGTATTATCCGCTAAAAATCTGATAAATCCGAAATAATGACATGGATAATGTCTGATGGTTTCATCATTAACTTAACGTTTGCTATCAACAGGTCTTAGTAGTCTTCAGCACCTTTCCGTCAAGGGAAAGGTGCTGAAGAAACTGAGTGAGTTAACTCACCCATAAATGAGAGGTTGCTTATATCAGTTCAAAGTTGTCTGTGGACAGAGATGGAGTACCACTAAGAGTGGCAAACGCATCACCAGAACCGAGACCTTCAGCATTACCGTTCTCGTTATAGAACAAGCTCCCAGACTGAGAACTATAAACGATGATGGCAGCGCTTAAGGCAGCATCACTATCGCTGTCAACAATCTCAAATTCAGTACCCACACTAAAGCCTGCTCCTGCTTCACTAGTTAACGCTGTAAAAGTGCTAAGCCCCAGTGCAAGCTTGTCTGAGCCTGAGAAATCCATAATGGTATCAGTCCCTAGGTCTTCAATCGCAAATGCATCACCTGTATCGAAAACAAAGGTGTCAGGCCCACGCCCACCAACCAAAATGTCATCTCCTGCTTGTCCTGTGAGGATATCGCTGCCTCGACCACCATTCAGGGAGTCGTCTCCAATGCCACCCAAAATGGTGTCATCTCCTCGACCGCCAAAAATTGTGTCAGCTCCATCTTCGCCACCTTCACCACCGTTGACGAAGTCATTGCCAGTGCCTGCGAAGACCAAATCACCTTGATGACCTGCATCAATAATGTCATTGCCACTACCGCCATAAATGGTATTGGCCCCTTCACCAGCATCAATCACATCATCACCGGCTCCAGCATCAATGATGTCAGCAAAGCCTACTTCACCGCCTTCTCCAGATTCTCCAGACTCGCCCGATTCTCCAGACTCGCCCGATTCGCCAGATTCTCCAGATTCGCCAGATTCTCCAGATTCGCCAGATTCTCCGGCTGAGCTACTTTCACCAGGTATTCCACCCACAATGGTGTCGTTCCCTGCACCACCGTAGATTTCATCAATGCCATTCCCTCCAATGATGAAGTCATCACCAGAACCGCCTTTTAGGGTGTCATCTCCATCACCACCCGAAATAGTGTCGTTCCCAGAACCACCATCAATGAAGTCATTTCCATCAGCAGTACCTTCTCCAGACTCACCGGACTCGCCAGATTCACCAGACTCTCCAGATTCACCAGACTCTCCAGATTCACCAGACTCTCCAGATTCTCCAGACTCTCCAGACTCGCCAGATTCTCCGCCTGTCAGAACATCATTACCACTACCACCACGAATGACATCATCGTCTTGACCACCGAAAACAGTGTCATCTCCTTGACCACCAGAAATTGTGTCAGCTCCATCTTCACCACCTTCACCACCGTTGACGAAGTCATTGCCAGTACCTGCGAAGACTAAATCACCTTGATGACCTGCGTCAATAATGTCATCGCCACTACCACCATCGATGGTATTAGCTCCTTCACCAGCATCAATCACATCATCACCGGCCCCAGCATCAATGATGTCAGCAAAGCCTACTTCACCGCCTTCACCAGACTCGCCCGATTCGCCCGATTCGCCAGACTCACCAGACTCTTCAGACTCTCCAGACTCACCGGATTCGCCGGACTCTCCAGATTCTCCAGACTCTCCGGCTGAGCTACTTTCACCAGAGATTCCACCCACAATGGTGTCGTTCCCTGCACCACCGTAGATTTCATCAATGCCATTCCCTCCAATGATGAAGTCATCACCAGAACCGCCTTTTAGGGTGTCATCTCCATCTCCACCCAAAATAGTGTCGTTCCCAGAACCACCATCAATGAAGTCATTTCCATCAGCAGTACCTTCTCCAGACTCACCGGACTCGCCAGACTCACCGGACTCTCCAGATTCTCCAGATTCGCCGGACTCGCCAGATTCGCCGGACTCGCCAGATTCTCCAGACTCACCAGACTCGCCAGATTCTCCAGACTCACCAGACTCGCCAGATTCTCCAGATTCTCCAGATTCGCCGGACTCTCCAGATTCTCCGCCTGTCAGAACATCATTACCACTACCACCACGAATGACATCATCGTCTTGACCACCGAAAACGGTGTCATCTCCTTGACCACCAGAAATCGTATCAGCACCATCTTCACCGCCTTCGCCACCATTAACGAAGTCATTGCCACTGCCTGCGAAGACTAAATCACCCTGATGACCTGCATCAATAATGTCATCGCCACTACCACCATCGATGGTATTAGCTCCTTCTCCGGCATCAATCACATCGTCTCCGGCTCCAGCATCAATGATGTCAGCAAAGCCTATTTCTCCAGACTCTCCAGATTCACCGGACTCTCCAGATTCACCGGACTCGCCAGATTCGCCAGATTCTCCAGATTCGCCAGATTCTCCGGCTGAGCTACTTTCACCAGGGATTCCACCCACAATGGTGTCGTTCCCTGCACCACCGTAGATTTCATCAATGCCATTCCCTCCAATGATGAAGTCATCACCAGAACCGCCTTTTAGGGTGTCATCTCCATCTCCACCCAAAATAGTGTCGTTCCCAGAACCACCATCGATAAAGTCGTTAGTAGTACCTTCACCAGATTCTCCAGACTCACCAGATTCACCGGATTCGCCAGATTCGCCAGATTCACTAGACTCGCCGGATTCACCAGGTGGTTTATCCCCAATTAGAAGGTCATTACCTGCACGGCCAAGGATCCTATCATCACCACTCAATCCGACAATGATGTCATCACCAAATGAACCCGGCAAAATATCATCATCAGAGGTGCCTTCAATCAAATTCTCTAGATTTAGGCTGGAAACAAGTTCCTCAAAAAGTTTTTCAGCGATTTCTGCAGGGTTCTGGGTAGACATCGTTATAACACTCCAAATTTAATATTCAATAGTCAATCGATAATGCTGAAATACCAATGAAATCGCATAAGTCATTCAAGCTTATTGAGAATACATTCAGCTGTAGCCTTTATATATATCTTTAAAGAATCTTCTTCTCAAATAAAATAGAGCATATATTTAGAATCAATAGCTTGTAATTCATATTTAACGATAGTTTCAGGATACAAACTTATATTGAGCTGGAGTTAAGCTAAGTTTGAATAAATAACAATATTCTCATTAATCAAAAACAATACTTATATCAGGTATATCAAGAGTATTTTCTTCACCCTTACGCAAAAATGATGCTGTCCATGATTGCTTAACGTACTGATCTGAGTAGTTTTCAAGGGTTACTACCTGCACTTTAAATTTATTGAAAGTAATTTTCATCTAGGTCGGATTTCTGTATATAATTTTCTGCAGGTCTACAGATATAAAGTCATGTGCCCACAAGCTCATTGGCGAATGAGTAGTGCTAAAGCGCTCATTCGCAATAAAGCTATTTAGACAACCCATCATTTTTGAATCCTGGAATGCTCTTATCTATTCCCAACCTGCTCTCATCAGAGGAGTTAGATACAATCGTCTCCCCCTTGAAGCCAGAAGATTTTATCGACGGCAAGAAGACGGCTGGCTGGGCAGCAAAGCATGTTAAGCAAAATACGCAGCTCAGTACAAAAGCAGAGTATGCGCAGGACATTAAAGAGAAGATCAAAGTAACGTTAAAAGATAACCTGACCTTTCAGTCAGCAGTTAAGCCTAAAGCGATACATTCCATTCTGATTAGCCGATATGAGGCTGGTATGTCTTATGGGGCCCATGTAGATAACGCGTTAATGAGTGGAAATTCTCTCCGTTCTGATGTCTCTTTAACCCTATTTTTAAACTCACCTTCAGACTACGAAGGGGGTGAACTGGTGATTGAAGAGGTCAGTCAAAATCGACTAATCAAATTGGAAGCGGGTTCAGTCATCATCTATCCTTCCTCTACGCTGCATCGAATTAATCCAGTCAAAAGCGGAGTCAGGTTGGTTGCTGTGGCCTGGGTTCAAAGTTTAGTGCGTGATCCCGCAAAACGAGAAATATTGTTTGACCTGGATCAAGCTCGACGATCTATTTTCGCGAAGGATGGTAAAAACACAGAGTTTAACTGGATTACAAAAAGCTACACCAACTTATTACGGCGATGGACTGATTGATACTCCATTGTGCTCTTGTTCCTTCAAAAGAACTCTGGGCCGTAGTGCTGTGTGATCACTGCAGGACGGATGCCAAAAATATTGAAGTCTTGGGACAGTATGTTGTTGCCCGTCTAATGGGGTTCCTAAAGCCCAACTTGGAGACCGACTATTCGTCCTGAATTCTTGAACAGCATGATTGGCAATGATGGCAATATTTGGCTAATCAATCGCCAAGTCGTTGGCAATCGCTGTAGATCATCCAAAAAGTGCTGCAGATAAAACTCTTCCCGCTTGAGGATAAAGCCTGGACCCCAACGTTCTAGATCTAGGGATTGGTTGATTCCCCATTTAAATCCAGCACTGGTTTTGGACACTGTGTCATGGGTTGAAGTACTGCGGGCAACCCGTTGACTAATGACATCGAATAAAACTTCAATGGAGCCGAATCGGGTTTGAATGTGCTGTAAGAGGGCTTGATTTTCCGCTGCTGTGAGATACATGGCAACCCCCTCATAGATGATCATCATTGGTTGTTTAGACTCACGATCAATCTCATCCATCCAGGAAAAGTCCAAGATGGATTTAGCGATTAAATGGTTGTTATCACTTCCGTCTTGGCTACAGCTATCACAAGCTTCAAATACCTGTCGTCGCAGATCAATGACCTCGGGAAAATCAACGTCATACCAATGGACATGGGCCGTTTGCAACCGTGAGAACCGGGTACATAAGCCAGCCCCCAAATTGACAATCACTGCATAGGGATGAGTCTTGATAAAATTCTGAACCATTCGATCCATCTGTCCTGCTCGGATCACGCATGCTAATTGCGAAGACCACCCTTGCTTAAACTTGGAAAAGTCGTAATCGAGCTGCTGGATAATTTCTACTGCCTTGGCATCGTGAAGGATAGAGTTTGTCTGCTGATTTTCAATGGCGCGAGCATAAAGAGTAATCATTAAAGTCTCAGGAACGCCTCTGAGTTGTGTTGCTCTAACAGACTGGGTAGATGGCATATGAACCTCCAGTTTGGGTGCCTCTAGTCCATGGAAAGAAACGAGAAAAGGTATTGAAGAAAGTAGTAGACGGCTGACCTATACCCTGATGGGCAATGCTCTAAAGCTGCTAAATTCGTGATGAAAAACTGTTGACTTTTCCGCTTCTATGACCGCTTTTCAAATAAATGCTCAGACACTTGAAGCTGAACTCGGAATGTATGGACACTGATTCTGACTTATTTCTCCATGCTTCACCTGACTGAAGATGATGATGCCAAAAAGTGCGGTTGCGATCGCACTCACGTATCTCTCAATCAGAGTGATTCCAGAAGTCTTATTCTGCCGACACATGACTTTAGGGGTGTGTAGACTAAACTGCGATGGTCTCCGACCGGCCTTCGGCCATCGCAACTGCAGAACCTTTCCCACTACACTCTCGGACCAAGGCCACCTTGCCATAGCGAGGGTCAATTTCAATGCCTTGAATTTCGAGGGTACGACAGGCCGTACTATACTCCACTGGCAGATTGTACCGAGCAGTTTCTAACGGGGCCAAAGGCAAACAGAGTTTAAAAATAGCCGATCGATAGTCCAGTGGAATAAACACATCTGCCCCCAAGGTTAGGGCTTGTTCATTATGAAATGGAATTTGGCTGACATTCGTCAAAATCCCGGCTGGAGTTGACCATTTGTCACACCACTGAAGTGCCAAAAACCATTTCGCATCTGCAAGGCGACCAAAGATTCTTGCAGATGCCGTTTGGGGCAATACTTTATAGCCACCTTCAACCGCTAAAATGGTGCCCCCCAGAAATCCAAAAATCGTATTGATAATATGGGTCATGGTAACTTCTCAACATAAAAGGTGAAACGGTGTATTGAGTCTTTCGCAGGTCATTGATATAGAAGAAAATCCCTGGGAAATGCGGTAACTCCCCAGGGAACGTAGACTGTGTTCAGAATCTGATCTGCGCAAAAAGAGGACGATTTAGACGAGAGCCAGCTCTCGCTCAACTTCAGAGCTATATTCACCCAATCGGGCAGCACTATTACATTTGGCACGATGCAACAGCCGCTGTTGAGCTTCGGTTACGCGCTGACTCTCACCTCGCCAATGTTCCAATGCCGGCTGCTGGATCGCTCTCGCATAGGAAAACGTGACCGGCCATGGACAAATCTCTGCATACCGGGCATTCATAACATTGAGATGGGCAGCAGATCGTTCAGCACTTTGGCCACCCGACAAAAAGGCCACTCCTGCAACCGAAGCAGGCACATTTTTACGAAGACAATTAATCGTTGCCTCTGCAACCTCGTCCACACTGGGCTGTTGGGGACAATCTTTGCCCGCAACCACCATGCTGGGCTTCAGAATCATTTGATCAAAAGCAATCCCTTGATCATAGAGCTGACCAAACACGGTATGGAGGGTGCGATCTGTGACCTGATAACACTGTTCTAAGGTATGGTCACCGTCAATTAAGACTTCTGGCTCGACGATGGGAACTAAACCCCCTTCTTGACAGAGGGCAGCATATCGGGCCAAAGCCTGCGCATTCACATCAATGCAGGCTTGACTGGGAATGCCATTATCAATAGTGATCACACCCCGCCATTTAGCAAAACGAGCCCCCATACCGTAGTACTCAGCAATGCGATCTCGCAGGCCATCTAATCCTTCCGTTACTTTTTCACCAGGGCGAGCTGCTAAATCTTTGGCCCCGGTATCTACTTTAATCCCAGGAATCATGCCAGCTTCAGTAATCACTTGTACAAATGATTTACCGTTTCTAGTCGTCTGTCGAATGGTCTCATCAAACAAAATGGGACCACTGATGTAAGTAGAAAGTCGAGGTGTTGTTAGGATTAACTCCCGATAAGCTCTCCGATTTTCTTCGGTCGTAGGAATGCTTAGCTGAGCAAATCGCTTATTACAAGTGCCATTACTCTCATCAATTGCCAAGATGCCCTTACCTCTTGCCACCAAAGCTTTTGCAGTGGCCCTTAATTCTTGGGTATAGGTACTCATATCGAACCTCCTAGATTGGGCTGAGATGAAATAAAAAATCTCTTTCTTATTGATATATAATGTCAATAATAATTTGAATTGTCAAGGGTTCTTTTCAGGCATTGAGTCCATCAGGAAGTAGTCTAAAGCCTTGATATATTGCTGAAATATCTGTAAAAACACGAAAAATATAAATCTAACAGTATGAAATTGAAGTGAAAATTGTCGGCAAAGATCTTTATTTCTTGAGAATTAATCTCATAAATTAGTTGGCTGGAGAAATGAGCTGTGAATGCTACTGACCATACAGAGACCTATGAGATGCTCAGCAAAATCTCTCGCATTGTCTCCCTATTCAAAGAGCAATTTCTGGATGCCCACCCAGATTTGAGTCCCTGGATCCATGACCCTGCCCTCCGATACTTGATCGATCCTCACTCGATTGATCTGTGCTTTCATTTTCCAGGTTGGCATCCCACTTGCCATAGTCACTGTGTCCTGACCCAAATCCGCTTTTCCGAGAGTCCTAAATCTGCCGACGCTCGCATCATTGGTATTGAATCAATGGGCTATACCCATACCGAACCCTATTGGCGATGCTGTTCTACAACGAATGATTGGGACTTTGATGGTAAATCGCCTCCGACATTACTGGCTAGAAAAAAGCTAGAACAGTTTTTTCAAGATGTTTACGCCTTATTTGGACAGTCAGATAACGCTCATGAGTCGCCCTGATCGTTGGCTCAAATTATGCCTGCTGACAGCCCCTTCACCACAAGACAATGGAATGTTCATCAGCCCTTCTATGCCAGACCCAGTTTGACTTTGCCAACCAGTGGCCTGCTCCTCGCCCGCATTGGAGGCACCCAGGTTAAAAAATTCAGGCCTATATCAGGCATTCGATCACTATTTTCTACTCCAGCCATTTAAGTAATTAAGACTAATTCTCAATTATCTGCAGCAATGGTATTGTGAAGTATGACAACTTGTCGTACTTGTTTATTTCAGCTTTGGAGAAAACCAATGCGCTACCTTAACCCCTTACGTCTGGGTCTAACGACCACCTTAATGGCAGTACTGCTGGTAATCGGTGGGTTTTGGCCAGGCTCAACTGCTCTTGCTGCAACATCCACGATTCAAATGGGTTCTTCTACAGGCATGCTAGTGTTTGAACCGACTGAAGTGACGATTGCTCCAGGAGATACGGTGCATTACGAAGTGGCAGGTGTACCTCCCCATAATGTGGTGTTTGATCCGGGTAATTCTGCTGGTGATGTCGGTCCTTTGTCTCATCAGGCCTTTGCTATGTCCGGTGGATTTGATGTAACTTTCCCTGCCGATGCCACTCCAGGCAGCTATTCTTTCTACTGTGAACCCCACAGGGGCGCAGGAATGACTGGCACTATTACAGTTCAAGGCTAAATTCACATCCGTGCAGGTGATTATTGAATCATTTCAACGGTTTCAACGCTCTTTCCCTATTCAAAAGCTTGTACCCGCAGAATCTTCTCAGTAAGATTCTGCGGGTATTCTTTTCAACCGCGAATTCGATGATTTATAGCTAAATTTGCGACTGCTGCAGAACGATAGCAACTGGAGGGTATCAATTGTGCGATGGCCAAAGGCCAGTCGGAGACCCTCGCAACCCACCACAGATCTCCCATACTCTCAACCCGTTGACTAGAACTTAATCAGCAGATTTTTAGATATAAAAAGAGAAAAACGATACAATAGAGCTTTCAAAAGCCAATATCATCACTTAAACAAAACTATCGGTCGATTTTATCTAAATTCCAGGCTATGAGAACCCACAAACAGTCATCCTTAGGCTGGACTGGTGTTTTAATCTCGACAGTATTTATGCTGCTTGCATCAGGTTTGGCCCTTTATCCCAAGATAACCAGCGAAAACATTCTCACTGCTCTAAGGTTGAGTTCATTAACAACCGCTATTCCATTTTTGCTAGTGTTTGTAACCCAGCCCCTCACAGCCACAACGGATGAACTAGGGAAATGGCTCAAAAGCAATCGCAGCTATCTATGGCTAGCCCTGACCCTATCTCACCTCATCCATCTCTACCAAATTGTTCTGTACTACCAACTAGGGGAAACTTGCTCTTGGACAACATGGCTAGTGACCGCTCCACTCTGGATCATTATGGTGCTGTTCTCAGTCACAGAATTGGTGAAACCCGAAATTTTTGATTATCTATATCAAGCCCATGTTCCTAAAAGACTGAGCATTTTGTATACCCTGGGGCTCTGGTATATTTGGCTCATTTTTACCTTGGCATTTGGCTTTGGGACTGCAGCACAGCACATCCCTTTCTACAATATTCCGGCATTTATGCTCTTTATCGCTGGAGCAATGTTCAATGGCATCCTGTGGTGGCGCAAAAACAGCCCTGCATAATCTTCTTCTTCAGGCACCTCTTGGAAAGTTGCTTTTATGTCTAAAGCAGCGTCAATCGTTGGAGCCGCTCCCGTAATGATTGACGGCTGTTGGACAAAGTTGAGAGCGCACGCCTCAGGGATCTCTTCAAACTTTACGCCCATCGCTCGTAAGCTATGGAATAAGTGCCCTTGTAGGCAGTAAAAGCCCAAATAGTAAGTAATATTGGCTAACCAAGCACGAGAACTAAATACACCATCGGCCAAGTCAGCCGTGTCCTTAAAATAAGGGGTATTGAGTTGCATTATTCTATTCAAAAAATGATTAATAACGGTTCAACGAAAACTTTGTAGCAAGAACTGACTGAGTCACAGCACTCCTTGCTACAAATAAAAGTGGAAATCTATAGGTCTTCTCTCGTTCGCACAGATTGTGAGCAAGGCTGCGCGAGCGAGAGAAAAGAGTCACTGACAAAATGCATAGACCAGCATCAGATATGGTTATTCCTTACTCGAACAACGTTATATCTCAATGCTGGCCTATAGAACTATTTATTCTTGAGGGCATGAAGCCTTTCGCCACGCAGGCTATGCCATAGCCCCCCGACGACCATCCAGTTCACTCCCAGAATGAGCTGGATGGAAGCGGCCCCAGACCGATCAACGCCGTAAAACTCAGGAGCAAAAGCGATATCGCAATACTGGGTAAAAATGGCAGAACTGATGGCAATAAAACCCACTGAAGCCACACTATAAGACAGAATAGCTTCGCTATTGCAAATACCAGCGCGCACCAAACCTCCATTAGGGAAGGAAAAGATTAGCCGATTTTTGAAAAAGGCCGTAGGTTTCTTATTAATGATATGAAAGGCAGCCCCTGCAATATCAACAATGGCAACCAGGAAATGTCCCCCGACTAGGTCTTCCATATTGTTAACCGCCGCCATTCCCAAAATCGTCCATTCTCCATTCGCAAATCCGAATAAGTAACCGAGCAAGGTAATCGGATTCAGGTTGGGAGTAATCTGACGAACTTCACCGACCAAGGGATCATATAAGCCATTCCCATAAGCAGCATTGCCTGCAAACAATAGACAAGCAACCCCTAAGCAAAGCAGGTGATGGCCCAAAATAGAGGAGGTGGACTCAAAATCGTCCCAATCATAATCGAATTGAGCGGCCCAGCTACCTTCAGGGTAATCTCCTAGATTCGCCTCTCCAGCAATGGTGTGAAATAGCCCACCCGCACAACAGAATGCCGCCACAAAGAAGTGCAGAACGCCAATCACAAAATAGGGATACGTACTCAGAACCTCTCCACCTGAGCCCACGGCTATACCTAAACCCGCCAGGTGAGGCATAAAGACCATACCTTGCTCCGACAATGGAATGCCGGGTTGAAAGCGAGCAGCCTCTTGAATAATAAAAGCGCCGGGAACACAGCTCATTAGAGCTGCATGGCATAAATGAGCACCCAGAAGCGTACCAGAAAAATCAGTGTTGCGGACATTGCCTGCCCACCATTCCGCTTCATAACCGCTCAGGCTTGCCGTCCCCGCAGTGAGCTGGGACCTGTCCATTTTGTCGCGTCTTGTTAAAGATGCTGTCATAAATAAAATCCTCGATAGGGAATAGTTACTAAAAATCAAAACCTTGGTGTGTTTCGAACAATTTGTCCTAAAAGTTCCAGCCAATATCGCTCACCCGGCAATGAAAGCAATAGATAGCCTAAGGTCTCCCTCAAGCAAGGGATCTATCCACCTCAAAAATTCGCCAGGATGGATAAGCTGGAACGACTGACTAACGCTGGACCAACGATGAGTCCAGCAAAGACGGACTCCTATAGCAGCACTAGCTAGGCGTTGGGAAATATTCCCCCGCGCCTAAACTTCGGAAGCGAATTGCTCAAAATATTTGGGGACATCTCGGAAATCGAAGCCCATCCCACGCAAGGCGTGAAAGAGATGGCCTTGAAGGCAAAAGAAAGCCCAATAGAAATGGAAATTGCAAATCCAGAAACGGGAGGTATGCATACCGTTTGCTGTATCAATGATGTCAGCAAAATACGGGGCAAATACAAACCTTAGCTCTAGGACAGGACCAAAGAACTCCGGCGGAAATGTGATTTCGTTAACAGCAGTAAAGTAACAGGCAATAAAGCCTAAAAAGGCGAGTCCACCCAAGGCATAGGCCAAGATAGCATCAGCATTTTTGCGATATAGCCGATCCGTATAGGGCCAGGGTTTAACCAAAATGTGGAAAACACCGCCCAGAGTATAGAGAAAGCCAACAAAGAGGTGGCCCATCTGCACATCTTCTAGGTTATCGACAAAGAACGGATTGAAACCCGGAACAGCCCATCCATATTTGAACAGTCTGACGATATTAAATTCAGGTACGACTGCTCTGACCTCTCCAATACTGGGATCATAGAAGCCATGAGTGGCTCCCCAACCCGTAAACAAAAAGGTTCCTAACCCCAAGAAAATGAGATGATGCCCCAGAATTCTGCCCTGGGTTTCAAAATCATCCCACTCGAAATGAAACCGTTTGACCCCAGGAAACTCGCTATCCGCAAAGTTCTTAGGTCCGGTCACAATATGGTACAAAGCCCCTGACGCAAACACGGCCGCTGCAAACAGGTGAATCATGCCAATGGCGAAGTAGATGTAAGTGTCTACAATTACCCCGCCAGCCCCTACCCCAAACCCTTCGCGAGCTAATTGTGGTAGACAAACAAAGTTTTGGCTATATAACGGCAAATCGGGATCGTAGCGAGACAGTTCATAGATAGTAAAAGTCCCAGCGAAGAAACACATCGACGCAATTTGGCCGATATGCGCAGCTAGGAACTGGGCACTAAACCCTGTATAACGAGCATTTCCCGCATACCAAGGATAGTTAACTGTGGGCTGTCCATAGGTTTGCATAAAGATTATTCTCCAGACTAATCTTGCATATTCTATTGAGACTAATTCTCAATTTATCAGGACTTGCGTTTTGTGGAAATATGAGTTGTGAAAGTCGAAGAAAAACTGCAACATCTCAATATTTATTTATATTTTCATGCAAATAAATACTGGACTAAACATATTCGTCGTACAGTTCATCAAAGATCAAAAGCAGACTTCAAACGCCTAAAAGTCTTTAAATTAGGCTATCTCAGACAATCCATTGATAGATAACTACATCCCGCAGTAACTGGCAAATGTATGGATCAGTGATGGGTGAAAAAATTGATCGAGAATAGAAATATCAAACTCTACTTTGCCTCAGTTCAATATCTTTCGTTAAAAAATCAGTCTAATTTTTCTAAAAAGATTCTCAATATAGAAATCATATATCGCCTTAAACTGAGATTATTGAGAATAGATATCGTTTTTCTCTGCTAGACAATACTTCTATGGATCAACCACTCATGAACTGTCGCTATTGTGCGGATATTGCTAAAGCGAATGGTGTAGATCCTCTGGGTACAGCAGCAAAAACGGATCATTGGCTGATTACTGAGATGAAACAGCCCTGGTCCGGTTCTTTAGTTGAGAATCCTCAAGTTAAACCCTTGATTCCCCTATTCAAGAAACTGATTTTCCGTAGAGGAATTTTGATCAGACCGATTGCGATCGCAACTGATCACGACTATTCCCAAACAGGCTGGACACGGGTGCTCTACTACCATCGTCCTAGTTCTCAGTTTGCCCAGTATGCCAAGCAGGAATTTTTAATCCCAGAAACCGAAGGGCTCAACTTCACGATGGCGTTGCTGCAGTCTTTATTGAAACAACCTAATAACTTGAAGCACTATCACCAATATCAGCAGGACACTACCGATATTCGGGAGCTATTGGTCTGTACCCATACCCAAGTAGACTTGGCTTGTGGCCGGTATGGAACCCCTATTTATCGCCAACTTAAGCGAGACTATGGTCATCATCCTCAGTCTCTCAGAGTCTGGCAAGCCACTCATTTTGGCGGCCATCAGTTTGCACCGACCTTGCTAGATTTGCCAACAGGACAATTTTGGGGACATCTTGATCCAGCAATTTTGCCCTCCCTCATTGAGCGCCAAGGAGACGTGTCTAGTCTGCGCCCTTATTATCGGGGTTGGTCTGGCTTACAGAAATTTGAACAGATGGCAGAAGGAGAAATCTGGAAGCGAGAAGGATGGGCTTGGTTGGACTACCCCAAATCAGGACGGACCACCCAAAAAGGCTTGAAAGGGATAAAGCAGTTTTTATATCCTTTACTGCGGTTGATTCCGTTTCAACTGTTGCAGATGTGGTTAGAACAATGGACCCAAGAAGCCGATTGGGTCGAGGTGCACCTCCAATTTGCCTTGCCCAAGACCACACAAATCAGTCGCTATCGGGTCCGATTGGCAGCCAAAGGCAGGGTCAAAACGGCAGTGAAATCAGCAGCAAAAGCGAATGAATCCATGCCCCTCCAAGAGCAATGGCAATACGAAGTCACACAAGTCGTGCAGTGCGACCCTTAACGCCTCCATTTGCAGCACTACCTTCTAAATTTATTTTGATAGATAGGAATTATTCTTATTAGATTAGACTGGAGGGTAGACCTAGTGATGGATGTCGCCACCATGGGTATGCCTAAAACCCTCACCAACGCAGATATTATTGCTTTTCTACAGAGCAATCGTGACTCCGATACCCTGCCCCATATCACTCAGGATGAACAATGTATTGCACTTCCGGTCCAGTTTGGCAGTGGATATATACGACGACACCTCTTACAGCCAGGCCTAATCTTAGATATTGCTGATGTTGAACTGAACTATAACCATGTCAATCGCATTCAGGTCCATTCTCCCCAGATGCCTCTGACCGCTAGTTTTTATCTATCAGGGCAGGCAGTTGTAACCAATGAAGCTTTACCCACTCCTCAAACAGAACAGGCTGGCAACAACTATTTATACCATTTACCTCAAACTGCTGAAATTGAGAAATATCATGCAAATCAGCGGATCTATTGCTTAAAACTCTATTTTGAGTTGGACCATTTTCCACAACTCAATCTCCAACACCTCGCTGCCCAATCATCGAATTTAAGCCAGCCCATTCACACCCCCTATCCCCTGTACTGCAAAAATCCAACGACACCTAGAATGCACTTAGTGCTTGAACAACTGGTGACTTGTCCCTTTCAAGGAATGGCCAGAAATGTTTATCTTGCAGGCAAAGCCCTTGAGCTTCTGGGGTTGCAATTGGAAGCCCTCAGCACGTCTGCACTTCCTAGCTCTCTTCATCCCACCGATGTTGAACAGATCCACAAAGCCCGTCACATCTTAATTCAGAACTACTTGCATCCTCCATCTCTGCTCGAATTAGCCCGTCAAGTGGGTATCAACGATCGCAAACTCAAGCAGGGGTTTCGCTACGTCTTTGGCACCTCTGTCTTTAACTACTTGTACCAGTACCGCATGGATAAAGCCCGCCAACTGCTCACCTCCGGTCAATGGACTGTGACGGAAACGGCCCATGCTGTGGGTTATGCCAGTCGAACCGCCTTTGTAGCCGCCTTTACGAAGCAGTTTAAGGTGAACCCCAACACCTATCGCCCTTAGGGAAAATTGCTGGCCACCTCAGCTGGAGGGGGCCGATACCAACGCCTGCTGCAACGCTCTTATTTTCTGCTTTCTACAAAATAGTCCTGCTATAAGACAGAAAAAGTCCGTTTGCAAGACAGCATCCTGCCAAAAGTGGCATCCCACTCTAGTAATTTATATTGAGAAGTATTCTTAATAACTGCCCAGTAGAACCCAACCTTGAACGTGGGGCCTGGATCACCTTTGTCATCTGTCGTCTGCAGCCGTGTGGGGAATGAGTATTAAACCATCTTTGAATATCATTTATATTTTTGTGGGTGTTATAGGGACATCTCTAGGGACTCTGGCTACTACTACCCATGCATCTCAGTCTCCATCAACTACCCTTGACTCATCCCAATTAAACTCGGGTCAATGGACAAGCAGGAGCTATAAGGTTGAACAAATAGCTCCGTCCCCAAATAAGTCTGATCACCATATCGCCCAAACTGAGTCCGTACCCATTTCCGTGATTACGCAGATTACCCTCGTCCCAACTGAAGGTGGGGTCAATATTGTGTTAAATGTTGCCAACGGTGATGCCTTGCAGGTGACGCCTTCTGGGAGCGGGTCAACATTTATCGCAGATATTGAAGCGGCCCAGCTCAATTTATCCACTGGGCAAATCTTCGAAGAAAACAACCCTATTGCAGGCATACGCTCAGTGTCTGTTATGCCCATAGACATCAATCGTGTACGGGTGACCGTTATTGGTGATCAGACAGAATTAAGTCACCAAATTCAACCAGACTCTCAGACTCTCATATTGAGTATCAACACCCAGGAAACAGCCGAGACTTCAAACTCTACCGAAACTTCACCTGCGGAGAATCCCTCCAGCGAAGAGGATGATTTAGAAATTGTCGTCACAGCTACTCGAACGGAGGAGGCCCTGGCAGATGTTCCCCGTGCCGTCACCATCATTAGCCGTGAACAGTTAGAGCAAGAAGCCCTGTTGAGCAATGACCTGACTTCAACCCTGGGCAAGTTTGTACCTGGCTTTGGACCGCCAACAGCGGATGGTCGGACTCGGGTACAGGATTTAAGAGGTCGCCCTGCTCAAATCCTGATTGATAGCATCCCCCAAACAGGGAATGCGTCCTTTGACACAGAGTTATCCGCGATTGATCCATCCGTCATTGAGCGGATTGAAGTGGTTAGAGGACCCAGCGCTGTTTTTGGCGATGGTGCAACGGGTGGGGTCATCAATATTCTGACTCGCGCCCCAGTAGAGGAAGGCATTCAGGGACAATTAGGACTCACACTTCGCCCTGATTTTGAACACTTATCGGAGAATGGGTTTGGCTTCAAAGTGGATACTAGCCTATCAGGTAAGCAAGGAAAATTCGATTTTCTAGTCGGGGCGGCATTTGATTTAGATGGCGCTATCTTTGATGGTGAAGGCGATCGTATTCCACCTGACGGTTTAACCTCGAACAACAACACCATTAACGTGTTTACAAAAGCAGGTATTGATATTACAGATGATCAACGCCTGCAAGTCTCCTACAACTTCTTTCAGAACGATTTTGCCAGCGATTTTATTTCCAATCCAATTGTTCTGGCAACCCCAGGAGAGCAAGATGCTGAGGCATTGAGAGTAGGGCCGATCACGTTTGATGATAGCCCGTCCCAAACCATTCAAAATCTCAATTTAACCTACCGCCATCAAAATTTATTTGGAGCTGAATTACGGACCCAGGCTTACCTTCGCAAAACTGATTTGACCCAAATCCCAGGTGATATTCGCAATCTCTTTCCCGTTGGTACACCCCCGTTCTTGCCTGCCATTACGCAAACCAATTTAGATTCCCTAGAAGTAGGGGGACGGTTTCAGCTCGATACACCCATTACAGATCGCTTCAAAATCCTCTGGGGTGCTGATCTGTCCTATGAAGAGAATGAGCAGTTTTTCAATTCTCTAGATCCAGTAGATTTTGACCTCAATCGCCAGGCCCGAGTGATCGGTACGGCAACCCAATCCCCGTTTTATACCGTACGCAGTATCGGTGCGTTTAGCCAACTAACCTGGGATGTTGTGGATCAGCTATCCCTCACTGGCGGAATTCGATACGAAAATATTCGCTTGTCCGTCGATGACTATGCTGCCAGCCCCTTTGCAAATTTTGGAGTTGCTCCACCTGCCCAAATCCAAGGAGGAGTGATCAATACCGATGATGTGGTCTTCAATGCGGGGGCGGTATTTAAAGCAACGGAGGAAGTGAACATCTATGCAAACTTTGCCCAAGGATTTTCGATTCCTGGTGTTGGGGTAACGCTAGGGCTCGCCCGATTTGGCAATAGTGTGGCTAACAGCCTCAATCTAGAACCTCAAAAAGTTAACAGCTATGAGCTGGGTGTTAAAGCCAACTTTGATACGGTTAAGCTTAGTCTGGCTGGCTTTTTGAGTACCTCTTCTCTAGGTTCTTCGCTAGTGGTTGACAATGTAGGGCTGACTTCTATTGTGCGGGCACCTCAACGGAACTATGGCATTGAATTCACCGCAGATTGGCAGCCCAGCGACACATGGACCCTAGGGACCGTTTTTACCTGGAATGAGGGCGAATCAGATCCAGACGATGATGGTATCTTTACAGCCCTTAGCTCCCTGGACGTCCAGCCCATTCACGCAACGGTCTATGTTGAGAATGAGACCCTACCCGGCTGGCGCAATCGGATTCAAGCTTTATTTGTGGGGGGACGAGATCGAGCCTTTAATGACACGATCGATCAGTTTCAAGTAGAGGGTTACACGGTTTTCGATGTCTTCAGTACTGTGAACTTAGGACCTGGAAAGCTACAGCTCGCCATCCAAAACTTATTTGATACCCAATATGTGCCTGTGAGTTCCCAAGAACGTCTGGGTATTCAGGAATTAAGACGCTTTCCCGGCCAAGGTCGGACTTATAGCATTCGCTATAGTTTTGAGTTTTAGGTAAAGGTGAGCCCGCACCCCGTTTTTTAGATCTTCAGTGTATTGGGAGTTCATGATCATGTTGCTGATATGGCTAGTGCTAGCGGCAAGTCTTGCCATAGAAATTCGTCGGTTACGCTTACCCAAACCCCGACGGATGCTATGGATCAGTGTTACTGCCTGCTTGCTCCTCAGTCTGTTAATGAGTTGTGCCTCCGATCCGTTACCCAATCTTCCCCAACAGCGTTCTCCCCTGGCTACAAGCACCTCTCTATCTGTAGAACATGCCATGGGAATCAGCCAAGTTCCCCAACAAGCTCAGCGCGTGATTACAGTGGATACGGCGGCCTTAGATGCCGCTTTAGCGCTCGGGATAAAACCGATTGGTTCAGTGATTTACAATCAATTCCCCACCTATTTGGGAGACCAAACCCAAGGCATTACATCCGTGGGAGAAGGCACTCAACCAAACTTAGAAACGATTCTCAGCCTGAAACCTGATTTGATATTAGGAAGTAAGATCAGCTCTGGAAAAATATACCAACACTTAGATCGGATCGCCCCAACGGTTTTAACCCAAGGGAGCGGCCGAGACGGAGAATGACAAGACAATTTCCGTTTGTTTGCTCAAGCCCTCAATAAAGAGGCGGAAGGGCAGCAGGTCCTGGCAGGTTATCAACAGCGGGTCAAAGCCCTCCGACAGCAGGTAGAGGACATTGACCAAACCCTTGTTTCAATCGTTGCCACAGGTCAAGGTCGGATTGGCCTATATACTGCAAACAGCTTTTCAGGATCTGTAATGAAAGATATAGGGTTTGGTCGGCCCTCAAAACAAAAGAACGCGAATGGGTATGTCGTACAAATTGCTCGGGAAGATTTGGCTAGTATGAATGGCGATCTACTCTTTTTAATCCATAATCCTCAGATATCAGGCAGCTTTGACTATCAAAGCTTTGTGACTGATCCACTATGGTCAAAGTTGAAGGCTGTGAGGAACAAGAGCATCTATGAAGTCAACAGCGAAGTGTGGACAGCAGGCCGTAATGTTCTGGCGGCAAACCAGATCTTAGACGACATTGCTCAAATATTTTCTATAGACATTGCTCAATAGTCATCTGTGATTGATGCTATTTTTCAGGTTGATTAACTCATACTTCGAGCAATGATGATAGCGACCCGCTTGGAATCTAAAACATTTTTCACCTTAAAGCCAACGGGGAGAGAGGGAGAGTTTTTCTCCGTATATTTCTGAAGAACGGTAGGAAATTCTTGAACGTCAGTACCAGGATCGCCGGCTTGGACGACGTGCCCAATATCAACCCATTGAAAGCCATGATCAGTGAACGCGGCCCATCGTTCTCCATCAGAACCAATAGAACAGACTTTGCTCATCTGTCGGGATTGGGGGAATAGCTTAGTGTCGTAGTCATAGGGTTCACAGTGGGTAATGCCTTGTTGTAGCAGTTCATAGGCATCCTTCACAGTTCCCAGGTAAAAGCCGTGTTTGGTTTTAGTAAAGGTCCTGAGCTGGACGAGTTTAAGTTTTTCATCTTCATCGACATCAGGATAATCACCCGTCCATGAAGAAGGGTCAGTGAGGGCACTGCCATCTTGGCAACAATACTGGTAGGTATAGACGGGATAGAACTGATTCACCCAGTCCACAACATCAATTTGGTATTGTCGCCCCTGAAGCCAATGGGGATAGTAAACCCGAAGTCCAAATTCTCGTTGTCCCCATCGGAAATAAGTTTGCAAAGATTCAAAGCACCATTGGCTAGAACATCCAGCAAGGCCCGTCTCCCCAGGAATAACAATTCCACGATAGATATTTGACATCGTTGTTGTTTTACATTATTTCGAATCGTTAGCGAGTGGATTACTAATTTGGTATTCTCCTACATTGAGTCTTCAACAATGAGGGAAGAGTATCGGCAATATTCAGCATATTTTGTAGATATAGTCTCTTGAAGCAAGATTTTGCCCCAAAAGTGCTTATATATAGCCACTAATCTCTATCATAAGCCAGTCTACTCTAATAAAACTGAGCTATATCTTTCAAAGTAGTCGATTCATCGCTAAAACATTGTTGAAACAATTCAAAGACAATCTGTGACTGTCGAGAGCTAGAGCAGTCAAATTTGAATCCTCCTAATGTTGGTCTTAGCATCGCCACCTGTATAAGTATGGCCAGGGCGTGCAGGAGGTATTAAAACTCATTCTCTTGCTAAATTAATTACAATTTTTCTTATATTACGTTGAAATTAGACATAAGTTATTGATTTTGTAATATACAGATATGAAGCCATAGGCAAGCCTAAAATTCTTTTGCAACAAGCTTTTCTCTTAATTCGTAGATAGAAATCATAAGCACATCTATGCATTATTACTAATAATCGTTATCAATAATTTCAATATCGGTTATTCCTGCTGGGCATCAGTTGCTCTAGTCCCCTGTGCCACTGAGATGGATTGATGTTGGCTGTAGGATTGTTCGCCAGTGTGAGTCCTCATAACAATTAGCACCTAAGAGTGTAATTTTGATTATTTTCTAAGCCAACTCAGTATTGGGTTTCACAAGTTTGAGAGTTACACCTTCAGGCACAGATTGGTATCAGACGGTATATCAAGCCCTGAAAACATTCAATCAGTCTACGGATCAATGAATCATTCACAACTGCTTTCATTTTTTTACAGCCGGACTAAAACTTGACCCCTAAAACCAGGTCGAGCAATCTTCCAAGCAAACTACTCAATTCTGCTTCTCCTGCCTGTGAGTGCTCTCCATAATTCTGTCTTCGGCCTGAAGGAAACCACCCAGCTAACATGAATACCTTAGAAAGACTGGAGATCAGCAGACGTTAGTCACTTCAAACTTATGTGAATCTGGAAGGCGGTCATTTTTCATCCGCAAAGCTGCTAGACCCCATTTTGGTTGAGGGACATTTTAGCTGCTGGCAAAGATAATTAACCACCTATGTTGGAGGTAGTAGGTGTGGTTCTCATGGAGCCTACTCTACAAGGGCAAGGTCAGCTTACTTATGGAATATCACTCAAAGCCAGCTGGGCATGACTGAATGCTGGAATATTGCCTATGGTGACTTTCATTGCTTAGACGATCTAGATCCTGCATTCATCCGTCCATCCAAACTTTGGTGCAAAATATCCTTCACAGCCGAAATGTTGTACTGTAGTTGAGAATATTAATCAATAATCTTTGTTCATCAGCGTAAAAGCTAAACTCTAGACTACCTTTTTTATAAACGCTGACAATACTCTAGATCTCAGATAGGTGCAGGTGTGACAGGCATTATTACTGACATCAGAATGCTTTTGTTGATTTAAGTCTATGGACCCCGAGCTTGTGAGTACTTTTGATGCACTCTGGTTATGTGTTAACCCCCGCCTCAAAAAATTTGACTGGAGTTTATGCCAACAGCTCAAGCAATATGCCCATGTGAAATTTTGGAGCTACCATCAAACGGCGGATGAACCTTGCTCTATACAAACTGCCTTAGCATTACTCCACCAGGATATCCAACATCAATCACAGCCCATTCATCTGTTAGGGCACGGGCTCAGCGGTACATTGGGGTTGCTGTATGCTCGCTACAATCCCCAAGCTGTCAAATCGTTAACTTTACTATCCGTTGGGGCGAATCCATCTGTAGGTTGGCATGCCCACTACTACAAGATGAGGGAGCTTTTACCCTGTAGTCGAGAGGCAATTTTATTCCAAATGGTGACCATGCTATTCGGCGCTATGAGTACTGACCGAACGATGGCATTGGCATCACTCTTAGCCACCATCCTAGATACTGAATTGGCTCCGCACTCCTTGGCCCATCGCAATGAGTTAGCACCTGGAGGAGTAGAGCCTTCATTACTCGTGTGTCATGGCGAACATGATGCTGTGGTTGACCCGCACGCTCATGCACAATGGCAACCCTGGCTTAAAACTGGCGATCGTTTATGGAGCTGCCCCCAAGGACGGCATTTTTTCCATTATGATCATCCCAGTCGGACGAGCCAAATCATTTTAGAATTTTGGCAACAGGTCGCATCAATGTCCTCTGCATTCCTACCCTCCGACACGGAACAGCTCATAACGACGCTGTTATGTAAGGGAATGAACAATTCTGTCCTACTGCCTGGAGACTAAAGACCTTGGATACCTACGAGTTTGATGTTGTAATTATTGGTGGTGGCCCTGCAGGCTGTACCTGTGCTCTTTATACATCACGAGCGAATTTCAAGACTGTTATTTTAGACAAAAACCCTGCGGTTGGCGCTCTGGCAATTACCCATAAAATTGCTAACTACCCTGGCGTTGCTGGTGATGTCAGTGGTGAAGAACTGCTGGCTGTAATGAGAGAGCAAGCGATTGAATTCGGCACTCACTATCAACAAGCACAAGTTTTTGGTCTGGATATTACTGGTGCCCAGAAAAAGGTTTACACCCCAGAAGGGACATTTGTGGGGCGGTCAATTGTCCTAGCCACAGGAGCAATGGGACGTAAGGCATCTTTTGACGGAGAAGCTGACTTTCTAGGTCGGGGGGTGAGTTACTGCGCCACCTGTGATGCTGCTTTTTATCAAGATCGCCCTGTTGCAGTGGTAGGACTGAACCGAGAAGCCATAGAAGAAGCCCAAGTGCTCACTAAATTTTCATCTATGGTTCACTGGCTGACCGTGAAGACTCCTCCGGCTGAGGATGCACATGCTCAGGATTTGCTGAGTTTACCCAATGTGAAACATTGGAGCCGATCCAGACTGCTGTCCATTCAGGGGAGCGATATGGGGGTCACAGGGGTTCAAGTCAAAGTCAGAGATCAAGAAGATCCGCTGTCTTTAGAGGTTGATGGGGTGTTTGTCTATCAGAATGGGTCCAAACCCGTCACTGATTTTGTCGGCGATCAGGTTGAGTTCAATGAAGACGGCGGGGTAAAGGTTGATGAACTGATGGCAACCAGTACGGATGGTGTATGGGCGATTGGAGATATCCGCAATACCCCTTTTAAGCAAGCGGTTGTGGCAGCTGGCGATGGATGTGTGGCAGCCATGTCTATTGATCGTTATCTCAATAGTCGTAAGCTGTTTAAGCCAGATTGGGATCATTCCTAACACTGCTCACCTATAGCAGTTCACCTCCGTTTGCTCACAGAAGAGTGGCGTACTATTCTGTCAAATTAAGAGACAGAGTAATGCGCCAGATTGTGTCGCAAATAGTGGTCCTTGGTACACAACTCCTCTGGGTGTCCTCCAAGACTATGCAGATAATCCGAAACTTTGATTGAGGAAAGAGATCTGTCCCAAAAGTCAACGGCTCGATATTAAGTACCGCCTCGGATTTTGACGTAGGGTTCGTCTACTCTCCAAGCATCATTGGTTGATTTGAGATGCCAACGCCAGCATGTGTCTAGTGCTTGGCCACAGCGATCATAACAGGTTGCATGAGCCCAAGATTCTTTCCTAGCAAGTGTTCTATTTGCAACAAAGCTTTCGAAATCGCTGTGGTCAAGCACTAGTTTAGGAGAATATTTCAGAATCCACCGATTAATGGTGCTGTGATCTACCTCCAAACTACGCTCTAACATCATCTCCTCCAAATCGCGATAGCTGAGGAGATAGCGGCAGTACCAAGGAACATTGAGCAGGATGATCTCAGATTAAAAATGACGCCATTTGCAAAGATCAGCAGTTTTCATCTACAGGAAAGAAATAGAGCACAGCCTCTCGATTGCCCCCTGACTTTCAGCCATGACCCTATTTTTGCAACACAACCCAAATAAGTATGAAACACGGCTGGAGGGGCTCTGACAACAAATTCTCTCTTTAGCTTAATTAGAATTATTCCTATAGTATGTTGAAGATAGATCCAAATTATTGCTTTTGTAATATACAGACATGAAGTCACAGATAAACCTGTAGGTCATGTAAGGCAAGCTTTTCTCATGATTTATAGATAGAAATCCTAGGCATATCCATGTAGTATTATTAAGAAGTATTATCAATAAGTATTAAAGTGTCTACTGTTCCTGCTCGGCGTCAGTTGATCCAGTCCCCTCTTCCACTAGGATTGGGCTTGGTGCTGGGCATCGGACTGCTAGGGGTTTGTGTGATGGCCAGTATAGGACTGGGGGTCGCTGATATCAGTCCCAGAACCGTGTATCAAGCTCTAACAGCTTTTGATGGGTCGACGGATCAACTGATTATTCGAACGGTTCGAATTCCTCGCTCTATTACTGCATTGCTGGTAGGCAGTTCCATTTCTGTAGCAGGAGCCATGATGCAGGGGCTTACGCGCAATCCCCTCGCTGATCCGGGCATTTTAGGGATTAATTCCGGAGCGGCATTGGCTGTCGTCGGATCAGTGTTTTGGTTAGGCACGACTTCCCTTAAGGTTTATGCGGGATTTGCCCTGCTGGGGGCTGCAATCGCAGCCATCACAGTTTATGCTCTGGGTTCCCTAGGACGAGGTGGATTGACCCCTCTCAATCTAACGATTGCTGGGGCTGCGTTTACGGCCTTGGTGTCATCCATAACCACTGGTGTTCTCATTCTGAGTCAGCGAACCTTGGAAGAGATCCGATTTTGGTTAGCAGGGTCGATCGCAGGCCGCGATTTAAACTTAGTGGTCCAAGTTTTACCCTATCTAGCCGTGGGAATGGTGATTGCCCTATCCCTGGGGAAACAGCTCACGACCCTAAGCTTGGGTGAGGATATTGCCCAAGGCTTAGGTCAGAACACTGCCTGGATCAAAGTGACTGCGGCGGTGAGCATTATTTTGTTGGCAGGTGGCTCCGTTGCGATCGCAGGTCCGATCGGGTTTGTGGGCCTGGTTGTTCCCCATATTGTGCGGTTTTGGGTGGGGGTCGATTACCGCTGGATTTTGCCCTATGCCGCCATTGTCGGAGCCATCTTATTGCTGATCGCTGATATTGGGGCACGATTAGTGATTCAGCCCCAAGAACTACCTGTGGGACTGGTAATGCCTCTTTTGGGTGCCCCCTTCTTTATTTACTTAACGCGCTGGCAGGTGAAGCGGTAAGAGAACCGAGAGTGGAGCCTTGACCGTAGAGTCCGATGATATTTGTATTCAGAGAAATTTTTTATTAGTTCATAAGGCTTAGGTCCACTATGACTTTCACGCTCAACACAGCGAACTGGGATGAACTCCAAGAGCAGACTTCTCTCTCCCCAATCAATGATTTGGCGTGGGAAGGATGGATCGTTGAAGGTGTACCAGAATATCTGGGGCGAGGCTATAGTCGAGAGCTAGAACTGCACCCTGGCATCTGGTTAGCCTGTTCAGATCGCCTTTTTTATCAGGATTTTGAACAGAAAGTGCCCGTTCATCCGCATTTGGTGCAGTGTAGTGTGATGCTCACAGGTCAGGAACACAGTGATCGCTATCCCACTTTTGACCCAGAGCGAGGGTATTTCTCGGGTAGTGGGATTGCACCTTCATTTACCGAGCAAGTCTGGCGATCTCAACGCCAGATGGAGCTCCACATCCACCTTATACCAGACATCTTCGCGGAATTTTATGCGGGTTTGAAAAATGCAAATACTGCACTATTGAAGCTACTGCTCAAACAAGAGGGCTGGAAAGTTTCGTTTTTCCCACCCGTAACCCTAGCTGCTCGGCAACTGGCACAACAAATCTGGCAGGCTCCTTTCTGGGGGGCAACTCAGCAACTATATTTACAGGATAAGGTATATGAGTTGCTGACACTTCAGCTTCAGCCCCTATTAGCAGACACAAATCTGATCCACTCAGCCCCAGGACGCAAAGCAGAAACTATTACCAGGATTTATCATGCCCAAGAGATTTTGCAGTCTCGGTTAGAGCAGCCTCCAGGATTTCTGGAGCTAGCTAAGCAGGTGGGGGTGAGCGATCGGACATTACGACGGGGCTTCCAAGACTTGTTTGGTACAACCGTTGTCGGCTATCTAACTCAGCAGCGCATGCAGCAGGCCGAGCAGCGTTTACGGGCTGGAAACTGCACAGTAGCAGAGGTAGCAAATCAAGTAGGCTATGCCCACTTAGGCCGTTTTTCTGCTGGGTTTAAGCGCCAGTTTGGGATTACCCCTAGCCAGTGTCTAGCAGGAAAAATCCAGGCACAATAAAGTTATTTTGGCCATTTTCGGATAGACAGCCCCTAGGTCACTTCTTTACACTGCCCTGTACTGCTTAACAGGAATAGTTAGCAGTAGAGAAAGTTGTGAATGTGAGTGAGGTCTAGATGCAGCAGATTTCTTCGGTGCAGCTATTGGCGTTTTTCTCTGGCAGTCTGGTGGTGCTGATGGCGCTTCCACTCAGGGCACAGGAAGTGAAGGGTAAAGATCTTGACTCACCTGCGGCAACCGTTCAGGAGTGGATGGCTCAAATTGAGACCTCGTTGGTGCAAATCACCGAGGTGCGTGTTGAAGCAACCGAGACGGGGATGCAGGTGCTGCTATAGATCTACAGATAAAGATCCGTGATTAGCTAGGCAGCTTGTGTACCCAAGGTTTTGCAATATTTGCCCATTAAGACAGTAATTTCATTGGGAGTCTGACTAAAGTACAGTAGCCCCTCATCGACCTGCTGAACTAAGTCATCAAATTGCTTGAAGAACCGTAGGTGTGTGCTGCGTTTTTTGAGTTTCTTCCACAAGAATTCAATTGGGTTGAAGTCAGGAGAATATGTGGGTAATTGGAAAGGAGTAAGGCGAGCGGATTGCTGGTCAAAGAACTGCTTAGTTGCTTTACTGGTGTGATATCTAGCCCCGTCCTGAATGAGAATAATATGCTTGTGAGTCTGCTGGAGTACTTGAGTTAGAAAAGCAGTATACCCTTCAGAATTGAAGCGTCCCGTCTGACCTTGATAGAAGAACTGACCAGAATGATAATCAATTAATCCAAACACCTTGTAAGCCTTCCGTTTACCACTGGTGGGCAATGTTGGCTGGTCTCCACGAAGACTCCAGGTGTAGCTTAACGACCCCCACTGCGCAAAACTGGCCTCATCCCCAAATAAAATTAGGGCATCTTTGGCTGCTGATAAACGCAAAATCTCAGGCCATTTGTGTGTCATCCATTCTTGTCGCTTGGCTTCATTGAGATGAGCTGCAACAAACCGTGCTCTTTGAAATGAAAAGCCTAAGTTCCTCAGTAGAGTACTCACATAATGGGGATGATAGGAAACATTGAAGCGTTTCGCAATCAGGTCTTGAACCATTAATGCACTCCAACAACCACACTCGTATCCAGCTTTGAGCGGACCTGCTTTAATCCATGACTTGAGCTGTTGTCGTTGCCGTGGAGTGAGTTTGCTGCGACGTCCTTGAGACGCTTTGTATCTAAAGCTAGCGATACCTCGTTTTAGAAATGCATGCAGATAATCCCTGATCGTTTGTTCGCCTAGTGCCAATGTTTCAGCTACCTGTGCCACTGAACCACCTTGACCAAGCTGCAATAAAGCACTAATACGTTTGACCAGACGTAAATTCTGACTCCCGTATGCCTGGCGCAGTTTAGCTTCAATCTTTTTGCGTGTTGATTGGGTAAAGCGCAGTTTGAATTGTGCGAGCATACTGGATGACCTCTGATAATCTTGAAATCCTTGCCAGAGCTAAGAGTATCAGGAGCTAGTTACTATATTTAATGAAGATGTAGTGTCGCTAAAACCACGGATGCTTTTCTGAAGATCTATAGATACTGAGGGTACTTTAGCGATACCTGTGACTCGGGTAGAAGGCAATATCTTGATTGCAGAGATTGCCAGTGCGATGCTTACAGAACCTTTCTCTCAGGCTCAGCCAGCAGTAGGAATTAAGCAGGTTAACGTGAAGCCTTTGGCTGGAGACCGGGTGCAGGTAGAAATTGTGGGCACAGATGCTCCACCCATAGCTGAGGTGTCATCGGTTAAGGCAGGACTGGTGATGGCGGTGGTACTAGGGACAGCAGACTTTGCCGAGGAGAGTGAAGTTGAGATTACGGTGACGGCAGATCGGCAGGATGAAGGGTATAACCCGTCAAATTCTAGTGTGGGGACACGAACAAACACTCCCTTAAAGGATGTACCTCGAACCGTTCAGGTGATCCCTCGCCGAGTTATTGAAGATCAGCAAGCTAATAACATTAATGAAGCTCTTGAGAACGTACCGGGTGTTGTACCAGGCAACTCTTCCAGAACACCTTTTGTCGTTCCAGTCATTCGAGGATTTGGCGGTTTTTCTGGAGTCAACGACCTTTTCCGCAGAGATGGTTTAAGAGATCCATTTATATCCAGTTCTGCGGGGGAAACCGCTAATGTTGAGCGTATTGAGGTACTACGTGGCCCTGCCTCTGTGCTGTATGGTCAGGGTACTCCAGGAGGTGTTGTTAACATCGTTACCAAAAAACCCCTGAGTGAACCACTTTATGAAATTGGTGGCTCTATCGGTAGCTTTGATACCTACCGGGGTATGGCCGACTTATCTGGCCCTCTCAATGAGAGTGGAACACTGCGGTATCGTCTCAACTTGGCCGCTGGGACAGAAGGAAGCTTCGTTGACTTTTATGACCGCGACCGCTACGTCGCTGCTGTTGTATTGGACTGGCAATTAAGTGAAGATACTAAGCTGATGTTTGATGCTGAATACAGCAGATTTCGACAAAATACAAACGCCTTTGGCCTACCCGCAGTTGGGACGGTTCTAGATAACCCTAATGGTGAGATTCCGCGTGAACGGGATCTTGGAGATCCCGATGCTGATGAAAGGAAGACCGATCTGTATCGTGTAGGTCTCAATCTTGAACATAAATTCAGCGAAAACTGGCAGATTCGCAGTGCCTTTAATGCAGGATTTCGACTTTCAGATGAGTTTGCAGTTTTTGAATTTGGCCTGCAGGACGACAATCGCACTTTAGACAGAGGCTTTTTTGATTCGACAGAAGGGTTTGACATCAGTGCCTATACACTCGATACCTACATCAAAGGCAAATTTAAGACCGGCAGTATTCAGCATCAACTCGTTACTGGTGTCGAATTATCGCAGGAAGTAACAACTAGCACTGATAACGTTTTCGGAGAAACAACACCAATTGATGTATTCAATCCAGAATATGGAAATTTAGTTTTTACCCCCATCGCAAATTTCGATGATAGAGAAAGAAAAAGAGGTCTTGGCCTCTACATTCAAGACCAAATTTCTCTGCTGGATAATCTCACCCTAGTTTTGGGTGGTCGCTTTGATGTTGTCAGTGTTAAAAATGATGATTTTATCAATGTGACGACGGAGTTTCAGCAAAATAAAGCCTTTAGCCCTCAAGTGGGGATTGTTTACAAACCTATTGCGCCTATTTCCCTCTATGCCAGCTATAGCCGCTCATTTCAGCAGGAAGTAGGGAGATCATTTGACAATTCAATTTTTAGTCCTCAGCGTGGTACTCAATACGAAGTTGGTGCTAAGGCAGACATTAATGATCGGCTGTCAGCAACATTAGCTTTCTATGATTTGACACGGTCTAATGTACTCACCACAGATCCTAATAATCCACAATTTGAGATTCAAGCGGGTGAGCAGAGTAGCCGAGGCATTGAATTCAATATTGCGGGCGAGATTCTACCTGGATGGAACATCACAGCAGGCTATGCTTACAACGATGCCCACATTACTGAAGACAATACCTTTGTAGAAGGCAATCGCTTAAATAATGCTCCAGCAAATGCTGTCAGTTTGTGGACCACCTATCGTATTTCTAAAGGCAGTTTGTCTGGTCTAGGGTTTGGGCTTGGACTATTTTATGTAGATGAGCGTCAGGGTGATTTAGACAATACCTTTTCGCTCCCTGATTATTTGCGTACAGATGCAGCAATTTTTTACGAACGCGATCAGTTCAAAGCGGCTGTAAACGTGCGTAACCTGTTTGATATCGATTACTTTGAAGCTGCTGAAAACGATCTCCGGGTTTCTCCAGCTGAGCCAATTACAGTCTTAGTTACCTTGTCTTGGAAGTTTTGACGTGGATTTTGAGGTGTCACAACAGTTGCAGTAATCAGTTAAAGCTAGTATGTCTAACCTTCGCCTTTTTGTAATGTCCATTCTGGCAGCATTACTGATCATTGCCTGTCAAAGCAATTCAGTTCAACAATCTCCCAATTCACAGTCGTTAACTGACTGCCGGACTATCCAGCACGCTTTAGGTGAAGCTTGTGTGCCAACCGCTCCTCAACGTTTGGTTAGTTTAGACGATACGACCTTAGCCGATGCTCTAGCCCTTGGGGTTCCATCCGTTGGCGCTAGCTTAATAGAGGGGCGATTAGTCGCAGACTATTTAGCAAGTCGCAGTAGCCAGATGATACTACTAGGTAAAAGTGAACAGCCCAACTTAGAAAAAATGCTACGAATCAAGCCTGATCTAATCATTGGTATTGACTTATTTAGCAAGCCTATTTTCAAACAGTTATCTCAGATTGCACCGACTGCTTTGGGAAATTGGAATGGATTGCCGACTTGGCGTGAACACTTTAACTTTGTGGCTAATGTCTTGGATAAAGAGGATGAAGCAAGGCAAGTTTGGGATAGTTATGAACAGAGAATTAATAAAATTAGAGCAGCTTTAGGAAATCAACTTCAGGATGTCGAGATATCAATTATTTACACTTACGATGACACCATCACAATTGATGCCGAGAACTCATTTGCAGGCAGTATCCTTGCCGATATTGGTATCCGTCGACCAAAAGCTCAGGCTGCGGTAGAGGACGGAATAATTATCCTTTCAGAAGAGCGTATTCCTGAAATAGATGCCGATATCATATTTGTGAGCGTATATGACACAGAGTCTGAGCAAATATTAGAGGATTGGCAACAGAAACCGCTATGGAATCAACTCAAGGCTGTTCAAGCAGGACAAGTACACATTGTTGATGCAAATATTTGGCGGGCAGGTGATCCGATGGCAGCCGATCTGGTCATTGATGATCTGTTCAAATACCTGCTGAAGGCAAAGCCATAGAAGACAATACTGGACTATGAAGCACTGCACATTCAGTTGCTTAATCGGTACAGCAACGCTTAATATTAATGAAAATCATTATTATCAAGCTAACTCTTCATTTTGCCAAAAATAGTACAGTCTCTTCCCGCCTCTCCTTGGCTTGTCTGGCGAATGCAGTGGCTATCATTCCGACTGCATCGACGTGTACCAGGAGTGCTATCAGGGTTGATTATCTTAACTTTAATAGCAATAGTTCTCAGTGTGGGGCAAGGGGAATATCCGGTGCCACCGTTAGATGTGATCAAGACGGTATTGGGGTTAGAAACGGGTAACCCAGACTTTAGCTTTATCGTTATGACTCTGCGTTTACCGAGAACGCTAGTGGCCTGGGGGGTTGGTATGGGACTTGCGATCGCAGGCACAATCACCCAAGGCATCACCCGCAATCCCTTAGCATCCCCTGGCATTATTGGCGTCAACGCTGGAGCCTCTTTAGCTGCCGTAACCTTAATTGTTCTCTATCCTGAATTACCCATTGCCCTCATTCCTCTGGCAGCCTTTGGTGGAGCACTCTTAGTGGCTCTGCTGATTTACCTGCTGGCTTGGAAGGACGGCAGTTCTCCTGTGCGGCTGATTTTAGTGGGAGTAGGATTCAGCCTGATTGCTGGATCTTTGACCAGTTTGATGGTGACCTTTGGCAATATCTACAACGTCAGCCAAGCCTTAGTTTGGCTAGCTGGTAGTGTCTATGGCCGCAGTTGGGAGCAGTTGACGGTATTTCTACCCTGGCTCACTGGGTTTGGATTGCTGAGCCTGTTAATGAGTCGAGAACTGAATGCACTCCAACTTGGCGATGAAGTGGCTCGCAGTTTAGGCAGTCGTTTAGAACTCCAGCGCAGTCTACTATTACTGAGCAGCGTAGCCCTAGCTGGCTCTGCAGTTGCGACCGCAGGCAGCATTGGTTTTGTCGGTTTAATGGCCCCTCACTTGGGACGACAAATGGTAGGCCCCTCCCATGAGGGATTACTCCCCGTGGCCGCCTTGACCGGAGGATTTGTAGTGGTGGTGGCTGATCTACTGGGTCGATTACTATTTGCTCCCATTGAACTGCCCTGTGGAATTATTACGGCTATCGTGGGAGCGCCTTATTTTCTGTATGTATTGATTCGCGATCGCAACTCATGATCCCTGCAACACCTGCCTACGCCCTCACAACCCGCAAACTCACCCTAGCCTATGAAGGCAAAGTGGTGATTGAGTCCCTCGATCTAGCGATTCCCACAGGCAAAATCACGATTTTAGTGGGACCGAACGGCTGTGGTAAATCTACCTTGCTGAAGGGCTTAGGGCGTTTACTCAAACCCAAACAGGGCATCGTCTATCTAGGGAGTGAATCCATTGCCAAACTCTCCACCAAAGCCATTGCCAAACGATTAGGGTTGCTCCCCCAAGGACCAACGGCCCCAGAAGGGTTAACCGTCAGAGATCTAGTGGCTCAAGGTCGCTACCCCCACCAAGGCTGGTTACAACAATGGTCTCAAGAAGATGAGAAGCAGGTGAACTGGGCCTTATCGATTACGCAAATGCTCGACTTTGCCCATTGTGCTCTAGATAACTTATCCGGTGGACAGCGCCAGCGGGCCTGGATTGCTATGACTTTGGCTCAAGATACAGACATTGTGTTGCTGGATGAACCCACCACCTATCTTGATCTAGCCCACCAGATCGAAGTCTTAGATTTATTGCATGATCTCAACGAGCAGCAAGGCAAAACGATTGTGATGGTGTTGCACGATCTCAACCAAGCCTGTCGTTTCGGTGATTATTTAGTAGCCATCAAGGGGGGAGCCGTCTACGATCAGGGCCATCCAGAACAGGTAATGACTGAAACAATGGTTCAAAACGTGTTTGGCTTAGAAAGTCGAATTATCAATGATCCAGTCGCCAATACGCCTCTTTGTATCCCCATCAGTCGTAAGTCATCGGGGAAAGTCAAGGCAGGGCATGAGTCCTAGCTCGTACCTCTAACGGGGGTCTACCTTAAATTCATGTGAGTTAGTTTTCAAGGTTCTTTAGTCTGACTATTCTTTACCCCAAACAGCGGGGAACAACAATAGCCGCCAATACTCACTGTAATCAACCCCAAAGAAGTTAAGACATACAGCAACGCCGTACCGGCACCAGATTGAGTACCAAATATCGGTCCCATCAACCCAGCGACTCTACTGGAACGCACAAAGGGTTCAAAAATACCCTCGGCAAGGGGACCGGCCAGCAAAGTCGCTAATGTACTCACCCCCTGTAGTACCAGTGAGTTGGCAGCAAATACTCGACCTTGAAGCTCTGGAGCAACGTTTTCCATCCACAGTGCTGTTTCTGAGCTATCTAATAGGGGAAAATTGAGAGAGGAACAAAATTGAGCTGGCATCCAGACCTTAAGATTTTGGCCAAATCCAAACAACGTTTTAGCGATTCCGGCCCCCATAAATCCCAGAAGCAGTCCATGAATGCGCTTTTTAGGGCCACCCCAAACCGTTAATAGAATCGCTCCGGTGATGCCCCCAATACCAGCAGCAGCTCCAATCAGCCCTAAGGTCTGAGTGTTGCCGCCAGAGCGTGCCAGAATCATCGGATCGTCAATGGCACTGCCAAGATCATGAAAAAACCAAAACAACGCAGTAACCATCAGCAATCGCAGAAGGTGAGGGCTTTTCCAGATATAACGTAGACCAAAAGTGGCCTCTTGTCGCCAACGCGAAAATTTCCCTGCTTGCTGCCAAGATTCTGATTTAATTTCTGGCGGGGGCTGAGGAATATGGGAGGGTAAAAGAGTCAAGATCGCCACTCCAAAAGTGACCAAATCAATCCCCAAAATACCTTTTAGACCAATGATGGGATAGAGCAGACCTGCCACAGCGGGGGCAATGATAATCGAACCATAATGAATCATAGAGTTCATACTGTTGGCACGAGTATAGTGTTGGGCTGGAACCAAGGTCGTGATAGAGGTGGAATAGGCCAACTCTTGAATTTGACCAAAGCCCCCCATGACGGCAGAAGCCAGATATAGATGCCAGAGCAGAAGCTGGTGAGAGAAGAGGAGCACCAGCAAAATCAGAGTGGAGAATGCTGCGATCGCATCTCCATACATCATCAAATATTTTCGATTGAAGCGATCGACAATAATGCCCGCAACCACAGCAACCGGAATCTGGGGAAAATCATAAAAGAAATCGACTAAAACAAGAGCGGTTGTAGATTCTGTTAACTGCCATGCCCAGATTGTCAGGGCAAAACCAGTCATATAGCTACCGATATTGGAAACCAGTTGGCCCAACCAAATGATGGTGAATGTACGCACAAGAAAAAGAACGATGTGATTCGTTTCAATACAGCCAATCGTGACTGACGATTCCCTCTCAGAAATCAATAGACATCAGACGTCAGCCCAGATGAATGCCATCCAGGCAGCAACGATACGTCAATACTCTGGATTACCTAAGACTTTTTAAGTGCAAGGGTTAAGCCATCGGCAATCCCTAACATACTCAAGTCAATACGTTCATCTTGGCAGAGGGCTAGATTCAAAGCCCTCAGAGCATTTGTCTCCGGATCATCTGCGGTGAGATCTGCGACTTCACCAGACCATAGAACATTATCAATTGCCATCAATCCTCCTGGCCGAAGGAGTGTGAGGGACTTTTCATAATAGTGGTGATAGTTGACTTTATCAGCGTCAATAAACACAAAATCAAAGGTGCCAGCCGCTCCTGTACTCAACAGATCATTTAAGGTATCCAGTGCTGGGGCAAGGTGAAGATCCACTTTGTTGGCAATGCCTGCTGCCTGCCAATACCGTTGTGCGATCGCGGTATCCTCTTTACTGATATCGCAGGTCAAGATCAAACCATCAGCAGGGAGTGCTAAGGCCATCCATAGGCTGCTATAGCCTGTGAACGTGCCAATTTCGAGAATCCTTTTAACCCCCATGAGCTTAATCAGCAACGCCATAAACTGCCCTTGGTCCGGTGCAATCTGCATTTCACCATCGGGTAACTGAGCAGTTTCTTCCCGTAGTTGCGTTAACACCTGGGGTTCACGCAAGGAAACCGAGAGCAGGTAATCATAAAGATTAGATTCTATAAATCCACTATCGTCAGTGAGTTCCGAAATTTTACTGGCCATGGAAATGTTCTCCTAACAATAAGGGCATGTGTGCATAGTTCAAATGTCGTAAGGCAGGATGATGACCGACATTTGAACTAAAAAACTAGGTTCAAAACTGAATTTTTAAGCTGAAGGACGATTAACTAAATATTTAAAAAGATCATCAATCATAAGATTGGCAGCGATTGGATTACCACCTCGCCAAAAATTTGCATCAACGACGTAGACTTGTCCTGATTGAACTGCCTTCAGTTGCTTCCAAAGTGGCTTCTTCTGCCATTCATCTAGCAGATGTTTGGACTCAGCATCATAGATATTCACGAATAAAATATCAGCGTCAATTTCAGGAATTCTTTCTTCTGACAAAACGAGAACACCATTCGTATTAGGACTATGATTGCGAGGTTGCTGAATGCCAATATCAGAAAAAATGCTGCCAGCAAATGAATTCCTGACGTCAACCGTCATTTGGTCACCATAGGCATAGATCGTTGATAGTTCTAGATTGTCCAACCGGTCACCTAGGGCCTGCTGCAACGCATCAATCCGTTGGTAGTACTGACTCCAAATCGATTTAGCTTCCGGTTCTTTCCCTAAGGTCTGGGCTACAAAATCAAAGTGCTCTCGCCAGGACGGAGATCCCTGCCACTCACCCATTGCCGTCGGTGCAATTTCGGCAAGCTGCGTATAAATCGGTTCACCAAAGGGAACGACTCCCAGAATTAAGTCAGGCTTCAGCATTAAAATTTTCTCAACATTAGGCTGAGTACTTTGACCCAGAAATTCTGTCCCATAGCCTTTCTTCTCCATATACTGATTCAAATAATCTAGCGGGGCTGCATCCGGTAGAGCACAGCCAACAGAAGGCACGCCAAGGATCAACGCATTAGCTAATGTTGAATCATCTAGACTAATCAACCGTTTCGGAGGTTGAGGGACGCAGGCCTTCCCCAAACCATGCTGGATAGGGTGGCAGCTTGCAGGAGCTTTAGAGTTAGAAGGCGGACGATTGGGATCACTCTGGCAGGCGACAACTAATAAGACGGTTAGCAGCCCAACAAGAATTCTGTTAATTCTAGTGTTGAACATTATTTCTTCATAACCTATATTGATTTTCTAATATGTGTATTCAGACTAGATATGTAGCTAGATCCTAGAGAAAACCGAGATTTCTAAACACAGCTCATCTCCGTTTGACGGATAGAACTAGAGCTCAAAGGATATTGATCCAATGACGGTAAAAGGTGCACCAAACCTTACGCGCAAATCACTTTCAACATTCTCAAAGTAATTCACATCAAATAAATTTTTGAAATTCAGGGCTGCACGAAATTTACCCCGGTTATAGAAGATTGACGCATCCGTTCTGGTATAGCTAGGAACTTCAAAGCTGTTGTCAAAATCACCCTGCCGCTTGCCCACAAAGAAAATGCCTAAGCCAAAACCTAAACCTTTCAAGTCTCCTTTTTGGAGTTCATATGTCGTTGACAGACTCAAGGCATGTTTAGGATTATTGGGGATACGATTTCCTACTGGAATATCATTGTCTTGGGTAATTTTGGCATCATTGTAGGTATAGCCACCAATCAGATTCCATCCTGGCAAAATTTCCCCTGAAGCAAATAACTCAACCCCCTTACTGCTCTGCTCTCCAGTAATGATAGAGAATGCAGGATTATCTAGATCTGAGGTGGGTACATTGGCAATTGAAATATCAAAATAGGCGACATTGACTGAGAATTTATCAGTGAGTGCCACTTTAGTACCCACCTCAAATTGAGTGCCTCTTTGAGGTGGAAAGATCTCTCCATCAATGTTCCTATCGAAAAAGTTGGGAATAAATGATCGACTATAGCTGGCATATAGAGACAGATCAGAGATGGGCTTATAGACTATCCCTAAACGCGGACTAAATTCACTTTCTGTTTGAGAATCAGATGTCCCGAATGTTATATCTTCAAACTGGGTGCCAGCGATATCAAACCTGCCGCCTAGCAGGAGAATCAAATTATCTAATACTTCAATCTTATCTTGCAGATAAATGCCTAAATTCTTATTCGTTGTTTTATCTTCTAGAGAATCTTCTTCTTCAAGAATGAGGGTATTGTTATCAGGGGTAAATAAGTCGATGGAATTGGCTATTCCAAATGAGAATGGACCTCCCCCATCTCCTTGAAATAATTCGACCCCCACTAGCATTTCATGTTTAACAGGCCCGGTATTGAAGTTACCAATAAGATACGTATCCAGAAGATAGGCATTACTATCAAACCTGGGCACATCCACATAATCTCGTTCTAAAGTGCGCTGATCATCCAGTAAATTGATGCCAGATACTGTGAATTCTGGCGCTGAACGGCGCGCAAACTGAAAGGAATTGCGAATGCGCCAATTATCACTAAAACGATGTTCAAAGTTATAACCCACTGTAATGGTGTCAATCTCCCGTTTTTCTCGGCCGGGAGCCCCAATATTTAGACTGCGATCGATGTCACCATTGATATTCTCCAGAACAGTACCTCGGGCGGGTAACCCAAAATTATTGTCAGCCGTCAGATTCGTATATTCCAGCTCAAAGGTAATATCGGTATTTTGATCAATTTCCCATGACAGGACTGGAGCGACTAATAATCGCTTTCGCCCCACTGCATCAATAAAGCTCCCTTCCGTTTCTCCTGCCACGTTCAAGCGATATTTAACGGTGCCACTTTTATTAATCGGCCCCGACAAATCAACAGCCCCACGGTAAAGATCAAAATTGCCAATCGCAGCATCAAATCGATACAGTGGCTCGTCAGTGGGTTGTTTCGTGAGGATATTCACGGTACCCCCGAATGACCCTGAACCATAAAGCACCGATGCAGGCCCTTTAAGGACTTCAATTCGCTCAATATTAGCAGTTTGTATTGCAGAACTACCCACTGTGGAATCTCTCAATCCATTGCGTCGAAAATCTGCTGAAAATCCCCGAATATTAACATTGTTGAATAGAGAAGTAGACAAGGAAGAATTAATTCCAGGAATGACCCTTAACGCATCAGTCAGGTCATTGACCTGACGCTTTTTAATCACTTCTTGGGGAATCACTTGAATGGCTTGGGGAACATCTTGGGCAGCGGTCTCAGTGCGGGTGGCCGTGACCGTAATTTCCAGCGCTTCTTCCAGGTCTTCAGAACTGGTCTTTTCTGGAGTAACCCTAACAACCACACTCCCTTTTTCAGTTTGAATATCAGCCATAGGTGGGGCCTCGGTACCTGTGATCACAATCTGCACCTGATCCCCAGGCATATTGGTGACCTGCACCTGTGCAATCCCGCTGGCTGGATCAGCTACTTCAAAAGCTTCACTGTCCGGCAAGGCTAACACTGCGTTAGGAATCTGGGCTGTCAAAACAGTTCCTTCTACCGTTGTTATGGGTGTTGCCAGGGTCTGACCATTTGTCTCTAGGATCACTTGTAAGCCTGACGCAGTCTCTTCCCACTGCACACCAGTAATTTGCACCTGTACTGCCTCTATTTGCGCCATCCAGTCTTTGACGGTGGTTGCAGGGAGTGGTTCGGGGGCCAGCTGTTTCTCTACCTCTTCAGTCTGAGGAGCAATGTCAATCCATGGGGCGGTTATTTCGGTTGGGTTAGCCCAGGCATTGGGTGCGATCGCCCATCCACCCAAAACCAATAATCCTAGCTTCCAAGTTCTGATAACATTCATTGACCACACCACTTTGCTCGAACAGATGCATAACTCACCAGGTACTGAGACCCTCTAGATAAGAGTTGTTAGCAACTAAGTCCTTATTAAGTTACAAAGTGGAGGCGATCCTTTTCTCTTCCAGTCGGACTTTTTTTCTCTTCCAGCCGGACTATTTGCTGCAGACCGCACCTCAAGGCCGCTTCCCTAACTGATATCCCTTGGGAGAGACTCCAAATTGCCGTCGAAATGAACCGCTAAATGCGGTGGGGCTAGCATAGCCAACGGCGGCAGCCACTGCGGCAACGGACTGCTGTTGCTGCAACAATTGACAGGCTGTCTCCATCCGATGCTGACTCAAATAGCCAAAGACAGTGGTTCCAAACACCTGCCGAAACCCTTCTTTGAGTTTGCGATCGTTCAGTCCCACTAACCGCGCCAGTTCAAATAATGAGGGTGGATCAACGTAGCGCTGGCGCATGATGTCGCTGGCGTAATAAATGCGATCTAAATCTTCAACCGGTAACCCTGGTACAGAACATGACCGAGATTGACTGATCTGGTCTAAACCCAGAGCAATCAGTTCAGTGATTCGACTTTCCCAGTAAAGCCACCGAGTTAATCCCTCGTAGGGACAATGTAAGAGCTGGTGAATCGCGGATTGCATCGGTGCAGTGATGGTATAAACCTGCCAAAACTGTTCAGAGATAGGCTGTGAACTTTGGAGAATTTGCTGTAAAGATTGTGGAAAAGTTTGTATCTGCTCACCCACCAGTGTTTGAAATAGAGTCTTCTCAATATGAAAATCAAATTTGAAGACTCGATCCCCCGCCTGCCATAACGCGAGTTCTTCTGCAGTATCCTCTTCCCAACCGGCATCAAAAAAACTATGGTGAGCCTGGACCCCTTCGCTACGGTTCTGTCCCGAGAGCATAAAGCTCATTTCCAGCCATGCCAGTTCATCTGGGACATCTGCCCCAATCTCAACGGTCAAATCTTCTTGCAGCGTGTAATCATCAATCAAAATATCAAGACCGGGACGGAGGTTAACGCCCCAGCGAGAGCCAAAACTACGCCCAGTTGGATCTTCTAAGGGAATGATCCATGGCTGTCGTATTTCTTCAAAGAGGTCCTGATTGTCTTGCTGACTGATAAAGTCTGGAACGGAGAGCAATAGTGACATGGAAAAGGAACAAACCTTGTACGGCTAGGATCTAAAAACTTATTGAGAAATACTATCATTAAGGAGAGAAAAATTACTAGCCGAGTGATTGCCGCCTTTGTTGGTTGACATGGGAAATCACCCTTGCAAAGCCGTGTGTTTCTAAAACTTCGAAGAGTTGGTTCTCAATATTTCTAATTATTGAAATCATGGGAACCCTATCTGGCCCCACAGTTCTAGCTGTTCAAGCAATGTTGCCTAAGTGCCATGTTCTATAGTCAAGCAGCGAACAAGTCCAGGTCTATACATGGCGTTGCATATAGCAGCTTTTTCACACATGCTAATGAACGATCTAGATGATCTAAGGCATGACTCTCTAAAAAATGCCTGCTAATGATAAGCACAAGTTTGGCAAGACGGTTTCTCCCCTTAAAAATTCTGGAGTTTGTAGAACTTCAACCTCTTGCTCTGGCCGATAAATTTCAACCTGCTGGTCTTGGGGGTTAATCAACCAGCCTAATTGCAACCCCTGAGCAAGATATTCTTGCATCTTGATTTGCAAACTACTGAGAGAGTCATTAGCAGAACGCAGTTCAATCACGAAATCAGGACAGAGGGGCAAGAACTGATTGGGATCAGGATTGAGTGCTGTTAACCGAGCTTGGCGCACCCAAGCCACATCCGGCGAGCGAATCGCACCGTTAGGCAACCGAAACCCGGTTGAGGAGTCAAACACCATTCCGGTTCCGTCTTCATCTGCCCAGTTGCCCAGCCGTTGCCCGAGCCTTAAATTCCGGTTTCCAGTCCCCCATCCCGTGGGTGGCATAATGATTAACTTTCCTGTTGCGGTTCGTTCTAGGCGCAGATCTCGATTGCCTTGGCAAAGGTGGTAAAACTGTTCATCACTGAGTTCTAAATCAGCCGGTTGCAAGTCTAATTCAATGGCCAGCATGATACCGCCCGTAGTGGATGTCTCTAGTTTATCGTCTGGCTCGAATCGCAAGAGGTCTCCACGTCTGTACCAAAGACTCTAAACTTCCGTGCCTACTCAGGCGATAAACCGAATAAACTTCTTTTTGCCCACCTGTAAAACAGTCCCGATCAGATCGTCTGGCTGGTCGTAGGTTTGATCAACCACGGTGATTTTAGTGCCATCTAATTTCACAGCTCCACCCTTAATTTGGCGACGGGCATCACTACTGCTGGAACACAAGCCGCTGGCACTCAGCAAATAGAACAGCTTGGCAGGAAAGGTAACCTCTGCCAATGAATATTCAGGAATAACATCGGTTTGGCTCATATCTCCCTGGGTCACCATCGCTGCTAGGGATTGTTGTGTTTCATTTGCGATCGCAACACTGTGATACTGGCTCACCAAGGTATGGGCCAACAGCTTCTGCTGCTCCCGAGGATTCTCGGGTAGCTCTTTGAGGGGCAAGTCTGTTAGGTGCTCGAAATACTCGGACAGCAAAGCATCAGGGGTCTTCTCCAACTTGGAGTACATACTGACCGCATCTTCAGCTAAGCCCACATAGTTATTCAAAGACTTAGACATTTTTTGTACTCCATCTGTCCCCAACAGAATTGGAGTTAACAGACCAAACTGTGGGCGCAGGCCAAAATGTCGCTGTAAATCTCGACCAATGGCAATATTGAACTTCTGATCGGTTCCCCCGAGTTCCACATCCGCCTCAACAGCCACCGAGTCATAGCCCTGGAGTAGAGGATATAAAAATTCATGTAAATAGACAGGTGTCCCCTGCTGGTAGCGTTCTGCGAATCCTTCCTTCGCCAGCATTTGCCCCACGGTCATGGTGGTCAGTAGTTCTAAAGTCTTCGCCAAATCGATTTTGGACAACCATTCCGAGTTATAGCGAACCTCCAGCCGATCGGGGGTATCAAAATCTAAAATCGGCTTAATTTGATCTAGATACGTCTGAATATTGTGCTGCACCTCTGCTTCTGTGAGCTGACGGCGGACCTCTGACTTACCCGTTGGATCACCCACACGAGCGGTAAAATCTCCAATAATCAACACGGCTTTATGGCCTAAATCCTGAAAAGCCCGCAGTTTACGAATAGGCAGGCTATGGCCTAAATGGAGATCAGTACCCGTCGGGTCAATGCCCAGCTTGATGCGCAACGGCTGATCCGCTGTTTTCAAGCGATAGACTAAATTATCATCCGCTTGCTGGGAATCAGCATTATTGGGGAAAATATCGCTAACACCCCGCTGGAGCAACGAAGACACTGCATCTACCATAGGTTCGGAGAAAGTAAGGATTAATAAAGGCTGAAGCTGCAGATACAGCCATTCAAAAGCAAATTCTAGTATGCCATTGCAGCGCAGCTCCTCATCAGAAATAGCTTAGGAACCGTCATAGTTCACAGAATGCAAAATAACATTAATTTTTTTGCACCGAAGGAAATTATAGTAGGCCATTAAATAGGGATGGTAAGCTATGCTCAAACTCAATTTTGAGCCTTCATTCCGCTAACGTTGCCTGATGGCTCTTGCCCTAGCAATCCCCTTGGACCGCCTAGTCCTGTGGGCCAAAATTGCTAGTATGATCCCTGGCCATTGTTTCAAACTTTCCAAAAGAGGATGTGAATCTGCTGTGTCTTTATCGCAAACTGCCAGCCCCAACAACCCCAACCGCTTTTCCAAAGGCACCAGTTTTATTGGGGGAATTGGCAAAGCAGCGGGTTCCACTATTCTGATCACGACTATGCTGGCCAGTGCTGCCGTGGCTGGTAGCTTAATGGGGGTCGCGATTAGCTTTCGCAATTTACCGGATGTACGGTCCTTAAAGGGGTATATTCCCAACGAAACCACCCATATTTACGATATTAACGGCAAAATTCTAGCGAGCCTTCACGATGAAGAAAACCGTGAAGTCGTTCCCTTAGACAATATTTCTCCCCATCTGAAGTTAGCCGTGTTAGCCATTGAAGACAGCAACTTCTATAAACATGATGGGATTAATCCCTACGGTATCCTCCGGGCTACGGTCACTAACATCCAGGCCGGAGAAACCGTCCAGGGTGCCTCCACCTTAACCATGCAGCTCGTCAAAAACTTGTTTTTGACCCCTAGGCGAGAGCTAGGTCGGAAAGTCGCAGAGGCCGTTCTGGCCATGCGGTTGGAGAAGCTGTTCAAAAAAGATGAAATTTTAGAAATGTACCTCAATCAGGTGTATTGGGGACATAACACCTACGGCGTTGAAACCGCAGCCCGCAGCTATTTCAATAAATCGTCATCCGATCTGAACTTAGCAGAATCGTCCATGATGGCGGGCATTATTCAGGCCCCTGAAAGCTTTAGCCCCTTCGATTTTGACTCCGTAACCGATGAAACCTTAGAAATTGCCAAGCAGCGGCAGGCAGTTGTTCTCAATCGGATGAAAAAGCTGACCTGGATTACCGAAGAAGAAGAGCAAGCTGCGTTAGACACCCCTCTGAAATTTGGTAAGGTAACGTCCTTCCAAGTCAGCCGCTCTCCCTACATCACCAATACAGTGATTAAGGAATTGACCCGTCGGTTTGGCCGAGATGCCCTGAGTAAAGGGGGAATGCGGATTCAAACCACCATCGATATCAAGATGCAGGAAATTGCTGAAGATTCGGTGAAATGGGGACAACAGCGAATCTCCTATGCAGCCGATCAGATGGCTTTGGTGGCGGTTGATCCACGCACCCACTTTATCAAGGCAATTGTCGGGGGGGTCGATAGCAAAAAAAGTGAATTTAATCGAGCGACCCAATCCATTCGCCAACCGGGATCTGCCTTTAAGCCTTTTGTCTTCTATGCCGCCTTTGCATCCGGAAAATTTACCCCCAGCAGCATCATCAATGACAAAAAGGTCACCTTTAATGACGGGACCGCACGAGGCTATACGCCCCTGAACTACGACAAAACCTACGGAGGGTCCATGTCTCTGCGACAAGCCCTAGCCACATCCCGGAATATTCCGGCCGTTGTTCTGGGCCAAAAGGTCGGGGTGGAGAAAGTCATTGATATTTGTCGGGTATTGGGCATTAAAAGCCCCATCCCCCCTGTAATTTCACTCCCCTTAGGGTCTGTAGACTTAACCCCTCTAGAAATGGCTTCAGCCTATGCGACGTTTGCCAATAACGGCTGGCAATCCGAAACCACAGCCATTGCCCAAGTCACCGATAGCAGTGGGCGGTTGCTGTTGGATAATACCCCCCAGCCCAAATTAGTCCTAGATCCATGGGCATCTGCCTCTTTAACCCAGTCCCTCCAGGCCGTTATTAATGGCGGCACAGGAACCTCTGCCCAAATTGGCCGACCGGCGGCAGGTAAAACGGGAACCACATCTTCTGAGCGAGATGTTTGGTTTGTGGGCTATGTACCCCAATTAGCCACAGCGGTATGGGCCGGAAATGATAACTATTCACCCATGGGGAGAGGGGCCTCGGGAGGCAGCTATGCGGCACCGGTCTGGCGAGATTTCATGAGTAAAGCGCTTGCGGATAAACGGGTGGAATACTTTAAGTCACCCAGCAAGTTTCCCAAACCTGGCGGTTAATTCAAACCAGATGTCATGGGGGACAGAAAGCTGGATGGTCTGCTCTATAGTTCTATCGATTGAACGAGAAACCTGCGATGACATCCTATCAGCCCAATTTATTAGTTCCACCTGAGGTATTGTCCGTTAAAGGGTTAACGGATTATATTCAAGCACTACTCGAAGAAGATCAAACCTTAGTCCAGGTTTGGGTGGAAGGAGAGGTATCCAGCGCCGTCCGACATCGCAGTGGCTTCTTTTTTACCCTCCAGGATCAGCAGGAATCCGTCTCCATTCACTGTGTGATTTGGAATAGCTACTGTGAGCAACTCGTCATTGAACCGGAGGTAGGTGAGCAGATTCTGGCCTTAGGCCGTATTCGCTTGTACCCACAACGGGGCCAGTATCAGCTGATGGCCTGGCAATTATTTCCCGCTGGAGAAGGGTTACGTTCCCTGCGCTACCAGCAACTCCGGGAACGCTTAACCCTTGAAGGCCTCTTTGATCCGCTTCAAAAGCAAGCCCTCCCTGCTTATCCCCAAACGGTCGGGGTGGTAACCTCCCATCAAGCTGCGGCTTGGGGTGATATCAAACGCACTCTGAAGGCCCAGCATCCCGGGTTGAAGGTGCTGTTCTCACCAACTAAAGTCCAGGGCAAACAAGCACCAGAAGCGATCGTGCTGGCCATTGAACGGGTAATTAAGGACGGTAGAGCCGATGTCTTGATTGTGGCCAGAGGTGGAGGCGCAACAGAAGACTTAGTCTGTTTTAATGATGAGCGGGTGGTGCGGGCGATTGCAGAATGCCCCATTCCCGTTATTTCTGGCATTGGCCATCAGCGAGATGAGACCCTGGCCGACCTGGTGGCAGATGTTTGCGCCCATACTCCTACAGCAGCGGCTGAGTGTATTCCGCGCTTAACAGACTGGCAAAAGGATTATCGCAATTCTATTGCTCGCCTATATATCACTCTCACTCGCCAGCTCGATGTGGCCCATGAGCACTTGCTGTATCAAAAAACGCGCTTACGGCGGTTGCAGATGGATCGGCAGTTGGAACGGGAACAGGTATTGCGATCGCGATTACAAAACCATCTCCTCCACACCATCAAACAGCGGTTGGGACAGGCTCAGCAGCATCAACAGCTGTTACAGCAACAGCTCACTTCTCTAGACCCCACCCAAGTTCTTAAACGGGGATATGCCCTCGTCCAAACCACGGACCATCAAATTGTCCGGAGTACAGAACATTTACAGGTCGATCAAGAACTCAAGGTAGAGTTAGCAGAAGGCCACTTTACTGCTCGTGTCACGGCGTTGCAGTCCTCACCCCAGGAATCGGATGATGCAAGGTAACAGCGATACATCGACTACTCCAAGCGGGGCTGAACTCCCCGCTGACTGGCGGTATGAAGAGACCATCCGCGAAGTCGAAACGATTATCACTGAAATTGAGACGGGGCAGTTGGATTTGGCCGATGTCTTTGAGCGCTTTGCAGCCGCCATTACTTATCTACGCCAATGTGAGGCCTTCTTAGCCGATCGACAAGGCCAAATGGAACTCCTAATCGAAGAACTGGGAGATGAAACAGAGTTTTAAGGCTTAACACTCCTGCCAATAGGTACAGTAGGCCACTCTCCAGAAGAGCTTGGATGAGATTTTGATGAGAAGTTATGGCAATGGACAAGGAGTAGGGCACAATTGGAGGTCATAGATGATCTTGCAACGCCATGAATGACCCCATATCTCCCGATTCTGGAAAATTAAGTTTCAAGACCAAGTTGGCCTATGGTGCAGGAGATATGGGGCCAGGAATTACGGCTACACTCCTGGTTTTTTCGCTACTCATCTTTCTCACCAATGTGGCTGGTCTCAATCCAGGTCTAGCAGGAACTGTTCTCTTAATTGGCAAAATCAGTGATGCCATTAACGATCCCATCATTGGGGTCTTAAGCGATCGGACAAAATCTCGGTGGGGACGCCGTCATTCTTGGATGCTATTTGGATCCATTCCCTTCGGTTTATTTTTTGTCTTGCAGTGGGTTGTGCCTCACTTTTCCGCCAATGCGGAGATCAATCAATGGGGTTTATTTATTTACTACACGCTGATTGCTGTGTTTTTTAACATCGCATTCACTGCGGTGAATTTACCCTATACAGCCCTCACACCTGAATTAACCCAGGATTATAACGAACGGACCAGTCTAAACAGCTTTCGATTTGCCTTCTCCATCGGTGGGAGTATCCTAGCTTTGGTACTAGGTATACTCATCTCTCAATGGGTCGAAGATCCCAGCCAGCAATATTTTGTCATTGGTCTAGGATGTGCAATTTTATCGGTCTTACCCATCTATTGGTGCGTGTGGGGAACGGAAGAACGCTATACCGCTGAAATACCTGAAGCCATGCCCGTTCTGGAACAGGTAAAAATAGCGTTATCTAACCGCCCATTTTTATTCGTCATTGGCATTTATATGTGTTCCTGGCTAGCCTTTCAACTTACGGCTGCCATTATTCCTTATTACGTCACGAGTTGGATGAAGCAGGATGCCTATTTTCAGGTCGCCCTGCTCGTTCAAGTCGTCGCCATCGTCATGTTGTTTGTATGGAGCAATGTCAGTGAGAGAATCGGCAAGCGAATGGTTTATTTCATGGGCATGTCCCTGTGGATTATTGCCCAAAGCGGGTTATTCTTTCTCCAACCCGGCCAGATTGTCGGTCTATATTTACTGAGTATGATGGCCGGTGTAGGGGTAGCCACCGCCTATCTGATTCCTTGGTCCATGCTGCCTGATGTGATTGAGCTAGATGAGCTGAAAACAGGCGAGCGCCGGGAAGGCATCTTTTATGCGTTTATGGTGCTACTCCAAAAAATGGGTCTGGCATTGGGCCTATTTGTCGTCGGAATCGCCTTGGAAAATACCGGATTTATTTCCTCAACGCCGGGGCAAGCACTGCCGGTACAGCCCGATTCAGCCCTACTAGCGATTCGGATTGCCATTGGCCCCCTCCCCACCTTAATTTTATTGATTGGCTTACTGCTGGCCTATTTCTATCCCATTTCACGGGAAGTGCATGCCGAGATCTTGTTGAAATTACGAGAAAAACGCTTGGGACTAGAGACCTCTGCCGATCATGCTCCACCTCAAATGGATGTCATGGATGAGCAGTAACTCTTGAAGCAAAATCTGATCAAAACAACCGTATATATACGGAGATTACGGAAAGCCTCTGACAGCTGACCATCGGCGAAATTTGGAACGCTATTTTTGCCCCGTAGACTTCGGTAGTTTTACCATGTCAAGCCTGAGTCAGAACTGCGACATTAGACCCATGGCTATCTTAAGTGATTAAACCTCACTTGCACTCAGAGATAGTCTCACTTGCACTCAGGGATAGTTGTTCTTCACTGGGGATAACTATCCTTCCCTAATTTTGCTTCAAATCAATAAGCCCTAATGATCACCTGCACCCTTGAGGAGGCTTCCGTGCTTGATACCCAGACACCATCCTGCTCAACCATTCGGAATCGCTACGTTGAACTCGCCCATGCAGCACATCAAGATCTTGGGTGTCTTTGCCTAGGGTCTACCTATGACGAGTATTATTCCATTGTGTCTTTGTATCCAGATATGGGAGAAACTCTCGACAGGGGTGTCTTAGCAGAAGCTTTAATTCAAGGCGAGTCTCCTGAACGAGCCTGTGCCCTCATTGCCCAAAGTCCCTATGTGCAGTCTCAACTCTATACCCACAATCAGGCCTTTCATGTAGTGTCTGCTTACGGCATGCCTTTAATTAATACCTACTCACAGGTCTATCGCGCTCAACACCAGCAGGCCGCTTAAATCAAGGACTACAAATTAGCGGCAATGGATCTGGGGTGTCGCGTTACCATTACAGTAGTAACCTGCATGAGACACGTAGATGTTTTTGGACGAATTAACGCCCCTATTTCAAGAATTTGTGAGTAAACCCGTCGCCTTTATGGGAGGGTTTGCTTCAGGTCTCTTCCGCCTAGATCTCAATGACGATCCCGTCAAAAGTTGGTTAGATAAAAAGGGCGGACCCCACGATTATTCTTCATCTACCGACCACTCTTCCAATCAAAATGGTGGCGGACCTCAGTCCATCACGATTGAGTAAGGGACCCTGAATGTCCCGGTCAGACCTGCGGATTATTTCTTTAATTCCGAGTGCGACGGAAATCGTGGCAGCTTTGGGATGCGGTGGCTATTTGGTGGGCCGCTCCCATGAATGTGACTATCCTGAGCGGGTGCAAGATCTACCGGTTTGCACCGCAGCCAATCTGAATTCCGATCGGCCCAGTCGCGTTATCCATGATCAGGTGACAGAGCTGCTGCAGTCGGCACTAGGTATCTATCGTCTGGATTTAGATCAGCTAAAAGATCTACAGCCCACGCATATTGTCACCCAAGCCCAATGTGAAGTCTGTGCGGTGAGCCTAGCCGATGTTGAGCAGGCTCTCACTCAGATCACGGATCAAACGACTCAAGTGATTTCACTGCAGCCCAGCCTGTTGGCCCATGTTTGGCAAGATATGGAACGCGTTGCGATCGCACTCGGATACGACAGCCAATCCATCGTTCAGCAGCTCCAAACCCGCATCAAAAACTGTCAGCAGCAGCTTCAAGACCTTGAGCATCGACCCACCGTAGCCTGCATTGAATGGACCGATCCACTGATGATTGCGGGCAATTGGGTGCCAGAGCTGGTGGATCTAGCGGGAGGAGTCCCGTGTTTAGGAACCGTTGGTCAACATTCCAGTTGGTTAACCTGGGAGCAACTGCTCGTAGCCAATCCAGACATCATTGTTTGTATGCCCTGTGGTTTTAATCTGGAGCAAACGGCCCAGGCCACCCAAGAACTGGCCCAAAAGCCCCAATGGCAACAGTTGAAAGCCGTGCAGAACCAGCAAGTGTATCTCACGGATGGCAACCAATATTTCAATCGCCCTGGCCCCCGTTTAGTGGATTCCATGGAACTTTTAGCCGAGATATTTCATCCCCATATCTTTCCTCCCCGCTATGCTGGGCATGGATGGCTAAAGTTTTACTAACAACATGATTGGGCAAACGTTGGATGGGCGTTATCGCATCGTACAGTCTCTCGGGGAAGGAGGCTTTGGACAAACCTATATTGCTGAGGATACAAGACGCCCCGGCAATCCGTCTTGTGTGGTTAAATTGCTGCAGCCCGCTAGCAGCGATCCAGAGTTTTTGGAAGTGGCTCGTCGCCTATTCCGCAGTGAAGCGGAAACCTTAGAACAGTTAGGCCACCACCATCAAATTCCCCGGCTACTCGCCTTCTTTGAGCAAGATCAAGACTTTTTCCTCGTCCAAGAACTGATTGATGGGGCTCCCCTCACGGATGAACTGGCGGCGGGAGAACAATGGCCAGAGTCGCAGGTGCAATCGCTGCTGTCCGAAGTGCTCGAAGTCTTGGAATTTATTCATGGCCAAGGGGTGATTCATCGCGATATTAAACCTGAGAATATTATCCGTCGCCGAGCCGATCAGAAGCTGGTCTTGGTCGACTTTGGGTCGGTCAAACAGGTGCGCAATCAAGGCCTAGTCACTAATCCACAAACCAATATCACCGTGGTCGTGGGCACCCCCGGATATATGGCCAGTGAGCAAAGCCAAGGGAAGCCGCGTCCCAATAGCGACCTGTATTCTCTCGGAATTATCGGTATTCAGGCCCTGACGGGCAGACCCCCCTCCCAATTCCAAGAAGATGTAGACGGCGAGCTAGTTTGGCGAGATCAGGCGGCGGTGAGTGATGAATTGGCCCAGGTCCTTACTCAAATGGTGCGCCCCTATTTTAAATTGCGCTACCAAACTGCTGCTGATGCTTTACAAGCACTCCATCAGACCATCGATCAAACCTCCGTACAGCCCTCTCCTAAACCCTTCACACCTCCCGTAGAACCAGCAATATCAGCCATAGAACCCACCCAAGTCGTTGCCACACCCACCCCCCCCCGTCCACAGCAGCGCCCATCCCCGCCGGTCGCGAAATCTTCAGGCTGTGCCCCCTGGGTGTTCGGCTTCGGCGCTATGGCCTTGGTCATGGGTTTAGGCATGGTTGGCCTCACCTACTGGGGAGTAACGGATGAACTATTCCCGTTTCTCCAACCGGTCGCCAATGTAGATAATGGTGCGACGCTCCTAGAGCAGGCTCAGCAAGAAGCGCGACAGTCTGGGGATTTAGATGCAGCAATTGCGATCGCAAACCAAATCCCCAGCAACAGCGACAGTGCTGAAGCCGCCCAAACCCAAGTCCAGACCTGGCAAACGACATGGCAACAACAACAAGACCTATTCAATCGTGCTAAAACAGCCTTTGATGGTAAACGCTGGTATGTTGCCCGAGACTTAGCGTTTAAATTGCCCCAAAATCCTTACTGGGATAGGCGAGCCGATCCCATCTACTTCGCAGCCAAACGCAAAATTGCAGACTTGGAGCGCCCTGCACCCACTCCCACCCCCACGGAACCACCTGAACCTACATTAGAGCCGGACCCCAGTCCCAGCCCAGACCCCACACAGCCAGAAGAACCAACTCTCAGCCCTAGTCCAGAGCCATCGCCGATACAATCTCCCGTTGTGATTCCGGTGCCGCCGCCTACCCCTACCGCCCCGACTCCTAACGACGATAGTCCATAGAAATAGCATTTTTAGGTCGTCCTAGTCCTGTACTCCATCCAACGCTATGAGTCTGGTACTAATACAATCCGATAACGTGGCTTCCCGTGACGGAGCCGGTCTATGGCTTCATTGACTTGGCTAAAGGGAAACGTTTCAATAACGGGTTCAATGCTGTGACGTTGAGAAAAATTGAGCATTTTCTGCACGGTTGCCGGACTGCCCAACGGTGATCCTGACACCGACCGCTGTGCATCAATAATCGAAAATAAGGAGGTACTCAAAGGGGAGGGTGGGATGCCAACAAAGTGGATCTTGCCTTGAGGACGCAGGGCCTCGATATAAATGCTCCAGTCTAAATCGGCGCTGACGGTAGAAAGAATCACATCAAAGGAATTGGCGACCGCTTTCAGTGCGTCAGGCTCACGTGAGTTGACAACATAATGCGCCCCCATCGCTTTTGCTTCAGCCGTTTTTTCAGGACTCGATGAAAAAGCGGTGACTTCACACCCCCAAGCACGCAAGAACTTTAGTGCCATATGCCCCAATCCACCAATGCCAATGACCCCAACTTTGTCTGTTGGCTGTATTCCCAACTGAATAAGGGGATTAAAAACAGTAATGCCGCCACAGAATAGGGGACCTGCTTTGACCGCATCAATCCCTTCAGGGAGAGGAACAGTCCATACTTCATGGGCGCGCACCTTATCCGCAAAACCGCCATGTCGATTAACGATGGTTTCTTCTCGGCTGGGGCAAAGATTGTGATTCCCAGAAAGACACCATTCACAGGTCATACAAGAACTGGAAAACCATCCCAAGCCCACTTGCTGGCCAACGTGAAGAGATTTAACCGCAGAACCGAGCTTAGCCACTCGTCCAATCACTTCATGACCAGGAACAAAGGGATATTGGGTAATTCCCCATTCGTTGTCCAACATACTCAGATCGCTGTGGCAAAGGCCACAATACTCAACATCGATCTCAACATCTGTATCCTTTAGTGGATCTGGCTTGTACTCAAATGGCGTTAGATTACCGCCGACCTCGGCAGCAGCATAAGCTCTAATCATGGATGCTGTCGTCATGGGTTCTCCTATTAGAAATAGTAGATAGATAAAACTTAGTTTTGGGTGTGAGACTCGTAGGCCTTACCACTGATTTCCCGCTGGCTGCAGTGCTTGTAGAGAACAAAGAAGTCTATGAAGTGGAAGCTATCCCAGTTAGTTTTTTAGGTTGGCTTTTGAGAAAGCACATACTGAGCCAACCTGCAGATGTAGATAAAGTCGCTAAAAAAATGCAAACTGTCATCTACTTCTAGTTCTCAAACTAGAACCGGTTTAGAAATCTTGTACGGTTGGCCGTAAGACAAGCTCATTGATATCTATATCTGCAGGTTGTTCAATGGCGTAGGCAATAGCACGCGCAACAGAGTCAGCAGGAATTGCAATCTGATAAAAATCTTTCACAAAGTCCGAGCTTTCCTGATGTGAACTACCGTGTTTTAGATCAGAATCTACAGCACCTGGCTCAATAGTGGTTGTTCTGATCTTGCCACCCACTTCATGCCTTAATCCTTCAGAAATTGCTCTCACAGCAAATTTAGTGCCACTGTAGACCGCACCACCGGGACTAAATACCTTCACTCCAGCAACAGAAGAAATGTTGATAAAGTGTCCACTGCCCTGTCTTTCAAAGATGGGTAAGGCCGCTGCAATACCGTATAGAACGCCTTTAATGTTGATATCAATCATGCGATCCCATTCGTCAGTTTTCGTCTCTGACATGGGAGCAATCGCCATCAATCCAGCATTGTTGATAATGACATCGACTTGACCGAAAGCTGCGATCGCTTTCTCAACGAGTGCCTTTAAATCGCTAGCAACGGTAACATCTGTGGTCAAAAATTCAGCCTGTCCCCCACTGTCGCGGATCTCTTGGGTGATGCGTTCTAATTTCTCTGTGCGGCGTGCTCCCAACACGACCTTCGCGCCCAACGAGGCTAAATGACGAGCTGTTGATTCTCCTAGGCCACTGCTGGCACCAGTAATAACAACGACTTTCCCATCAATATTTTGAGACATGATCATTCTCCAATTACATTTTCTATTCGATTGAAATTTATTGTTCGATGAATGCCTTGCTAGCGATCTTCCATTGGCCATCGTGCTTTAGCAATGTAAAGGCATCATAAAATTCATCTGTGTAGCGAAAGAGGGCAGTTGCGATCCGTCCATCGACTGTTTGAATGTGCAGAACTTCGCCGTCCCGTCCCGTACCAGGAGGATTCTCGACCGCTGCCCATGCATCTAGCAGAGCGGGCATATCGTGCCAGGCACGACGTTCGAGAGTTCCATTCTCTGACTTAATGATACCTACCATTACGGCGAGGTCTTCATGGAAAGCAGCGCCAAGCCGATCTCGATCTGCTGTACCGTTTCCTTCAAAATAATCGAAAATTACTGTTTCAATCGCTACAGCGTCGCGATCTTTCAACCTCTTTACAGTATGGGCATTGCTCGCAGTGATGGGCAAAAGCATAGCTGCAAACAATAGGCCTGCTAGGACGAGTAGCCTGATTTTCATGACTTTTGTACCTTCTATTTTGACAAATATAGAAAATGCCGTGCTCGTATAAGTTCAGGCAGGGTTGCAGCAGGCATTGTTAAGCTAATTATCATCAGCAAAATCCAGCACAATCTTTCCTGTTGTTCCGCCTTGTTCTAATCGTTGGATGGCTTGACTCACCTGTTGCCACGGCATGATTGAGTCAATAACTGGTTTTAGCTGTTCGCGTTCAATAAGCTGCCTTAGGGCATCTAGCTTCGCTGAATTAACTGGGTTAAAAACAAAATGGACAGATAGATTTCGATCCCAAGCGGCGAGCAAAGATTGCGGCGTTTCAATGTCGACGATGCTAACAAGGCGACCATAAGGGCGAAGAATCTCGAAACTTTGTTGAATCGTCTTGCCGCCAATCGTATCAAAGACGACATCAACGCCTTGATTGTCTGTTTCTCGCTGAATGACTTCTACATAGTCTTCCGTTGTATAGTCAATCACATGGTCCGCGCCCAGTTTCGTAACCAAATCATGATTTCTAGGGCTACAGGTTGTGAACACGTAGGCACCTATCGCTTTCGCTAATTGGATGGCTAAAGACCCAACGCCACCTGCGCCCGCATGAATCAAAACAGATTCACCTACCTGGAGATTTGCCCTAGTAAACAGGGACTCCCAAGCGGTTCCACCTGCTATGGGAAAACACGCTGCTTCAGTATGGGATAGATTTTTGGGCTTAATCGCAACCAGGCTCTCATCAACAACATTGTATTGAGCATAGCTACCCGCATCTTCAAAAATTCTAGGCGCGTAATAGACTTCATCTCCTGGCTTAAAGGCGGTTACGGTTTCTCCCACGGCCTCAACAACCCCAGACACATCAAGACCAATAACTGCTGGGAGTTGCACATAGTCTTTATAGTCACCCCGACGGGTTTGATAATCAACAGGATTGATAGACGTTGCATAGACGCGGACTAAGATCTGATTGGCTTTTGGTACAGGTTTGGGGATCTGCTGGATCTCAAACCCTTCGGGACCACCCAATGCCGTCAACACAGCTGCTTGCATATTTGCCATTGCTAATCTCTTTATTTCAGAATTAATCACGTTAGGTAGAAGGGCTACCCAACACGTTGCTAAAGCACATCCAAAAAATGCTATGGCTCAAGTCAAACAACCTGAGAGACTTGATAGGTCGGGAAGTCGGTATATCCTTCAGCCTCAAAGGAGTACCAGGTAGATGGATCAGAGTCAGCATTCAGCTCCCAATTATGGGCAAAACGATCCACAAGATCTGGATTGCTGATATAAGAGCGGCCAAAGGCAATCAGAGCCGCATCGCCAGATACAATTGCAGACTCTGCTGAATTGCGATCGTACCCACAGTTCCCCATCAGTGTATTGCTGTAAACCTTTCTAATTTCAGCCAGTGTCATTGGCTCTCCAAGCTCATGAAAGCCAAACGCTAAACCGTCAAGGATATGCAAATAGCCTAGGTTGTAAGTATTAAGCTGCTCAGCAACATAAGTAAAGGTCTCCCGATAATCGGGTGATCCCATATCGTTGAAGACGCCATTGGGCGAGAGCCTGACTCCGACACGACTAGCAGGCCAAACAGTCAGAACCGCTTCAGTGATTTCTTTTAAGAACCGAAAGCGATTCTCTAAACTACCGCCATACAGATCTGTGCGGTGATTGGTCTTAGACTGTAGAAATTCGTCAATCAAATAGCCATTGGCCCCATGGATCTCTACGCCATCAAAGCCCGCTTGCTTAGCGTTAGCAGCGGCTTGTCGGTAGTCCTCGATCACGTTAGGGATTTCGGCAGTCTCTAATGCCCTCGGGGTCTCGTAGAGTTGTTTCCCCTTGGGAGTATGTACCTCTGAGCCTTCTAATCCGACTGCTGATGGCCCCACTGGAAGTTGATTATTCACTTGAAAGTCACGATGAGACGCTCGACCCGTGTGCCAAAGCTGCAAAAAGATCAACCCATTTTGGGCATGTACCGCATCTACAACCTGCTTCCAGGCTTGGGTTTGGGCTTCTGTATAGATACCGGGAGAATTGAGCCAACCGTTCGCCTGGGGTGAGATGGTAGTACCTTCTGTAATGATGAGGCCCGCTCCAGCCCGCTGAGCATAGTACTCAGCCATCAGCGCGTTTGGTATTCTTTCCGCACCCGATCGAGAACGAGTCAGCGGGGCCATCACAATCCGATTTCGAAAGGTTAGATCTTTTGTTTCTAGAGAACTAAGAAGATGAGGAACGTTCGTTTGAGTCATGGGAGTCCGTGGGTTAAATAAATGAACAAGTGATTGATTCGAGCTTGAGTATAGAGTCAAAGCTCTGCAAGGATTAGGAGTGCCATCCGATGATTGATTAGAGCGAATTTACAGCGTGCTCAATCAGTTCGTTGTTAATTGATTTTCGTTACGGCTAGTCCACGAACCGCCGCAGGCCGTTGCCGACAGCGCTCATACCAGGTCATAACATTCGGAAAGTCTTGGTGAAGCTGCAACGATTCAGCTGCTTTGTAAGCCCAATCCAATGTGCCTACCCAAGGAAATGTCGCCATATCTGCAATGGAATACGCGTCTCCTATGAGAAAAGGTTTTTCTGATAGTTGCTTATCCAGGACGGTTAACAACCGTCGAGCTTCGTTGCGATAGCGCTCAATGGCATAGGGAACTTTTTCCTTGGCAAACGTGTGGAAATGTCCAAACTGTCCAAACATGGGGCCGACACCTCCCATTTGGAAAAACAACCATTGCAAACACTCACTGCGGGCTGCCGGATCGGTGGGGAGAAATTTCCCTGACTTCTCTGCCAGATACATCAAAATGGCACCGGACTCGAAGACAGCAAAAGGTTCATTGTTTGGCCCATTTGGATCGATGATGGCTGGGATTTTGGAATTGGGGTTAATGGCAATGAACTCATCGGTGAACTGGTCATCTTTCATAATCTCAATGCGATGGGCCTCATAGGGCAGGGCCATTTCTTCTAGCGCAATGGAAATTTTTTGACCGTTGGGCGTTCCGAGAGAATACAGCTGAATTCTCTCAGGGTGCTGTGCAGGCCATTTTTTAAACACGTTGTCGTAAGTCATCTTTTTTCCTGGTTAGGGTGTTGAGTTAGGTTGTTATTTCGAGTGCGCTTGACTATTTGGAATGCTCGTTTACGCGTCTGGCACCAATACAAAGTCAATGTTATCTACGGTTTAGACTGCGCGACTTAGAGGCAGTGGATAGAGAAAACTTAGTTTTGGGTATGAGCATCGAAGACCTGGCCGCTGATTTTCCATTCTCCGTTGTGCTTGTAGAGGACAGAGAAGTCTCGGAAGCCGCCCCAGTTAATAAATTCAACCTTTGCAACAGCGGCAGATCCAGAAATTTCAAAATTAATCACATGGGGTAGAAGCGCTACCCCATACTTTGCGATCGCACATCCTTAAGCGTGCAGTCTAGGATTTTCCTTTACTTTTGGGAGCCTGTTGGCGTTTGAGTTCTTGGATGATGTCAGGGGTTAGCGTGACCCCTCCGATATTCCAGTCCTCAGGCTCGGTCTCCTCAATCATGATCCAGACCTTGTCTTTGAAGGTTGGGTCACCACCCCCTTCAATCTCAACCATTAAGGCGTTCAGACGCTCTTGAAGCTCTTGTTTCTGATCCTTAGTCAGCATTCCTTTGGTTGTGCGAACATTTACAAAAGGCATGATTTTTCTCCGTTGTATTGTTGGAATAGGGGAAGAGCTTTCTTTCTTTTAGACCTCAGTACCACGCACGGGGTAGTTGTTGTTCAAGACAAAGTCCATACCGCCGAGCAGTGCATCTAGGTCAGTACGACCATAGGGCGCGTTATTAATACTCGCGAAGAAAAGCACGCCGTCAGGGCCAATCAAAAAGAGTCCTGGTTCATTGAAATAGGCTGGCTCATAGTCAAATGCACCCTTGGAGACATAAAGCCCCCACTGCTGCATCGCTTCACGGGTGAGGCCATAGCCCAGTGTCAAATCTTTTACACCCCAGGTTTCAGATGAATTAGCAGCTTTCTCGCGAGTGTCACCACTAATGGCAATCACTTCAATACCGAGATCGTGAAACTGACTGAGCTTACTGTTCAGCTGCTTTAAGTACTCAGCACAGAGGGGGCAGTGCAATCCCCGATAGAAGACCACCATCGTGTAGTTACGAGGGGTTTGAGCCGCAAGATTCCAAGCATTGCCAGATAGCGTATCAATGGTCAACGCAGGGACGTTGTTGCCAGGAACTAAACGAATAGCGGAAGTTGTTGCTGGTGTAGTTGTCGTTACAGTCATTGTGATGTCTCCAAATTGATAAATAGTGTGGTCAAGTGCTGATAAAAAATCAGCGCAGTAAATTGAAAAAGGGAATCGAACAATTGATTGTTGTCTACCCCTGCTTCGAGAATTGGGCAGTTTGAGGTCGCGGCTTGACAACAACCTTGGCTGACCTATATGTATGTTGATAGCTAAGTCAAAAAAAAGTTGGCTGGCGTGAGATGTCTCTCCACCGTTCAGCAGTACGTTTTCTTATCTGAGTAGAGACATTGCTAACGTGTTAGCTGCCGAGTCAACAATCCCTTCAGCGATAAAAGTAACGCCGTTTACCCATGCATACTCACTGGATTGAGTCACTAGCTTTACAGACATACGTACGCCTTCAGTCCCGTCAGATTTATGGACCGATACCCCATGGCCTTCAAATGAAATCTGTGCGCCATCTGTGGTGGTGATTTGCCCAAACATGTTGAGTTCAAATCGGCCGTCAGCACGCACATTAATATAGTCCGTAGCAATCATCTTGCCTGTAATCGGGCCTGTAAGTTGCCCCTCAAGGGTTAAGTCAAAACGGGCGCCTTGCGGCGGGGGCGTTGTGCCGGAAGCAAGCTCTGGCAATGTAATGCCGTAATCGACCATATTCGTAAAGCCGAGTTGTCCAGATGCCACTGATTCAAAGGCTTCAGCAGTAACTGTTCTGGTCAAAGAAGTCATGTTCTTTTTCCTTTTTAGATTGGGTAATTTTTATCTTTTGAATGGTTGAAAATCTGGGTAAAAGTCAAGCAGTTTGCATGAGTTCAATGCGGTAACCATCGGGGTCAGCAATAAATGCTAACGTGTGCTTCTCACCTGTTTCAGTTGACACCATTGGTACTTCTCCTGCGGGGCGCAAGACCTTCACACCGTTCTCTTCGAGATAAGCTGTCAATGCATAGACATCGTCTACGGCAAGAGAGAGATTTCCGTAGGCTGTACCATGCTCGTAGCTACGCTTGTCCCAGTTATAGGTTATCTCTATGACCGCATCGGTTTTTCGATTTCCGTATCCCATAAAGACAGCGGTAAATTCGGCATCGGGAAAGGTTTCACGTCCCAACTCGGACATGCCAAGCATATTGTGATAGAACGCAATCGATCTATCCAGATCGCTGACCCGAAGCATTGTATAGAGAATTCTTTTGGGTGCAATTGAGGGCGGTACAGACGCTGACATATTTTCCTCCTGTTGTTGAAATTCTATTTAAGACGAAACCTACACAGGCAAAGCGTGCAGTCACTTACCAGTGCCTGTGCATACATGATTAATTTTGGGCGTGAGAGTCGTAGACCTTGCCGCTGATTTTCCACTGACCATCCTGCTTATAGAGGACAAAGAAATCGGTATAACGGAAACCAGCCCAATTGAGAAATTCAACCTTTGCTGATGCGGCAGGTCCAGAAATATCAATCCAGGAAATGTGAGACTGAACGTCTGGGGATGCGCCTGTTTCATTCACCGCGCCTTGGAACGTGTCAGCATCCAAATCATAGAAAGTGCCGTGTACTGAGCCAACAATATGAGCGTGGTCATAAAAGGCCGTCCGGCAAAGCGCGCCGTCACCTGTTTTGGCGGACTCAATATAAGGCTGTAAAGCGGCTTCAACAGCTTTGTATTCTGCAAAGCTATGCGCTTCGTCAGCGGCTGTTTTGGGGGTTACGTTGAGTGTAGTTTCAGTTGACATTGTTTTAGTCTCCTTGAGTTTGGGTAGGGGGTCAAAATCACGGTCTAATAAAGTATATGCCGAAACTGACCTATATGTATGTAGATAAACAAATCAAAAAAATGTAACTCTAAAATTTGTCAGCTATTGAACCCTTTGGCTTGGGTCAAGCGCTCCAATACATCTAAGATCTTTGTTTTTGTGTCGCTTACTGTGTTGTTCGCAACACCTTCATGGCTTATCTACATGTATGTAGCCTAAGGCAAGTTTCCAAAAAATGCAAGCCAATGATTTGAAAAGTGATCCAAAAGGGAAGATTGTTAGTATCTCGGCAACTACCACTTTTCCCCAAACGGTCGAATTTCCACATCAAAAGACCAAGCTGATCTTGGTTGATGGGCCACATGAAACACCTCTTCTGCAATATCAATGGGTTGACAGAAAAAATCTTCGGGTCGCTCTTGTTGATTCAATAGTCCAATGTTGAGCCCTTCAATGGGCAAGTTTTTGGACCAGGGAGTAGCGATCGCGGCATCAATGGTCACATAGGCGACATGAACACCCCTTGGCCCCAAATCACGGGCAAGCGCTTGCGATAGTACCCGCTGTGCAGCCTTGGTCGGTGCGAATAGGGCATAGCTGGGAATGCCTCTGAAGGCAGCGGTATTTCCCGTGACCACAATTGCACCATTGCCGGCTGCAATCATAGATGGTGAGAGTTCCCGAGCCAGGTAAAGCAATGATGTTGTATTCACTCGAAAGTTGCGTTCTAAATCTTCAGGATCGGCTTCTAGAAACCTTCCGAAGGTAGCGCTAACAGCATTATGGATCAAGACAGAAGGATGTCCCATCTCTGAGCAAATTTTCTTTAGGGTGGAGAGTAGGGTCTCTAAATCTCCAATATCACAAGCATAAGCTTTGGATTGCGGCAGTTCTCGTTCGAGCATTTGGAGGCGATCTCGATTACGGGCTATCATTGCGACCCGGTATCCTCCTTGGGAAAATTTGCGAGCGATCTCACTTCCCGTCCCGTCTCCTACCCCAGTAATCAAACAAATGGGTTTTGTCACAGCGCACCTCCTCGATTTTGCCAAACACTGCCTTCAATTCCATTTAGGCCGCGACAGTTTTGCCGTTGTACTTTGGATTCGGCAGGCCAGTCTTCACAACGTTATGAATGCGTTCATTTACTTCGTAAACCCGCACCCACTCCAAATCTCCGCGCTGTTTAAGCAGGCCAGAGTGGGGGGATCTCGCCTTTTTTGTGTAAGCCACCTGGGTCATCCGGCAGGCTTGACCACCGTATCGATAAGTATATTCGGCGATCCCTTCTACAACCCAGCGCCCCTGATATAGCTTCCAGAACTGACCATCATGTTCGTAGATATCGAATGTCATCTCATAGCTACTTTCAACTTGAAAATGCCAAGCGCTACTTTCAATCTTTTTCCAGTCCGCCATCTTGCTACCATCCTCAAATTCATCACCGTGAATGCGCCATTTCAGTGTATTTTTCATGAGTAACTTCTAATTCATTAAAACGACTGGTCGTCTGAAAATAGAGCCAAATTTTACCAGTACTGGTGTAACTAGATTTGAGGAAGTCATCCTTGTTTCTTAAACCCAGTCGACTATATTCAAGGAACGCTCTAAGCCCTCATTAGATAGTGACGTATGAGTGAACTCAGTTGTCCAATAGGCTTAACAGACTACTCCACCTGCATTCTCAGTAATGCACCTTCATAGCTATTGATCAGAAAGTCAGCCAGTTCCTCAGCTGAGATATCGTCTCGCATGGTACCTTCTGCCTGTCCGCGTTTGTGCGTGTGTAAAATTTGTTGTTTCATACACTGGAATCTGTCAATCATGGTCTGCTGACACAACTCCCAGAGCGAAAAGTCTTTAAAGTAAACAACCAAAAGACTTCTCACTTCTGGACTCATCGACAACCTGTTGGCTGCGAATTAGGGCTTAAGCGCAACTTTGACTGTACCGGCCGACCGACCCATCATTAAGTCATAGCCTTGCTTAGCCTCTGCAAGTGGCAAGGTATCCGTAAAGATGACACTGGGATCAATCTGCCCGTTTTCGACGATCGGAAGCAGCGTCCTCATATAGGCGGCGACATTCACGACGCCTGTATGAATAGTCAGGTTTCTAAATAGAGCATCAGAGTAGGGGGCATCTACAGGTTCATAAAGATGCCCAAACCCAAGCACGCTCAATTTACCGCCTGCATGGGCCATCGCCATGGCTTGCGAAATCGATCCTTTATTACCAACGGTGTCAATAATCGACATGGCGCCGTAACCATTAGTCAAGCTCTTCACATACTCGATTGGGTCTTGGGTTTTGCCATTTACAGTATGGGTCGCGCCACTTTTTTGCTTGGAAAACTCCAGTCGGCTATCGTACCGGCCCACATGGATAACCTGCTCAGGATTAAAGAGCTTTGCTGCTGCCATCACAGCACTCTGTCCCACCGCTCCGTCACCGATAACAACAACTGTTTCGCCAGGGAGAATATTTGAGTTAAGGGCGCCATGATATCCAGTTGCAAAATTATCTGCCAGCGGTAGCGCTTTGTGGTCTTCTGAACCCGACGTAAAGCTGTCAGGCAGTTTGAATAGGGTTCCATTGGCATAGGGCACGCGCACAAATTCGGATTGGCCACCTTGAATATCACTGCCGCCGTGCTGTACGAAGAGGGGAGAACCAAACAGACCGCCATGTTCGCAGGCTGAGGGGAGATCGCGTTTGCAATGGTGGCATACACCGTCAACAAACATGGCTGAGGCAACTACACGGTCTCCGACTTTAACGGTATGAACGGCCTTCCCGACGGCTTCCACGATTCCGACAAACTCATGCCCCATCCGCATGCCCTGGGGAACACCCATTTCGGGACCGTTGTTAATAAAGTCGAAGTCGGCACCACAAATCCCTGCGAGGGTAACGCGAACGATGGCGTCTGTATCCGAGAGTATTGTTGGGTCGGGTAGATTGCCAACGCGAATGTCTGAACGCTCGTGATAGTAAGTTGCTAGCATAATTTTTTTGGGTAAAGAACCTTTTGGAACGTCGACTTGAGCAACAACTTCCTTGGTGCCAGTGCCGTGATAGCCTTGACCAGGCAACAACTGAAGCCCTTTTTACAGAAGTTTTTCTCAGATGTTTTCGCTACGCTTTGGTCTTGTCATAAAACAACTATATGACCGGTCGTCTAGAATTATATGACCAGTCATCTTTAAACGTCAAATGTCTTGATTGATATGTTTATAGGGGTTAAATAAGCATCAGAATATAAAACAGCGTTAGTGCTATAACCCTCGCGGCGAATGGAATACAGACTCTAACTTTCTCTATTTTAGGTTCACTCAATGGGAGCGTAATCAAAAAGTTTCTTTAAGCAGTGATAGTTGGACTCTTGATCACGGGGCCTTTCCATCTACTTTTCCATTCATCACTGATTCTATTCATCACTGATCATGGCTGCCCTAATTCTGTAAGACATTATGAGCGCCTTCTCTTGTCTATTGCCTTTTTCCTTTTTTATCGACAATCTCACGATGATGGCGATCGATAAATTGAATATTTTCTGGTCGATAGTACATTTCTGCCAACGCTTCAAAACTCCGTTTACCTTTCTCTTGGATCGGAATATATCCACCATCGACCTGAACCGTTAATTCTGTCGTTGAAGCAGTACATTAATCAGAGGTGGGAGGATGATAATTTCCCTCTGATACAAAAATCCCTGTCTGGTTGGTGACAGCCTTTAACGGGTTAAAATTATTAACCCGACGGTGTTTGGTATTGATTCTCTCTAGCATAGTTTAGGTTCCTCAATAGCTATGTAGCGTTCCTGGTCATATACTGTCTACATGGCCAGGCCAAGACGCAATGACAACACCCGTGAAAGACTTCTAGATGAAGGACTAAAATTGTTTATTAGTCAGGGTTATCACGGTACTGGGATCAAAGAAGTTGTTGATCAGGTCAACGTTCCTAAAGGGTCTTTCTATAACTACTTTGAAAGCAAGGAGCATTTTGCAGCTGAGGTGATTCGGCACTACTCTCAGCAGTTGATTGCCTGTATGTCTGATCAGCTTAAGGAACCTGAAGACAACGCATTCATGGCCCTCAAGAATTTTTTTGAGAGAGAAGTGCAGCGGCATCAGGACTCGAAAACTGGATGCCTCATAGGCAACTTGGGGGCAGAGCTGGGAGGGAGTAGTGAGCTGTGTCGGCAGGCCATGATTGAAGGCCTAGAAGGTATGAAACAGCAGTTTTCCCAAACCCTTAAACGCGGGCAGAGTCGAAACGTCATTCGTGATGATATCTCTGCCGAGGAACTAGCTGATTTCCTGGTTAATGCCTATGAAGGCGCTTTGTTAAGAATGCAGTTAGAACAATCCGTCAAGCCAATCGAGAAGATGAGTTCATTCTTGAGTAGTTATTTGGTTTGTTCTTAAGGTATTTATCAATACTAGTTCAAGGCAACTGTAGAGACAGGAACAATGTATTTAAATTTCGGTAATGTAAGGTTAAGTTGACAATCTCCCTCCATCTACCTCAGGGACTTAGGGTAGCAGGGGCATATCATTTTTCAAGCTTTTAGTTGCGGGCTAAAGTAAAGGGTATTGTCCTATGCACAGATCAATACCCCTGCTTGCTATGCAGCCTCAGACATATCTGCAGACCATTTATTTGACTGGAATGCGTCATCAATAGGGGATTGGGCAACGTGATTCGTGTAATTGGACAGGACCTTTAAGCCCGTTCCCACAATAACTTCGAGGACATTGGCCTTGCTGTAACCTGCCGCAATGAACGCAGCGATATCAGCATCACTGACAACACCACGATTCTCATTGACTTTAGCCGAGAATACGCGCAGCGCTTCAAGCTTCGGATCGGTAAATGATGTGCCTTTACGTAATGTCTCAATGACATCAGCTGGAACTTTCTGCATTTTGGCAATGGTTGAATGTGCGGCCATGCAGTACGTGCAACCGTTCAGGCGGTTGTTGGTCATCAAAACAACTTGACGCTCTGCTGAGGTAAAGTCGCTTTTGTCAAAGATTCCAGAAAGCGTACCGTATGCTTCCACTGCCGCAGGGGATTCCGCCAAAGTAGCCATCAGGTTCGGCACAAATCCGTAGGCTTTCTTAGCGCCTTGCAGAATCGCTTTGCTTCCTTCGGGCGCAGTTTCTTCAGTGTGCAAAATAAAGTTCGTCATCGTGTTTCTCCTTTTTTTAGCGTTGTTTTTTTAGCGTTAGGGTTGAAGATTAGTTTTGAGCGTAAGAATCGTAGACCTTACCGCTGATTTTCCACTGTCCATCCTGCTTGTAGAGAACAAAGAAATCGGTGTAGCGGAAACCAGCCCAATTGATAAATTCAACCTTTGCGCCGGCGGCAGGTCCAGAAATATCAATCCAGGCAATGTGGGACTGAACGTCTGGAGATGCACCAGCTTCATTGACCGCGCCTTTGAACGTGTCAGCATCCAAGTCATAGAAAGTGCCGTGTACTGAGCCAACAATATGAGCATGGTCATAAAAGGCCGTCCGGCAAAGTGCGCCGTCACCTGTTTTGGCGGACTCAATATAAGGCTGCAAAGCAGCTTCAACAGCTTTGTATTCTGCAAAGCTCTGTGCTTCGTCAGCGGCTGTTTTAGGGGTTACGTTTAGTGTGGTTGTAGTTGACATTGTTTTAGTCTCCTTTGGGGTTGGATTAGATTTTGAGTTCAACGTTTAACAGAAGAAGGATCAAAACTGACCTACATGTATGTGAATTAATAGGTCAAAAAAATAGGGTTTCCGACTCTGGTTAATTGCTTCCAGTGAGTGCTGTACTTAGCGCCGTGCCGCTACCCTAGTCTCTTCCCGCGCCTGCTCCAAGGCTGCACTCGCCTCGTCGTCACTGACCATCTTGTAGCGTTGATACCATACCGTAGCAACATCGTCGATACCAGCGAAGTTTAACCAGTCGGTGAAATGGGTTGATACGTGGTCAGTCCCAAATTGCTTTGATGCGCCAGAACTGTAAATAGCTGCCGAATACACTGCGGTCGCACGCTTATTCTTAAGCAGCCCGCTATAGCCAACTGCTGGATCGAAGCCGAAAAGGGTACCGGGCATGCTCAACAGGTCGATGTAGAGCTTCAACTTCCAGGGCACACCAAAGTTCCACATTGGAATACTGAACAAATAATCGTCAGCGGAGTTGAACTGGTTGAAGAGCCGAACCAATTCATCGTAGAGAGTCTGCTGCTTGCTGTCCATATCAGGTCCACCGAAGAAAGACATCTTCGCAGCAGCGGCATCGCCGTCAAATTCAGGCAGTTTGACCTTAAAAAGGTCGAGTTCCTCAATCTCTGCGTCGGGATACTTCTCTTTGTAAGTAGGTAAAAATGCTTCAGCAATTTGGGCTGTCTTGGAGCGAGTGCCTCGCGGTGAACACTTGATGTAAAGCAGTTTCTTCATGATGTAACCTCAAGTCTAAGTAAATAGGTGCGAATCCGGTTTCTGTCTGGTTTCTGCTCTCTTGCAGAGAAGTGGTGATGAAAACTGTGAGCTGACTTTTCAGAAAATTCACCTCACAGAAAAACCTGCAACGAGGTCTAAACAAAGCATAGCTCAAAGCTGACCTATATGTATGTAGATAAATGGACCAAAAAAATATAACCCAAAAATATGTCAGCCGTGGATAAACGTTTTCAACGCTTGGCCAACAATTTTAGGATCATTCTCAAGTCTCGCCAGCAACAATGAACCTTCCGCTGTACTAACAAACCTGAGTGCTTTGTTTTGGGCATCGGGTTCTCCCATTGCCGCAAACTGCTCAGTAAGCCAGATTTGAAGGTCCTTAAAGTACGCAATCAGACGACTTCTCACTGCTGGACTAACCGATTGCAACTCTGCCGCCATCATTCCACACATACAAAACTTCTCGTCTTGGATGTAAGTTTGAAAATAGTCGACCACTGCTTGCAACCGTTGTTGTGGTGTATCGAGGTTTTTATTGAGATCTTCAAAGACAGCACTATGTCCTTCATGCAGGCGTTCTACCAAAGCCAAGGCTAGATCGGCCTTAGCTTTGAAGTGGTAGTGTATGCTTGAATTTTTAATGCCAATTTCATCGGCCAAATCAAGATAACTAAAGCCATTGAACCCTTTTGTTTGGGTCAAGCGCTCCGCCACATCTAAGATTTTTGTCCTCGTATTGCCCACAACGCTTTTACAACTTGTCTACATGTATGTAGTTTACGGCAGGCATCTGAAAAATGCAAGGGAATATTTTGGCAAATAATCCAATGCATCATAAAACTAATGTTCAGAGGCTTGATTGGGGTTTATGGTTGGTGCCTCCATATCCTAATGGTGGTCAATAGATCAAGTCGCGAGCTTACCGCTGCAAATACCCTCGCGGGGCATATTTGCCGGTTGCCACGTAGTTAAGAATACTTGCATTGATAGGGGTGCCAGCCAGATCGACCACTATTGGAAGTTCTTTTGCAATACTGTGACTGGGGTTAACCTCGATAGCTCTGATGAGTCAGATGAGAGGAGAGTCGAGTTCTATACTGAATTTACATTGCAGTCGTCAGACTACGTTCCATGTCAGATTTCCAGGTCATGTTGAGCATTTGTTGATACTGACGTAGCTCAGTCACGGTGTCAGGCCGTAATTCATTTTCGCCATGTCCAACCCCGCCTTTTCTGAGTTCTTGGGATTGAGTCACCGGCTTTAGCTTACAGATCGATTGGTTCTCAATGATCTGATCTAGATCAATATTACTGCGGGGAATACTGCAAAAATCCAAAATATTGGCCAGCATCTGATGAGGATGCTGAAATAAGTTTTCGTATTCCACTAACAAGATGTCCTTATAGTGACGAGTTTGTTGAATATGCTTGGCCCAGCCCTCTACTGCATTCAAGCAAAACTCATCGATGGAAAGATCGGACACTCAAGGAAATTGTTGTAAGAGGCTTGGAGAATTGGCGACGAAGTGATGCCAAGAGACCAATGTATCTACAGGGTTACGAAATGCATAAACCGTCTTATGTTTCTTTGCATCCCTATGCTCATGGCTTTTAACAATGCGGTGACAGATATCATCATAATGATGCAGACAGGGTGGTTTGATACTTTGCGTATAAATTGATGGGACAACGGTTTCAAAAGGGATATCGGATTGGATAGAAGATGGGTATTGTTGAGCTTCTAAAATCGAGTTAGCCAGCAGCCGCCTCAGCCATGTATTCCCAGATCTTGGATAAGACAAAAGAACAATATCATTGGCTTCTCTATAGGGTCGATTCTCTCTCAGAAGATCATGATCTGGCTGAAGTGCATAGATATGAGAGGGATGAAAATGTCGATCAATTGTATTCAGTATATGTTTGATTTTCATGGTGTTTGAATCGAAAAAAATAATTTATTAGCTGCTTGACTAAAATTTCATTGAAATAAAATTTCTGTAGAACCTAAGAGCAACCATTCAATAAAACTAAATATAGTTAACTAATTTGCATGCAAAAATATTTCCTAAAAATAGGATTAAGAATACGTTAATCTCCAGTTTTAAAAGATTATGCAGGCCAGTATTAAATTACAGTTAGCGGGAAAACTATACCTTTGAATATAGTAAGACTAACAGCTCAAAAAGTTTGTAACTCTAATTACTATTTTTTTGTATCTATTAATACTTTTAAAAGTATCTGGTTAATTTAATAAATATTATTTTATATTTTTTTTATGAGTTAAATTATTGACTTAGCTTGCTAGAGTAGCCTAATCCACTGAATTTTGGGATCATAGAATGCAAGATTCAGTTTTTTATATTTAAGAATAAAAATATTCTAAAAATATAAATAATTCATAAATCATTCAAGATTGATATCCATCATGTAAGGCATAGTAGTGCGATCGCATAAGTAATCTACACACACTATTCCTACTCTCCCTCTTAATCAGGGTGAAATCGAAGATAGCCGATATCCAAATCAGGCTGTAAATAATCTAAGAATTTTAGCAATGGCGACTGCCAAGCTCTACTTCCGATGATCATTATTCTCTTAGCGTCTACTAGACTTATTACTAAATAGTCGTAGAGTTTAACGAATAAGACAACACTATTCTTTGTACATCAGGATAACGATCTATCTCAACATTCACTGGAAAATCAGAAAAAATATTTGCGATTTCTGTATCTGAGAAGAAATGCTTGATCACGGTATAGGATGCATCATTCTTCAAATGGCGTAACTGTAAATGATTTCCTTCAGAATCAAATTTTCCTGTCCAAGATTGGGATCCAGGGAGCTGATCACAAAACACCACTTGTCCCTTCATATGCAGATGCAGGTCATGCAGAAAATCACGCATTCTTGACATTGGAACATGAGCCAACCAATCTATCGCTAGGACAACATCAAAATCGTGAGGAAGATCGGAGAGCTGATAGGCATTAGCCTGCTGGAGCTGGACTTTGTGAGCGGGGAGTTGCTTAAGGGCTGCCTGCTCTAAGGTACTTTGGTTGTAATCGGTTGCTAGAAAAGAATGAGTGCAATCATAAATTTGTTCCGTCCAGAAACAAGGGCCACAGGCTATCTCTAACACCCGTTTACCCGTTACCAACTGTCTGAGATGCTCAATGACATCGGCTAGTTGAGCAACCACTTCAGGCTGGTCATAGCCCATCGAGACATCATAATCAGCAGCACGATGGTGATAGTACGTCTGCATCTCTTGAATGAGTTCAGAGACGTTAGACATACGATCACCCCGCGCACAGATATCAGTCCACTACTCTCGTCAGTTGAGCAGCTGAGATTAGCGATCGACGGATCCCATAATCACATCAATGCTCCCTAGAATCGCCACAATATCGGCGACCTTCATGCCTTTGAGTAACTGGGGTAAGACCTGCAAATTATTGAAATCAGGGGCGCGAATCTTCCATCGCCAAGGGAAGACATTCTCATCACCAATCAGATAGATGCCTAGCTCACCTTTACCTGTTTCGACTCTGGCATAAAGTTCACCTTCAGGAATTTTGAAGGTGGGGGCGAGCTTCTTACCCAAGAACTGATATTCAAAGGAATTCCACTCCGATTTGCGGCCTTCCATCATCCGCTTGGCTTCTAAGTTTTCGTAAGGGCCACCGGGTAGATGTTCTAGAGCTTGCTTAATAATTTTGACGGACTCCCGCATTTCACGAATCCGCAGATAATAGCGGGCGAGGCAGTCTCCTTTGGTTTCCCACTGCACTTCCCAATCGAAGTCGTCATAGCATTCATAGTGATCAACTCGACGGAGATCCCATTGAACGCCAGATCCTCGCAGCATGGGACCCGACAAGCCCCAATTAATCGCATCCTCGCGGCTAATGGTACCCACACCATCTAGGCGTCGAATAAAGATGGGGTTATTGGTGATCAGACGCTCATACTCATCGACTTTGGGGAGAAAGTAATCACAAAAGTCTAAGCACTTGGAGACCCAACCATAGGTGAGGTCAGCTGCGACCCCGCCCATCCGGAAGTAGTTGTTATTAATGAAGCGCATGCCACTCACGGCTTCAAACAAATCGTAAATCATTTCCCGTTCCCGGAAAATGTAGAAGAAGGGGGTTTGGGCTCCCACATCTGCGAGGAAGGGGCCAAGCCAAAGCAGGTGATTTGCAATTCGATTCAGCTCCAGCATAATCACTCGGATATAGCTGGCCCGCTTCGGCACCTTGATATCTGCTAAGCGTTCTGGTGCGTTGACCGTGATGGCTTCGTTGAACATGCCTGCCGCATAATCCCAGCGGCTGACATAGGGGACGAACATGATGTTGGACCGACTCTCGGCAATTTTTTCCATGCCGCGATGCAGGTAGCCAATCACCGGCTCACAATCGACGACATTCTCACCATCTAGGGTCACCATGAGTCTCAGCACCCCGTGCATAGAAGGGTGTTGAGGTCCCATGTTAAGGACCATGGGTTCGGTGCGGGTTTCAATGGTTGGCATATTGCGTAACGGTTCCTTCCGAGAAAACGACTACAACCCAAGAATGGTGGAGCCTGCTAGTTTATCACCGACATCACTCACTAGACATGGTCTAGGAGAAGTATGTCCTTACCTATGGTACAGATCTCTAATCCAGGAATTCAAATATTTTTATAGGAGAGAGCAACAACTCTGGGTTAACCCGCTGCTCAATCAACTTTCACCCATGATTTTGGGCACTTTGAAATACTCATCTTCCTGGTCCGGCGCACAAGCCACAATGGCCTCTCGATCATCATAGGGCGTTAGATCATCGGTACGAGTGACATTGCTAACGTCAATGGCTCGGGTGGTGGGCTCTACCTCTGCAACATCAAGCTCGCTCAATTGCTCAAAATAGTCGAGGATATCCCCCAACTGAGTGGTGAACTGTTCTGATTCAGTATCCGTGAGGGATAGGCGGGCCAGATGGGCAACTTTATCGACTTCTGCACGCTCCAGCATGAGAGCATCTCCTATGTAATGCTAGCTGTGACTTTTCTAGAGTGTCCCACAGCAAATGGCAGTTCACTCACTTAATCTTAGCTTGACGTGAATATAGGTGATATCAAACCCCATCCACGTCCACTGCATATACAGATACATCTGCAGGGTTCAAAAGCAGCCCTATTGTCTCAATCCTTCAGAGCGCACAGTGAATCGCCCCTCAAGATCACATCTTTTTTAGCAACGATTAGGACATTATTATATTATTTCAAGACATCTAAATTTATCGTTTTAACAGCAGTCCTCCTATAAAATCCAAACTTTTTGTCTGGTCAATTAAGGCTTAGTTAGAGCTAGCCCAGCAGTAATTAGCTTATTTATTTTAGTTTTGGGAATTAAATTATTTTTCTATGTTCGAATAGAAAGCTAAAGTGTCTACCCTAAGGATAAGACAGGCTTTTATCGACCAATTTTTGAGTATAGCAATTGCTTACTGATCACTTCTCGAATCAGGGCGCCATTTGCTATGGAGATTTATCCATTTTTCGTAGTCAGAATTACCGAGTTCTTCACTTCTCTGTGCCAAAGTTATACGCATGTTGGACAAAGGGCTTGCTTACAAAGACGCGATCGCAAACATGGACTTGCCATACTCATTTCATTAGCCAGATCGTTGCCTGTTTTTGTCTATTCCGGGGGGAATCAATTCATGCACATCAGTCAGGAGCATCAGGCGTCTCATTTATCTATTTTTAGACGTTGGGGCTGGCCTCTAAGTTTGGCCTTGGGCCTTAGCCTCGTCGCAACGCCGAGTTTATCCCAATCTCTGCAACCGTCCTCTCTAAGGACAAGTACTTTTACCTTACCGGTTCAATCCAGCAACATCGCTCAGATGGAAGCAGATGTTTTGCGACGGATTAATCTCAAACGTCAAGGCCGTGGCCTACCGGACCTACGCCTCAATCCCACTCTGTCTCTAGCGGCCCGCTCCCATAGCCAGCAGATGGCACACCATAATTTTTACAGCCATATTGATCATCAGGGCCGCAACCACCGCCGCCGAGTCGAGGCGTTGGGCCTCAGGGCATATCTTATTGGGGAAAACCTGATGAAATGTAATCGTTCGCCTGATCCCGTGAGTCTATCCGTTACCAGCTGGATGAGAAGCCCCGGCCATCGTAAAAATATTCTGCTACCAGAGATGCAAGAGACAGGCGTCGGAATTTGGCGCGATGGACAAACCTACTATGTCACTCAAATCTATATGGAACCTAAATAAAGGCGAGCGGTCACTCTTTTCATACCTATTTATTCAGCGATATCCTACCTATTATTTGATAGGTTGAAGATGATGTTTTGCGATCGCACCCTTGTCTCTCCAAGCTCTAATTTTTGATGTGGACGGCACCTTAGCAGACACAGAGCGCGATGGTCACCGAGTCGCCTTTAACCAAGCCTTTACGGATGCCGGATTAGAGTGGCACTGGTCCGTTGACCAATATGGACAGCTCCTCCAGGTCGCAGGGGGCAAAGAGCGGATTCACCATTATATCCAGCAGTTTTGCCCCCAGTGGCAGCCCCCTCAAGATCTGAAGGGCTTTATTGCAGACCTGCATGGAGCTAAAAACAAGCATTACCAAGCTCTACTCCGCCAGGGTACGATTCCGCTGCGGCCTGGGGTGGAGCGCTTGCTACAAGAAGCGAGGGATAAAGGGATACGACTTGCGATCGCAACCACCAGCGATCTTCCCAATGTGATCGTCCTCCTAGAGCACACATTAGGTACAGACAGCCTGCATTGGTTCGAGACCATTGCCGCCGGAGACATAGTCCCGGCCAAAAAGCCTGCTCCCGACATTTACCGCTATGCACTGAACCAACTGGCCTTAGCACCCTCTGACTGTCTGGTGTTTGAAGATTCCCAGGCGGGCTGTCAAGCCGCCTGTACCGCTGGCTGTCAGCCCATCATCACAGTCAACGACTATACCCAAACCCAAGACTTTACTGGGGCATTACTCGTCATCAATGGTTTGGGGGATCCAGACCACCCCTTGTCTCGATTAGCTGGCGCAACTGCAAACATTGAATATATAGATATGGCGTTCCTGACATCCCTGGGGGGAAAATCGGTCAGCTAACCATTAATTGAGTGACCGCTAACGGCTCTGGCTTACCAATGCCATAGCCTTGGGCATAGTCCACACCAATAATCCGTAACTGCTCTAGAATCTGCTCATTTTCCACAAATTCAGCAATCGTTTTCATCCCTCGCTTATGGGCTAACTCATTAATTAGGTAGATGATTTCGCGATCACTCTCTACAACAGCAATATTCTTCACCAAACTGCCATCGATCTTGAGGTAGTCCACCGGTAAGCTCTTCAAATAGCTCAGGGAGGACACACCACTGCCAAAATCATCCAAAGCAAACTTTACCCCAATCTTCTTGAGGGATTCAATAAACCGCAGGGCCTGATCCAATTGAGCAATGGTGGCCGTTTCAGTAATCTCGATACAAATATTGCTGGGGGGCACATTGGACTGGGTGATCAAGGCAATGACGTCCGCCATCGCTCGCTCATCATTAATGCTGGCCCCTGACAGATTAATGGAAACAACCACATCTTTTAAGCCACATTGATAGTACTGGCGGAGGGTATTTTCTAACACCCACTTGTCAATCAGACCAATCACGCCATAGCGTTCTGCCGCCGGAATAAACAATCCAGGCCCAATAATATTGTTTTTGCCATCTCTCAACCGTAAAAGAATTTCATAATGGCGAAATAGAGCAGAAGGCTGATTAATATTCAGGATAGGCTGCTTCACTAAGAATAATCGGTCTTCTTCAATGGCTTGGGGAATATCCGCAATATGAGCCATTTGCAATTGATAATGGTCTAGCTCACGATCATTTTGATTGGCAACGTAGACTCGTCCCCGGCCAGCATCCTTGGCTTTATAGCAAGCCAGGTCTGCCCGACTTAAAAGTTCTTCTGAGGTATAGCTGGCATCTGCGAAGGCCACAATACCAACACTCACCCCCACTCTAAATTGACTGTCTTGCCACTGAAAGCGGAAGGTCTGGACTGTAGTCACCAACATTTCACAACAGGCTTGGGCTTCTGACAAAGAGCAGTCTTGCATCAGCAATCCAAATTCATCCCCCCCCAAACGTCCCAGAACATCATCGGGGCGAATCTTTTGTTTGAGGAGTTGTGCTAATTCGGTGAGCAACTGATCGCCAACCATATGGCCAGCGGTATCGTTGACCAACTTGAATTGGTCCAAATCGAGATAGCACAATACAAACTTAGTCTTGTCTTCTCTAGCCTGATCGACGGATTCTTGTAACCGATTATCAAACTCTGAACGATTCAACAGATTCGTTAAACTATCGTAGGCCGCCTGATAGGCAATCTTTTTGGTTAAGAAATACTCTTCGGTAATATCTCGCTGAATCCCTCGATACCCCTGAAATAGCTGGGCATCATCAACAATAGGCTTACCATTCAGCTTAAAGATTCGCATCTCTTGATTATCTTCTTTGGCAAAAAAGATAAAGTCTTGAATCGGTCGACGCCAATGCAGAATAGTGTCTAGACGTTTGGTATTAAACTCAAACATCTCTTCATCTGCAAACACATCCGTTAAAGACAAACCAATGGCCTGAGAAGAAATGGCTGATGTTTGATACCCCTTCCGATCAGAGACATAGGACAAATTCAGATTTATATCCAATTCCCAGAAGGTATTGGCACCCACTTCTGCCAGGTCTTTATAGCGTTTTTCATTGTCTCGCAAGGTTTTCTCAACCTGTGCTCGCCGACGCAATACCTCTATCAGCAAAGCAATCATCACTAAAGAACTGGAAAAAGCGCCGAAGACGACCCATACCAAACCCTGATGCTGGTCATAAAAGGAGGGCTCACTATAGAGCACCATGCTACCTACGGGTAAATCTCGAGGATTGATCCGAAAACGCTTTAGCTCTCTAGCATCGAACATCCACAGATTTTTGGACTCAGCAATCGGCTCCAGATCAGTCGGATTAGCCCCATCCAAAATTTGTTCAACCAAACGGACTGCCTGGTCAGCATGAAACCCCCCTTCAAGAACTTTGCCGCCTACGGCTCCTGGCCCTACCCGCATCACTGTGGCAGTAAACAGGGGATTCGGCAACTTGTCTCTGAGGATTTGGGTATCCATCTCAAAGTTAATCAACTTTCCTTTGGCATGACCTTGACGGAGCTGCCCCATAGGCAATACCGGCCATGTCGAAGGAAAGGCAGATAACCTTTGAGGTAAATCTTCAGGTGTCACATCATGGATAATCGCAATGGATTGAGGCACGTTAGGGAGCTGTTTGATCTCATTGATCCGTTTGATATTGGCTTGTCCCGTTTCCGTGGAATCATTAATCACAATCAAGCCATCTGCCCCCGTCAGTTGCTTAGCAACTTGAACAGTCTGAGCGACGCTATGTTTTTCAAATACTCCTGTTAATCCAGGAACATTGTAGAGTTCGGGTTGAACATGATTAATGCCCAAAAACACAATGGGCACTTTGGGAAAATACTGATCGCGAACTTGCAAGATTAACTGTAAACCCGGATCATCCGAAACCATTAAGGCATCCAGGGGTATCTTTTGATATTTTTCCTGAATCAACTCTAGGAAACTTTGAGAATGTTCTAGGGCAGGTAGACGTTTGCCATCTAGATATTCATGGAAAATTTTGGCCTCGGGCCGACGTTTTTGAAAAGATTGGTCAATGCCCTGTTTAACTTGGTCAGTCCAAGACAGTTCTGGATGGTAAGAATGAATAACTAGAATATTCTCTTCTGCTTTAACATCCGGTGTCCCCGTGACTAATCCAATGGCAAGGGATGGCAAAATTGCTATCTTCCACAGCCAGCCATATCTCTTCTGGCTCATCTTTCTTAGCTGATCTGCATTGGACTGGTTAAAACTGGCAACTGAGATGTCTAACATTCTCAGGTTTAGATCAGTTCTCACCATAGGCTTAAACTTATTTTCAGCACGGGGATCATTTTTTATTTTAACAAATATATTTATATTTACGTTGCCGATATAGCATTAGTCTCACTGAGGTGAATAAATCTATGGTGACAGCTCAGGCATTGACCTCAAGGGCGTAGGTATCAGTGTATTGTTAACTATCAACTAGAAAACTTTTTCGTTTATTTTTGATTCATAAATATATTAAAAACCTATGAGAATCTTATTAGATATTAGCCCCATAACTTCTTAGTGTTCCCTCCTTTATCGATAGATGAACAGTGCCAGACTTGAGAAACGCTTGACCGCACTGGTCACCCAGTCAACCTTGATGCAGGATGAATTCTGAATCAACCAGTCCATGGCTCACAGCCATCCTCTGCTGTGGTAGGAGAGAGGTTTACCCGCTGCTATCGGTATGGGGTTAGACAAGAATATCAATCCATTCGTTATGTTTGCGCTAGTTTTTGTCCATAATTAGCTCGGAGTACATCACAACATCCAACAATGCCAAAAACTGCCAATGAATATGCGGTCCACCTGTTTATCGAAGGGGGCCACAAAGAAGAGGTTCGGTTTGCAACTATTCAAGAATTTCAGCAGTGGTACAGCAACGAGCTGGTACCCAAGTCAGACTCCAAGGAATTCATTAACGTCCCCATTAAAAATATCCAGGGCGAGTATATGGTGATCCGTCCTTCTAGCATTACTGCCATTCGAGTGGAACCTGTTTTCTTATCTAGCGTCGACCGTTATTAAGTTCTAATCGTTTGACTGCATGTTTTTTCTAACTCTGCCTTTGCTTTTGGGGTGTACTGCTGCCACCACTTCTCTGACGGCTGCAACACCCCCCATGGAACCTCTTCCCTTACAGGTCATTTCTACAGACCAACTGCCCAGGGGTTTAGCAAAGGATAAACAGCTATGGAAAAAAATAAATGGCCAGAAAGGAGACTATAAAGCGCTGCTGACGGCGATTGATCACAGCTTGGAGTATTTAGGAACTGAAAAAGCCCAAAAAGATTACCAAGACTATAAAGTTCCGGGTATCACCCGCGATCGTGTCTCCCGTAGCCTCCGCCGTTTTCGGCAGTTGGTGGTGCAGGCCAAGTCGCCAAAAGCCCTAGAAAAGGCGGTCAAGCGTGAATTTCAGTTTTACCAATCTATTGGCAATGACCAAAAGGGCAATGTCGATTTTACGGGATATTACGAGGCGACCTATCCCGCTAGCCGCAAACCCACCGCAGAGTTTCGCTACCCCCTGTATCAGGCTCCCGCAGATTTGAAGGAATGGCCAAAACCCCATCCCACCCGAGCAGAGCTAGAGGGCGCAGATGGCTTGCAAGGATCTCAAGGTCAATTGCAGGGATTGGAGTTGGTATGGCTGCGCGATCGCATCCAGGCATTCCTAGTCCAAGTGCAAGGATCGGCCCGTCTGGGTATCACTGATGGCACAGAAATGACAGTCGGTTATGCCGGAAAGACCGCACATCCCTATACCAGTATCGGTAAAGCTTTAATTGCCGATGGCAAATTCACCCTTGAGGAATTGAGTCTACCTCTTGTACTGCAGTACTTTGACGAGAATCCTCAAGATTTAGATTTATACATTCCCAAAAACAAAAGCTTTGTCTTTTTTCAAGAAACCTTTGGTTCGCCTCCCATGGGGAATCTGAATGTCCCCGTCACCGATGAGCGCTCCATTGCAACCGATAAATCGCTCATGCCCCCTGGTGCATTAGCGCTGATCCAAACCAACTTACCCTACTACAATGCCAGCCAAAAGCTAGAATTCAAAGATGTCAGTCGGTTTGTGCTAGATCACGATACGGGCAGTGCAATCAAAGGCCCAGGTCGGGTGGATGTTTTTATGGGGACTGGGGCAAAAGCGAAGGAACGAGCAGGGGTGATGACGGGATCCGGGCAGCTCTATTATTTGCTGCTCAAAGACAACTGATACCGTTAACCCAAAGACCCAGGGGTTGGCAACGTTAACCAAGTGAAGGCCACTGCCAATCCCAACCACAGCAAAAAGCAGTTGCGGGTGAGGCGAATCGCTACTTCGATATGCTTCGCTGTAATCCGTTGTAGGGGATTGCCCAGCAGCGGCTTTAGTTTAGCAACGCCACGATACCAATTTTGTCCTCCCAACTGCACGCCCAAGATGGCAGCATAAGCGCATTCACTCCAGCCCGAGTTAGGGCTAGGATCCTTGCGGGCATCTCGCCAACCAATCACCCAGACAGATTTGAGTTTGCCCGATAACAATCCAACGGTGAGTACCATCAATCGGCAGGGCAACCAGGTCAGCGCATCATCCAGACGAGCACTAAACCAACCCAGATCAGTGTAAGGGGCTGTACGATACCCAATCATCGAATCTAATGTACTGACCGCCTTATAGAACAACGCCATCGGTACGGGGCCTATCCCAGGAATGGCCAGACCCACCAAGGCATAAAACAAAGGAGCCATCACACCGTCCGTGGTATTCTCGGCAACGGTCTCTAGTAACGCCCTTAAGATATCTTGCTCTGCCAAGGTATCGGTGTCTCTACCGACATAGCGACGAAGCCGAGATCTCGCCACGGTTAGATCCGCTTTCGCTAGAGGTTTAAGAACGTCAACCGTTGCATCACGTAAACTACGACCGGCAAAACAACTGGCGAGCAAAACAACTTCTACTCCCAAGCTAATCGGCCAAGCCCACCGGTCCAACCCATAGAACAGCAGCCAGCTCCCCAAACTCACGCTACAAACCAGTGCGATCGTCAGATGTATACCCGCTATCCGCAGTTGCCAGGGTTCATTCCACCACCGAAGTGCTCCCTTGGTATAGCGTTGAATGATCCAACCCATCATTTGAACAGGATGGGGGCACCCCCAAGGGTCACCAATCGCAAAATCAAGGATTGCAGCACTGATCAGGACCACAATAGGTAAGAGCCGGTCGAAGGCCAGTGCAGAATCAGAAGTGATCACTGACTACAAACACACATAAGTATTGAGATAAATCGATAAGTGACGACAAGAGTAGTCATATTGAATCTGGCTTGAGGACTTGCTGTCCTAAGGAGTAGGCAGTAGGTATGGAAAATATGGCCATAATCTAAACTAACTGATCCTACTCCTTTGATGGAGAGCTATCAGGTGACTCGGTAGTTGATCAGGCTGTTTTCAGCCCACTGCCCATAGTACAAAAACAGGAGCCAAGCTTAGCTCCTGTTTTTGTACTATGGGATTTCAAACGTCAAATCGACTTCCGTCTAATAGGTTACAGAGAAAAATTGGGCTGAATGGAAGGAAGAATAGGTGCAGAAGCAAACAACTGCACGGATCGACTTGAGTTGCGGTCAAAATCACGCTGGAACAATTCCTGACGCAAATAAACCGTTCGGGGCGTGAGTGGGGGTAAGTCACCCGCATCATTAAACCGCTGATCGAAATCCCAATTTCTGATCGGAGGGCTGTAAATATTGCAAGTAGTTTCATTTCTACTGCCACAAAAATCAGAATTGATCCGCCGAGGTTCACTGAGGCTTACCAAAGACCCTCGATAATTCAAAGGAATACCAGACCAATTTTCATGAAATCGCGGGAAGTTGTTGACCCCACCACTTTGGATAGTATTTAGCTGCGTTGCTGAACCGTTGGCCCCCCCAGTAATTTCAGTTCCTGAGAGAAAGGCAGCATTGATAGTAGTTTCAGTAGAATTGCGAGGACCAGCATTCCAATTAATCGTTCCTCGATTATCTCCTCGAGGATATTGGATGTTGTTGGGATGTCCATCACCACCTGTGGTATCAAATATCCGGCGATCAGAGTCATCGAGCAAAGATGAATTCGATAAAACATTGATGGAGTCAGCCATAATAGCTGCTGGTCTCCAAGTATCAACAGCTGGATCAGGATCTGTGTGAAGGTTATAGTCACCACGAACGTAGACTGCTTCATCAGAGATAACCGTTAATCCCTCAATGGTCGGCGCACCAGTAACTGCAGCACTAGTATTGAGAGAAGCGCCATTATAAAGACGCACGCCATAGATACTGCCAACTTGAGAGTTATTATCGCTATCAGCATCTGGATCATCACTGAGATTGGGTTTAGGGTCAGGGGTATCTACTGTGACAAACCACACTAAACCCCCATCAGTACGATCATTCAGCTGTGTGGCTCCCATTAATTGCTGATCATGAGAACAATCGAGCAGTGCCTGCACATCAACATCTACCATTCGAATAAAACGACCCTCATCACCACCCGCTACACCATGTTTTTCCCGATAGTTGTAGAAGGTGTTGGAAGTAGAGACAACAGCCTTGCGTACTGTTATTGTCCCTGGAAGGGCAGGTAGGTTAAGAGGGTTCGCAGGGTCAAAGTTAATTTCTTGGTTTAGTCTCTTCCTAAGGCGCACATCAGTGGCAGGTCGACTACTAATGACATTACTATCAACATCGACGTTGACTGAATCAGTAACATGATCACCAATCGTCACAATTCTGTTGGAATCATTTGTACCTAAATTGCTGTTATCGAGTAATTGCAGACGTGTTTTCCCTTGTTGGTATTGAGTTGGACTTGCATCTGAATCAGGCTGTAATACTGCTTCTGGCACTGGGCAACTTCTCAACAGTCGTTCAGATAAATTGTCGTTAGGGGTGCCATCCTGATTGCGAACTTCGAGTACATAACCATTACCGTTGCGATCGCTAGGGTTGCCATTCGTATCAACTTCCAGAACAATCCGCAGATCTGCTGCATCCCAATAACTACTACCAGGAGTGGGATTATAGGCATCTGGTGATGGTACTTCTAATACATCAATCCCAGTATCAATAGCAGTTCCCCAAGTACTGATATTAGAGGGGGTCGCTGTGGTGTTGGTATAGGATGTAATGGCGTTGCCCTGGCACAGTAAATCTTGAGGATTACCATCTTGTCTACGAATCGTGACGTTGCCGCTGCACTGTTGTCCACCTCTAGCATCTTTGTTCCCTCTGTAAAGGGTGCCGGCAGTTGTCACATCACCGTTGATAGTCAGTCTCAGAGGATTAAAAGCTGAATTTAAATATAGATCGCCATTGGTATGCACCCGACCATTAATGGTCATATCAGGCGGAATACTAAAATCAGCATCATTTTCATAAAATACAGCAAATTGAAATAAGGGAATTACCCGACTCTTGAAGGTCATACCCAATACAGCAGAAGGGAGATCATTTCGTTGGGCAACAGACCATAAATCATACCGATATTCTTGAGCACTTAAGCCTGCAAACCTCTCTCCAGGTGGCACCACAATAGAGATTGGATCGGCCACACCATCCCCATCCACATCATCGGGGACACCATCCAAATTGTCATCTTGCCCTACCTCTTGAATGTAGGTAAAGACATCTTGGCCTTGAAACGTAAATGGACGACAATCAAAATCACCCGTGCCAACACTGCTACCATCTGCGCAGTTATCCCACACTTCGCCGTCATTATTGTCATCTAGGGGAGCCGTGCCTGTAGGGCGCTGAAACCCTCGAAACTGGGTTTGGATTTGTGAAGCACGCAAGTTCAGCCCAGCTTCTGCAGCATAAAAGCCATTACTACTTCTAGCAGAAGCATTGGTACTCGCTGTATCCACTTTGCTGACTACCGCAGCACTAATGAGCAGGGTAGACAAAATCAACAGCATCGCCACTGTAACGACTAAGCTATATCCTCCCTCTTTTTGCCGAGTCTGCTGAAGACGTACCAACAGTTGAAATAAGGAGTGGTGAAAGCGGCTGGAATTGTACTTCATAGCTGTAATAAGTCTCTAAGTAAGGCAAAGAATCTTGTATAGGAAGGCAAAAAAGCTACAGACCGTTAATCGTCGGACTTAGCATTACGTGGATAGAATCTAGAAGAAATCTGGCGCTGATCGGCATCCAATTCCGTTAAATCAGATTCAGATGGATCGACAGACTGCAAATCTACCTGTAGAAATTGCAAGGATGTAAAGGGATTAGTCTGCTGGTAAGTTTGTGGATCACCACCTGGCGTAGAATTAAATGCATCTAGAGGGTTGGGATTGGTCGTCAACTGTGCTTGTACCTGAAAATCTGCAACCTGGTTGACTATCGATACGAAATTACCCCGATTCACACTTAGCTGTAATACATTGTTATTCAGCCGGTAGTGTCGCTGCTCAAGGAGATAAATCACGGGTCTATTGGCCACTTGATAGGTATTGGCGAAAGCAGCACCATCCCCAACAAATATCCGATTCAGAGTCGGATTAGGCGTCGCATCAGGTGCCTCAAATGAGTAACTAAAAAATTCACCCTCACGGTCTACAGGGTCATATATATAGGCCGTTACGCATTCGTCATCACAAGTAGTTGAGGCAAGGGCAGCTACTCGATCACATCCCGCAACATTGTCTTGTTCACAGCGTTCTCTGCTTGCCAGGGTCAGTGGATCGTTCAAATCATCATTATTACCATCCGAATAGATCGGACAGTCACCAGCACCAGGTCTCACAGCAACGGTTATGGTTGCTTGGACACCAGCATTAACATCTTCACAAACGGTCAATGTGTCAGAGATGAGTTTGCGCTGCAGAATAACTTCGTCTGGTGCTCCTGCTGCACCATCTATAACAGACACCACAGGCAAATTAATATCCGTCTCTAAAAAGTCTCCCGTATTTTTAATATCAGCACCTATGAGATCCAAACCCACCCGCAAGGTTTGATTAGATTCTGCACGAACCTGATCGGAGACAAAGCGCCTACGTTGGTTGGTAATCAGTCCCAGAGAAGAGACCAGCACTACCGAAGCAATAAGGGTTGTAACCAATAATTCAACCAGCGTAAAACCTTTATTGGAGGTTGGTGAAAACAGTTTCAGCTTGGTAAATTTCGTCGCCATTGTGGAATACCTGAAGTGTGATGTGCCGGGAGTCTGGGTTGGTGCAGAATGCTGGATTCTGGCAGTAAGTAACGATAGGGGTATAAGTCTTACCCAAGTAAGAAACATCTGTTAGGGTGTCGGAGCCAGTAGCTTGTAGAGTCGTGGTATCTACCTGGCGCAGTCCATCTAGCACTTGCTGAGCAACAGCAATACCTCCAGTGCGTCTTTCGTTGTTAATCGTAGAAATTGTGTAGTTCAAAAAAACCGGCACAATAGATGCTGCAGCCACAAAAAAGATCAGCAATGAAACCAGCGCTTCTACCAGGGTGAGACCTTTGTCGTCAGTATGTGAAGTCCGCAACATTCTGAGCAACAATGGATTGGGGGAGTGAGGTCTATGAGTTTTCATGAATTTCTCGATCTACGATACATTTCTCATTTCTAGGGAGTTACCGTTAACTGATATCAGTAAGATCAACTGTGCCTCCGCGAAAAATAGTCATGGTTCGTTGGTCACTATTTCCCGTATGCTGCATCGTTAGAGCCAGGGTTTTATCCGCTATTCCTCGAGTGTTAAAACAGATATCCCAAGTTGTAGGCGTCGCAGCCACTCCATCTTCCGTAACGGTAGTCAACTGTGCCGGTGTATCTAGACTTAAATCTTCGTAGACCATTTGCCCATCTTTTTCGACTTGGTCACTAATAATGGTCCAATTGGCAGCATTCGGTTCAGTACACCTATTCGCTCGCTCCATCACAAATTGTGTATTTGAGATCGGGCGAATCCGCACTGCAGAAGTCGAAGCCATTGCTTGAGCCCTAGCCCACTTCATACTCGCGGCAATTCGGTTAGATGAATCTCGCAGTGGATTGTTACCAAAAGTGATCGCAGGTACGGCAAAAGCAGCTAGAAATGCCGTAAGTGCAATAACAACCATGACTTCGATAAGTGAGAATCCTGCATCAGGATCTGATGGTTGCAAATATTTAATTAAGTGGTTGTAAAGTACCAAAGACAACTTGTACTGACCCATGAGATAAACTCTATTCTTAATTCCTAGGATGGACTCAACTTAAACAAAACTGATCACCATCTAATTGAGGCGTCGATCGATATTTTGCACGTCAAGAAAATCGCCATGCAAAAGCACACCAAGATCTCACAAACAAGTGACTCTTGATTAGTCTCCATGCTGGTTTCAGTAGCTCCCAAGCACCAATTCCAGAAATAGGTTCGGTAGATATTGCCTTACGATTTCGCAATCCCTGACAATAACTTTATATAAAATCTTCCTTCGTCACCTCAGTGATATCCCGGAAATCCTATAAGTCATACTTTTCAGACACTTAAATATACAATCAAGAAATATATTATCTCAGTGAAAACAATGATCTCGACTAAGAGATATGAAACAACAGAATAAGTAAACTAAAGACCAATATCAGACAAAATATTGCTAGATTTCTTACCCTAGCAATAGATCATTCATGAACTATAGAATCGAGCAATCTTTATAAACTGCTGATTGATATTGGTTAATTAGTAGATAGAGAAACTTATGCTGGTGTGTAGAATGTGGCTGAATCAGGTATTTACAGAATCAGGCACAACCCTTTCAACCTAGACATATCAAGGTGAATGAATTATTTTTCCTGAGAGTCTAGTTTAGAAATCGAAATCACTAGCTTGTGTGATCTAGATCACTGAAAGTTATTTTTATTTGAGTGTTGACAAAATATTTTGTTATCTCAAAAAACTACAGCTAAGGCCTGATCTAAATCACATTATTGTCTGCCAGTACTGAAGCCAACTGCTAGAATGGCTATACTCGAAATCATTGATTGACGTGAGGAGAAATACTTAATTTTTATAGAGATATTCGGTATAGTTTGTATAACAATCTGCAAGATCTGTATTAGATAGAATGCTGTACATCTGTGTTGGCGAAAACTCTCAACCATGAATAAATGGATTGTATACTCTCTGAAATACCGAAAGGGACAAGCAGGCTTTGCTTTGCCTGTCGCCATTGGGATGGGACTGATTATCCTGTTAGTCGGGTTGACGATGCTTTTGCGATCGCAAGATAGTCAGGTGAGTGCGATCGCACAAAAAGATACCGCCAAAAGCCTCAACGCCGCAGAAACCGGGGTCAACGAAATTCGAAATCTCATCAACGACTATCGTGAACTCGCGTTGCAGCCTGCCTGCAAACTAGGTTGGGCTAGCAATAATATTTGCCAAGATAGTAGCTCGGAAACCAGTTGGCATAACCCAAGCAACATAGCCAGTCCTTTCTTGGGCTGTGCATCCGATAACAATAGCAAAATTGCTAGTCATGCCAAACGGACTGTTTGGCATGATGTGGATTCTAGTAAACCTTCTCAAGGTGAATATAGATTAGTAGATTACACCTATACCAGTAACGTTGGGATTTTGACGGTTCAAGGCAGAGTCAACGAAGGCCAACCTAGCGAATCCATTTCTCAGCTAGAAGTTAAATTCCCTGTATATCCACCTCCGCCTAACATTGCAGGTTTGTGGGTTCAAACTTCAGCTAATACAGGTGAGATCGAAGCGGATGTGCTAGGTAACTGCAATTCTGTGACAACCATTCCAACTAACCCTAATCTATACAAATCACGGGAGTTAGAGTTGTCTAATGCCAGTATTAATATACCAGCCGTACTTGCCCAACCTTTACCAGGTAACTTTCACTTACTGACAAGCATGCCTAGTACTTTACCTCAACCGTTTGAGGTAGCTCAAGAGAGCAACTCCACCAACAATACACAGACATATAGATATGTCATCGACGATTTGGATGGTGGTTTTTCTGTAAATAATGATACAGGCCCTCTAAAAATAATTGAGATATGGGTCAATGAAGATATTGATTTAAGAGGGGAAAAAATCAGGAACATTTGTGGTAGCCGACCCAACTGCAATGCTCACACAGTAAAAATTTTCGGCCAAGGCGGTGATAAAGATATTACTTTGGATAAAGGCTCAGTAGTATGTGATATTTTCATCCATGCCCCAAGCTATGATGTCATGAACAAAAAAAGTGGATCTTCGCCAGTAGCTGCTCCACCTCCTATCTCTAACAACGATTATTGTAGTCTCAAGCCCCCACCTCCAAGTAACCCAAGCGCCCCAACTTCTTACAACTTAAATACAGGTATTTTTTGGGTTAACCGTTGGTTAGACGATGGGGCAGTTAGAACTCCTGTATTAGATCCACCAAGAGGAGCCTGGGGAAGTGCACCGATAACCATCACATATCCTCCTCAAATTGGTCCGATCCAATCCTGGGAAACTAAAGAGAAAGACGTGAGCTAAAAGTATAAAGCAAGCTAAGGGCATTTGAGTTAGCAAAGAAATGGATTGTAATTAATTCTGCATAAATGCTTATCATGTAATTATTCTAGGCTTCATCAAACAAATTATTAGACAGAATTAAAAGAACCATAACCTAATTTTTTAGAGATAGTGAGCTAAGTCTATGCCTAGGCAGTCTAGTTTTAATCACCCCCGAGAAGCTGGCTTCACATTAGTTGAAGTACTAGTAGGTTTAGTAATAATTGCAAGTTTCATTGGTACAGCAATGCAAGCTTTCGTGGCCGCCACCGTCTTTAGAGTTAAAGGTAAAGAACTCAGCGAAGCAACCACTTGGATTCAAGAAGATCTTGAACGAGTGAGGTATGAATCCAATCGATTAGATTATGCTGGCTCTAGCTACAACATTGTTCTAGATGCCTGCCAAGGAAGAACAAAAACTACAGGATATGCAGACCGCCTACTAGACGAAATTAATGGACTGGATAATATTTCGCCTCAATTTACTAATAAAACCAGTGCGATTGGCAATCGGGCTTATACTGTAGCTCGCATTCATACTCTTCCAACATCAGCGCCATTTAATGTTCTGAAATTGGAATATCGAGTTGTATCAGCCGATTACTCCCCCAGCGAGATCATTGAAGGCAAATTTATTCCAATCGCTATCACTCAAGCCAAAATTATTCCAGATGCTTCCTTGGCATGTCCTTGAGTTGAGGATTCTATCAACTAAGGACATGAAACAACTACAATCCACAAAAAAATATCAAGGTTTTTCCTTACCCGAAGTCTTAGCCATAGTATTAATCTTAGGAATTTTTGCCGCTCTAGGAACTCCTAGTTTTTTAAGTTGGGTCAATAAAAAAAGGGTAGAAGATGTTCTGGCGCAAGTAGAAGGCGCTTTAAAAGAAGGTCAAGCTTCAGCAATTCGAACAAGCCAACGCTGCAGTTTGACCATCACATCTTCATCGGTTGCAGCTAACCCCTCTAATTGCTTACCAACAGGGAGCCGAGATCTAACTCAAGTCAACGGCAGAAACCAAATATCAGGAGTAACACTAGTTGCTCAAAACCCAGACACAATAGAGTTTTCTCCCAAAGGATCTACTTCTTCGAGTAACGTCTTTGTGTTTTACCATCCTGACCAATCAGGAGGAATGCGCTGCTTAGCCATTTCTGCAGGTATTGGCATCATTCGAGTAGGAGAATTTAAAGGCTCATTTCCTCCTTCTTCAGGGCAAGCCACACCCACTAACTGCCATACGTCATCTTAAGTGTGTTTCAGACCGCTTTGTCGAAATCAAAAAAACTGATTGTAAATTGGCAAGCTAATTTACTGAAATGTAATGTCTAAAGTTGATAAAATAAACTAATATTTTTCCTCTAAACTAATATATACAACTCTCTCACTATCCAGAAATCAAAGTTTCTAGCTAAATCAACTCAATTTATTAGACATTTTACTTTCAAGCACTATAAAACGTTCATTTTTGCTATTTACACTGAACATATGTATAGACTTCCTCGCTTTCATACAACTGTGAAACCTTCAGCACAAATACAAGGATTTACTCTCCCTGAATTGCTAGTTGCTGCTGCTATTAGCTTGGGAGTTGTTTCATTAGGTGGATTCGGCCTAGTTGCGATTTTGACATCTAGTCAAACGGCCAATGCTCAGAATGAAAGGCGCACAGAGCTGGATCGTTCTTTAGACTTCATTGCCACAGAAGTCCGCCAGGCTGAAAAATTAGAGAAAAACGTAGCGACTGCCACTAAGCCGAGTGACTTTAATACGGGGCTACCAACAGGAGCCGCACCTGTACTCATGTTGTACCCCAAAATAGGTGGAGTACCAGTCATTTATTACCTGGCTTCCTCAACAAATAACACTTGGCGAGGTCCTAAAGTTGTTTACCGTTGGGGTCCTAGCATAGATAGTGATGGAGAGTATATTGATGCAAATGTCCCCGCCAATTGGGAACATGAACCACTCATCGATCGCATAGAAGACACAGGAACATTACCCAGTTGTCCTCCAGGCTGGACAGGTACGGGCACATCTAGTTTTTTGTCATGTGTTAACGATACAGGCAGCCTTGCCAAACTTTACAAGCAAGGCAGCGTGGTTAAAGCCTTGGGTCCCAATGAAATTTATGCAGCTGATGCGACCGTTGCTACCCGACCAACCTATGCAACGGTCCCTGCTCCTTCAACATCTTCCGGCGCAACTTCCGACCGAATTTTTAGTGTTACTGATGGGACAGTAACCTTTACAAACGATGCTAATATCAGCATCAATGTTGTTGGAGGTCAGGTCACTTGTGGAGTGAGCGGTCCTGCTATTCCCACAAACGCCACAGTTAATTTTGTCTTTCCTAGCAGCGCACCTGAGAGCATGACCATTAATCCAGGTGATCCAACCTATACTCGCTCAGTACCTCGAAATACAACTCTTACCATTACAGGAAATCTGTTGGATAATGCATCGGACAGTTGTGGTGACACAACACTCAGCTATTTTTCTAACTTAAATGAGTGGAATAGTGCTGCATTGAAACAGGTGATTACACTTTTCAATGGTGATACTTCACCCTCTTTCCAGCCTTACGGAGGACAAGCGTCTATTACATCATTCTTAGAAGACGCTGAAGTATTAGAAGGCCCTGACGACACAACCTTACAACTCAATGACAATCAGGTCGTATTCTTGTATGAATTAGGAGTTGAGTATGACTCCAATTACACCAATAACTCTGCCTTTGATATGCAAGATGTCGTTGTAGAAGCTGAAATTAGTCCTATCTAATAGGGATTAGCCACATCATCAAAATCTAAACAACAAAGCTAGTCTCTGCCCCTTGAGCAGCTTGCCAACTGCGGGCATCAAAATAGAGATCTTCTAGGGAAATACTGTAGAGGGATTCCTTGAGTTTTTGGTGCAGGCGTTTCCAGAGAGTGAGGGTCACCCAATCTTCCGCTTGCTGGGTTGCTGCTGATTGTTCTGTAAACGGTTCAACCGTTTCTCCCACCGCCTCCAAAATATGCCCCAGAGAAATTTGCACTGGAGGACGGGCTAACTGATAGCCTCCCTTAGAACCCCGAACAGACCGAACCAGCCCCGCTTGTCGTAACTCCATCAGCAACTTTTCCAAATAGGGAGCCGGGAGAGACTGACGTTTGGCAATAGCATTCACCGATGCCGGTCCAAAATTAGGCTGCAGACTCAAATCCAGCAACGCCTTCACACTATAGTGTCCCCGTGTGGTTAACTTCACCCTAGTCTCCGTTTCTTAGATCTATCTGTAGGAATTTCGCCAAAAATTCGCTTGGGGTAACGTCTCAGCCTAAACTGTTAAGTTGATGGACAACCCTGTTGATTGTTCATTCTACTGCCTAAACTTTTTTGAAATCATACATGTCCTTGCCTGAGTCCGACCGTCGTACCAAAATTGTGGCCACCGTAGGGCCAGCCATCTCCAAGCCAGATATGCTGCGGGCGGTCATAGAAGCAGGAGCCACCACTCTCCGACTCAACTTTTCCCACGGCACCCATGACGATCATCTGCGCTCCATTCGCCTGATTCGGCAACTCTCTTATGAGATGAACCAGCCCGTTGCCATCTTGCAAGACCTGCAAGGGCCCAAAATCCGCCTCGGTAAGTTCGCTGACGGCCCCATCACCCTCAAGAATGGGGATCCTTTTGCCCTCACCAGCCAGACCGTTCCAGGTACTCAAACCAGCAGCATGGTTACTTATTCCAAGCTGGCGGATGAAGTATCTGTGGGAGCCACCATTCTCCTCGACGATGGCCGAGTCGAGATGGTCGTTGAGTCCGTAGATACTTCTTCCAGAACCCTGCATTGCCGTGTGGTTGTGGGAGGGAAGCTGTCTGACTCCAAAGGCGTTAATTTCCCAGGGGTTTATTTATCCGTCAAAGCCCTGACCGATAAAGATCGAGAGGATCTACAATTTGGCCTGACCCATGGCGTTGATTGGATTGCCCTCAGCTTTGTCCGCAACCCAGCAGACGTCATCGAAATTAAAGAAATCATCGCCAATGCAGGCAAATCTATCCCCGTTATTGCCAAAATCGAAAAACATGAAGCCATCACCCAAATGGAAGAGATTCTCAGTCTCTGTGATGGGGTGATGATTGCTCGGGGCGACTTGGGAGTTGAGCTGCCTGCAGAGGATGTCCCAATTCTGCAAAAGCGGTTAATCGCTACGGCTAACCGTCTGGGTATCCCTGTGATTACGGCCACGCAAATGCTAGACAGCATGGTCAATTCTCCCAGGCCGACGCGGGCAGAAGTCTCTGATGTGGCCAACGCCATTCTAGATGGCACTGATGCAGTCATGCTCTCCAATGAGGCCGCTGTTGGCAACTATCCTGTGGAAGCTGTGGCCACTATGGCCAAAATCGCAGAGCGGATTGATCACGAGAAAAACATTCATACCAGTACTGCTCTAGACACATCCGTAACAGCCATCCCTAGTGCGATTAGCCAAGCTGTGGGCCATATCGCTGCTCAGCTCAAAGCCAAAGCTATTCTCACCTTTACCAAAACTGGATCAACTGGACGAAACGTCTCCAAATATCGACCTAATATCCCTATTTTAGCCGTGACGCCCCACGTAGAGGTGGCTCGCCAATTACAAATGGTCTGGGGCGTACAGCCGTTGCTGGTCCTCAATTTGCCCTCTATTGATGAAACGCTACAAGCTTCTCTCAATGTGGCCCAGGAAAAAGGCTTAGTGGAAGAAGGCGACTTAGTGGTGGTGACTGCAGGCACCTTACAGGGGGTCGCGGGGTCCACGGACTTTATCAAAGTCGAGATTGTCACCGCCGTTATGGGCCAAGGCATTGGCATTGGCAATGGCTCTGTCAGTGGCTTAGCCCGCGTCATTACCACTCCCAACGGTATTAAAGGCTTCCACCGGGGCGATATTTTAGTGGCGAAGGCAACCGATGCTAGCCATGTCGATGCCATTCGCAAAGCCGCCGGTATCATCACTGAAGTGGGAGGAATGGACAGTCATGCCGCCGTATTGGGGCTGCGCTTACGAATTCCGGTGATCGTTGGCGTCGAGAATGCTACCCGCATGATTCGGGACGGCACCCACCTCACCTTAGATATGAAAAAAGGGTTGGTCTATTCTGGCACGATGGCCCCAAGTGCCAACAGCTAGGCACACCGTTACACCTAATGGGAGTTCACGTACTAGACTGGATCTTGGAGTCGCATCCTACCCATTCGGCATTTTTAGTTCATGAACACCATTGTTAGCGATCAAGCTGCCATTAATAACCAGTTATCCCAACGCTTTATTGCTTTAGATCCGGGTGGCTACTTTTTGATCTATCTCGATCGGCAGGCCCCAGCCATTTGTGCGGATCACTATGCCAATGACATTAACGATAAAGGCTTAGCCGTCGACCCTGATACGGGGGAACCCTTATCTTGTCGAGGAAAAGTGGAACGCAAACCCGATGCTAAGTTCCGGGCCAAGACCGCAAAAGAACTCTGTATTGCTATCTTTGAAGAACCGAAAACCTGCCTGGTGACTCAGCTAGATCACGCTGCTTATTTAGGTCGCGAGTTTATCCGGGCCGAAATTGCCCTGGCCCAAGACCAAGAATATATCCAAGACTAACCCCCCATGAATGACTGAGCCACTCTCTACTTCTCTCGCTAGTTCTCCATCCATCAAAATTGCTGTGATTGGGGATATTCACGACGCTTGGGATGAAGAGGATCCAAAGGCATTGGCACAACTCGGCGTCGATTTAGTCCTGTTTGTAGGGGATTTTGGCAATGAGGCGGTGGAAGTAGTGCAGGCCGTCTCCACTCTAGAACTGCCCTATGCCGCATCCTTTGGCAACCATGATGCCTGGTATACCGCCACGCCCTGGGGCACTAAAAATTGTCCCTACGATCGCAGCAAGGAAGACTGGGTCCAGCAGCAATTAGATCTATTAGCAGAGGCCCATGTAGGCTATGCCCACCGGACTTTTCCCCAACTCGACCTCAGCGTAGTGGGGGGGCGACCTTTTAGCTGGGGTGGACCCGACTGGCGCTGTGCCGGATTTTATCGAGATCGCTTTGGCGTCAAGAATTTTGAGGACTCCACCGCTCAAATTGCGAACGCTGCCGCCACAGCTCCTTCAGAAACGATTATTTTTTTGGGACATAATGGTCCCTCTGGGTTAGGTGACCAGGCGGAAGATCCCTGTGGAAAGGACTGGAAGCAGTTGGGTGGAGATTTTGGCGACCCGGATTTGCGAGATGCGATCGCAAACACCAGAACCACCGGCAAACGAGTCCCCCTCGTCACCTTCGGCCATATGCACCACAACTTGCGCCATACCAAAGCCGTCCAGCGCAAGCGACTCTGTGTGGATGAAGCCGGCACCGTCTATCTCAATGCCGCCTGTGTGCCGCGAATTATCAAAACGGAGCAAGGGCTTCAGCGCAATTTCTCTCTAGTGACGTTGCAAGATCACCAAGTCACGGATGTACAGCTCGTCTGGGTGGATGCCGCCTATGACATTGCTTCCTCAGAAACCCTATACTCCAACACCGCTCCCCCCGCTGATATCATCCCTACATTGGTACCGTCTTCTTCCGAATAGACCGGGTCGTATCGTTCTGCAATAGACAGTCATGGCAGAGTCTCAGAATAGTTCCGAACGCAATCGACGCTGGCGGCTAATTCTCGGGGGCGGCGAGGCCGATGGCATCGGTGCAGAGGGTGGGTTAACCCTCGACTCCCAGGATACGGCGATGGATCAGACCTTAGCGGCCCTATACGAATCCCAAGGAAAACGATCAGGCGGATTAGGGGGCTCATCCCCCAAAGTCGCTCGCTGGCTGGGGGATATTCGCAGCTACTTTCCCAGTTCTATTGTCCGGGTGATGCAGCAAGATGCCCTCGAACGGTTGAACTTGCAGCAGATGCTGTTAGAGCCAGAAATGCTCGCCGCTGTGGAACCGGATGTTCATCTGGTGGCCAATCTGCTGTCCCTCAGTCAGGTGATGCCCAGTAAGACCAAAGAGACAGCTCGGCTAGTAGTGCAGCGAGTGGTCGAAGACTTACTACGCCAGCTTTCTAACCCCATGCAGCAGGCTGTTCAGGGCAGTCTAAATCGGTCGATTCGCAATCGCCGCCCTCGACACCACGAGATTGACTGGCACCGGACCATTCGGGCTAACCTGCGCCATTACCAACCGGAGTATCGCACGATTATTCCTGAAACTCGTATTGGCTTTGGTCGCAAGCGCTCAGCCCTCCGCGATATTGTCCTCTGTGTCGATCAAAGCGGCTCGATGGCCACTTCTGTGGTCTATGCCAGTATTTTTGCAGCGGTCCTGGCTTCCCTCCCCGCAGTCAAAACCCAGCTCGTAGTGTTCGACACCGCTATTGTCGACTTAACCGATCTGCTGCAAGATCCGGTGGATGTGTTGTTTGGCACCCAACTGGGCGGCGGCACAGATATCAACCGAGCCTTAAGCTACTGCCAGGGGTTAATTCGCAAACCAGAAGAAACGATTTTGGTGCTGATTAGCGACCTATATGAAGGGGGGAATCGCGAGGCCATGCTCAAGCGGGTTGCCTCCCTGGTCAACTCAGGGGTGCAGATGGTGACGCTATTGGCTCTCAGTGATGACGGTGCCCCTTATTTTGACCATAGCAATGCCGCTAAGTTTGCCACTCTGGGCATTCCTGCATTTGCCTGTACACCTGATAAATTTGCCGATTTAATGGCCGCCGCAATCCAACGGCAAGATATTGGTCAATGGGCTGCGAAGGAAGAAATTGTCACCGCTTCCCAATGACCTCTGCATCTCTCTTAAGCTGCTTTCGGAGCCAGTTCGGACCTATACCGTTTGAAAGTGTTCATCAAACCATACTCCGCGCCAGCGCCGCTCTAGTAAAAACACCCCTCATTCTTGCTCTAGCTTTTTAATTCCCGCCGACAGAGAGGGTTGGGTCATATAAAAGGTTTCCGCAGCCTTCGTGAAACTGCCATGGTTTGCGATCGCAACAAAATACTTGAGCTGAGAAAGTTCCATCTTGCCATAAACACTACCTATGGGATACAGACCAAAACCGCATTGCAGGCTAATTGTAAGGCCCAGTAGGATGCTCCTAAATCTACCCGCCTTACGTTTCACAAGCTACCTGTTGCTGCCCCCATCCACACTCCTGATATGAAAACATCATTATCTTTGTTTATCTATCAAAGCAATGATGTGGGGATAGCAAGACTCAGCATACGTTCAGGCAAATCTTTCTCACTTCATCACCTGGCTTCAGCGAATTATCATCTAGGTGCTACACCAGGCGTTCATACTCAGGCTGAAGCAGATGAGCAATCATCAGTTTTGTCAGGAAAAGGGCTGACCCCACCATCGGCTCTAGTCCAGCCATGATGAATCACTCTCTACCCAAATTCGATCACTATTGAGGGCAGCATGAACGGGATCGGTCTACTCTTAGCCATAGGTTTAGCGTTTATTCATGCCTTTGTCTCCAAGCTGAATGTCTCTAAAATCATTCCTGAACATCGATGGATCTCTTTTGCCGGAGGTGTTTCCATTGGCTATGTCTTTCTAGAAATATTCCCAGAACTGAGCCATGCCCAAAAAGAATTAGAGCATTCGGCCATTCCCTTGGTCGCCTATCTAGAAAATCACGTCTATATCTTGGCGCTTTTAGGACTGCTTGTTTTCTATGGACTGGATATCTGGGCCTCCACATCTAGAACCTTAAATCAGGCTGCGAACAATATTGATCGGGCCACTCCGGTTGTATTTTGGATTCATGTAGCAGCATTTGCTGTCTTGAATATCATTTCTGGCTATCTGCTCCAGGAGTTGAAAGACCACACCCTTATGGAGTGCATCTTATTTTTTATCGCCGTAGCTCTGCACTTTTTCATCATCGATCACAACTTACTCCCTTCCCGCCATAAGATCGTGCATCTAAATATCATTGAAATTCTTATTTATCAAGAATCTGAATACCCAATCTTATGCTGGGATGGGAGTAAGAGAGCATCATAAACACCCCTATGACCGCTATGGACGCTGGTTTTTAACAGCTGCGATTATGGGGGGTGCGGTCGCAGGTCAAGCCATCCATTTAGACAAAGCCGCCCTTTCGACGGTCTGGGCATTTTTGGCTGGGAGCATCATCCTCAATATATTGAAACGGGAATTACCGGATGAGAACAAAAGCTGTTTCTGGTCGTTTATTGGGGGAAGCACCCTCTATGCTGGGCTGCTGTTATGGAAGTGAATACTCAATCAAGGAGCAAAGACTATGCCTGAGATAATCACTGAGTGGTTTCGGGTCTTAGACCTAGACGAACTACCCGAAGGTCGCGTCAAAACCGTAGTTGCAGGTCATAAAAGTCTGGCCTTAACCCATCACCAAGGCCAATATGGTGCCCTTGATAATCGCTGTCCCCATCAAGGCGGTCCCCTAGGCGAAGGTTCTATTGAGAATGGCCTACTCCGCTGTCCCTGGCATGGGTGGGATTATTGCCCCCTAACGGGCAAGCCTCCAGGGAAGTTAGAAGTGGATGATTCCCTCGACACTTTTACGGTAGAAGTGCGAACCGATGGAGTTTATGTTGGCTTACCTGTTGAGGCACCTCACACCCGCACAGTCAGCGATGTGATGGCTGAAACCATGGTGAATTGGGGCGTCACCCATGTATTTGGCATGGTGGGCCATTCTAATTTAGGGCTTGCAGATGCCCTGCGCCGCCAGGAAGAACAGGGCAGGCTCACCTATATTGGCATTCGCCATGAGGGAGCCGCTGCCTTTGCCGCCTCCGCCTATGCCAAGCTCACGGGCAAACCGGCTGCCTGTTTAACTATTGCTGGCCCCGGTGCCACGAATCTCCTGACCGGGATGTGGGACGCCAAAGTCGATCGCGCTCCTATTTTGGCCTTAACGGGACAGGTCAATTCTCAAGTTTTGGGCACCGGCAACTTTCAAGAATGTGATTTGTCAGCCGCCTTTAGTGGGGTAGCTGCATGGAGTCAAACGGTCCTCAGTCACAGTAAACATGCTGAGTTGATGACCTTGGCCGTCAAACATGCTCTTTTAGAACGCAATGTCTCTCACCTAATTTTTCCTGATGAAATTCAAGTTCAACCTGCCATAGATTTGCCTGCCGCAACGCCCACCGGACGCATCACCCCACTGCAAATTGCTCCCCCTCCTGAGTCCTTACAGCAGGCGATTGAAAAACTCAAACCGTCTCGCCGCCCCGTCATTATTGTCGGTCATGGGGCCCGGTTTCATATGTCTGCGATTACAGAATTGGCTGAACTGCTGGATGCCCCCATCCTGACGACATTTAAAGGGAAAGGGCAGATTCCTGATGATCATCCCCTGGGCTGCGGCGTATTGGGACGCAGCGGTACACCGATTGCCAGCTGGTTTATGAATGAGGCGGATGTGCTGCTGGTGTTGGGGGCTTCTTTTTCCAACCACACCGGTATCTATCCGGGTAAACCGATTATTCAAGTCGATTTTGATCCGCTGGCGTTAGGTAAATTTCATCCCATAGAGGTGCCCGTTTGGGGTGAAATTAGTATTGTGGTGGAGCAGCTCAAGAGCGCACTAGTAGGGCAGGTGAATACAGAAAATGTCAGATCTGAGATCTCAGAACGTTGGGGGATCTGGCGGGCTGAAAAAGCCCGTCGAGAATTAGATGACCGCGGGCAAGGACTCAACTCTGCTACTATTTTTGCCGCCATGACCCGACAAGTATCCGCCAATGCAGTCATAGCAGTGGATGTGGGCAACAACACCTATTCCTTTGGTCGCTATTTTGAATGTCAGGCCCAGTCTGTTTTAATGTCGGGATACCTTGGGTCCATCGGGTTTGCCTTTCCTGCTGCCCTGGGAGCCTGGGCTGCTGCAGGCCACGAGCGCCCGATTATTTCTGTCTCAGGTGATGGAGGCTTTGGACAATATTTGGCGGAATTTACAACCGCCGTGAAATACAAGATGAATATCACCCATATCCTGCTCCACAACGATCAGTTGGGCAAAATCTCTAAGGAGCAAAGAGCGGGGGAATGGGATGTTTGGCAAACTTCATTACACAATCCTGATTTTTCTAAATACGCTCAGAATTGCGGTGGGTTCGGCATCCGCGTCACCCAACAGGATGAACTGGATGATGCCATCGCTCAAGCCTTGGCTTACGATGGTCCTGCTCTAGTAGAAATCATGTCTGATCCAGAGTTGATTTAAACGCTTCACCTTTGTCACTCCTCCTGACCTAATCAAACATTTATCCATCAATCCAGAGAAATTATGTCTGAACAACTGACTAAACTCACTCAGCACCAATGCGAGAATGCCCCTGCTAAATATGACGACCTCAAGGCCCTATTCCTGAACTGTACCCTCAACCGAACCCCTATTTTGTCTCATACGGAAGGGGTCATTCAGATCGCCAAAAACATTTTTGAAGCCAATGGCATCCAAACCAAGGTCATTCGCCCCGTGGATTACGACATCCCGGCTGGCTTGGGCTTGGATATGTCCCAAACGGATGAATGGGATAAGGATGATTGGCCCCAGATTCAAAAAGAGGTGGATGCCACCGACATTTTGGTTCTATGTACCTCTGTGTGGCTGGGGGAGAAAAGCTCCGTTTGTAACCGAGTCCTAGAGCGCATGTATGGTTATACCCATTTACTCAACGACAAAGGTCAATATCGAGATTACGGAAAAGTAGGCGCGACCTTAATTACGGGCAATGAAGATGGCGTCAAACATTGTGCCATGAATATTTTGTTCTCCCTCTCTCATATTGGCTATACGATTCCACCCCAAGTGGATGCCGGGTGGTTAGGGGAAGTGGGTCCTGGCCCCTCTTATCTAGATCCAGGCTCGGGTGGACCCGAGAATGATTTTACGAACCGCAATACCACCTTCTTAGCTTGGAACTGTATGCATATGGCTCGGCTATTGAAGGACAGTGGCGGGATTCCAGCCCACGGGAATTTACCGGATGCTTGGGAAGCTGGGTGTAAAACGGACTTTAAGAATCCCGAGCATAAGCGCTAGATATGGCAATGCTTCGGAGGCAAAGATTTTGCGGTAATTCAGTGGGACGCAATCTTTTTCTGCATTTCATCCAAGACTCAGTGGTCAAGCTTGTCGTGATGAAATAGATCAATCCCTTTACGGTGGTCAAGCATAGCAAAGTTTTTGGGCTTGACTACCCAAAATTTTTAGACCCTATAGACCCATTACTGATTGTAGGAAGGGTTACGGGATTGCGATCGCTTTGCCCGTATCTTTTGATTCACTTGCTGAGTGTCTGTGGGGGGCTGAACCTGGGAAGCAGCCCAGTTATAGGACGACACGATCATCCCCGGTCCAAGATTGGGGGCAGGAACCAAATCAGCAATCACAACTACACTTGCAAAGACAGCAGCCAGGATTTTTGGATTAATTTTAAGCGTGTCCATGAACTGGCGTCCTTATCAATGCAAACGAGGGATTATTTTTCTATCGTCACCATTAATTCAGAGAGGAGCTGTGATAAATTGCAGTTTTCGATATGACACAGATCACAGCTCCCAGATTAGAAGAGCTTAGTTGAGTAATCTAGTAGTTTTATAGAGCAAAATCCACAAAAGAGAGCGCACAATCAAGAATTTCTTAATTTAGTTCGATAATACTATCTCTCAAATTTAATTTATGTGTCTGAGAAGACCATGAATCTAGCCTAAATTCTTCGCTTTCGGCTTCAAGCATCCCTCCAAAAGATGCGACTAAAATGCCGCTACCTCTATCAATCCCGCAATACTTTCCTGTCTTTCTGCCAATTCCGGTAGGTTGAAAGAGACCCTATCGAACTTCGGATCATGGCAAAGGTTGTCATTGTCGGCGCAGGACCCACGGGTGCAGCTTTGGCACTGTTACTAGTTCAGCGTGGAATTGATGTCACATTGGTTGAAGCAGCCCGTAGCTTTCGGCGAACGTTTCGGGGTGAAGGGCTGATGCCTAGCGGCTTAACAGCTTTAGACCAAATGGGATTATTGGGGCTGATTGAAACAGTGCCCCACCAAGCCCTAACAGCTTGGGAATATATCCTAGAAGGGCGCAGGATGTTCCAAGCCCCCGAACCATTCCAGGCCAATACCCTGGCCTGTACCTTAGTATCACAACCCGCTTTACTAGAAGCGTTAGTCGAAAAAGCTCAGCAGCATCCTTCATTTGAATGGATTCCAGGAACTGCTGTCAAAGCATTGCTGCACGAGGAGCATCGCATTAGTGGAGTCCAGCTAGGGGATGGTCGCACCTTAGAAGCGGATTTGGTGATCGGAGCAGATGGACGCAATTCCCTCGTCCGCCAGCAGGCCAACTTAGAGATGGAGCCTCTGTCCCATTCCATTGATTTACTGTGGTTCAAACTGGCAGATAGCTCCTGCCTTCCTCCCGAGAATATCTTTTATGCCATCGTTCATGGCCGCCAGACGATGGGCTTATTTCGCAGTGCGGAAGGCAGCTTACAGTTGGCCTGGGCCTTGTATGACGATAATCCAACGGACTGGAAGAACACGGACTGGCCAAAAAAAATTGCCGCCGCCTCACCCACCTGGCTGGCCCAGCACCTGCAAAAACATGCCCAAGATCTAGAACGCCCGCTTTTGCTGTCTGTGGTTGTGGGTCGCTGTCCCCAGTGGTCGGTTCCAGGATTGCTGATTTTAGGAGATGCAGCCCATCCCATGTCACCGATTCGGGCCCAGGGGGTTAATATGGCCCTCCGGGATGTGATTGTAGCGGCTAATCATCTTGTACCCCTGCTCCAAGATGCTGTGAATATTGAAATTCTGGATCAAGTCTTACCCCAAATCCAAACGGAGCGAGAACCGGAAATTATCCGGGCTCAGACCTTGCAAAATGAAGAACTCGCCCAAGGCGATCGCCTCCGCCATAGCCCCTTCTTGCGAACCCTCGTTAAATCGACGTTACCCTTTAGTAGTCCGATTATTCGGGCTTCCTGGCTACGACGACAACAACAGCTGCGACAGGGCGTGACCGAGGTTCGCCTCCAGGTTTAAGCAGACCTGGCACAATAGAATGACATGTCCCCCGAAGGAAATCCTATGCAGCTTCATCTCTGTACCTGGTTAGAAGTTGAAACCTATCTGCAAAGTTCCAAAGGCATTATTATGCCGATTGGATCGACAGAACAACATGGTCCCACGGGGTTGATTGGTACGGATGCTATTTGTGCTGAGGTGATTGCCAAAGGGGTGGGAGAAGCAACCCAAGCACTAGTGGGTCCGACCATCAATGTTGGCATGGCCCTGCACCACACAGAATTTCCTGGCAGCATGAGCCTGCGTCCCTCTACTCTACTTCTGGTGATTCGGGACTATTTAGTTAGTTTGTCGCGAGCAGGATTTCGCCAGTTTTTCTTTATCAATGGTCATGGCGGTAATGTCGCCACATTAAAGGCTGCCTTTTCAGAAACTTACGCGACGATTGCAGATTTAAACCTACCGGAAGCGGATCAAACCCGCTGTCGCCTCAATAATTGGTATATGAATTCCCAGGTCTATCAGTTGGCGAAAGAACTCTATGGCAGTCGCGAAGGTTCCCACGCTACTCCCAGCGAAGTAGCGGTTACCCAGTTTGTCTATCCTGAAGCGATTAAAGATGCTCCCCTTAGTCCTGAAGTTGCCTCTGGACATCCCATTTATAGCGCTGCGAACTTCCGCCAACATTATCCCGATGGACGCATGGGTTCTGATCCGTCTTTAGCCACACCAGAGCATGGTCAGCGTCTCTATGAAGCAGCGGTGGAGTCGATTGCAAAGGATTACCACAAGTTTCTAGAAGCTCAATAAGACACTGGACCTGTTATTCAAGCCATAGGTTTGCTCAGACCGGTGCTGTGAGAGGAGCCCCAAACAGGTCGATACCATCCAGATTGGCATTGTACAGGTTGGCATCTAAAAGATCCGCATCGATCAGATTGGCATTGCTGAGATTCGCATCACTGAGGTTAGTCCCTCGGAAATTGGCATTGCTCAGATCGGCACCATCTAGGTTGGCATTGTTGAGGTTGGCATTGTTGAAGTTAGAGCCACGAAGGTTGGCGTTGCTAAGATTCACATGACTGAGATCGGCACCGATCAGGTTGGCATTGCTGAGGTTAGCACTGCAGAGATTGGCGCTATCCAAGTTAGTGTTGCTGAGGTTGGCACCATTGAGATCTGCACTAATTAGGGTGGCACTGCTCAGATTAGCCACAAACAGATCAGCACCGAAGAGGTCAGCGCTGCTGAGATTGGCATTGCTGAGGTTGGCACTGCGAAGATTGGCATTACTCAGGTCGGCACCATTGAGGTTGGTACTTTCCAGGATTGCCAGGATAAGATTTGCATCCCTAAGAATGGCATCACTGAGGTTAGCATGGCGCAGGTCAGCCCAACTCAGATTGGCACCGCTCAGGTCAGCACCGTTGAGAGGGGACTCACTCAGGTTGGCAGCGCGGAGGTTAGCATTGCGCAGATCTTTCCGTTCTCCACCTTCCGTCACCAATTCGTGAACCAGTCTCCATTTCGGATCGATCTGCGTTTCATCCGAAAGAATGGCACCTCTGAAGTTGGCACGGGGGAGGTTGGCATTATTGAGGTTGGCCTCACTGAGATCCGTACCCCTTAGATCAGCCCCACTGAGATCAGCATCTTCCAGGATGGCAAAGATGAGGTTGATATTGCTGAGATTGGCCTTGCTAAGGCTGGCATTGCTGAGATCAGCCAGAGGTAGGTTGATCGCCTCATGGGAATTTTCATGGCGCCACTGATTCCAAACGTCAGTACCACCCAATAAAAGCTGCAGTAAATCACCATGGCTTAAACTAATCTCGATCTGAGTTTTACTCATAAATTCTCTTTTTCAGAAGAAATACATCGATATATAAGCTTATTTCCCAATTTAATTCCAACTTTATACAAGTTTGCCCTCTATTTCACTCAATAACAACCTCCTCAACCCAGCCAGCTTGAATCGCTGACCTGCTCTTTCCCATCGGATAGGTCTTCGGTGAGGTATGGCAGTCTATTTTTTGCTTTAATGCGCTTTAACCTGTAGCCACCGTTTTTTCCAAGCTTTGGTGGGCTCTAAAGGTGATGTTTTTTGCTCTTGCTGGCGTCGAGCCTGAATGGTGGTGGCAGGATCGATCAACTGAGGATCACGATAGGGTATCGCAGCCACCGTTTGCAGATGTTCTTGCTCTTGAGGGGTCAAGGTAAGAACATCTGTCAGGGTGAGTCCGGCAATTGTTCCCGTCGTTCGCCGACCGACAGGGGGACTCGCTGCGATCGCAAATCCTGCTTCAATCAATCCCGTCCGCACCGCCGCCGCGCAAGAGTAGGTGGCTAAGTGCCCTTGAGGGTGAAGACATTGACTTAACACCTGAAAAAACTCTACGGTCCACAGCTGTGGACAGTTCGGTGGAGAAAACGGATCAAGGAAAATCGCATCCGCAAGAAACTGCTGTTTCTGTACCGCCTGCAGGGTTTGCCGAGCATCACCAATCAGCAATTGTGCCTGACAATCAGGGGATTGAAGCTCTAGATCGTGAGCCAAGGTGTTTAAATAGGTCTGAACTTGAGGCGACCCGATTTGCAATACAGCATTTGCGATCGCAGCTCTCGGCACAACCGGATTGAGTTCCAAGGCATAGACTTGCACTTGGCAGTCCGGGTTAATCTGCCAAATCGTCTCCAAAGCCGCCGCAGTGTTATACCCCAACCCATAGCAAACATCTAAAAGCTTGACCTGTCCCTGCTTCGCTTTTTCCGGCAGCAAGGTGGGATAAACAAATTTCCCCATGGCTTCCTGATGTGCCCCGTGATGGCTATGGAAGGTTTCTCCAAACTCAGTTGAATAAAAGGTAAAGGACCCATCCCCTGTCAGTTTAGGGGTGAGCTGTTCTGCACTATCCATTATGCAAAAACCACTACCAATCTAGTTGTAGCGACTATTTCAAGAGGCTGGAACGAGTAAATTAGCTGTTTGCGTTTGGGTATAGACCGCATTACTTTTAGTAGTTTGTTCAATGTCTACTTGATATTGAACTTCATAACTCGGTTTTAACCAAGCACTGAAAAAAGGTTGCACATTCAAAGTGTAGACATTGTTATCTACTCTCACGCCATCACTAGACCGACCTATTGGAGGTACTCGCAACTCAATGCTATGACGGACTTGATAGTCATCCGCTTTAAGGCCACTGGCAGATTGTTTACTCAGACAGGTTACTTTCAGCTTCGTGTTTTGGAGAAGCGATCGCACATCCCCATCATCCACCAATACCAATTGTCCAACCTGCTGTTGACTGGCACTCTCATCGATACGGAAAGACTGGACTCGATTGGGTGAGAACCCGCCCGTAATGGTCATTACCGTCAGTTGATCCTGTTGCTTGAGCTGATATTCCAGGGTTCCCGGCAGATCGAAATCGAGTTGACCTTGGTTCTTTTGCACCTGAATGTTTGCACCTATTTTAGTATCGTTCACCTCTAGTTCAGTAGGTGACTTAGGTGCGTTCCAATCGATGCGGTAGTTAAGTCGAGCTGTGGAATCCAGATAGGTATAGGTATCGGGGACTTTGGAATTGGGATGGAGTTGCGATCTCAATCCACTTTTCTCAGTCCAAATATTTTTCACTAAATCCACCTGCTGCCCCATCAATTGTTCCAATGGGGCATAGTACTGCACCTTTTCCTGGGGGATATCCTGGCGCTGAACCATCACCACTTGGCCATAGCGTCCCTCTTTACCCAACTGACCATCCTGACCGTCCTTACCCGCTGTCCCTCCCGTACAGTGGAAATGTTCAGTCTTATAAACACCGCCATATTCCCAGCGATAGGCCCATTGAGAATTGCCCTTGTCTAAAGTCGGGTGATGATGTTTGTGATCGGTCCTCTGACTCCCCGTACAGGGATAGGTCTTGGTTTTATCTTTAATCCAGGCAGCATCGGCTACATTACGCTGTTTGCGATAGCGCTGCCACTCGCAATAGTTCACCTGCCAAGATGTATCGATACAGCGACACCCATACCCTCCAGGTGCCCCTAGTCCTGCTTGCCCCCCTTGACCACCCGAATTATTGAGGGTTAAGGCGTTGAGTTGAGCAGGTTGCGTGTAGTAAATCCAGGCTTTGCCGCCATCGCCACCCCGACCGCCATCACCACCCCGGCCACCCCGGCCACCATCCGCCCCCTTGAGATCATGGGTCGGCTGGGAAGAATGGTCACAACCATAGGCATTCTCCCCTAATAGGCCATCCTGTCCTGATATGCCCGAACTTCCAGCCACATCCACCGTCATCGGTGAACCTGTTAGGCGAATTTGGGTTTCTTGCCCAGAAGTCCCTGACTGACCGTTCGCTCCATTGCGGCCATGACGCCCATCCCCCCCAAAGACTTGAGTCCCCCACGCAATCAGGGGTTGCAAAGTCAGCGAAGTCGGCGAAGCAGGTGAGGAAGAATAGGCAGCACTAACCGGAGAAAAGTGACCCCATAGAAGAGCCAAGGTACAGGCACACAGACCCAGCACCCAATAGAGTTTCCGCTTCAAAAACCGCATGCTGATATTAGGAATAAAGAGGACAGATTGAGGGGAACTGGCCAACTTAAAACCCAAGGCTGCTGGTTCATTTAAAAAATCAAGGCGGGTTGGCGTTGCCGTAATTTCCTACGACTGCTGATGATACATTTAGGTTCCAGGCCAATAGCCCTAGGCCACAGCAATACAGTCGATTTCTACCAAGACATCCTTAGGTAACCGAGCCACTTCCACGCAAGCGCGAGCAGGGGCGGTGGCTTCGTCAAAATAGCGGGCATAAATGCCATTGACCGTAGCGAAATCATTCATGTCTGCCAGGAAAACCGTTGTTTTAACCACCTGAGACCAGCCCACTCCTGCTGCAGTCAGTACGGCCTCCAAATTTTTCATCACTTGCTCCGTCTGCTGGGCCACATCATCGCCACCCACCAAGGCACCAGAAGCAGGATCTAAGGCAATTTGCCCCGATGCAAATACCATCGCTCCCTGGGCACGAATGGCTTGGTTATAAGGACCGACGGGGGCAGGAGCATGGTCGGTACGAATCACATCATGGGACATAGGGCACAGCCAAATAAACACTTGCGACGATCCTGCCTGGTTGTGGAATCGTCGTCAACTGATAGCTAATGGTCTTGAATTCAGTTTCAATGAAGCAGCCCATCTTTTTGGCCGCCCCATCACCACTCATGACGGTTACGGCTCAAACGATTGAACAGGGCCACTCCAGATAATGGACAAACCCTCTCAATTTTCTGGTATCCGCCCCAATTTTTAGAAACCGTTCATGCGAGGCTGCCACTCACAACCATTTACCGATAGGACTCACTCGCCCTCGATCACATAGTCAAAATTACCTTCACCCACATTTTCGGTGAGGGTTTGCAAAATTTTCTTCGGATCATCGTAGGGGCCACAGAAATAACAGGGTTTGCCATCACGGCCACAGTCCAGTTTGCCTTGGCCACTCCATTCTCCTAAATGAACTTTAGAATTCTGAAAATCTCTATGGGGCTTAAACCCTAGCCCCTCTGCATAGTCAATCACGCTATAAACCATGGCTTGAGCTTGATCTAAGGAGATCTTTTGAGGCGGTTCATCAAATCCTTGATAAGCCTGGTCAATAAAATATTCATAGTCTTGGGTGCTGAACTTGCGAGGCCCGATCGTATCTTTGAGACCTAAGCACCAATAGTCCAGCAGGTAAGTACAAATCACAAAACGGTTGTGGCCCGCTTTCCGGGTAACCGTCACAATCGCCATTCCCTGGGATTCATCTTCTACTGTTGCAGTCGAGGGCGTTGGGGCATTGAAAAAGTGTTCTACTGCGTCTCCATTGGCCCAGCACTCGAACAATGGATCAAGGGTAGCCGTTTTGCCATGAGCAAGAGCATTTTCTTCTGCCTGAGCCCGGATCACGGCTGAGACTTCAGACACCCGCAATCCTAACTTGCGCGCAATCTGCTTTGGCGTCAAATTCAAAGCCCGCAAATTCGCAATTTCTTGTTCTCTTTCAGGTTCCATCGCTCTTCTCCAACTGAGATCAAGATCTTCTTAAACAAGACAAAATCAAGCCGTAACAGCCTGACTTAAAACTCCCCCAAGTATGTCGTGATCTGAATATGAAATTTAGGAATCTTATGCCAAGCCCTACGGCTGTTTAATAGGGTCTCTCCAGAAGGCATAGAGGCCTCAAACTTAGCACCCTCTGGATCTATATAACGTCCATAATGAGGAGACACTCCACCTTTTGCAGGGCTAACTTCCCAACCACAACAGAGGAAGCGGAGGGGAGTCATGCCAAATTGTCTTTGCAGAAATTTCGGCTCTCTGGGAATTAGCGTGGTAGCCGCTAGATATAGTGTTTAGGTCAAGGCAAAAGTCTGATACCCATTGAGGTCAAGCGAAATCCTTTGGAAGAGCCTTTCAATATCGAAAATACCGTAGCATCGTCTTTTTAGGACCTTAACTCGGTTGTTAAATCCTTCGACAAAGCCACTGGTCCATCCCTCCAGAAAATAGTTGGTCATCTCATCCATCCAATTGTTGACAGTGGTCAGGAAACTCTCAAAATCCTTGATGTCACTTTTGAGGACTCGTTTACACCAAGCCCGGATGGCACATTTAGCTCCGTTTTTGGTGTACCTACCCTCAAATATCTGTGTCAATTCCTCTCGGAGTTTGTAGGCCTGCTTCATCTCAGGAGAATAAGCAAACACTCGCTCAAGCAACTGTTGTTCTGACTCCTGGAGATTCTCAGGCCGTTTTCGAAAGGCCCACATCGCACCTTTGATACTGTCATAGTCTTGCTTAGGGAGTTCTTGGCGTAGACGTTTGACCTCCCGTTTACGAACCGTATCGGCACAATTACGATAGGCTTTGGCCACATGAAAGCGGTCAATGACAACTTTTGTTTGAGGGAGTTGTTCACGGACTGCACTGACAAATCCTTGATACATATCAGTACAAACCCGCTCAATGGTTTGGCGTAAATGAAGGGGAATCGATTGAAGGAAATTTGCAACGGTCTGTTGTTTACGGTCAGCCAGAACTGCCAATATGTCGACTCCGCCTGTGGTAGGAATCGTGATCAAAACTACAAAATCACGGTGGCCTCTTTTCAGAGAAATCTCATCAATCCCGATGACTTGGAGGTCTAAATATTCGCTCCAGTCAACTTGACAGGCAATCCAGCGATCAATGGTGCCACTGACGACATCCTCACTAACGCCTAGTTTCCTAGCAACATCTGAGACCGTTGAGTTGATCAGGATACGCAGAAGCCAATGCTCATAAGCTTTGGTATTGGGACTACGAGGTTCATGCCATTCTAAGCGTTGAGTTGTTGTGGGATGGTCATCGCAATACCCGCATCGATAGCGCTTGGGCCGAATTTCTAAATACACTGGTACTTCGAACAATGGCAAGTGACGAATTCGAAGAGCCTGATCATGGCAGTGAAGGTCAGTAATCTCATGTCCACATTTGTGGCAGGTTGTTCCTTGCAGAGTACTCTCAATTTTGATCAGCCAATCCCCTCGTTCCGTCTTCGATAGCTCTAGAACTTGAACATCGGGAAGGTTGAGGGGAATGCGAATTGAGTTATCCATGACACTCTCGTTCTGAAGTACCTCCTCAGATCATTCCATAGGAGATGACTAAGGAATAAACACTATATGTAGGGTGTCACCACGCTAATTACCGGAGAGCCGAAATTTCTCTATTTCTATAGCGTCAGCTCCCTGGACGGTATAAGAAGATGTGAGAGTACTAACCTGTGCACGTTCCCATGTTTCACATTGAATAAACTTCAATGCTGCTGGTTTCTTATTCCACCTGGCTAGAAAATCACCACAACCTTGAGTCGAATAACGAACTTTATTGGGCTGCAGAGCATCTGCCTGATCAGCTACAAGACCTAGCAGCATTAAAAGCAGGAGGAGAATCGACTGCCAATATTGCCGACTGAGTCTTTTAGGCTGCCTCAAAAGCATAGCCACTGGTTTATCTTTCCTAGTGAAGCGAACGATAGATCCAGCCAATGATCGGATGGATTGACTCGATGCTAGCCTAGCACTCTCATTTCAGCAAATCTTGAGTGGGTGAGGGTTTGCGACTTTTAATATTACGCAGCTGCTAGCCAAACTCGGGCTAAATCAATTTGCGATCGCTCAAACGCTTTAATTTCCGCTGGAAAAATTGCGCTGACCGCTTCTGCAACTGTTCGCATCCATTGGGCATCGGCCACCAAGGCCACATGGGTAATATCTTTGACCATATAGGCCTGCTGCAAATCTTTCCATAAGGCCATGGGGTCCATGCCTTCAAAGCTACGAATCTCTTCTAGAACTTTCACTTTTCCATGCTTGGCCAGATCCGCTTTAACTTGAGGCACAATTCGATCAAAGTCGGCAGCGGTAATGGTGCCCTCGATAATGATTTCAACGACATTGCTCTCACTGCTGCTGCGGTAGGTCATACCGGAGGCTTGGCTCGGCTCAGGGGCTGTCAGTAACCAGGTTCGGGCTGCTTCATGTTGAGAAGGAGAAAAAGCTTTGACCTGAGCCGACAGAATATTATCAGACGCCGCAGCAATGGTCCGCACCCATTCTGCTTCTGCCACAACGGCAACATGGGAAAAGTCGTTGACATGGCTGAGGCCAAACTGAGCATCTTTCCACAAGGCAATGGGATCTATGCCCTCAAAGCTCCGAATTTCTTCCAGGAGTTTGAGCTTGCCATGCCTGGAAATATCGAGTTTCATCCGAGATATAGTTTGATCTAAGTCAGCCTCGGTAATTTTGCCTTCAACAATGAGTTCAACAACGTTACTCGTGGGGTTATTACGGTACTCAATCACAGAAGAATCTCCTTTATTGGAGTGGCATTGCTTACAGGCTATCGTAGGGAGCCATACAATGGCATTTTTTTACTTCGGTTTCGAACGTGGACTGGTATTTTCGCTAGTGCTATCAGGGAGTTCAATATAGGCAGACTCCCTGCGATGGCCAAAGGCCGGACGGAGTCCATCGCACTTCTGTATCATCGCCACATAACAATCTAGCGGATCGGCACATCTACCAATCCAAAAACTAGGCAAAACGAGGGATCCGCTTGTGCTGCCTATTCTTGCCAGTCAGACCTCAACCATTCACCTTTGTTTCTGAGACTGCTTTATCCGTTTGGACCATTTTTCCTGACCAGTAGGGATATGCTCACGGGTGGCAAGAACATCTTTGACCTCCTCGTATGCCTGTCTCCATTGAGGCTGATCTTTAAATTCAACCCATCCCGTTTCATCTGGGTTGGGAGAAGACTCGTAATCAGATCGATCCGATACTGCAAAAGAGTCTTCGCACTGCAATAAAGCGGTTCGTCTACGTAATAATGTCCCTGTATGCATTGAATCCAGCTCGTCTTTCGAAACTATTTTGACTTGACTGGGCATGCGGCCACCCTCATTTCACACAACATCTTCATTCAACTGCCCAGTCCTCCAACGGACTGGAGTGGGCGTTAAAAACCGTCAGGATGATCCGATAACCACTCATCATATTTTTTCTTGAGCCTATCTCTTTGTTCAGTTGTGGCTAACACGACGTCTGCGCCGCCATCATAGGGATGAAACAGGGCGTAAGCAAAGGATCGGGGATGCATGGCTCAAAGAAAAACGGGTCAAGGACAATAGATCCTGTACCCGAACCAAAAAACTATCATGACCCTACCATCGCAATTGCTAACCGTGCTAGCCCATGACGAATTTCTAGAACAAACTGAAGCACTCAAAGTATCAACCAGCCTGAGTCAGATGGTTTATATCGTTCTGCAAATGGGCTTGTTTCTAGCTCGCTGTCTTCTGGAGGATGAACTCTCAAGGCGCGCGAAAGCAGTATTTGTATGGCCTGTATGTACTACCTGCGGAACCCGCTTACATTCGAAGGGATGGGAATCTCGTCAGATGCAGACACTGGTAGGCACTATCTCTTGAAAGCGACGGGTGGGCCGTTGTCCCAAAGGATGTCCAGGCAGTCTGTTGACTCCCCTGGATCAAGCCATTGGGATTGCCCCCTATCAGCACAGCAGCGAAGAACTGGTGCGTCTGGGCTGCTTGTTGAGTCTGTTCATGCCCTATGAACTGGCCAGTTGGATGCTGGGTCAGTGGAGTGGTCTATCCGTGAGTCCATCCAGTTTGTGGAACTGGGTGCAATCCGTGGGTAACAAAGCTCAGCAGGAATTAGAAGCTCAACTCAACGCTCAATCATCAGGGACTCAGGCCCCTTGTGAAGCGATTTCAGAGATGTTATCTGCTCTACCTTTGGCCATTGCCGCCGATGGTGTGATGGTCCCCTTTCGCCCCACCCCGAACTCACCCAAGGGAAAAATCCAGTGGCGAGAAGTCAAAGTCGCCATCTTAGCTCGCCTGGGAACACGGGTTACCCGAGCTAAAAAGGAGGTCCCCCAATTACTGCGTCGAAGACTGGTGGCAGTATTGGGCGATATCGACCAGTTCATCCCTTTACTTCAACTCGAAGCTCACAAACAAGACTTTGAATCTGCTCCAAAAGTCATCTGGCTCAGTGATGGGGGACGAGGCTTCTGGCGAGTCTATCGCACCTTGTTCTCTCATTGTGCTGTGGCAGTCCTCGACTTTTTTCATTCAGCAGGCCATCTGGCACGAGCAACTAAAGCGATGTTTGGAGATGCCCGCTCTGCTCAAGCCCAAGCCTGGTTCCGGCACTGGCGACACCAATTGCGACACGGGCAACACCTACTTGTATTACGGTCCTTGACGATATTGATTCACTCACAACTGTTAACGGGAAAGTCTTTTTCAACGTTGCTCCAGGTGCAGGCTTATTTCCAACGCCATCATAACCACATCCGTTATCGGCACTTTGAACAGCAACAGATTCCTCTCGGGTCAGGAATGGTTGAAAGTGCATGCAAGTGGTTGATTCAGCAGCGCTTTAAGGGAGTTGGCATGCGCTGGAGTGAGGATGGTTTCAACCATTTACTGATCTTGAGAATTGCCTGGGTCAATGAACGGTTTGACTCCTTATTCCCAGAGGTGACCATTCCGAAAACTAAGGCATCCCCGATCCGCTAAATACGCCCGTACCCGAACCAAAAAACTATCATGACCCTACCATCGCAATTGCTAACCGTGCTAGCCCATGACGAATTTCTAGAACAAACTGAAGCACTCAAAGTATCAACCAGCCTGAGTCAGATGGTTTATATCGTTCTGCAAATGGGCTTGTTTCTAGCTCGCTGTCTTCTGGAGGATGAACTCTCAAGGCGCGCGAAAGCAGTATTTGTATGGCCTGTATGTACTACCTGCGGAACCCGCTTACATTCGAAGGGATGGGAATCTCGTCAGATGCAGACACTGGTAGGCACTATCTCTTGAAAGCGACGGGTGGGCCGTTGTCCCAAAGGATGTCCAGGCAGTCTGTTGACTCCCCTGGATCAAGCCATTGGGATTGCCCCCTATCAGCACAGCAGCGAAGAACTGGTGCGTCTGGGCTGCTTGTTGAGTCTGTTCATGCCCTATGAACTGGCCAGTTGGATGCTGGGTCAGTGGAGTGGTCTATCCGTGAGTCCATCCAGTTTGTGGAACTGGGTGCAATCCGTGGGTAACAAAGCTCAGCAGGAATTAGAAGCTCAACTCAACGCTCAATCATCAGGGACTCAGGCCCCTTGTGAAGCGATTTCAGAGATGTTATCTGCTCTACCTTTGGCCATTGCCGCCGATGGTGTGATGGTCCCCTTTCGCCCCACCCCGAACTCACCCAAGGGAAAAATCCAGTGGCGAGAAGTCAAAGTCGCCATCTTAGCTCGCCTGGGAACACGGGTTACCCGAGCTAAAAAGGAGGTCCCCCAATTACTGCGTCGAAGACTGGTGGCAGTATTGGGCGATATCGACCAGTTCATCCCTTTACTTCAACTCGAAGCTCACAAACAAGACTTTGAATCTGCTCCAAAAGTCATCTGGCTCAGTGATGGGGGACGAGGCTTCTGGCGAGTCTATCGCACCTTGTTCTCTCATTGTGCTGTGGCAGTCCTCGACTTTTTTCATTCAGCAGGCCATCTGGCACGAGCAACTAAAGCGATGTTTGGAGATGCCCGCTCTGCTCAAGCCCAAGCCTGGTTCCGGCACTGGCGACACCAATTGCGACACGGGCAACACCTACTTGTATTACGGTCCTTGACGATATTGATTCACTCACAACTGTTAACGGGAAAGTCTTTTTCAACGTTGCTCCAGGTGCAGGCTTATTTCCAACGCCATCATAACCACATCCGTTATCGGCACTTTGAACAGCAACAGATTCCTCTCGGGTCAGGAATGGTTGAAAGTGCATGCAAGTGGTTGATTCAGCAGCGCTTTAAGGGAGTTGGCATGCGCTGGAGTGAGGATGGTTTCAACCATTTACTGATCTTGAGAATTGCCTGGGTCAATGAACGGTTTGACTCCTTATTCCCAGAGGTGACCATTCCGAAAACTAAGGCATCCCCGATCCGCTAAATACGCCCTTCGGGTACAGGATCTATTGTCCTTGACCCGTTTTTCTTTGAGCCATGCATCCCCGATCCTTTGCTTACGCCCATCGTCAACACTGCTGATGCCGTATAGCATCCTATTTAGAGTTCAATGTCAGTGACATTGAACTCTAAATAGAACTCAACTTAATATTCTTTAGTATTCTAGAAACTAATGTAGAAATCGCAATGATTACCCATTTGATCCACTGATTCTCGGATTTTCCCATTAGCTTGTTTGTGTTGGGTAACTATAGCGTTCTGTTTCTGCTTCTGTTGCCGTTCTGTATAGTAGCTCAATGTTCCATCTTCATCAGAATATTGTGCAAGCTTACGGTTTGCTTCTGCTACTTCATCAAAAGCAGTAGCTGTGCTTTTGACTAATTTCTTAAGTTTGCTGTCTCTTATGGGCGTAAGCAAAGGATCGGGGATGCATGGCTCAAAGAAAAACGGGTCAAGGACAATAGATCCTGTACCCGAACCAAAAAACTATCATGACCCTACCATCGCAATTGCTAACCGTGCTAGCCCATGACGAATTTCTAGAACAAACTGAAGCACTCAAAGTATCAACCAGCCTGAGTCAGATGGTTTATATCGTTCTGCAAATGGGCTTGTTTCTAGCTCGCTGTCTTCTGGAGGATGAACTCTCAAGGCGCGCGAAAGCAGTATTTGTATGGCCTGTATGTACTACCTGCGGAACCCGCTTACATTCGAAGGGATGGGAATCTCGTCAGATGCAGACACTGGTAGGCACTATCTCTTGAAAGCGACGGGTGGGCCGTTGTCCCAAAGGATGTCCAGGCAGTCTGTTGACTCCCCTGGATCAAGCCATTGGGATTGCCCCCTATCAGCACAGCAGCGAAGAACTGGTGCGTCTGGGCTGCTTGTTGAGTCTGTTCATGCCCTATGAACTGGCCAGTTGGATGCTGGGTCAGTGGAGTGGTCTATCCGTGAGTCCATCCAGTTTGTGGAACTGGGTGCAATCCGTGGGTAACAAAGCTCAGCAGGAATTAGAAGCTCAACTCAACGCTCAATCATCAGGGACTCAGGCCCCTTGTGAAGCGATTTCAGAGATGTTATCTGCTCTACCTTTGGCCATTGCCGCCGATGGTGTGATGGTCCCCTTTCGCCCCACCCCGAACTCACCCAAGGGAAAAATCCAGTGGCGAGAAGTCAAAGTCGCCATCTTAGCTCGCCTGGGAACACGGGTTACCCGAGCTAAAAAGGAGGTCCCCCAATTACTGCGTCGAAGACTGGTGGCAGTATTGGGCGATATCGACCAGTTCATCCCTTTACTTCAACTCGAAGCTCACAAACAAGACTTTGAATCTGCTCCAAAAGTCATCTGGCTCAGTGATGGGGGACGAGGCTTCTGGCGAGTCTATCGCACCTTGTTCTCTCATTGTGCTGTGGCAGTCCTCGACTTTTTTCATTCAGCAGGCCATCTGGCACGAGCAACTAAAGCGATGTTTGGAGATGCCCGCTCTGCTCAAGCCCAAGCCTGGTTCCGGCACTGGCGACACCAATTGCGACACGGGCAACACCTACTTGTATTACGGTCCTTGACGATATTGATTCACTCACAACTGTTAACGGGAAAGTCTTTTTCAACGTTGCTCCAGGTGCAGGCTTATTTCCAACGCCATCATAACCACATCCGTTATCGGCACTTTGAACAGCAACAGATTCCTCTCGGGTCAGGAATGGTTGAAAGTGCATGCAAGTGGTTGATTCAGCAGCGCTTTAAGGGAGTTGGCATGCGCTGGAGTGAGGATGGTTTCAACCATTTACTGATCTTGAGAATTGCCTGGGTCAATGAACGGTTTGACTCCTTATTCCCAGAGGTGACCATTCCGAAAACTAAGGCATCCCCGATCCGCTAAATACGCCCGTCTCTTATATCAAGAGTTCTTAATTTTGCAGATAACTTTACAGAATTCTCAGCTTCATCTAGTATTTCTGTTCGATTTTTATCCATTAATCGGCGTTTATTTATTGTTTCCCAAAGTGTCTCGCTGACCGTGTTACATTGACTTTTGAAGTCAGGGCCACAGCCTGTTATCAGCACTGACAACAGCAATATTAGACTCATCCATTGAACTGGTTGTGTCCTATTTCTTTTGTTGTTTGGTTTAGTCATACAGCTTTTGCAATATATCTTTCGGACAAATTGATGCTTTATCAGTTTTTACAGTACAAGTGAATATCCTGAGAGAGTCGATCCATCTGTCCTATGGAGCCGCGGCGAAACTTTTCGATTTGGTTACTCAAGACTTCATCAACTTGATTATTGGTAGGGATAAGGGCAGCAGCTTGGCTTGTTTGTTCTCCTGCATGCTGATAGGCAGCTATAAGCTCTCCCTGGATTTTTTTGAGTTTTGTATCTGAAATTTCAAGTTTAGCTATGTTTTGGGCTGAACTTGTCCAACTTGATGCCATCTGCTTTTCAATGCTGTGATCATAGGTCAAGCTTCCAAAAGGTCTAATGAAAATTGCTTTATCAAAACCTTTTTGGTGAGCCTCACGTAGTACTTGACACTCGATTGCTTTTAGATCAGGCCCACATCCGATAGTCAAAAGGGTAAGTGAACTTATCCCAATCAATGAAAAGAAATTCTTCCATCTATTTATTTTAAATTTCATTGTCTATATTTCAGGGAATGTCTGCGGTCGTGCCTCAAGTAATTGTGGGTTGAGTATACTAGAGGCTCAGCTCAGCTTCTAACCTACCCATGCAATGCCCACTATGCGGTCATTCCAAAGCACACAAGCATGGCAAGATGCCCAACATGCTTCAACGATACCGTTGTCCTGAGTGCCAGCAGACCTTTACCGAACGCTTTGATACCCTTTACTATCGTCGTCAGGTGAGTCCAGAGCAGGTCCGACAAGTCCTCCAAGCCCATGCAGAAGGGAGTAGTCTTCGAGGTATCACTCGGACCAGTGGCCTAGCTTACAACACTGTAGTCTCTCTAGTAAGAGCTGCTAGCCAACGATCTCAGCAACTCCATAATGGCCAAGTGCAAGCCGTTGAAACGGAGGATGTCAGTGCAGATGAAATGTGGTCCTTTGTGAAAAAAAGCAAAAACACTGTCTTCCCCATGAGCTAGAGATGGGTGATTGTTGGATGGCGATTACCTTGGCAAACACAAGCGGCGTGATCCTCTCGTGTCGTGTGGGCAAGCACACCGATTCATTATTGAATGAACTGGTGATTAGCACTGAAGGTAAGACCGATTGCAAGGACTGGAATAGCGACGATTGGGGTGGTTACGAAAGAGTGTTGCCTTGGAAGATTGACCATTACATTGGCAAGGACAGAACTCAACGACTCGAACGCACCAATGGCATTATTCGACAGCACAGTGGTCGATGGCATCGACGCCAGAACAAATTTGGCAAAGTGTGGGCGCAAACCAAAGTCACTGCTCGATTAGTGGTCAGCTATTTCAATTGGATTTGGACACACAGTCGGCTTAAAACAACGGCGGCACAACGTGCTGATCTAGCCTCGCGAGCTTGGCATTGGGATGACATACTCACCTACCCCACAATTGTTTGATGCACGACCCATTTAATTACTGTAAATCAGATGTGACATCCCAATCTATACCACCAGCTCCTATCCAAGCCCCAGAATCAGTCGAATGTCCAAATGGCTTTACAGAATATGATTAGACGACAATTAAGCTAAAGGATTAATGAAGATGTCATACCAGCTATTAGCTCAAGTCCAAATCAAGTATCTAATTTTAGTATAGATAAAAATCAATCATTCTTTGATTGAAGCTTTATATAAATCTATTTAGAATCAAGATGTTTACAGCAATCAAGGTCAATAAAAAGCACTGTCATCTGGCATGCAGCCTAGACCCTATATATTGAACTACTGCTTGGACAGCTATTTATCAGTTGTAGCTTGCTAGAACAGTAGCATTCACTAGCATATGTGTTATTTCAGGTTCTCGCCCAGGCTTCATGGTCAGTGGCATTAGTCTCAATGTCATCCCAACCAGTCAATTCTGCACCACCTAATCTTGTGTCCCTTCACCTCGGGATTGTTACCCAATGAGACTCATCGTATGACCCTTGGCACCACTTTGGAGGAAACAATGAAAGACTACACACTCGTTTGGATCTTGCTCTGGCAATCGATCTATTTCGGCTTGTTCTTGCATAACGTTCTGACGGATGCATTTGCAGACAGCGACCAGAACCGAGAAAATTTTTAGCATGGTCAGACTTTTCTCAGGGAGCAAGCCTACTGAGATGACAAAATCAGGCAGAATAGCAAAGGCTAGTAAGCTGGCTTTGTGACCTGAACCCTAAGGATAGGTATGACCTCCGATCAGCAGCATTCTCTAGAAGTACATCGACAGCAATTTCCCGCTTTAGCGAACAAGCTGTACTTCAACCACGGTGGTCAAGGCCCCCTACCAACTCCTGCCTTCACTGCCATTCAGTCTGCCTATACCCAAATGCAAGAGCTTGGCCCGTTTACCGGGGGGGCACTAACTTGGATGACCGAGAAAGTTGAGGGTACTAGATGTGCGATCGCATCTCAACTCAACGTCTCTCCCAGTACGATTACCCTGACGGAATCTGTTTCCAGCGGCTGCAATATCGCCATGTGGGGGTTCAACTGGCAGCCTGGCGATCACATCTTATTATCCGACTGTGAACATCCTGGCATCATCGCCACTGCCCAACAGCTCAAGCATCGCTATGGGGTCGAAGTGTCCACCTTCCCCTTGATGGCAACTCTGAATGAGGGTGATCCAATTGCGGTGATGGTGAAGCATTTGCGACCCAATACCCGTTTGGCTGTGGTGAGCCATATTCTTTGGAACACGGGTCAGGTCTTACCCCTCCAAGCAATGGCAGCCGCCTGTCGACAAGCCGTACCCACCGTGGCCATTTTAGTGGATGCCGCCCAATCTGTCGGGGTGTTGCCCTTGAGTGTGGATGAGTTAGATGTAGATTTCTATGCCTTTACCGGTCATAAGTGGTTCTGCGGTCCTGATGGTTTAGGGGGGCTGTATGTTCGACCCGCCTCATTAGCGCAGTTGGAACCCACTTTTATCGGCTGGCGCGGGATTGATATGGATGCCCAGGGTAAGCCCACGGGTTGGAAACCCGATGGCCGTCGGTATGAGGTGGCGACTTCTGCCTTTCCACTATTTCCGGGACTGACCGCCGCCATTGAGCTACAAGAACAGTGGGGGACACCGACAGATCGCTATCAACGCATTGTGCATCTCAGTCGAATTTTATGGGAGATGCTCAGCACCCTGCCGAAAATTACCTGTTTACGCACTACAGCACCAGAGTCCGGTTTAGTCGCCTTCCAAATTGAAGGCTTCAATAATAATCATCGTCCTTTTGTCCAACAGCTTGAAAGCCAAAAAATTATGGTGCGCTTAATCGCAGATCCTAACTGCGTCAGAGCTTGTGTCCATTATTTGACTTTGGAATCCGAATTAGAGCAGCTCGTACAGGTGATTGACCAAGCTCTAACCTAACAGCACCGATTCCAAAGCGACCGGGATAGATTACCAATCCCACATTTTGCTAGAACACTACTCCCTAGGCCAACTGAGTAATCGAGTAACAGTTTCTATCCTGAATCGTAAAATGCAGAGGCAGTAAGGATGACTCCAAAACAAACCCATAACCGAAGAGTTGCTCTGGTGACGGGTTCTACGTCAGGTATTGGTAAAGCGATCGCAACTCGTCTCGCCCAAGATAACTTCGCCGTCGCATTCCATTCCAAGTCTTCCGTGACAGTGGGCCGAGCATTAGCAGCAGAACATTCAGGTGCGACCTATGTTCAAGCCGATCTCTCGGATCAAGATCAAACTCGTCAGTTAATTACTGAGGTGCTGTCCCATTACGGTCGGCTAGATGTCTTAGTGAACAACGCAGGCATCACCGCAACGATTCCCCATGCTGACTTAAAACAAGCCTCTCCAGACATCTGGCGGGAGCTGAACGAGGTCAACGTGATTGCTCCCTGGATCTTAATTACAGAAGCTGAAGCAGCATTGCGCCAGTCTGCCAGTCAGGACTGTCCAAGCTGCATTGTCAATATTAGCTCCCATGCAGGGATTCGCCCCAAGGGAGCCTCCATTCCCTATGCCGTCAGTAAAGCTGCCTTGAGTCACATGACCAAGTTGTTAGCAGTGAGCTTGGCACCATTGATTCGGGTCAATGCCATTGCCCCCGGTCTTGTCAACACGCCCATGAGCCAGCAATGGACAGCAGCCAGGGAACTGTGGCAAGAAAGAGCGCCAATGGGTCGCGGTGCAGAACCCGAAGAGATCGCTCAAGTCACTTCGATGCTGATTGCCAGCCACTACATCACAGGCGAGATTTTGCTATCTGATGGCGGGCTCAATCTAACGTAGTAATACAGGATACTGGTTCTGCCTTGCAGTGGCGAGTTAATACCTTGGACAACCAGGGTAGAATACTGAATCTCTCTGAATGGGCCATACTCAACGTTTTAGACTAAGCATGTCTGCCTTTTCCATACCCTCCGCGAGTTACGTTAAATGTCATAAGTTGCAATGGCCAATAGCGCACGGAGAACAACACACCCTACTGTGGAGCAATGAATGAGTTTACTTTCAGCCACAGTAAAAACAACCGTTCAGGCAAATCTAACGTCGACTTTTGAGCATATCGTCCCTATCGACCTGACCTCCATTTTCACTGGCTATGGACCATTACCTGCAGTTGTCAGCATTCAGAAACAACTGGGCGACTGGAATACAGCAGGTGAAACACGTACCGTTTATTTATCAGATCACAGCTCTATTCAAGAACAGCTGACGACCTATGAATATCCGTCTTACTTCAGCTACACCGTTAGCCAATTTACGAGTTCCCTAAGATTTTTGATCCATTCTGCCGAGGGGGAATGGTGGTTTAGCCCAACCCCATCAGCAGGCACGGATATCCAATGGCGCTACACTTTCATCGCTCGCTCTCCCTTGGCTTATCCTCTGCTGTGGATCATTGCGAAATTCTTGTGGCGCAACTACATGAACCAGGTCTTACAGCGCTCAAAGATACAGATTGATCAAAGCCGATAACGCCCCAACAATAGACCATTCAGCCTTGTATTCAGTGGGGCCTTGAAATTATTTCGCGCACTCCTATTAGCATTTTCGTTAGGCTAAAAACGGTTTCACCAACCCATCAGTTCACAGGATCAATTGGGAGGGAGCACGCTTTGCCAAATCAGACGATAGATTCAATTCAGACCATCTTTCAAAGCCGCTTAGCAACGCTCGAACATCTTTTGAAGACGGCGCAAACGCATTTCAGTGATGACGACTCACTCCTACAGAAGCAGATTGCGGCTGATATGCTGCCCTTCGGCACCCAGATTGCCTTCACCTGCAATCAACCCCGCAACTTTGTCCTGTGGAGTGAAGGGAAACCTGCCAATAATCTCGATCCAGAGGTTACCGCTCTCACCCAGGCTTACGAGCACATCGCCAAGACTCAAACCATGCTGGTGGACATTAGCGTTGAAGATCAAAAACTAGCTGAAATCACGCGCATTGACCTAGGCGACAGTCTCTATCTCGAACTGTCGGGAATTGACTATATCAACGAATTTCTCATGCCAAACTTCTACTTCCATCTAGTTACGGCTTACGACATTCTCCGCATGGCGGGGGTACCCATTGGCAAACGAGATTACATGATGCACTTGGCCCCCCACGTCAAAAAAGACTAAACCCTAACTGTATTCAAGACAGCGTAAGGGCTAGAAAAACTCATGTTAGATTCAAGGACAATATCGCTGATTGAGTCTGTAGAGCCATAACCAACCCATTGACTAGGAGAAGTAGACAATGACCTATTCAATCCAATGTAAGTGTGGAAGCGTTCAAGGCAGTATCAATAAACCTGAATCGATCAATCGGTTGATTTGTTATTGTCGGGATTGTCAGGCGTTTGCTCACTTCTTAGGCAGAAGTCATGAAATCCTCGATCACCAGGGGGGCACAGAGATCGTGCAGATGCTGCCGAAGCATATCTCTTTTGCGCAAGGAACTGAGTATTTAGGCTGTATGCGCCTGACGGAAGCAGGTCTACTTCGCTGGTATACGACTTGTTGCAACACGCCCATTGGCAATACATTACCGAGCCATACGCTGTCTTTTCTGGGTATGGTTCATAATTGCTTGGAATCTGCTGATGTCAAGCTGGATGAGATCTGCGCCTCCAACCCCGCCTACGTGAATACAAAGGGTGCCAAAGAAGACCCTAAACCTAAACCCACTGGGCAGCTAAAAGCGATTCTGCGTAATCTGCTGATGATCCTGAAGGCGCGCCTGGATGGCAGCTATAAACAGACCCCCTTCTTTAGGGTTGACTCTGGCCTACCCATCGTTACTCCCAAAATACTGAGTTCTCAAGAATATGATGATCTGATGAATGCTGTTTAGGCCATAGGAAACAGATTAGACCTACTTATCCTATTTTGTTGAGCAAGTTCTCTCGTTAGATGCCCACAACACCCATGACGAAACGGCCCACCAACACATACGATCACTACCACGCCCATGTCTACTTCGATCAAGACTCGGTGGCAGTGGCATCGTCCATTTGTCATAAAGCAGGCGAGCTATGGGGAATCCAAGTGGGGCGCGTTCATCAAAAGTTGGTGGGGCCACATCCTCGATGGAGCTGTCAGCTTTCCTTTAACAAAGATCAGTTTGATCAACTCATCCCCTGGCTGGAAGCCAATCGGAATGAGTTGACGGTCTTTGTCCATGCCCTCACTGGGAATGATCTAGCCGATCACACCATCCATGCATCTTGGCTAGGGGAGGCTGTTCCGCTAAATCTATCGATCTTTGGTGTCGAAGAGTAGATTACAGATTTGGGAATTACGGTGAGATGGTTCACTGTATATTCTGGTTTCTGGGGTTACTCAGTTGCGATCGCACCTAACTCACGATACGGCTGATCCACTAAAAATGCTTCTGCCTGCAGGACAGTCATGGGACGCGTAAATAAGAAGCCTTGAATATAGCAGCATCCCAGCTCTGTAATCACATGCAATTGCTCTAGGGTTTCTACCCCTTCAGTCACCACTTGCAGATTCAAGGCATCGGCCATGGCGATCATCGAGCGAATCAACTCTTTGCTCTCCGGGCTGTCTGCCAAATCTTTGACGAAACTCTGATCGATTTTAATGCCGTGGATGGGATACTTAGCGA